>NZ_VDMJ01000005.1 GCF_006335115.1 Streptomyces sp. NP160
TGCGGGTGGACGGGGCGTGGGGGGCTGCGGACCGGGACGTGTCCTTCACGGTGGGTGATGCGCATGTGTCCACCGCGGACACTGACACCCATGAGATGACGGTGCGGGTCAACGGGCAGGTGGCCAGGGTGATCCCGATCTCGGCGGGTCGGGAGGACTCCGATCCGGCGTTCGTGACGCGCTCGGGGGTGCACCTGGTGCTGGAGAAGCACGCGGACTACCTGATGGACGGTCGTACGGTGGGGCAGGACTACGCCACGCAGGTGAAGTGGGCCACGCGGATCGCGAACTCGGGGGAGTTCGTGCACGGGGCGCCGTGGTCGGTGGCCTCTCAGGGGGTGCGCAACGTCTCGCACGGGTGCTTGAACGTCTCGGATGCGAACGCGAAGTGGTTCTTCGACCTGGCTCAGCGCGGTGATGTGGTGGAGGTGACCGGGACGGATCGGGCGATGGAGCTGACGAACGGGTTGGGGGACTGGGTGCTGAGCTGGGAGCAGTGGACCGCGCCCCAGACCTGACCCCTCAGACCGGTCGTGCGCCGGGCCTCGCGTCCAGCTGCTCGCCGCGCCCCCCGCGGCGCGCGCAGTCGGCGCACTCGACGAAGCGCACCGTGGGCGTCGCCCGGGTGTCGACGTGCCGCAGGTGCCGCTGACCCGCCGGGATCGGCAGCTTGCAGCGCGCGCAGGTGAGGGGCACCACGCTGACGCGCACCTGCGAGTGGATGCCCCCGGTCACCCCTCCATCATCGGCCATCGCCGTGCGCGCCCACGGCGCGACGCGTCCACGCACAGCCCCGGCCGCGCGGCGACTCCTCCGGCGTCCTCTCCGCTGGCACTCGCGCACCCCAGTGCTCCTCCAGAGGGGCGCGCGACCGCACTGGGGTGCGTGAGTGCGGGAAGGGGAGGGGGCCTTCGGCGTGCGGAGCGGGCGGCGCTCAGCAGGATGGGACGGTGCGTGCCGTCGTCTACGAGCGGGCCGGTGGCCCGGAGGTGCTCCGGCTGGTCGAGCGCGAGGTCCCCGACCCCGGACCCGGCGAGGTCAGGCTCCGGGTCGCCTTCTCCGGCGTGAACCCGACCGACTGGAAGGTCCGCTCCACCACGGACCCGGCAGCGGGCTGGCAGGTGCCGGACCAGGACGGTTCCGGAGTGGTCGACGCGGTCGGCCAGGGGGTCGACGCGGCCCTCGTGGGACGCCGGGTCTGGGTGTGGGAGGCCGCCTTCGGCCGTCCCTGGGGGACGGCCGCGGAGCTGGTGCTCGTCCCCGCCGCCCAGGTGGTGCCCCTGCCCGACCACGCGTCCTTCGAGCTGGGGGCGGCGCTCGGCATCCCGTTCCTCACGGCGCACCGCTGCCTCACGCTCGGGGAGTCGGCGCCCGCGCGGGTGGCGCCCGGCGCGTTCGAGGGCCGCACCGTGCTCGTGCAGGGCGGAGCCGGGGCCGTCGGCAACGCCGCCGTCCAGCTGGCCGCGTGGGCCGGCGCCCGCGTGCTGGCCACGGTCTCCGGCCCGGAGAAGGCGCAGCTGGCCGCGGCCGCCGGCGCCCACGACGTCGTGGACTACCGCCGCGAGGACGTCGCCGCGCGCGTGCGCCAGGTGGCGCCGCACGGGGTCGACGTCGTCGTCGAGGTCTCCGGGGCCAACGCGGCCCTCGACGCCGCCGTCCTCGCGCAGCACGGGACCGTCGCGCTGTACGCGGGGGCGCCGGGGGAGGAGGTCACCGTGCCGCTGCGGGACCAGATGGCGCTCAACGCCCAGTGGCACTTCGTGCTCGTGTACACCGCACCGCGGGCCGCGAAGGCCGCCGCGGTGGAGGACGTGGGGGCCGCCGTCGAGGCCGGCGGCGTGCGCGTCGGCCGCGAGGCGGGACTGCCGCTCACCGTGCTGCCGCTGGCCGAGACCGCCCGGGCGCACCTCGCGGTCGAGCGCGGTGCCGTGGGCAAGGTCCTCGTCGACGCGACCGCGTGACGGTGGGGGACCCGGGTCGGCGCAGCGCGGTGTCCCTGCGCGACCGGGTGGTCGCCGTCCGGTCACGACCACCCGGCGGGCCCGATCAGCCGGTTTCACCGAGCGGACGAGGGGTACTCATCCCAGGGTCGGAGTCGAGACGAGGCCGAGACGAGAGGGCGGTCAGCGTGCCGGTCAGCATCGAAGTGCCTGCCAGCACCGTGCGGTGCGTCCGCGTGCGGCACGAGCCGCAGGAGGTGTCCTCCGTGCGGCGCGCCCTGCACGACGACCTCCTGCGCGACCCGCGCACCAGCCCGGTCGCCGACGACGTCGCCGTCGTCACGAGCGAGCTGGTCGGCAACGCGGTCCGGCACGGCAGCCCCCTGGACGGCGGCCTCATCGTGCGCTGGCGCCTGTCGGGGGACGAGGTCGCCGTGGAGGTGGTGGACGGCGGCGGGGGCGACGGTCCCCCGCGCGAGGTGGCCGCGCACGACGCCGACCCGATGGACACCTGCGGTCGGGGGCTGCACATCGTCGAGGAGATCTCACGCCGGTGGGGCACCTCGGTGGACACCGCGGGCCGCCGGACCGTCTGGGCCCTCGTGCCCTTCGCGCCCGGCTCCCGGCCGGCAGCTGCCGTCTAGCAGCCCGTGGGCGCCTGAGCAGGCTCGGTACCGTGCGGGGGTGACGTCCCTGCGCCTGCTCTACCTGGGCCCTCCCGGCACCTTCACCGAGGTGGCCGCGGGGCGCGCCCCCGGCGCTTCCGGGGCCGAGCGGGTGCCCGTCGCCAGCGTCGACGCCGCCCTGAACGGCGTGCGCGAGGGGGAGGCCGACCTCGCCGTCGTCCCCATCGAGAACTCCGTCGAGGGCGGTGTCACGTCCACCCTGGACGCGCTCGGAGCGGGCCGGCCGCTGTCCATCCGCGCCGAGGTGCTGGTGCCCGTGTCCTTCGTGCTGGCCGTCCGCCCGGGGACCGCCCTGGTGGACGTGCGGCGCGTGGGCAGCCACCCGCACGCCCTGGCGCAGTGCCGCGGCTGGCTGGCGCGGCAGCTCCCGCGGGCCGTCACCGTCCCCGCGCTGTCCACGGCCGCGTCGGCGCAGGTGCTGGCCGGCGCCTCCGGGGACGCCCCCTACGACGCCGCCCTGTGCGCCGAGCCCGCGGCGCTGGCCGCAGGCCTGGAGGTGCTCGAGCGCGACGTGGCCGACAACGCCGGGGCCGTCACCCGGTTCGTCGTGGTCGGGCGGCCGGCCGCTCCCCCGCCCCCCACGGGGTCGGACAAGACGACCGTGGTGGCCTCTCTCGCGCAGGACAGGTCGGGGGCGCTGCTGGAGCTGCTGGAGCAGTTCGCCACCCGCGGCATCAACCTCACCCGCATCGAGTCGCGCCCGCAGGGCACCGAGCTGGGCCGGTACACCTTCTCGATCGACTGCGAGGGCCACGTGGCGGACCCGCGCGTCTCGGAGGCGCTCATGGGCCTGCACCGGGTGTGCCCGCAGGTCCGCTACCTGGGCTCCTACCCGCGCGCCGACGGCCTGGCCCCGGTGCCCCCGGCCGGCACCGCCGACCGCGACTTCACCGCGGCCCGGGAGTGGCTGACGCAGCTGCTGGACAGCGGCGAGGCCAGCGCCTGAGGGCGCCTGACGGGGAACTGACGGTGAACTGACCGGGGACTGAGGGGCCGGCGACCGGCCGGTCAGCGGCTCCCCGGCCACGCCAGGCGCGCCCGGGCGCCGATCGGGCGGCGCGGTGCCCGGTTGGAGACCCGCACCACCAGGGCCTCCTCGTCGACGCGGATGCGCATGGCCTGGACCTCGCCGATCGGGTCCCCGTCGATCTGCGCCTCCTGGGGCTGCTCGGCCTCCAGGTCGATGCGCTGGCCCCGCCAGTGCGCCAGGCGCTGGTCGCCCCAGGTGCGGCGGGTGATGACCCGTCCCGCGACGTCGAGCCAGCCGACCACGCCGCGCGGGCCGATGGCGAGCACGTCCAGGTAGCCGTCATCCACCTCGGCGTCGGGCATGAGGGCGAGCCCGCCCTGCACGCGGCCCACGTTGCCGACCACGGCGGTCCGCACCCGGCGCCGGTGCGGGACGCCGTCCACGGTGATGTCCATGCGCACGCGGTCGCCGTTGAAGCGCTGCAGCCCGGAGACGAAGTACGCGGCCGGACCGACCTTGGCCTTGAGGGCCTCCGGGGCGTTCGCCATGATCTCGGCGTCGAAGCCCATCCCGGCCATCACGAGGAAGCACTCCTCGGTCTCCGGCTGGTCCGCCCCGGGCCGCTCCAGGGAGATCCACCCCACGTCGATGCGCCGGTCGATGCCGGAGAGCACCACCCGCATCGCGGCCTCGACGTCGTCCGGGGCGATCTCCGCGGCGCGCGAGGTGACGACGTCGAGGTTGCGGGCCAGCAGGTTCCCGGTGCCGGCGGGCACCAGCCCCAGCGGGGTCCCCGTGCCCGCCAGCACGGCGGCGACGCGGCGCACCGTGCCGTCACCCCCGAAGGCCACGACGACGTCGGCTCCGGCGGCCAGCGCACGGCGCGCCTGGCTGGTGCCCGGGTCCTCCGCGGTGGTCTCCAGCCACAGCGGCTCACGCCACTCGAGGTCGCGGCAGGCCCTGTCGAGGGCGGTGCGCACCCCGCCGACGTCACCCACCTTGGTGGGGTTGACGACCACGGCGGCCAGCGGGCGCCGGTCCGGCGCGGTGCGCTCGAGCGCGGCGGCGCGCTGGGCGATCCGCTCCGCGATGCTGCGGCGCAGCTGCACCGCGACCGTCGTCGCGACGACCGCGAGGACGAGGGCCACCACGGCGACGACCAGGGAGATCAGCTCGGTGGTCGTCACGCCGGGAACGTTATCGGCGCGAGGCGGACGGTGAGAGGTCGAGCCAGCGCGACTAGTCTTGACGGGGTGATCGACGTGCGCCTCCTGCGCGATGACCCGGAGGCGGTGCGCGCCAGCCAGCGCGCCCGCGGAGCTGACGAGGGCGTCGTGGACGCCGTGCTGGCGGCCGACACCGCCCGCCGGGCGGCGATGACGACCTCCGAGGGCCTGCGCGCCGAGCAGAAGGCGTTCGGCAAGCAGGTCGCGCAGGCGAAGGGCGAGGAGAAGGCGGCGCTGCTCGGGCGCGCCAAGGAGCTCGCGGAGCAGGCCAGGGCCGCGGCCGCCGAGGCCGACGCACAGGGCGCCGAGTTCGACCGGCTCATCCGCAGCCTCGCGAACGTCATCGAGGGTGCGCCTCCCGGCGGGGAGGACGACTACGTCGTCCTGCGCGAGGTGGGAACCCCGCCGGCGCTCGAGGCGCCGAAGGACCACCTCGAGCTGGGCGAGCTGCTGGGCGCGATCGACGTGGAGCGCGGCGCGAAGGTCTCGGGCTCGCGCTTCTACTTCCTCACCGGCGTGGGCGCCCGGCTGGAGCTGGCGCTGCTCAACCTCGCCGTGGACCGCGCCGTCGCCAACGGCTTCAGCCCGATGATCACGCCCACGCTGGTCAAGCCCGAGGTCATGGCCGGCACCGGCTTCCTCGGTGAGCACGCCGACGAGGTCTACCGCCTCGCCGCCGACGACCTCTACCTCGTGGGCACCTCGGAGGTGGCCCTGGCCGGCTACCACGCCGACGAGATCCTCGACCTGTCGGCGGGGCCGAAGCGGTACGCCGGCTGGTCGGCCTGCTACCGGCGCGAGGCCGGCAGCCACGGGCGCGACACCCGCGGCATCATCCGCGTCCACCAGTTCCACAAGGTGGAGATGTTCAGCTTCTGCCGCCTCGAGGACGCCGCCGCCGAGCACGAGCGGCTGCTGGGCTGGGAGGAGGAGGTGCTCCAGGCCGTCGAGGTGCCCTACCGCGTCATCGACGTGGCCGCCGGGGACCTCGGCACCAGCGCCGCCCGCAAGTTCGACTGCGAGGGCTGGGTGCCCTCCCAGGGCCGCTACCGGGAGCTCACCTCGACGTCGAACTGCACCACGTTCCAGGCGCGGCGCCTGTCGGTGCGCGAGCGCACCGACGGCGAGGGGGGAGCGACGCGTCCCGTGGCCACCCTCAACGGCACGCTCGCCACGACGCGCTGGCTGGTGGCGATCCTCGAGAACCACCAGCAGCCGGACGGCTCCGTGGTGGTCCCGGCGGCACTGCGCCCGTTCATGGGCGGCCTCGAGGTGCTCGAGCCCGTCCGCTGAGGGCACCCGCCCGGTCGTCACCGGGCGGGAGGGCGCTGCCTGGCTAGCCTGACGGGGGTGGACCGCACCCCGCTGGACGCCGACGCCGCAGCTGCCGCCCTGCAGCGCCTCCCCGACTGGCGGGCCCGGCTGGGCGCCCTGCGCACGGCCTTCCGCGCGCCGTCGCCGGCGGCCGCCCTGCAGCTGGTGGCCGCGGTCGGCGCGCTCGCCGAGGAGCTCGACCACCACCCCAGCCTCGACTGGCGCTACGACCTGGTCTTCGTCAGCTGGACCACGCACAGCGCCGGCTGGCGGGTGACGGCGTTCGACGCGGCCGCGGCCGAGCGCACCTCCGTGCTGGCAGCGGAGCTGGGGGCCGTCGCCGAGCCGGCGCTGCCGCGCACCCTCGAGCTGGCCCTCGACACCCCGGACCCGGACGTCGTCCGCGGGGTCTGGGCGGCGGCGCTGGGGTACGTGCAGCGCCCCGGGGACGACGACGGCCTCTACGACCCGCACGACCGCGGACCGGCCGTGTGGTTCCAGCGCACCGAGACGCCCGCGCCCAGCCGGTGGCACCTCGACGTCAGCGTGGCGGCGGAGGTGGCCGACGAGGTGGTGGCGGCCGCCGCCGCCGAGGGTGCCGAGGTCGACACCGCGGCGGCACCCTCGTTCACCGTGCTGACCGACCCCTGCGGTGACCGGGTGTGCATCTGCACGCCCCTGGGCCGGGACCACCCCACCTGGTGATCGACGCCGTGGCGGCCGGGTAGCGTCGGTCGGGTGTTCGGCTCAGCAGGCCCTGGAGACGACGTCGCCCCCATCAGCCACCGCACCCGCACCTGGGTGAGACCCGAGCACCTCAACGCCAACGGCACCACGTCCGCCGGCAGCATCCTGCGCTGGGTGGACGAGGAGGCCGCGATCTACGCGATCCTCCAGCTGGGCAGCCACCGCGTGGTCACCAAGCTCATCTCCTCGGCCGCCTTCCTGGCGCCCGCCCAGCTCGGCGACCTCGTGGAGCTGGGGCTGCGCGTGGTGCGCTTCGGGCGGACGTCGCTGACGATGCGCGCGGAGGTCCGCAACATGATCACGCGCGAGGAGATCGTCACCATCGACGAGATCGTCTTCGTGAACCTCGGTGAGGACGGGCGGCCCGCCCCGCACGGCTACACCGAGGTGACGTACGCGCGCGACAGGGTCCCGCGGCACCGCACGCCCGCAGCGGGCCTCCCGCAGCCCGACCAGGCCTCCTGACCGCCTCCTGACGACCAGCAGCCCGTGGACCGGCCTGCGTCGGGCGTCCGTGACGGGCGCGAGCACCCCGGGGGCGGTGGCGCTGCACGCGCGGGTCGCTGCAGCCCCGAGGAGGTCAGCGGGTGGCAGCGGCGACGGCGTCGAGAGCGCGCAGCGTGGCCAGCGACTGCGCGAGCGGCCGCACCGGGGTCTCGGTGAGCCCGCCGGCCACGCAGCGCGCCACCTCGGCCGCCTGCCAGAACAGACCGGCGTGCCCGGTCTCGGGCTCGCGGCGCACCACCGGCGCGGGGCGGGCTCCCGACCCGCCCGCCGGGACGACGACGACGTCGCCGGAGGCGTAGAAGGGACCGGGCAGCCGCAGCGTGGCGCGGTCACCGACCACGTGGGCGGCCGTCGGGGTGTCCCCCAGCAGCGTCGTGTGGACCGTCGACAGCGAGGGGCCGCCTTCGTCATGGCCAGCGTGCTGCAGCACGGCGCCCACCTGGCCCAGCACTCCGCTGGGGTGGGGGACGCCGACGGCGGAGGCGGCGGTCACCTCGCCGAGCACCCACGTGGCCAGCGCCAGGGGGTACGTGGCGAGGTCGAGCAGGGGCCCGCCGTGCTGCGCCGGGTCGAAGACGCGGTGGGTGGGGTCGAAGTGCTCTCCGAGGTCGGCGCCGACAGCGGTGACGCGGCCGAGGACGCCGTCGTCCAGGAGCTGGCGGACCACGTCCCAGCGCGGCAGGTACGCGCTCCACAGGGCCTCGGCGCAGAAGACGCCCGCGGCGCGGGCGGCGTCGGCGATCCGCTGGCCCTGGGCGGCGTCGAGGGCGAGCGGTTTCTCCACCAGCACGGGCCTGCCCGCCTCGACGGCGGCCAGCGCTCCGGCGAGGTGGTCGGCGTGGCCGGTGGCCACGTAGACGACGTCCACGCCCGGGTCGGCCACCAGCTCCGCCCAGCTGCCGTGCGCCCTCTCGACACCGAGTCGCCGCGCGGCGTCGCGGGCGCGGTCGCCGCTGCGGGAGCCGAGGGCGGCGACCTCCTGGCGGGTGGCGGTGCGCAGCGCTCCGACGAACCTCTCGACGATCCACCCCGTGCCCATGACGCCCCAGCGCAGCACCGGCGCGGCCATCGGGTCGGGCGTGCGCGGCTCGGGCAGCGCGCCGGGCAGCGCCGGCGAGCTCACCACGACACCTCCACCGAGGTCCACAGGCCCGCGCCGTCGACGGCTGCGCGCATCGAGCGGACCGCGGCGTCGCACACGGCCGCGGCCACGAGCCCGTCCCGCGCGGTGGCGAGGGCGGGTGCCTCCAGGCCGCGCACACCGTCCACCCACGCCTGCAGCTCGCGCCGGTAGGCCTCGGCGAAGCGCGGGCGCCAGTCGGCCGCGAAGGTGCTGGTCCGAGCCAGGTCCGCCGAGCGCGTGGTCAGCGAGGTGGTCTGGGAGGCCTCGGACAGCGCCAGGGCGCCGGTCCGGCCGACCACCTCGCAGCGGACGTCGTAGCCGTAGCGGGCGTTCAGCAGCACTTCCACGGTCGTGAGGACGCCGTCGGCGGTGCGCAGGAGCAGCAGCTGCGGGTCCTGCAGGTCGCCGGAGGCCGTGTCGGTCCCCGTGGAGCGCCCGGGCGCCTGCCAGCACACCGCGGTGACGGGCGAGCCGAGCAGCCACGGCACGGAGTCGGCCTCGTGGACGAAGGACCCAGTGACGAGGCCCTCGCTCGTGGCTCCCGAGCCGGCGGTGACTCCGCGGCTGGTGCCGTGGACGAGCAGGGGCTCCCCGACGGCGCCGCGGTGCAGCGCCTCGCGCAGCTCGACGTGCGCCGGGTCGACCCGGCGCATGAACCCCAGGGTCACCAGGTGGCCCGTGCCGTCCGCGTCGAGGGTGCGCACCACGCCGGCGGCCTCCTCCAGCGAGGGCGCCAGCGGCTTCTCGCACAGCACCGGCTTGCCGGCCGCTGCCGCGGCGAGCACCAGCGCGGCGTGGGTGGCGTCGGCAGAGGCGACGACCACGGCGTCGACGTCCTCCTCGGCGATGAGTGCCGGACCGTCCGGGCTGGTCAGCGCCCCCAGCTCCTCGGCGAGCGCCGCGGCCCGGCCGGGGTCGAGGTCGGTGACCCGGGTCAGCTCCGCACCCGACACCTGGCGCGCCAGCAGGCGCGCGTGGTCGGTGCCCATGACGCCGCAGCCGACCACCCCGACCCGCAGGGCCGGCTTCGTGGCGGCGCTCACGCGACCGGCTCCCAGCTGCCGCTGGCCACCGAGCGGCTCATGGCGTCGAGCGCCCGGGCGCTGGCCACGGCGTCGTCGAGGGTGGCGGGACCCTGCTCGGGGGAGGACGACGGGTCGGCGGCGGCGCGCAGGAAGCGGGCGGCCTCCACCACCTTGAGGTCGTCGTAGCCCATGGCGATGGCGGCGCCGGGCTGGAAGGCCGCGTAGTCGCCGTGACCGGGACCGACGTAGAGCGTCTGCGTCGGAGCGTCCTGGTAGAGCACCGACCCGTCGCCGCTGCGGCCCCCGCTCACGCTCAGCTCGCCCGTGCGGCGGAAGTCCCACCGCAGCACGCCGCGGGTGCCCGCCACCTCGAAGCCGTAGGTGTTCTGCTCGCCCACGGCCACGCGGCTGGCCTCCAGCACTCCGCGGGCTCCGGAGGTGAAGCGCAGCAGCGCCGTCACGGCGTCCTCGTTCTCCACCGCGCCCATCGCGGTGCCCTCGCCCAGCGCGACGCGCTGGTGGCCGGCCGTCGCCCCGGACGGCACGGCGCGCTGCGGGATGAAGACGGCGGTGTCGGCGACCACGGCGCTGATGTCGTCCACCAGGTACCGGGCCAGGTCGACCCCGTGGGAGGCCAGGTCTCCCAGCACCCCGGCGCCACCGCGCTCGCGGGAGTACCGCCAGCTGAGGGCGCCCGCCGGGTCGGCGGCGTAGTCGGACAGCAGCCGCACCCGCACGCTCTCGACGTCACCGACCTCGCCCGCGGCAATCCTCCGGCGCGCCTCCTGCACGGCGGGCGCCCAGCGGTAGTTGAAGCCGACGGCAGCGCGCACGCCGGCGGAGACCACGGCGTCTCGCACCGCAGCGGCGTCGGCGGCGGTCAGGCCCACGGGCTTCTCGATCCAGAGGTGCTTCCCGGCCTCGGCCACCGCAGCGCCGATCTCGCGGTGGAGGAAGTTCGGCGCGGTGACGCTGACCGCCTCCACACGCGGGTCGGTGAGGACCTCGCGCCAGTCGCGCACCGCCGAGGCGAAGCCGTACTGGGCCGCGGCGGCCTCGGCGCGGCCGGGGACCTCGTCGGCCACGGCCACCAGCTCGGGCCGCACGCCCAGGTCCGGGAAGTGGTGGGGCACCCTCGCGTAGGACTGGGCGTGCACCCGCCCCATCCACCCGAAGCCCACCACGGCCACGCCCAGCGGGCGCTGCGCTGCGCTCGTCACCAGCAACTCCTCAGCTCTCGACTTGGACCGGTCCAAGTGCTGGGTGATCGTGCCCCACGGCGGAGGGTGCCGTCAACGGCGGCGGTCGGGCCCTCAGCGGTGCGCTGGCGGGGCTCCTGTCGTCCGCCGCACCACCAGTGACACCGGGGCCAGCACGGTGCGGCGCTCTCGCGAGCGGTCGGCGGTGCGCTCCAGGAGCAGGTCGACGGCAGTGGTGCCCACGGCGGCGCTGCTCGCGTCGACCGTGGTGAGCGCGGTGCCGTCGACCCGTGCCGGTGCGACGTCGTCGAAGCCGACCACGGAGACGTCGTCGGGGACGCCGAGCCCGAGCTGCGCTGCCGCGCGCAGCACGCCGAGCGCCGCGACGTCGGCGGCGGCGAACACCGCTGTGGGACGCGCCCGAGCCGGCCGCCCGAGGAGCTCGAGCGCAGCGAGGTGGCCCGCCTCCTCGGTCATCGGGGTGCGCACCACCTCCCCGTCGGCGCCGGCGGCGGCCACCACCTGGGAGAACCCCTCCTCACGCAGGCGCATCACCGCGCCGGTGGTCCCGGCGAGGTGCGCCAGGCGCCGGTGGCCGAGCGCCAGCAGGTGCTCCGCGACGAGGCGGGCACCGGCGGTGTCGTCCTGCACGCTCACGTCGACGTCGGGCAGGTCGACGTCACGCGCGCCCGCGACGACGGTCGGCAGGCGCCGGGCCGCCTCCAGCACCGCTGGCGTGGGTTCCAGCGAGCCGACGAGCACCAGCCCGTCGAGCCGCAGGTCGACGAAGGTGTGCAGGACGCGTTCGTCGGCGGCGGCGTCCAGGCGGGCGTCGCCCAGCAGCATGGTGGCCCCGGCCTCGTGCAGCCGGGCGTGCACGGCCTCGAGGGCCTCGGCGTACCAGGGGTTGCGCAGGTCGTGGACGAGCACGCCCACCGCACCCGTGCGCCGCGAGCTCAGGTGGCGCGCGGTGGCGCTCGGGCGGAAGCCGAGCTCCTCGACGGCTGCCAGGACCGCGGCGCGCTTCTCCTCGCGCACCAGCGGCGACCCGTTGATCACCAGGGAGACCAGCGACTTCGAGACGCCGGCGCGAGCGGCGACGTCGCGGATCGTCGGCGGCCTGGGCACGACCAGGAAGTGTGCCCGAGGAACCGCCGACGATCCGCGTCCGGTCAGCGCGAGGTGGTCAGGAGCGGCTGCTCTGGACGGTGTCCTTCGCGTCCGCCGCGCGCTGCTGGGTGCTGCGTGCGGCGTCGGTCCCCTCGTCCTTGACGGTGGCCGCAGCGTCCGCCGCGGTCTCCTTGACGGACTGCGCCGCCTGCGCGGCGGGCTCCTTGAGGTTGCCGGCCACCTCCTGCGCGGCGTGCGCCAGCGGCTCGGTGACGGTGCTGGCGTGCTCCTTCACGGCGGCCGCCGCCTGGGCCTCCTTGGACGTGGCGGGCAGCAGCGAGCCGATGAGCCAGCCCGCCCCCAGGGCGATGAGGCCCGCGGCCAGCGGGTTGCCGCGGGTCTTCTGCGCCGCCGCCGCGGGCGCGCCGTGCACGGCGTCCCCCACGCTGGACGCCGCGGAGGAGACGGCCCCGCCCGCGGCCTCGCCGGTGTGGGACGCCGTCCCCATGACGCGGTCCTTCACGCCGCCCACGGCGCTGCTCACCGCGCCCTTGACCTTGTCGGCCTGGCGGTGCGCCACGTTGGAAGGGGCGGCGTAGTCGGTGAGGGCGTTGACGTCCTCGCTCATGCGGGCCCGGGTCGCGTCGATCTGGGCCCGGATGACGGCCGGGTCGTCCGAGGTCGTGACGCCGGTGCTCGGGTCGTAGGACGGGGTGCTCATCGGTGGTTCTCCTCCTCGTGCCCCTTCAGGGCGCTGGGCACCTTCTGCAGGGTGCTGGTGGTGTCGGGAAGGCCGCGCACGGAGCGCAGCTCGGAGCGGCCGCGCGCCGCGAGGACCGCGGCGACGACGGCCCAGACGAGCGCGACGACGAGCGCGGACCAGCCGCGTCCTATGACCTCGCCCAGCCCCCACCACGCCGCGATGGACAGGAACAGCAGGACGAAGTGGCCGGAGACGCCCGCGCCGGCCAGCAGGCCCGCGCCCTTGCCGGCGCGCTTGCCGGACTGGGTCGCCTCGGCCTTGGCCAGGGCGATCTCCTGGCGGACCAGGGTGGACAGGTCCTCGGTGACGGACGAGAACAGCTCGCCGAGGCCCTCGCGCCCACCGGCGCGGTCGTAGGAGGACGACGCCGACGACGACGACGACGCGGGAACGGCGCCCAGGCCCGCCGACGGCCCGAGGTCGGGGGCGTGGCTCATCGCAGGGGCTCGTCCCAGCCGGGGACGGCGCCCTGGGAGGCGCCGGTGCGGCCCCCGGTGGCGGGACGGCCGGTGAGGGGCTCCTCGGTGACGTCGAAGGCCTCCGTGGCCAGGTCCGGTGCGGGCCGCACCGGCGTGGTCGCCGGGAGGGGCGCTCCGGTGGTGGACGCGTAGGTGGTGCCGGACGCCGGGAGGGTCGTCGCGGCGCCGGACGACGCGCTGGGCGCGCCCTGCTCGTGGGCAGCTGCGCCGAGGCCGCGGGTGAGGCGGCCGGCCAGCAGGCCGACACCGGCCGCGATGGCGAGGAACGCGACGGGACGGCGCCGCGCGAAGCCCTCCACCTCGCGCAGCACGTCGGCGGGCTCGCGCTCCTCCAGCCAGGACCCCACGGCACCGACCCGCTGCGAGGCCTGGTGCACGAGGTCCGTGGCCACGCCGCTGCCGGCGCGCCCCTCGGCGAGGCCCTTGAGCTCGTCGGCCAGCGCTCCCAGCCCGGAGGCCGCCTGCCGCTGGCCCGCCGAGGTCTGCTCGGTGAGCTGGCTGCGCGTCTGGTGGAGCAGGTCCTTCGCCTGGCGGCCGGCCTCGGAGGCGACCTGAGAGGCCTGCTCCCCGGCCGTCGCGGCGACGTGCTTGCCCTGCTCGGCGGCCTCGGAGGCCACGCCGGCGGCCTCCGACTTCGCCGTGCCGGTGGTGCTGGACCCGCCAGCGCCCTCGGACGCGCCGCCGACGGCGACGGCGCCGGTGCGGGTGCCGGTGTAGGTGATGGGACCGGTGGTGAGCGGTTCGCGCAGCTCGTCGGCGCGAGGACGGTCGGAAGGAACGGACACGGAGACCTCCTGTGGTGATCAGCGGGGTGGGGACGACGACGCACCGCGCGGCTCCGGACGTGCTGCCCGGAGGGCGGGAGAGGGGCGGCCGGGGGCGGCAGGCGCTGCGCGCCCGTGCGAGGGTCGCGAGCTGCCGCGAGCCGTCAGGGCCGCTCGGGCCGCCTGACGGGCGGTGAGCCGTGGAGCTCGGGACTGGGCAGCGGTCCGGTGCGGAGCGCGTGCGACACGGGGGCCTCCCGGCGGGGTCGTCCACCGGACCGCCGGCGCTCAGTGCTGAACGCGGCCGGTGTGACGGCGGTCACGACCGTCCCACGCTGCCGCGCTGCCCGCCACACGACCTTGGAGCGGCCCCGGTGCCGAGGACCGGGTGGGCGGCCGCGCGAGCGGCGTCAGACGCGGACGGTCGTCCCGGCGCGCGCCGACTCCTCCGCCGCCACGGCCAGCCGCAGGGCGGCGACCCCGGCGCTCGGCGGCGTGAGGACGTCGACCTCGCCGCGCGCCTGGCGCAGCACCTGGTCGAGCTCGGCGCGGAACGCGGCCTCGAAGCGCTCGGTGAAGTCGGCGAGGCCCGTGGCCACCCCGGAGCCCGGTCCGAGGCTCGCGCTGGCGAGGCTGCCGGAGACCTCCAGCCGGACGTCCTGCCCGGCGCCGTTGCCGCGCGCCACCGCGACCGTCGAGACGGCTCCGGAGGCGTGCTCGAGCACGGCCGTGCCGGTGTCGTGGTCTCCCAGGCCCACCAGCTCGGGTTGGGCCAGCACGGCGGCGAAGGCCGTCACCGCGACCACCGGGTCGTCCAGGAGCCAGGGCAGGAGGTCGAGGTCGTGCACGGCCAGGTCGCGCCAGATCCCGCCCGACCCGGGCACGTAGGCGGGGTCCACCGGCGTGCGGTCGGCGTCCACGGCGCGCGCCGTCCTCACGGTGCCGAGCGCGCCGGAGACCACCAGCGCGCGCAGCCGCTGGCTCTCCGGGTCGTACCGGCGGTGGAACGCCACGGCCACGGGCGTCCCGGTGGCCTCGAGCTCGGCGGCGAGGGCCTCCAGCTCGCCGACGTCGAGGGCCAGCGGCTTCTCCACCAGCAGCGGCACCCCGGCGCAGGCGCCGCGGCGGGCCAGGTCGGGGTGGCTCGGGGTGCTGGTGGCGATGACGAGCAGGTCGAGTCCGGCGCGCCCGTCCAGGGCGGCTGCGAGGTCGGTCGAGGTCGCCAGGGCGGAGGGGGCGGCGCCGACGGCCACCACCGCATCTCGGCTCCGGGAGAGCCGCTGCTCGTCGCGCCCGAGCAGGAGCACCTGCTCGACGTCGGCGTGCTGCGCCGCGTTCCGGGCGTGCACGACCCCGACCCGGCCGAGCCCGACCACGCCGACGCGCACAGCCGCCCGCCTCGGTCGCGCCGGCTGTCAGGCCAGCTCGGCGGCCAGCTGGCGGAGGTGGTCGGCGCTCGCCGCCGCGTCGGCCACCGGGCCCTCGCCGTCCTCGGGGAGCAGCTGCAGCACGGTGTCCTGCTCGAGCACGAACCAGCCGTCGTACCCGGCGTCCAGCAGCGAGCGCAGCAGGGAGCGGACGTCCACGTCGCCCTGGCCGAGCGGCCGGTACAGCCCCTCCTGGACCGCCTGGTAGTAGGTCAGCTCGCCCCTCCGCACGCGCTGCGCGGTGGCGGCGTCGACGTCCTTGAGGTGCACGTGGCGGATCCGCTCGGGGTGGCTCTGCGCCAGCGCGACCGGGTCGGTGCCGCCGATGAGCAGGTGGCCGGAGTCGAGGCACAGCCCGACGTCGCAGCCGGCGAGGACGCGGTCGACGTCGCCGCTGGACTCCACGAGCGTGCCGACGTGGGGGTGCAGCACCGCCAGCACGCCCACCTGGGCGGCGGCGTCGCGCAGGCGCACGAGGTTGGTCAGCAGGGTGCTCCACCCGGTCTCGTCGAGCTCCACGCGCTCGTCGTAGCCGGTCAGCCCCGAGTCGGCTGACAGGACGACGACGCCGGCGCCGGCGGCCACGAACGCCTCCAGCTCGCCTCTTAGCCCCGGCAACGGGTCGTGCTGCGGGTCGTGCAGCACCACGGGCACGAAGCCGCCCACGGCCACCAGCCCGTTCTCCCGCAGGACGGCGGCGCGGTCGGCCGGGTCCACCGGGAGGAAGCCCTCCGGGCCGAACTCCGTCGCCGTCAGGCCCACGTGCCGCATCTCGCTCAGCACCCGCTCCACGGGCAGCTGCGCGCCCCAGCCGGGCACCTCGCACACGCCCCAGGTGATGGGGGCGCCAGCGATCTTCAGGTCGGTCACGGTGTCGTCTCCGGGTCTCGTGGGGTGTGCTCGTGGGGTCTGCAGGGAGGAGCCGCTGTCCCGCAGGACGGTGAGGGCGGCGTCACGGGCGCGCACCAGCGCGTCGTCGAGGGGGAGGGCGCGGTGCTCGGCGGACAGCGCCTCCACGCCCCACGGCCCTTCGAAGCCCGCGGCGCGCAGCACGCCCACGAGCCCGGGCAGGTCGAAGGCGCCCTCCCCGCAGTAGCGGCGGTGGTCGCGGGTGTCCTCGAAGAGGCTGCCGACGACGACGGGGTCGGCGTCGTCGAGCTCGACGGCGAAGACCACGGACCTCCCGCCGGCGGCGAGGGAGCAGGACAGCTCCTCCAGCGACGTCCCCGCCCGGAAGACGTGCCAGGCGTCCACCACCAGGCCGAACGCGGGGTGGCCGACCGCGCGGACGAGGTCGGCGCCGGCGGGGATGCTCGCCACCGCTGCCCACGGCACCGGCTCCAGCGCCAGGCGCGTGCCGGAGGCGGCCGCCTCCTCGGCGAGAGCGCGCAGGCGAGGCGCCACGTCGCCGGTGTGCCCGGCCGGTGGCGGCGTGGCCTTGACCAGCCGCGCGCCCAGCGCGCGGGCAGCGGTGAGCAGCAGGTCCCACCTCCGCCGCCAGGCGCCGTCGTCGTCCCACCAGCCGTCGAGCAGCTCCACCTCGACGTGGGCGAGCCCCTCCGAGCGCACGAGGTCCGCGAGGTCGGCCAGGCCGTCGGCGCCAAGCCCGTCGAGGTCGGCGTGCAGGAGCCCCAGCCCCACCCAGCCGGTGGCGGCGACGGCGCGGACGCGGTCGGCCAGGAGCAGGGGGCTGCGCTCGCGGTCTCCCGCCGGCAGCGCGTCACCGGCGGACGTCCAGCAGCTGGCGACCAGCGCCGGGGCGCTCACGGAGCCGTCAGCTGCTCAGGCGGAGAGGTCGACGCGGACGGTGCGGCCCTCGCGGGCCGAGGTGCCCGCGGCGTCGGCGAGCACGAGGGCGGCGCGGCCGTCCTCGAAGCCGGGGCCGGTCAGCTCGCCGCCGCGGACGGCCTCCAGGAAGGACTCCAGCTCGGCGGCGTACGCGCGGGCGTAGCGCTCCAGGAAGAAGTTCTGGAACGGGGCACCGGAGTCACCCGAGGTGCCGGTGGAGGAGCGGACCAGCGTGTCGGTGACGTTGCCGACGCTCAGGGTGCCCAGCGGGCCGGTGGCCTCGAGGCGCTGGTCGTAGCCGGCGGCGCAGTGGCGGGAGTTGGTGATGGTCACCGACTGACCTCGTGACCCGACCAGGGTGGTGACGGCGCCGTCGTAGTCGTCGTGCTTCGCGATGACGTCGGAGAACTGCCGCAGGCCCACGGCGGTGACCGCCACGACGTCGGGGACGAACCAGCGGGCGGTGTCGAAGTCGTGGATGGTCATGTCGCGGAAGATGCCGCCGGAGACCTTGATGTAGTCCTCCGGTGCCGGCGCCGGGTCGCGGCTGATGATCGTCAGCTGCTCCAGCGGGCCGACCTCACCGGCTTGCACGCGGCGGTGCAGCTCGGCGAAGTGCGGGTCGAAGCGGCGGTTGAAGCCGAGCGCCACCGGGACGGACGCGGCGGCGGCGCGCTCTCGCAGACCGTCGACGCGGGCGATGTCCAGGTCGATCGGCTTCTCGCACAGCACCGGCCTGCCGGCGTCGAGGCAGGCGGCGATGAGGTCGACGTGGGTGGAGGTGGGGGAGGCGACCACCACGGCGTCGACGTCCTCGGCGGTGATGGCCTCGAGGGCGTCGGTGGTGGCCCGGCCCGACGCACCGCAGTACCGGGCGACGACGGCTTCCGCCCCGGCGATGAACGGGTCGGCCACCACCTGCAGCACGGCGCCCTCGGAGCGGTGCACGGTGGCCGCGTGCACCTGGCCGATGCGGCCGCTGCCGACGAGGGCGATGCGCACGGGCGTGGCGGGGCTGGTCACCTGAGGGGCTCCTCGTCGTCGAGTCGGTGCGGGGGCGCCTCGGCGCCGGGGCGATGCTAGCGAGTTGTCAGGTCATACCGTCAAGACCCACCCGTTCACGTCCCAGGCGGGGGCGCGGGTCAGACGGCGGATCGGCGCCGCGCGGCCTGCGCGTCGAGGGCCTCCTCGAACCGCGCAGCTCCCCAGCCCTCCGACAGCGCCTGCCACACCAGCTCGGCCTGCGTCTGCGGGGCCAGGCCCCCGATCGGCTGGTCCCGGTCGAGGTTGGTGGGGAAGGCGTAGTCCTCCGCCGAGGCGGCCACGACGTTGCGCAGGGAGCGCTCGCCGACGCCGCCGGCCGCCTGGGCGCTCAGCACGCCGAACAGCGCCTTCGAGGCCGCTGCCCTGTCGACGTCCTCCATCGCCCGGCCGAAGCCCGAGGACACCTGCAGGAGGTTGGCCATGCGCCGCACGTCCGCGCTGCGGTTGGTGCCCGCCGCGTGGAAGAGGGCCGGGTTGAAGAAGGCGGCGTCTCCCTTGGCCAGCGGCAGCTGCACGAAGTGCTCGAGGAAGTACCCGGTGAACTCCGGCTGGTGGAAGGCGACGTAGCCCGCGGGGAACTTCTGCGAGTGCGGCAGGTACAGCGTCGGCCCGGTCTCCACGGGCATGTCCACGTGGGCCACCGCGCCCTGCAGCGTGAGCACGGGGGAGAGCGCGTGCACCTGCGCCGGGTGGGCCAGCGCCTGCGCCTGGTCCATGAACCCCAGGTGGTAGTCGCGGTGCGCGGTCTGCGCCTGGCCGCCCGGGTTGACCACGTTGACCTGCGAGGTCACCTGGTAGCCGCGGCCGAGCCAGGCCTCGCAGACCAGGGCCAGCAGGTCGTTGGCGTAGTACGCGGCGAAGACCTCCGGGGCGCGCACGGCCAGCTTGTCCAGCGCCCCCCACACCCTGTCGTTGGCGCCGGGCTTGGCGAAGTGGTCTCCCGAGGCCGTGCCCGCGGCCTTCTGCTCCTCGATCATCGCGCGGAAGGCGTCGGTGGCGGCCTCCACCACGTCGTGCGTGAAGGCGTCCTTGAACACGACGATGCCGGGCCCGTCCGCCAGAGCCCGGGCCAGCTCGGCCTGGACCTCGCGGCGGCCCTCGCGGGTGGTGGTGCGCTCGCGCAGCCGCGACCCGTAGACCAGCACACCCTGCTCGAGCGCGTCCGCGCACGGGTACTGCTCCAGGGTGGTCTCGGCGAGCCCCCCCTCGACGACCGCGCGGAAGTCCTCGAGGGAGCAGTCCTCGGCGGAGTACCAGCCGGTGGGCAGGTGCGTGCGCGACCGGGACGCCGAGGGGGTCGCGCGCAGCGGGGTGGCGGTCATCGGGGTGCCTCTCGTCGTCGAGCGGGGTGCTGCGCAGGACGCTAGGCGCGCGGTGGCAGGAGCGGAGCCGCGGAACCCCTCAGAAAGCCCTCAGCGGCCGGCATGCTGAGCGGGTGCGCCACCCCTTCCGCGTCCGCGAGATCGCCGCGCAGTCCGGTCTGTCCGAGGCCACGGTCGACAGGGCCCTGCACGGACGCTCGGGGGTGCGCGCCTCCACGGCCCGCCAGGTGGAGCGCGCCGTCGCCGACCTGCAGAGGCAGGCCGACCAGCTCCGCCTCGGCGGCCGCACCTGGGTGCTTGACGTGGTGGTCCAGGCGCCGCTGCGCTTCTCCGTGGAGGTGCGCGCCGCGCTCGAGGCCGAGCTGCCCGGGCTGCGGCCCGCCGTGGTGAGGGCCCGCTTCCACCTGCTCGACGGCGCCGACCCCGCACCCGTCGCGGCGGCGCTGCTGAAGGCTGCCTCCACCGGGTCCGACGGGGTGGTGCTCAAGGCACCGCAGCACCCCGACGTGGTGGCCGCCGTCGGCGGGCTCGCCGAGGCCGACGTGCCCGTGGTCACGCTGGTCACCGACCTGCTGGGCTCGCCCCGCACGGCGTACGTGGGCCTGGACAACCGGGGTGCGGGCCGGACCGCCGCGCACCTCGTCGACCAGTGGCTCGGGCCGCCCTGCACCACCGCGGCGCCGGCGGTGCTCGTGGTGCGCGGCAGCGGTGCTGACCTCGGCGAGGACGAGCGCGCCGCCGGCTTCGCCGAGGTGCTCGGCCCTCGCCGCGTGCTGGAGGTCCGTGACGACGCGACCCGCGCCCGCGCCGTGGTCGACGACCTGCGCGTGACCCTCGCCGACGACGAGTGCGGCGTCGGGGCCGTGTACGCCGTGTACGCCGGTGCCGGGGGCGTCACCGCCGTGCTCGACGCGCTCGCGCGGCACGGGCACGAGCCGCGCGTCGTCGTCGTGCACGACCTCGCCGCCGAGCACCTGGCGCTGCTGCGCTCCGGACGGGTCTCCGCGGTGCTGCACCACGAGCTGCGCACGCACCTGCGCCGGGCGGCGCGGGTGCTGCTGCAGTCCCGCGGCGGCCTGCCCGGCCCGGTGCGCTCCTGGGCGGCCCCGGTGCAGGTGGTGACGCGCTTCAACGTGCCGCTGCGCTGAGCCCTCGTGCGCAGCGGTCAGGCGGCCGGACGCTGCGCGCGGTGCTGCTCGCGCAGGCGCTGCACCTGCGAGATGCCGAGGCCCAGCGCCACCGCGCACACCACCGCCACCGCGACGCCGAGCAGCGGGTGCCCCGAGATGCGCCCGCCGAGGGCTCCGAGCGCCACGTAGATGCCGGCCCACGCGCCGCACGCGAGGGCGTCGGCGGCCATGAAGCGCCCCACCGGGTACCGGGCGATGCCCAGTGCGATGATCACGGGCGCGCGCCCGCCGGGGACGAGGCGTCCCGTCAGCACGGCCTGCGGGGCGTGCGACGCGATGCTCGCCCGGGCTCGGTGCACCGCGGGGGCCAGGCGCCGGGCGCCCAGCCAGGCGCGCTGGGCGGGCGTCACGAAGCGGGCGGCCGCCCCGGCGCCGAGGAGCATGGTGCTGTCACCGAGCACGGAGGCCACGAGGACGACGGCGAAGACGACCACCAGGTCGAGCCACGAGCCCGACGCGAGGGTGGCCGCGGCGCTCACCACCTCGCCGGTGGGGACGAACGGGACCGCCGAGCCGACCAGCACGCCGAGTCCGAGCAGCGCCGTCCGGCCGAGTCCCACGGTGCGGCCAACGCGGTGGGACCCGGCCTGCTTCCCGTTCCTGCCCCCGCCGGTCAGACGCCCGCGGCGGCGCGGGCGCGGGCCAGGGTGTCGGCGGCCACCCGCAGGCGCTCGATGCGGCCGAGCGCGGTGTCCTCGTGCTCGATGTCGACCTTCGTGTCCGGGTCGACCTCGTGCGGGGCGAGCAAGAGCTCCGCCCGGAGGTCGACGCCGTCCGCTCGGTCAGGGCACCGGTCCGCGGGAGGGTGAGGACCTCTCAGTGGTGGACTACGACGACATCACGCTCGCCCGCCTGGGGCATGTCCGGCTGACCTCCGTCAGCCAGGTCCCGGGCGCGCTCGCGGCGGCCGCGGTGAGGACCGCTGTCGAGAGGCTGGACGGCGACCGGGAAGATCCCGTCGACGTCGTAATCGCGCCCCGCCCGGTGGTGCGCGGCTCGACGGGTCGGCTCTGATCACGAGGGAGTGGTGGCGATGAGGCTCGCGGTGTGCGCGGAGATGGTGCTGCTCGACCTGCCCTTCGAGCGGCGCGTGCAGCGCCTGACCGAGCTCGGCTACGGCGTGGTGCTGTGGGACTGGCGCACGAAGGACGTCGACTCGCTGGCCGCCCTGCGCGAGAGCGGCACCTGGTACTCCTCGATGACGGGCTACGCCGAGGGCACCCTCGCCGACGACGCCGGCGCCGAGCGGCTCCTCACCACCGCGCGCGACGCCCTCGGCGTAGCCGAGCGGCTCGGCGTGGAGCGCCTCAACGTGCACGGCACGGGCCTGGACGGTGAGGGTCTTCCCGTCGTCGCCGTCGACGGCGCGGGGGCCACCCCGGCGATGTGGCTGCGCGCCGCGAGGACCCTGGAGGCGCTGGCCGCCCTGGGCGAGGCGCACCAGCAGGTCTTCGTGCTGGAGAACCTCAACACCGCCGTCGACCACCCGGGGGTGCCGTTCGCGAGGGCCGCCGAGACGCTCGCGCTGGTCGAGGCGGTCGCGTCGCCGTGGTTGAAGCTGAACCTCGACCTCTACCACGCGCAGATCGGCGAGGGGAACCTCGTGGACCTGGTGGAGAGGGCGCTGCCGTGGATCGGGGAGGTCCAGGTCGCCGACGTCCCGGGCCGCTGCCAGCCGGGCACCGGCGAGGTGCACTACCCCGCGGTCGCCGCGGCACTGGAACGCCTCGGCTACGAGGGCGTGGTGGCGCTGGAGGCCTTCGCCCGCGGCGACGACGAGGCGGCACTGGAGGACTTCCGCAGCGCCTTCACGCCCTGACGCCAGCCCGACGGGCCGGGGGAGTCCCGACCGCCGGAGACGGGGGCTGAGCGTCAGCGGCTGACGGCGCGCACGCCTCCGACAGGGGTGCGCAGGTGCTCCTCGAGGGACTCGAGGGTGTGTCCCCTGGTCTCAGGGGCGCACCGCAGGACGAAGAGGAGTGACACCACGTTGACGGCCGCGAACAGCAGGAACGTCGTCGTGGAGCCCAGGGCTTCCGTGGTCGGCTCGAAGGCGAAGGAGATCCCGCCGTTGACGACCCAGAGCACGAAGACGGACAGGCCCATCGCGAAGCCGCGGATGGCCAGCGGGAAGATTTCCGACAGCATGAGCCAGACGCCCGTGCCGACGAAGCACTGCACGAAGGCGACGAAGACGAGCATCGCGCCGAGGATCACGAAGCTGCGCCCGGTCGACTGGGGAAGCAGGAACACCAGTGCCAGCGCGACCTGGGAACCGACGACGCCGGCGAAGCCGGTGAGCAGCATCCGTCGACGGCTCACGAAGCCCAGCAGCCAGATGCCGAGCAGCGTCATCGTCACCGACGTGACGCCGATCGCGATGGTGGACACGAGCGCCACCTGGTCGCCGAGACCGGTGTTGGCCAGGATCTGCGTGCCGTAGTAGTTCACCGTGTTGATGCCGGTGGCCTGCTGGACGGCGGCGAGCCCGACGCCGATCCACACCAGACGGCGCATCCACGGGTTCTGGCACAGCACCGAGCGGATCGAGGTGCGGGCGGCGGCGCGGTCCTCCGTGGCGAGGTGGGAGATCTCGCCGAGCTCGCGCTCAGCCTCCGCGGCGCTGCGGCTGCGCAGGAGCACGGCGCGAGCGTCCTCCGTGCGACCGCGCAGGGCCAGCCAGCGCGGCGACTCGGGCAGGGCGGCCATGCCCAGGAGGAGGCCGACGGCAGGGACGGCGGCGACGCCCAGCATGACGCGCCAGTTGCCGGGGTGGTCGACGAGCGCGCCGATGCCCGCGTTGATGGCGAAGGCGAGGAGCTGTCCGGTGACGATCATGAGCTCGTTGATGGTGACGATGCGGGCGCGCTTCTCCGCGGGGGCCATCTCGGCCAGGTAGACCGGGCAGATCACCGCTGCGGCGCCGACGCCCAGGCCGACGACGAAGCGGGACGCGACCAGCACCGCGAACCCGGGGGCCAGAGCACACCCGAGCGCCCCCACGAGGAAGATGGCACCGCAGACCAGCAGGGTGGTGCGCCGACCGATCCGGTCCGCGACGCGACCGGCGGACAACGCACCGAGCGCGGCGCCCGGGAGCAGCAGCACGGTGACCACCGTCGCCGTCTGCACCGTGGTGAGGCCCAGGTCGTCCGGCATGGTCAGCAGCGCGCCGGCGATGACGCCGGTGTCGTAGCCGAACAGCAGACCACCCAGGGTGGCGATGGCGGTCAGGCGCACCAGGAAGGCGCCGTGGCTCGTCGCGGGTCCTCCGCTGGCCCCTCGGGCGGACGTCGTCGTCATGGCGCTCCCTCGCGCGTCGGCTCGGGTGCCTTGCGGGCACCCCGGCGCCACCGGGCCGGCGGACCAGCGGCTGGAGCGACCGTACGTCGACGTATTTGTCAGGTCAATCCATCAAACACCCTCGCATCAGGCGGTCTCAGGCTCGGCCTTCACCACGACCACCGGGCAGGTGGCGTGGAGCAGCACCTGCTGGGCGGTGCTGCCGAGCAGCAGCTTCGAGACCATGGAGCGGGGCCGCAGGCCGATGACGATGCACCGCGCCCTCACCTCCGCGGCCACGTCGAGGAGGGCCTCCGCCGGCTCCGCGCGCGGCTCCTGGCGCACCTCGGCGCGCACACCCGACTCGTCCAGCGTGCGGCGCAGCACCTCGAGGTGCGTGTCCTCGACGAGGGCCGGACCGTCGGTGGCCCCGGCTCCGCGCCCGCTGTCGGTGTTCACCACCACGAGCGGGACGTCGAAGGCCCTGGCCTGCTCGATGCCGGCCAGCACCGCCGCGCGGCCGCTGCTGCTGGGGACGTATCCGACGACGACGGTCATGCGGTGCTCCTCGGTGGGGGTGGTCGGCCTCAGCGGTCGACGAGGGTGGTCTCGAAGGCGTAGCGGGAGGCTCGGTAGACGTGGTCGCCCACTTCGATCACGGAGCCCGCGTCGTCGTAGGCGGTGCGGTGCATGGTCACCAGTGCCGCGCGAGGTCGTTCGTGCAGGAGGCGGGCCTCGGTGGCCGACGCCAGGCGGGCCCCGACGCTCTGGCGAGCCACGCGGAACTGCACGCCGCGGGCCCGCATGACCTCGTAGAGGCCCTCGGCCTCGAGCTGCTCGCGGGTCGGTGCGGTCGCGGCGGGGATGTGGTTGGTGAGGATGGCCAGCGGCTCGCCGTCGGCCGAGCGCAGCCGCCGCACCGTCACGACGTCCGTCCCGGGGGCGATGCCCAGGGCCTCTGCCAGCTCGTGGGTCGCAGGGGTGACGTCGTAGTCGAGCACCTCGGTGGTGGGGGTGCGTCCGCTGCGGGCGAGGTCGTCGTGCAGGCTCGTCAGAGCCATCGACCGGTTGACGTGTGGGTGCACCACCTGGGTGCCCACGCCGCGGCGCCTCACCAGCAGGCCCTTGTCGACCAGCTCCTGCAGCGCCTGCCGCATGGTCGGGCGGGACAGGCCCAGGCGCTCGGCCAGCGCGACCTCGTTCTCCAGGCGCGAGCCCGGGGCCAGCGTGCCGTCCGAGATGGCTCCACGGAGCAGCTCTGCGAGCTGGTGGTAGAGCGGCACGGGGCTCGACCTGTCGATGCCGCGCGCCAGCATCGCGGCGAGGTCCGGCGCGGCGGTGCTGCTCATCGCCGCATCATCGCAGGCCGAGCGCCGTGAGGGCCAGGACCGCGGAGGGTTTGCGCTCCGAAGGACCAGAGGACCGTATGTCAGGACAACACTTGACAGGTGACGGCTGGCGGGAGGAGGGTCGTCATCGGCGGTGCTGCCGGCCAGGAGCCGTTCCGCGCGCCGCCCGCCGCACCCGCCGCAACCCCAGCCGCACGACGACGTGGAGGTCTTGAGTGAGCACGCCCGCCGCCGCCCCCGAGGTGCTGGTCGTCGGACGCTGCGGCGTCGACGTCTACCCCCTCCAGACCGGGGTCGGCCTGGAGGACGTCGAGACGTTCGGCAAGTTCCTCGGTGGCAGCGCCGCCAACGTTGCGGTCGCTGCGGCCCGCCTCGGTCGCCGCCCCGCGCTCCTCTCCGGTGTCGGTGACGACCCCTTCGGCCGCTTCGTTCGCCGGGCGCTGCGCGAGCTGGGCGTCGACGACGCGCTCATCGCCACCGACCCCGCGCACCTGACCCCGGTGACGTTCTGCGAGATCTTCCCGCCGGACCACTTCCCGATCTGGTTCTACCGCCGCCCCACCGCTCCTGACCTCCAGCTCGAGGAGTCCGACCTCGACCTCGACGCCGTCACCGGAGCCGATCTGCTCTGGGTGACGCTGACGGGCCTGTCCGAGGAGCCCAGCCGCTCTGCGCACCACGCGGCGCTGGAGGCGCGCTCCGGCGCCGCGTCGGCGGCCGGTGGTGCCCACACCGTCCTCGACCTCGACTACCGGTCGGACTTCTGGCTCGGCGCTGGTGGTGTCGACGCCGCCCGAGAGCAGGCACAGCGCACTCTTCCGCAGGTCACGGTCGCCGTGGGCAACCGCGAAGAGTGCTGGGTGGCGACGGGCGAGGACGACGCCGACGCGGCCGCCGACGCCCTGCTGGACCTCGGGGTCCAGCTGGCCGTCGTGAAGCAGGGTCCGCGCGGGGTGCTCGGCGCCACCCGCGACGAGCGCGTCGTCGTCCCCGCCACCCCGGTCGACGTCGTCAACGGGCTGGGAGCGGGGGACGCCTTCGGCGGCTCGCTCATCCACGGTCTGCTCGCCCACCTGCCCCTCGCCGAGCTGCTGGCCCGCTGCAACGCCGCCGGAGCCATCGTGGCCTCACGCCTGGAGTGCTCGACGGCCATGCCCACCGCCGGCGAGATCGCCGCTCACGTGTCCGCCCACCGCACCCACCACGCCGAGGAGTCCTCCCGTGCCTGACACCCAGACCCCGGTGCTGCCGGCGCCCAGGGCCAGGACGTACGCCGAGGTCACCGAGCTGCGAGCGCGCCACCCCGAGGCCGTTGCAGCCGCGCTGGCCGACCGCGTGCGCCGGCCCTCCTTCGTGCCGGAGGACGGACGCCTCATGGTGGTCGCGGCGGACCACCCCGCTCGCGGCGCCCTCTCGGCGCGCGGACGCGCCGACGCCATGGCCAGCCGCACCGAGCTGCTCGACAGGCTCCGCACGGCGCTGGCGCGCCCGGGCGTCGACGGGCTGCTCGCCACCGCCGACATCGCTGAGGACCTCTTGCTGCTCGGCGCCCTGGAGGACAAGGTCGTCATCGCATCCATGAACCGCGGCGGGCTGGCCGGCTCGGTGTTCGAGATGGACGACCGCATGACCGCCTACGACGTGCCCGGGATCGTCGAGTCCGGTTTCGACGCCGGCAAGATGCTGCTCCGCATCGACCGCGACGACCCCAGCACGGTGGCCACGATGGAGACGTGCGCCAAGGCGGTCACCGACCTCAACCGCGCCGGCAAGGTCGCCATGGTCGAGCCCTTCGTCAGCTTCCGCGACGGCCGCAAGGTGGTCAACGACCTGTCGCCGGAGGGGGTCATCACCTCCATCCACGTCGGTCAGGGCATCGGTGCGTCCTCGGCCCGCACCTGGATGAAGCTGCCCGTGGTCGACGACATGGAGCGCGTCATGGAGGCCACCACGCTGCCCACCCTGATCCTGGGCGGCGACCCGGTCGCCGCCCCCGACGCGACCTACGAGACCTGGCGCCGCGCCCTGGCGCTGCCTGCGGTGCGGGGCCTCGTCGTCGGCCGCGCCCTGCTGTTCCCCCCCGACGACGACGTCGCCGCAGCCGTCGACACCGCCGTCTCCCTCGTCCGCTGACCCTTCCCAGGAGGACCGTCCCGTGACCACCACCGCACCCGCGCCCGCCGGCCAGAGCGCCGCCAGCGCCAACCCGCTGCCCAGCCTCGACCCGTCGCAGGCGCACCTGCCGACTGCCGTCGCTGCGGCCAGCACGCCCACGGCGCTGTGGAACGACTCCGCCGAGATCGGCGAGCTGAGCAGGTCCATCGCCTGGGGCGCCGTCGGCGCCACGTGCAACCCGGTCATCGCCCTGGCGGCCATCAACGCCGACAGGCCGCGCTGGACCGCCCGCCTGCGCGAGCTCGCCGCCGAGAACCCCACCGCCGGGGAGTCCGCGCTGGGCTGGATGGTCGTCGAGGAGCTCTCGGTCGAGGCCGCGAAGCTGCTCGAGCCCGCCTTCGAGGCGTCGGGGGGTCGCAACGGCCGCCTGTCGATGCAGACCGACCCGCGCCTCCACCGCGACGCCGCCGCCCTGGCCGACCAGGCCGAGCGCTTCTCGGGGCTCGCGAAGAACATCATCGTGAAGATCCCCGCCACCAAGACCGGCATCCAGGCCATGGAGGAGGCCGCCTACCGCGGCGTCTCCCTCAACGCCACCGTCTCGTTCACCGTGCCCCAGGCCATCGCCGTGGCCGAGGCCATCGAGCGGGGCATGGCCCGCCGCGAGGCCGAGGGCCTTCCGATGCCGGAGTTCGGCCACGTCTGCACGATCATGGGCGGCCGACTCGACGACTGGCTGAAGGCGTACGTCGCCAAGCAGCGCATCCTCGTCGACCCGGGCCACCTCGAGTGGGCCGGCGTCGCCGCGCTGAAGAAGGCCCACCACCTCTTCGTGGAGCGGGGCTACCGGGTGCGCATCCTCTCGGCCGCCTTCCGCAACTCCATGCAGTGGAGCGAGCTGCAGGGCGGTGACCTCGTGGTCTCCCCGCCGTTCGACTGGCAGGCGCGCTTCAACGAGAACGACCTCCCGGTGAACCCCCGCGCCATCGACGAGCCGGTCGCCGAGGAGCACCTCGCGGCGCTGCGCACCATCTCGGAGTTCACCAAGGCCTACGAGGTCGACGGCATGACCGTGGAGGAGTTCGAGGAGTACGGCGCCACCCGCAAGACGCTGCGCCAGTTCCTCGAGGCCGACGCCCAGCTGGACGCCATCGTGCGGGACGTGCTGGTAGCCCCGTGACCTCACAGAACGACGACCTGCACCTGCCCGCCGGCGCCTCCGCCGACGGCGTCTGGGACGTCAGCGTCACCCCCGAGGCGGCTGGGTGGGGGTGGACCTCGCTGCGCGCCGCCGACCTGGCCCCCGGCCAGGAGGTCCACCTCGACACCGGTGACGACGAGGTGGTGCTCGTCCCGCTGCGCGGAGGCCTGACCGTCTCCGTCGGGGGCCCGGCGGGACAGGACGACCGGTACGAGCTCGCCGGACGCGCCTCCGTGTTCTCGGGGCCGACGGACGTCCTCTACCTGCCCGCCGGCTCCCAGGCCAGGCTGAGCACCTCACCGGACGGCGACGGCGCCCGCGTCGGTGTGCCCGGCGCCAAGACAGGCGTGCTCCCGGACGGCGTCCGCAAGCCCGTCCGCCACATCGCCGCCGACGAGGTGGCCGTGGAGCTCCGCGGCGCCGGCACGTGCACCCGCGAGGTGCGCAACTTCGCCTCCGCCGACGTCGACGTGGCCAGCAAGCTCGTCGCTGTCGAGGTCATCACCCCGGGCGGCAACTGGTCGAGCTACCCGCCGCACAAGCACGACGAGACCACCGAGCACGAGAGCGAGCTCGAGGAGGTCTACTACTTCGAGGTGGCTCCTGGGCCGTCGGGCGAGCCCGGCGTCGGCTACCACCGGACGTACTCGACGCCTGAGGTCGAGGACCGCCAGGGCAGGGCCATCGACGTGCTGGTCGAGGTCCGCGACCGCGACACGGTGCTCGTGCCCCACGGCTGGCACGGCCCGTGCATGGCCTCCCCGGGCAACCACCTGTACTACCTGAACGCGATGGCGGGACCCGCCGACGGCCGCGCCTGGCGCATCGTCGACGATCCGGACCACGCCTGGGTGCGCTCCACCTGGGCCGACCAGCCCACCGATCCCCGGCTGCCCCTCGGAGACCCCCGATGACCACGACCCGCCTCACGGTCGCCCAGGCGACCGTCAGGTTCCTCGCCCACCAGTTCGTCGAGCGCGACGGCGTGCGCACCAAGCTCTTCGCCGGTGCCCTCGGCATCTTCGGCCACGGCAACGTCGCCGGCCTCGGCCAGGCGCTGCTGCAGGACGAGCTCGAGGCCCTCGAGGCCGGACGGGAGCCCGGACTGCCCTACGTCCTCGGGCGCAACGAGCAGGCGATGGTGCACACCGCCGTCGCCTACGCCCGCGCCAAGGACCGCTTGCAGGCCTGGGCGGTCACCGCCTCGGTGGGCCCCGGGTCCACCAACATGCTCACCGGCGCCGCGCTGGCCACCATCAACCGCCTGCCGGTGCTGCTGCTGCCCGCCGACACCTTCGCCACCCGCTCCGCCGGGCCGCTGCTGCAGGAGCTCGAGCTCCCCGCCTCGGGCGACGTGACCGTCAACGACGCCTTCCGCCCGCTGTCGCGCTACTTCGACAGGGTCTGGCGCCCCGAGCAGCTGCCCGGCGCGCTGCTCGGCGCGATGCGCGTCCTCACCGACCCGGCCGAGACCGGCGCCGTCACGGTCTGCTTCCCGCAGGACGTGCAGGCCGAGGCCCACGACTGGGACGACGACCTCTTCGCCGAGCGCACCTGGCACGTGGGGCGCCCGCTGCCCGAGAAGGCCGCGCTCGCCCGCGCCGTCGAGGTCATCCGGTCGGCCAGGAACCCGCTGCTGGTCGCTGGGGGTGGCGTCCACTACTCCGGCGCCCAGGCAGCCCTGGCCGCCCTCGCCGAGGCCACGGGCATCCCCGTGGGGCAGAGCCAGGCCGGCAAGGGCGCGCTGCCCTTCGACCACCCGCAGTCGGTGGGTGCCATCGGCTCGACCGGGACGACGGCGGCCAACGCGCTGGCCCGCGAGGCCGACGTCGTCATCGGCGTGGGCACCCGCTTCCAGGACTTCACCACCGCCTCGCGCACGGCGTTCCAGAACCCGGACGTGCGGTTCGTGACCCTGAACGTCGCCTCGCTCGACGCCGCGAAGCACTCCGCGGTGTCCGTCGTGGCCGACGCCAGGGAGGGGCTGGAGGCCCTGGCCTCCGGGCTCGACGGGTACGACGTCGGTGACGCCCACCGCGCCCGCACCGCGGAGCTCAAGGCCGCGTGGGACGCGACCGTCGCGTCGGTCTACGCGCGGGACTCCGCAGGGTCGACTGGTGACCTCGACGTCCAGCCCGATCAGAACCAGGTGCTGGGGACCGTCAACGAGCTGTCCGACCCGCGCGACGTCGTGGTGTGCGCCGCCGGCTCCATGCCCGGTGACCTCCACAAGCTGTGGCAGGTGCGCGACGCGAAGGGGTACCACGTCGAGTACGGCTACTCCTGCATGGGCTACGAGGTGGCCGGCGGCATCGGCGTCGCGATGGCGGCGGAGGACGACGCGCGCCACGGCGCCGCACCCCGCGACGTCTTCGTGATGGTCGGTGACGGCTCCTACCTCATGATGGCCACCGAGCTGGTGACCGCCGTCCAGGAGGGCGTCAAGATCATCGTCGTGCTCGTCCAGAACCACGGGTACGCCTCGATCGGCTCCCTGTCGGAGCAGCTAGGCAGCCAGCGGTTCGGCACCCGGTACCGGGCCCGCACGTCCTCCGGCCGCCTCGACGGAGACTTCCTCCCCGTCGACCTGGCCGCCAACGCCGCCAGCCTCGGCATCCACGTGGTGCGCACCAGCACCCGCAAAGAGCTGGAGGCCGCAGTCCTGGACGCCAAGGCGTCCACCGAGTCGACGGTCATCCACGTCGACACCGACCCGTTCGTCGACGCGCCCTCCAGCGAGAGCTGGTGGGACGTGCCGGTCAGCGAGATCTCCGCGCTCGAGAGCACCCAGCGCGCCCGCGGGGTCTACGAGCAGCACAAGGCGCGGCAGCGCCCGTTCCTGAGGCCGTCGGGCCTGAAGCCCTCCGAGAAGAACTGAGGCGAGAGAGAGCCATGAGCGAGACCGTCCAGCACTGGATCGACGGAGCTGCCACCTCCGGCGCCTCCACCCGCACCGCCGACGTGTTCGACCCCGCCACCGGCGAGGTCTCCCGCCAGGTGGTGCTCGCCGAGCCTTCCGACGTCGAGGCCGCGGTCGCCTCGGCCAAGAAGGCGTTCCCGGCCTGGCGTGACACGTCCCTGGCCAAGCGCACCCAGGTGCTCTTCAAGTTCCGGGAGCTGCTCAACGATCGCGCCCCCGAGCTGGCCGCGATCATCACCGCCGAGCACGGCAAGGTCGTCTCCGACGCCGCCGGGGAGGTCGCCCGCGGCCAGGAGGTGGTGGAGTTCGCCTGCGGGATCCCCCACCTGCTCAAGGGCGGCTTCACCGAGAACGCCTCCACCAACGTCGACGTGCACTCGGTCCGCCAGCCCCTGGGCGTGACGGCGGTCATCAGCCCGTTCAACTTCCCCGCGATGGTCCCGATGTGGTTCTTCCCCGTCGCGATCGCCACCGGCAACACCGTGGTCCTCAAGCCCAGCGAGAAGGACCCCAGCGCCTCGCTGTTCATCGCGCAGCTGTGGAAGGAGGCCGGCCTGCCCGACGGCGTCTTCACCGTGCTGCAGGGCGACAAGGTCGCCGTGGACGGGCTGCTGGACCACCCCGACGTCGCCTCGGTCTCCTTCGTGGGATCCACCCCGATCGCCAAGTACGTCTACGAGCGCGGCACCGCGGCCGGCAAGCGCGTGCAGGCGCTGGGCGGGGCCAAGAACCACATGGTGGTGCTGCCCGACGCCGACCTCGACCTTGCCGCCGACCAGGCCGTCAACGCAGGCTTCGGCTCTGCCGGGGAGCGGTGCATGGCCATCTCGGCGCTGGTCGCGGTCGGCGGGATCGCCGACGAGCTCGTCGCCAAGATCGCAGACCGCGCCGGGAAGATCCGCACGGGTGACGGGCGCCGCAGCTGCGACATGGGCCCGCTGGTGACGAAGGTGCACCGCGACAAGGTGGCCTCCTACATCGACGTCGCCGCCGCCGACGGCGCCGACGTCGTCGTCGACGGGCGCACGATCACCCCGGACGCGGACGGCTCGGGGTTCTTCCTGGGTCCCACCCTGCTGGACCGGGTGCCGACGACGTCGCGGGCCTACACCGAGGAGATCTTCGGTCCGGTGCTGTCGGTGCTGCGCGTGGAGTCCTACACCGACGCCGTCGACATGATCAACGCCAACCCGTACGGCAACGGGGTGGCCATCTTCACCAACGACGGTGGTGCCGCGCGGCGCTTCGCCAACGAGGTGACCGTCGGCATGATCGGGATCAACGTGCCTGTGCCGGTGCCGATGGCCTACTACTCCTTCGGCGGCTGGAAGAACTCCCTGTTCGGTGACACCCACGCCCACGGCGCCGAGGGTGTGCACTTCTTCACGCGCGGCAAGGTCGTCACGACGCGCTGGCTGGACCCGTCCCACGCGGGCCTGAACCTGGGCTTCCCCACCAACGCCTGACCCGTCCCGCCCGACCCCCTGCCGGGGCAGCCCGACGCCCATGATCACGGTGATCATGGGCGTTCGGCCGCCTCGGCCCGTGATCTGAGGAGCACCAGAGCATGACCGAGGAGCTGTCCGACTTGCGCGTCGCCGTCGTGGGTGTCGGGATGATGGGCGCTGACCACGTCCGCCGCCTGCAGACCCGCACCGCCGGGGCCCGCGCCGTGGTGGTGGCCGACGCCTTCCCCGCCACCGCCGAGAAGGTCGCTGCCGCCTGGCCGGGCGTGAGGGTCGCCTCCGACCCGCTGGCCGCCATCACCGACGACGAGGTCGACGCCGTCGTCATCGCCACGCCGGGGAACACCCACGAGGAGCTGGTCCTGGCCTGTCTCGAGCGCGGCACGCCGGTGCTGTGCGAGAAGCCCCTGACCACCGACGTCGAGAGCTCGCTGCGCCTGGTGGAGGCCGAGCGCGCGACGGGGCGCCGCCTCGTCCAGGTCGGGTTCATGCGCCGGTTCGACCCGGAGTACGCGGCGCTGCGGCGCCTGGTGGAGTCCGACGAGCTCGGCCGCCCGCTGATGCTCCACTGCGCCCACCGCAACGCGTCGGTGCCGCCGCACTTCACCTCGGAGATGGTGGTGCTCGACAGCCTCGTCCACGAGGTCGACTGCACCCGCTTCCTCCTCGGCGAGGAGATCACGGCCATCACCGTGATCCACCCCCGCTCGCGCCGAGACGTCCCGGACGGTCTGTCCGACCCGACGTTCGCCCTGCTGGAGACCGAGAGCGGCGCTGTGGTCGATGTCGAGGTCAACGTGGCCACCGGCCTCGGGTACGAGGTTCGCACCGAGCTCGTCGCCGAGCGCGGGACCGCGATGATCGGCCTGGAGGGCGGCCCGGTCGTCGCCCGCGGTGGTACCGGCAGCGCCTCGCGCGGCCGCTCCGTGCCCCCGTCGTTCAAGGAGCGCTTCGAGGCCGCCTACGACCTCGAGTTCCAGGCCTGGGCGGACGCCGCCCGCCGCGGCACGGTCACCGGCCCGACCGCGTGGGACGGCTACGCGGCCACGGCGGTCACGACCGCCGGCGTCGAGGCGCTGCGCTCGGGCCAGCGCACCGAGGTCAGGCTCGCGCAGCGGCCCTGAGCCGGCAGCCCGCGCAGGACGGTCGACGAAGGGGGTGGGTGCGNNCGCACCCACCCCCTTCGTCGTCCTCCGGGACCTCCGGCGGCCCGCCCGCTCCGCGGCGGAGCGAGCGGCTCAGGCGCCTTCGCGGAACGGGTCCCGTCCTCGCTCCACCTCTTCGGCGAGCTCGGCCACGGCGCGGACGTCCGGCGCGGCACCCGCAGCCCTGACCGCCCTTCCAGGGCTGGCGCGACCTCAGCGGCAGGCCGGCCGGTCATCGCCCTGGCCACCTGTGACAGGCCCGGTCTCGCCCGCTCGCTCGGGAGCGCTGCCCGACGGCGGTCGAACGGTTTCAGGAGGTCGATGAGCCTGGTCGCGTCGGTCACGGGTGGCCCTCCTCGGCCTCTGCACCAGCCTCCGGAGTGGACCGGTCCAAGAGCACCCTTGACGCTCTCCGGAGGCTGTGTCAAAGTCTGCCTTGTGCGCATGTAAGGACATGAGCATGAAGTCCCCCCAACGGTCTCCGGACCGCTGCACCGCACCCAGCACCACGGCGACGTCGCCGAGGAACTGACGACGTGATCACCGCGATGCAGCTGCGCACCAGCGCCCGGAACGAACGACGACGCTCGCCCGCGCGGACACCGGTGCCCTGCGCAGCCGACGGAAGGACCCCCCATGAGGATCTCGAAGACCCTGCGCCTCGCCGCTCTCGGTGTGGTCGGCGCGCTGGCGCTCGCCGCCTGCAGCAGCTCGGGCGGCGCCCAGCAGGACCAGGCCGACGACGGCGGCAGCGCTGCCCCGGCGGCGGGCGGCACGTCCTACACGATCGCCATGGTCACCCACGAGCAGGCCGGCGACTCCTTCTGGGACAAGATCCGCGCCGGCGCCGAGGCCGCGGCGACCGCCCACGGCATCGACCTCAAGTACTCGAACGACCCCGACGGCGCGAAGCAGGCGACGCTGATCCAGAACGCCGTGGACAGCGAGGTCGACGGCATCGCCACCACGATGGCCACCCCGGACAGCGTCGGCCCGGCCGCGCAGGCGGCGATCGGAGCGGGCATCCCCGTGGTCGCCTTCAACTCGGGCATCAGTGACTACAGCAAGTACGGCGTCACCATGTACTTCGGCTCCGACGAGGATCTCGCGGGCCAGACCGTCGGTCAGAAGATCAAGGCCGATGGCGGCACCAAGACCCTCTGCGTCATCCAGGCCCAGGGCTCGGTGGCCCTGGACGCCCGCTGCAACGGCGTCACCAAGACCGCCGGCAACACCGAGGTCCTCTACGTCAACGGCGAGGACCTCACCGCGGTGCAGTCCACATTGCAGGCCAAGCTCCAGCAGGACACCGCCATCACCGACATCGTGACGCTGGGTGCGCCGATCGCCATGACCGCGCTCCAGGCGAAGGCGGACGCGGGCAGCCAGGCGAAGATCATCACCTTCGACCTCAATGCCGACGCCGCCCAGGCCATCCAGGACGGCAGCATCGAGTTCTCAGTCGACCAGCAGCCCTACGTGCAGGGCTACATGGCGGTGACCGCTCTGTGGCTGAACCTCTCGAACGGCAACGACATCGGCGGTGGCAAGCCCACGCTGACCGGCCCGTCGATCGTCGACTCGACGAACATCGGCCCGATCGTCGAGTACGCCAAGAACAACACCCGCTGAGCGCGGACGGGGGGACGGCGCCGCCGTCCCCCCGTCCTGCTGCGGAGGCCGGGCGGCAGCCCCCTCCCCTCGCGAGCACTTCCCCGCGCCGAAGGAGGCGCGAAGACTCGCTCCACCCGTCCCGCCCCACCGACCACGACCGACTTGGAGATGAACGGCCATGTCCACCACCGTGGCGACCAAGAACCCGTCACCGGCTCCTGCGTCTCCTCAGCGCGCTCGCCGGTCCCTCCTCGGTCAGGTCCTCGCCCGACCCGAGATCGGCGCCGCTGCAGCGGCCATCGTCATCGCCATCTTCTTCCTCGGCGCTGCGCCGGCCTTCCGCAGCCTCGCAGCGCTCTCCACCGTGCTGTACGCCAGCTCGACCATCGGCATCGTCGCCGTGGGGGTCGCGCTGCTCATGATCGGTGGTGAGTTCGACCTGTCCTCGGGCGTCGCCGTGACGACCTCCGCCCTGACGGCGGCCATCACCAGCTACCAGCTCTCGCTCAACGTCTGGGTGGGAGTGCTGGTGTCCCTCGTCGTCGCCCTCGCCATCGGCTTCGTCAACGGGTGGCTGGTGATGCGGACCGGCATCCCGAGCTTCCTCGTGACCCTGAGCAGCTTCTTCGTGCTCCAGGGCGTCAACCTCGGCGTCACCAAGCTGCTCACCGGCACCGTGGCCACCGCCAACATCAGCGACATGGACGGCTTCGCGTCGGCCAGGGCCGTCTTCGCCGGCACGCTGTCGCTGGGCCCCCTCAACCTCAAGATCACCGTGCTCTGGTGGGTCGTCTTCACCCTCGTCGCCACCTGGGTGCTGCTCCGCACCCGCGTGGGCAACTGGATCACCGCGGTCGGCGGCAACCAGGCGAGCGCTCGCGCCGTCGGCGTCCCCGTCCGGAAGGTGAAGATCGGCCTCTTCATGGGCGTGGCCTTCCTGGCCTGGTTCCTCGGCATGCACCTGCTCTTCGCCTTCAGCACCGTCCAGTCCGGTGTCGGCGTGGGCAACGAGTTCGTCTACATCATCGCCGCGGTGGTCGGTGGCGCCCTCCTCACCGGGGGCTACGGCTCGGCGGTCGGGTCGGCGATCGGCGCGATCATCTTCGGGATGACCACCCAGGGCATCGTCTACGCCGGCTGGGACCCGAACTGGTTCAAGACCTTCCTCGGCGTGATGCTCCTGCTCGCCGTGCTGGTCAACCTGTACATCAAGAACGTCGCAGCGCGGAGGGTCTGAGATGACTGACACGATCGCCGAGCACGCAGACAAGGACCTGACGGCCGGCGCGCCCCTCATCCAGATGAGCGGCGTGGGCAAGGTCTACGGGGCCATCCGCGCGCTCGAGGGGATCGACCTGCGCGTCAACGCAGGTGAGGTCACCTGCGTGCTGGGGGACAACGGCGCCGGCAAGTCGACCCTCATCAAGATCATGTCCGGGTTGCACTCGCACTCCGAGGGGACGTTCGTGGTCGACGGCGAGGAGGTGACGTTCGGCTCGCCGCGCGAGTCGCTCGCGAAGGGCATCGCCACCGTTTACCAGGACCTCGCCGTGGTCGGTCTCATGGAGGTGTGGCGCAACTTCTTCCTCGGGTCGGAGATCCGCAAGGGGAACTACCCGCTGGCGCCCCTCGACATCAAGGCGATGAAGCGCATCGCCGACGAGGAGCTGCAGAAGATGGGGATCCACGTGAAGGACATCGACCAGCCGATCGGCACGCTGTCCGGCGGCCAGCGCCAGTGCGTGGCCATCGCCCGCGCCGTCTACTTCGGCGCCCGGGTGCTCATCCTCGACGAGCCCACCGCCGCACTGGGCGTCAAGCAGTCGGGCGTGGTGCTGAAGTACACCGCCGCGGCCCGCGACGCCGGTCTGGGCGTCGTCTTCATCACCCACAACCCGCACCACGCCTACCTGGTGGGCAACCACTTCATCATCCTCAAGCTGGGCCGCCGCGTGCTCGACAGGAAGCGCTCGGAGGTCTCCCTCGAGGAGCTCACCGCCGAGATGGCCGGCGGCCAGGAGCTCGCGGAGCTCGCCCACGAGCTCAAGCGCTGACCCGGCACCACCCGCCACCTCCACCTGACCGCCGCTGACCAGATCCCGTCTGCGAGGAACCCCGACGATGAGCACCACCCCCGGCACCCCCGGACTCCGCATCGGCACCGCCCCCGACTCCTGGGGTGTGTGGTTCCCCGACGACCCGCGGCAGGTGCCGTGGGAGCGCTTCCTCGACGAGGTGGCGGCCGCCGGGTACCACCTCATCGAGCTGGGCCCCTACGGCTACCTCCCCACCGACCCCGAGCGCCTGCGCGACGAGCTCGGCAAGCGGGACCTGGAGCTGGTCGGCGGCACGGTCTTCACCGGCTTCCACAAGGAGGGCGACCAGTGGTCGGCCGCGTGGGAGCAGGCGCTGCGCGTGGCGGAGCTGACCACCGCGCTGGGCGCGGAGCACCTCGTCGTCATCCCCGACCTCTGGCGCTCCGACGCCACGGCGGAGGCCCTCGAGGCCCGCACGCTCGACGACGACCAGTGGAAGCGCCTCGCGGCCGGTCACGACGAGCTCGGCAAGGCCCTGCTGGAGCAGTTCGGGCTGCACCAGCAGTTCCACTCCCACGCCGACAGCCACGTGGGCACCCACGCCGAGGTGGAGCGCTTCCTCGACGAGACCGACCCCCGGTACACCAACCTCTGCCTCGACACGGGTCACTTCGCCTACTACCTGGGCGACACCACGAAGATCATCCGCGATCGTCCGGACCGCATCGGGTACCTGCACCTCAAGCAGGTCGACCCGACGCTGCGCGCCGCGGCGCTCAAGAACGACACCCCCTTCGCCATCGCGGTGCAGCAGGGCGTCATGTGCGAGCCGACCGACGGGGGAGCTGGCGACCCCCCGCTGCCGCCCGTGGTCGACCTGGTGTCCGAGCTGGTGGGGCCCGACGTCTTCGCCGTCGTCGAGCAGGACATGTACCCGGTCAGGTCCCTGGACGACCCGCTGCCCATCGCCACCCGCACCCTGCAGCACCTGCTCGCCGGCAGCCCCGCTGCACGCACCCGCTGACCGGCCAGCTGAGGAGGCCCGCTGTGAAGATCGCCCTCGACCCCACGCCGTTCCACCACAGCCACTCCCTGCTCGAGTTGCCGCGCCTGGCCGCCGAGCTCGGGTTCGAGCACCTGCAGCTCACGCCGCACCGCGACGTCATCCCGTTCTTCCGCCACCCCCGCGCCGACGACGCCCTCGTCAAGCGGTTCAAGGCCGAGTGCGACGCCGCCGGCGTGGGCATCGCCTCGGTGCTGCCCGTGCTGCGCTGGTCCGGGCCGGACGAGGTCGACCGCGAGGCCGCGGTGCGCGCGTGGAAGCGCGTCATCCAGATCACGGTCGACCTGGGTGTCGACGTCATCGGCACGGAGTTCTCCGGGCGCCCCGAGCAGTCCGAGCGCTCCGACGCGGCGTTCTACCGCTCCATGGAGGAGCTGCTCCCGATCATCGAGCGCGAGGGCGTCCGTGTGCTCATCGACCCGCACCCCGACGACTTCGTCGAGGACGGCCTGGAGGCGCTGCGGGTCATCCGGGGGCTGAACAGCCCGAACGTCGGCTTCGTCTACGTGGCGAGCCACACCTTCCACCACGGCCACCCCGCCGAGGTGGTCATGGAGGCCGCTGGCGACCTGCTGCAGCTGGTCCACGTCTCCGACACCTTCGACCACACCCGCTCCCACGGGCTGCGCTACATCACCAACCCGCCCGGCAACGCCGTGCGCGTGCACAGCCACCTCAAGGTGGGCGACGGCGACGTCGACTTCGACGCCTTCTTCGACGGCCTCGTGCGCCTGGGCTTCGACCAGCGCGACGACACGGTCATGTGCTCCAGCGTCTTCGCCGAGGACGAGGACGCCGAGGCGGTCTCGCGCTACCAGCTCGCCGCGATGCGCGATGGGCTCGCCACCGCTCGTGCCCGCGCCGCGTCCGCCTGACCGGCCCAGTGGCACCCTGACGGCGTGCGCCCCGCCCGGTCCTCCGAGGCGGGGCGCACGCCGTCATCCCTGGCGGTCGCGAGGCACTCGGTCGCGCGTCTGCGTGGCCTCGGTGAACCCGTGAGGGGCCGGGCGTCCGTCGGTGCCCATGTTCACGAACACGACCTCGTCGACGGTGACGATCGGCGCGTGGGTCACCATGTTCCGCACCTCGACGCGCATGGTCAGCGACGTCCGCCCGAAGCGCGTGGCCGTGAGCCCCAGCTCGACGAGGTCGCCGAGGCGGGCCGAGGAGACGAACTCCACGGACGACATGTACTTCGTGACCACGCGGTGGTTGCCCAGCTGCAGGATCGCGTAGATCGCCGCCTCCTCGTCGACCCAGCGCAGCACGCTGCCGCCGAAGAGCGTGTCGTTGGCGTTGAGGTCCTCGGGGCGCACCCATTTGCGCGTGCGGAAGCTCGTCTCCGCCATAGCGTCCGCACTTTGTCCTGACATATGGGAATAGTAGGCGATGAGGCGGTGCTGGGGAAGGCGCATCAGGCCCGGGTGTCGATGAGCAGGCCCTCCTCCAGCTTCGAGGAGAGCTGGTCGAGGGTGACGCCCTTCGCCGAGAGCAGGTCGGTGAGGTCCGTCCCGGACTGGAGCTGACCGAGCAGCCAGCCCGCGTCGGTGCCGAGCAGGTCGCTGAGGGCGACCAGCGTGCTCTGCTGCGTGCTCGTCAACGACCCGCTGAGGACCCCGGTGGTCCCGCCGGACGGAGGCGGGGGGCCCTGGTGCCCCCCAGGGCCCTGGCCTCCACCAGCGGCGTNNACGCCGCTGGTGGAGGCCAGCGCCTCGATCATCGCGTCGGCGTCGGCGCTCTCCTGCAGCTCCTGCGGGGCACCGGCCTTGAGCGCGGCGACGAGGTCGCTGCGCGAGACGCCCTGGTCGTCGGCGAGGTCGAACAGGCTCTTGCCGCTCTCCAGGGAGCTCACGAGGTCGCTGACGTCCATGCCGAGGGCCCCTGCGGCGGTCCTGACGTGACCGGGCACGCGCTCCTGGCGGCTGCTCGAGGACGTGGCGGCGGCGGTGGCCGCCCGGGCAGCGGTGGCTGCGGCGCTCGCCCAGGTGGTGCTGGTGGTGGTCGACAGACTCATCGGGCTCTCCTCCGGGGTGGTCGGACTGGGTCGCCCCACCCATCGGCGACAGCCTCCGCCGCCGCGAGGAGTCCGCGGCGATCCTTAGGAGGTTGATACCCGGCGCACAGGTCGCGGCGCCGCTAGGTCCCACAGGCGATGAACAGCAGCTGCCCAGACCGGCACCACCGGGGGCCCCGACCGTCGGGGGAGCCGCGGGAGTGCGGCTCACCACCAGAGGCGGATGGGAGTGGTCACCGTGATCGGCGCGCGCGAGGAGAGCAGGAGACGGGCGGGGGTCGTCGTGGCGGTGGCCACGGGCGCCGCACTGGTGGGCGCGGTCACCGTGGCGGGTGTGGCCGCGGCCGAGGCCTCCACCACGGAGGCCGCCGCCTCCACGACCGGCGCGACCGCGGACAGCGGCACCGGCGGCACGAGCGGGACCACCTCCACCACCGCCCGGGGCTGGGTCTCCGGCGGCAGCTCCCGCTCCTCGGCCGACGCCGGATCGAGCGGGTCATGAGCAGCGCCGTCCTCGACCGCCCCCGCCGCTCCCGGAGGACGTCCCGGCGGCCCAGCGGCGCCAGGACCGCGGCCGCCGAGTGGTCGGTGTGGACGACGACGGCACGGCTGGTGGTCACCGACCCGGCCGCCCTCCCCGCCGCTCAGGCCCTGGTGGAGGGCCGGCTGGCCGCCGTCGACGCCGCTGCCAGCCGCTTCCGCCCCGACTCCGAGATCGTCCGGGCAGCGTCGGCCGCTGGGGCTCCCGTGCGCGTCAGCGCGGTGCTCGCCGACCTCGTCGAGGTGGCCCTGGACGCCGCGGAGCGCACCGGCGGCGCCGTCGACCCGACCCTGGGCCAGCACCTGGTCGCCCTCGGCTACGACGACGACCTCGACGCCGTCCGGGCCCGACCCGCAGCTGGTGCCGGGTCCCCGGCTCCCGGTGGGCCCGCGCCCTTCCGGGCGGTGCGCGCCACCGCCAGCGCCGACCCGTCGGCGCTGCCGCGCCCGGCGGCCGCGTGGCGCGACGTCGTCGTCCTCCCCGGCGCGACGCCCAGCCAGCGGGCGCTGCTCTGGCTGCCGGCGGGGGTGCTGCTCGACCTGGGCGCCACCGCCAAGGCGCGCACGGCCGACCTGTGCGCACGCGCGGTCGTCGAGCGCTTCGGCGGGGGTGCCCTGGTCAGTCTCGGTGGCGACGTGGCCACGGCCGGCCAGGAGCCCGACGGGGGCTGGCAGGTGGACGTGCAGGACGGGGACGGCGAGCCGCTCAGCCGCCTCGCGCTCGGTGGTGCGCGCGGCGTGGCCACCTCCTCCACGCTCCACCGCCGCTGGGCCACCCCGCACGGGCCGGCGCACCACGTGCTCGATCCCGCCACGGGGCTGCCCGCGGAGCCCGTGTGGCGCACCGCGACGGTGGTCGCCGCCTCGTGCGCGGAGGCCAACGCGCTCAGCACCGCGGCGGTCGTGCTCGGCACCCTCGCCCCGGCGTGGCTGGAGCAGCAGCACGCGACCGCCCGCCTCGTCGGGGCCGACGGCGTGGTGCACCTGGTCGGTGCGTGGCCGCGCGAGGGGGTCCGGCGGTGAGCGAGACCCTCGTCGACGCCCTCTGGTACCTCGGGCGCGGCACCGGTGTCGCGGCGCTGCTGCTGTTCACCGCGGTCGTCGTGGCCGGGGTGCTCGTGCGACGCGGTGACGGCGCCCCCGGCCTGCCGCGCGCGGGCGTGGCGGCGGTCCACCGCTGGCTGAGCCTCTCGGCGCTCGCCTTCCTCGTGATGCACGTGGTGACCATGCTGGTCGACCCGTACGTCCAGCTCCGGGTGGTCGACCTGGTCGTGCCGTTCCTGGGCGCGTGGAACCCGTTCTGGCTCGGGCTCGGCACGCTCTCCCTCGACCTGGTCCTCGCGCTCGTGGCCACGAGCCTGCTGCGCCACCGGCTGGGGCACCGCGCCTGGCGGGCCGTGCACTGGGCCGCCTACCTGTGCGGGCCGAGCGCGGTGCTCCACGCCCTGGGCACGGGCACGGACGCGGGCACCCCGTGGATGACCGTGTTGGTCGTCACCTGCACCGCTGCCGCAGGAGGCGCGGTGGTGCTGCGCCTCCTGCCGCGACGAGTGCTGCCGCCGCGTGCCGCTGCCGCGCGGTCCTTCGGCTCGAGGGCGGCTGACCTCCCACCGCACCTGTCCGGGCTCCACCGCGACCCGGTCGACCGGCCCACCCGCCAGTCCATCCGCCAGCCCGTCGGCGCGGGCGGACGGCGATGAGCGCGCCGGCCGAGACGGCCCCCTCGCTGTCGACGCCGCCGGAAGGGAGCGCTCGCCTCGTGGCGTGCGCGACCCGCGACCTGGCGGGACACCTCGCGCTCGTCGGCCCGCTGCCCGGCGCGGCCGAGCTCCCGGCCCAGCGGGTGGTGGAGCTGGCGCTCGAGGCCGGCCTCACCGGACGCGGAGGCGCCGCCTTCCCCGCCGGCCGCAAGCTCGCAGCCCTGCTCGGCGCACGGGCGCGGGGGGCCTCACCCGTCGTCGTCGCCAACGGTGCCGAGGGGGAGCCCGCCAGCAGCAAGGACCACGCCCTGCTCGCCCACGCACCGCACCTCGTGCTGGACGGTCTGGCTCTGGCGGTCCGCGCCGTCGGGGGAGCCGCCGGTGGTACCGGAGCCCACCTGTACGCCCCTGTGGAGGTGCTGCGCTGCCTCGCGCCGGTCCTCGCCGAGCGCGCGGCGGTCGACGAGGTGTCGGCCGAGCCGGCGGTGGCCCCGGACCGGTTCGTGGCCGGGCAGTCCTCGGCGGTGGCGGCCGCCGTGGCCGGTGGTCCCGCCCTTCCGCGCACGCCCTGGCCGCCGCCGCGGCTCGTCGGGTCCGGGACCGCTCGGCGCCCCGGCCGCCCCACGCTCGTGATGAACGTCGAGACGCTGGCGCACCTGGCGCTGCTCGCCCGCCACGGTGCCGCGTGGTTCCGGTCGGCGGGCACCGCGGACGAGCCGGGGACGCGCCTCGTCACCGTCAGCGGCGCCGTGCGCTCACCGCAGGTCACCGAGGTGCCCGGTGGTGCGCCGCTGCGCGACGTCCTGGCGCGTGCCGGAGGGCCGACCGAGCCCCTGACCGCGCTGCTCGTGGGCGGGTACCACGGAGGCTGGGTGCCGTACGGCGAGCGGGCACCGCACACCGAGGACCTGCCGCACTCGCGCGCGGCGCTCGCCCCCTGGGGCGCCGACCCCGGGGCGGGCGTGGTCATCGCCCTGCCGGCGCACGCCTGCGGGCTGCGGGCGGGTGCCGACGTGGTGCGCTACCTGGCAGGGCAGACCGCCGGCCAGTGCGGGCCGTGCGTCAACGGCCTCCCCACCCTGGCCGAGCACCTGGCGGCGCTGGCCGACGCCGGTGCCAGGGAGCCATCGCGGCCGCACAGCCGCGAGGGCCTGCAGCGCCGGGTCTCCGAGCTGCACCGCGTGGCGGGCCTGGTCGAGGGGCGCGGCGCCTGCCACCACCCCAGCGGGTCGGTCCGCCTGGTGCGCAGCACCCTCATGACCTTCGCGGACGACGTCCAGGCCCACCTCGCCGGGGGCTGCCTGGCGGAGGTGGGGCGGTGAGCCGGACGGCGCGAGAGATCCCCGTGCACCTCACCCCGCGAGCCGTCACCGGGCCCGACCCGGACTCCGGCGGGACCTCCGACGCGGGCGCCGTCGCGGAGAGGGTGCACGTCGACTGGACCCGCTGCGACGGCCGGGGCCTGTGCACCGAGCTGCTGGGGGAGCTGCTGGCCGAGGACGACTGGGGCTACCCCGTCTCGACCACCGGGGAGGTCGCCCCCGCCGTCCCCCGGCGCCTGCAGCGCGCCGCGCGCCTGGCCGTCGCCGAGTGCCCGCGGATGGCGCTGTCACTGCGGGGCGGCGACGCGCTCCCGCAGTCCGCGGGATGAGGGAGGGGCGCTCGCTCGCACAGGTCCGCCACAGCGGCCTCCCAGAGGCGGGCGGGCGCGCCCACCCACGATCGTCCCGAGCAGCCCCCCGTCCCCAGCGCCGCCCCCAGGAGACCCCGTGACCGCCACCACCTCGAGCCCGCCGCGCCGTCGCGTCGACGGCGGGGCCGAGCCGGCGGCACCGGGGCCGGCCTCATCGCCGGCGCCCCGCCGCGACCTGCGGGACCTGGTCGCGCTGGTGAGGTTCGTCCTGGCCGGGTGCGCGGGCAACGTCGTCTACTCGCTGGTCTACCTCGCGCTGGCGCAGAGCGGTGATGCCGTCGCCGTCCCGAGCCTGGCCGCCAGCGCCGCCTCCACCCTGGTGGTCAACGAGGCGCACCGGTTGTGGACCTTCCGCGGCACCGGACGGCCCTCCGTGCTGCAGGCGCACCTGTCGGGGGCGGCCTCGGCCCTGGTCGGCACGGCGCTGACCGCGGCGGTGCTGCTCGGGCGGACCTGGCTGCTCCCGGACGGGGCCGGGCTGCTCGACGTCGCCCTCGCCTGGGCCGTCACCGCGCTGGTGGGGGCCGCGAGCTTCCTGCACCTGCGACGGGTGGGCCGCCGCGCGCGGGATCGTCAGGCGCCGGCCTCGTCGTCGGGCCAGGTGATGCCGACCTTGCCGCCGGTGGCGGCGTCGGCGACCCGGTAGGCCTCGGCGGCCTCGGCGATGGGGAAGGTGTCGGACACCAGCACCTGCGGGTGCAGGTCCCAGCGGGCGAGGTTGGCCAGCAGCTCACTCATGCGTCCGGTGGAGGTCACCCACGAGCCGTGCACCGTGAGCTGGCGGTGGATGAGCACCTCGGAGACGTCCACGCTGAGCTGCCCGCCCTCGCCGACCAGGGCTGCGCGGCCCCAGCGGCGGGTGTGGCGCAGCGCGGTCAGCTGCCCGCGGCCGTTGCCGGAGGCGTCCACGGCCACCTCCGCGCCCCCGCCGGGCCCGTCCAGCAGGGCGTCGAGCTCCTCGTCGGTGCCGGAGACCGTGTGGTCCACCGCGCCGAGCTGCAGGGCCAGGGCGCGGCGCGCGGGGCTCGGGTCGGTGCCCACCACCAGGGGTGAGCCCATCGCCTTGGCCAGCAGCCCGATCGCGCAGCCCACTGGGCCCAGGCCGGTGACCAAGACGCGGTCGCGCCCGGAGACCCCCACTCGGCACAGGGCCTCGTAGGCGGTGCCGAAGCCGCAGGCCACGACCGCGCCGTCCAGGAAGGTCAGCTCGTCGGGCAGCACCAGCAGGTCGCGCTCCTCGGCCAGCAGCAGGTCGGCGTGCCCGCCGTCGCGCTGCCAGCCGTAGGCGGCCCGGCCGGCGCCGGTGCAGGAGATCTGGTAGCCGCGGCGGCACTCGTCGCACTGCCCGCACCCGGAGATGTGGTACACGACCACGCGGTCCCCGACGGCGGTGCGCTCCACCCCGGTGCCGACGGCGATGACGCGGCCGGCGGGCTCGTGGCCGCCGACCACGCCCTGGTAGGCCTCGGGGCCTTCCCCGAGGTGCTCGCGGTAGATGGCCCGCAGGTCCGAGCCGCAGATGGTGGAGGCGCGGGTGGCCAGGAGCACCTGGCCGTGGCCGGGGGCGGGGTCGGGGACCTCTCGCAGCTCGACCCGGCTGCCTCCTGGCAGGAACGCTGCACGCACCTCTGGCTCCTTCGCTCGCGGTGGTTCCGGTCGTCGTCGACGACCCCATGGGAGCACACCCCAGGGGTCGCCCGAGGGGCGGCACCCCGTGACTCCTTCGTTACTGATCGTCTGTTGACAACGTTTGCAGACTGTCGGCAGACTCTCAGCCACCACGACGACGACGTCCGAGGAACGGGCCCTCAGCAGCCCGTACCGACACCGGGACGCGGCTCCCGCCGCTCCCCAGCGCGCTGCCCCGCAGGGCCCGCGCAGAAGGACCACCCGACCCCGGCACCGCCGGTGCCCGGTCACCTCCGAGGAAGAAGGTCTCCCCATGGCAGCACGACGACGTGTCCTCGCCTCCATCGCCGCCGCCGCAGGTGTCGCTGTGCTCGCCTCGGGCTGCGCCGGCGCCGGCGGCGGAGGTGGCAGCGGCAGCGGTGGCAGCGCCGGAGGCGGCGACGCCGACTCCATCAACGTGGTGATGGTCAACAACCCGCAGATGGTCGACCTGCAGAAGCTGACGGCGGACAACTTCACCAAGGAGACCGGCATCACGGTCAACTACAAGGTGCTGCCCGAGAACGACGCCCGCGACACCATCCAGACCGACTTCAGCCAGCAGTCGGGCCAGTACGACGTCGCGACGATCTCCAACTACGAGGTGCCGTTCTTCTCGGCCAACAAGTGGATCGCCAACCTCGACGAGAACATCGCGGCCGACTCCGCCTACGACCAGGACGACATCCTCAAGCCCATCGCCGACGGCCTGAAGGGCGCGGACGGCTCGCAGTACGCCGAGCCGTTCTACGGCGAGAGCTCGTTCCTCATGTACCGCAAGGACGTCTTCGAGGCCAAGGGCCTGACCATGCCGGAGAAGCCGACCTGGGACCAGGTCGCCCAGCTCGCGGCGCAGGCCGACGAGGGCCAGGGGAAGATGCGCGGCATCTGCCTGCGCGGCCAGGCCGGCTGGGGCCAGGTCTTCGCGCCGCTGACCACGGTGGTCAACACCTTCGGCGGCACGTGGTTCGACGAGGACTGGAACGCGCAGGTCAACGCCCCGCCGTTCGTCGAGGCGACCAACTTCTACGTCAACCTCGTGCAGCAGCACGGTGAGCCCGACGCCGCCAACGCCGGCTTCACCGAGTGCCTCAACGCCATGACCCAGGGCGGCGTCGCCATGTGGTACGACGCGACCTCCGCCGCCGGCTCGCTGGAGGCCGACGACTCCCCGGTCAAGGGCAAGATGGGCTACGTCGCCGCCCCGGTGAAGGAGACCGCGTCCTCCGGCTGGCTCTACAGCTGGGCGTTCGCCACGCAGGAGGCCTCCACCAAGAAGGACGCCGCCTGGAAGTTCATCTCCTGGGCCACCAGCAAGGAGTACGAGGAGCTGGTCGGCCAGCAGATCGGCTGGTCCAACGTCCCGGCCGGCAAGCGCTCCTCCACCTACCAGAACACCGACTACCAGGCGTCGGCGCAGGCCTTCTACCAGGCCACCGAGGCGGCCATCAACGCCGCCGACCCCAACAACCCGGGCGTGCAGCCCCGTCCGGCGCCGGGCATCCAGTTCGTCGCCATCCCCGAGTTCGCCGGCATGGCCACGCAGGTCTCCCAGGGCGTGAGCGCGGCGATCGCCGGCCAGCAGACCGTGCAGCAGGCCCTCGACGCCGGGCAGCCGCTCGCGCAGGCCGCGGCCGACGCCAACAAGTAAGGCCCACCCATCCGGTGGTGAGCGCACCTCCCGTCCGTCGACCGGCCGCCCTCCGGGGCGAGGTCGGCGGGCGGGGGGCCCGCCCACCCGGCGGAAGAAGGACTCCCGTGACCACAGCCACACCTGCGGCGTCGGAGCTGACGCCGGAACAGCGCACCACCTACCAGGCCCCCCAGGGGCAGGCCGCCCGCGACCGGCGCGAGGCCCGGCGCCGCCGGATCCCGCTGCTGCCCGCCCTGGTCTTCACGATCGCCGCGACCCAGCTGCCGTTCCTCGCGACCATCGTCATCTCGTTCATGGACTACCGGGCCCTGAGGCCCGACCAGCGCGGCTTCACCGGCTTCGACAACTACGTCCAGGTCTTCACCAACCCGGCGATCCGCCAGGCCGTGCTCACGACCATCCTGCTGACGGCCACCGTCGTCATCGTCAGCCTCGTGCTCGGCACCGCCATCGCGCTCCTGCTCGACAGGAAGTTCATCGGCCGCGGCGCGGTGCGTACGATGATGATCGCGCCGTTCCTCGTGGTCCCCGTGGCCGCGGCCCTGCTGTGGAAGCACGGCATCCTCAACTCCGGCTACGGCCTCATCAACGGCGTGCTCACCTGGGTCTGGGGGATCTTCGGCTCCGACAGCCCCCCGCAGCCCGCGTGGCTGACCGACTACCCCCTGCTGTCCATCGAGCTCTCGCTCATCTGGCAGTGGACGCCCTTCATGATGCTGATCCTGCTGGCGGGCCTGCAGTCCAAGCCCGGTGACGTGGTCGAGGCCGCCCGCATGGACGGCGCCGGGAGCTGGCAGATCTTCCGCTACATCACGTTCCCGCACCTGCGCCGCTACCTCGAGCTGGGCGGCCTGCTCGGGTCGATCTACATCGTCCAGGCCTTCGACGCCGTCTTCATCATCAGCGCCGGCGCCCTCGGCACCGCCAACCTGCCCTACACGATCTACGCGACCTTCTTCCAGCAGCAGAACTACGGCCTGGCCTCGGCGCAGGGCGTGGTCGTGGTGATCGGCACGATCATCATCGCGACCTTCGCGCTGCGCACCGTGTCCAGCCTGTTCGACGAGGAGACCGGCCGATGAGCACGCACACGAACGCCGCCGTCGCCGCCACCTCCTTCAAGGGCACGGGAGCGCGCAGGAAGCGGCGCACGCCCGACCAGGGCGGCCACCCCGCGTGGGGGATCGCCGCCTGGGCGGTCGGGCTGCTCTTCGCGGCGCCCGTGCTCTTCATGCTGCTGACGTCGTTCCACTCCGAGACGGACGCCGCCACCAACCCGCCGTCGGTGCTCGCCCCCCTGACCCTGGACGGCTACCGGTCCTTCTTCGCCGGGCAGCCGTGGCCGCCGCTCATCAACTCCCTCACGGCGTCGGTGGTCTCCACGCTGCTGGTGCTCGTGCTGGCGGTCCCCGCGGCCTACGCCCTGAGCATCAAGCCGGTCGAGAAGTGGACCGACGTCCTGTTCTTCTTCCTCTCCACCAAGTTCCTGCCGATCGTGGCCGGGCTGCTGCCGCTGTACCTGTTCGCCAACTCCGTCGGCGTGCTCGACAACATCAGCTTCCTGGTGCTGCTCTACACCTCGATGAACCTGCCGATCGCGGTGTGGATGATGCGCAGCTTCCTGGCCGAGGTGCCGGTGGAGATGATGGAGGCGGCCCAGCTCGACGGCGCCGGCCTCATCACCATGCTGCGCTCGGTGGTGGCGCCGGTCGCGCTGCCCGGCATCGCGGCCACCTCGCTGATCTGCTTCATCTTCAGCTGGAACGAGCTGCTGCTCGCCCGGACGCTGACCTCGACGGTGGCGAGCACCTCCCCGGTGTTCCTCACCAGCTTCGCCACCAGCCAGGGCCTCTTCCTGGCGCAGGTGTGCGCGGCCGCCGTCGTCATCTCCCTGCCCGTGCTCGCCGCGGGCTTCGCCGCCCAGGACAAGCTGGTGCAGGGCCTCTCGCTCGGCGCCGTCAAGTGAGCACCGCCGCCACCGCCGCCCGGCAGCCCGAGCGCTCCGCCGTCGTCACCGGCGCGGCGGGGGGCATCGGGCAGGCGGTGGCGGCACGGCTGAGCGCCGACGGCTTCGCCGTCACCCTGCTCGACCTCGAGCGCAGCGCCCCCGCGCTGGCCGGGGTCGAGCGACGCCTGCAGGAGGCGAGCGGCGCGGCGGTGCGCAGCGACCACGTGGACGTCACCGACGAGCACTCGGTGGACCGGGCGCTGCAGGCCCACGCCGAGGCGTTCGGGGGTCTCGACGTGGTCGTCGCCAACGCCGGGATCGCCGTCACCGCGCCGCTGCTGGAGACCACCACGGAGCAGTGGGACACCACGATGGCCGTCAACGTGCGGGGCGTGGCGAACTGCTACCGCTCCGGCGCCCGGATCATGGTCGACCAGGGGCGCGGCGGCCGGCTCATCGGCGCGGCGTCCGTCGCCGCCCACCGGGCCGGGCGCTGGCAGAGCGCCTACTCCGCCTCGAAGTTCGCCGTGCGCGGGCTCACCCAGGCCGTGGCCCTGGAGCTCGCCGAGCACCAGGTCACCGCCAACTGCTACAGCCCCGGCGTGGTGCAGACCCCGATGTGGGACACCATCGACGCCGCGCTGGGGGAGCGCACCGGCGCCGAGCCGGGCGCGCCGATGGCCGCGATGACCGGCCAGATCGCCCTCGGACGCCTGCAGACGCCGGGCGACGTGGCCGGTGTGGTCTCCTTCCTGGCGTCGCCCGACGCGGCGTACATCACCGGCCAGTCCGTCGTCGTCGACGGCGGCATGTGGTTCTCCTGACCGCACCACCCGACCACCAGGACCGTGGAGGACCCGTGGAGCTCTACCTCGACACCGCGGACCGCGAGGCCGCCGCGCCCCTGCTGGCCACGGGCGTCTTCCGGGGGATCACCACCAACCCGGTGATCCTGCAGCGCGCGGGCCTGGGCAGCGACGACGTCCCCGCCGTCCACGACTGGGCCGTCGGCCACGGCGCGCAGGTGGTGTTCCTGCAGACCTGGGGCGCCACCGCCGAGGAGATGGCCGGGCGCGGGCGCCGGCTCGCGGGCCTGTCCGAGCGCGTGGTGGTCAAGCTGCCCGCGACGCTCGACGGCACCACGGCCTGCGCCCAGCTGGCGGCGGAGGGCGTGCCGACGCTCCTCACCGCGGCCCACACCACCGCCCACGCCGTGCTGGCCGGCGCCGCCGGCGCCCGCTGGGTGGCGCCCTACGTCAGCAAGGTCGACGACGACGAGGGCCGCGCCGTCGACGTCGTGGTGGCCATGCACCGCGCGCTCGCGGGCAGCGGCACCGCCGTGCTCGCCGCGAGCCTGCGCAGCCTGGACGCGGTGGGCGCCCTCGCCGCGGCGGGCGTGCCCGCCGCCACGATCGGCACCGCCCTCGCCGAGGAGCTGTTCACCCACCCGCTGACCCTGGACGCCGACCGGCGCTTCCACGAGGCCGCCGGCTGAGGCGCCGGCGCAGCCCAGCCACCCACCGCACCGCCCTGCACCGACACGGAGGCACCGATGCCCGACCAGGCCACCGCGCTGAACGCCCAGAACCTCCCCGAGATCGGCACGCGCGTCCCGGTGCCCGGCTACGACAGGTCGGCCGTCACCGCGGGCGTCGTCCACTTCGGGGTCGGCGGGTTCCACCGCGCGCACCAGGCGATGTACCTCGACCGGCTCCTCGCCGACGACTTCGACGCCGCCCGGCACTACGGCATCTGCGGCGTGGGGGTGCTCCCCGGCGACGCGCGCATGCGCGACGCCATGGCCGCCCAGGACCGCCTGTACACGCTGGTGCTGAAGCACCCCGACGGGTCGCTCGAGCCGCGCGTCATCGGCTCGGTGGTGGAGTACCTGTTCGCCCCCGACGACCCCGAGGCGGTGGTGGAGAAGCTGGCCGCCCCGACCACGCGGATCGTCTCGCTGACGGTCACCGAGGGCGGCTACAACCTCGACGACAGCACCGGCGCGTTCGTCACCGACACCCCTGCCGTGGCCGCCGACGCCGCGGCCGGGTCCGCCGCCGAGAAGCTCACCACGGTGTTCGGCCTCGTGGTGGAGGCCCTGGTGCGCCGCCGTGAGCGCGGCCTGGAGCCGTTCACGGTGATGAGCTGCGACAACCTGCAGGGCAACGGCCACCTCGCCCAGACGGCCTTCTCCGCGTTCGCGTCCCTGCGCGAGGAGGGGCTGGGGGAGTGGGTTCGCGAGCACGTGCGCTTCCCGAACTCCATGGTGGACCGGATCACCCCGGCGACCACCCCCGACGACGTCGCGCTGGTGGAGCGCGAGTTCGGCATCGCCGACGCGTGGCCGGTGGTGTGCGAGCCGTTCACCCAGTGGGCCCTGGAGGACGCCTTCGGCGCCGGCCGGCCCCCGCTGGAGGAGGTCGGGGTGCAGGTGGTGCCCGACGTCGAGCCGTACGAGCTCATGAAGCTGCGGCTGCTCAACGCCAGCCACCAGGCGCTGGCCTACTTCGGGCGCCTGCTCGACCACGAGCTCGTCGACGGCGCCGCGACGGACCCCGACCTGCGCCCCTTCGTGCGGGCGTACATGGACGCCGAGGCCACGCCCACGCTCGCCCCCGTGCCCGGGGTGGACCTCGAGGAGTACAAGGACACCCTCGAGGAGCGCTTCGGCAACCCCCACGTGCGCGACACCACCGCGCGGCTCGCCGCGGAGAGCTCCGACCGCATCCCCAAGTGGCTGGTCCCGGTCGTGCGCGCGAACCTGGCCGCGGGCCGCGACGTCCACCGCGCTGCCGCCGTCATCGCCAGCTGGGCGCGCTACGCCGAGGGCGTCGACGAGCACGGCGAGCCCATCACCGTGGTCGACCGCCGCCGGGAGCGGGTCCTCGAGGCGGCGCAGCGCCAGCTCGGCGACGACCCGCTGGCCTTCGTCCGGGACCGCGAGCTCTTCGGCGACCTCGCCGACGACGAGCGCTTCACCGCCGCCTACCTCGACGCGCTGCGCGGCCTGCACGACGACGGCACCCGTGCGACCCTGCGGAGGGTCCTGCGACAGTGACCCCCATGGCCGACCCGGTGGTCCGCAGCGCGCCTGCCGCGCCGTCGTCCGGATCGTCGCGGGCGGGGCGCGCCACGCTCGTCGACGTCGCCGCGGCGGCGGGCACGAGCGCCTCCACCGTCTCGCGCGTCCTGCACGGCGGCGCCGGGGTCACCGACGAGCTCGCCGAGCGGGTGCGCAGGGCCGCGCGCGAGCTCGGCTACTCCGTCAACCGGCAGGCGCGCACCCTGCGCCGCGGCAAGGACACCGCCATCGGCGTCGCCCTGGAGGACTTCACCATCCCCTTCTTCGGGCGCATCGTGGCCCAGGTCGAGCAGGCCGCTCACGAGCGCGGCTACGGCGTCGTCATCACCTGCGCCGGCTCCGGGCGCTCGGAGGAGGAGGCCGTCGAGCCGCTGCTGTCCCGCAGCGTCGCGGGACTCGTGGTGGCCACCGGCACCGCCGGCGCGCCGGAGGGCTACCTGGCCGAGCTGGCCGCGGAGCTGCCGGTGGTGCAGGTCGACGCCGTCGCCGCGAGCGCCCACTCCGACACGGTCGGCATCGACAACGAGGCGGCGGGCCGGCTGCTCACCGAGCACCTCATCGCCCACGGGCACCGCCGGATCCTCTTCGTCGGCTCCGGTCCGGCGGCGACCACGGTGCAGCTGCGCCGGCGCGGCTACGAGGCGGCCATGCGCGAGGCCGGCCTCGAGCCCCTCTCGACGTGGCTCGGGTACCTGCCGAGCGAGACCACCGAGCGCGCCGTGGACGTGCTGCGCGAGCACGCGGGCAGCAGCGCCCCGGACGGCGGGATCACCGCCGTGCTGTCCGGCGTCGCCCGGGTCACCATGGGCCTGGCCTCCGCCATGGCCCGCCTCGGGCTGCGCGACCTCGCCTACGCCGCCGTCGACGACCTGGCCGGCGCCGACGCCTTCAGCCCGCCCCTGACGGTGCTCGAGCAGGACGTCGAGGCCATCGGGGCCCGCGCCGCCCAGCTGCTGTTCGCCCGCATCGACGGTGACCGGCGCCCCCCGGTCCACGAGCAGGTCCCGCTCCGGCTCATCGTCAGGGGCTCCGGGGAGCTGCCCCCGCGCGCGCCGCGCTGAGGCGGGGTGCGGACGCACTCGTAGGGTGGGGGTGTGCTCGTGGCCCTCGACGTCGACGGGACGATCGTCGACCACGACCTCGGCCTGTCCGACCGCGTCCGCGACGCCGTCCGCGACGTCGCCGCCGCGGGCCACCACGTGGTGGTCGCCACCGGGCGCTCCCTGGCCTCGACCCAGCCGGTGCTGGACGCCCTCGGCCTCGACTCCGGCTACGTGGTGTGCAGCAACGGCGCCGTCACCGCCCGCCTGGACCCGGCGCTGCCCGGGGGCCACGAGCTGGTGGACGTCGTCACCTTCGACCCGGCCGAGGCGCTGGAGCTGCTGCACTCCGAGCTGCCCGACGCCGCCTTCGCCGTGGAGGTCTCCGACGGGGGCGTGCTCGTGGCCGGTGCCTTCCCCGACGGGGAGCTCGACGGCGCGCTGCGGGCTGTGGAGTTCGCCCAGCTGGCGGGGCAGCGCGCCACCCGCGTGGTGGTCCGCAGCCCCGAGCACACCACCGCCGACTTCGTCGAGCTGGTCGGCCGCGTCGGCCTGCACGGCGTGAACTACGCCGTCGGCTGGACCGCCTGGCTCGACCTGGCGCCGCTCGGCGTCACCAAGGCCAGCGCCCTGGAGCCCGTCCGCGCGCGGCTCGGCGTGCCGCGTGCCGCCACCCTCGCCGTCGGTGACGGCCGCAACGACGTCGAGATGCTGCGCTGGGCCGCGCGCGGCGTGGCCATGGGGCAGGGCCCGGTGGAGGTCCGGCAGGCCGCCGACGAGGTGACCGCCGGGGTCGCCGAGGACGGCCTGGCCGACGTCCTCGAGGGCCTGCTGGTGCGGGCCGCCTCGTGAGCCCCGTCGTGAGCGCCCGGTGACCGCGACCGAGCGCGTGCGCCTGGTCGCCACCGACCTCGACGGCACCGTGGTCCGTCGGGACGGGAGCATCTCGCCGCGCACCCGTGCCGCCTTCGACGCCTGCCGCGCGGCGGGGGTGCACGTCGTGGCCGTCACCGGCCGGCCGCCGCGCTGGGTGGTCGACCTCGCCGACCTGTTCGGTCCCGTGGTGGTGGTCTGCGCCAACGGCGCCATCACGTTCGACCTGGGCACGCGCACGGTCCTCGGCTCGCACACCGTGCCTCCGGCCGCGGTGCTCGAGGCGGTGCCCGCGGTGCGCCGGGAGCTGCCCGGCGTGTCCGCCGCCCTGGAGACCCTGGAGGGCTTCCGCCACGAGCCCGCCTACGTGCCCCGCTACGACGCCCGCCGCACCGCCGTGGTCGGTGAGCTGCCCGAGCTGCTCGCCGACGACCCGGGCGTGGTGAAGCTCCTGCTGCGCGAGGAGAGCACACCGTCGGACCGCCTCCTCGACGTCGTCAGGCGCGCCGCCGGGCACCTCGTCGAGCCCACGCACTCCGGCATGGACGGGCTCGTGGAGGTCTCCGCCCGCGGCGTGAGCAAGGCCAGCGCGCTCGCGGAGCTGGCGGCCGGGCTCGGCGTCGACGCCTCCGAGGTCGCCGCCTTCGGCGACATGCCCAACGACCTGCCGATGCTGCGCTGGGCCGGCCACTCCTACGGCATCGGCGGCGGGCACCCCGACGTGCTGTCCGCCGCGGGCGGTGTGACGGCCCCCTGCGAGGAGGACGGCGTGGCGCAGGTGCTCGAGCGCCTGCTCGCCTCCACCTGACCTGCCCCGCCTGACCCGCTGCCGAGCGCCCGGTCGCGGTTCCGCGGGGGGCGACGCTCGGTCAGGCCCTGACGAGGGCCTCCACCTGGGCCACCGCTCGGTCGGCGGCCGCGGCGCCGGTGGGGTCGGACAGCACGGACGGGTCGGTGCGCGCGCGCACCCTCGCCATGGTCACCGCCTCCGCGGCCTGGGCCGCGAGCGTCGCCGCCCGGGACAGGCGCGCGTGGTGCTCACCCGCGGCGCCGCCGGGGACCTCCAGGCCCGCGCTCGGCGCCGCCGCCTGCTCGGCCGCGCAGGCGGCGCGCACCTCGTCCAGGCAGACGGCCAGCCGCGCGCCGCACAGCTCGAGCGCGTCGCGCAGCGGGCCGCCGGGCACCCCCTCCAGCAGCTGGTGGTACCGGTCCACGGCGCGGCGGAACCTGTCGTGCAGGCGCCGCCACACCCCGCCCTCACCCAGCTCGAGGTCGTCGGGGGAGCGGCGCGCGAGCACATCGCGCAGTCGCCTCCTGGGGGGCATGCGCCGGTCAGCCGCTCAGAGGTACTGGCCGGTGGACCCCTGCCCCGGCTGGCCGGGCCCGCCGGGCCCGCCCGGACCCGGCGGCAGCGCCCGGCGCATCTGCTCCAGCTGCGAGCGCGCCGCCACCTGCTGCGCGACGAGCGCCGTCTGGATGCCGTGGAAGAGCCCCTCCAGCCAGCCGACCAGCTGGGCCTGCGCGATCCGCAGCTCGGCGTCCGAGGGCGTCTCGCCCTCCCCGAACGGCAGCGAGATGCGCCGCAGCTCGGCCACCAGCTCCGGGCTGAGCCCGTCCTCCAGCTCGGCCAGCGAGCGCTCGTGCACCTGGGCGAGGCGCGCACGGCCCGCCTCGTCGAGCGGTGCGCCGCGCACCTCCTCGAGCAGCTGGCGCACCATGCTCCCGATCCGCATCACCTTGGCCGGCTGCTCCACGCTGCCGACGGCGCGGGCGGCCTGGGAGTCCTCCCCGCCCGCTGACAGCGCCGTCCCGGAGACCACCACCACGGGGTCCGCCTGCTCCTGCTGACCACCCGACTGCTCGCTCACGCGACGCTCCTCTCCCAGACCAGAAGGACCTTGCCCACGTGCGCGCCCGCCTCGAGGTCGGCGTGGGCGCGGCGCACCGCGTCCGCCGCCGCGGCCGACGTCCCGCGCGGCACCGCCACCCGCTCGGAGACCACGGGGCGGACCGTGCCCTCCGCGACGAGCGGCCACACGTGCTCGACCACGCTCGCGCAGATCGCCGCCTTGCCGTCGGGCCCGTCCACGGGCCGCGCGCGCAGCGTGGCGCCGAGCAGCGACAGGCGCTTGGACGTCATGAGACCGAGGTCGAGCTCCCCGCGCCGGCCCCCCTGCATCCCCACCTGCACCAGCCGCCCGCCGGTGGCGAGCACCTGCAGGTTCCGCTCCAGGTAGGGACCGCCGACGACGTCGAGGACGACGTCCGCCCCGCGCCCGCCCGTGGCCGCGCGGACCTCCTCGACGAAGTCCTGGCGCGAGTAGTCCACCAGCACGCTCGCCCCGAGGTCGGCGCACGCGCGCAGCTTGCGCTCGCTGCCGGCGGTCACCGCCACCACGGCGCCGGCCTGCCGCGCCAGCTGGACGGCCATCGTGCCGACGCCGCTCGCGCCGCCGTGCACGAGCAGCACCTCGCCGGGGCGCAGCCCCGCGCTCATGAACACCGTCGACCAGACCGTGGCGGCCACCTCGGGCAGCGCCGCGGCGTCGACGAGGTCGAGCCCGGCGGGCACGGGCATGACCTGGCCCGCGGGCGCCACCACGCGCTCGGCGTACCCACCGCCGGCCAGCAGCGCGCACGCGGCGTCGCCCACGCGCAGCTCGGTGGAGTCCTCGACGCCCTCGCCGAGCGCGGCCACCGTCCCGGAGACCTCCAGGCCCAGCACCCCGCTGGCGCCCGGGGGCGGCGGGTAGCGGCCCTCGCGCTGCATGAGGTCGGCGCGGTTCACCCCGGCGGCGACCACGTCGAGGAGGACCTCACCGGGACCGGGCTCCGGGTCCGGCACCTCGGCCAGCTCCAGCGCCTCCGGGCCCCCGGGGGATCGGACCAGCACGGCACGCACCCCAGCGACCCTACGCAGGCCCGGCCCCACCCGCCCTGCGGAGGCGCTCCCGCTGCTCGAGGCGCTCGAGGTCCCCCGGGGCGTCGACGTCCGCGAGGACCCCCTCCGCCACGGGCACCTCCACGAGGTCCTCCCCGGAGGGCAGCAGCCGCGCCGCGGCCAGCCCCGCCAGTCCCCGCTGACCGCCGAGGGCGGCCACCCGCCGCGCCAGGGCGCCGGCGCGGTGCGCCGCCACCAGCACCTGCCGCCGCCCTCCGCCGTCCACCGCCACAGCCGTCGCCGCCGGCGGCCGCCCCGGCGTCCCGGCGAGCGCGTCCAGGAGCACCGGGACCGCCGCCGCCGCGTGCGGGGCGTCCCCGGGGAGCACGACGACGACGGCGGGCCCGTCACGGCCGTCCTGCCCCCCGGCGCCCGGGGGCCGCACCCCCAGGGCCGCGACCCCTGCCGCCAGCGCCGCCGCGGGGCCGCCGCCCGGGGGCTCCTCCCGGCACCACAGGACCGGGCGTCCCACCTGCAGCGCGAGCTGCCGGGGCGGACCCACCAGCGCGGCCGGGACGCCGGCGGGCAGGCCGTCCAGCAGGTGCTCCAGCAGTCCGCGGCCGTCCAGCAGCAGCGCGGGCTTGTCCGCACCGCCCAACCGGGAGCCCGTGCCGCCCGCCGGCACCACGACGCCCCAGGCCAGGCCCCGGGCAGGCTCCTGTGCAGCGTGCTGGGCAGCGTCCTGGGCCCCGGTGGGGGCGGGCCCGTCCGGTCCGAGCGCGGCGGTGTCGGGGCCCGCCGGGGGGTCGGTCGGTGTCGGCACCGGAGGATCGTCCCGCGAGCCGCCCGCGGCCGGGCCGTCGACGCGAGCGCAGACCTGGGAGAGGATGTGCCCGGAGTGCGCCGGTCGTGCGACGGGCCCACTCCTCGTGAGCACGCTCCTCGGAAGGTGGACATGGTCCGCAACCTCAGCATCCGGTCCCGGATCCTGGCCGTGCTGGCCCTGCCGGTCCTGGTGCTCGTGGCGGCGGCGGCCGTCTTCTCCTGGAACGGCTTCACCGCCGCCCGCGACGCCGCCGCCCTGCAGCGCGCCGTGCAGGCCGCCAGCGACGCGCCCGCGCTCGTGGCCGCCCTGGACGCCGAGCGCACGGCCTCCACGCGGGTGCTCGACGGCGACCCCGGCGCGTCCGAGGACCTCACCCGGGCCCGGGCGTCCACCGACGCCCTGCTCGACACCACCACCCGCTCCCTGCAGCGGGTCGACGCGCAGCGCATCGGCGAGGAGCCCGCCCGGGCCGTGGCCGCGGCCCTGGCCACCACCGGCCAGGTGCGGGACGTCCGCGCCCTCGTCGACCAGGGCCGGCAGAGCGCCACCCTGGTCTCCGCCGCCTACGAGACCGCCATCGGCGCCCAGAGCGAGCTGCCCGGCGCCCTCGCCGAGGACGCGGACCCGGCCGGCGCCGACGCGCTGCGCGCGGCCACGGCGGTGCAGCAGCAGGCCGGGCTGCTGGCCGACCAGCGCGACGTCGGCACCCGGGCCCTGTCCACCAGCGGCGGCATCTCCACCTCCGAGCGGTCCAGCCTGCTGGGCCTGACCGCGCAGCTGTCCACCAACCGCAGCGAGGCGGTCCGCCTGGCGCGCAGCGCGGGCGTGCAGATCCCCCAGCCCAGCGTCGCCTACGTGCAGCTGCGCACGGCCCTGGAAGCCGACGAGGGCGCGGGCTTCGGCCTGCCGTCCGTGGAGTCCTGGCGCTCGGCGGTCAACAGCGAGATCGCCGCCCTCGGCCCGTCGGCGCAGGCCCTGTCCGCCGCCGGCGTCGACGCCGTGGCGGCGCAGGCCGCCAGCGCCCGCACCACGGCCGTCGCCGTCGCCGGGGGCGCGCTGGCCGCCGTCGTCGTCCCCCTGCTGATCGCCCTGCTGATCGCCCGCAGCATCACCGGGCCGCTGCGCGCCCTCACCCGCGCCGCCGGGCAGGTGCGCGAGCGCCTGCCCCGCCTCGTGGAGGCCGCCCACTCCGGGGACGGCTCCGACGACGCGGAGGAGGTCGAGCTCGAGCCCATCCCGGTGCGGGGGCGCGACGAGGTGGGCCGCCTGGCCACCGCCTTCAACGAGGTGAACGCCACCACCGTGCAGGTGGCGCGCGAGCAGGCGGCGCTGCGCGGGGCCATCGCGAGCACCTTCGTCACCGTGGCCCGCCGCGACCAGGCCCTCCTGTCCCGGCAGCTGTCGTTCATCGACTCCCTCGAGCGCGCCGAGGAGGACCCCCAGACCCTGGAGGAGCTCTTCACCCTCGACCACCTCGCCACCCGCATGCGCCGCAACGCCGAGTCGCTGCTGGTGCTGGCCGGCATCGACAGCGGGCGCCGGCTGCGCGCGCCGATGCCGCTGTCGGACGTGGTCCGCACGGCCTCGAGCGAGATCGAGGACTACCGCCGGGTGGACCTGGCCCTCGGCGCCGACCCGGCCGTGCTGGGCCACCTCGCCCTGCCGGCCGCCCACCTGCTGGCCGAGCTCCTCGAGAACGCCACCCGCAGCTCCGACCCCTCCACGCGGGTGCGGGTGGCCACCTCGCCCTCTCCGGGCGGCGTGCTCCTCACCGTCACCGACGAGGGCATCGGGATGACGCCGGCGCAGCGCGCCGAAGTGGCCGCGCGGCTGGCCGACCCGTCGGCCAGCGCAGCGGTCGGGGCCGCGGAGCTCGGCTACTTCGTGGTGGGCCGCATCGCCCGCCGCCTCGGCGCCGCCGTCGAGGTCCACGCGGGGGTCTCGCGCGGCACGGTGGTGGCGGTCTCGCTGCCGTCGGCCGTGTTCGCCGGTGCGGTGCAGGCCGCCGACCCCGGCGTGCGCGCGCCGCAGCCCGCGCTGCCGGTGCGAGCCACCGCCACCGGTGCACTCCCGGCGGTGCGGCTCCCGGAGTCCGCCCCCGCGGCCGCCCGCGGCCCGGTGCCGGCGGCGGCCCGCGCCGCCGCGCCGCTCGCCGCGGCGCCGTCCGCGACGACCAGGACCGGCAGCCTGCCGCGCCGAGCACCTCGCGCCGCGCAGGCCGCTGAGGCCGCTCAGCGGGCGCGGGCCGCGACGGGCCCGCTGGCCGCGGCGCCCGCCGCCCCCCTCACGGGGGTGCCGGCAGCACCCGCCCCCGGCAGCGACGCCGCCGGTGCCCCTCCCCTCGCACCGTCGGACCCGGCCGTGGCGCGCCGCAGCGCGGTCTTCCGGACCTTCACCGCGCGCCGCGGCGAGCTCCAGCCCCCCACCGGCGCGCCGCACGAGATCGACCTGACCGCGCTGCGCGCACCGCTGGCGCCCGTCACCCCTGCCGCACCGGCTGCCGCCGCCCCCGCCCGGCCGGCGGAGCCGCTCGCAGCGCTCACCGAGGCCGTCGAGCCGTACGCACCCACCGCCACGGCGACCGGCGGCGCCCCGGTGCTGCCCGCCCGCGAGGCGGAGCGCGCCCGCGGTGACCACGCCGCTCCGAAGCGCGGGCTGTTCGCGCGCCGGCCCGCGCGCCCCGAGGACGCCGCCGCCCCAGCCCCCGCCGATGCGCTCCCCTCGCAGGCCGCTCCGGGGCACCGGACCGGGGACGCGGTCCCCGTGGGCGCTCCGGACGCCGCCGAGGTGAGGCCCATGACGCGCCGCGAGCTGCGGGCGCTCGAGGCCAGCGGCCGCTTCCCGGCTGTGCGCGGCCAGCGCGGCGCGGGTCAGCGCACCGGGCAGCAGCGGGCGGTCCTGCCGGCCGCCCCGCAGACCCCGCCGGCACGCACCCCGGCCCCGCTGCCGGAGCCCGTCGCCTCGCGACCGGCTCCGGCCCCCGCAGCCCCGCCGCTGGCGCCCGTTCCCGTCCCGGTCACCGCGGCGACCGCGGGCCCCGCCGGTGCCGCTGGACCCGCTGGTCTGCCCGCCGGTCTGGTGCTCCCGCCGGCGGACGCGCCGTTCCAGCCCGTCTCCGGCACGCGGGCCGAGGCCGGCGCGGCGCTGCCGCGGCGCTCGACCGGTGTCCGCCCCGTCCCCGAGGCCGCGCCCGAGCGCGCCGCGGGCTGGCACGCGCAGCCGGGCGCACCGCTGCGGCCGCTGCGGTCCATGCCCCCCGCCACGGGCGTCTCGCCCGCGCTGGCGTCCTTCGAGACGGGCCGCATCCCGCGGGAGCCGTACCGGCCGGCCGCGCTGTCGACGGGCAGCGCGCCGCTGGTCAGGCGCGCCCCCTCGGGAGTCCCGGCCGCGCCGTCGCGCCCGGTCGGCGGGCAGCACCCGCCCCGCCGCCGCGAGCCGTCGGAGGTCCGCAGCATGCTGGCCGGCTACACGAGCGGCGTCAGCCGCGCCCGCCGCACGCCCGCGGGCGCCTCGAGCGACACCCAGACCAAGGAGGAGCGGTGACGGCTCAGACCGGACAGACCCTGCAGGACGGCCAGGGGCCGGCGGGGGGCGAGACCACCGCCGCCGGCTTCAGCTGGCTCCTCGACGACTTCGTCCGCCGGGTCCCCGGCGCGCGCAACACGCTGGCGGTGTCCGCCGACGGCCTGCTCATGGCGATGTCGGCGGACCTGGACCGCACCGAGGGGGACCAGCTCTCGGCGATCGTCGCCGGCATGTCCAGCCTGACGCGCGGCGCCGCCCGGCAGCTGCGCGGCGGTGAGGTGCGCCAGGCGATCGTGGAGATGGACGAGCTGTTCCTGTTCACGATGAGCGTGTCCGACGGCTCGGTCCTCGCCGTCGTCGCCGACGCCACCTGCGACGTGGGCATGGTCGGCTACGAGATGGCGATGCTCGTCTCCCGCGCCGACGCCGCGCTCACCCCGCAGCTGGTGGCGGAGATGCGCGCAGCCCTCCCCGTGGACGGGCCCGGTCGCACCACCCGGGAGGGGTGAGCGGTGGCCACGCACGCGCCCCGCGGCCCGGGCGGCACCCCGGAGCACGCTGACGACGAGGACGGCGAGGAGCTCCCCACCGTCCGCCCCTACGCCGTCGCCGGGGGCCGGCGCGCGCCGAGCGCCGCCGAGCTGCCGCTGGAGGCGCTCGTGCAGGCCCTCCGCACCCCGGTCACGGGGATGACCCGCGAGTGCCGCAGCATCCTCGAGCTCACGGCGACCGGCTGGCTGTCGGTCGCCGAGCTGTCGGCGCACGTGCGCCTGCCCGTGCCCGTGGCGCGCGTCGTCATCGGCGACCTGCAGCGCACGGGTGCCGTGCGCGTGCACGCGCCCGTCCTCCCGCCGGTGGGCTCGGCGGGCTCCTCGCGGTCCAGCGCAGACGGCCGCGCCGGCGACTGGGCGCCGACTTCCCCCCGCAGCGTCCTGGAGAGCGTCCTCGATGGCATCAGCAGCCTCTGACAGCACCGTCACCAGCGCACCCGGCGCCACCCGGACCGACGACGCCCCGCAGGGCGCCGGCGGGGCGGCACCGACCACGGTCAAGATCGTCATCGCCGGCGGCTTCGCGGTGGGCAAGACGACCTTCATCGGGTCCCTGTCCGACATCGAGCCGCTGAGCACCGAGGCCGCCATGACGGAGCACTCGGTGGGGGTGGACGACGCCGGCGGCGTCAGCGACCGCAAGACCACCACCACGGTGGCCATGGACTTCGGGCGCATCGCCCTGCCGGGCAACCTGTGGCTGTACCTGTTCGGCACGCCGGGCCAGGACCGCTTCCTCTTCATGTGGGACGACCTGGTGCGCGGAGCCATCGGCGCCGTCGTCCTCGTCGACACCGAGCGCCTGGACCAGTGCTTCTCCGCCGTCGACTACTTCGAGCAGCGCGGCATCCCCTTCGTGGTGGCCGTGAACTGCTTCGACGGGATCGCCCGTCACGAGCTGGAGGACGTCCGCGAGGCGCTCGCCGTCCCCGACCACGTGCCGGTGCTCTACACCGACGCCCGCGCGCGGCCCGCCACCAAGCAGGCGCTCGTCACCCTCGTGCAGCTCGCGGTGCAGCAGCTCGCCGCCTGAGCGCCGCGCCGCGGGTCCGCCACCCGGAGGACCCTGACGAGGCCCCCGGAAGATCCGCACGCCGCGGGGTGTTCGATGCGTGCGTGCGCATCTACGACGACGTCACGCAGCTGGTCGGCCGCACCCCGCTGGTGCGGCTCAACCGCCTCGCCGAGGGCGCGGTGGCCGAGGTGGTCGCCAAGCTCGAGTTCTACAACCCGTCGGCGAGCGTGAAGGACCGCATCGCCGTCGCCATGCTCGACGCCGCGGAGGCCTCGGGCGAGCTGCGGCCGGGCGGCACGGTCGTCGAGGCGACCAGCGGCAACACCGGCATCGGGCTCGCGATGGCGGGCGCGGCCCGCGGCTACCGCGTGGTGCTGACCATGCCCGAGACGATGAGCCTGGAGCGGCGGGCGCTGCTGAGGGCGTACGGCGCCGAGGTGGTGCTCACCCCGGGCAGCGAGGGCATGAAGGGCGCCGTCGCGCGCGCCGTCGAGGTCGCCACTGAGCGGGGCGCGGTGCAGGTGCGCCAGTTCGCCAACGCCGCCAACCCCGAGGTGCACCGCCGCACCACGGCGGAGGAGATCTGGGAGGACACCGACGGCCGCGTCGACGTGGTCGTCGCCGGCATCGGCACCGGCGGCACCATCACCGGCGTCGGGCAGGTGCTCAAGGAGCGCAAGCCCGGCCTGCGGGTGGTCGCCGTGGAGCCGCAGGAGTCCCCGATCCTCAACGGCGGGCAGCCCGGTCCGCACAAGATCCAGGGCATCGGCCCGAACTTCGTCCCGGAGGTCCTCGACACGTCGGTCTACGACGAGGTCGTCGACGTCGACGTCGACACCTCCGTGGCCTGGGCGCGCCGCGCCGCCGCGGAGGAGGGCATCCTCGCGGGCCTGTCGTCCGGTGCCGCCCTGTCCGCCGCGGTGCAGGTGGCCAGCCGCCCCGAGATGGCGGGCAAGCTCGTGGTCGTCGTCATCCCCAGCTTCGGGGAGCGCTACCTGTCGACGGTCCTCTACAGCGACCTCATGCAGTGACCCCGGCGACCCACCAGTGAGCCAGCCGCCGCCGTCCTCGTGGCGCGAGCGCGTGCGCGAGGACGTCGACGCGGTGCTCCTGCGCGACCCCGCCGCCCACTCGCGCCTCGAGGTGGTGCTCACCTCGCCGGGGCTGCACGCGCTGTGGGCGCACCGGGTCGCCCACGCCCTGTGGCGGCGCGGTGGGTCCGGGAGGCTGCCGGCCCGGCTCCTCGCGCACTGGGCGCGGAGGCGCACCGGTGTGGAGGTGCACCCCGCGGCACGGCTGGGCCGGCGGATCGTCATCGACCACGGCATGGGCGTGGTGGTCGGGGAGACCGCCGTGGTCGGGGACGACGTCCTGCTGTACCACGGGACCACGCTCGGCGGCCGGGTCAGCGGACTGCAGGGCGAGCAGCAGGGCCGGCGCCACCCGACCGTCGGGGACCGCGTGGTGCTCGGCGCGGGTGCCACCGTCCTGGGCGCGGTGCGGGTCGGCCACGACGCGCGCGTGGGCGCCGGAGCCGTCGTCCTGGTGGACGTCCCCGACGGCGCGACGGCCGTCGGGGTCCCCGCGCGGGTGCTGCTCGCGCGCCCCGGCGGGCAGCCTCAGGAGCCGGCGCCCGGCCCGTCCTGACCGCGGGAGGGGCCGTCGGCGGCGTCGTCGTCCTGCGAGCGCAGGAACGCCTCGAGCTGGGCGGCGAGCTCGTCGCCGTCGGCCACCTCGTCCTCGGGCAGGTGCGGTGAGACCAGCGACGGACCGGTGAGCCCGCGGCCGGCGGCCACCGCGTCGTACTGGTGCTCCAGCGCCGAGACCGCCTCGCGGGTCTCGGCCGACGCGGCCACCTGCTCGTCCACCTGGGCGAGCACCTCGACGCCGGTGGCGGCCAGGTCGGCCAGGGCCGCCTCCAGCTCCAGGCCCGTGGCCTGGGACAGGGCCTCGAGGAGGGCCACCGCCGACGGCGGGAAGGTGGTGGAGCCGAGGTAGTGCGGCACGTGCACCGAGAACCCCATCGACGCGAGCCCGGCGCGGGCCAGCGACAGCTCGACGAAGGCCCCCGCGTGGCCGGGGACGACGACGGCGTCGAACCAGCGCGGGCGGCCCGCGATCAGCGCGCGGTCGCTGGCGTGGGCCGTCAGCGCCGCCGGGCGGGTGTGCGGCGCCGCCCACGGGATGCCCTGCAGCGACACGGCGAGGCGGGCCCCGGCCCGCTGCGCGAGCTGGTGGACGGCGGCGGCGAAGCGCTGCCAGTGCAGGTCCGGCTCGGAGCCCGCCAGCAGCAGGAACGGCGTCCCGGCCTCGTCGAGGACCTCGTGGAGCACGAGCTCGGGGAGGTCCGCGTCCTCGAACCTGTCACCGCTGAAGGTCATCGGGGGGCGGCGACCGCGGTAGTCGTGCAGGAGGTCGGTGTCGAAGCGGGCCAGCACCCGCGACTCCAGGCGGCCCAGCAGGTGCGCCGCCACCAGCTGGGAGGCCCCCCCGGCGTCGACGAAGCCGGTGAGGGCGTGCACGAGCACAGGTCCCTGGCCGCCCGTCTCAGCAGCGGTCGGCTCCGCGACCACCTCGTACAGGTCCTCCGGTGCCAGCACCGCTCCTCCGTCCCTCCGCGCGGTCGCGCGCGGACTGCGTCTCTCGCGCTCAACGCCGCCGACCCCCCGGATCCATCCCACCCGTCCCACCTCCGCGCGACCAGGGGACTCCCTCGGCACCACGGCGGGAAAGGGGTTGGCGGTGCCGCCGCGCCTGCTGCCAGGCTCGACCGGTGAGTCCCTCCGTGCCCACCGGTGCACCCGTCGAGCCCGTCCTGCGCCGCGCCACCCGCGACGACCTGCCCGCGCTGCGCACCTTCGACAGCCGCGCCTTCAGCGCCACCTGGGGCGACCCCGACTTCGCGGGCTTCGAGGGCGTCTTCGAGCCGGAGCTGTTCGTCCTCGCCCTCGAGCCGGCCGCAGCGGGCCTGGCCGAGGCCGACGCGCTGGTCGGCGGGGCCGGCGCCTACTCCTTCACCCTCACCGCGCCGGGGGGTGCGCGCCTGCCCGTGCCCGGCGTCACCTGGGTCGGGGTGGCGCTGCACCAGCGCCGCCGCGGCCTGCTGCGCCGCATGCTCGCCGACCTGCACGCCGGGTTCGTCGCCGGCGGCGCCCCGCTCGCGGTGCTCACGGCCAGCGAGGCCACCATCTACGGCCGCTTCGGCTACGGCGCCGCCACCACCGACCGGTCGGTGCGCGTGGACCGGCGCCGCGCCCGGCTCACCCCCGCCGCCGAGGCGCTCGCGGGCCCCGAGGTCGCGCGCCACGCCACCACCGCCGCGGTCCGCGGGCACCTGGCCGCCGTGCACGAGCGCTGGTGCGCCGTCACGCCCGGGGCCCTGACCCGCAGCGGGGCGTGGTGGGACTGGCTGCTCGCGGACACGGCCGACCAGCGCTCCGGGGCGAGCGAGCTCTTCACGCTCGTCCACCCCGACGGGTACGCCACCTACCGGGTCTCCGAGGGCGGCACCGCCCGCGTCGTCGACCTCGTGGCCGCCACACCGGCCGCCCACGCCTCCCTGTGGCGCTCGCTGCTGGCCCTCGACCTCGTCGAGGAGGTCCTCGCCTCGCGCGGCGTCCCCCTCGGCGACCCGCTGCCCCACCTGCTGGCCGACCCGCGCGCCGTCGCGACCACCGCCGTCCAGGACGGCGTCTGGGTGCGGCTGCTCGACGTCCCCGCCGCCCTCGCGGCGCGCACGTACGCCTGCGAGGTGGACGTCGTCCTGGAGGTCGTCGACGACGGCGGCCTGGGCGGCGTGGACGCCTCGGCCCGCGTCCGCCTGCGCGGTGGACCGGACGGCGCGGAGTGCACCCGCACCGACGCGGCCGCCGACGTGCGCCTGGGGGTCGCGGCGCTCGGCGCCACCTACCTCGGCGGCACGCGGCTCGGCCCCCTCGCTCGGGCGGGTCTGGTGGAGTCCGACGACCCCGCCGTGCTGGCGAGGCTCAGCGCCGCGCTGCTGGGGGAGCGGGAGCCCCAGTACGGCACGTCCTTCTGACGCCCGCGCACCGCTGCGGGCGGGTCGTCGGCGCGTGCGGCAGGATGGGCGTGCCGAGGAGGGCTGCCGGAGCGGCCGAACGGGGCAGTCTTGAAAACTGCTGACTGGTCGTGCCAGTCCGTGGGTTCGAATCCCACGCCCTCCGCGCGCGAGGGACGGGGCTCAGGCGGGGGAGCGCCCCGCTGCCAGCTCGTCCTCCCGGCGGTTCGCGCGCTTGGCGGAGTACATGGCGGTGTCGGCGGCTCGCAGCGCGGCCTCGACGTCGGGGTGGTCGTCCAGGCGGGCCAGGCCGACGCTCGCCCCGACGGGGACGTCCGGCGGTGACGCCTCCGCCACGGCGGTGCGCAGCCGCTGGACCACGGCGTCCTCGTCGGTGGCGCTGGTGCCCCGCAGGAGCAGCGCGAACTCGTCCCCGCCGATCCGGCCGACGAGGTCCCCGCTGCGCACGTCGCTGACGAGGTAGGCGGCGATGCGCTGCAGCAGCGCGTCACCGGCGGCGTGCCCGAGGCGGTCGTTGACGGGCTTGAAGCCGTCGAGGTCGAGGAACGCCACGAGGACGCCGGCCTCGCCGCCGGCCCGCAGCCGCTCCGCGGAGGTGGTGAACGCCCGGCGGTCCAGCAGGCCCGTGAGCGGGTCGGTGTGCGCCAGGCGGCGCAGCTCGGCGTTGGCGCGGCCCAGCGCGCGCGAGCGGGCCGCGATGACCTCGCCGACCACCACGAACACCGGCACGGCGTAGACGGCGGTCCAGGCGGAGCCGGGGTGGCCCAGCAGCACCAGGGGCACGGTGTACGACACCAGCGCCAGCGGGGCGACGCCCAGCGACGTCCAGCGCGGGTGGTGCGCGCCGATCCACACGAACAGGAGCAGGTAGAAGACGCCGTAGCGGTAGGGGTCGTCACCGCCGACGGTGTTGTGCACCGCGATGACCACCAGCGCGAGCGGCGCCATCACCAGCGTCGTGCGGCGCGGCAGCCGGCCCCACACCGGCGCGAACATGCCGAGCGCCAGCACGGCGGTCGCCAGCGTCACCCAGCGGACGCCCACGTGGTCGCGGGCGAGCCCCTCGCCGGGGGTGAAGGTGGACACCAGCACGAAGGCGGAGGAGAGCAGCCCGATCGTGCCGAGCGCGCGGGCGGCCTCTGCGGCCGACGTGCGGCGGACGGGCGCGTCCGTCGTCGTCATCGGGGCCGGACGGCCGCACCGGCGGCGGGCGCGGCGGCGGGGGCGCCGAGGGGGCGCACCCCCGTGAGCAGGTCCTGCGCGACGTCCTGGGGGACGGGGCGCGACAGCAGGAAGCCCTGCGCCTTGTCGCAGCCCAGCTCGCCGAGGATGCGCAGCTGACCAGGGGTCTCGATGCCCTCGGCGATGGTCGTCAGGCCGAGCGCGGAGGCGATGTCGAGCACGGCGCGCACCATGGCCAGCGACGTGGTGTCGTCCTCCAGGCGCGAGATGAACGCCCGGTCGAGCTTGACCACGTCGACGGGCAGCTGGTGCAGGTAGGACAGCGACGACGACCCGGTGCCGAAGTCGTCGATGGCGATGCCCACACCGAGGTCCCGCAGCGCCTGCAGGCGCCGGGCCGCGCCGTCCAGGTCGAGCATCATCGCGGTCTCGGTGAGCTCGAGGGTGAGCAGCTGCGGCGCGAGCCCCGTGCGGTCCAGGACGTCGCGCACGCGGTGCACGAGGTCGACGTCGAGCAGCTGCTGCGGGGAGAGGTTGACGCTGGTGGTCCACGGCCGCGCCGGGTCGAGGGCGTGCCAGGCGGCCGACCGCTCGGCGGCGTCCTGCAGCACCTTGAGGCCGATCGGCCGGATCAGGCCCACCTCCTCGGCCACGGGCACGAAGTCCAGCGGGGACACCAGGCCGCGCGCCGGGTGCTGCCAGCGCACCAGCGCCTCGAAGCCGGCCACCCGCGAGGGGTCTGCCAGCAGCGCGTACGGCTGGTAGTGCACGAGCAGGTCGCCCGCGGACGGCTGGCCCGCCAGGGCGGCGCGCAGCTCGTCGGCGGTCCGGGAGCGCTCGAGCACCTCCTCGCGCAGGCAGGGGGTGTACAGCACCGTGCGGGCCGCGGAGCCGTTGTCGGCGCCGGTCCGCTGGGCGGCGTGCAGGGCCAGGGAGGCGTCGCGCAGGACGTCCTCCGGGCTGCGCTGCTCACCGGGTCGGTGCAGCACCGCTCCGGCGCAGGCGCTCAGCACCACGGTGGCCCCCTCCACCTCCACGGGCTGGTTCACCACCTCCAGGAGCCTCAGCGCGATGGCGGCGGCGTCGGCGTCGTCGGGGACGTCCTCCACGAGCACCGCGAAGACCGAGCCGGAGGCGCGGACCACCCGCTCGTCGCCGCGCACGGCGGCCGACAGGCGCAGCGCGGTGGTGGTCACCACCAGCTCGCCCACGTCGTGGCCGAGCGTGGCGTCGATGGTGGCGAGGTCGTCCAGCTCCACCTTGACCACGGCCAGGGGCGTGCTCCGCGGGGCGCCGAGGGCCTTCTCGAGGTGGCGCAGCAGCAGGTGGCGGTTGCCCAGGCCGGTGACGTCGTCGTGGGTGGCGCGGTGCTCCAGCTCCTCGGTGAGGCCCCTCAGGCGCTGCTGCTCCTCCACCAGCGTGTCGATCATCCTGTCGAACTGGCCGGCCACCAGCATCAGCTCGTCACGAGCGGGCCGGACCGGGGCCGGGGCGTCGACGACACCGCCGACGCGGGCGGTGAGGTCGCCCTCGGCCACGCGCCGCGCGACCTCGGCCAGGCGCTTGGTGCGCCGGCCCACGAAGGCCATGAACACCAGCCACAGCACCACCAGGAGCAGCGCGGTGCCGTCGGTCGTCACGAGGGAGACCTGCTGGCTGAGCTCGGTGCAGGCAGGGGTGCCGCCGCACTCCTCCGTGTCGAGCGCGCCCTCGAGGTAGAGGGCCATGCCCAGCGACACCGCCAGGACGGGACCGCCGACCTTGACGATGAGGGGTGTGGCGGCCGAGGCGCGGTGGGCCGTCCGCAGCGCCCCCGACCGGAGCCGCAGCAGGGCCCCGGACGCCGGCGGGGGACCGGGCGCGCCGGGCGCGCTGGACCCGTCGGGGGCGGTGGGCTGGCTCACGGGGTCCTCCCTCAGGCGGCCTGGCGGGGGCGCGTGGCCCAGACGACGCCCAGGAGCACCGCGGCGGTGCCGAGGTGCAGCGCGTGGTCCGGGCTGTTCAGCGCGATCGGGTCCATGTGGCCGCCCATGACGAAGGGGCCCACCAGGCCGAGGAGCAGGAAGACGAAGCCCACGAGGCGGTCCACGCTGCGCGCGGCCTCGGTGCCCAGGAGCCCGCCGACGAGCAGCGCCGCGCCCAGCCCGAGGTGGGCGACGTTGTGGACCGGGTTGATCTGGAACAGCAGGATGGTCGCGCTGTTGTGCATCGACCACGACGTGACGCCGGTCAGCACGAAGCCGACCAGGCCGACCAGGAGGTAGACCGAGCCGAGGCCGGCGCCGGCCAGGCGCACCGGGGTCCAGCGCTCGCGGGCGCTGCCGGTGGAGGGCTCGGTGCGGGGGCTGGTGGCGGAGGAGGTCATGCCTCCCCATCGGCACGCGGCGCCGTGCTGTTGAGCGCGGTGCTCCGGGCCGGGCGTCGGCCGTCAGGGAGACCCCTGGTCACGGCACCGGGTCGTCGTCGGGGGCCGGCGCGGCCGGCGCGGCCGAACGGGTGCCCCGCAGGTCCTCGGTGGTGGGGCCTCAGGTCCTGGGTGTCATCCGCCGATGTGACCAGCGGATGCCGCTCCAGCGCCTCCGCTCCGGCGGCGCAGGCGGCTCAGCGGCCCTGCGGCCGTCCCGGACGGACCGGCAGAAGCACACAGGAGGAGGAGGCCGCGTGGACGGCATGGACGAGATCATCGGCGAGTTCCTCGTCGAGAGCTACGAGAACCTCGACCAGCTCGACAGGGACCTGGTGGCGCTCGAGCAGGCGCCCGGCTCGCGAGAGCTGCTCGCGAGCGTCTTCCGCACCATCCACACCATCAAGGGCACCAGCGGGTTCCTCGCGCTGAGCAAGCTCGAGAGCGTGGCGCACGTGGGCGAGAACCTCCTCGCCAAGCTGCGCGACGGCGTGATGGTCATGGACCCCGCCACGGCCGACGCGCTGCTCGCGATGGTGGACACCATCCGCGGGCTGCTCGGCAGCCTCGAGGACAGCGGCTCCGAGGGCGACCTCGACGTCGAGCCGACCGTGGCCCAGATCAAGGCCGTGCTGGACGGCACCGCCGCTCCGGCCGCCGCCCCCGCGGCGAAGAGCGGCCGCGCGAAGGCGCCCGCGGCGCCCGAGCCGGTCGAGACCGTCGAGGAGGCGCCGGACGCCGTCGACGAGCACGCCGACGAGCACACCGACGAGCCGGTCGCCGAGCCGGCAGCCGAGGTGGCCGAGACCGCCCCGGCACCCGCCGCTGCGCCCGCCGCGGCTCCCGTCCAGGCCGCCGAGCCCGCGGCCAAGGCCGCCCCGGCGGCCAACGACGGCGAGCACCGCCGCAGCGCCGCCGACTCCTCGATCCGCGTGGACGTCGACGTCCTCGACGACCTCATGCGCCTCACCGGCGAGCTGGTGCTGGCCCGCAACCAGATCCTGCGCCAGGTGGCCGTCCTCACGGACGACCTGGAGCTGACCCGCGCCGCCCAGCGCCTCAACCTCATCGCCGGTGAGCTGCAGGAGGGCGTCATGAAGACGCGCATGCAGCCCATCGACGCGCTGTGGGCCAAGCTGCCGCGCGTCGTCCGCGACCTCGGCGCCCAGTGCGGCCGCCAGGTCCGCCTGGACATGGTCGGCCGCGAGACCGAGCTCGACAGGACGCTGCTCGAGGCCGTGAAGGACCCGCTGACGCACCTGGTCCGCAACGCGGTCGACCACGGCATCGAGGCGCCCGCCGACCGCGTGGCGGCCGGCAAGCCGCGCGAGGGCGTGCTGCGCCTGGCGGCCCGCCACGAGAGCGGCCAGGTGGTCGTCGAGGTCTCCGACGACGGCAAGGGCATCGACCCCGCCGTCATCGGCGCCTCCGCGGTCCGCAAGGGCGTCATCACCCAGGACGTGCTGGACCGCATGGCCCCGGCCGACGTCCTCCAGCTGATCTTCGCGCCCGGCTTCTCCACGGCGGCGGCCGTCACCAACGTCTCCGGCCGCGGTGTCGGCATGGACGTGGTGAAGACCAACGTCGAGGCCATCGGCGGCACCATCGAGGTCGAGTCGGTCGCCGGCCGCGGCACCACGTGCCGCCTGCGCATCCCGCTGACGCTGGCGATCATGCCGGCGCTCACGGTGGTCTCGGGCACCGAGCAGTACGCCATCCCGCGGGTCAACCTGCAGGAGCTCGTGGCGCTGGACGTCGAGTCCGACCCGGGCCTGCTGGAGGAGGTCGGCGGCGCGCCCGTCTACCGCCTGCGCGGCGAGCTGCTCCCGCTGGTCAACCTCGCCGACGTCCTCGGGGTCACCCCGAGCGTGCGCGCCGACGGCGCCGGCGAGCGGATCACCATCGCCGTCCTCGCCTCCGAGGGGCGCCGCTTCGGCCTCGTGGTCGACCGGGTGCTCAACACCGAGGAGATCGTGGTCAAGGCGCTGGGCAACCAGCTCAAGGCGGTAGGCCTGTTCTCCGGCGCCACGATCCTCGGCGACGGCGCGGTCGCGCTCATCCTCGACGTGCAGTCGCTGGCCCGCCGCGCGCTGCGCGGCGTGGCGGCCGAGCGCCTCGAGAGCCTGCGCGACGACCGCACCGAGGCCGCGGCCGGCACCGGCGAGCGCCTGCTCGTCGCCGGCATCGGCGGGGGGCGCCAGGTGGCGATCCCGCTGGACATGGTCACCCGCCTGGAGCGGATCGCCGCGAGCAGCGTGGAGACCGTCGGCTCGCGCGAGGTGGTGCAGTACCGCGGGGAGATCCTCCCGATCGTGCGGCTGGACCGCTACCTCGGCGCGTACGCCGAGAACGACCGCACCGACCTGGAGGTCGTCGTGTACGCCGACCCGCGCCAGGGCGGCCGCAGCGTGGCCATCGTCGTGGCGTCGATCCTCGACGTGGTCGACGGCTCCAGCGCCTCGGTGCTGTCCGACATCGACGACCACGGCCTGCTGGGCTCGGCCGTCATCGCCGACCGCGTCACGGAGATGCTCGACGTCCGCGCCGCGATCCTCACCGCCGACCCGGCGTTCTTCTCCCACATCGCCGCCGACGCCGCTGGCTCCGACGGCCTGACCCTGGCTGTGGAGGCCTGACATGAGCACGAGGACCGCCGTCAAGTCCGCGGCCACCGCCGTCGCGACCCGCATGCTGACCTTCGAGCTGGCGGGGCACCTGTACGGCCTCGAGGTCGAGCAGGTGCAGGAGGTGCTGCGCGCCCAGAAGGTCACGCGGGTGCCGCTGCACAGCGACGCCATCGCCGGTCTGATCAACCTGCGCGGCGAGGTGGTCACCGCCATCGACCTGCGGGCGCGGCTGTCCATGCCGGCGCGCCCGGAGGGCCAGGACGCGGTGAACATCGTGGTCCGCCTGCACGGGGAGTCCATCAGCCTGCTGGTCGACTCGATCGCCGACGTCGTCGAGCTGGACGACCGCAGCTTCGAGCCGGTCCCGGACACCCTGGACGGCGAGGTGCGCGACCTGATCCGCGGCGCGTACAAGACCGAGGGCCGGCTGCTGCTGGCCCTGGACGTCAACCGCGCCGTCACGGGCTGACACCGGCCGACCCCCGGTCGGCTGCGACCGGGCGCCGCAAAGCGCCCGGATCGGACACCCAGCGCTGGACCCCGCTCACCCTCCGCTACGGCGGATGGGTGAGCGGGGTTCGCGTCGTCACGCACAGCGATGCACCCTGAGCCGGTGCCGTACACCCTGACCAGCGCCGCCACCCTCGGCTACGACCTGGTCCGGCTGCCTGGCGGCCGCCAGGCCGCCGGCGTGGTGGTCTCGGCCCTGCGCAGCGGTCCCGCCGAGTGGGCCCTGCTCGCCGCCCACCACCCGCTGCGCACCTCCGACCCCTCCTGCGACCCGCTGCTGGCGGCGCAGGAGTCCGCCCGCGCCCGCGAGATCGCCTCCGAGGGCCCCCGCCTGCAGCACCTGCCCCCCACCGACGGCGGTGAGCGCTCGAGCGAGCGGGAGCGGCTGGCCGCGCTGGCCGAGCAGCTCCGCTGCTCGATGGTCGGCAGCGCCGCGGCCTTCGAGCGCCTGGTGCGCACCGAGGCGCTCGGCTGCCTCGACAGCCCCGTCGACGGTTCCTCCGACAGCACCGTCGACGACGACGGCGCCCTGGACCGAGCGCTCGCCGCCGACGTCCTGGCGGACGCCGCCTTGGCCGCCTACGCCGCCCGCGAGCTGCCCCGCGCCCTGCGCCGGCGCCTGTCCGAGCCCTACGAGCGCGCGGTGGCCGGCGCGGTCCCCGGGACGTTCGACCTCGCCCCCGACCCCAGCACCCCGTGGGGGCCCGCGCTGTCGGAGGTCCTCTCCGGCCTGCGCGGCACCGACGCCGAGGGCCGCCTGCGCTGGCGCGCCGCGGTCGACGCCTCCCGCCTGGCGGCCCAGGCCCGGCTGGCCCCCGCCAGCACCGGCGACGGGGTCCCGGGCCGGTCCTGGTCGGAGGCCATGCACGACGCCTGCTGGGCCGCGCACGCCTCGGGTCGCACCGAGGCCGCCGCGGCGGCCCAGATGCTCGCCGTGCAGGCCTTCCTGGACGGGGGCTTCGGCGTCGACGACGGCGCGACCGGCGTCTGGAACGCCGTGGCCGGCTGCGTGCAGGGGGTCCTCGTGGCCGACCTGCTGGGCGGTGGGTCCCTGGAGCTGCTGGCCCAGCCGTGGGCGGCCGTGACCGGCCGGACGCTCGCCGGCTGCTGAGCCGCAGGTCAGCGGCCCTCCCGCGGACAGGGACGAAGCGGCCCCTGGGCTGAACGGGGCATCCCCCGTCTCGCGCCCAGGTCCCCCTCGGCTGTCGCTCAACCCCCCGCCCCTGACGGCCGATCCCCTCAGTACGCCGCGCACCAGCGCCGGTGCTGCTGAGTCCAGGGAGGCCGTCGGTGCAGCCGATCAGGGTGCTCGTCGTCGACGACTCCGTCGTCGTCCGGAAGATCGTCACCGACTGCCTCTCCGGTGACCCGCAGGTCGAGGTGGTCGGCACCGCTTCCAACGGCCGGCTCGCGCTCGGCAAGATCGCGGCCCTGCGCCCCGACGCCGTGACGATGGACATCGAGATGCCGGAGATGAACGGCATCGAGGCGGTCCGCGAGATCCGCAAGACCGAGCGCCGCCTGCCCATCATCATGTTCAGCACCCTGACGGACCGCGGCGCCGCCGCGACCCTCGAGGCGCTGACCGCGGGGGCCTCCGACTACGTCACCAAGCCCGCCAACGTCGGCTCGGTGCAGGCGTCCATGGCGCAGGTGCGCGAGCAGCTGCTGCCCAAGCTGCTGGCCCTCACCGGCCGCACCCCCACCCCCGCGCAGACGGCCGCCGTGCCGCGCGCCGCAGACCTCGCCGCCGTCCCGGGGGGCAGCGCTGCCGCCCCGGTCGTGCCCGGCCCCCGCACCGTCCCGCCCCGCCAGGCGTCCGTGCTCGTCATCGGCTCCTCCACCGGCGGTCCCGAGGCGCTCACCAGCGTCCTGCCGCGCCTACCGCGCGACCTGCCAGTCCCGGTGCTGCTCGTGCAGCACATGCCGCCGCTGTTCACCGCGCAGTTCGCCGCGCGCCTGGACAGGCTGTGCGCCCTCGACGTGGTCGAGGCGACCGCCGGCACCGTCCTGCGGCCCGGCACCGTGCACCTGGCCCCCGGCGACTGGCACCTCACGGTCACGACCGCCGACCGCGAGAAGCGGACCGTGCTGACGCAGGACCCGCCGGAGAACTTCTGCCGCCCCGCCGTCGACCCGCTCTTCCGCTCCGTGGTCGACGCCTACGACGGCGCCGTCCTCGCCGTCGTCCTGACCGGCATGGGCTCGGACGGCAAGCTCGGCGCGGCCCGCGTGCGCGCCGCCGGCGGCTACGTCATCGCCCAGGACAAGGCCACCTCGGTGGTCTGGGGCATGCCCGGTGCCGTCACCACCTCCGGCAGCGCCGACGAGGTGCTGCCGCTGGGGTCCATCGCGGACGCCGTGCTGCGGCGCCTGCCGCGCGGCGCCGGCGCGCAGCGCCCTCCCGTCGCCACCGCCGCCACCGCCCCGCCGCCTCCTGCCCCACCCGCTGCCCGGCCCTCCCTGGTGCCTGCGGCGTCCCCCGCCTACTCCCGCCCCGCGGTGCCGTCCACCACGCGCCCGCCCCTGTTCGGAGGTGCTCGATGAGCCTGGCCGCCAGCGACTTCGGCTTCGTGGCCGACCTGGTCCGCCGCGAGAGCGCCATCGTCCTGAGCCCCGGCAAGGAGTACCTCGTCGAGGCGCGCCTGCTGCCGCTGGCCCGCCGCGCCGGCGCCTCCGGCGTCGCGGAGCTCGTCGAGAAGGCCCGCCGCCACCCCGACCGCGCCACCACGCAGTCGATCGTGGAGGCGCTCACCACCAACGAGACGTCGTGGTTCCGCGACGGCGACCCCTTCTCCCAGCTGGGCACCACGGTGTTCCCCCAGCTGCTCGCCACCCGCAACCCGGGCGAGAAGCTGCGCTTCTGGTCCGCGGCCTGCTCCAGCGGGCAGGAGGCCTACACGATCGCGATGGTCGCCTCCGACACCGTGCCCGCCGCCGCCTCGCGCCTGGCCATCACCGCCACCGACCTGTCGGTGGAGATGGTGGAGCGCACCAGGGCCGGCCGCTTCAGCCAGCTCGAGGTCAACCGCGGCCTGCCCGCTCCGATGCTCGTGCGCCACTTCACCCGCGCCGGAGCCGAGTGGGAGGTCGCCCCGGCCCTGCGGGCCATGGTGACCGCCAGCCAGCTCAACCTCGCGCAGCCGTACCCGCGGATGGGCCCGTTCGACGTGGTCTTCCTGCGGAACGTGCTCATCTACTTCGACGTCCCCACCAAGCAGGACATCCTGCGCCGGGTCCGCGCCCTCATGCGGCCCGACGGCTGGCTGTTCCTCGGGGCCGCGGAGACCACGCTCGGCGTCGACGCCGGGTGGGAGCGGGTGGCCCTGGGCCGCACCTCCGCCTACCGGCCCGTCAGCTGACGGTCCGACGGCCCAGCACCGACCAGCACCACCCCGGACGCAGACAGCGACGGGTCTCACAGAGAGAGGGAGAGCAGTGCACGCACTGGTGATCGACGACTCGCGCGCGATGCGCCGGATCGTGGGCGGCATCCTCGAGGACCTCGGGTACGAGGTCGAGCAGGCCGGTGACGGCCGCGAGGCGCTGGACGTCCTCGAGGCCGGGCGCGTCCCCGACCTCGCCTGCATCGACTGGAACATGCCCGTCATGGACGGCCTGTCCTTCGTCAGCGCGGTCCGCGCCAACGCCGCGTGGCGCGACGTCACGCTCATGATGGTGACCACGGAGAGCGAGCACGGGCAGATCGTCCGGGCCCTCGCCGCCGGCGCCCACGAGTACCTCATCAAGCCGTTCACGCCCGACGCGCTGCGCGACAAGCTGTCGCTGCTCGGGCTGGTCCCGGTGGAGGTGCCGTGAGCGAGCTCCTGGACACCCCCTCGGCCGCGGTGACCCCCGCCGAGCTGCTCCCCGAGGACAGCGTCCGCGCCATCGCGGACGAGATCTTCGCCTCCTTCGTCGGTGAGGACGAGGTCCTCGTCCCGCTCGAGGGCGAGCTGCCCGAGGAGACCGTCAGCGCGTGGGTCGGCATCGACGGCCCCTGGCGCGGACGCGTCGTCCTCACCTGCTCGCCCGGCACCGCTGAGGAGCTCACCCGTGCCCTGCTGCGCGGACGGGCCCCCGAGGTGCTCGACCCCGAGGACGTCGAGGACGGCTTCGGCGAGCTCGCCAACGTCGTCGGCGGCGGCCTCAAGGCCCTCCTGCCGGAGGCGTCCACCCTCACGCTGCCCCTCGTGGGCACCGACGCGCCCCACAACGGCGTCGACGAGCACCGCATCGCCAGCCTCTGGCGCGGCCAGCCCTTCGACATCGCCATCTGCTCCGTCCCGCTGCCGAGCTGACCGACCACCCACCCCAACCGCGAGGGAACCGACCGTGAAGATCCTCATCGCTGACGACAGCCGCGTGATGCGGCAGATCGTGATCCGCACCCTGCGCCAGGCGGGCTACGACAGCCACGAGGTCGTGGAGGCCGAGAACGGCCGCGACGCCCTCGACAAGGTCGCCAGCGAGCGGCCGGACCTGGTGCTGTCCGACTGGAACATGCCCGAGATGACCGGCATCGAGTGCCTGCGCGCCCTGCGCGCCTCCGGCTCCGACGTGCCGTTCGGCTTCGTGACCTCGGAGGGCTCCGACGACATGCGCTCCACGGCGGCTTCCGCCGGCGCGCTGTTCCTCATCGCCAAGCCGTTCACCGCCGAGACCTTCGAGGACCACCTGGGCGCGGTGATCGGCTGATGTCCACCGCCACCACGCCGCTGCCCGCGGCCAAGGACGTCAAGGACCTCTTCGAGGGCCTGCTCGGCAAGACGTGCGAGTTCCACGAGGGCGGCACGCTCGACGCGTCCGGCAAGAACCTCGTGGCCACCTACGTCGACGACACCCTCGTCATGCGCGCCCTCGTCGCCGTGGACCTGCCGCTGGCGGTCTACACCGGCGCGGCCATCGGCCTCATGCCCCCGGGTGCCGCGCAGGACTTCGCCTCCGAGGGCGACCTGCCGAAGACCTACCGCGAGAACGCCGCCGAGGTGCTCAACATCATGGCGTCGCTCTTCAACACCCCCGGCTCCCCGCACCTGCGGCTGTACAGCCACCACGCCCCCGGTGAGGCGCTCGCTGCCGACGTCGCGGCCAACCTCGCCAAGCGCGGCGGCCGCGTCGACTACGCGGTCGAGGTCAAGGGGTACGGCAAGGGCGCCCTGGCGGTCGTGCTGGTCTGACGCCGCCCCGCACGTCCGGCCCTCGCGGGTCGGTCAGCGCTCGGCAGCGCTCGGTGGGCCGGTTCCCCCTGCTGGGGGAGCCGGCCCTTCCGCGCGTCCGCGGCCGGCCGCTGTGCTGGCCGGTCGGCGCGTCGTCGTCCTCCTCCCCAGCCCTCCTCCACTGGCACGGGGCCACCCCGTGCCAGCAGGAGTGGCACGGGGTGGCCCCGTGCCAGTCCGGGAGTGGTTCCGCTCCACCCAGACCCGCTCCGGCGCGACGTCCGTCGACGCTGCTGAGGACGACGACGACGGCGGCGGGTGCAGGTGGTCCGCGTCGACCGAGGTCGGCGTCGCTCAGGACGACGACTCACGCCGCCCGCCGCGGTCCAGCGCCGAGGTCGGCGTCGTCGGGTGGAGCGGTCGGACGACGGCGTGCGCGCTGGTCCGGCAACGCCAGAGGCCGGCGCCCCGGGCGGGGCGCCGGCCTCTGCGGCACAGCGGGTGGAGCTGGTGCCTCAGGCCGCCAGCGGCTGGCGCAGCGGGTAGGTGCTGCCGGTGAGCACCACCTGGGCGGCGACGCCCGTGGCGGGGTTCACGAGGACCGGGGCGAGCAGGTTGACGGTGGAGTCCTCCAGCGACGCACCCGGGCTGACCACCACGAGCAGCGCGCCCTCCTCGCCGGGGGCGAGGCCGACGGCGGCGCGGGCGACGCCGTCGAAGGTGGGGGAGTAGCCGGACACGACCACGGCCGGGTCGAGCACGAACAGCCTGACCGCCTCGTCCTCGAGGCTGTGCAGCGCCATGAGGGGGCTGTCCGGGTCGATCTCGACCAGGGCGAAGCGGCTCAGGTGCTCCAGCCCCAGCAGGGGCGCGGCGAAGCGGACCTCGGTGAGGTCAGGTGCTCCGGCGGTGTCCCCCGCCGTCGTCTCGCTGTCCATCACGATCACGGTACTGCTCACGAGTCTCCTCGAGTGGTCCGCGCCGTCCGTGGCTGTGGAGGGTTCCGTCTGGTGGGTGCTCAGCGCGCGAGGCGCTGCAAGGAGGGCGCTCACCGGGGTCAGCGCAGGAAGTCCATGAGGCTGGTGTTCAGCGTCTTGGACGTGACCTGCAGCGCCGCCTTGTAGGCGGTCTCCTGCAGGGACATCTGGATCATCACCGCGGGCAGGTCGACGTCCTCGACCTTGGACAGCTGGTCGGTGAGCTCGTACTTCGCCGACGAGGCCACCTGCTGGGCGCGCTCGATGCGGTTGGTGCGGGCACCGACGTCCGCGAGGCCCTCGAGCACCTTGCCGGACGCGCTGTCCAGCTCGTCGAGCAGCTCGGCCAGCTTCGAGGCGTGCTTGGCGGGGTCGGCCACGGCTCCGGTGGACCCGGGGGTCTTGATCTCGGTGCTGATCTGCTGGAGCAGCGAGAAGACCGACTGGCCGGCGGCCACGCCGTTGCCGGCGACGTCCGCCCCGAGCATGGCGGCGCCGTTGCTGTCCACGCGGACGCTGCTCTGCGCGTCGACCTGGCGGGTCACCGGGGTGTCCGTGCCCAGCGGCACGACGGCGCTCGTGGCCGGGTCGGTGCCGCCCGCGGCGACGCCCGTGGCGCTCCACGTGTACACGGCGGGGGTGTACGTGGTGACCGCCGGCGGACCGGCGGAGATCGGCACCTCGGGGCTGGTGAGGGTGACCGCTCGCGTGCCGCCGGACGTGCCGGCGAAGACGTTGCGGCCCTGGTACTGGGTGTTCGCCAGCGACAGCACGGTCTGGGTGATGCCGTCGAGCTCCACCGAGATGGCGGTGCGGGTGCCGTCGGTGTTGCTGCCCTCGCTGAGGGCCTTCACCACGAGGGTGCGCGCCGCGGTGATCTGGGAGCTCATCGTCTGCAGCGCGGTGTCCTGGACGTTGAGCCAGCTCGTGCCGTCGTTCGCCTGCAGGGCGTACTGGTCGTTGAGCCGCAGCTGCTGGCGCAGCGCGAGGCTCGAGACCGTGCCCGACGGGTCGTCCGACGGCTTGGTGATCTTCTTGCCGCTGGAGATCTGCGCCTGCAGCAGGCCCATCGTCTGGAGGTTGCCCTGGATCCGCGCCAGGGAGGCCTCCTGGATGGACCGGTGGGTCACGCGCTCGGTCATGTCATCACCTGCCCACGAGTCCGGTCTTGTTGATGAGCGTGTCGAGCATCTCGTCGACCGCGGTCAGCACGCGCGCTGCGCCCTGGTAGGCGCGCTGGGCGGCGATGAGGTCGGCGCTCTCCTCGTCCAGCGAGACGCCGGCGGCGCCCTGCTGGTCCGCGATGGACGCCGTCAGCACCGCCTGGGCGGAGGTGGTGCGGGCCACGGCGGACGCGCTGTCGGCGCCCAGCTTGGAGACGTAGCTGGCCCAGACGCTGTCGGGGCTGGTGGCGGAGGTGCCGACCGCGGCGATCGCAGCAGCGTTCGAGCCGTCCTTGACGCCCTTGCCCACCGAGCCCAGCGCCAGGTCCTTGCTGGTGAAGGAGGTGTCGATGGTGATGCTCTGGGCGGTGAAGGTGCCGGCCGGCACGTCACCGCTGAACAGCTTCTTGGGGGGCGTGACGCCGTTGCCGTCCACCGCCGTCGTCGCCGTCTGCAGGGCGTTGACCTGGGTGGCCAGGCTCTGCGCGACCGCGTCGTACTTGGCGGAGGCGCCCGGCAGCGTGGTGCGCAGCGCCTCCAGCTCACCGGTGATCTTGCCGCTGAACGGCGTGACGGTGTTGTCGCCGAGCTTCACCACGATGGTGCCGTTCGCGACCTCGGCCGGCGTCGCGCCGGCCGCCTGGCCCTTGAGGACGTCCGTCATGCTCGTGGGCGTCTGGCTGACCGTCAGCTTGGTGGTCAGGTTGCCCTGCACCAGCAGCCCGCCGCCCAGGTAGAGGTCGGTCTGCCCGTTGGCCGCGGCCTGGGTGGTGGCGCCGGTGAGCTCGACGATGCGGGTGACCAGCTGGTCGCGCCTGTCCTTGAGCTCGTTGGCGGCCCCGCCGGTGGTGACGGCCTTCTGGATCTGCTCGTTGAGCGTGGCGACGCTGCCGGCGAGGGTGTTGACCTCGTCGACGTCGGCGCTGACCTGCGTGCGCATCGTCGACCACTGGTCGTTGATGGTGTTCCAGGCCGCGTGGAGCGTGGTGACCACGTTCTGAGCCGCACCCAGCACCGACTGGCGTGCCGCGGCGTCGGCGTTGGTGGACCCGACCTTGGTCGCGGCGTCCGCGAAGGCGGCCCACATCTTGTTGAGCTGGGTGGCCAGGCCGGCGTCGCTGGGCTCCTGCGTCAGCGACTCCAGGCCCGACAGCGTGTCGGCCCGCTGCTGCTGCAGGGCGTGGTCACCGGTCTGCACGTTGACGCGCTGGGACTGCACGGCGTCGAAGGCACGGGTGATCTCGGCGACGCGCACGCCGCCCCCGGTGACGGGGTTGCCGGTCAGCATCCCGGAGCCGCCGGGTGCGTTGAGCATCTCGAGCTCGGCGCGCTGGCGGGTGTAGCCGGGGGTGTTGACGTTGGCGACGTTCTGCCCGATGACGTCCATCGCGCTGCGGTGGGCCCGCAGCGCCGTCACCGCGGCGTTGATGCCGGAGAAGGTGCTCATGGTCGGAGTCCTCGGGTTCGCGGGGGTGGGAGCGTCAGAGCGCTCGGTCGACGAGGTGCGCGGGCGCCGGCGACGTCGTGCGGCCCGTGGGGGCGTACGTCTCGAGCGTGCCGGTGAGGTTCAGCAGGGTCTCCCGCGTGGCGCGGGCGGCCACGGCGAGCACCTCGCGGTTCTGCGCGGAGACCCGGGCGATCTCCGAGGTCAGCTCCAGCAGCGCGTCGCGGTGGGAGGTCAGGATGGACGCCCACGGCCCGTCGGAGGCGGTGGCGAGGTCCTTGAGGGACGACGACGGCGGCATGCCGATGCTCGCGGCGTAGGCGTCGACCTCCATGCTGCGCAGCAGCTCGGTCTCTCGCAGCTGCTCCACGAGCAGCTGCACCTCGTGGGAGGCGTGCGCCACCCACCGGCTGCTGCCGCTGGCGAGGATCAGACGCTCCTCCTCCAGCTTGAACAGGAGCAGCTCCAGCTGCTCGCGCTCGCGCCACAGCACGTTGGAGACCTCGGCGACGCCCACGCGCCCTCCCATCGCTGCCGACTGCACCACGGCGGTGCGGTCCTTCACGCTGTCCATCGGCACCCCGACGACGGGGCTGAGGAGAAGCTGAGAGCAAACGGCCGGCGGATGCGCCGTCCTGAGCGCAACCGGGGGAGGTCCACCCGCTCGGCTCAAGCCGACGCGCCGATCGACCGAGACATCTTCCGTGACCGGATCGACGTCGTCGCCCTCCTCCCGGACCCCGCTCTCCCGCGGCGCCGTGGAGGAGCTCGTGACCACCCACCTGCCGATCGTCGGCTACCAGGTGAACGAGATGCTCGTGCGCCTGCCGGGCCACGTGCTGCGCGACGACCTCGTCTCCGCGGGCATGGCGGCGCTCGCCGCCGCCGCCGCGAGCTTCGACGTGGCGACCGGCGTGCCGTTCGCCCGCTACGCCACGCTGCGCATCCGCGGCGCGCTGCTCGACGAGCTGCGCGGCATGGACTGGGCGCCCCGCGGCGCCCGCTCCCGGGCCCGTGCGCTGGAGGGAGTGGAGGAGCGGCTCACCACCGAGCTGGGCCGCAGGCCCTCCCGCGACGAGCTCGCCGCCGCCATGGGGTGCGCCCCCGATGAGGTCGACGCCGTCAAGAACGACGTCCAACGCGCCGTCGTCTCCCTCGACGCCTTCGACGGCGCCCTGTCCGACGTGCTCCCGCAGCGCGGCATCGGCCCGGAGGAGCACGTTCTCCAGGGCGAGCAGGTCCGCTACCTCAAGGCCGCCGTGCACGCGCTGCCGGAGCGGCTGCGCGTCGTCGTCGCCGGCCTCTACCTCGAGGACCGCTCCGTGGCCGACATGGCCGCCGAGCTGGGCGTCACCGAGTCGCGCATCAGCCAGCTCCGCACCGAGGCCCTCGGCCTCATGCGCGACGGGATGAACGCCTCCCTGGAGCCCACGATGGTCGCTCCGGTGGAGCGTCCCGGCGGCGTGGTCGACCGGCGCCGCCAGGCGTACTTCGCGGCCGTGGCCGCGCACGCGTCCGTCGCACCGACCGCCACGGCCGCAGTGGCGGCCGACTCGCTGGCCCCCGCGACGACGACGGCGGCCGCCTCGCCCGTCCCGGCCCAGCGCCGCACCGGCTGGTCCGCTACGGGCTGAGCCGCCCCCAGACCCCCGGCCGCCGCCCGGTGACTTCCCCACCCGGGCGGCGGTGGGGCCCCACGTGAGAAGGCCCCCGCGCGATCTGCGCGGGGGCCTCCTCGTGGTGCGGGGGAGCGGTCAGCTCTTCACGTCGACCGCGTGCTCCTCGTGGGCAGCGGCCGCCGGCCTCGTCGAGGACACGGTCGCCTCCAGGTAGGAGATGAGCACCGACAGGCGCTCAGGGGTGATCTTCGACGGCCGCGGCCCCTCCGGGGCGCGACCTGTGATCGACGCCGCGAGCAGGCTCGCCAGGTACGCGCCGGTGGCGTTCCGGTCGCCCGGGTCACCGCCCGCCTGGTTCTGGGGCGACGACCCCTTGGAGCTCCGCTCCGGCTTCGCCACGGCGACCGGCGCCGACGAGGTCGATGACGGCGCACCGTCGCTCGCGGCCTGCGCGGAAGCCGCGGTGGAGACGGCGACGCGGACAGGTCCGCTGTCGCCTCCAGGAGCGACTGCTGTCACGCCAGTGATCATGGGAGCCCTCCGTGGTCCCGGCCTCCAGCCTCCTGCTGGTGGTCACGGATCAGTCATCGGCATCGGCTGAGCGTTTGACCAGCGAGGTCACCCGATCGGCGCCGGTGACGCGGCTGCGCTCCGGAGCCGGTGGCTCTGGAGCGCAGCGGGTGGGAGGTCGTCAGCGGAAGCTGTCGAGCACGTGGGCGACGCGCTCCAGGGCCTCGCCCACGAAGTAGTGGTGGTTGCCGAGGTAGAAGCCGTTGTCGTGCACCTCGTCGGCGTGGACGAGGCTGCCGCTGGTGTCGGCGTTCAGGTGGCGCACGACGGGGTTGCGAGCGAAGTTCCCGGCGACGACCGGGCGGGTCTGCACGCCGACCTCCGCGAGCGCTGCGACGACGTCATCCCGCCGCCCGGCGAGGTGGTCCACCAGGACGCAGGAGAACCCGAACCAGCTGCTCTCGCCGACCTCCTGCTGGATGCGCACGCCGGGCACACGGGACATGAGCTCCCGGAAGGCGTCTGCGTTGGCGCGGCGTGTCGCGACCATCGCCGGCAGCTTCTCGAGCTGGTGCAGGCCCACGGCGCCGGACATCTCCAGCGGCCGCACGTTGTAGCCCGGCAGCACGAACTGGAAGAGGTCGTGGAAGCCCTTGGAACCTGCGGGGCGCAGCGGGCTGCCCTCGGGGAGGTTCCGCGTCCAGCCGTGGGAGCGCAGTGACAGGAGCATGTGCGCGAGGTGCTCGTCGTCGGTGACGACGACCCCGCCCTCCATCGTGGAGATGTGGTGGGAGAAGAACGTGCTGAAGGTCCCCATGAGGCCGAACGTGCCTGCGCTGCGGTCGGCGAAGGTGGCGCCCATCGACTCGCAGTTGTCCTCGAGGACCACTAGCCCTTCCTCCGCTGCGAGCCGCTGCAGCTCGTCGAAGCGGTTGGGGTTGCCGAGGAGGTTGACAGCCATGATGCCCTTGGTGCGGTCGGTGCACCGGGCCCGCGCCGCTTCGATGTCGATGTTCAGCGTGTGCGGGTCGACGTCGACCAGTACGGGACGCAGTCCGTACTGCGTGAGCGGGTAGTACGTCGTGGCCCAGGAGACCGCGGTGACGAGGACCTCGTCGCCGGGGTTGAGGTCGATCCGGTCGTCCAGGACGGCGGCGGCCACCATGAGGAGGTTGGCGCTGCTCCCGGAGTTGACCATGACGGCGTGGCGTGCGCCGAAGGTCTCTGCGAAGGCCTGCTCGAAGGCGCGCACGTGGGCGCCCATCGTGAACTGCCCGGATGCGATGACGTCCTGGAGGGCCTGCAGCTCTCGGTGGTCCCAGGTGCTCGTAGCCAGGGGGAGGCCGTGCTGCTGGACCTGCACCGGCGCCTCCGTGCGGGGGCCGGGCACCCTCACCAGAACGCTCACGCCGGCACCAGCGATCCGACGTACTTCTCGTAGGTGGCGAGCATGCCGTCCGCCAGGCTCGTCGCGGGAGCCCAGCCGAGGGCGCGGGCCCTGGAGCTGTCCATGAGCTTCTGGTGCATGCCCTTCGGCATGCTCGTGTCGTAGACGAACTCGCCCTCGTAGCCGACGACGGACCGGGCCACCTCGTAGTACTCGGTCACCGAGTGGTCGACCCCCGCTCCGAGGTTGAGGACCGGCGGCAGCAGCTCGAGGCGGGGCAGGCTCCCGAGGATCCAGCTCGCCACGTCACCGGCGTAGGTGAACTCGCGACGGGCGGTGCCGTCTCCCCAGATCGTGACGGTCGGTGAGCCGGCGACCTTGGCCGCGTGCACCTTGGCGATCGCGGCAGCGACAAGGTGCGCGCGGTCAGTGGAGAAGTCGTCGCCTGGACCGTAGAGGTTGGAGGCGACGAGGGCGCGGTAGGCGACACCGTGCTGGGCGGAGGCGAACTGGCACAGGCGCGTGCCCGCCAGCTTGGCGAGCGCGTAGCCCTCGTTGGTCGGCTCGAGGGGGGCCTGGAGCAGGTCGGTCTCGACGAGCGGCTGCCGGTGGTCGCGCGGGTAGGTGCAGGAGCTGCCCAGGTAGACCAGGCGCTCCACGCCGGCGTCCAGCGCTGCGCGGAAGAGCGAGGTGTCGATCGCGAGGTTGTCGAGCAGGAAGCCGGTCTGGTCAGCGGCGTTGGCCTTGATCCCGCCGACGCGCGCCGCGCCGTGCACGATGACGTCGGGCCGGGTCCGGCCCAGCAGATCACGGGTCGCCCGCGGGTCGCTCAGGTCTGCGTCGGACCGCGTGGCGAAGACGACTTCGAGGGCTCCGCCGCCCCTCGCGACGACTGAGCGCAGCGCACTGCCGAGGAGCCCGGCGCTGCCGGTCACGAGGACCCTGGAGACCGCCGGCAGCGTTTGCTGGGAGTCCCGGCGTAGCTCGACAGTTCGTGATGCTCCCACGGGTTCCTCCTGGCGGTCAGTGTTCTCGCGCCTCCAGCGCTCCTCCAGGTGCATCGGCCGAACGGGCGAATCCTTGAGCCAGGGCCGAGACCTCAAGCCCGGAAGCGCCTGGGCCGAAGGAGTGACATGACGATCGCTCAGGTCGAGGGAGGCCTGGCCAGCCAGATGTTCGGCTACGCCGCTGCACGCCGGCTCGCGCTGAAACACGGGGCCGACGTGCTGATCGACCCGCGGAACTACCGGACGTACACGAAGTTCCAGCTGGAGCTGCACCACTTCGACGTCCAGGCCGTCCTCCTGAGCCCCGAGCAGGCCGACGAGATCTGCGGTCGGCTGGACGAAGCCGTGACAGTGGTCAGACCTCGCCACCTGCACGTCGACCAGGCCGTGCTGGAGCTGGACAGACCCCACGTGCTCATGAAGGGCAACTACGTCAGCGAGGACTACTTCCACGACGTCGAGGACGTCCTGCGCCGGGACTTCCGCCGAACGAGCCTCCCCACCGAGTATGCAGCGGGAGCGCGCGCGGCCATCGACGCTCACCGGGCCCGGGGCGGGGCTCCCGTCGCCGTCCACGTCAGGCGCGGCGACTACGTCTCAGAGGCGCACACGAACCGCTTCCACGGCACGTGCACCCTCGACTACTACGCCCGTGCGCGTGACGTCATCACCCGCACCGTCGAGGACCCGTGGTTCTTCGTCTTCTCCGACGACCCCGAGTGGTGCAAGACCCGATTCTCGGGCTCGCGGACCACGGTCTTCCACGCCCCACCGGGAACGCCTCCCGTGGAGGACATGCTCCTCATGGCCGCGTGCGACCACCACGTCATCGCCAACAGCACCTACAGCTGGTGGGGCGCCTGGCTGGGGAAGACCGACCGGCAGGTCGTCATCGGCCCCCGACCCTTCCTCGCCGACCGCACGCACAACACCGACGACATCCTCCCGAGGCACTGGCTCACCCTGGGGGCGAGTCCTTCGCCCGGCCATGGGGCCGGTGCAGCGCGGGCGGACGACCCTCGCGTCGCGGTTGGGGCGCGCTGAGAGGGAGCTGCTGGTTGCACCGGCGTGGCTGCGCTCCCAGGGGCCGTTCGTGCCGGACGATCGGGACGAAGAGGCCATCGTGTTGAACACCTGCGAGAGGAGAAGCCGTGGTTTTCGCCGGTACCGAGCCCAGGCTCGACGTGGCAGCGCCTCGTCGAGCGGCTGGTGAGCCGCCGCTGAGCCGGTGCCACGTGGTGGACCTGCCGGTGGTGAACGACCCCCGTGGCAACCTGACCGCCATCGAGGCGGGCGTCCACGTGCCCTTCGACATCCAGCGCGTGTACTACCTCTACGACGTGCCGGGTGGTGCGCGGCGGGGTGGGCACGCCCACCGCGGGCTGCACCAGCTGATCGTCGCCATGTCCGGCAGCTTCGACGTGCTCCTCGACGACGGGTTCAGCAAGAAGCTGGTCCACCTGAACCGCTCCTACAAGGGTCTCCTGGTCACTCCCATGGTGTGGCGCGAGATCGACAACTTCTCCTCGGGGTCGGTCTGCATGGTGCTGGCCTCCGCGCCCTACGACGAGGCCGACTACTACCGCGACTACCACGACTTCCTGGCCGATGTCGTCGGCGGTTGACGTCGACCGCGTCCCGTTCCTGGACCTCGGCGCCGCCCACGACGAGGTTCGCGCTGACCTGGCCGCGGCCTTCACGGCCGTCGTGGACCGGGGCGTCTACGTCCGGGGCGCCGAGTGCGAGCTCTTCGAGCAGGAGTGGGCGGCGTACTGCGGGACCGAGCACTGCGTCGGCACGGGGAACGGCCTGGACGCGCTGACCCTCGCCCTCCGCGCGCTGGGGGTTGGGCCCGGTGACGAGGTCATCGTCCCGGGACACACCTTCATCGCGACGTGGCTGGCGGTGGAGGCCGTGGGCGCCGTCCCCGTCGGCGTGGACGTGCTCCCCGACCGGCCCGTCATCGACCCGCGGGCGGTGGCTGCAGCAGTGACGCCGCGGACCGCGGCGGTCGTCCCGGTCCACCTGTACGGGCACGTGGCGCCGATGGCGGAGCTCTGCGCCATCGCCGAGCGCGCCGGCATCGCCGTCGTCGAAGACGCGGCCCAGGCCCACGGCGCCGAGGCCGACGGGATCAGGGCTGGGGCGTTCGGCCACGCGGCGGCCTTCAGCTTCTACCCCGGCAAGAACCTCGGAGCACTGGGGGACGGAGGTGCGGTGACCACCCGAAGCGCCGAGGTGGCAGACCGCGTCCGGATGCTCGCGAACTACGGGTCGCGCACCAAGTACCACCACGAGTCATCCGGCGTGAACTCGCGCCTGGACGAGCTTCAGGCGGCGTTCCTGCGCGTGAAGCTGCCCAAGCTCGACGACTGGAACGCGCGCCGCCGCACCACCGCCGCCGTCTACGAGGACGCGCTCAGGGCAGCGGGCGGTGCAGTGCGGACCGTGCCCGTCGCGGCCGGGACGACCAGTTCCCACCACCTCGAGGTGGTCCGTCTGCCGGAGCGGGACCGGGTGCGTGGGCAGATGGACCGGGCGGGCGTGGAGTGCTCCGTCCACTACCCGGTGCCGCCGCACCTGTCCGGCGCGTACTCCGGTCGCTCCCATCCCGCGGGTGGCCTCCCCGTCTCCGAGGCCTGGTGCCGGGACGTGCTGAGCCTCCCCACGGGTCCGGGCCTCACGGTCCAGCAGGCCGAGCGAGTGGTCCACACCCTTCTGGAGGTCGCCCGGTGAGCGCACCTCGCGGTGTGGTGCTGCTGGGCAAGGGCGACCTCGCCGTGCGGCTGGGGGAGTGGCTCCTGGAGCGCGACGACTTCCACCTGAAGGCCGTGGTGCCTGTGGTGCCCGAGCCGTCCTGGACGGCGTCGCTGGGCGACTGGGCCCGGTCGAGGGGCGTACCGGTGGCGGAGAGCGGCGCCGCCGCCGACGCCTTCGTGCTGCCGGGGGTTCCTGAGCGCCTGGAGCTCGCGATCTCAGTGTTCTACGACCGCCTGCTGCGCCCGTCCTTCCTCGAGCACTGCGACCGCGCCATCAACCTCCACAACGGGCCTCTGCCCCGCTACCGAGGCGTGTCACCGATCGCGTGGGCGCTGGAGAACGGCGAGACCTCCCACGGGGTGACCCTCCACGACATCGCGCCAGGCGTGGACGACGGAGACGTCATCGCCCAGACCACGTACAGCCTCTATCCGGAGGTCGACGAGGTGGTCGACGTCTACGGGCGGGCTCTGGATCACGGCTGGCTACTGCTGGTGCACTCGCTGCCGCGGCTGGACCAGCTCCGCCCACGTCCGCAGGACGACTCCCTGGCGACCACTTACCGGCGCAGTGACGACCACCGCCTCATCGAGCGCGCGGGGCTGCGACGTCCCGGACGCTGAAGCAGGCCCCCGCCGCGGTCAGCCGCGGTGGGGGTCCGCCGGTCCGCTCCCAGCCCCAGCGGCGCGAGCCAGCCAGGACGCGAGGACAGCGGCGTCGTCGCCCGTCCGGAGCATCCCCTGGAGCCGGGAGCCGTCGGGCGGGAGCAAGCCGAGGTCATCCACGACCTCCACCGCCACCTCCGCCGCGTCCGCCAGATCCCACCCAGCGAGGTCTGCGCAGGTCTGCTCCCAGACCTCGTGGTCGGGTCGCCCGAGGGTGGGCACGGTCCAGCGCGCCAGTTCCCGGTGGCCCCGCGTCCGCTGCAGAGCCGCCCCCACGACCCCCAGGTGATGACGGGCCTCCGCCACGACCGCCGCGTAGGCGGTGGCGGTGGTCAGCGGCGTCCCGTCCCAGCGGCGCACGCCGGGACCGGCGGCCGAGGTGCCGTCTGCCAGGGCCCGCTCCAGGAGGAGGCCGGGCGAGGACAGGTCGGCAGCGTCGACGGAGCCCGCCCGGAGCGCTGCACCGGCGCGGGCGGCGAGGTCCAGGTCGTCGATGCCCCGCAGCGCGTCCAGCGCGGCGTCCAGGTCTCCCTGCAGGGCACGGCTGACCGCCAGGTTCACGACGTCGCCATCCACGGGGTCCAGCTCGCGGGCCCGGAGGTACAGGTGCTCGGCCGCGGCCGGTGAGGTGGTCAGGAGGCGGTTGCCGAGCGCGAGCGCGGCCTCGCGCCAGACCCGGGGGTTCCGGTTCCCGTGCAGCTCGGGGAAGAAGCTCGGCAGGTCGCTCGTGGCCACCCACTCGGTTCGCACGCGCTCGGCCTCACGGGTCGTGCGCGTCAAGCCAGACTCCGAGGTGGAGAGTCCGGCTGCGTGGACCCGGTAGCGCACGAGCCCGCGCGGCAGGTAGCGGAAGCGCACTCGCCCCGCAGACTTCAACCAGAAGTGGTAGTCGCAGACGAGGCCCTGTTCGAAACCACCCAGGCGATCGTGGACGCTTCGCCGGACAGTCGCCGAAGGGTGGCCCACGAAGTTGTGCGCCACGACCTCACGGGCGGCGCTGAGGTCCGTGTAGGCGGCGGGCAGGTGCCAGGAAAGGCCACCGGGCCGGCTCGAGGCATCCATGATCTCGGCCGCGCCGTGGCAGACGCCGAGTTCGGGATCCGCGTCGAAGGCCTCCACCTGGGCGCTCAGCCGGTGAGGGAGCATAGCGTCGTCGCCACCCAGCCAGGCGAGCAGCTCGCCGCGCGAGGCCGCGAGCAGGCGGTTGAACACCAGGTCGAGCCGACCCGTGCGGCCGATGTTCGGCTGTGTCATCACGCTGACGCGAGCGGACTCGTACTTGCGAGCCACGCTCAGCGATCCATCGGCTGACCCGTCGTCGAGCACGACGACCTCGTAGTCGTCGTAGTCCTGCTGCAGGACGGACGTGATCGTCTCGTCGAGGTAGCGAGCCTGGTCGTGAACCGGGATGAGCACGCTCACGCGCGGCGAGCGCTCACGCACCCTGAGGGGGTGGGCGGCGTCCGGCGTCCGCACCACTTGCGAGGCGCTGTCTCGCGCCTGGACCTCGAGCTGGTGGAGGAGGTCGTCCGCGGCGACCACCGTGACCTCAGCCTGGCCCGGTGGGTCTTCGAGCGGAACCTCGGTGAGGACGCGGAGGGGACCGACGGCTTCGCTCCACCAGCTCAGCACCTCCGACACCTCACCGGAGAGGCAGGAGCCGGCAGCTGCCGCACTGTCGAAGCCACCGACGGCCCCGAGCCCGAGCACTTCCTGCAGCTTCAACACCGCGGCGCCCAGCGGTGCGCGCGGATCCTCCGCCCCACCTCCGACGACCAGCAGGAACCGGTCGCCTCCGACAGGGCCGCTCACGCCGGAGCCATCGCCGCAGCGGTCACGTCGGCAGTCCCCTCGGGCCGGGCGAGGAGGTCGCCGAGCCGACCCAGGTCGAGCCGACCACCGGCCCTGACCGTCGCCAACCGCCGTCCGCTGACGCGGGCGCGGAGGAAGCGGAGGACGTCTCCGGGGGGCACGTCCCCTGTGGCGAAGGCCTGCACGTCGCCCTCGAGGGCGTCGACGAGACCGCGCCATGCACGGAGGTCAGGCACGGCGAGGACGAGCTCGACCCCTGAGGAGCTTCCGAGGTGGACGGCGAAGTCCTGGACGGACTCCACCGCTCCGTCAGTGTCAGAGCCCTCGCAGAGGATGACGACCGACAGCTCGTAGGGGTAGGCGTCCAGACGCGCGCTGGAGCCCGCCAGCATCTGACCGCGGGCCGCCGCCAGGGGAGAGGAGCGAGGCACGGGGTGCTTGGCGTAGATCGCCTCGAGGGCGGTGTGGAACCTGAACTGCTCGCGGACGGACTGGTTGCCGGTCCCCGAGCGCCAGCGGTACTCGGCCGTCGGCACGGGCACGTGGCGGAAGGGGAGCAGCGCCGACAGCCGGATCCACAGCTCCCAGTCCTCGAGGACCCGGAGGTCGGGATCCAGGCCCCCGGACGCGCGGACCGCGGCCAGGGGGACGAGCGCTGACATGCCGACGATGTAGTTCTCCACGAGCAGCCGCTCGGCGTCGAAGTCGCTGGCACCGAAGACCTCGCGCTGCACGACCCTGCCCGCCGAGTCCTCGGCGACCCGGACGCAGTGGGAGTAGACCACCGCTCCGGTGTCGCCGGCGGCGGCGTCGACCAGCGAGGTGAGGTGGTGCGGGTAGGCGATGTCGTCGTCGTCGAGGAAGTTGACGAAGGTCCCGCGCGCCAGTCCGAGCGCGGTGTTGAGAGCCCCGCAGCGGCCCGCGTTGGTCGTGTGCTCGGCCAGGGTGATCGACAGGCTCGAGGAGAACTCGCCCACGACGTCGTCGACGGGAGTGCCGGCATCGTTGACGACGACGACCTCAAAGTCCTCGAAGGTCTGCGCGGCCAGGCTGGCCAGCGCGCGTCGGAGGAGCTCCGGGCGGTTGTAGGTCGGCATCACCACCGAGACGACGGGCGGAGGGCCCGTCACCGCAGCGCGCGCCACGTGCTGCTCGCTCATCGCTCCGCCCCCACGAGCGCGCGCCCGAGCAGCCGCTCGAAGTCCTCGTGCACGTCCTCGGAGCGCCACAGGCGCAGCATCTCGCGCGAGGTGTGCATGAAGGCGGGCGTGTCGAAGACGTCGTGGAAGAAGTCTCCCGGCCGGCGCGGGTCGAACCAGTGGACGAGCGGGAGGAAGCGGCGGTCGGCCGGGCTGGTCCAGCTCCGCGCCTCGGAGACGAGCGGGGTCCCGCACGAGAGGACCAGGGACGCGCGCACCTGCTCGAAGCGGCTGGCCTCGTAGGCGCTGACGTTGAGTACCGCGCGCGCCCGGCGCACGAGGGCGTCCCGCTCGGGACCGTAGACGGGGCGCTGGAGCACCGTGACCTCCTGTCCGGCGCGCTCCACGGCGTGCAGCACCTCCAGCCGTCGCGGCGTGAGGCAGCCGACGAAGAGCAGGTCGATGTCGCGGTCCTCCAGGGGCGTCACGTGCGCCCCGAGGTGGGCCACCGGCCCGAGCCGCACCAGCGTCACCGACCCGGTGGCGCCCGCGTACGCGGGCAGGTTGTCGGGGTGGTAGTCCACGACTGCCGCGCAGCGCAGCAGGTCGAGGTAGCCCGAGGGCAGCGCTGCGCCTCCCGGGCCGAGCTGCTCGAGGTTCACGAGCACGCACTCGTACTGGTCGAGCAGGGTTCGGGGGAAGCCCAGGTGGGCGCCGAAGATGTAGTTGACAGCGCCGGCGACCAGGGTGTTGGAGGAGGCTGTCACGTGCGCGCCGGCGCGCTCGAACTCCTCCTGGAAGAAGACCAGCGGGTCGAGCAGCGCGCCGGAGTGGGCGTAGCCCGCCGGCTGCACCAGGCACAGGTGCACGGGTCTGACCGGCCCCGCCGCCCCTGACTGACCACGGTCGGGGCTCGCGTCGTCCACGGTCATGCCGGACCGACAGCGGTGAGCACGGCGTCCGGCACGAAGCGGCGGAGCTGGGCTCGGACCTGCTCGCGGTCGGCCGGGTCGGCCGTCGACTCCAGCTGGTCCAGCTGGTCGTCGAGGCCGGTGTCACCCAGACCGTGGTGGAGGAGGCCGAGGGCGAAGAGCCGCGCCCGGGGGTGCAGGGCCTCGTCGGCACCGATCGTCCGGAGCGGGCAGATCTCGGTGAGCCCCGCCTCCCGGACCCTGACCGACCACTCGAGCGCGACCTCGACGCTCGTGCGAGCCGCGAGGACGCTCCCGGCCACGAGCGGACGCGGGTCGCCGGGGCGAGCGTCCGCCAGAGCGGCGCTCCAGGCGAGGGCGAGGTCCGGGACCGCCACCGGTGCCTCGCGCAGCGACCGCTCCAGCAGCGCGTCGGGGACGTGTGCGGCGAGCTCGCGGAGGTCACCGCCGGCCGCCAGCACCGCCTGGAGGAGGGAGGAGACCGGGACCTTGTGCGGCGCGGCCACCATGAGCTGCACCAGGCTCGTCGCCGCGACGTGGGCCTGCCCGATGCCGACCTGCAGGTCCGCCACGGCGATGACCGCCATGTCGAGGTCGAAGGCACGACCCCACAGGTCGACGTCGCCCGCGGAACGGCCGCCATCGACGAGCCGCTGCAGGTCGGCCACAGCGGCCAGGGTCTCTCCGCAGCCGTAGCGGACCAGAGCGTGACGCAGAGCGCTGAGGCCGCGTGTCTCGCCGACCTGAGCAGCCCGGTCGGTCCACTGAGCCGCCTCGTGGAGGAGGCCGCGCTGCAGCAGCAGGGGGACGACTCCCCGTGCTGCCTGGACGACGTTGCCGGGAGTCACCTCGCGGTCGACGACAGTGCGGAGCACCTCGATGCACTCGTCGTGGCGTCCAGCCTGCCCGAGTGCCCTCGCGTAGGCGACGGTCGCCTCGGGCCAGCGGGGGTCGTCCTCGGCGATCGCACGGACGGCCGTCTCGGCGACCAGGAGGTTCCGCTGCGCCTTCCCCTGGACGTTCTCGTGACCCAGGGAGTAGCCGGAGTGCAGGAGGTGCATCTCCGGAGCGGTGCTGCAGGGCGTCCACTTGGTCGCTCCCTCGCGGGGCACGACCTGCTCGTGGAGGGCGCCCTCCCACCGCGCGCTGGTGCGCAGGAAGAGGCGGTAGGCGCGCACCTCATCACCGTCGACGCTCGCCGCAGTGCTCGGCGAGACGATCCGGACCAGGGCGAGCTCGCCGTCCGCGGCACGCAGCCAGCGGCGCAGGGCGCCCTGGTCAGCGACGAGCACCTCGTCGGCGTCCACGGACAGGATCCAGTCCGTCGTGGCGCTCGCCAGAGCGCGGTTCCGAGCAGCGGAGAAGTCGTCGTCCCAGTAGCCCTCCACCACCGTCGCCCCGGCCGAGCGGGCGATCGCCACGGTGTCGTCCGTGCTCCCGGTGTCGTACACGACCACCTCGTCGACGGCGTCCACCAGCGCGGTCAGGCAGTCACCGAGCCGCGCCTGCTCGTCCTTGACGATGAGGACGGCGCCGAGCGTCGGGCCGCCGGCGGGGCTGGTCCTTCCGGTCCCGGCCAGGAGGGCGTCGACGGGACGCAGCGCGAGCCGCGGCGCATCGAGGCTCGTGACGGACTCGGGGTAGGCGAACAGGTGGTGGGACCCCACGCGGAGGACCCCGATCTGGTCTCCTCGCCCGGCGAGCTGCTCCAGGACCTCGACGTCCCACCCCGGTCGAGTGCGCGCCCCGAAGGGCAGCACCAGGACGCAGGACGGGCCGGCGACCTCGGCAGCGAGAAGCGCGGCCCCTCCGTCGCGCACGACGGCGAGCTCGCACCGCTGAGCGGTGCTCGGGGACAGTCGTCGCGGGGCGACGACGGTCGCGATGACGCGCGCGTGCTGGGAGGTCGTGGACACGACCTCGCGCAGGCGGCGCTCGAGCCTGCCGCCGTCGAGCTCGCCGCAGTGGACGACGACGGTGGTCGCGGGCGTGTTCTCCGATGCGGTCACAGGGGACTTGTCGGCCACAGGGGGCGCTGGCTTGAGCCGAACGGGTGTCACACGGATGCCGAGCGAAAAACCTTCAGCGGTCGTGACCCCCGGCCGATGGACCTGGTGATCGCCCACGGACGGGCATCGCAGCACCACCCCACCAGTCATGGAGGAATTCGACATGGGCCTCTCGGTCAACAACAACACCGCTGCGTTCAACACGTACCGGAACCTGAGCACCACGCAGTCCCAGCTGTCCAAGAGCCTCGAGAAGCTGTCGAGCGGCTACCGCATCAACCGCGCTGCGGACGACGCGGCCGGCCTGGCCATCTCCGAGGGGCTGCGCTCCCAGATCCAGGGCCTCACCCAGGCGACCCGCAACTCCCAGGACGGCATCAACGTCGTCCAGACGGCTGAGGGCGCCCTGTCCGAGAGCACCTCGATCCTGCAGCGCATGCGCACCCTGGCGGTCCAGGCCGCCAGCGACGCCTCGGTCAACAGCGACGCCAAGGCCAACATCCAGGCCGAGGTCTCGCAGCTGAAGTCGGAGCTGGACCGCATCGCCAAGACCACCACGTTCAACGGCAAGGCGCTGCTCGACGGCTCCTTCAGCGGGACGTTCCAGGTGGGCGCCAACCAGGGCGAGACCATCTCCATCGGCGTGAGCACGTCGATGAGCTCGTCCGGTCTTGGCGTGTCCGGTGTCGACATGACCGGCACCGGCAAGTACACCTCGGCGGCCACCGGCACCGCCGCTGGTACCGCGGTGTACGCGAACGCCTCGACCACGTCCGCGGCGACCGTGACCTTCTACGCCCAGGGCTCGACGCAGGACAACTTCGTCGGTACCGGTGCCACGGCCACGGTCGACTCGTTCAAGAACCTGACCGGCACGATCAGCTTCGGTGGCAAGGTCTTCGACCTCAGCACCGTCGACTACGGCAAGTCCGCCGACACCGTCACCGTTGACGGCAAGACCGATGTCACCGAGGCCCTTGCCGCGCTGAACACCGCCGCCAAGGCCGCGCTCGGCGTCACCACCAACCCGTTCTCGGTGAGCACCGGCGCGCCGACCCAGCTCACCTTCAAGGTGACGGACGCGATCAGCGGCTACACCGGCACCGGCGGTGTCGCCACCAGCGGCTCGGCCACTGACATCGCTGAGGCCACCCCGGTCTTCGCCGCCGGCACCGGCGCGTCCTCGGCCATCAAGCTGCTGGACGACGCCATCAAGACGGTCTCCACGACCCGAGCCAACCTCGGTGCTGTGCAGAACCGCCTGGAGCACACCATCGCCAACCTCGGCACCGCGACCGAGAACCTGACGGCGTCCGAGAGCTCCATCCGCGACGTGGACATGGCTCAGGAGATGACCAAGTTCACGAGCAAGCAGATCCTGGCGCAGGCCGGCACCGCGATGCTGGCCCAGGCCAAGAACCTGCCGCAGTCGGTCCTCTCCCTGCTGCAGGGCTGAGCCCGGCGCTGCTGGTGGTCGGCTGAGCGATCAGCCGGCCACCGGCAGCGGTGGTTCTCGTGGTCCGGCTGCTGCACCCGANNTCGGGTGCAGCAGCCGGACCCGTAGCACCTCAAGTGCGCGTCTCGTCGTGACGATGCACTCCTCGACGAGCACGTCCGAGCGAAAGGCGCCCCCATGGCCTCCACGTCCGCGGTGACCGGCCTGGTGACTGGTCTCGACACCAAGACCATCATCAGCCAGCTCATGTCCATCGCGAGGGCGCCCCAGGACGAGCTCAAGACCTCCCTGAGCAAGACGAACTCCCAGGTGACCGCAGCCCAGGCGATCAACTCCAAGGCCGCCTCGATGACGAGCCTGGCCGCTGACCTCGCCTCGGCGAAGACCTTCACGACGGCCAGCGCCAGGAGCAGCGACTCCTCGGTCTCGGCGACGGCGTCCTCGTCGGCGACACCCGGGTCCATCACCTTCACCGTGAAGCAGCTCGCCACGGCGCACGTCGTCCTCAGCGACGCGATCCCGTCCGGCTCGAGCTCACCGGCGATCTCCATCGGCAGCGCCAGCTACGCGGCTGACACGGTCTCGGCGCTGGCCGACAGCATCAACAAGGACAAGGACGCCAAGGTCACCGCGACCGTCGTCAACGACGGTACGTCGCAGCGCCTCCAGCTCACGGCCAAGGACACCGGGTCTGACAACACCTTCGGCGTCAGCGGCACCGGCTTCACGGACAGCAACGGCGACGACGTCTCCACGGTCGTCAAGCAGGGGCAGAACGCGCAGATCACCATGGGGGACCCCTCCGCGGGCTCCGGTGCCGTCACCATCAGCTCGAGCACCAACACCTTCACGGGCCTGATGGCCGGCGTGGACGTCACCGTCTCCGCGAAGGACAAGACGGTGACCGTCAGCACCTCGGTGGACCAGAGCGCGATCTCCTCCAAGATCGCGACTCTCGTCACCGCGATGAACAACGTGCTGGGCGACATCCAGTTCCACACCAAGGCCCTGGCGACCGGACAGACAGCCAGCTCCACCAGCGGAGGGCTGCTCCGGGGGAACAGCACCCTGCGCGACCTCGCAGGCCAGCTGGTGGGCTCCGTCACCGTGAACGCGACCACCACCAGCGCTGGCGGCACCACCACCGGCGTCAACGCGACCCAGGCGGGCTTCTCCGCTCAGCGGGACGGCACGGTGACCTTCGACGCCGCCGCCTTCAGCAAGCTCTACGCCAAGGACCCGGCGCAGGCCGCCGCGGTGGTCCAGAAGTTCGCGGACACGGTGCAGAGCATCGGCAAGCTGGCCAGCGACCCGGTCAGCGGTTCGGTGACCGGCTACGTCAACGGCGGCCAGACCACCGCCAAGACGATGACCCAGAGCATCGCCGACTGGGACGACCGCCTCGCGAGCAAGCAGAAGCGCCTCGAGTCGCAGTACGCCGCGCTCGAGGTGGCCCTCGGCAAGCTCTCCGACCAGGGCAACAGCCTCACCGCCGCCCTGAAGCAGTTCGAGAACAACTGACCGTCGACAGACGTCGCCGCCGACGGAAGGACCTGATCCATGACCTACGCCCTGCAGACCCGCCGCGCCCGCTTCATCAGCGACGGCGTCGCTGCCGCGTCCCCGCAGACGCTGCTGGTGCTGCTCGCCGACCGCCTGGTGCTCGACCTCGGCCGCGCCGAGGCCGCCCAGCGCGCCGGTGACCTCGAGAAGGCCAACGCCCAGCTCCAGCACGCCCAGGCCATCATCGCCGAGCTCGACGGCGCGCTCGACCACGACGCCTGGGCCGGCGCCAAGGAGCTCGCCGCCCTCTACGGCTGGCTCCAGAAGGAGCTCGTCACCGCCAACGTGACGCGCAACGCCGACCTCACCGCGCAGCTGCGCGTGGTCGTCGAGCCGCTCGCCGACGCCTGGCGCCAGGCCGTGACCGGCATCCCTTCGGTGACCACGACGCCGGCCGTCGCCGCGACCACAGCGGCCCGCTCCTTCGGGGGAGTGGCGTGACCGAAGGACCCAGCACCGACCCCCGCACCGTCTGGGGCGCCTCCCTCGACGCCCTCGAGCTCGACCTCGTCGAGACCGAGCGCGCCCTCCTGCTGGAGAGCGCGGCCGACGTCGTCCCGGAGGTCCGCCCGACGTGGCAGGCTCCCGCCGTGCCGCTTCCCGCCGAGCTCGCACCCCGCGCCGCCGCCCTGCTGGCGCGCCACCAGGACCTGACCGCGCGCGTGGAGCGCGCCATGGCCGGCATCCGCCGCGAGCAGCGCCGGTCCACCCAGCTTCACGCCCGCCTCGACCTCGGCACCGCGCCACCGCCGGTGTACGTCGACAGGGCGGTCTAGCCGCGTGCCGCACAGCACCCACGTCCGCGTCGGCCGCCAGGCCATCGTGGACCGCGACCTCAACCTCGTCGGCTACGAGCTGCTGTTCCGCGCCGGTGGCGCCGACGCGGCGAACCTGCACAGCCAGGCGGAGCACGACGCGGCGACCTCGCAGGTGCTGACCGCGGTCCTCGGTGACTTCGGCGACCGGACCCTGTCCACCGGGTCCCGCTTCTTCGTCAACCTCACCCGCGCCTTCGTGGTCGGTGAGCTGCCGCTGGCCCCCGGCCTCGAGGACGTCGTCCTGGAGCTCACCGAGGAGATCGTCGTCGACGACGAGGTGATGGCCGGCGCCCACCGGCTGCGCCAGCGCGGCTTCTCCCTGGCCGTCGACGACTTCGAGGGCGAGGCCCACCGCCTGCCCACCCTGCCGCTGGCGCAGTTCGTCAAGCTGGTGCTGCCCCCGGCCGAGGACGTCTTCCTCGACGCGGAGGGCCGGCTGGTCGACAGGTTCGACCACGTCGAGCAGCTGATCTGCGTGGTGCGCGAGCACAACCCGAGCGCGCTCATCGTCGTCGAGCGGGTGGAGAGCCTGGAGGACTTCCAGCGCTGCCGCGCCCTCGGCGTCGACCTGTTCCAGGGCTACTGGGTGCAGCGCCCGGTGGTCCACGAGAGCGCGTCCATGAACCCCGCGCGGGTCTCGGCCCTGCGCCTGCTGGTCGCCCTGGGTGACCCCGACACCCCCACTGCCGAGGTCGAGCGGCTCGTGCTGGCCGATCCCGCTCTCAGCTTCCGCGTGCTGCGCCTCGCGAGCTCCTCCGCCGTCGCGACGCTGTCGCCGGTGAGCTCCGTCGGTCACGCGATCGCGCTGGTGGGCCGGCGCACCCTGTCGTCCTGGGCGGCGCTCACCGTGGTGGGCGCCAGCACCGGGGCCGGCGGGGGCCAAGGGCGCGCCGCCCTGACCTTCGTGCTCGCCCGAGCCGGTGCCGTCGCGCGCCTCGCCGTCGACCGCTCGCAGGAGGCCTACACCGCCGGCCTGCTCTCCGGCACCGCCGAGGCCATGGGCATGTCCGTGGACGAGCTGCTCTCCACCGTCAACGTGCCCGACTCCCTGCGCGGTGCGCTCACGGAGTTCGAGGGCCCGGTCGGCACGGCGCTCGCCGCCGTCCTGTCCACCGAGGCCAGCCCCGCGGCACCGGCGCCGCGCGGCGAGGCGTCCTCGCCCGTGGAAGCGGGGCGCGCCTACGCGCGCGCCCTGTCCGAGGCAGCCGGCCTGACGGCCATGCTCACCTCCTGAAGGCTCCTCAGAACGCGTCACCCGCTCGGGCTCAAGGACGTCACTCGGTCTGCCGATGACTCCTCTGAGCGACGGATCGCTCACCCAGCGGCCACGGACACGGCCAACCCCTCGCGGGACTGCCAGGCAGCCCGCTTCTGTGGAGGCCCCGTGTTCGACTCCGTCAGCTCCGCCGCGCTGCGCTCGGCCCTCGACGGGCTTGCCGCACGCCAGCGCGCCACCGCGGACAACATCGCCAACATCAACACCCCGCACTACCTGGCCGCCCGCGTCGACTTCGAGTCCGCGCTGCGCCAGGCCGTGGAGGGTGGCAGCGGTGTCGCCCCGACCACCGAGTCGCGCGACATGACCGCGCCGACCCGCGAGGACGGCAACAACGTCGACCTCGACACCGAGACGCTGTCCAACCTCGACACCCAGCTGCGCTACCAGCTCGTGTCTCAGGCCATGAGCAGCAAGTTCTCCTCCGTCGCCAACGCCCTGAAGACGAGCTGAAGCCGCCATGAGCCTGTTCGACGCCCTCAAGGCCTCCGGGTCCGGCATGACGCTCGCCCGCAAGTGGATGGACGCGGTCGGCGACAACATCGCGAACATCAACAACGTGTCCCGCACCGACGAGGACGCCTTCCGGCAGCGCTTCGTGGTCGCCCAGGCCAGGGACTACGGCACCGACCACACGGGCAGCAGCCCCGGCGGTGTCGAGGTGGCCGGCGTGGCCTTCGGCAGCGGCGAGGGGCGCCTGGTCTACGACCCGTCCAACGCCCTCGCCGACGAGGACGGCTACGTGAAGATGCCCGACATCGACATGAACAGCCAGATGGGCCAGCTGATCATCAGCCAGCGCGCCTACCAGGCCAACGCCGCCGTCGTCGAGCGCGCCCGCGCCTCCTACGAGGCCGCCATCAACATCGGAGCGAAGTGACGTGGCCGGCATCCTCCCGCTCGGCGGCGGCAGCTCCGCCCTCGAGCAGTACGCAGCCCTCCTGAAGGGAGGTGCCGCCAGCGCCGCAGGCGCCGGCGGCACCGACTCCACCGCGAACGCCGACGCCCTCGCGGCGGCGGCGCAGGCCCTCACCGGCGCGTCGGGCACGAGGTCCACCGGATCGACCGGGTTCGCGGCGACGCTGGCCTCCAGCCTCGAGAACGTGCAGGCGCTGCAGTCCAAGAGCTCCGCGCTCGCCGTCCAGGCCGCCACCGGCGACCTCAACGACGTCCACGACTACACCGTCGCCGCGGCCGAGGCCGGCATGGCGGCGCAGGTGACCGTGGCCCTCCGCAACAAGGCCCTCGAGGCGTTCTCCGAGATCATGAGGATGCAGTTCTGATGCCCCCGCAGCTGATGGACCAGCTCAAGAAGCTGGGCGCCCAGGTGAACTCCCTGTCCCTGGGCCAGAAGGTGCTCGCCGTCATCGGCATCGGCGTCCTGGTGCTCGGCGGCTCGGCGTTCTACACCTACGCCTCGAAGCCGGACCTGGTGCCGGTCGCCAGCGGCGTCTCCGACGCCGACGCCGCCGACATCACCGCGGCCCTGCAGGGCGCGGGCATCACCGGGGAGTACTCCGGCGGGTCCGTCAACGTGCCCGCCGACCAGGCCTCCTCCGCCAAGATGACCATCGCGGCGGCGGGCCTGCCCAAGCAGAAGGGCGGCTTCGCGCTGCTCGACGAGCAGGGCATCACCGCCACGCAGTTCCAGCAGAAGGTCACCTACCAGCGCGCGGTCGAGCAGGACCTCGCCACGACCATCGAGCAGATGGACGGCGTGCAGTCCGCCGTCGTCCACCTCGCGGTGCCGGAGGAGACGGTCTACAGCGAGTCGAAGGAGCCGACCAAGGCGTCCATCCTCATCGACACGGGCATCACCAAGGCCACGGACGACCAGGTCAACGCGATCATCCAGCTGGTCTCCTCCTCGGTGCCCAACCTCGACCCGAAGCAGGTGACCGTCTCCGACGCCCAGGGCGAGCTGCTGTCCGCAGCCGGCCAGGGCGCTGTCGGCCAGGGCGACGAGCAGACGGCCGCCTACGAGACCAAGACGCAGTCCGCGATCCAGTCGATGCTCGACAAGACCCTCGGCCCCGGCAAGGCGATCGCGTCGGTCAACGCCACGCTGAACTTCGACCAGACCAACCGCCTGTCCACCACCTACACCCCCAGCGGTGCGCTGCCCAGCTCGATCTCCACCAAGGAGGAGGTCTACAACGGCGGCAACGCGAACGTAGGAGGGGCGCTCGGCGCGAACGGCGTGCTCGGCGTGGACGGCACCGAGACCACGGCGGGCGCCGGCACCACCGCCGGCCAGGGCGGGTACTCCAAGAAGGAGAACACCCAGGACAACGCCAACAACACCGTGGTGGACAACACCGTGGTGGCTCCTGGCGCCGTCGAGCGGCAGTCGGTGGCGGTCATGGTCGACCAGGCGGCCCTCGCCGGCATCGGCCAGCAGAACCTGCAGGCGGCCATCGCCGCGGCGGCGGGTTTCGACGAGGCCCGCGGGGACCAGGTCGTCATCACCCCCGCGACCTTCGACACCACCGCCGCTGACGCTGCGGCGAAGGACCTGGCTGCGGCCGAGGCGGAGCAGAAGAGCGAGGAGCAGTGGGCGCTCATCAAGCAGGGCGCCATCGCCCTGGGCGTGCTCCTGCTGGCGATCGTCCTGCTCGTCGCCTGGCGCCGCGCCGTGAAGAAGAACCGCCGCGAGGCGGTGGACCTCGGTGAGCTCGAGCGCCTCTACCCCGAGACGCCCCTCGCACCCGCCCCGATGACCGCGCTCGCCCCCGCCGTGGACGACAGCCACCTGCTGGTGGCTCCTGACCCCGAGCCGGAGGCGCTGCGCCGCCAGGAGTTCGGCCAGCTGGTGGACACCCAGCCGGCCGAGGTCGCCAACCTGCTCCGCGGCTGGCTCGCCGCCTCGAAGAAGGGCTGACCCGCCATGGCCACCAGCCTCGCCACGCGCTCCATCGCGAGCCTCACCGGCCCGCAGAAGGCGGCCGTGCTGCTCGTGCAGCTCGGCCCCGAGCGCTCCGCCCTCCTCATGGCCCTGCTCGACCCGGAGGAGGTGGAGCTCATCACCGTCGAGCTCATGCGCCTCGGCGAGGTCGACCCGGAGCTGGCCGACGAGGTGCTCATCGCGGGCTTCGGCGAGCTGGTGGGCCCGGCGGCCCTCGGCCAGGGCGGTCCCGGCTTCGCCAAGGCGATGCTCGAGGCGTCCCTGGGCAAGGAGGCGGCCGGCGAGATGATCGACCGCCTCAAGGGCGGTGACGACAAGCAGCCGTTCCTCTTCCTGGAGGAGGCCGACACCCGCCAGATGGTGTCGTTCCTGCAGGGCGAGACCCCGCAGACGATCGCCCTGGTCATGGCGCACCTGCGGTCCCACCAGGCCTCGGCGGCCCTGGTCACCTTCCCCGCGGAGGTCCAGGCCGACGTCGCGCAGCGCATCGCCACGATGGAGCGCACCTCGCCCGACATCGTGGGCATCGTCGCGGAGTCGATCCGCCGCAAGGCCGGCGCGGTGCTCACCGCGCAGGTCGACGAGGTGGTCGGCGGCATGCAGCCGCTCGTGGAGATCATCAACCGCACCGACGCCGGCACCAGCAAGCAGCTGCTCGAGGAGCTGGCCAAGCGCGACCCGGTGCTGGCCGACCAGATCCGCGCGTCGATGTTCACCTTCGAGGACATCCTGTCCCTCGAGGACAAGGCGATGCAGCTGGTCCTGCGCGAGGTCGACGCCGGCACGCTGGCGGTGGCGCTCAAGGGCGCCCGCGACGACCTGCGCGACAAGATCCTCAACAACGTCTCCGCCCGGGCCAAGGAGAACCTGCTCGAGGAGATGGAGCTCATGGGCGCCGTCCGCCTCTCGCAGGCCGAGGAGGGCCGCTCCGCGGTGGTGGCCGCGATCCGCCAGCTCGAGGAGTCCGGCCAGATCACGATCCAGAGGGAGTCCGACGATGAGTTCGTCGCCTAGCCCCCACGCAGCGGTCTTCACGCCGCTGCCGGGGAGCCGGACCGCCGTGGACGCCCACGCCACCGCCGCCGCGTTCGCCTCCCAGAACGTCGCCGCCACCTCCCAGGCCTCCGGCTACGCCGCGGGCTGGGCGCAGGGCGTCGCCGCCGCCGCGGAGGAGGAGCGCCGCGTCATCGCCGAGCTGCGGGCCCGCGCGGCCGCCGAGCGCGAGGCGCTGCAGGCGCAGGTCGCCCAGGCCATCGCCTCCCTGGAGGCCGCCGCCGACGAGCTGCGCGCCCGCACGGCGCCGCAGCTGGACGCCGTGGCCGACGCCGTCGCCATCGCCGTCGTCGACCTCGCCGAGGTCGTCATCGGCCGGGAGATCGAGGACGACGGGATGCGTGGCCTGACCGCGCTGCGCCGGGCCCTCGACGCCGCCCCCACCCACGCGGACATCACCGTCCGCCTCAACCCGGAGGACCTCGCCGTGGTGGAGCAGATGCGCAGCGCCGAAGCCCTGGTGGCCCTGGCCGAGCACCAGGTGACGATCGTCGCCGACCCGCGCCTGGCGCCCGGTGACGCGTTCGCCGAGTTCCCCGGCGGCCTCGTCGACGCGCGCACCGACACCGCCCTCGCGCGCATCCGCGGCCAGCTGCGCGGCGCCGCCCGCCCGTCCGCCCAGGGACCCCGCGCATGAGCCGCCTGTCCGACCTCGCCGCCGCGCCGGGCTCGCCCGCCGCGGCCATCGGCGTTCCCGGGATCGCCCTGCCGGCGATCATGCGCCGTGCGGAGGCCGCTGGCGCCCCGCAGGTCACCGGCACCGTCCGCCGCGCCGTCGGCCTCACCATCGAGGCAGCCGGCCTGCGCGCCCCCGTCGGCGACATCGTCCGCATCCTCACCGGTGACCTCACCACCACCGGCCAGGGGATCGACGCCGAGGTCGTGGCCGTCGCGCCCGACCACGTGACCTGCATGCCGCTGGGCACGCCCCCGGTCGGCCAGGGCCTGCGCGCCGGCCAGCCGGTGCTCGCGATGGGCCGCAGCCAGCGCATCCCCGTGGGCATCGGCCTCATGGGCCGGGTGCTCGACGGCCTCGGCCGCCCCATCGACGGGCTCGGCAAGCCGCAGGCCACCGCCTGGGTGCCGATCGACAACCCCGCCCCCGACCCCATCAAGCGCGAGCGCATCGACACCCCCATGGGCACCGGCGTGCGCGCCCTGGACGCCATGACCCCGGTGGGCCGCGGCCAGCGCATCGGCCTGTTCGCCGGCTCCGGCGTCGGCAAGTCCACGCTGCTGTCGATGGTCGCCCGCGGCACCGAGGCCGACGTCAACGTCATCGCCCTCATCGGCGAGCGCGGCCGAGAGGTCCGCGAGTTCATCGAGGACGACCTCGGTCCCGAGGGCCTCGCGCGCTCCGTCGTCGTCGTCGCCACCTCCGACCAGCCGCCGCTGGTGCGCCTGCGCGCCGCGATGGTGGCCACCACCATCGCCGAGCACTTCCGCGACCTCGGCATGAACGCGCTGCTGATGATGGACAGCCTCACCCGCTTCTGCATGGCGCAGCGCGAGATCGGCCTGTCGGTGGGGGAGCCCCCCGCCACCCGCGGCTACCCGCCGAGCACCTTCGCGCTGCTGCCCCGCCTCCTCGAGCGCGCCGGCACCGGCGCCACCGGCTCGATCACCGGCATCTACACGGTGCTGGTGGACGGCGACGACCACAACGAGCCGATCGCCGACGCCGCCCGCTCCATCCTCGACGGGCACGTGGTGCTCGACCGCGACCTCGCCACCGCGGGGCACTTCCCGAGCATCGACGTGCTCGGCTCGGTCTCCCGCGTGGCCTCGCGCGTCACCACCCGCGAGCAGCGCGGCCTCGCCACGCACGTGCGCCGCCTCATGGCCGCGCGCCGCGAGGCGCAGGACCTCGTGGACGTCGGCGCGTACGTGCCCGGCTCCAACCCGCTGACCGACGCCGCCATCGGCGCACGCGCCGACATCGACGCGTTCCTGCGCCAGGACGTCGAGGACCGCACGTCCACCGACGACGCGTGGGACGCGCTGGCCGGCGTGGTGGCCCGCAACCCGGTCGCCGGGCTCTGAGCACCACGACCACGACGACCACGACGACGACCACGACGACGGACAGGAGGCGGCGGTGAGCAGGAAGTTCCGCCTGGAGCAGGTGCTGCGCGTGCGCCACCTGCAGCGCGACATCGCCGCCGCCGCAGCGGGAGCGGCCGCAGCCCGCACCGTCTCAGCCCGGACCTACTCCGAGAACATCCTCGAGGAGGCCGCGGCGCAGAGCTTCAACGACCACGGCAGCCCCGAGAGCTTCGCCGCGGCCGTCGCCGCGCGCAGCGCCAGCAGCGCCCGCTACCAGGACGCGCTCGCCGCCCTCGAGGAGGCCGAGGCCGAGGCCCGCGCCGCGCAGGCCGTCTGGGCCGCCGCCGAGGGCCGGGCCAAGGGGCTGCAGCGCCTCGCCGACCGCCACGAGCACGCCCAGCGCACCGCCGACCTCAAGGCCGACCAGGCCGTCATCGACGAGCACGCCGGCCGCGCGCGCGGCCGCACCACCGGCGTGCAGGGTCCTGCCCATCTGGGGCTCGACTCCGAGGCCCGACCTGCCGATGACTACTCCATGAGAGGGAACGAACCGTCCGGCGGTGACGCGTGACGGCCGTGACGGGCGCCCCCGCGCCGGCCCAGGCGGCCATCGCGCAGGTGCAGTCGCGCATCAGCTCGCTGCAGCTGCGGATCGCCACCCTCAGCGGCAGCCCCCTGGCAGCCACCGGGACGGCGACGACGAGCACCACCTTCGCGGGGCAGCTCGCGCTGGCGCAGTCGCAGCTGGACGGGCAGGCCTCGTCGTCGTCCGCCGCCAGCGGGGACGACATCGTCACCGACGCCAAGAAGTACCTCGGCGTGCCCTACGTGTGGGGCGGCACCGACCCCGACAAGGGCCTGGACTGCTCCGGCTTCACGCAGCTGGTGATGAAGGAGAACGGCATCACGCTGCCGCGCACCGCTGCCCAGCAGGCGAAGGTCGGCACCGAGGTCCCCTCGCTCGCGCAGGCGCAGCCCGGTGACCTCGTGGTGCTGGAGGGCGGCTCGCACATCGGCATCTACGTCGGCGACGGGCAGATGATCCACGCGCCCAAGGCCGGCGACGTGGTGAAGATCTCCAAGGTCTGGGAGACCCCCATGACCATCCGCCGGATGACCGACGCGACGGCGGGTGCCGGCACGAGCACGGGCGCGCTCAGCGCCGCCCTGCGCTCGTCGGTGCTCGGCTCGGGCACCTCCTCCGGTGCCAGCGGCGCCGCGGCCTACCAGGGCCTGTTCGACGCCGCCGAGGCGCGCTACGACCTGCCCGACGGGCTGCTGTCCGCCGTCGCCAAGACCGAGTCGAGCTACGACCCCGACGCCGTCAGCCCCGCCGGCGCCCGCGGCCTCATGCAGCTCATGCCGGGCACCGCCCGCGAGCTCGGCGTCGACGCGCACGACCCGGCCCAGGCCGTGGACGGCGCCGCCCGCCTGCTGGCCAAGCACCTCGACAGGTTCGGCTCCCTCCCGCTGGCCCTCGCCGCCTACAACGCCGGACCGGGCAACGTCAGCAAGTACGGCGGCGTGCCGCCGTTCGCCGAGACGCAGGCCTACGTCCGCAAGGTCGCTGCGGCCATGCCGGGCGCCTGACCCGTCGCCCTCCCGCACCACTTCCAGCACCACCGAGCACCGACGCACCACCCACCCCCTTCCGCGCACCGCTCGATGCCCCGGAGCACCCGATGCCCCTGAACGTCACCCCCGCCGCCCCCGCTCCCGCTGTCGCGCCCGCCGCTCCCGCGGCGCCGGCCCAGCAGGACGACGACGGCCGCTTCGCCGACGTCCTCGCCCGCCAGCAGGCGGACGACGACGCCCCGGCGACCTCCGCGAAGCCCGCGCGCCCCGACGCGCGCCCGGCTGCTGCCACCCCCGCGCAGCGCGACGCGGTGCCCTCCGCGCCGACGTCCGACGCGACCCCGGCCACCGCCACCGTGCCCGCACTTTCCGCGGACAGTGCGCTTCCGGACCCCGCCCTTCCCGCACTTTCCGCGGAAACTGCGCTTCCGGACCCCGGCCTTCTCGCACTTTCCGTGGAAAGTGCGAGTCAGGCGTGGGTGCCGGGGACGACGACGGGCGACGCCGCGGCACCGGTCGCCACCGCTCCCGCGGCTGACGCCTCCGCCGACGCGACCGCAGACGGCGCCGCACAGGCGGGCACCGCGCAGGACGCCGCCGCCGGCGCCACCTCGCTCACCGCGCAGGCGCTCGCCGCCATGGTCACGCCCGTCCCGGCCTCCCAGCCCGCGGTCGAGCCCATCCCCACCACCGCTCCGGTGACGACTGCGGCCGCACCCGTCGTGCCCGGCGCCCCGGCCTCCGCGACCGCTACGACCGCCACGACCGCCACGACCGCTACGACGGCCGCGACCGCTACGACGGCCACGACCGCTACGACGGCCACGACCGCCACGACTGCCGCGGCAGCCACGGACGCGGCGCCGACCACGGCTCCCGCAGCGGACGCCGCCCCGGCGGGGCCCACCGCGCCGGCCACGGCCCAGCCCGCTGCCACCGCCTCCGGCCCGTCCGGTGACGCCCCCGGCGCACCGCAGGGCGGCTCCTCGTCCGGTGGGGGAGGGGCGGCCGACACCGCCCCGCACGCGAAGGGCCACGCCACCGACGGCGGTGACGCGACCGCCCCGACGGTCGCAGCGCAGGCGCTCCTGGTGCCGCTCTCGGGCGCCCTCGGCGCTTCCACCGCGCCGGACGCCACGACGGCGGCGGCCGCCGTCACGCCGCTCGACGCGTCGTCGTCCGCCGTCACCACCACGGCGCCCCAGGTCGCGGCGGCGCCGACCCAGAACCCCGCGGCACCGGCGCCCCTCCCGACGTCCGCGGCGCCGGTGGCGCAGCCCGTGCTCGTCGCGCAGCCCGCCCACGTGGCGGCGCAGCTGTCGCCGCAGCTGGTCGCGCTGACCGGTCGCGGCACCGGCACCCACAAGCTCACCCTCGAGGTGAAGCCCGAGGCCATCGGCACCGTCACCGTGGTGGCGCACATCCGCCCCGAGGGCACCCGCATCGAGCTGGTCGGCGGCAACCCCGCCGCCCGCGACGCGCTGCAGGCCTCCCTGGACGACCTGCGCAAGGACCTCGCCGCCACCGGCTCCGGCGCCTCCCTCGACGTCAGCACCGGCAGCGGCGCCGCGGCCCGCCAGGACCGCACCCCGCGCAGCTGGTTCGGCTCCCACGCCTCCGGCCAGGCCGAGGACGGCGAACGGGTGGTCGACCTGGCACCCGTTCGGCTCAAGGTCGGGCCCGGACGTGTCGATGTCCTCGCATGAGGAGCGCACCAGCGCTCCCCACCCCGTGAGCTCGCCGAGCTCCACCGACACCGCAGGAGGTACTCGTGGCTGACGCCATCGGCACCACCAGCACGACGGCGACCCGCTACGCCTTCCAGTCGGGCGGCAGGGTCTCCGAGGACAAGACGACCCTCAAGAACCAGGACTTCCTGCAGCTGCTCATCAAGCAGCTGCAGAACCAGGACCCGAGCTCGCCGATGGACTCCAACGCGATCATGCAGCAGACGGCCACGCTGTCGTCGGCGCAGGCCATGCAGGAGATGACGAAGGCCCAGCAGGACTCCTTCGCCCTGATGTCCCGCATGACCGCCTCGAGCTACATCGGCCAGACCGTCAGCTACACGGACGTCGCCGGCAAGCCCCAGAGCGGCGTCGTCTCCGCTGCCTCCTTCTCCGCCACCGGCACGCCGAACCTGACGATCGGCGGCGCCTCCGTGTCGCTCAACAGCGTCACCGGCATCACCGCGCCGGCGTCGTCAGCGTCCAGCTGACGCGCCCACCGACCCACAACCGAACAACAACTGAAGACGCGGCCGCAGGCCGCACCCCGACGGAACGCCCCATGGCCACGGACGGCACACGGCACCGCGACAGCACCCCGCTGCGCGCCCTTCCCTGGAGGACCCCGTGCTCCGTTCCCTTTACACCGGCATCAGCGGCATGCGCTCGATGCAGACCATGATGGACGTCACCGGCAACAACATCGCCAACGTCAACACCACCGGCTTCAAGGCCTCGAACACCATCTTCGAGGACACCCTGTCGCAGAGCCTCGGCAACGCCGCCGCCGCGCAGGGCGCCAAGGGCGGTCAGAACCCGGCGCAGGTCGGCCTCGGCGTCCGTGTCTCGGGCATCACGACCAACTTCACCCAGGGCGCGACCCAGACCACCGGCCGCAACAGCGACATGCTGATCGACGGTGACGGGTTCTTCGTGCTGAACAACAACGGCGCGATGCAGTACACCCGCAACGGCGCGTTCAACGTGGACGGCACCGGCACGCTGGTGAGCCTCGGCGGCGCCAAGGTGCAGGGGTGGATGGCCGACGCCAAGGGCGTCACCAACTCCTCGGGGACCCCGGGCAACATCTCCATCCCGACCACGCAGATCATCCCCGCGTCGGCGACGACGAAGGTGACGATGTCGGGCCGCCTGGACAACACCGTCGACGTGGTCCAGACCAGCGCCGCCGGCGTCACCCCTGTCACCTACGGGCCGACGGCGGCGTCGACGCAGAGCTTCTCCTACCAGCTCACGGACAAGAACGGCGTGAACGTGCCGCTGTACGTGGAGATCAAGCCGACCAGCGTGACCTCCACCGACGGCAAGACCGGCCTGGTCACCGCCTGGTCCGTGACGATGCGCAAGGACTCCGCCACGGGCACCGTGGTCGGTGACGTCACCTTCAACGGCGCCGGCGTCATGGCTGCGGGCACCACCGGCACCGCCGACGTCGCCAACGAGAAGCTGACCCTCGCGGCCTTCGACGGCGCCGACGGCACCGCGTTCGCACCGCAGCCGACGCTCGACTTCTCCAAGCTGACCGTGGCCAACCGCGCGGACATCTCCATCTCCGACGTGACCGTCTCCGCGCAGGACGGCTACGCGGCGGGCTCGCTGACCAGCTGGAAGGTCGGCCCCGACGGCGCGATCGTCGGCTCGTTCGACAACGGCCGCTCGCAGGAGCTGGGCCGCATCGCGGTCGCCACCTTCGACAACCCGGCCGGCCTCGACAAGCAGGGCGGCTCGACCTACCAGGCGACGTCCAACTCGGGTCTGCCGAACGTCGGCGTGGCCGGCGACGGCGCGCACGGCTCGCTGGTCTCCGGCGCGCTGGAGATGTCGAACGTGGACCTCGCGCAGGAGTTCACCAACCTCATCGTGTCCCAGCGCGGCTTCCAGGCGAACAGCCGCGTCATCACCACCTCGGACTCGATGCTCGAGGAGCTCGTCAACCTCAAGCGCTGACGCGCCCGTCCGGGTGGCGGTGGCCGACGCGGTCGACGCCGCCACCCGGACTCCTCACCACCGGCGCGCCAGCGCCGATGGAGCACGTGGAGGCGCCCACGGAAGGGCGTGCAACCAGACTCTCAAGGACGGTCGTCATGATCCTCGTCACGCGCTTGACCGGGGCCGCGTTCGCGGTGAACCCCGACCTGCTCGAGCGGGTCGAGGCGACCCCCGACACGGTCCTCACGCTCATCGACGGCACCAAGTACCTCGTGGCGGAGTCGGTCGTCGAGGTCATCGACCTCGTCCGCGACTACCGCGCCAGCGTGGTGGCCAGCGCCCGCACCCTGCGCGAGCCCGTCCCCGCTGCACCCCCCGCGCCCGAGCCCGGCTCCGAGGCGCGCCCTGACCTGCACGTCGTCCCGGCCCTGCGCGTGCTCCCGCGCGAGGCCGCCCCCGAGGAGGTGTGATGGACCCGGCGACCCTGATCGGGCTCGGCCTCGCGGTCGGCGGCATCCTGCTGGCGATCATCCTCGAGGGCTCGAGCCCCATGTCGGTCATCCTCATCCCGGCGATGACCCTGGTCATCGTCGGCACGATCGGCGCGACGCTCGCCGGGACGCGGATGGCCGACCTGCCCTTCGTCATCCAGGGCACCATCAAGGCGCTCACGGGCAAGGCCGTGAACCCGGTCAAGACCATCGACACGCTGGTCTCGCTCGCCGAGACCGCGCGCCGCGAGGGCCTGCTGGCCCTCGAGGACGCCGCGAAGGACGTCGACGACGAGTTCCTCAAGGACGGCCTGCAGTCGGCCATCGACGGCGCGGACCCCGAGGACCTGCGCGAGATGCTGATGGCGAAGATCGAGACCAAGCGCGCCACCGACAAGATCGCCGCCGCCTTCTACGCCACGGCCGGCGGCTACGCCCCGACCGTCGGCATCATCGGCACCGTCGTGTCGCTGGTGCACGTGCTCGAGAACCTCGCCGACCCGACCAAGCTCGGCCACATGATCGCCGCGGCGCTCGTCGCGACCTTCTGGGGCCTGCTCACCGCCAACATCATCTGCCTCCCCTTCGGCGCGCGCCTCAAGCGCCTGTCGGAGACCGAGTGCGCGCACATGGAGCTGATCGTGGAGGGCCTCATGGCCGTGCAGGCCGGGGCCAACCCGCGCCTGGTGGGCCAGCGCCTGCGCAGCCTCGTGCCGAGCACCGGCAAGAAGGAGAAGGAGGCGGCCTGATGTCGGGGCACGGGAAGGGCAGGGCCAAGAAGCACCACGAGGAGGAGCACGAGAACCACGAGCGCTGGGCCGTGTCCTACTCGGACATGATGACGGTGCTCATGGCGCTCTTCCTCGTGCTGTTCGCCATGAGCAACGTCGACCAGAAGAAGTACCTGGAGCTCAAGACCTCCCTGGCGGAGGGCTTCGGCAACCAGGTGCTCCCCACGGACGGCGGCTCCGGCGTCGTCGACGGCTCCACCAACAGCCCCATCGACGTCGGCTCCGGTGCGATGAGCGGCCAGGACTTCTCCGCGACGACGAGCATCAGCAGCACCCAGGGCAAGACCGCGGAGGACGCCGCCAAGGAGGCTGACGACCTCCAGCAGCTGCAGCAGCAGGTGGAGGAGCAGCTGCAGCAGCAGGACCTGCTGGAGCAGGTGACCACCACGGTCACCGAGCGCGGCCTGGTGATCAGCGTGGCCGCCAACAACGTCTTCTTCGCCAACGGCAGCGCCGCCATCGAGCCGGCCGGGCTGAGGGTCCTCGACGTGGTCGCCCCGCTCCTGCAGGGCAACGACCGCCAGATCGCCGTCGAGGGGCACACCAACAACCTCGCCATCAGCGGTGCCGAGTACGCCAACAACTGGGAGCTCTCCGGCGCCCGCGCCACGTCCGTGCTGCTGCGGCTCAAGGACGACGGAATCTCCGGCGACCGGCTGCGGCTGGTCGGCATGGGCGACCAGCACCCGCTCTTCCCGAACGACGACCCGCGGGCCCTCGAGGGCAACCGCCGCGTGGACATCGTCCTCATGGCGAAGGCCCCCTCCGCGGAGGAGGCGGCCTCCGACGCGGCGCTCAAGGCCGTGAGCCAGGGCGCGGCCCCCTCCGGCGTGAAGCCCTCCGGCGACGTCGGCGCGGTCCCCGACCTCCGCGCCGACGCCGCGCCGTCGGCGCACGACTGACCCTCAGACCCACCCACCCGACCGACCACCGCCACTCACGACAGGACGCCCGCCATGGCCACCGCCACCGCAACGCCCGCCGAGACCGAGGCCCCGAAGAAGAAGGGCCCCAACAAGCTCGTCCTCATCCTCGTCGCGGTCATCGTGCTCATGGGTGGTGGCGGCGCGGCGTACTTCCTCGTGCTGGCGCCCAAGCCGGCGCCGAGCGCCGAGGAGGTCGCCGAGGCGAAGAAGGCCGAGGAGGCCGCGCTGCTGGGCAAGGTCAAGGCCCTCGACCCGATCAGCATCAACCTCGCCGAGGGCCACTTCCTCAAGATCGGCATCGCGCTGCAGCAGAGCTCGGCCGTGGCCGAGGACGTCGACGGCAGCAAGGCCCTCGACGAGGTGATCGAGCTCTACAGCGGCAAGTCGATCGAGGAGCTCAGCACCTCCGAGGGCCGTGACGCCGCCAAGGCCGAGCTCGTCGAGAAGGTCAAGGAGGCCTACGACGACGAGGTGCTGGACGTGTACCTCACCCAGTACGTCATGCAGTGACCCCCGGCTGACCCGCTGACCGGCGCGGACGCCCGAGCGTCCGCGCCGGGGCGGAACTCGCGCGAACTCGTTCCCCCGAACGGCTCAACCCGTTCACCCGTCCTGCCGACAACTCCTCTGTGACCGTCCAGAGCCCGAGCGCAGCGCCCCGCCGCAAGCGGCGCCGCGGCGTGGTGAGCGAGTACGACTTCACGCGGCCCACCGCGCTGGCGCGCGAGCACTCCCGCGCCCTCGAGGTGGCCTTCGAGGCGTTCGCCCGCCAGTTCTCCACCACCCTGCTCACCCGCCTGCGCCAGACCTGCACCGTCGTGTGCACCGGCGTGGGCGCCCGCAGCTTCGAGGACCACCTCGCCGGCCAGCCCGGCCAGGGGATCTTCCTCAGCTTCCGCACCGAGGCGGGGGGCGCGAGCGGCCTGGTGGTGCTCGAGGCCTCCACCGTCATGACGGCGCTGGACTTCCTCCTCGGCGGCCACGGCGTGGTCGAGCCGACGGTGCTGAACCCCGAGCGCGAGCTCACCGACATCGACAACCGGCTCATCGAGTCGCTGGCCGGTCGCCTGCTGTCCGACCTCGGCACCGCGTTCGCCGGCACCGTGCCCATGGCGCCCGTGCTGTCCGAGGTCGACCAGACCTCCCAGTTCCTCACCATGGCCGCCCCGGCCGACGTCGTGCTGGTGGCGGGCTTCACCGTGGCCCTCGGTGAGGACGCCGAGCCCGCCGACTTCTCCGTGATGCTGCCCCTGAACCCCGTCCTGGCCCGTCTCAGCGAGAGCCGCGGCGCCAACGACGGCAGCGAGGAGGAGCGCCGCACCGCGGCGCAGGCCGCGGACGTGCTCTCCCGCACCGTCCCCGAGCTCCCCGTCGACGTGTCCGTGCGCATGACGCCCATGGCGCTGTCCGTGCAGGCCGTCACCGCCCTCGCGGTCGGTGACGTCCTGCACCTGCCCCACCCCACCGCCCGCCCCCTCGACGTCGTCACCAACGACGTCGCCCTCGCTCGCGCCGTCCCCGGCACGAGCGGAACCCGCCTGGCCTGCCTCGTGGTGAACCCTGATGAGGAGACGCGATGACCACCCCCACGGACGCCCCCGCCGTCCAGGCCGCGCAGACCGCGCTGCTGGCTGCGGCCGCCGTCGCCGCCGAGCAGCTGCCCGCCGGGGCCACCCTGGCGGTGGGCCCCTCGGACGGCTCGCTGGCCCCGACCGCTGACGGCACCGCCGTGTCGGCCGCGTTCACCGGCGCGGTGTCGGGCACGCTGGTCGTCATCGTCGACCCCTCCCTGGAGGAGGCGCTCGCCGGTGCCGAGGGCGGGCCGCTGCCCGTCGTCGACGCGATCGCCCCGGCGCTGCGCGCCGCCGTCACCGCCATGGGCCCCTCGGTGCCCGGCGCGGTGCAGGCGGTCGACGTGGCCGGTGTGGTCGCCGAGCCGGACGCCCTGTGGGTGCCGCTCGTGGACGCGAACTCCGCGGCGCAGGAGGTGGTGGTCTGGGTCGGCCTCGTCATCGCGCAGACCGCCATCCCCTCCGGCGTCCCCAGCGGCCCCGCGGTCCCCGTGCAGAACGCCGCCGGCCGCGCCGGCATGGCGCTGCTGCGCGGCGTGGAGATGGTCGTCACGGTGGAGCTGGGCCGCACCCGGATGTCGGTGAAGGACCTGCTGGCCCTCACCCCCGGCTCCGTGGTCGAGCTGGACCGCGCCGCCGGTGCTCCGGCGGACCTGCTGGTCAACGGCCGGCTGCTGGCGCGGGGCGAGGTCGTCGTCGTCGACGAGGACTACGGCCTGCGCATCACCGAGATCGTCGAGCCCGGCGCCGAGGACTGACCGGCGATGGACCTCCTGCCCCTCCTCCTGCGCGTCGCGGTCTCCCTGGCGCTCGTGCTCGGCCTGGTCTACGCGCTCCAGCGCGCGGCCAAGCGCCGCAGCGGCGGCCGCGCCGTGGACGCCACCCGCTTCACCGTGCTGGCCCGACAGTCCCTGACCCGCTCCGCCGGCGTCTCGGTGCTGCGCGTCGGTGACGACGCCCTCGTGGTGGGCGTCACCGACACCCAGGTGCAGCTGCTGGCCCGCATGCCGCTGGCCGACTTCGAGCGCCCCGCCACCGAGGACGCCGTCGAGACCGCCCAGGTGGTCAGCGTCCGCGAGGTCCGCACCCCCGTGGTCAGCGTCGGCGCGGCCTTCACCCCCGCCGCCGCGCCCGCCAAGGCCGTGGCGACCGTGGGCGCCACCCCCCAGCGCGGCGCGCTGGCCGGCTCGGCGCTCTCCCCGGCCACCTGGACCTCGGCCCTCGAGGTGCTGCGCGAGAGGACGACCCGGCGATGATCACCGCCCTGCTGACGGCAGGGGCCGCGGCAGGGCCCCAGGGCCCCGCCGGGCCCGTCGCTCCCACCGGAGGAGCCGGTTTCACCGTCGCCGTGAACGGCATCGACGGGACGCCGAGCACGTCGATCGTCCTCATCCTCGCCATCACGCTGCTGTCCGTGGCGCCGGCGATGCTGCTGATGATGACGGCCTTCACCAAGATCGTCGTCGTCCTGAGCATCACCCGCAACGCCCTCGGCCTGCAGGGCGTGCCGCCCAACCAGGTGCTCGCCGGCCTGGCGCTGTTCCTGTCGCTGTTCGTCATGGCGCCGGTGATCACGCAGATCAACACCGACGCGGTGCAGCCGTTCCTGCAGGGCACCATCACGCAGGGCCAGATGTTCGAGGCGGCGGCCGAGCCGCTGAAGCAGTTCATGCTCCACCAGACCCGTCAGCAGGACCTGGCGCTCATCACCCGCGCGGCCGACCGCCCCAACCCGGCGAACCCGGCCGACGTCCCGCTGACCACGCTCATCCCGGCGTTCGTGCTCTCCGAGCTGCGGGCCGCGTTCATCATCGGCTTCGTCATCTACGTCCCGTTCCTGGTCATCGACATCGTCGTGTCCTCGGGGCTGATGGCACTGGGCATGATGATGCTCCCGCCGGTGACCGTGTCCCTGCCGTTCAAGCTGCTGCTCTTCGTCATGGTCAACGGGTGGGGCCTCATCGTGACGGCCCTGGTGGGGAGCTACCGCTGATGGACGCCGCCGTCATCGACATCGCCGTGCAGGCGATGATCATCGCCGCCAAGCTCTCCGCGCCGATGCTCCTGGTCGCCCTGTCGATCGGCTTCATCGTGTCGCTCTTCCAGTCGGTCACCCAGATCCAGGAGCCGACGCTGTCCTTCGTGCCCAAGGCCGTCGGCGTCGCCGTCGTCCTGGTGGTGGCGGGCAACTGGATGCTCGCCGAGATGAACGAGTTCACCACCGGTCTGTTCGACCGGATCCCGGCGCTGCTGGCGATGGGCTGAGAGGAGGAGACCCGTGGAGCTGCCCACCATCGCGCTGACGACCGTCGCCGGTCACCTGCTCGTGCTGCTGCGGGTCACCGCCTGGCTCGCCATCGCCCCGCCGTTCTCCCACAAGGCCATCCCGAACCAGGTGAAGGCGCTGCTGGCCCTCGGCATCACGATGGCGCTCGGCTCCACGATGGACTTCTCCACGCTCTCGCTGTCCACCCCGGACCTCGTGCTCAGCGCCCTGTCGCAGGTGCTGGTGGGGGCCTCCCTCGGCTTCCTGTGCTACCTCGTCTTCTCCGCGGTGCAGGCGGCCGGCAACCTGCTCGACCTCTTCGGCGGCTTCCAGGCGGCCACCTCCTACGACCCGCAGATGGAGACCGGCGCCGCCGTCTTCGGCCGGCTCTACCAGATGACCACCGTGGTGCTGCTGTTCGCCTCGGACGGCTACCTCGTGGTCTTCCACGGCCTCGCGCAGACCTTCCGCGTGCTGGGCCTGCAGGAGCACATCTCGTCCGCGCTGCTGGCGCGGCTGGTGGTCGAGGGCACCACGCAGATGTTCGTCTCCGCGCTGCAGATCGCCGGCCCGCTGCTCGCCGTGCTCTTCCTCACCGACGTCGGCCTGGGCCTGCTGACCCGCGCGGCCCCCGCCCTGCAGGCGTTCTCCCTCGGCTTCCCCCTCAAGATCATGATCACACTGTCGCTGGCCGCCATGACCGTCGCCGCGCTGCCGTCGGTGGTCGACGCGATGGCCGACCAGGCCGGCTCGCAGACGGTGGCCACGGCCACCGCCGGTGGCGACGCCGGAGCCGCTGACGCCGCCTCGAGCGTCCTGCTGGGCGCCCCCGCCGGTGCGGCGGTCGCCCCGTGAGCGCGGGAGGGGGTGGGGGCGAGAAGACCGAGAAGCCGACACCGAAACGGCTCCAGGACGCCCGCAAGAAGGGCCAGATCGCCCGGACGCCGGACCTCGGCGCGTGGGCCGGGCTGGGCGTCATCGTGGCCGTCATCCCGATGGTCATCGCACCGACCCGCGAGCGCCTGCAGGCGATCGCGGAGTCGCTGGACGTCGTGGCGAAGCACCCCGAGCCGGCGCTCATGCTCCAGGCGCTGGGCGCCGGTGGCGCCGCGATCGTGCCGGCCGTCGCTCCGCTCCTCGCCGTCGCAGTGGTCGTCGCGGTGGTCGCCTCCGTCGGCCAGGGCGGTTTCGTGCTGGCCACCCAGGCCGCCAAGCCCAACTGGCAGCGCCTCGACGTGCTCAAGGGCATCAAGAACCTCTTCAGCGTCGTCAACCTCTGGCAGCTGGTGAAGTCGCTGGTCAAGACCGCGATCATCGGCGGCGTCCTGTGGGTGACCGTGCAGGGCCTGGTGCCGCAGCTGCTCTCCGGCGGCGGACTCACCCTGGCCGGGGTGCTCGACGCCACCTCCGGCGGCGTCGCCTCCCTCGTGCGCATCGCCGTGGGCGCGGGCCTGATGCTCGCCGTCGTCGACTTCGCCGTCCAGAAGGCGAAGACGATGAAGGACCTGCGCATGACCAAGCAGGAGATCAAGGACGAGTCGAAGAACTCCGAGGGCAACCCGGAGATCAAGGCCGCCATCAAGGGCAAGCAGCGCGCCATGAGCCGCAACCGCATGATGGCCGCCGTCGGCGAGGCCGACGTCGTGCTCGTCAACCCGACCCACGTGGCCGTGGCCCTCAAGTACGAGCCGAACCGCGGCGCCCCCCGCGTGGTCGCCAAGGGCTCCGGCCACACCGCCGCCCGCATCCGCGCCAGGGCCTCCGAGACCGGCGTGCCGCTGGTCTCGGACGTCCCCCTCGCCCGTGCGCTGTACGCGGCCTGCGAGCTGGAGCAGGAGGTGCCGATGCACCTCTACGTGGCGGTCGCCCAGGTGCTCGCGTTCGTGATGGCCCTCAAGAAGCGCGGCTCGGCCTCGGGCCTGCACGCCAACCCGGCTCCCGTGGCCGTCGAGGTGCCCGACCACCCGCTGCTGCGCGGCCTCCCCACCGCCGGCTGACCGCGCTCCCCAGTCTCGACTATCGCCCGGCACCGCCGCCGCGTCGACCTTGGCGTTTCGTGGCCTCCCGAGCCTCCAGCCGCCCACGGAACGCCAAGATCGACGCACGTCGTCCGCCCACAGGTGACCCCCGGGCCCGTAGCGTCCACAGGCCAGCGGGCGACGACGACCCCGGGCGGCCGGGCGGCGCCAGTCTGCGGCGCGTGGAACTCCTCCTCGACGCCTCGCTCCCGTCGTCTCTGACCGGACTGGCCCTGCAGCAGCGTGGCGTGCTCACCACCGTCCAGCTGCGGACCGCCGGGCTGAGCGAGGCGCGCATCCACGACGTCGGGCGGCGCGACGGGTGGCGGCAGCTGCTGCGCGGCACCCGGCTCGTGGCGGTGCACGACGGCGACGACGCCCTCGACGACCTCGCCCGCTCCTGGAACCAGGCAGCCGTGCTGGTGCTGCCGCGCGCCGTGCTCGCCCGGGACAGCGCGCTGCGCGAGCTGCGGGTGGCGGGGCTGCCGTTCCGCGACGGCGTCTGCGTGGCCGTTCCTCCGGGCGCCGAGCTGCGGGGACGCCTCGGGCTGGAGGCGCTGGTGACCGAGCTGGCCCCGGAACACGTGACCACGTCGGTCTGGGGCCTGGCGATGACGAGTGCGGTCCGGTCGCTGGCGGACACCGTGCCGCGCTGCGACCGGCCGACGGGGCTGTCGGTCCTCGACTCCGCGCGACGCCGAGGGGCCACGGAGGCGTCGCTGGTGGCAGCACGGGTGCTGGCCCAGGGCCACCGGGGGTGCCGGCAGGTGGACGACCTGTGGGAGCTGGCCGACCCCGACGCGGAGACACCGCTGGAGAGCCGTGTGCGCCTGCGGATGGTCGACGGCCACCTGGCGCCGGACCGGCTGCAGCAGCGCCTGCGCGACGCGTCGGGCCGCGTGTACGCCCGACCGGACATGACGATCGACCGCGAGCGCCGCCGACGACCGCACCGCGGGCCGCTCTTCGTCGAGGCTGACGGGGTGGGGCCCCACGGAAGCCCCACGGCCGCGTTCCGCGACCGGGACAAGACCAGCGCCATCACTGCGGACGACGGCGACGTGGAGCGCTTCACCTGGCGGGACACGCTCGACCCGATGCGGATCCCCTGGCGCTTGCGGCGGGCGCTGTGAGCACCGCCGCCACGCCCGCCCCGACCCGCCGCTGCGCCGGACGGGTGATCACCCGATCGGCTCAAGGGCGCGGCCCCGACTGCCGATGCACCCTCCGTGGACTTCCGCCGCGTGAGCACCCTCGCTCTGCCGCTGGGCGTGATCGGCATCATCCTGCTGCTGGTCGTGCCGCTGCCGCCGTTGCTGCTCGACTTCCTCATCGCGCTCAACATCATCATCGGGCTGCTCGTGCTGATGACCGCGATGTACGTCCAGCGGCCGCTGGACTTCTCGATCTTCCCCAGCGTGCTGCTCGTCGCGACGCTGTTCCGGCTGGGCCTCAACGTGGCCAGCACCCGCCTGATCCTGCGCGACGGCCACGCCGGCGACGTCATCCACGCGTTCGGCGACTTCGTCGTCGGCGGGTCCATCGTCATCGGCCTGGTGATCTTCACGATCCTCGTGGTCATCCAGTTCATGGTCATCACCAAGGGTGCGGAGCGCGTCGCCGAGGTCGGCGCCCGCTTCACCCTCGAGGCGATGCCCGGCAAGCAGATGGCCATCGACGCCGACCTCGCGGCCGGCCTCATCGACGAGGACACCGCCCGCCAGCGCCGCGCGGACGTCACCGCCGAGGCGGACTTCTACGGCGCCATGGACGGTGGCGCCAAGTTCGTCAAGGGCGACGCGATCGCCGGCATCATCATCATCCTCATCAACCTCATCGGCGGCTTCGCCATCGGCATGGTGCAGAACGGCCTGTCGGCGGGGGAGGCGCTCCACAAGTACTCGCTGCTCAGCGTCGGCGACGGCCTCGTCACGCAGATCCCGGCGCTGCTCATGTCCATCGCCACCGGCATCATCGTCACGCGCGCCACGTCCACCTCCGACCTGGGCACCGACGCCGCCACGCAGCTGCTGCGCAACAAGACCGCGCTGCGGATCGCCGGGGTCGGCGGCCTCACGCTGGCCCTCATCCCGGGCCTTCCCAAGCTGCCGTTCATCGTCGTCGGCGGTGGGCTGCTCCTGCTGGCCCAGCGCATCAAGCCCGAGGCCACCGCCGCCGAGACGACCGACGAGGTGGACCCGCTGGCTCCCACCGCGGAGACGCCCGAGCAGCTCATGCAGCAGATGCGCGTCGACCCGCTCGAGATCGTGCTGGCGCCCGACCTCGTGGACATGGTCGACACCGCCTCCGGCGGCGACCTGCTGGACCGGGTCCGCGCCCTGCGCCGCAAGATCGCCCTCGAGCTGGGCATCGTGCTCCCTCCGGTGCGCACCCGCGACTCCCTCGACCTGCCGATGTCCTCCTACGCCGTCCGCATCTCCGGCGTCGAGGTGGGCGTGGGCCAGGCGCCGCCCGGCAAGGTGCTGGCCCTCGGCGACGACCTGGAGTCGCTGCCCGGCGTCGTCACCGTCGAGCCCGTCTTCGGGCTGCAGGGCAAGTGGGTGCCGGCGGAGATGCGCCACCAGGCCGAGCTCACCGGCGCGACCGTGGTGGACCGCGCCTCGGTGCTCGTCACCCACCTCGCGGAGATCGTCCGCAAGAACGCCCCGCGCCTGATCTCCCGCGAGGACGTCAAGACCCTCACCGCCTCGCTCAAGAGCACCGACGCGGCCGTCGTCGAGGAGCTGGTGCCGAGCCTGTTGTCGCTGGGTGAGGTGCAGCAGGTGCTGCAGTCGCTGCTGGAGGAGGGCGTCGCGGTGCGCGACCTCGGCCGCATCTACGAGGGCCTGTCGCTGCGCGCCAAGGGCGGCGCCTCCCACACCGACCTGGTGGAGGCGGCCCGCGCCGCCCTCGGTCCCGCGGTGGCCGCCCCGCACGTGCAGGACGGCGTGCTGCGGGTCCTCACCCTCGACCCGCTGCTGGAGCACCAGTTCGTGGAGACGCTGCGCCTGACCGACTCCGGCCCGCAGTTGTCGATGGACCCTGCGCGTGTCGAGCGGGTGGTGGACGAGGTGGCCCGTAAGGTCCGTCATGTCGAGGACGCTGGGTGGTCTCCCGTCCTGGTGTGCGCCCCGGCGCTGCGGGCCCCGCTGCGTCGAGTCGTGTCGCTGACCACCCCCGGCGTCGCTGTCCTGTCCTACTCCGAGGTGTCGGGCCCCGGGATGGTCGTCGAGACGGTGGGGGTCGTGAGTGGCGCCGAAGCAGTTGCTGCTTGAAGGCCCCGCCATCGAGCCGCTCCTCGAGAGGGTCTGGGCCGAGCACGGCGCGGACGTCAAGATCGTCAAGGCCGAGCGCGTCCGCGTCGGCGGCGTGGCGGGCTTCTTCGCCCGCGAGCAGTTCGAGGTGACCGTCGAGGTCCCCGACCCCGTCCCCGGCTCCGCCGGGACGGCGTCCCCCCCGTCCGCTCCCACGACGACGACGAGCGCCGCGAGGCCGGCCCCCGCTCCGCGCTCACCGCTGGCCTCGCAGCCCCAGCGCCCGGCCCGGCCCGCTCCGCAGGGCCAGCCGGCCGGTGGCCTCGAGGCGCTGCTGGCCGCCGCCGAGCAGGGCGACGCCGCCACCCGCCCCGCCGCCGCTCCGGCCGCCGCGCCCCGCGCTTCCCGGCCCGCCCCGGCGCCGGCACCCGCGGGCCCCTCCGCCCCCGCTCTCGCCGGGGGGTCGCTGGACGACTTCGACGCCATCTTCGGCGCCGTCACCGGCGGCGCCCCCCTGAGCCCGGCCGCTCGTGCGGTGGCCGAGGCCTTCGCCGCCAGCTCCGCCCAGGCGCCGCCGGCCGCCTCCCCAGGCGGCTCCGCGGGCGGCTCCCCGGGCGGCTCCGACGACGACGACCCCTGGGTCGACGGCCCTCCGCCCGGCAGCACCCCGCGCTCGCGGCGACCGATCGTCGGCCGCGTCGCCGAGCCCGCCAGCGCGCGGTCCGCCGCCCAGGCGCCGGAGCTGGAGCCGCTGCAGCCCCTGGAGGAGTCCGCGCCGGACCTCTTCGCCCCGGCGGCCGTGCTGCCGGAGACGCCCGTGGTCGAGCCCTGGCGCGCCCCCTGGGAGGCCGAGGCGGAGGCCGCCGCTGCCGCCCGCACCGCCGAGGCCGAGGAGGCCCGAGCTCCCGAGCCCGCGGTCGACGAGGACGCGCTGCTCGCCCCGTCCCGCGCCTCCGCGGTGCTCACCGCGGCCCCCGCGGCGGCGCCGGTCGCCGAGCAGGTGGCCCTCGCAGCGGCCCCGGTGCCGGCTCCCTCGGCGGCCTCGGTGGCGCCGCCGCTGCCCCCGGCCGCGGCTCCGGTCCCCGCCCCGCTGCCCCGCCGCGTGGGCCGCTCGTTCGCCCCGCTGCCCGCCGGCCCCCGGTCCGACGGGTACGCCCTGCAGCGCAGCGCCGTCCTGCGCCTGCCCGAGACCGACCCGCGGCTCGCGCCGCTGGCCCCGCTCGTCGAGGCCCTGGTCGACGACGACGACGCCGCGGCGTGGACGCCGACCCTGGCCGCGCCCCCCTCGCTCCCACGGGCCCCGCTCACGCCCCAGCCGCTCGCGCCGGCGCCCGTCCCTGCGCAGGACCCGCACGACCGCCGCTCCGCAGACCGGCTCGCCCAGCGCCTGGCGGCGCTCGGCGTCCCCGTGCCGTGGCTGTGGGACCTCCCGCCCGGCCGCTCCGCGGCCATGCGGGAGCTGGCGCGCCGCATCGGCAGCGCCCCCGTGCGCAGCCGCACGAGCCCGGTCGCCGAGCCCGTCGTCGCGGTCCTGGCCGACCTCGAGGACGCGCTCCCCGTGGCCCAGCACCTCGCCACCGGCATGGGCCTGGGCGAGGAGGACGTCGTCGTCATGGGCCGCCGGGTGCGCGGCGTGGCGCCCGAGCGGTGCCTGCCCTCGCGGCAGGAGCTGCAGGAGGCCGCGCAGGACGCTCGCGCCGACCGCCGCTCCCTGGTGGTGGTGCTGCCGGCGCCCATCGGCGCGGCGCCGCCCGTGCGGGCCGCGGTGGCCGACACCCTCGAGCAGCTCGCGCCCGACGAGGTGTGGGCCGTGGTCGACGCCACGCGCCGCCTCGACGACACCGCCGCGTGGCTGACCGCCGTCGCCGGTGAGCGGGGCGTGGACGCCCTCGCCCTCACCAACACCGAGGTCACCTCCGCGCCCGCCGCGGCGCTCGCGCTGCCCGCCCCCGTGGTGCTCGTCGGAGACCGTCCCGCCACGCCGGAGGCCTGGGTGTCGATGCTCGCGGCGCGGCTGGCGGCGGAGGAGCTGCGGTGAGCCCGGCGCGCGACCGCACCCCGCCGCCCCGCCGCGAGGTCGCGTGGCCGCCGCTCGGCAGCCGCGCCCTGCTCACCGCGCCCGGCGAGGAGCCGCGCGCGACGGTGGTCGAGGACGTCGACGGCGACGCCGTGGCCGTCGCCGTCCCGCCGCTGCGCAAGGGCGAGCTCGAGCCGCCCCGCGAGGGGGACCCGTTCGAGCTCAGCTGGCCGGGTCCGCGCGGCCTGGTGGTGGTGCCCGTCCTGCTGCGCGCCCGGGTGCGCGACGGCGTGCCCCTGTGGTGGCTGCAGGTGGCTGGCGGGCCGGACGTGAAGCAGCGCCGCAGCTTCGTGCGGTCCGAGGCCGTGCTGCCGTTCCCCGCGCGCGTCGTCGTGGACTGGCAGCTGCCCGAGCGCGGGAGCGCCGCCGGAGAGCTCCAGGACCTGTCCGAGGGCGGGCTGCGCGCCCACCTGCGCGCCACCGGTCCGGGCGCGGACTGCCCCGAGGGGGCGGGTGTCGCGGTGCGCCTGACGCTGGTCGACGTGGCGCACGGCGCCGCCGACGCGGTCGAGGGCGTGGACGTCACCGAGCACGAGCTGTTCGGCACGGTGCTGCGCTCCGGGCGCCTGCTCGAGGACCCCGACGCCTGCGAGGTGGTGGTGCAGCTGCACGACGACCGCGCCCAGGCCGACGCCCTGCGCCGCCTCGTCTTCGCCTGGCAGCGCCGCGCCCGGCGCAGCTGACCCCGGTTCGTCACCGCTGGTCGTTCCGGCGTTTCGCCCGTGGCGGGACGTACCGGACGGCTACTGTGGGTGGATGCTGGTCCTCACGCGACGTGCCGGTGAGAGCGTCATGATCGGGACCGACGTCACCGTCAGGGTCCTGGAGATCCGCGGTGACGTGGTCCGGGTGGGCGTGGACGCGCCCCGCGACGTCCAGGTGCACCGCGAGGAGGTCTTCCACGCGGTCCGCGCCGCCAACCTCGAGGCCGCGAGCACCGGCGCGGCCCCCTCCCCGGCGGTCCTCGCCGGCCTCAGGAAGCGACCGGCGCCCCCGGTGCCGGCGCAGGCCCCCCAGCCGTCGGAGCAGCCTCCGGCCGCCCCTCCCGCAGCTCCCTGACCAGGGAGCCCACCACCGCCTTCAGGTCGCCGTCGCTGGCGGCCGCCACGGCGCGCTGGCGCTGGTAGCTGGCGCCGTGCACGGGGATCTGCGCCACCGCGGCCAGCTCGTCGCTGCATCCCAGCCGACGCGCCACGGGCTCCAGCCGCGTGAGGACGTCGGCCAGGTCGTCGGTGACCAGGCGCTCGTCCCCGGCCGCGCTGGTGATGATGATCGCGTCCAGCCCGTACCGGGCGGCGCGCCACTTGTTCTCCTGCACGTGCCACGGCGGCAGCACCGCCGGCAGCTCGCCCGCCTCCAGGCGGGCGTCGAGGTCCACCACGAGGCAGTGGGTCAGCGCGGTCAGCGCCGCCAGCTCGGCCTCGGTGGGCACGCCGTCGCACACCCTGACCTCCAGCGTCCCGATGCCCGGGGAGGGCCGCACGTCCCAGCGGACGTCCTTGAAGGAGTCGATGACGCCGGTGTGCAGCAGGTCCCCGACGTAGGCCTCCAGCTCCTCCCAGCGGGCGAACTGGAAGGGCAGGCCAGCGGTGGGCAGCTGCTGGAACATCAGCGCCCGGTTGCTGGCGTAGCCGGTGTCCACCCCGGCCCAGAACGGCGAGGACGCCGACAGCGCCTGCAGGTGCGGGGCGTAGGCCAGCATCGCGTCCAGCACGGGCAGCACCTTGTGCACGCTGGACATGCCCACGTGCACGTGGACGCCCCAGATGAGCATCTGGCGGCCCCACCACTGCGTGCGCTCGATGAGCTCGGCGTACCGGGGCCCCTCGGTCATGGTCTGCGCCGACCACTGGGCGAAGGGGTGGGTGCCGCTGCAGGCCAGGTCCAGGCCCAGCGGCTCCGCAGCGGAGCGCACCTGGCCCATCACCTCGTGCAGGTCCGCGACGGCCTCGGCGACGGTGTCGTGGACGCCGGTCACCAGCTCCACGGTGTTGGTGAGCAGCTCGTGGGTGACGCGCTGGCGGCCGTCGGGGTGGGCGGGGCGCCGGCCGACCTCGGCCAGCACGTCGGAGGCGCGCGGGGCGAGGTCACCGGTGGCCGCGTCGACCAGCGCCACCTCCCACTCCACGCCCAGCGTGGGGCGCTCGGAGGCGCGGAAGGGCAGCGCACCGCGACGCGCGTGCGGTCCGAGGGACGGCGTGGTCACACCGCCACCTCAGCACACGCCGCCCACCGCGCGCTGCCCCTCCCGGTGATCAGCGCCCCGGTGACCCCGTCACAGGCGCGCGGCGAAGAACGCCAGCGCTGCGGCAGCCACCAGCACCGCGATGACGATCGGCACGACGAGGTTCGCGCGCCGGCTGGGCAGCTTCGGCTCCGGGGCCGACAGGCCCGACGTCCCGGCCTCCGACGGCGGGGTGTCACCGGGCGCGACGCCGCCACCGGGCTCCAGGCCCGGGGTGGTCGCGGGATCGGGGTCGGGCACCTCGCTGGAGCTGCCCGGGCGCTCCCGGTCGGCGCCCTCGTCGCCGTGGCCGCCATCCGGCCCGCGCCCGGGGCCCCCGCCGAGGTTGGAGCTCACGCGCCCGCCCCTGCGGCAGCGGGGCTGCTCGCGAACTCCTCGACGACGGCGGCGCAGAACGCCGGCAGGTCGCCGGGGTTGCGGCTGGACACCAGGCCGCGGTCGCGGACGACCTCCTCGTCCACCCAGGTGGCCCCGGCGTTCTGCAGGTCGGTGCGCAGGCTCGGCCAGGACGTCAGCGTGCGGCCGCGGACCACGTCGGCGGTGACCAGCGTCCAGGGGCCGTGGCAGATGACCCCGACGGGCTTGCCGGACTCCACGAACCGCTTGACGAAGCTCACGGCGGAGGAGTCCATCCGCAGGTGGTCGGGGTTGGTGGTGCCGCCGGGCAGCAGCAGCGCGTCGAAGTCGCCGGGGTCGGCGCCGGACACCTCGGCGTCGACGTCGAAGGTGTCCTTGGGCTCGACGTCGTTCTCGTAGGCCTGGATCGAGCCGCTCTCCAGCGACAGCAGCACCACCTCACCGCCGGCGTCCCTGATGGCCTTCACGGGCTCGGTGAGCTCCACCTGCTCCACGCCGTCGGCGGCGAGCACCGCGACCTTCCGTCCCTGCAGCTGATCGGTCATGCGGGACACCTACCCCGTGCGCGTCCCCTCATGCCCCGGGACGGCCGGAGGGCCCGCACCCCNNGGGGTGCGGGCCCTCCGGCCTGCTGGTCGTCCTGCGTCAGCAGGTGGTCGAGGGGTCGACGGCCTGGTGGGGGTCCGCCGGGCTCTCGGCGGGCGCCGGGACCGCCGACGACGACGCGCTGGGAGCAGCGCTCGCCGCCGGGGCGGGCGGCGCCGGGTACAGCGCGTTCTCCACCATCTCCCGCAGCGCGTCGTAGTCCGGGTCCCCGGTGGAGATGTTGGCGCTGGTGAAGGACAGGGCGCGGAGGTCGCCGCCCTTCACCACCTGGCCGAGCGTGACGAAGGCGTCGAGCTCGCCGGCGGGGATGTCGGTCTGGATGTTCCTCTCGGCGGCCTTGGCCAGCGACGGGAACGCCGCGGCCAGCTCGACCGGCCCGTACTGCTGCACGGCGGCGGAGATCACGCACTGCTGGCGGGCCATGCGGTCGTTGTTGTCCGAGCCCTCCCGCGAGCGGGCGAACCACAGCGCCTCGTAGCCGTCCAGCTCCTGGGCCTGGCCCTTCCGGATCCAGCCGGTGATCGGGTACTTGCCACCGGTCTCGAGGTTGTGGCCGCCGCCGATCGGGATGTCGCGCGGCACGTTGAGGGTGATGCCGCCCATGGCGTCCACGAGCTGCTGGAAGCCCTCCAGGTCGACCATGGCGTAGTAGTCGACGTCCAGGCCGGTCGCGGCGGCCACGGCCTCCTTGGTGGCCTCGACGCCGGGGTCGTTGCCCTTGGCGGTGCCGCCGAACATCTCTGGGTGCAGCGTGCCGAAGAGGTAGACGGCGTTGAGCATGCAGCCGCCCTCGCCGTCCTCCTCGCACGCCTTCGGCCAGGCCTTCGCGGCGGCGCTGCCCTGCGGGAACGGCACGTCCTCGAGCTGGCGGGGCAGGTTGAGGAGCGTGGTGTCACCGGTCTTGGTGTCGATGCTGGCGAGCATGATCGTGTCGGGCCGGGTGCCGACCCGGTCCGAGCCGGTGTCGGCGCCGAGCATGAGCACGTTGACGCGCGGCACCTGCGCCCAGGGGTTCGCGGCCGCGGTGTCGGGCGCGTTGCCGGAGCGCGACTCGGAGCCGAAGAGGTTCTCGAGCAGGTCGTGGTTGGCCATCGCGTAGCGCGCCGCCGTGGCCGAGGGGGCCACCACGAGGGCGAGCAGCGCGGTGACGAGCAGCAGCGAGCCCAGCCGCTGGGCCCGGGTGAGCCGGCCGACCCCCGGGGAGCGGCGCAGGCTCGCATGGGTGGCCACGATGACCACGCACCACAGCAGGGCGCCGAGCGCAGCACCGGCCGCGATGACGAGCATCGCCTGCGGGTCGAAGGCGATGCTGCGGGCCATCGGCACCAGCCGGCCGGTGAGCAGCACGGCTGCCGCCGCACCGAGCCCGGCGAGCACCGGCAGCAGCACCAGCCAGCCCCAGAAGCGCCTGCCGGCGGCCACCAGGCCCGCGCCCGGCACGGCGGCGCCGAGCACCGTCAGCAGCACCAGGCGGGTGAAGCCCTCGCCGGAGCTGCTGGCGTGCCGGCCGCGGGGGTCGTCACCGGCGTGGATGAGGGTCACCTCGTTCGCAGCGGGCCGCGGCGGCGCGCCCTCGGGCGCTCGGCGCGGGGCGGGCGGCCGCACGGCCGTCGCGGTGGCGGTGGCGCCGCGGGCGGCGCGCTGCGGGCGGCCGTCGCGGACGTCCCTCACGTCCCCCGCCTCGCGGACGTCCCGCACGCCGCGGGAGCCGCGGACGTCGCGTCGCCGCGGGTAGCTCCCCGGTTCTGTCACGGTCACCAGACCCCCTCGCGCCCGTGCGACTCGGTCGCGCACGGCGGAAGGCCATCACACCACCGGGATCACCCAGCCACGCCGCATTCGCCACGTGACGCGCCGGAGCGGTCACGTGTGGTAACGGCCTTCCGCCCTCGCGGCGGCCCGCGCGGTCAGGACGGGCAGACGCTGCTCGCGTCCACCGCCTCGCCGCTGGGCGTGCTCTCGGTGGGGCTGGGCGTGGACCCGTCCGTCGGGCTGGGGGAGGACGTGGTGGGCGAGGGCGTCACCGAGGGCGTCGTCGCGGACGGGGAGGGCGCCGGCGGCGGCGGCACGAGCGCCTGCTGCACCAGCTGGTGGATCTGGTCGTAGTCGGGGTCACCGGTGTCGACCAGCGGCTCGGTGAAGGACAGCGAGCGCAGCGGTGCCTCCTTGACCTTGCGGCCGAGGTCCACGAACGCCGACAGCCGGCTGGCGGGGATGTCGGTGGTGACGTCGCGCTCGGCGGAGGCGGCCAGCTGCGGGAAGGCGCGGGCCAGGTCGAGCACGCTGTACTGCTGCACGGCGGCGTTGATGAGGCAGCGCTGGCGGTCCATGCGGTCGTTGTTGTTCGACTGCCAGCGCGAGCGGGCGTACCACTCGGCGTGGTAGCCGTCGAGGAGCTGGTCCCGGCCCGGCTCGATGTAGCCGGTCACCGGGTAGGTGCCGATGACGCGGCCGGTGCTGCTGAGCCGCTCCCCTCCGCCGATGGGGATGCGCCGGTCGACGGTGAGGCGGATCCCGCCCATCGCGTCGATGAGGTCCTGGAAGCCGGTGAGGTTCACCATCGCCGTGTAGTCGATGTCCAGTCCCACCACGCCGGCGGCGGCCTGCTCGGTGGCGGCCAGCCCCGGGTCGTCGGCGCCGGGGAACAGCTGCGGGTTCTGGGTGCCGAAGAGGTAGGCGGCGTTGAGCCAGCAGCCGCCGGTGCCGTTGGCCTCGCACGCGTCGGGCCAGGCCTGCGCGGCGGGGGTGCCCTCGGGGAAGAAGTTCCCGGACAGCTGCCGGGGCAGGCCGAAGATCACCGTGTCCCCGGTCACCGTGTTGATGCTGGCGACGATGACGGTGTCGGGCCGGGTGCCGATGCGGTCGGCGCCGGTGTCCGCGCCCACGAGGAGCACGTTGACCCGCGGGACGCCCTGCCACGGGTCGCGGGCGGTGCCGGTGGGCTCGCCGGAGGCGGCGTCCTGGCCGCTGGGGAACAGGGACGTGATGAGGGAGCGCGAGACCAGGGCGTACCGGGTGGCCGTCGCGGCGGGGAGGACGACGACGGCGAGCAGCACCACGACGAGCAGCGAGGAGGCGAGGCGGTGCCCCCTCACGCCGCGGTGCCGGCGCTGGGCGACGTGGGTCCCCACCACCACCGCGCACCACGCGAGGCCGGCCGCGGCGGCCGCCACGGCCAGGCCGAGCAGCACGTCGGCGTCGAGCAGGTAGCGCTGGGCCACGTCGACGGCGCGCCCCGTGCCCCACAGCACCGCGGCCGCGCCCAGCACGAGCGCGAAGGGCACCAGCGCCAGCCAGCCCAGGGCCCGGCGGCGGGCGTTGAGCAGCCCCGCACCGGGCACGGCGGTGCCGAGCACCGTCCAGCCGGCGGCACGACCGAACCCGTCCTCTCCGCGCTCGCGGTGGCGCGGTGGCGCGGTTGCGGTCGAGCCGGTCCGCGTGGTCCCGTCCAGGTGGAGCCTCCGTCGCTGTCGAGGCGCAGGTCAGGTGCCTGCGCACGACCAGCGTGGGCGGTGACCCGGTGCTGGCCGCGACCATTGCAGCACCTGTTCCTGGGGACTGCTGCACGCGGAGGATCGACACGGCGTAGGGTGGTGCTGCGCTCACGGGTGCGCTGCGCGGCGACGCGTGTTCCCGTGGCGCGAGGAGGTGTCGCCTAGTCCGGTCTATGGCGCCCGCCTGCTAAGCGGGTTTGGGTGTTAAAGCCCATCGCGGGTTCAAATCCCGCCACCTCCGCCCTCCGGACGACAGGGGCCCCGGCAGCTGCCGGGGCCCCTGTCGTCGCACCGGACCGGCTCACCCCTACTGGTAGCTGACGAACACCGGGCTCGGCTGCTCCGCCACCGTCTGCTGCGGGGTGAAGGTGGGGGAGTCCTCGTCGTAGAAGTTCTTCCACCCCCACACCAGGCCCTCCGGCGCGCCGGCCTGCAGCGCCCGGTACGTGGCCTCCTTCTCGCTGGGGGCGCCGGCGCCGTCGGCGTGCACCACGAACGCCAGCTCGTCGTGGCTGGTGTCCAGCGAGGCCCGCCCGGTGACCATGGACGTCCGGAACTGGTGCAGCAGGAACACCTTCTGCGGCAGCTGCCGGTCCCGCACCAGCTGCGCCAGCCAGGCGGAGGTCTCGTCCACCTCCGCCGCCGAGACGCTGCCCACCTGGGCCAGGTGCTGCTGGCCAGGCTGCAGCCGCCACTCCGGGTCGAGCGCCAGGCCGACGCCCGGCAGCGCGAGGAGCTCCTCGTAGGCCCTGGCCTGCTCCAGGAAGGTGGAGCGGCCCGGCTGCAGGTCCAGCACCACCTGCAGGCCGGAGCCCAGCGCCTGCTCGACCAGCGGCCGGAGCTCGTCCACGGGGGTCTCGGTGGAGTAGTCGCCGTCGGGGCCGGGAGAGCTGCTCGCCACCGTGGCGATGACCTCGAGCGCCGGCGCCGGCGGCAGCGCGTCCAGACCCGCGTACTGCTGGGCCACCTGGCCGGCGCGCGCGATGGTCGCGGTGGCGTCCTGCTCGCCGAGCACGCCCAGGCTCGGGGTGCCGGGGTGGCCGTACAGCGCCACCAGGCGCCGGCCGGCCAGGGGCAGCTGGCCGCCGAGCCCGGACGGCCCGGGCAGCTGCACGCCGGTGCGGACCACGGCCAGGCGCTGGTCCAGGCGGTCCGCCGGTCCGAAGGCGTCACCGAGGGCCACCACCGGGACCTGGGGCGCGGCCCCCAGCTGCTGGACGAGGGCGGCGTCCGCGCGCGGGTCGGCGCCGGGCAGCTGCACGGCCGAGGCGCCCGCCGCCCGCGCGGTCGCCTCCGCGGGACCCGCCTCGGCGCCCCCGGAGGTCAGGACGACCGCGGTGGGCGCAGCCGGCGCGCTCGCCGCCGGGCCGTCGCCGTCGTCCCCGGTGCCGGACAGGAGCGCGTCGGCGTCGTCGGCGACGACCAGGCCGCGCTGGGCAGCGGCCTCCTGCGCCGCGGAGCCCACGGGGACCACCTCCGCGCCGAGCCGGGCGACCTCCGCGGCGCCCGCGTCGCCGGCCACGAGCACCGGGACGCGCAGCCGCTGCGCGGCCTGCGCCGCGGTGGCCTGGGACGCGGTGTCGTCGGCGCCGACGAGGAGGGCGCGGCGGGCGCTGGTGAACAGCGCGGCGCTGGCGCCCGCGGCGAGGGCGTCGGCGGTGGTCCCCGGGACCAGCGTGGAGGCCCGGGTGGGCACGGTCGCTGCGGCGGCGCCCGAGTCGTCGAGCGGGGCCGTGCCGCCCGCGGAGGCCGCCGCCGGGGGAGCGCTGCTCTCGCCGTCCCCGGCGGTGCACCCCGTCAGGACGAGCACCGCCGCGAGGACCCCGGCAGCGGTGGCGGAGGAGGACGACGAGCAGCGGAGCACGCCACGAGCCTCGCCCACCCGGCGCGCGGCCGCCAAAGTGCGCAGGTGGGACGGCCGCGGGGCCCCTGCTCCGGTCCGGGCGGGGGAACCGGTTCGCGAGCACTCCCGGGCGTCGGGTAATGTCTTCACCGCACTCCAGCGCCCGTAGCTCAACGGATAGAGCATCTGACTACGGATCAGAAGGTTGCAGGTTCGAGTCCTGCCGGGCGCGCTCGTTGAGACAGCGACGCAGAGGCCCCCGACCAGCCGCGAGGCTGGCGGGGGCCTTCTGCGTGGTCGCCGCGCGCGACGCCGTCCCGAGCGGCGGGCTGCCGTCGACCGGCTCGCGCGCCACGAGCTGCCGAACGCCGAACGCTGCTGCAGGTCCGTGCGGTCGGTCGGTCACCCGCTCGTCGGACGGGCGACCCACTCGGCGGCCGCCGCCACCTCGCTGCGCTGGGCGCCGTGACCGCCGGGGCGGACCCTGCGGTCGACCGCCGCGCCGGCGTCCCGCAGCGTCCGCTCGAGCCGGTCCACGCTGCCGCTGGGGGCCATGGGGTCGCTGGCCCCGTTGAGGAGCAGCACCCGGGTGCCTTCGAGCCCGTGCCCGACCTGGCGGTCGGGCAGGGGGTGCATGCCCGAGAGGGCGATGACCTCCTGCAGCACCCCGGGGTGCAGCAGCAGCGTGGCGAGGGCGATGTTGGCGCCGTTGGACAGGCCGACCGCGACGATCCTCCTGCCCTCCAGCGAGTGGGCGGTCCGCGCCCAGGTGATGAAGTCCGCCAGCCTGGCGGCCTCCGCCACCACGCTGTCCTCGTCGAAGATCCCCTCGGCGTAGCGGCGGAACCACCGCCGCACGCCCTGCTCGACCACGTCGCCGCGGGGCGAGAGGACAGCCGCGTCGGGGTCGACCATCGGAGCGAGCTCGGCGATCTGCGCCTCGTCACCCCCCGTCCCGTGCAGGGTGAGCAGCACGGGACCGGGTCCGTCGCGGAACAGGTGCGGTCGCTGCGCCGCAGGGCCGCCCGTCATCGGCCGACCGCGTCGGCGGCGGGGTTGTTCTCCGCGGGCAGGCTGATCCGGGGGACGGCGCGCTCGATGGCCTCGCGGCGGGGCTCCAGCCACGGCGGCAGCTTCAGGGAGCGCCCGAGCTCCAGCAGCGGCTCGTCGACGTCGAAGCCGGGGGTGTCGGTCGCGATCTCGAAGAGCACCCCTCCGGGCTCGCGGAAGTAGATCGAGGTGAAGTACTGCCGGTCCAGGACCGTCGTCACGTGGTGGCCGCGCTCGGCGAGCTCGTGGCGCCAGGCCTCCTGGGCCGCGCGGTCGGGGACGCGGAAGGCGATGTGGTGGACGGTGCCACCGGCGGTCAGGCCCTCCGAGCCGCGTCCCGCGGCCACCACGTCGACGATGTCGCCCGGCCCGCCGTCACCGGCGGCCAGGCGGGTGGTGCCGCCGCGCTGGGACACGACGCGCAGGCCGAGGTCCTCGGTCAGCACCCCGATGGTCCGCTCGGGCCGGGCGACGGTCAGGACCGAGGAGTGCTGGCCGCGCACGGCGTGCTCGGCGGGCACCGCGGGGGTGTCCCACGGGTCGCGCGGGTCCTCGGTGCTGGAGGCGACCAGCTCCAGCTGGAGCCCGTCGGGGTCGCGGACGAGCAGGCGCTCCTCCTCCGAGCCCGCGCTCCGCAGCTCGCTCTCCACGCCGAGGGCGGCGAAGTGGCCGCGCCACCAGCCGAGGCTCCCGGCCGGCACGGAGAAGGCCGTGGACGTGGACTGACCGGTCCCGATGCGGCCCTGCTGCACGCCGGGCCACGGGAAGAAGGTCATGAGCGAGCCCGGGCGGCCAGCGGCGTCCCCGTAGTAGAGGTGGTAGGCCCCCGGGGAGTCGAAGTTGACGGTGCGCTTGACCAGGCGCAGCCCCAGCGCCGTGACGTAGAAGTCGATGTTCGCCTGGGGGTGCCCGGCGATGGCGGTGACGTGGTGCAGGCCGCTGGTGCTCGACATGGGTCCTCCTCCGTCGCCGCTCCCGCGCGACGCGGGAGCGGGTCGATGCACAAGCATCAGTTGAAAACTGTACTATCCAACGACGGCGGTGCCCCGCGTCTTCCCGGGCTGCTCGCGGGCTCGGCCCGCCCCGTGCTCAGTCGGCGTCGACCAGCGCGGCGGTGGCGGGCTGCGCCCGCAGCGCGTCGCGGCGCGCCGCCACCGTGCTCGGCTCCCACCGGGTCTCACCGTCCACCAGGCGGTACCCGTCGTGGACCTCGCCGGCGCCGTCCACCCACCGCACCGCTGCGCCACCGTCCGCGGACGGTGCCTCGTGCACGAAGAAGGCGCCGTCCACGAAGGCGTCCGGCGTGGCGAACAGCTCGGTGCTCACCGGCACCCGGTGCCGCAGGCGGACCGCTTCGACCGCTGCGGCGTAGCGCGCGCGGGCCCGCTTGACGACGGGTCCCGCGCCCGGTCCCGGCGCCGTCTGCGTGGCCAGCACCTCGCCCGACATGCCCACCCAGTAGCGGGGGTGGCTGTGGTCGTCGCGGACGTCGATGAAGTTGGCGCCCGGCGCCTTCGCGTCGGGGTGCGGCTCCAGGGGCGCGTCGGCGGGGACGTCCTCCAGCGCGTGCACGCGCCGCACCGCCTCGGCGGCCATGCGGGCGGAGAGCTCGCGGGGCTCCCGGTGGGTGGTGGGGACGCCGAGGGTGGCTGCAGCGTCGGGGGCGGGCTCCTGCGAGGCGCTCACGCCGGTCACGGTAGGTGCGGCGGGGACCCGCGGGAAGGGCGGCGCGCGTCCTCCTCGCGAGGGCCTGGCGCCGTGGGGGATGCTGGGCGGCAGCTCGGCAGCCAGCACCGGAGGTGGCCCGTGACCAGCCCGACCCGTCCTCCCGTCCCGAGCCCCGCGCTGCCGACCACGCCGCTGGAGGCGGCCCCCGGGTCCGAGAGCTGGGCCCCGGGCGTGACCGCCAGCCGCCGCGAGCTCGACCGGCGCGCCCGCGCCCACGACGCGTCGCACTACCTGCTCGTGCCGCAGGTGGTGGCCACCGCTCGCGACGCCGCCGGCGTGGCCGCCGCGATGGCCCGGGCCAGTGAACGGGGGTTGGGCGTGACCTTCCGCTCCGGGGGCACGAGCCTGTCGGGCCAGGGCGTCACCGACGGGCTGCTCCTGGACGTCAGGGCGGGCTTCCGGGGCGTGGAGGTGGGACCCGGCGGCCTCACGGTGCGCGCTCAGCCGGGTGCCACCGTCCGCGAGGTCAACGCGCGCCTCGCCCCCCACCGGCGCGCGCTCGGCCCCGACCCGGCCAGCGAGGTCGCCTGCACCGTCGGCGGCGTGGTGGCCGACAACTCCAGCGGCATGGCATGCGGCACCACCGCCAACACCTACCGGACGCTGTGCGCCATGACGGCGGTGCTCGTCGACGGCACCGTGGTCGACTCCTCCGCGCCCGACGCCGACGAGCGCCTGCGGCGCGACCGGCCCGACCTGCACGCCGGGCTGCTCGCGCTGCGCGAGCGGCTCCTGGCCGACCCGGCCGCCGTCGCCGAGGTCCAGCGGCAGTTCTCGATGAAGAACACCATGGGCTACGGCATCAACGCCCTGCTCGACCACTGCACGCCCGTCGAGATCCTCACCCACCTCCTGGTGGGCAGCGAGGGCACGCTGGCGTTCGTCGCCGAGGCCACCTTCGACACCGTGCCCGTGCACCCGCACGTCGCCACCGGACTGCTCGTCTTCCCCGACCTCGGCGGCGCCACCGCCGCCCTGCCCGCGCTGGTGGGCGCCGGGGTGGCCACCGCCGAGCTCATGGACGCCGCGTCCCTGCGCGTGGCCCAGGGCCTGGCGTCCGTGCCGCCCGAGATCTCCGGTGTCGCCGTCGTCGACCACGCCGCGCTGCTCGTGGAGCTGCAGGCCGCGACCCCCGAGGGCCTGGTGGCCGCGCGGGCCGTGCTCGCCCCGGTGCTGGAGGCGCTGCCGCTGGCCGCGCCGGCCGCGCTGACCTCCGACCCCGCGCAGCGCGCCGCGCTGTGGCACGTCCGCAAGGGCCTCTACCCGGCGGTGGCCGGAGCGCGCCCGTCCGGGACCACCGCGCTGCTGGAGGACGTCGTCGTCCCCGTCGAGGCCCTGCTGGAGACCTGCCGCGGGCTGACCCGCCTGCTGGAGGAGCACGCCTATGAGGGCTCGGTCGTCTTCGGGCACGCCAAGGACGGCAACATCCACTTCCTCGTCAACGAGCGCTTCGACGACCCCGCCAGCCTGGCGCGCTACCGGCGCTTCACCGCCGACCTCGTCGACCTCGTGCTGGGCGCGGGCGGCTCCCTCAAGGCGGAGCACGGCACCGGGCGGATCATGGCGCCCTTCGTGCGGCGCCAGTACGGCGACTTCCTCTACTCCCTGATGGTCGAGGTCAAGCGCCTCTTCGACCCCCGGGGCCTGCTCAACCCCGGCGTCATCATCGCGTCCGACCCCGACGCGTGGCTGCACCACCTCAAGACCGTGCCGACGGTGGAGGCCGAGGTGGACCGGTGCGTGGAGTGCGGCTACTGCGAGCCCGCCTGCCCGAGCAAGGACCTCACCCTCACCCCGCGCCAGCGGATCGTGCTGCGCCGCGAGGTGGCTGCGGCCCGCGCCGCCGGCGACGACGACCTCGCCGCCCGGCTCAGCGAGGACTACGAGTACGCCGGGGTGCAGACCTGCGCCGTGGACGGGCTGTGCGCCTCGGCCTGCCCGGTCGGGATCGACACCGGTGACCTCGTGCGCCGCCTGCGCGCCGAGCAGGTGTCGCCGCTGCTCGACGGGGCGTGGGCGGGGGCCGCCCGCCACTGGGGCGCGGTCACCCGCGCCGGCGGGGCCGCGCTGAGCACCGCCGCGCTCCTGCCCGCGCCGGTGGTGCGGGCGACGACCACGGCGGCCCGCGCGGTGCTCGGCGCCGACCGGGTGCCCTCCTACGAGCCGGAGCTGCCCCGCGGCGGCCGCGCGCGCCGCTCCCTGCACGGCCCGGACCGCACAGCACCGGGACCGCGCGCCGAGGCGGTGCTCTTCGCGGCGTGCCTCGGCACCCTCTTCGGGCCCACGCCCGGGGTGGTCGCGCCTCCCCGGGCAGCCGGCGGGGGAGCGGCGCAGGCGCTGGTGGCGCTGGCCGAGCGCGCGGGGGTGGGGCTGCTGGCGCCCGAGGCGCCGGGGTCGCTGTGCTGCGGCACCCCGTGGAAGTCCAAGGGCCTGCGCAGCGGCTACGAGGAGGTGGCCGCGACGGTGGTGCCGGCGCTGGTCGAGGCCACCCGCGGCGGGGAGCTGCCGGTGGTCTGCGACGCCGCCTCCTGCGCGGAGGGGCTGGCGCAGCTGGTGAGCTCGCGGGCCCCGCAGGTCCGGGTGCTCGACGCCACCCGGTTCGCGGCGGAGCGCCTGCTCGACCGGCTCACGGTCACCCGCAGGCTCGCCTCGGTGGTCCTGCACCCCACCTGCTCGACGACGGCGACGGGCGCGACCGCGGCGATGCGGGCGGTGGCGGAGGCGTTCGCGGACCAGGTGGTGGTGCCGCAGGCGTGGGGGTGCTGCGCCTACGCCGGGGACCGCGGGCTGCTGCACCCCGAGCTCACCGCGAGCGCCACCGCCCGCGAGGCCGCCGAGGTCACCGCGCGACCCTTCGACGCGCACGCCTCCGCCAACCGCACCTGCGAGCTGGGGATGACCCGCGCCACCGGACGGCCGTACCAGCACGTGCTGGAGCTGCTGGAGGCAGCGACCCGCTGACGCGTCGACCGGGGGCCACCTCGATGACGACCCCAGATCTTGACTCGTTCAAGAACAGCGACCAGGATCGTCGGTGTGCCGACAGACGGGACCCGCGAGGGCGCGCCGGGCGAGCGCGCACTGCGCGACGCCGGGCTGCGCGTGACGCGGCCGCGCCTCGCGGTGCTGGGCGCCGTCGGCGACCACCCGCACGCCACCACCGACGCGCTCATCTCCGCCGCCCGGGCGAGCCTGCCGTCGCTGTCGCACCAGGCCGTCTACGACGCGCTGCGCGTGATGGCCGACGCCGGCGTCGTCCGGCGCATCCAGCCGCGCGGCTCCGTGGCCCGCTACGAGGCGCGCGTGGCCGACAACCACCACCACCTCGTGTGCCGCGCGTGCGGCTCCATCACCGACGTGGACTGCGCTGTCGGCGAGGCCCCGTGCCTCGTCCCGGACCGGTCCGCCGACGGCACCGACCCGGCCGCGGGCTACGTGCTCGACGAGGCCGAGATCACCTTCTGGGGGCTGTGCCCGGCGTGCGCCCCCGCCCCCGCTTCCAGGCCAGAGCAAGGTCCCGCCAGCAGAGAGGCACACCGTGACTGACATCGCGCAGGAGAAGGCGAACAGCGCCAGCACCAGCGAGAGCGAGAACCCGGCGATCAAGCCGCCGACCCCGGTCACCGACCACCCGCGCAGCCTGCAGGACTGGTGGCCCAACCAGGTCGACCTGTCCCCGCTCAACCGGACCTCCCGCGAGTCCGACCCGCTGGGCGAGGACTTCGACTACGCCGCCGAGTTCGCGAAGCTGGACGTCGCCGAGGTCAAGCGCGACCTCGCCGAGCTCATGAAGACCTCCCAGGACTGGTGGCCGGCGGACTGGGGCCACTACGGCCCGCTGTTCATCCGCATGTCGTGGCACGCGGCCGGCACCTACCGCATCGCCGACGGGCGCGGCGGCGGCGGCCAGGGCGCGCAGCGCTTCGCCCCGCTCAACAGCTGGCCCGACAACGCCAACCTCGACAAGGCCCGCCGTCTGCTGCTGCCGATCAAGCAGAAGTACGGCCGCAAGCTCTCCTGGGCCGACCTGCTGGTGCTCGCCGGCAACGTCGCCCACGACGACATGGGCCTGCCCACCTTCGGCTTCGCCTTCGGCCGCCGCGACACCTGGCAGCCGGAGGAGGTCTTCTGGGGCCCGGAGGACTCCTTCCTCACCGACGACCGCTACAGCGGCCCCGACACCCCGCTCGACCTCGAGCAGGGCGACCTCGCCGCCGTCACCATGGGCCTGATCTACGTCAACCCCGAGGGCCCCCAGGGCAAGCCCGACCCGCTCGGCTCCGCCCACGACATCCGCGTCACCTTCGGCCGCATGGGCATGAACGACGTCGAGACCGTCGCGCTCATCGCCGGTGGCCACACGTTCGGCAAGGTCCACGGCGCGGGCGACCCCGAGCTGGTCGGCCCCGAGCCCGAGGGCTGCCCCGTGCACGGCAACGGCCTGGGCTGGAAGAACCAGTTCGGCACCGGCAAGGGCGCTGACACGACCACGAGCGGCCTCGAGGGCGCCTGGACCCCCACGCCCACCCGGTGGGACAGCTCCTACCTCGACACGATGTTCAGCTACGAGTGGGAGCTGACCACCAGCCCCGCCGGCGCCAAGCAGTGGAAGCCGAAGGACGGCGCCGCGGCGGACCTCGTGCCCGACGCGCACGTCCCCGGCAAGATGAACCACCCGATCATGCTGACCAGCGACCTCGCGCTGCTGGCTGACCCGGCCTACCACGAGATCATGAAGGCGTTCCGCGACGACCACGCGTACTTCGCCGACCAGTACGCCCGCGCGTGGTTCAAGCTGCTCCACCGCGACATGGGCCCCCGTGAGCGCTACCTCGGCCCGGACGTCCCGTCCGAGGTGCTCATCTGGCAGGACCCGGTGCCCGCCGTCGACCACGAGCTGGTCACCGACGCCCAGGTCGCCGACCTCAAGGCCCGCCTGCTCGACTCCGGCCTGACGGTGTCGCAGCTGGTGCACACCGCCTGGTCGGCCGCGGCCTCCTACCGCGACACCGACAAGCGCGGCGGCGCCAACGGCGCCCGCATCCGCCTGGAGCCGCAGATCGGCTGGGCCGTCAACGAGGGCGTGCGCGACGTGCTGCCCGTGCTCGAGCGCGTCAAGGGCGAGTTCGAGGCGGCCACCGGTGCGAAGGTCTCCCTGGCCGACGTCATCGTCCTCGGTGGCACCGCCGCGGTGGAGAAGGCCGCGGCCGACGCCGGCGCCCCCGTCTCCGTCGGGTTCACCCCCGGTCGCACGGACGCCTCGCAGGAGCAGACGGACGTCGACAACTTCCGCTGGCTCGAGCCCAAGGCCGACGGCTTCCGCTCCTGGACCGACCCGCGCACCAAGGTGCACGCGGAGACGCTCCTGGTCGACAAGGCCTACCTGCTGGGCCTGTCCGCCAAGGAGCTGGTGGTCCTCCTCGGCGGTCTGCGGGTGCTCGGCGCCAACACCGGCGGCACGCAGCACGGCGTGTTCACCGACCGGGTGGGGGTCCTCTCGCAGGACTTCTTCCGCACCCTGCTCGACCTCGGTGTCGACTGGCGCACCTCGCGCGACGCCGAGGGCGTCTACGAGGGCGTCGCCGCCGACGGCACCGTGGTGCGCACCGCGACCGCAGCGGACCTGGTGCTCAACTCGCACTCGGTGCTGCGCGGCATCGTCGAGGTCTACTCCTCCGACGACGCGGGGGAGCTCTTCGCGGCGGACTTCGCGAAGGCCTGGCAGAAGGTCATGGAGCTGGACCGCTTCGACCTGCACGCCTGACCCGTCAGGTGACCGCCACGACCGCGCCCCGGCCCTCCGGCCGGGGCGCGGTCGCGCGCGGCCCGTCCCGCGCCGTGCGGCGTCAGCGGCCCAGGTCGACCTCGTCGAGGTCGAGCCGGCCCGCCACGACGTCGGCGGCCACCTCCTGGATCGTCGTCCCCTCCGCGAAGGCGTAGCCGCGCAGCCGGGCCAGGGCGACCGCCTCGTCCACGTCGAGCCGGACCCGCAGCATGCCCAGCAGCACCGGCAGCTCGTCGGGGGCCACGTCGGCGAGCAGGTCCCCCCGCGAGCTGCGCGCCAGCAGCAGCCGCGCCAGCACGTCGGCCAGCCGCTGCAGCACCTGCACGTCGGTCAGCGTGAAGGGGGCCACGCGGTCGCGCCCCACCGACAGCACCCCCAGGGGCACCCGGTCGGGCGCAGGCCCGAGCAGCGGCAGCGACGCGGTGGACCGCACGGGGAAGTCGCGCGGGGCGGAGCTGAGGAGCAGCTGCCAGGGGGTGTCCTCGGCGCGCAGGTCGTCGACGAGCACCGGCCCGCCGCACTGCAGGGCGTCGCGGCAGGGGCCCTGCACGAGGCTCTCCTGGAAGTTGTTGAACCGCTGCAGGGCCAGGTCGGACCCCACCAGGGGCAGCCTGCGCTCGGGGTCGACGACGACGGCGACGGCCACGCGGTCCCACCCGACCACGGGCTCGACGGCAGCGCACAGGTCCAGCTCCGGAGAGGCTGCGCTGCTGTGCACACCACAACTGTGGCACCCGTTGTCGAGCGCGGCCGGGCGGCCTACGGTGTCCCCGGGTCGACGCACCGGCCCCGGACGACTCACCGGCGAGGCCTCCGTGACGCACCAGGTCATCCACCGCACGCACCCTGACGACCAGCACGACCCGGGCCTCCAGGTCGCTGCGACGACCGCGACCAGCACCGCCGCGGTGGCCCTGCGGTGGGCCGGGGGCCGCCCCGTCGTCCACCTCAGCGGTGAGGTCGACGTGTCCACGGCCGCCCAGCTGCAGTCCGTGAGGGCCCTGCTGCACCAGCACGGGCAGCGGCTCGGCTCGGTCGACGCCGCTGGCGTCACCTTCCTCGACGTCGCGGGGCTGAGCGCCCTGCTGGAGCTGGCCGGTCCCGGCGGGTCGCTGCTGGTGCTGCGCCCCAGCCCCGCGGTGAGGCGGCTGCTCGACCTCCTCGAGCGCCACGGGCTGGGGCCTGCGGTGCTGCGCGCGGGGCCGCCCGAGGAGGCCGTCGTGCTGCGGGACGTCGCCGGTGCCGCCTCCCCGGTGCGCGGTGCGCGCCCGAGGCCGCGGTCGCCCCGCTGAGCGGCGACTGCGCGCGGCGGGGCTGTGCGCGGCGGGACTGCGCGGGGTGAGCGCGGTCAGCCGGGCGCGGTGCCCCGCTCCCGCGCCAGGGCCTCCAGCCTCGCGAGCGTCTCGGTGTTGCGCGCTCCGATGAGCGGGGTCCGCAGGGGCCGGGGCACGAGGCGCCCCGGCCCCTCGACGGCGTCCTCGGTGAGCCGCACCAGCGTGCCGCCGTCGCGGGGGACCAGGTCGAAGACGACCCGGGCCCCGCCCAGCGGCCAGCTGCGCGCCGTGAGCACCAGCCGGTGCGGCGCGTCGACCTCCTCGCTGGTGGTGCGGCCGCGCCGCAGCAGGGGCCACGCCCCCACCACCGGGTGGATGCTCGTGCCCGGTGCCGGCCACCCGGCGTCCACCCGGCGCACGTGGGCGCTGCCCACCACGAAGTCCGCGTAGCGCCAGCCGTCGGCCAGCTGCTCCCACACGGCCTCCGGCGGGGCCGCCACCCAGCGCTCCCGGACGCTCACGTCGCCGTCGTCCTCTCGACCGCCGCCCCGGCCCTCAGGTCAGCGCGTCCTTGATCTTGGTGGTCACGTTCTTGGTGCCCTGCACCCGGGCGCCGGCCGCGTCGCCGGGCGTGCCGGGGCCCTGGTCGCCGTCGTAGGTGGAGAACAGCTTGGGGTCCGGCGGGGGCAGCAGCGCGTCGTCGTCGGTGAGGAACGGCGGCTCGGCGAGGTACTGGATCGGCTCGTCGCCCACCAGGGCCGGACCGGACGCCCAGCGCCCCTCGCCGGACTTGCTCTCGTCGAGGGAGAACGACCAGAACGTGTGGTTCTGCTGCTGGTCCTCCTCGCTGCCGTGGGAGTCCTCGAGGACGTCGGCCAGGCCGTCGTCGACCAGCTGCTGGATGCCGAGCAGCCACTGCTGCTGGTGGAAGGTGTCGCGGGCCAGGTTGAACTGCAGCATCGACTTGACGCCCGGGTCGTCGGTCATGCCGTACAGGCGGGAGGTCTGCAGCCGGCTCTGGGCCTCGGCGGCCACGTTGGAGCGGAAGTCGGCCAGGAGGTTCCCCGAGGCGACGATGTAGCCGGCCTGCCACGGCACGCCCTGGCTGTTGGTGGGCATCGCCCCGCCTCCGGCCACGATGGCGTGGTGCGGGTTCTGCCCGCCGATCACCGCGGCGAGCACCGGGTTGGTGGCCACCGCCTTCTCCGTCACCTCGGCCGGGGCGCCCTCGAGGAGGCGGGCGACCATGGTGGACAGCATCTCCACGTGACCGATCTCCTCGGTCCCGATGTCCATGATCATGTCCTTGTACTTGCCGGGCATGCGGCAGTTGAAGCCCTGGAAGAGGTACTGCATCATCACGGTCATCTCGCCGAACTGACCGCCGATGAGCTCCTGCATCTTCATCGCGTACAGCGCGTCGGGCTTCTCCGGCTTCGCGGAGAACTGCAGCTGGTGGGCGTAGCGGAACACGGGTCCCCCTGGGAACGGGAGGTCCTCGCAGCAGGCGGCGTCGGCGTGCGTGACCCGGCGGGGCGGGCTGCGGCGGACCGCGGAGGCCGTGGTGTCGACCTCTTCCGACGCTAGGGGGGCGGCGCGGCGCGCGCACGTCGGGCAGGGCCGCCGCGGGCGGCCCGGGACGAGGTGGTCAAGATCCAGCAGCCTGCGCCGATGGAGGGGTGAGCGCCGCGTCCGCGGCGCCGCACCGGGGGGACGGCGATGCGCGGCAGCGAGCAGCGGCACAGCCTCCTCGCCGAGCCCGCCCCGGGGGCGACGGACCCGTCCGCAGCGCCGCCGCGGCCCCGCACCGAGGCCCTGCCGCTCGCGACGCCGCACAGCGCGGCGGCGCCCGGGACGGCCACGCTGCCCACGGACCCCCGCGTCCAAAGGGCGCTGCTGGACGCCGGCCTCGCCTCGAACGGCGCCACGCTCGTCGTGGCCCGCCCTGACGGCAGCACCGGCCTCGAGCGGGCCGTGGTGCTGTGGGCCAACCCCGCGGCCGGTGACCTGCTCCGCACCGACGCCGGTGAGCTGGTCGGACGAGAGGTCGGCAGCATCCTCGTCCGGCCGGCGGACGGCGAGCTCCGCCCCGAGGTCCTGCGCCCCACCCGGCCGGCCCGCGTCCCGGTGGCCGTGCGCACCGCAGCGGGGGACGCCGCCGAGGTGGAGCTCACCAGCACGCCCTCGCCCACCACAGGGCTGTGGGCGCTCGTGCTGGTGCGCTCGGGCACGCCGACCGAGCGCCTCGCGCAGGAGCAGGCCAGCGCGCAGGAGCGCCGCTTCGAGACGCTCGTCCGCCACAGCCCGGTGCCGACCATCATCTCCGAGGCCGGGCTGCGCCTGGCCCACGTCAACGACGCCTTCTGCGAGCTCCTCGGCCTCCCGCACGAGGAGCTGCTGGGCCTGGCGTGGACCGCGTGCGTGCGCGGCGACGACCTGCCCGACGTGCTGGCCTGCGCGGAGCGGGCGCTGGGCGGTGAGCCGGCCCAGGCCGAGGTCCGGCTGGTCCGCGCCGACGGCCAGGAGCGCTGGGTGCTCGTCCGCCTCGCTCCCGCCGCCAGCCCCGGGCACGGCGCGGGGTTCGTGGGCACCGTCGAGGACTTCACCGACCGCCGCGCCTTCGAGATGGAGCTGGCCCACCAGGCCCGCCACGACGCGCTGACGGGACTGCCCAACCGCACCGCCCTGGAGGAGGAGGTCGCGGCGCGCCTGCGCGCCGCCGACGGCGCGGACGCCGACTCCTCGCCGATGACCTGCCTGTTCCTCGACCTCGACAACTTCAAGGTGGTCAACGACAGCCTGGGCCACGAGAGCGGTGACCGGCTGCTGGTGGCGGTGGCCCAGCGGCTGCGCGCCGCCGTCCGCCCCGACGACCTCGTGGCCCGCTGGGGCGGCGACGAGTTCGTGGTGCTGCTCGAGGCCACCACCGACGACGCCGCCGCCCTCGCGCTGGCGGAGGGGCTCCTGGCCCGCCTCGGCGAGGCCCTGGCGGTGGACGGGCTGCCCTCCACGGTCTCCGCCAGCATCGGCGTGGCGCGCGCGACGGGGCCCCACCTCAGCGCCGAGCAGCTGCTGCAGGACTGCGACATCGCCATGTACCGGGCCAAGGCCGCGGGACGCAACCGCGTCGCGCTCTGCGACGCCGCGGCCCGCGACGAGGCCCACGACGCGCTGGCCCTGACGATCGACCTGCAGCGGGCGCTGCGGGACCGCTCGCTGCGGGTGGCCTACCAGCCGGTGGTCCACCTGGGCGACGCCACGGCCCTGCCGGCCGTGGAGGCGCTGGTCCGCTGGGACCACCCCCTGCGCGGCCCGGTCCCGCCCGAGCAGCTGGTCCGCACCGCCGAGGCCAACGGCCTCGTCGACGAGCTGGGCCTGTTCGTGCTGGAGGAGGCCTGCGGCCAGATGGTGCGCTGGCGCGAGGAGCTGGGCCCGGCCGCCCCGCAGAAGGTGAACGTCAACCTCTCCGCCATCCAGCTGTCCTCCCGCGGGGTCGTCGACGAGGTCGCCCGGGTGCTCGCGCGCACCGGTCTGGCGGCGTCGCAGCTGTGCCTGGAGGTCACCGAGACGGCGCTCGTGCACGACCGGGACGCCAGCCGCGACCGCCTGCTGCGGCTGCGGGCGATGGGCGTGTCGGTGGCCCTCGACGACTTCGGCACCGGCTACTCCTCGCTGGCGTACCTGCGCCAGCTGCCGGTCGACTACCTCAAGGTGGACCGGTCGTTCGTGGAGGAGCTGCGCCGGGGGCACCCGGAGGTGGCCTCCGCGGTGATCGGCCTGGCCCGCAGCCTGGGGCTGGTGGCCGTGGCCGAGGGCGTCGAGCACGCCGAGCAGGCCGAGGCGCTGCGCGCCCTGGGAGCCGAGCTCGTGCAGGGCTGGCTGTACGGGCGCGCCATGGCCCCCGCCGACCTGGTCGCGTGGCGCCGCGACGTGCGCCCCCTGCGCCCCACCGGGGGCGCGCCGTGACGTCCGCCGCGCCGGCGGCTGGGGCGACGGACCCCGGGGAGGCGCTCGAGCGCGCCGAGGCGGCGCTGGAGGCGCTGGTGGGCGTCGTCGACGAGCTGGCCTCCCGCCGGCCCGTGGCGGCGCGCCTGGTGACGATGACCGGCGACAGCTCCGTCGGCTCCGCCGAGCTCGCCGCGGTGCTGGTCGGGGACGTCGCGCTGACCGCCCGCGTGACGCGCCTGGCCAACAGCACCTTCTACGGGCTCAGCGGGCGGGTCCGCACCGTCCCCTTCGCCGTGACGGTGGTCGGGTTCGCCGCCGTGCGCGCGATGGCCGCCACGGCCGCTGCCGGGGCCGACACCGGCGGGCTGCTCCCCGAGGACGCCTGGGCCCGGTCGGAGGCGGCCGCGGTCGCGAGCAGCGAGCTGGCGCCGCTGTTCGGCGTCCCGGGTCCCGACGCGTTCTGCCTGGGGCTCCTCGCGGGCCTGGGGCGGGCGGTGCTCGCCCACCACGACCCGGCCGGCTACCGGGCGCTGCTCGACGACGACGACGTGCGGCGCGGCGGGCGCCGCGGGCTGCTGTCCGCCGAGCGGGCCGCGTTCGGCGTGGCCCACACGCAGGTCTCCGCCGCGGCGCTGTCCGCCTGGCGCTTCCCCCGCGAGATGCCCGAGGCGCTGCACCTGGTGGACGCGCCGGCGGCCTCGGGGGCGCGCTCGACGCCCTGGTCGCGCTGCCTGGCCACGGCCCTGGAGGCCGTGGAGCGGTCGGCGTCACCCGGCGCCGACCAGCAGGCGGCCCCCCTGCTCTCCGCCGGCGCGGTGGACGAGGCCCGGCTGGACGCGGTCGCCGCGCGCCTGACCCGCAGCGCACCGGCGTCCTGACCACCGGCGATCGAGACCCCCGGGGCCCCGCGCGCGGCGGGCAGCGGCCACGATGGGCCCCATGACCACCAGGCCGGACGCCGACTCGACCCCCGGGCCCGCGCTCGACGCGCTGCGCCGCGACATCCGCCTCGTCACCACCATGCTCGGCGAGACCCTGGCCCGCCACGAGGGCCCGGAGCTGCTGGAGCTGGTCGAGCGGGTGCGCGCCCACGCCAAGGAGCACACGCTCACCGACCTGCCGGGCTTCGACCTGGAGACGGTGACGCGGCTGGTGCGGGCCTTCACGGCCTACTTCCACCTCGCCAACACCACAGAGCAGGTGCACCGCGGCCGGGCGCTGCGCCAGGAGCAGGACGCGGAGGGCGGGTGGTTGAGGCAGGCGCTCTCCCGCGTCGCCGACGCGGGGGTGGGCGCTGCCGAGCTGGGCGCGATCATGGAGGAGGTGGCGGTGCGCCCGGTGTTCACGGCGCACCCCACCGAGGTGGCGCGCCGCTCGACCATCGACAAGCTGCGCCGGGTGGCGTCGCTGCTGGAGGAGCCCGACGGCCCCCGCCGCACCCGCCGCCTGGCCGAGGCGGTGGAGCTGCTGTGGCTCACCGACGAGCTGCGCGTGGAGCCGCCGCAGCCCATCGACGAGGCCCGCAACGTCATCTACTACCTGGAGGGCCTCTCCCGCGCCGCGCTGCCGGACGTGCTCGAGGAGCTGCGCGACCGGCTCGCCGAGCACGGCGTGGCCCTGCCGCCGTCCACCAGCCCGCTGCGCTTCGGCTCGTGGGTGGGCGGCGACCGGGACGGCAACCCCTTCGTCACGCCCCAGGTCACGCGCGAGGTGCTGGTCCTGCAGGCGCGCCACGGCATCCACACCCTGCGCGCCGCCGTCGACGGGCTGCGCCGGGACCTGTCGGTCAGCGAGGCCGTCAGCCCGGTCTCGCCGGAGCTGGCCGCGCGCACCGAGGAGCTCATCGCCTCGCTGCCGGAGGTGGAGCCCCGCTACCGACGGCTCAACGTCCAGGAGCCGTACCGCCTGTTCCTCACCTGCATCGACGTGCGGCTGGCGCTCACCGAGCAGCGCCTCGTCGCCGGGACCCCGCACGTGCCGGGCCGTGACTACGCCGACGACGCCGAGCTCCTGTCCGACCTGCTCCTGCTGCACGGGTCGGTCAAGGCCCACCAGGGCGAGCTGGTCGCGTCCGGCGAGACCGAGCGGCTCGTGCGCACCGTGGCGGCCACCGGGCTGGTGCTCGCCACGCTCGACGTCCGCGAGCACTCGGCCAAGCACCACGCCGCCGTCGGCGCCCTGCTCGACCGGCTGGTGGGCCGCGAGGCCGAGCTCACCCGCCCCTACGCGGAGCTGTCGCAGCCGGAGCGGCTGGAGGTGCTGTCCCGGGAGCTCGCCTCGCCGCGCCCGCTCGCCCTCCCGCCGCTGCCGCTGGAGGGCGAGACGGCCACCACCGCCGGGGCGTTCGACGCGATCCGGTGGGCCCAGGACTCCCTGGGCCGCCGCGTGGTCGAGAGCTACATCATCTCGATGACGCACGACGCCGACGACGTCTTCGCCGCCGTCGTCCTGGCCCGCGAGGCCGGCCTGGTCGACCTCACCGCGGGCGTGGCCCGGCTCGACTTCGTCCCCCTGCTCGAGACCGTCGTCGAGCTGGAGCAGACCGAGCGGATCCTCACGTCGCTGCTCAGCGACCCGTCCTACCGCGAGCTGGTGCGCCTGCGCGGTGACGTGCAGGAGCTCATGCTCGGCTACTCGGACTCCAACAAGGCCGGCGGCATCGCCGCGTCGCAGTGGCAGATCCAGCTCGCCCAGCGCCGGGCCCGCGACGTGGCCCGCCGCTTCGGGGTCAAGCTGCGCTTCTTCCACGGCCGGGGCGGCTCCGTGGGCCGCGGCGGCGGCCCTACCTACGACGCGATCATGGCGCTGCCCTCGGGCACCGTCGACGGCGAGGTGAAGATCACCGAGCAGGGCGAGGTGATCAGCGACAAGTACGCCCTGCCGCAGCTGGCGCGCCAGAACCTCGAGCTGACGCTGGCCGCCACCATCGAGGCGAGCGTGCTGCACCGCACCGACCGGCGGACCCCCGAGCAGGGCCAGCGGTGGGACGCCCTGGTCGACAGCTTCGCCGCCGCCGCGCACGACAGGTACCGCGCGCTGGTCGAGGCGGACGGCCTCACGGAGTACTTCCTCACCGCCACCCCCGTGGACCTGCTCGGCGCCCTGAACGTCGGTTCGCGCCCCTCCAAGCGGCCCGGTGGCGGCGGCATCGAGGACCTGCGGGCGATCCCGTGGGTGTTCGGCTGGACGCAGTCGCGCCAGATCGTCCCGGGCTGGTTCGGCGTGGGGACGGGCCTCAAGACCGTCCTGGACGCCGACCCCTCCGCCCGCGAGGTGCTGCGCGAGATGTACGAGGAGTGGCGCTTCTTCCGCACCTTCCTCGGCAACGTCTCCATGACGCTGGTCAAGGCGGACCTCGACATCGCCGCCGCCTACGTCGCGCTGGCGCCCGAGCCGCTGCGCGGACTGCTCGACGTGGTGCGGGAGGAGTTCGAGCTGACCGTGCAGCAGGTGCTCGCCGTCACCGGCGACACCGCCCTGCTCGACCGGGAGCCGGCCCTGCGCACCACCCTCGAGGTGCGCGAGAACTACCTGGAGCCGCTGCACCACCTGCAGACCGAGCTGCTGGGCCGCTACCGCCGCGGCGAGACCGACCCGAGCCTGCAGCGCGCCCTGCTGCTCACCATCAACGGCATCGCCGCCGGGATGCGCAACACCGGCTGAGCCTGACCCGAGTCACACCCGCGGCACCGCCGACCCGGTGCCGCGGGTGTGCTCGAAGATGATGCTGGTGCGGGTGGAGGACACCTCCGCCCGCGTGGACAGCCCGTCCGCCACGAGGTCGCGCAGCGCGGCGGAGTCGGCGGTGGCCACGTGCAGGAGGAAGTCCTCCTCGCCGCCGAGGAAGAAGACGCTCAGCACGCCCGGCAGGGCGCGGACGTGCTCGGTGAACTCGCGCAGCCTGCCGCGGGCGCCGCCGTGCAGCCGCACGGCGACCATGGCCTGCAGCGAGGCGCCGACGGCCTCCAGGTCCACCGCGGCGTGGTAGCCCGTGACGACACCGCGGCGCTCCAGCTCGCGCAGCCGCACCGACGCCGTCGAGGGCGCCACCCCCGCGCGCCGGGCCAGCTCCGCGCCGGGCGTGCGGGCGTCGCGGCGCAGCGCCTCGACGATCGTCCTGTCGACGTCGGTCAGGGGTGGTCTCGGGCGAAGGTCGTTCGGCACAGGTGCATCATCCTCGAACATCCGTGAGGATCCCTGGTGCCGGTCCGAGGATCCTGCGACGTTGGGGCCCGGCAGCGCGCCGAACGGGTCGGCGCCTGGAGCAGGAGGTCTGGCGTGTCGTCTGCACCGCTCGTCGTCGGGGTCCCCACCGAGGTCAAGGACAACGAGAACCGGGTCGCGCTCCAGCCCGACGGCGCCGCCGAGCTGGTCCACCACGGCCACCGCGTGCTGGTGCAGGCCGGGGCCGGAGCCGGCTCCCGCTTCACCGACGCCGAGTTCGCGGCCGCGGGCGCCGAGGTGCTGGACGGCGCCGACGCCGTCTTCGCCGCGGCCGACCTCATCGTCAAGGTCAAGGAGCCCGTCGCCTCCGAGCACCACCGCTTCCGCGAGGGCCAGCAGCTGTTCACCTACCTGCACCTCGCTGCGGACCGGGACCTCACCGACTTCCTCCTGGCCCGCCGCATCGACTCCATCGCCTACGAGACGGTCCAGACCCCCGACGGCCGCCTCCCGCTGCTCACCCCCATGAGCGAGGTCGCCGGCCGCATGGCCGTGCAGGCCGCGGCGCACCACCTCGAGAGCCCCGCGGGCGGGTCGGGGGTGCTGCTGGGGGGCGTCCCCGGCACGCCCGCGGCCAAGGTCACCATCATCGGAGGGGGCGTCTCCGGCACCGAGGCCGCCAAGATCGCCGTGGGGATGCGCGCCATCGTGCGGGTCTTCGACACCAACCCGTCCCGCCTGGCGTACCTGTCCGACGTCTTCGAGGGCCGCCTCGACCTCGTGACGCCCAACCGCACGCGGCTGGCCCAGTACGTGGCCGAGTCCGACGTGCTCATCGGCGCCGTGCTCGTGCCGGGCGCCAGGGCCCCCAAGATCGTGAGCCGCGAGATGATCGCCTCCATGCGCCCGGGCAGCGTCGCCGTCGACATCGCCATCGACCAGGGCGGCTGCTTCGAGACCAGCCGCCCCACCACGCACGCCGATCCGACGTACGTGGAGGAGGGCGTCGTGCACTACTGCGTGGCCAACATCCCCGGCGCCGTCGCGCGCACCTCCACCCTCGCGCTGACCTCGGCCACGCTGCCGCACCTCGTCACCGTGGCGGACCGCGGCGTGCGCGGCGCCGCCCAGGCCTCGCCCGCCCTGGCCAAGGGCCTGACCACGCTGGACGGCCAGCTGGTGAGCGCCCCGGTGGCCGCCGCCCACGGCCTCCCGCTCGGCGACGCGGCCGCGCTGCTCGGCTGAGACGGCGTGCGGCCGCCTGCGCCCCCGCGCGGGGCGCGGGCAGCCGCACCCGCTCAAGGAGGGGTGTCTGCCGACCGATGGACAGTGTGCAGCGGAGCGCACCAGCTGCGGCACCACCGCACCACCGGGAGACACCCGTGATCCACCGCTTCGCCGACCTGCGCATCGCGCACAAGCTCTTCGCCGGGTTCGGCGCCGTCTGCCTCCTGCTGGCGGTGATCAGCGGCCTGGCGCTGACGCGTCTGTCGCAGGCGCAGCAGAACCTCGATGAGCTGGCCACCTCCGGCCTGGTCTCCGTCGACACGGCGGACCGGTCGGCCACCGCCCTGCTCCTGGTCCGCTTCGACGTCGCGAACCTCGCCCTGGCCAAGACCCCCGACGCCCTGGCGAAGGCCACGGCCGCGCTGCAGAGCGACGACGCCGCCCTCGACACGGCCTGGAAGGCCTACCTGGAGAGCGGGCCGTCCTCGACTCGCGAGCAGCAGGAGGCCTTCACCTCCGCGCTGGTCCAGTACCGGGCCGCCACGGCCAAGCTGGTGCCGCTCGCCGAGGCCGGCGACACGGAGGGGTTCATCGCCGTGCGCGAGCAGGAGGCCACCCCTCCCGCGAAGGCCGCCTTCGCCGCCGTCGACGCCATCACCGAGACCGAGGTCAGCACGGCCGCCCAGATGGCCGTCGACGGTCGCAGCGCCTACCGGTCCTCGGTGCTCGTGGTGTCCACGTGCGCCCTCGCCGCGCTGCTGCTGGCCGCGGCGATGGCCGTGGTCGTGGCGCGCTCGGTGACGCGACCGCTGTCCAAGGTCGTCACCGTCATGACCGACGTCGCCGCGGGCCGCCTGGACCGCCGCGTGGAGCTGACCACCAAGGACGAGCTCGGCCAGCTCGCCGCCGCCGTCGACACGACCGTGGCCACCCTGGGCACCGCCATGCGCGACATCGCCGCCGAGGCCCGCTCCCTGGCCTCCGCCTCGACGTCCCTGTCCAGCGTCGCGGCCCAGATCTCCTCCGGTGCCGAGCAGGCCGCCGCCCAGACCCAGGTGGTCTCCGCCGCCTCCGAGCAGGTCACCGCCTCCATCTCCACCGTCGCCGCGGCTGGCGAGGAGATGACCGCCGCCATCGCCCAGATCGCCTCGGCCACCACCGACGCCTCCGCCATGGCCGCCTCCGCCGTGACCGCCGCGGGCTCCGCGGGTGGCGCCATCGAGCGCCTCGGGGTCTCCTCCCGCGAGATCGGCGACGTCGTCAAGCTCATCACGTCCATCGCCGAGCAGACCAACCTCCTCGCGCTGAACGCCACCATCGAGGCCGCCCGCGCGGGTGAGCTCGGCAAGGGCTTCGCCGTCGTCGCCGGCGAGGTCAAGGAGCTGGCCCGCCAGACCGCGCAGGCCACCGAGGAGATCATCGGCAAGGTCAACGCCACCCAGGCCGACACCGCCTCGGCCGCCTCGGCGGTCACCCACATCAGCGACATCATCGGTCGCATCGACGAGGTGCAGGCGACCATCGCCGCCGCCGTCGAGGAGCAGTCCGCGACGACGTCGGAGATGGTCCGCAACGTCACTGAGATCTCCACCGGCTCCGCGCAGATCTCGGCGAACGTCTCCGACATCGCCCGCGGCACCGACCAGAACCGCGAGGGCGCCGGCCACACCGCCGCCACCGCCAGCGCCCTGGCCACCTCGGCCGGCGCGCTGCAGGAGCTGACCGGGCGCTTCACCGTCTGAGGACCGTCCGCTGACCCGCCCTGCGCCACCACCGGGCCCCGGCCGCTGACCGCGGCCGGGGCCCCGTGGTGGTCGTCCGGCACCGATCGCCGGTGGCGCCTGCGGGGGGCGTCTGCCGGTGCCGTCTCCCTCAACCTCCGCAGCGCCGCTGGTCAGCGCCCCGACTAGCCTGGCCCGGTGCCGACCGACCGCCCAGGACTGCTCGCCTGGGCCCAGCGCTGGTCGGTGAGCCCCGCAGCCGTCGCCGCCGTGCTGGAGCGGGTGGACGGCGGCCCTGCCGTGCCGCCGTTCTCCGGCTTGCCCGACGGGGTGCGCCGCGAGCTGGTGCGCCTGCCCCTCGCCGCGCTGTCCCAGCTGCGCGACCTCACCGACTCGACCCCGCTGGCGCACCGCAGCTCTCCCGGGAGCCCGCAGAGGACCTCCCGGAGGGGCGAGGTGCCGGGCCGAGCACCCGCGGCGGCCTGGTCGGTCCTCGACGCCGTCGACCAGGCCGTCTGCGTGGCCGACGTGCGCGCCCCCGACTCGCCCATCGTCTACGTCAACCCGGCCTTCACCCGCACCACCGGGTTCTCCGAGGAGGACGTGCTCGGGCGCAACTGCCGCTTCCTGCACGACGGCCTGCTCGACCCCTCGGCCGACGCCGAGCTGGAGGCGCTCGGCACGTCCTCCGCGGAGGTGGCCGCCGCCGTCCAGCGCATCCGGGACCTGCTCGCCGAGGGCGGGGCCGGCGAGGTGGTGCTGGTCAACCGCCGCGCGGACGGCCAGCTCTTCGTCAACGAGCTCTCGCTGTCTCCCGTCCTGGGGGCCGACGGCGCCCCCGTCCACTACGTGGCGGTGCAGCGCGACACGACCCCGTACGCCGTGGTGCGGCGGGCCCGCGCCGCCCTCGCCGACGAGCTCGACCAGACCGCCCGCGCGGTGCAGGCCAGCCTGGTGCCGGCCACCCTCCCCGAGCTCCCCGGGTGGCGCATCGCCACCGGCTACCAGCCGGCGACCAGCCCGGACGGTCACCGGGGCGCGGTCAGCGGTGACTTCTTCGACGTCTTCGCCGGTCCCGCGGGCGCGGGCGGCTCCTGGTACGTCGTCATCGGTGACGTCTCCGGCCGCGGGCCCCGGGCCGCCGCCAGCACCGGCGCGCTCCGCTGGGCGCTGCGCGGAGCGGCCACCACCCACAGCGAGCCCGCGGCACTGCTCGCCGCTGCGGGAGGAGCCGTGCACGAGGCCCTCGACGACAGGTTCGCCACCGTGGCCGCCGTGGCGCTGTCGGTCGAGGCCCCGGGCGGGCGGGGGAGCCGGCCCGGGGCGGTGGTGACCCTCGCCCTGGCGGGACACCCCCAGCCGGTGCTCCTGCCCGCGCACGGCGTCCCGCGCCTGGTCGGACGGCCGGGCACCCTGCTCGGCCCGTTCGCCGAGGTCGAGGTGAGCGAGGTCGAGGTGGAGCTGGCGCCAGGAGACCAGCTGGTGCTGTACACCGACGGCGTCACCGAGGCGACCGACCCCGGCGGGCGCCAGCTCGACGAGCAGGGCCTGCTCGACCGGCTGGCCGGCCTGACCGAGCAGGAGCGCCTGGCCCCGGACGCCGCGCAGCGCACCGTCGCCGCCGTGACGGCCGCCGTCACCGACCACGTGGCCGGCGGTCCTGTCGACGACCTCACGCTCCTCGTCCTCGCGCGGCCCGCCTCCTGAGCCGAGCAGCGGCTCGCACGGCGACGGCACGGCCACCGGCACGTCGGTCCGGGTGGCGCGGCAGGTCGCCCGCGGCCGACCCGGTCTGCCGCCGCGGTCACGGCGGTGGCGGCTCGGTGTGCTCGAAGGGGTCGGACCCGAGCTCCTCGCCCCAGGCCAGGTGCAGCTCCTCGCCGCGGTCCACCCACCCACTGCGCCAGCGCTGCGGCGTGGTGGTGTCCAGCCAGTCGAGCGGCTCCACCCCGCCGGGCGCCCCGCCGTCCAGGGCCAGCCGCAGCGCCGCGGCCAGGTCGGCGTCGACCGTCTCGGTGCGGGTGGCCGGGTCCACCGAGACGAAGAGCGCGGTGCCCGACCGCGCCACGAGGTCGAGCAGCTGCCGGTTCTTCGCCCACGGGGTGCCGGGCGTGGAGGGCACGCAGTCGGCGTCCGCGGCGAACAGCGCCCCGTGCTGCGCGAGCCGGAAGGCGAGGGCGTTGACGCCGGTGCGCCGCGTGCGCGACCAGGTGAGCCCGGAGGTGTCGTCCCCGGTGCGCTGGGCGTGCTCGAGCCCCGCGGCCAGGTGCCCGACCGTGTTGCACCCCAGGACGACGACGTCGCCCGCGGCCTCGCGCACCGCGCGGTAGAAGCCGACCAGCGCCTCCGCCGTCGTCGTCGACGGGTCGGCGAGCGGCGGCCCGTCCGCGGCGGGGGAGGCGCCCATCGCGGGACCCCACCGGCCGAGCAGGTCGTACGTGGAGAAGTCGTGCTTGAGCAGCTCGAAGCCCCAGCCCCGGATCCGGGCGACGTCCTCGCGGACGAGGTCGAGCGCTCCCGGGTGGCTGGGGTCGAGGGCCCAGCCGTCCTGGCGCCGCCCGGGCGTCCCGCCGGCGGCCGACGCCCGGGCCAGGGCGCCGCCCAGCGCGCCGGAGGGGCGCTCGCGCCGCAGCAGCGGGCGGTACCAGATGCCCGGCCGTGCTCCCTGGGCGCGGATCGCGGCCGCCGCCTCGGCCAGGTCGGGGAACGTCTGCGGGCGCCCGGCGTCCCACGGCCCGCCGGAGGCGTCCCGCCCGTCCGCGACCCCGTCGACCGACCAGCCGTCGTCGATGACGCCCCACGGCCGCACCGGGTGGTCCCCGGCCAGGTCGGAGACGGCGCGGGCGTCGCGCACCACGGCGTCCAGCCCGAAGCCCCGCCCGTAGGCGTAGTACCAGTTGTTGGCGCCCGCCAGCGGCGCCGGCGGCAGCAGCGGGTCGGGGCACTGCAGGTGCGCCAGCGCCCGCTGGGCGGCGAAGGCGCTGCCGGGACCGCCCTCGGCCGCGGCCGCGACGACCACCGCGGCCGTCGTCGTCCTGCCGCGCAGCTCGACGGGGGCACCTCCGCTGCGCAGGTCCAGCCACAGGGTGAGGCCGTCGGGGTCGGCGGTCCAGAACGCCATCGCCGCGCCCCGCACCCGCACGCCGTGCCCCTCGGTCCGTCCGGTGCGCGGGTCGTGCAGGAGCACCGTCCACGGCAGCGGCCGCTCCGGGACGAGCCCCTGCCAGGCGAGGTCGCCGTAGGAGCGCTCCCACGCGTCGCCCAGCACCCGCACGCCCTGCGGGAGCGGTCGCCGCCAGCGCAGCGCCACGCGGCTGACGCGCTCGGCCGTGACGTCGACGCGCAGCCCCGCGCCGTCCTCCGCCAGGTCGACGCGCACGCCGACGGCCTCCGGCGGCGCGAACCGGTCGCGCCCCCCGACCTGGGCGCGCACGAGGTCGGGTGCGGCCACCGCCGCGCTGCCGGCACCGCTCGTCGTCGTGCTCACCGGCCCTCACCGAGGACGAAGGTGCGGATGGCGGTCACCGCGGCGCCCCGGGCCCACTCGGTGAAGCCCGTGACCTGCACCTCCACGGGCAGCGGCGCCGCCCGCGGGCTCCGGCCCGCCGCCACCGCCTCGGCCAGCGGCTGCGCACCGACCTCGGCCAGCCGCACGCCCTCCCCGGAGATGATGACCTTCTCCGGCATCACGAGGTTCCCCACCAGCGCGACCATCCGCCCGAGCGCGCGGGCGGAGTCGTCGACGACGCGCCGCGCCACCGGGTCTCCGGACTCGGCGAGGTCGTAGACCTCGTCGCGGTGGAGCTGGCGCCCGTGGGCGATGGAGGCGCGCGTGGTGATGCCCGCCGTCGAGAGCATCGCGTCGGCGCAGCCGGCGTGGCCGAGCCGGCACAGGGGTCCGTTCGGGTCGAGCGGGAGGTGGCCCACGGTGCCCAGGCCGGCGTCGGGGGCGTCGACCACCTGGCCGTGCACGGCGTAGGCGTAGCCGACGCCCTCGCCCACGGTGATGACGGCGAAGTGGTCGCACCCGCGGGCCGCGCCGAACCACTGCTCCGCGCGCGAGAGGGACAGCAGGTCGTTGTCGACGACGACCGGCAGCCCGAGGGCCTCGGCCAGCCGCGGGCCCAGCGCGACCTCGTGCCAGCGCAGGAACTGGGCGTCCACCACCAGGCCGCCCTGCGCCACCTGCCCGCCCACGCTGATGCCCACGGCGCGCACCGTGGCGGCGACGCCGGCCGCGCCGACCGCGCTCCGGACCAGCCGCGCGACCGTCTCCACCACCTCGGCGGGGTCGGTGGACAGCAGGAGGGTCTCGTCGGAGGCGACCACGCCCGCGCGCAGACCGGTCACCGCGACGTGCGCGGTGTGCTCGGTGAGCTTGACGCCCACGAAGTGGTGGGCGCCCTCGTCCACGTCCAGGGGGCGCGTGGGGTGCCCCGAGGGGGCGTGCGCGCCCTCGGTCTCCACCAGGAGCCCGGCGTCGAGCAGGGGCCGGGACAGGCGCGTCAGCGTGCCGGGGGACAGGCCGAGGCGGCGGGCGATCTCGCTGCGTGCCAGGGGGCCGTCGACCAGCACCGCGAGGGCCACGTCGTGGGCGGGGCCCTCCAGGGGGGCCCAGGCGGACGTCATGGGGCCCACGGTGGCGCTGGTCACGCCGCGAGGCTACTCAGTTGCTCTCCGGAAGGGAAAGTCCGTTCATGCTGTCCTGACAAAGGTTCGATCGGGGGGCTTGACGCGGTACTTGGTTTCACCGTAGAAACAAGTCGCACCCCGTGGATCCCCGTCCCGCACCACCACACCGCCGTGGAGAGCATCGTGACCGCAGGCACCGCCTCGCCCCCGCTCGCCGACCGGGCGCCCTCCTCGCCTCCGCAGCGGCGCTCCCGGGAGGGCCTCGCGGCGTTCGGCTTCATCGCCCCCGCGCTGCTGGGCTTCGTCGTCTTCTACTTCTGGCCGACGCTGCGCGGCCTGTACTTCTCGCTGACCGAGTACGACTTCTTCTCCCGGCCGCGCTTCGTGGGCCTGGACAACTACTCCCGGATGGCCTCGGACGAGACCTTCTGGAACGCCATGAAGGTCACCGTGCAGTACGTCGCCATCAACATCACCGTGCAGACGGTGCTGGCGGTCCTCATCGCCGTCCTGCTGCAGCGCGTCACCCGCTCGGTGTTCGTGCGCAGCGTCATCGTGCTGCCGTTCCTCATCTCGAACGTCGTGGTGGCGCTGCTCTTCTACTGGATGCTCGACGCCCAGATCGGCATCGTGAACTCCGCCATCACGGGGCTGGGCCTGGACGCGATCCCCTTCTTCGGCGAGCAGAGCTGGGTGGTCCCCACCATCGCCCTCGTCAACGTGTGGCGGCACATGGGCTACACGGCCCTGCTGGTCTTCGCCGGCCTCATGACCATCCCGGAGGGGCTGTACGAGGCGGGCCGGGTGGACGGCGCCAGCGAGTGGCGCATGTTCTGGTCGATCACCCTGCCGCTCCTGCGGCCCGTGCTCGCGCTGGTCCTGGTCATCACCGTCACCGGCTCGTTCCAGGTCTTCGACACCGTGGCCGTCACCACCTCCGGCGGCCCGGGCGACGCGAGCCGGGTGATCCAGTACTACATCTTCGACCTGGCCTTCCAGCGCCTGGAGTTCGGCTACGCCGCCGCGGTCTCGGTGGTGCTCTTCGCGATCCTCGCCGTGGTCGCGTTCGTCCAGCTGCGCCTCACGCGCGCCAACGAGTCCGACCTGGCCTGAGCGCCACCGGCTGAAGGCAGAGGAGCCTCCCGATGTCCGTCACCGCCCCCGTCGAGCCCGCCGCGTCGGGTCCCCTCGAGCAGACCGCCCGACCCGTCCAGAAGGCCCCGCGGGACCGCCGCGCCGGCATCGGCCGCGTGGTCGCCTGGGCGACGCTCGCGCTGATCATGCTCGTCACCCTGTTCCCCTTCTACTGGATGCTGCGCACCGCGCTGTCCAACGGCACCGAGCTCGCCACCAGCCCCAGCTCCCCGCTGCCGGTGGGGTTCACCTTCGGCGCCTTCGAGCGCGTGCTGGGCCTGTCGACCACCGCCGAGGCCCAGGCCCAGGGCGGCTCTGGCGCCGCCATCGACTTCTGGGTCTACCTGCTGAACTCCCTGCTGGTGGCCACGCTCATCACCGCCGGCCAGGTGTTCTTCGGCGCGATGGCCGCCTACGCCTTCGCCCGCCTGCGCTGGCCCGGCCGCGACGCGGTGTTCTTCGTCTTCCTCACCGCGCTCATGGTGCCGCCGATCTTCACGCAGCTGCCCAACTTCCTCCTCATGCGCGACCTGGGCCTGCTCAACACCTACGCCGCGATCGTCCTGCCGTTCTTCTTCATGACGCCGTTCGCGGTCTTCTTCCTGCGGCAGTTCTTCCTCAGCATCCCGAGGGAGGTGGAGGAGGCCGCGGTGCTCGACGGCGCGGGCACCGTGCGGCGCTTCTTCCGGGTGATCGCGCCCATGGCCTCCGGGCCGCTCATCACGCTGGCGATCCTGCAGTACATCCAGGCGTGGAACGAGTACTTCTGGCCGCTGCTCGTGGCCAGCGACCGCAGCGTCCGCGTGCTGACCGTGGGCCTGGGCATCTTCAGGTCCCAGACCCCGCAGGGGACGCCGGACTGGGCGGGCCTCATGGCCGCCACCCTGCTGGCCGCGCTGCCCATCGTCGTCCTCTTCGCCGTGTTCAGCCGGCGCATCGTCGAGTCCATCGGCTTCTCCGGGATCAAGTGAGGCACCCGACGTGAGCACCTCAGCACCCAGCCGCCGCCGGCCGCGCCACCTCCGCCGGGGACTGGCCGCCGCCACCGCCGCGCTCGCCCTGACCCTCACCGGCTGCGCCTCCTACGGCGTGGACCAGGGCGGGGACGGTGAGAGCGGCACCATCACCTACTGGATGTGGGACGCCTCCCAGCTGCCCGCCTACCAGCAGTGCGCCACCGACTTCCAGGCCGCGAACCCCGACGTCGAGGTGCAGATCGAGCAGTTCGGGTGGGACGACTACTGGAACAAGCTCTTCACCGGCTTCGTCGCCGGCTCCGCACCGGACGTCTTCGTCGACCACACCTCCCGCTTCGGGGAGTTCGCGGCCCGCGGGCTGATCGAGCCGCTCGACGAGCGGCTCGCCTCCTCCGACGTCGACCTGGGCCAGTACGTGCCGGGAAGCGCCGAGCTCTGGGTGGGCCCGGACGGCAAGCGCTACGGCCTGCCGAAGGACTTCGACACCATCGGCATGTTCTACAACGCCGAGATGGCCGCCGACGCCGGGCTCACCCCGGAGCAGATGAACGCCCTCACGTGGAACCCCACTGACGGCGGCACCTTCGAGCAGGCCATCGCGCACCTCACCGTGGACACCAACGGCGTGCGCGGCGACGAGCCGGGCTTCGACAGGGGCAGCATCGCCACCTACGGGCTGGGCCTGGAGAACTCCGGCGAGGCGTTCGGGCAGACGCAGTGGTCGTGGTTCACGCAGACCACGGGCTGGTCGCCCGTCGACGAGGCGTGGGGGACGACCTTCCACTACGACGACCCCCGCTTCCAGGAGTCCATCGCCTGGTGGACCGGGCTCGTCGACAAGGGCTACATGCCGCCGCTGTCCCTCACCCAGGGCGGCTCGCTCGACCAGCAGCTGCAGGCCGGCAAGTACGCCCTCATCACCAACGGCTCCTGGAACATCGCCAACTACTCCAAGCTCAAGGGCATCGAGCTCGCCGTGGCCAAGACCCCGGTGGGACCCGAGGGGCGCCGGACGATGACCAACTCCCTGGGCGACTCCATCTCCACCACGTCCCAGAACAAGGGCGCGGCGTGGAAGTGGGTGCGCTACCTGGCCAGCCCCGCCTGCCAGGACGTCGTGGCCCGCGGCGGCATCGTCTTCCCCGCCATCGCCTCGACCACGCCCGCCGCGGTCGAGACGCTCTCCGAGACCGGCCTCGACGTCACCGCCTTCACCGACCCCATCGCCGACGGCGAGACGTTCCCCTACCCGGAGATCCTCCAGGCCTCCGAGGTCCAGTCGATCATGGGGACGGCGATGGACCAGGTGGTCGGTGGCCAGGCCCCGGCCTCCTCCCTCACGGAGGTCAACGGCCGCGTCGAGGCCGTCTTCCAGTAGTCCCGCGCAACCAGCCGCACCACCCCACCAGACCCGGAGGTCCACCACCCGTGTTCTCGATCGCCTTCATCGGCGCCGGCCAGTTCGCCGGCTCCTTCACCGAGCTGTTCAAGCGCCACCCCGGCGTGGGGGACGTCTTCGTCACCGACGTGCTGCCCGAGAGGGCCGAGGCCCTCGTGGCCGAGCAGGGCCTGGCCGGCACCTTCGCCTCCTTCGAGGAGGCCATCGCCTCCGACGTCGACGCGGTGGCGATCTTCACCCAGCGCTGGACGCACGGGCCGCTGGTCGTGCAGGCGCTGCGCGCCGGCAAGCACGTCTACTCCGCCGTCCCCATGGCCATCACCGAGGACGAGATCGCCGCCATCGTCGAGGCCGTCCGCGAGACGGGGCTGACCTACATGATGGGCGAGACGAGCCACTACAACCCCGCCACCGTCTACGCCCGACAGCACGTGGAGAAGGGCACCTTCGGGCGGGTCTTCTACGCCGAGGGCGACTACGTCCACGACATGGACCTCGGCTTCTACGACGCCTACCGGTACTCCGGCGGGGAGGGCTGGAAGGCGACGGCGTCCTACCCGCCGATGCTCTACCCCACCCACGCCCTCGGCGGTGTGCTCGGGGCGCTCGACACCGACGCGGCGCACGTCGTCTCCGTCAGCTGCCTCGGCGTGGCCGACCAGCGCGGCGACGGGGTCTTCGACAGGGACGTGTCGATGTTCGACAACGACGTCTCCAACGCCACCGCGCTGTTCGAGCTGTCCGACGGCGGCGTGGTGCGCACCAACGAGATGCGCCGGGTGGGCTACCCCTCGCACCTGCGCGAGTCGCGGTTCCGCTTCTTCGGCACCGACGCGAGCTTCGAGCAGCTGGCCACGGTGTCGCTGTTCCAGGACAAGCAGGGCGTGCAGGACGTCTCGGCCGACCTGGACTCCGAGGCCTCGGTCTCCGAGGACGACCCCTCGCTGGCGCACGTGGCCCCGGAGCTGCGGGCGGCGTTCGTGTCGGGACACGCGCCGGTGCACGACGTGGCGCGCCTGCCGCGGGAGTTCGCCGGGGCGCCGAACGGGCACGAGGGCAGCCACCAGTTCCTCGTGGACGACTTCGTCACTGCCGTGAACACCCGCACCCTGCCGCCGGTCAACGCCTGGGTGGCGGCGCGCTACACGCTGCCCGGCGTGGTGGCGCACGAGTCGATGCGCCGCGGCGGGGAGCGCCTGCCGGTGCGCGACCTGGGGAACCCGCCCGCCTGACCCCCACCCCCCTCCGTGATCACGGGGGACGTGCGCAGCGGCCGCGGACGTCCCCCGTGATCACGCGGGGGTGAGGGGGAGGGTCAGGCGGAGCAGGGCTCCACCACGGGGGCCGGGGTCGGCGGCCACGAGGTCGCCGCCGTGGGCGCGGGCGATGGCCCGGGCGATCGACAGGCCCAGCCCCGCCCCTCCGGAGCGGCGGTCGCGCCCGGCGTCCAGGCGCACGAGGCGCTCGAAGACCCGCTCGCGCTGGTCGGCGGGGATGCCCGGCCCGCTGTCGCGCACCTCGACGCCGGCGTCTGCGTCGTCGACGCCCACGAAGACCACCACCGAGCCCGCACCCTCGACGGCTCGGCGGGCGTTGTCGAGCAGGTTGGTCAGCACCTGGCCCACCCGGACCGCGTCACAGCGCACCACCAGGGGGCCGGCCGCCTCCACCGACCAGGCGGTCCCCGAGCCGAGCAGGCGCTGGCGCTCCACCTCCTGGCGGGCCAGCTCGACGACGTCGACGTCGGCCCGCTCCAGCTCGACCCCCTCCTCCAGACGCGCCGCCGTCAGCAGGTCGCCCACCAGCCGCGAGGCCCGCGTGCTCTCGCGCACCATCGCCGCGAGCGCCCGCTCGCGGTCCGCCCGGGGCGGGTCGCCGCGCAGGAGGTTCTCCGCGCTGGCCTGGAAGCCCGCCAGCGGCGTGCGCAGCTCGTGGGAGGCGTCGGAGAGGAACGCGCGCATCTGCTGCTGGGAGCGCTCGGCGACCGCCACCGCGGACTCCAGCCCGTCGATCATGGCGTCGAACGCCAGCGCCGTGCGGCCGAGCTCGGTGTCGGGGCGGCCCGACCCCAGGCGCCGCCCGCGGTCACCGGCGGCGATGCCGCGCGCCACCGACGTCATGTCGTCCAGGGGCCGCAGCGCCGCGTCGACCACACGGCCCAGGGCGAACCACGCCACCAGGAGGCCCGCCGCACCACCGAGGACCTCCAGGACGACGAGGCCCGTCAGGGTCTCGCCGACGTAGGAGTCGTCGACGGTCAGCGTCAGCCGCGCACCGCTGGCCAGCTGGGTGACCGTGAAGAGGGTGCTGCCGTCGCGCTGCACCTGGTCGGCCCCGGGCGCAGCCGGAGGTCCCGCGGCCGGTCCGCGGCCCGCGGGCGACCGGGTCGCGTCGCCAGCACCGGCCGCCGGCTGGCTGTCCGGGGGCACGGGCGCCACCGGCGTGCTGACGCAGGTGCCGTCCGAGCTGCACAGCTCTGCCCCCACCCCGTCGCCGCGGAGCTTGTCCAGCAGCTGCTGCGCGCTGAGCGTGCCGTCCAGCTGCTGGGCCAGCGCCGCGCGGTCGGTGAGGCGGGTCTGCAGGTCCGAGCGCAGCCGCACCACGAGCAGGACGTCGACGACGACGAACAGCGCCACGAGCAGCGCGACCAGCAGGACGAGCACCGCCCAGCGCACGCGGCCGGCCAGCGAGGCCGGTCCGCGGCTCAGGCGCTGCCGCGGCACCCGGGGCGCCCTCACGGGCGCAGCACGTAGCCGAGGCCGCGCACCGTGTGGATCAGCCGCGGGCCGTACGCCTCGGTCTTGCGGCGCAGCGCGCTGACGTGCACCTCCACGAGGTTGGGGTCGTAGTCCTCGTAGCCCCACACCTGGGTGAGGATCTGGGTCTTGCTCAGCGTCCGGCCCCGCCCCGCCACGAGGTAGGACAGCAGCCGGTGCTCGGTGCCGGTGAGGTCGAGCACGCGGCCGGCGCGGGTGGCGACGTTCGCGGCCTCGTCGAGGACGAGGTCGCCCACCTGCACGGTGGAGGGCACCCGGCCCAGGCGCTGCAGCAGCGCCCGGATGCGGGCCAGCAGCTCGGCGGTGACGTACGGCTTGACCACGTAGTCGTCGGCGCCGGTGGAGAAGCCCCGCAGCCTGTCGTCGACCGCGTCGCGCGCGGTGAGGAACAGCAGGCCGGCGTCGCTGCGCTCCCTCAGCGAGCGGGCGAGGGAGAACCCGTCGCGCGGGCCGGGGAGCATCACGTCGAGCAGCGCGACGTCCGGGCGGAAGGCGTCGACCGCGGCCTCGAAGCCCTCGCCGTCGACCAGGGCCTCCACCACGAAGCCGTCGGTGCGCAGGGCGTCGACGAGGGCCTCGCGGACGGAGGCGTCGTCCTCCACGACCAGGGCGCGGGCAGCAGCAGCGGGCACCCGGCCATTCTGGTCGGCCCACCCTGAGGGGCTGCTGAAGAGGCCGCGGGGGCCGGTCCGCTTCAGGTCGGCTTCAGACGGGCCGCGGAGCGTCGTCGTCAGGTCCCGCTGAACCGGCGGGCCACGACTCCTGTGGAGGACATCGTGAACCAGCCCACCCAGCCCACCTGGATCCCCGACGCCGGCACCACCGAGCAGGGCGGGCGCTCGCGCCGCGGGCGGCGCACGCTGCTCGCCGTCGCCCTGGCTGGAGGCCTCACCGTCGGTGGCGCGGGCCTCGCCCTCGCGGACGGGATGCCGGACGCGTCCTCGTCGCCTTCCGCCAGCGCCCCCGCCGCTCCGCCGGCCCCCGGCGGCGCTGCCGCCCAGGGCCAGGCGCCCGCTGGCGGCCCCGCTGCCGGTCCTGCTGGCGGTCCCGCCGCCGGGGGCCCCGAGGCCGGCCAGCACACGCCCCACCTCGACGGCACCGTCGAGGAGGTCACCGACTCCGGCTTCACCCTGGTCGACAGGGACGGCTTCACCCGCACGGTGAGCACCACCGACACCACCGCGTACACCGCGGCCCCCACGCCGCCGGCCCCCGCCCAGGGCGGTGAGGGCTCGCAGTCCTCGGCGCCGGCCGCGCCCGCTGCGCCGTCGTCGTCGAGCAGCGGGGGTGGCTCCCAGCCCGAGGACCCGGCGGAGCCCGCGACCGCTGACCGCTCCAGCGTGCTCGTCGTCGGCGCCCGCGTGGTCGCCGAGGGCTCGGTGGCCAGCGACGGCACCACGCTCGACGCCACCAGCGTCTCCACCGCGCCGACCCCGCCCCAGGGCGGCCCGGCCGCCGGTGGGCCCGCTGCGGCTGGACCGGCCGGCGCGCTCGCACCGGGCCAGGGGAAGGGCCAGGGGAAGGGCCAGGAGAAGGGCCAGGGCGATGCGCCGGCGGCTCCGGCCGCCCCCCAGGCGCAGGGCGAGGCACCCGCCGCGCCGTCGGCTCCGGCCGGTGGTGGCCAGGCCCCGGTCCAGGGTTCCTGACCGCAGCGGTGGCACCGGCGCCTGCCGGGCCACCCGTCCCCCGGTCGAGCGCGTGAGGCGCTCGGCCGGGGGACCTCCGCGCCGCTGGCACCTGCTCGTGACCTGCCGACTAGATTGGGTGGCCGTCCGTCCAGACGCGCGGCGGGCGCAGAGCACCATGGGAGTCCGCATGTCGGTCGACGTCGCCTACGCCGAGCTGGGGAGGATCCTCCTCGACAGGACGCCGTTGAACGCCGTGCTCCAGCGCGTCGCGGAGCTCGCGCGGGACTCCGTGCCCGGGGCCGACGAGGCGTCGGTGACCGTCGTGCAGGGGCGGCGCGCCACGTCGGTGGCCTTCACCGGCAACCTCGCCGTCCAGCTGGACGAGCGGCAGTACGAGCTGGGCTTCGGCCCGTGCATGGACGCCGCGATGTCGGGCCAGACCATCACGATCCGCAACACCGCCGAGGGCGACCAGGCCTACCCGGGGTACTCGGAGGTGGCGGCCCGCGCGGGCGTGCGGGCCACGCTGTCCGTGGGCCTGGCGGTGCCGGGGCGCACGGTGGGCGCGCTGAACCTCTACGACACCCGGGGGGAGAGCGTCCTCACCCCCGAGTCGCGCGAGGTCGCGACCGTCTTCGCCGGCCACGCGGCCATCGCCCTGACGAACGCGCTCGCGGTGGAGAGCACCCGGGAGCTGGCCGAGCAGCTGCAGCGGGCGATGGTGTCGCGCGCGGTGATCGAGCAGGCCAAGGGCATCATCGCGGTGCAGCGGGGGATCGCCCCGGAGCAGGCGTTCGCGCTGCTGTCCCGCCGCTCCCAGGACTCCAACCGCAAGCTGGCCGACCTGGCCGGCGAGGCGGTCGAGGCCGTGTCGCAGGGGCGCGACCCCGGCTGGTGATGGCCGGCGGCCGGTGCGGGCCGCCGCTGCCTCACCGGCGGCGCGGGCGGGCCTCCACCAGCAGGCGGCGCTCGATCAGGTCCAGCAGGAAGACCAGCGCCGCGACGAAGGGCAGGAGTCCGAGGGCGAGGAGCACGCCTCCACGGTCCCCCACGCGGAGGGCCCAGCCGGCGCGACACGCCGGGCGCAGGGGGACGGCGCGCCGTCAGCGCGCGCCGCGTGGTGCGCCTGTGACCGACGCCGCCGCGTCCGCCCGCACCTCACCGACCAGCTCCTCCAGCACGTCCTCCAGCGCCGCCACGCCCAGGAGGGAGCCGTCGGCGCCCTCCACCCGGGCCAGGTGGGCGCCCGTCTCCTGCATGCGGCGCAGCACGGGGCGCAGCGCCTCGCCGTCGGAGACGGTCGCCAGCTCGCGCACGTAGCGGGAGGGCACCTCCGCCGCGCGGGCCTCCGGGTCCAGGGTGAGCACGTCCTTGACGTGGACGTAGCCCGCCAGCCCCCCGGCGCCGTCCTCCACCGGGAACCGCGAGAAGCCGGTGCGGGCGGCGGCGTCCTGCACCTGCGCCACGGTGGCGCCGCGCGGCAGCGTGGCCAGGGAGCCCAGCGGCAGCAGCACCGCCGCCGCCGTGCGGTCGGCGAAGCCGAGGGCGGCGGTGGTGAGCTCCTCCACGTCCTCCTCGAGCAGCCCCTCCGAACGCGCCTCGGCCACGAGGCCGGCCACCTCCTCGCGGGTGTACGCGCTGGTCACCTCGTCCTTCGGCTCCACGCGGACGGTGCGCAGGGCCAGGTTGGCCAGCGCGTTGGAGACGGCGATGACCGGGCGCAGCACCATCGACAGCGCCCGCAGCGGCGGCGCGAGGACCAGGGCGGCGCGGTCCGGCCCGGCCAGCGCGAGGTTCTTGGGCACCACCTCGCCGACCACCACGTGCGCGGTGACCACGAGCGCCAGGGCGATCGCGAAGGCCACGGGGTGCACCAGCGCGTCCGGCAGGCCGGCGGCCTCGAAGAGCGGCTCCAGCTGGTGGGCGACCGCGGGCTCCCCGACCGCGCCGAGCCCCAGCGAGCACAGCGTGATGCCCAGCTGCGCGCAGGAGAGCATGGACGTCACGTCCTCCATGGCCCGCAGCGTGGTGCGCGCGGCCCGGCTCCCGCCGGCGGCCAGCAGCTCCACCGAGGAGCGCCGTGCCGAGATGACCGCGAACTCGGCGCCCACGAAGAAGGCGTTGAGGCCGAGCAGGGCCACGGCCAGGGCGATCGCCAGCCCGTCGCTCACGACCGCCCCCGCCCGTCGTCGCCGTCGTCGCCGTCGGCGCCGGGCGCGGAGCCCGGCGGGAGCAGCCGCAGGTGCACGCCCTCCAGCCGCAGGCCGTCACGGGCCTCCACGCGCAGCTCGCACCACCGCTGGACGGGCAGGCCGTCGTCGTCGGCCCCGTCGGTGGTGACCGGCACGCGCGCCACCTCGCCGACCCCGGGCAGGCGCCCCAGCTCGCGCAGCACCAGGCCCGCCACCGTCTCGTAGTCGGGGTGCTCCGGCAGCTGCACCCCCGTGCGCACCGCCACCTCGTCCGGGCGCAGCAGCCCGGACAGCAGCCACCCGCCCTCGCCGTCCTCGCGGACCGCGGAGGTGACGACGTCGTGCTCGTCGACCACCTCCCCGACGATCTCCTCCACGAGGTCCTCGAAGGTGACCACGCCGGCGAAGCCCCCGTACTCGTCCACCACCACCGCGAGCTGCAGCGGGGAGCTCTTCAGCTGGTCGAGCAGCTCGTCGAGCTCGAGGGTCTCCGGCACCAGCGCCGGTTCCTCCACCACGTCCCGCAGCAGCACCCGGCCGGCCTCCTCCGGTGGCACGAGGAGGGCCTGCCGGGCATGCACCACGCCGACCACGTCGTCCTGGTCGGTGCCGGTCACCGGGAACCGGGAGCGGCCGGAGTCGTGCACGGCCGCGACCAGCTCGGTGAGGTCGTCGTCGGCGGACAGCGTGCGCACCCGCATCCGCGGGGTCATGACGTCCACGGCGCGGCGGCCGGAGAAGGCCAGCGTGCGCTGCACCAGCGCGGCGGTCTCCTCCTCCAGCGTGCCCTGCTCCGCGGAGCGGCGGACCAGGGACAGCAGCTCGTCGGCGGAGCGCGCCGACGCCAGCTCCTCGGCGGGCTCGGTGCGGAACACCCGGCGGAGCACGGCGTTGGCCAGGCCGTTGAGCAGCCGGATCGGCCACGCCATGGCGCGGGCGAAGCCGCGGCTGAAGCCCTGCACGGCGTAGGCGGTGGCGTAGGGCAGCGAGATGGCGAGGTTCTTGGGCACCAGCTCGCCGAAGACCATCGTGCCCAGCGTCGACAGCCCCAGGGCGATCACCACCGAGGTGGCCGTGGCGGCACCGCCCGTGATGCCCACGCCCGCGAGCCACGGCGCCACCAGCCGGCCGATGGCCGGCTCGGCGAGGTAGCCGATGGCGAGGTTGGTGATGGTGATGCCGACCTGCGCCCCCGACAGCTGCGTGGACAGGCTCCGCAGAGCGGCCAGGGTTCCCGCGGCGCGCCGGTCCCCTCCGGCGGCGTCACGCTCGACCGTGGCCCGGTCCACCGTGAGCAGCGAGAACTCAGCGGCCACGAAGCCTCCGCAGGCCACGACGAGCGCGGCGGCGGTGAGCAGGAGGAGCAGCTCTGTCACGGTGCTCGCCAGGCTAGGCCCTGGCGAGCACGCACGACGCCTCCAGGTCGTCGTCGTGGACGGCCACCGCGGCCAGGCCCCCTGCCCGGCAGGCGGCCAGCGTGCCCTCGGCCTGCGGCTCGCTCGTCTCCAGGACCAGCGCCCCGCCGCGGGCGAGCCACGGCCGGGCCCCGGCGGCCACCCGGCGGTGCACGTCGAGGCCGTCAGCCCCGCCGTCCAGCGCGGTCAGCGGCTCGTGGTCGCGGGCCTCCGGCGGCATGAGCGCCACCCGCGAGGTGGGCACGTAGGGGGCGTTGACCACCAGCAGGTGCACGCGGCCGCGCAGCGCGGCGGGCAGGGCGGCGTAGAGGTCTCCGGTGTGCGCGCGAGCCCCCGGCACGCCCCGCAGGTTGTGGGCGGCGCAGGCCGTGGCCAGGGGGTCGGCGTCTGCGGCGTGCAGCGCCACGTCCACCCCCTCGGCCGCCGCGCCCACGGCCACCGCCAGCCCCACGGCGCCCGTCCCGCAGCACAGGTCGACGACGACGCGGGCGTCGCTGCGCCCGGGAACGGCGCGCAGCGCGGCGAGCCCCTCGCGGACGAGCAGCTCGCTCCGGCGCCGCGGCACGAACACCCCGGCGGCCGTGCCGACCCGCAGCCCGGCGAACTGCGCCCACCCGAGCACCAGCTCCAGCGGCTCGCCGGCCTCGCGGCGGCGGACGCGCTCCTCGAGCGCGTCCGGGGGGAGCCCCTCCGCGAGCAGCAGCGCCGCCTCGTCCTCCGCGAAGACGCACCCCGCAGCGCGCAGCCGGGCGACCAGCCGGGCCGCGCCGACGCCGGACGGGGGCGCGGTCACACGGGGGCGCCGGTGAGGCCGGACGGGCCTCCCGCCGCCGCGCCGGGAGTGGCGCCCGGAGTGCTGGACCCGGCGGCGGGGCGCCGCCGGGTCCAGCCGCGGCGGCCCCGGCGGGCACCGAGCAGGCGGCAGACCACGTAGATGGCGAAGGAGATGGTGGTGACGTACGGGCTGATCGGCACGGTGCCGCCCAGGGCCAGCAGGATCCCGCCGACGGCCGAGGTCACCGCGAAGGCGACGGAGAGCACGGGCACCCACAGCGGCGAGGCGGACACGCGCGTGGCGGCAGCGGCCGGGGTGATGAGCAGCGACAGCACGAGCAGGGCGCCGACCACCTGCACGGCCATGGCCACCGACAGGCCGAGCACCACCATGAACACCAGCGACAGCCCGCGCACCGGCACGCCGCGGGCCGCGGCGCCGTCCGGGTCCACGCTGGCGAACAGCAGCGGGCGCCACACCACGGCCAGCACCGCCAGGACCACCGCCGAGGTGGCGAGCATGGTGATCAGCCGGGGGTCGTCCACGGCCACGACCTGGCCGGTGAGCAGGCCGAACTTGTTCGCGGAGCGCCCCGGGTAGAGGGCGAGGAAGAGCACGCCCAGCCCGAGGCCGAACGGCATGAGCACGCCGATGATGGAGTTCCGGTCGCGCGCCCTGACCCCGAGCACGCCGATGAGCACCGCGGCCAGCAGCGAGCCGACCACCGAGCCGAGCACCACGTCGACGCCGACGAGCAGGGCGGCCGCCGCGCCCGCGAAGCTCAGCTCGGAGATGCCGTGGACCGCGAAGGCCATGTCCCGGGCCGCCACGAGCACCCCGACCAGGCCGCCGACCAGCCCCAGCGCCGCGGCGGCCCACAGCGAGTTGGTGACCAGGGGCAGCAGGCGCGAGTAGTCGTCGAAGTTGATGACCGCGTCCCAGCTCACCGGACCCCCTCCACGTCCACCGCCCGCGCCGGGTGGCAGTCGTGCTCGCCGGCCGCGCCGGTCGCGGCGATGAGCACGCGGCCGCCGTGGTGGAGCACCTCCACGCGGGTCCCGTACAGGTCGGAGAGCGACTCCGTGGTCAGCACCTCCTCCGGCGTCCCCACGCGGTGGCCCGCGGGCGCCAGGTAGAGCACCTTGTCGACGACGTCGAGGACGGGGTTGATCTCGTGCGTCACGAACAGCACGGCCGTGCCCGCGCGGCGCCGCGCGTCGATGACGCCGACCACCTCGCGCTGGTGGGCCAGGTCGAGGGAGAGCAGCGGCTCGTCGCACAGCAGCAGCGCCGGGTCGGTGGCGACGGCCTGGGCGATGCGCACCCGCTGCTGCTCGCCCCCGGACAGCAGCCCCACCGGGACGTCGCCGTAGGCGGTGGCGCCCACGGCGGCCAGCAGCGCGTCCACCCGGTCGCGCACGCGCCGCCCCGGCAGCGGCACCCCCCAGCGGTGCCCGTCCAGGCCCTGGCGCACGAGGTCGCGGGCGCGCAGCGGCGTCATCGGGTCGATGAGCCGCTGCTGGGGCACGTAGCCGATCTCGGGGGAGCCGGCCCGCGGTGGGCGGCCCCGCACCTGCACGCGGCCCCGGGTCAGCGGCTGCTGCCCGAGGACCGTGCGCACGAGGCTGGTCTTGCCGGACCCGTTGGGGCCCAGGACGGCGACCAGCTCGCCCGGGGCGACGTCGAGGTCCAGGCCGGACCAGACCTCGTGGTCGCCGTAGCTCAGGGCCGCCCCGCGCAGCGAGAGCGCGGGAGCCGGGGCCCCGGCCGCCGCGCCCACGCCCGTCAGCCCTGGACCGCGGCGCGGATCGCCTCGGCGTTCGCGGTCATCCACTGCGTGTAGTCCTGCCCGTCGGGGAGCGTCTCGGTGACCGGCACCACGGCGGTGCCGGCAGCCTCCGCGGCCGAGAGCACGGCCTCGGTCTCGGCGCCGGTGGTCTGCTCGTTGTACACCAGCGCCTTGACGGCGCCGTCGCTGAAGAGAGCACGGGTGTCGGCGAGGACGGCGGGGGAGACGTCGGTGCCCTCCTCCACGGCCTCGGAGAAGGCCTCGGGGGTCTTCACCACCAGGCCCATCGCCTCGAGCATGTGGTCGGGGACGGGCTCGGTGATCGCCACGCCGGTGCCCGCCGAGCTGGCCTTCACGGACGCCTCGACCTGCTGCACGGCGGCGAGGCCGTCGGTGAAGGCCTTCGCGTTGGCCGTGAACGTGCTCGCGGCGGACGGGTCGACGGTGGAGAGCTCCTGCGCCACGGCCTCCGCGACCTTCCCGGCGGTGGCCAGGTCGTACCAGACGTGCTCGTTGAACTCGCCGTGGTCGTGACCGCCCTCGTCGGAGTGGCCCTCCTCGGAGTGGCCCTCCTCGGCGTGGTCGTCGGCGGAGGCCTCCTGGGAGCCCTCCAGGCCGGAGACCTCCACGGCGTCGACCACGGGCGCCTGCGTCCCGGAGGCCGAGAGCAGCTGCGTCATGAACGGGTCGTACCCGCCGCCGTTCATGACCACGAGCTGCGCGTCCTGGACGAGCAGCTGGTCGCGCGTGGTCGCCTCGAAGGAGTGCGGGTCCTGGCTGGGGTCGTTGATGATCGAGGTGACCTCGACGGCGTCCCCGCCGACCGCCTCCACCACGCTGCCCCAGACGTCGGTGGAGGCCACCACCGAGACCCTGTCACCGGCGGCGCCGGCCGGGGCGCCCTCGCTGCTCGAGGGCGCGTCCGTCGGAGCGGTGCCGCCTCCGCACGCCGTCAGCAGCACCGCGGCGGTCAGCCCGCCGACCAGGGCGAGCGGGCGAGCGGGTCGGAGTGCGGGGCGGTGCACGGGCCCTCCAGAGCGACGATGAGAGTCGGAGTGATAACTCTTCTCATCTTAGACCGCGCCGAGGCCCCTGATGACCAGGCCCGGTGCCGGGTGGTGGAGGCGCTCAGCGAGCAGCGGCGCAGTCGGCGCAGGTGCCGAAGATCTCGACCACGTGGTCGACGTCCGTGAAGCCGTGGCCGCCGGCCGTCCGGCGGGCCCAGGCCTCCACGGCAGAGCCCTCGACCTCCTCCGCCCGGCCGCAGCGCCGGCAGACGAGGTGGTGGTGGTGCCCCGTGCTGCAGCGCCGGTACACCGCCTCGCCGTCCTCGCCGGTGCGCAGGACGTCGACCTCGCCGTCCTCCACCAGCGCCTGCAGCGCCCGGTAGACCGTGGCCAGCCCGATCGGGTTCCCCTGCTCGCGCAGGCGCGCGTAGAGGTCCTGCGCGGAGGTGAAGCTCGGCTCGGAGTCGAGCATGGCGGCGACCGCCGCCCGCTGGCGTCCGGTGCGGCGCTGAGCAGGGCGGTTGCGCGACGGGGCTGCCTCGGTCATCACCCACCATCATCACACGCGGCGCTGGGTGACCGGCGTCCGGCGAGCGGCCGCCCCCGCCCGTCCCGAGATGCCGGGACGGGCGTCTGGGCCTACCGTCGTGGACGCCAGGAAACCACTCCTCACCAGGGCGGACGCCATGCTCGGAACCATCATCGGCCTCATCGTCATCGGCATCATCGCCGGCTACATCGCACGCCTCGTCGTGCCCGGCCGGTCGGGCCTCGGCATCGGCGGGACGCTGCTGCTGGGCATCGTCGGGTCCTTCGTCGGCGGCTTCCTCGGCTACTTCCTGCTCGGCCGCAACAGCAGCGGGGAGGGCTTCGTGCAGCCCTCCAGCTGGATCGGGTCGATCATCGGCGCGATCATCGTGCTGGCGATCTACCAGGCCACCCGCGGCCGCAGCCGCAGCCGCGCCTGACCCCTCGGGGGCCCGCGGCCCCCGCACCACCTCCGGGACCGTCGAGCCGAGCGCGGCCCCGCCCCACCGCAGCCCCACCCGCCGAACGGGTGGGGCTGCGGTGCGTCCCGGGGTCCCCCGGCCGGGTCCGGGCCACCTGGGACGCCGAGGTGCCGATGGATAGCGTGGCGCCGCGCCGCGCGGGCGGCGCGGCCGAGCGGGAGGCGTGGTGGACGTGGTGCAGGACGACGGCTCCAGGGACGGGGCCGAGCAGCTCGTGGAGGAGCTCGCAGGCGACGTGCTCGCCGGTCTGTCCGCCGAGCGCCGTGAGCTCTTCGCGCTGCGGGTGGAGCGGTGGTGGCCCGACCTGCGGGCCGGCCTCGCCGCCGTCCACGCGCCCGACGTCGTCGCCGACCTCGAGCGCCGGCTGCTGCGCGCCGCCGCCTCCGCCTACGCCGAGCGCGAGCCGGAGCTGCACCGCCTCGACCAGGCCCGCACCCTGCGGCCCGACTGGTTCCAGGAGCCGTCGATGCTGGGCTACGCGGCCTACACCGAGCGCTACGCCGGGACCCTCGGCGGAGTGCGCGGGCGCCTCGACCACCTGCGCGAGCTGGGTGTCACGTACCTGCACCTCATGCCGGTCCTGCAGCCCCGGGAGGGCGACAGCGACGGCGGCTACGCCGTGGCCGACTACCGCGCGGTGCGCCCCGACCTCGGCGACGTCGAGGACCTGCGCGAGCTCGCCCGCGCCCTGCGCGCGCAGGGCACCTCGCTCGTGCTGGACCTCGTGCTCAACCACGTGGCCCGCGAGCACGAGTGGGCGCGGAGGGCCCGCGAGGGCGACCCCCGCTACCGCGCCTACTTCCACGTCCACCCCGACCGCGCCGTCCCCGACGCCTACGAGCGCACGCTGCCGGAGGTCTTCCCCGACTTCGCCCCCGGCAACTTCACCTGGGACGACGAGCTGGACGGCTGGGTCTGGACGACCTTCAACAGCTTCCAGTGGGACGTCGACTGGTCCAACCCCGACGTGCTGGTCGAGTACGCCGAGGTCGTCCTGTTCCTGGCCAACCTCGGCGTCGAGGTGCTCCGCCTCGACGCGATCGCCTTCATCTGGAAGCGCCTGGGCACCGACTGCCAGAACCAGCCGGAGGTCCACAGCCTCACCCAGGTGCTGCGCGCGCTGACCCGCGTGGCCTGCCCCGGCGTCCTTCTCAAGGCCGAGGCGATCGTCTCCCCGCAGCAGCTGGTGGCCTACCTGGGCCAGGGCGAGCACCACGGCCGCGTCTCCGACCTGGCCTACCACAACACCCTCATGGTGCAGTTCTGGTCGATGATCGCCTCGCAGGACGCACGGCTGGCCGCTCACGCCCTGCGCTCGCTGCCCGCGGCGCCCACCAGCGCCGCGTGGATCACCTACGTGCGCTGCCACGACGACATCGGCTGGGCCGTCAGCGACGAGGACGCCGCGGCAGTCGGCCTGAGCGGCTTCGACCACCGGTCGTTCCTGTCCGACTGGTTCAGCGGCTCCTTCCCCGGCTCCCCGGCGCGCGGGCTCGTGTTCCAGGAGAACCCCGTCACGCGCGACCGGCGCATCTCCGGCTCCGCCGCCGCCCTCACCGGCCTCGTCGCCGCGCAGGACTCCGGCGACGCCGCCGCGGTCGAGGCCGGGGTGGCCCGGGTGCTCCTGGGCCACGCGCTGGTCATGGGCTGGGGCGGGATCCCCGTCCTCTGGATGGGTGACGAGCTGGGGCTGCGCGGCGACGAGGCCTGGGCGTCCGAGCCCGGCCACGAGTCCGACAACCGCTGGGTGCACCGCCCCTGGATGGACGAGGGTGCGCTGGCCGCCCGCCACGACCCGGCCACGCTGCCCGGGCGCCTCTTCGCCGGGGTCCGCCACCTCGCCCGCGTGCGCGCCTCGCTGCCGCACCTGCACGCCTCGGTCCCCTCGCAGGTGCTGGAGGTGCACGACCCGGGCGTGCTGCCCGTGCTGCGCCGCCACCCCGTGGGCGACCTGCTGTGCCTCTACAACGCCACCGACGGCTGGCGGCACTTCCCGGGCTGGCGCCTGGCCGAGCTGGGCCTGGCCGGCGCGCGGGACGCCCTCACGGGCCGCGCCGCGCACGTCGGAGATGACGGGAACGTCTGGCTCGCCCCTTGGTCGGCGGCGTGGCTGCACCGCCCGTGACCGGCGGCTGCGCCACCATGTGAGACATGGGCAGCCGCGGTGAGGGCCTCGCGCTCGCGCTGCTGCGCGTGGCGCTCGGTCTGCTGTGGCTGCAGGACCTCGTGCTGCCTCGGCTGGGCGCGCAGACCTGGACCACGGGCGGCCTCGGGCTGGACGGTGCCGCCGGGTGGCTGCTGCCGGCGCTCGAGGTGGCCCTGGTCGTCACCCTCCTGACGGGACTGCTCGTGCGGCCCGCGGCCGCGGTGGGCGCTGCGCTCGCGGTCGCCGGTGCGGTCCAGCTCGGTGCCGGCCAGTCGGCGCAGGCCGAGGCCGGCGCCTGGGCCGTGGTGCTGCTCGCCGTCGTCCACGGCGTGCTCGTGGTCGGCGGTGCGGGCAGCTGGGGCGCGCTCGACGTCGTCCGCCGCAGCGGCGACCCGGCCCTCGCCGCCCGGCTGGGCCGGGGCTGGGGCCTGCTGGCGCTGGCCGCCGGCGTCACGGGCGTGGTGCTCGCCTCCCGGGCGCAGCCGCGCTGGACCACCGAGCACGTCGTCGAGCTGCCGCGGGGCCTGCTCTCGCTCGGCACGTGGGACCTGCCGGGTGCCCTGGTCGTGGGAGGCGCCGGGCTGGTGCTGCTGCTGGGCACGGCGCCGCGCATGTCGCCGATGGCGCTCGTGGCGCTGCTCGTGGCGGGCGGTGGGGCCGTGCTCGTGGTCATCGGCGTGCTGGCCGGTGGCGTGGCCTCCGCCTCGCTGCTGGCCGCCCTCGCCGTCGTCGCGGCGGTCTGCGCGCCCCACCTGCGGGCCGCGGCCGGCGGCGGCGGGGACGACGGCGAGGTCTGATCACCCCTGCAGCTCGTCGAGGGGGAGCACCAGCTGGGGCCCGTTGACGCGGGGGCTGCCGACGGCGCGGCCCACCTCGTGGGTGGCCAGCTGCGGCGGCGGCACGGCGTCGAGCACCTGGCGGACCAGGTCGAGGTCGGTCAGGGCCGGGTCGAGCCAGTCGGCCTGGAAGTCCGCCGGCAGCACCACGGGGCTGCGGTCGTGGATGCGCCCCGCCGCGTCACGCGCCTGGGTGGTGATGACGGTGACCGTCCACAGCCACGGGTCCTCGCCCTCGGGGGTGGCCGGGTCCTTCCAGAGCTCGTACAGCCCGGCGAAGGTCAGCGGGCCCCCGTCGGCGGCGTGCAGGAAGTGGGGCACCTTGAGCTCCTTGCCGGACCCGTCCGGCGCGGGGCGGCGCTCCCACTCGAAGTAGCCGTCGGCGGGCACCAGGCAGCGCCGGCGGGCCGCCGCGCGCTTGTACGCCGGCTTCTCGGTCACCGTCTCGACCCGGGCGTTGATCATCCTCGAGCCGATGCCGGGGTCCTTGGCCCAGGAGGGCACCAGCCCCCACCGCAGCGTGCGCAGCTGCCGCTGCGCCCCCTCGGCGCTCCCGGCCGGGGCGCCCCCGGCCTCGTCCTCGCGCGGCTCGCGCTCGACCACGGCGCGCACCTGCTGGGTCGGCGCGACGTTCCAGGAGGGACCCACCTCGGGCCCGACGACGGCGTCGACGGCGTAGTCCTCGACGAGCTGGGCGTCGGACCTGCTGCTGGCGTAGCGACCGCACACGCCAGGCAGTCTGCCGCCGGCCACCGACGGCAGCACCGCCAGGCGCTCCGGTCGCCGCTGCGTCCCCCTCGCAGCAGACTGGCCGCGACGTCGAGCCCACGGCGCCCCACCGCCTGAAGGGCCCGCCGAGCCGAGATGAGCGTCGACGACCACGCGCGCACCGCGCAGAAGGCGCGCACCGCGCCCGCACCCGACGACCCCCGCAAGCCCGACGACCCCACCGACCTCACCAAGCGGTCGTGGACGTACGTGCTGCGCAAGACGGCGCGCGAGTTCACCGGTGACGGCTGCCTGGACCTGGCCGCCGCGCTCGTCTACTACGCGGTGCTGGCGCTCTTCCCGGGGCTGGTGGCGATCATCTCGCTGGTCGGTGTGCTGGGGCAGGGGCCGCAGACCACGCAGACGCTGCTGGAGGTCATCGGGGGCTTCGCGCCGGAGACCGTGACCGACCAGCTCGGGGGCGTCATCAACGGCCTCCAGGAGAACCAGGCCGCTGGCCTCGGCCTCGTCGTGGGCCTCCTGGGCGCGCTGTGGTCTGCCTCGGGGTACGTGGGCGCCTTCTCCCGCGCCATGAACCGCATCTACGGCATCACCGAGGGGCGCCCGTTCTGGAAGATGCGCCCGATGCAGCTCTTCGTCACGGTCGTGGCGGTGGTGCTGGTGGTGGCGGCCCTGATCATCCTCGTGGTCTCCGGCCCGGTGGCCGAGTCGATCGGCGACGTCGCCGGACTGGGCTCCGCGGCGGTGACGGCGTGGGGCATCGCCAAGTGGCCGGTGCTGGCGCTCATCGTCGTCGTCGTGGTCGCGGTGCTCTACCAGATGACGCCCAACATCAGGCGGCCCAAGTGGACCTGGACCAGCGTGGGCGCCGTCACGGCGATCCTCGTGTGGGCCGTCGCCTCGCTGCTCTTCGGGCTCTACGTGGCGAACTTCAGCAACTACAACAAGACGTACGGCAGCTTCGCCGCGGTGATCATCTTCCTGCTCTGGCTGTGGATCACCAACCTCGCGCTGCTGTTCGGCGCCGAGCTCGACGCCGAGCTCGAGCGCGGCCGCGAGCTGCAGGCCGGCATCGAGGCCGAGGAGGACCTCCAGCTGCCGCCGCGCGACACCCGCAAGAGCGACAAGGCGGCCGCCAAGCACGAGGAGGACGTCGCCCTGGGTCGGCAGCTGCGCCTCGCCCACGGCGCGGACGACGACGAGGGCGGGGGCGCCCGTCCCGGGCAGGCCTCCGGTGGCGGGTCCCACGCGGCGGGAGGCGAGCGGCGCCCCGAGGTGGCCGCTCCGGACCGCCAGGCCGAGCGCGACGCGGCCGTGCGCAGGGCGGGCGGCACGCCGACCTGAGCGGGCGGCGCGAGGGCGGTCGCGACGGCTCCGCGACACGCCGGGGCGGTGCTGGCTGTGTGTCTCAGGTTCCTCTAACTTCTCTCAAGTCACACGAGTCACACACGTAGCAAGAGCAACGCGAGCACCGCCTGATACACCAGCACCGCGCAGCCCCGGGGTCCACCGGGGCCGGCCAGCCAGCCAGATCGGAGCCAGGAATGTCTGCTGCCCCTGCGTCACCGGTGGTCGACCTCGACGCGTGGCGCCAGCGCGCACGGGTCGTGCGCGGTGCTGAGGTCTCCGCCGGCGCCGCCGCCGACCAGGCGGGACCGGCGGCCGCCAGCGGTGGTGCCGGGTCGGTCCTCCGGATGCCGTCGCCCGCCGGCCCGGGCCCTCTCAGCGTCTTCGGCCCCGTGATGGCCTTCGGGCTCGTGCGACGCCCGGCCGCCGGTGAGCTGCCCACCCGCCCGCGCGCGGTGCACGCCCCGCAGCTCGAGGCGGCCCGCGCCGCCGAGGCCAGCGGTGACGGTGGCCCCGACGCCGCAAGACAGCCGGCCCCGGCCGGGCCGCCCGCGCTGCGCGTCCTGCCCGCCCTGTCCAGCGAGCAGGGCGTGACGTCGGCGCCCATGCCGCGGCTGCGCGCCGTGCTCGACAGCCGAGGGACCACCCGGGGGCCCCGCCGCTGACGCACCGCCGACCCACCGGTGACCTCGCGGTGTCCCACCGGTGACCCCCTGCTGGACCTGAGGGCACCGGTGGATCCCGCAGAGGGGACGGCCCGCGCGGCCCCACCGCCCGGCGAGTGGGCCCCGTGCCTGCGCGGGACACCCGCCGTGCCCCAGACTGCTCACAGGTCCGGGCCTGGCAGGCGCGACCCGCCGGTCCAGGACGGGGCGGCACAGGGCCCCGCGGTCAGCGCGAGCCGACGAGCGGGGGGTCCGGTGGAGGCTGGTCGAGTGGCTGCCTGGCTCGAACGCGGTGGTGGTGCGCCCGCCGGTGGACCCGGGCCCGGTGGTGCGTCCGCGCAGGAGCCGTCCGCGCAGGAGCCGACCGGGCTGGACCGCCTGGCCGACCTCGCCGCACGGCTGGTCGGTGCGCCGTGGGCCCAGGTGTCCCTCGTGCACGACGACGTGCACGAGGTGGTGGGCTCCGCGGGCCGGCCGGCCGGGCTCGCGGCGCGCCGCGCGGACCGCGCCGAGGACACCCTGTGCGAGCTGGTCGTCGTGGACGGACGGGTGGTCGCGGTGGAGGACGCCGCCGCCGACGCCCGCACCGCCGACCGGCCGGGGGTGGCGGCCGGGCTGGTCGGCTCCTACCTGGGCGTGCCCCTGGTCCACGGCGGACGCACCGCGGGCGTGCTGTGCGCCTACGGCCCCGAGCCCCGGCGCTGGGAGGAGCACGAGGTCGAGGCCCTCGTCCACCTCGCCGCCAGCGCCGCGGCGGAGCTCGAGCTGGATCGCATCGCCGCGGAGATGGAGCGCAGCCGGCTGCGCGTCCAGCTGGCCGTCGACGCCGCCGGCGTGGGCAGCTTCGACTGGGACCTCCTCACCGGCGACCTCGAGTGGGACGACCGCCTCCTGGAGGTGTTCGGCCTGGACCGCGACTCCTTCGGAGGCACCATCGAGGCCTTCAACTCCTGCCTGCACCCCGACGACCTCGACCGCGTCTCGGCCGCGCTGCGTCACTCGATCGACACCTGCGGGGAGTACGAGGCGGAGTACCGGGTGGTCCGGCCGGGCGGCGAGGTGCGCTGGGTGCAGGCCCGCGGCCGCACTCTGCGCGACCAGGAGGGGCGGGCAGCGCGCGTGGTGGGAGCCGCCTTCGACACCACCGACGTCCACGAGGGCGAGGCGCGCGTGGGCCGCGTGCTCGAGAGCATGTCGGCCGCCTTCTACAGCCTCGACGCCGCGTTCCGCTTCACCTACGTCAACGCCGAGGCCGAGCGCCTGCTGGGCCGGCCGCGCGGCGAGCTGCTCGGCGGGTCCCTGTGGGAGCTGTTCCCCGCCGCGGTCGGCGGCGACTTCGAGCACCACTACCGGGCGGCGGTCAGCAGCGGGCAGCCCCGCACCTTCGAGGCCCACTACCCGCCGCCGCTGGACGGCTGGTACGAGGTGCGGGTCTGGCCCGCTCCGGACGGGCTGTCCGTGTACTTCCTCGAGATCACCGAGCGGCGCCGCGCGCAGGAGCGCGCCGACGCGGCCGCAGCCCAGCTCGCGCTGCTCGCCCGCACCACCGAGCAGCTGACCGAGGTGCTGGACGGCCGCACGGCGGTCGCCCGGCTCGCCGCGCTCGTGGTCCCGGCGCTCGCCGACTGGTCGGTGGTCTCGCTGGTGGAGGACGGCGGCGCCCTGCGCGACGTGGGCTGGGCGCACCGCGACCCGGACCTCGTGCCGCTGGTCGAGCGCTACGCCGCCTGCCGGTCCCGCGGCCTCAGGGACACCTCCCCGCTCCTGCGGGCGCTGGCGAGCGGGGAGCCCCAGCTCGTCGAGCGCGACGCCGCCGCCGCGGTCCGTGAGGCGCTGGGCGACGAGCAGGCGCGGCGCCTGGTGCTCGAGCTGGCGCCCGGGGCGCTGTGCGTCCTGCCCCTGACGGCCCACGGCCGCACGCTCGGCGCGCTCTCGCTGTTCTGGGACCCGCAGCGGGGGGCGCCGGGCGCGGACGACCTCGCCACCGCCCGGGAGGTCGCCTCGCGCGCCGGCTCCGCCCTGGAGAACGCACGCCTCTACGAGCGCCAGCGCGAGCTGGCCGAAGAGCTCCAGCGCAGCCTGCTCACCGCACCGCCGGAGCCCGACCACCTCGAGGTCGTGGTGCGCTACCTGCCGGCCGGTGTGGCCGCGCAGGTGGGAGGCGACTGGTACGACTCGTTCCTGCAGCCGGACGGCGCCACCGTCGTCGTCATCGGGGACGTCATCGGGCACGACACCGCGGCGGCAGCCGCCATGGGGCAGCTGCGCGGGCTGCTGCGCGGCATCGCCTACACCACCGGGGCGGGGCCCGCGGAGGTGCTCGAGCGCCTCGACGCCGCCATCCCGGGCCTGATGGTGTCCACCACGGCGACGGCGGCGGTGCTGCGGCTCGAGCAGGGCGAGCGGGAGGGCGCTGCGGCCACGACCGCGCTCCGGTGGTCCAGCGCCGGCCACCCCCCGCCGCTCGTCCTGCACCCCGACGGCTCGGTGACCGCGCTCGAAGCCGAAGAGGCCGACCTGCTGCTGGGCATCGACCCGGGGGTGGTCCGCCAGGAGCGCGTCGAGCAGGTGGAGCGCGGCTGCACCGTGCTCCTGTACACCGACGGGCTCGTGGAGCGTCGCGGGCAGTCGCTCGACGACGGGCTGGACCGCCTCGGCCGGCTGCTCGCCGAGCTGGGGCACCTGCCCCTCCAGGAGCTGTGCGACCAGCTGCTCCGCGTGCTGGTGTGCGATCAGCCGGAGGACGACGTGGCCGTGGTCGCGGTCCGCCTCCACCCGGAGGACCGCCCGCGCCCCGCGGAGGCAGGGCCCCAGCGCGTGCCGCCCGCCCTGGCCTGAGGCGGGCCCGGCCGGCATCAGGCCGCGGGGGTCGCCCCGAGCGCCAAGACCACCCGGAACAGCGAGCGGGGGTCCTGCAGCTGCGCCGGCCTGGCGAGGGCCGCCCGCGGGACCACGTCCACCCAGCGGACGGCGCGGCGGTGGGGGACCAGCGCGCCGCTGCCCGCGAAGGCGTACTCGCCGGTGACCTCCCCGAGCAGGAGCGACCTGCCCTCCTGGACCGGCACGGCCACCTCGTCGCCCACGGCCACCTCGGAGACCAGCGCCTCCAGCTGGCGCAGGGCCTTGCCGGGCCGGCGCTTGACGCCGGTGGCCTCGGCGCGCTCGGCGAGCAGCGCGCGCAGGCCGCCGTCCGCGGGCCCCAGGTCGGCCGGGACGTCGATGCCGCTGCTCGTGTCGAGCCCGACCACCCCCCGGTCGACCAGCAGGCCCAGGGTCGTCGGGTCGGCGGCGCGCACCACCCACAGGGCCCGCCCCGGCACCGCGGGCCGCTCCGGCACGTCGTCGGCGCCGGGCCAGACGTACTCCAGGTCGTCCTGCAGGCCGGCCTCGAAGCGCCCGCCGTAGAAGCCCGGGTCCTTGCGCAGCAGGTTGGACCGGTGCGAGCGGTGCAGCGGCTCCAGGCCGAGCCACGAGGGCAGCTGCGCGGAGGCGGCGAGCTCCTCCTGGGAGGAACCGGCGGCGTCGGGGGCGAACTCGGCGATCTGCGCCGCCGTGGAGTCGGCGTGCCCCCGGGAGGTCCACTCCCGCACGCAGGCCAGTCCGTAGCAGACGAGGGCGGGGGTGCGGCCCCGCCACATGGCCACCACCGGGTGGCTGCTCCAGCCGTACTCCGGCAGCTCGAGGGCCCGCAGCACCTGCAGCACCTCCACCCTCTGCTTGCCCAGGCGCGGCGCGTCGAGGACGGCGGCGCTCTCGGCGAAGCCCGGGAAGGGCAGGAAGGTCTGCACGCCGGATCGGTCCTCGCTGGTGGTGGTGCGGGTGGTGCGGGCGCCGCAGCCCCTCGGGGAGCGGCTGCGGCGCGGGTGGCGCTACTGCGCCCGGTGCCCCTCCGGCTCCTCCTCGGCGGGCTCGGACAGCCGGCCGGTCGCGTCCATCACCTGGCCCGTCTCGTCCTGGTCGTCGGAGACCACGCGGACCTCGTCGGGCACGGAGTTCACGCCCATCGCCGCGGCGATGTCGGCCTCGCTGACCTCGGGCAGGCCCGCGGTGGGGTCCTCGTCGGTGCCGGTGCCCAGGGGGGTGGCGGCGTCGCTGCTCGTGCGGTCCTGCTGGCTCATCAGCTCTCCTCGCGGGTCTTCTCGTGCGCGTTGCCGGCGGTCTCCTCGAGCGGCGCGTCCACGCCCAGCTCCCGGTCGACCACCACGTGCCGGCCCTGGCTCACCTCAGCGGCGGTGTCGTCCACCCACTTCTGCGGCTGCTCGGGGAAGCCGCGCTCCGCGATCCGGCGCGCGAGCGCCTCGCGCACGACGTCGACGTCGTCACCGCCGTGGTCGGCGTGGACCTCGGAGACGATCTGCTGCAGCAGGACCTGGCGGTCGTGCTGCGCCTCGGGAGCGGGTTCCGGCATGCGCCCTGCCTACCACCGGGGAGACGGCCGGACCACTCCTGCTGGACCGGTCGTTGAACCACTCCTGGCTCGGCTTGCCGGGGGTGCGGGGCGGTGTTGTGCTGGTCCGCGTCCCGGAGGCTCGAGCCCGGTGGTGCCCTCGGGCGGCCGCCCGCCCGGCCTCGGGACGACCGCGCCCGTGCGGCGAACGACGCGAGAGCACAGGAGCCTTCGATGACCGCGTCCGTCGACGCCCCCGCGGCCCGCACCGAGGGGGTGGGCAGCGCGCGCGAGCAGGCCACCGAGGACCTCCTGCTGCGCGCCTCCACCGCTGCGCCGCAGGAGCGCGCCCGCCTGCTCGACGAGGTCGTCGTCCTCAACCTCCCCGTGGCGCGCGCCCTCGCGGCGCGCTTCCGCGACCGCGGAGAGCAGCAGGACGACCTCGTGCAGGTCGCGTCCCTCGCGCTGGTCAAGGCCGCCCAGGGCTACCAGCCGGGGAAGGGCCGCGGCTTCCTGCCCTACGCCGTGCCCACCATCACCGGGGAGCTGCGCCGCCACTTCCGCGACCGCCAGTGGGGCGTTCGACCGCCGCGCCGGCTCCAGGAGCTGCGCCTGTCGCTGGGCGCCGCGGCCGCCGAGCTCACGCAGAAGATCGGACGCGCGCCGACGGTGCCCCAGCTGGCCGAGCACCTCGGGGTCGACCAGGAGGAGGTCATCGAGGCGCTGGCCGCGGCGCAGGACTACCACCTGGCCTCCCTCGACGCGCCCATGGACGGCGAGGCCGACGGCACGCCGCTGGGGGCCACCCTCGGCGGGGACGACGGCGCCATCGACAGGGTGGTCGACCACGTCAGCGTGGCGCCTCTGCTGGCGTCGCTGCCGGAGCGGGACCGCCGGATCCTGTCCCTGCGCTTCTTCCGCGGGTGGACGCAGAGCCAGATCGCCGCCGACATCGGCGTCACCCAGATGCAGGTGTCGCGGCTGCTCGCGCGCACGCTGGAGCGGCTGCGCAGCCAGCTGGAGGACCCCGAGGCCGAGGCCGCCTGAGGGTCAGACCACCCCGTACAGGCGGTCTCCCGCGTCGCCCAGGCCGGGCACGATGTAGCCGTTCTCGTCGAGCCGCTCGTCGACGGCGGCGGTCACCACGGTGATGGGGGCGTCCGCGCCGAAGGACGAGGTCACCACCTCGACGCCCTCGGGCGCCGCCAGCAGGCACACCGCCGTGACGTCGGTGGCTCCCAGCTCGAAGAGGTAGCGGATCGCCGCGACCAGCGTGCCGCCGGTGGCGAGCATCGGGTCGAGCACGTAGCACTGGCGGCCGGACAGGTCGTCCGGGAGGCGGTGGGCGTAGGTGCTGGCCTGCAGGGTCTCCTCGTCGCGGACCATGCCGAGGAAGCCGACCTCGGCGGTGGGCAGCAGGCGGGTCATCCCGTCGAGCATGCCCAGTCCCGCGCGCAGGATCGGGACCACGAGGGGCTTGGGGCTGGCCAGCTTCACCCCCGTGGTGGGACCGACGGGGGTGGTGATGTCGAGGGGCTCCACCCGCGCGCCGCGCGTCGCCTCGTAGGCCAGCAGCGTGACGAGCTCGTCCGCGAGGCGCCGGAACGTCGGCGACTCGGTCCTCTCGTCGCGCAGGGCCGTGAGCTTGTGGGCCACGAGGGGGTGGTCGACGACCTGGACGCGCACGGACGCCGACCCTACCCAGTCACGCTCGGTCAGGGGCTGTCCGCGCGCCTCTCGCCTGGCGCGCCCGTCTGCGCCACGATGACCTCCATGTCCTACTTCACCGCGGTCCTGGCCTCCGACGGGGACGGCTGGCGCTCCGTCGACCTGGACGTCGAGGACGCCGTGGACGTCGACGAGCTCGCCGACGAGGTGCGCGCCGCCGTCGACGGCACCGGCGACGCCCCCGGCCCGCTCCTGGTGGTCCTCGAGCGCGAGGACGACTGGTTCGCCCTGGTCAGGGTGGACGGCGAGGAGCCCCGCGCCTTCGTCTCCGACCTGGCCGCCGCCACGACGAGCCACTTCGGCGAGCTGCTCAGCGTCACGGCCGACTCCCCGGCGCCGCAGCCCGCCCCCCAGGAGGACGAGGAGGAGGACAGCGCCGCCCGCGTGGCGGCGCCCACCTGGGCCGGCGACGCCGACCTCCTCGCCGACCTCGACCTGCCGGGCAGCGAGCTGGCCGACACCGCCGAGTCCCGCGACCCCGCCAGCGCGCTGGTGGCGGTGGGCGAGAAGGTCGGGTTCGTCGACCTCCTCGAGGCGCTGCGCTGACGCGGCCCGCCAGGAGCGGCCGCCGCGACGACGAGCGGCTGGTCCGGCTGGCGCTGGCGCAGGCGCGCTCGGCGCTCCTGGCCGGCGGGGCAGCAGGTGACGTGCCGATCGGCGCCGTGGTCGTCGACGGCCGCGGGCGGGTGCTCGGAGCCGGCGCCAACGAGCGCGAGGCCACCGGCGACCCGACGGCGCACGCCGAGGTGGTGGCCCTGCGCCGGGCAGCGGCCGCGAATGGGTCCTGGCGGCTGGAGGGCGCGACCCTGGCCGTGACGCTGGAGCCGTGCACGATGTGCGCGGGCGCCCTCGTCCAGGCCCGGGTGGCGCGTGTGGTCTTCGGCGCCTGGGACCCCAAGGCGGGGGCCGTGGGGTCCCTGTGGGACGTCGTCCGCGACCCTCGCCTCAACCACCGCCCCGAGGTGGTCGCCGGGGTGCTCGAGGGGGAGTGCGGCGGCCTGCTGCGCGCCTTCTTCGGGGAGCGGCGCACGCCGCCCTGACCGGGCGGGTAGGCTCCTCGGCGGTGGCGTGACCGAGCGGCCGAAGGAGCGCGCCTCGAAAGCGCGTGAGGGGAAACTCTCCGTGGGTTCAAATCCCACCGCCACCGCCACGAGGACGGCGGCGCCCGCAGGGGCGCCGCCGTCTCGTCGTCTCAGCGCCCTCTCGTCTCAGCGCCCGCGCAGGCCCGCGGCCAGGCCACCCGCCACGAGCAGGGCTCCCAGCGCCACCAGGGCGACGGCGGCGACGGCGGTGGCGTCCACGCGCACACCGGCCAGCACGCCGAGCCCCACGAGCACCGCCACGAGGAGGGCCGCCAGGCCCGTCACGAGGCTCGGGACGTGAGGGCCGCCGGGCGCCGGCTCGACCGGCTGCTCGACCGGCTGCTCGACCGGCTGCTCGGCCGGCTGGGGGAGGGTCTGCTCGGTGCTCATGCTGCGCTCCTGACGATCTCGAGCTGGCCGACGGCGGTGCGGGCGTCCACGACCAGGCGGACGGGCTCGGGCGCACCCGCCGCCGTCGTCGCGGTCGCCGTCGAGGAGGTGCTGGTGAAGAAGCCGTCGCCGCGCCCGCGGGTGGTCCAGCCGCCCCCGCGGGTGACCACCTCACCGATGACGCCGCTCGTGCGGACCTCCACGTCGGCGTCGGCCGGCACCAGGACGCGCGCGTCGCCGAAGCCGTGGCGCAGCACCACGTCGACCGTGGCGCCGGCGGCGGACGGGTCGTCGGCCACGGAGCGCAGGTCGAGGGTGGTCTCACCCGCCCAGGAGGCGAAGCCGCGCTCCGCCTGCGCCGCCGTCAGCGGTCGCCAGTCGACGTCGCCGACGCCGCGGACGTCAGCGCCGGGCGGCACGGCCAGCGCCACGAGGGCCGTGGTGGCGCCGGCGAACGCCCAGAACCCGAGGCCGTCCCCGCGCCGCCCGGACAGCCCCGCCAGCACCAGCGCCAGGGCCAGCGCGGCGGTCCCCGCCGCCGCGGCCACGGCCACCACCTGCGGCCCGGTGAGGTCCGCGGGCCAGCCCGCGACAGACCACCCGCCGAGGCCCAGCGGGGCCAGCGCCTCCGGCCGGCTCGCCAGCCACGCCGCGGCGCCCAGCAGCAGGGCCAGGCCGAGCGCGGTGGCGGTCGCCCACGCGGACACCGGGGGGCGCTGAGCGCGCCGCTGACCGCCGCGGGCGCTGCGGACCGCCTCGGCCACGGGCTGCCCGTCGGGGCGCGCCCCGCCCGCCGAGGCGGGCACCAGGCGCGGCAGCAGGGCCACCGCCACCGCCAGGACGACGCCGACGACGACGAGCGAGGCGACGTCACCGCCGCTGACCACCCGGCCGTCCGCCACCCACGACCAGGGGGCGGGGACCGCGGAGGCGACCGCCACCAGCCCCAGCGCCAGGACCGCCGACGCCGAGACCTCACCGCCCACCAGCGCCCGCGCCTCGATCCGGCCCGCGCGGTCCGGCAGCAGCAGCCACGCGGCGGCGTAGAGCACCAGGCCCGCGCCGCCCAGGAGGGCGACGACCACCACGACGACGCGCAGCAGCACGGGGTCGACGCCGAGGCGCTCTGCCGTGCCGGCGGCGACGCCGCCGAGCCAGCGCTCGTCGGAGCGGCGCAAGTCCAGGCGGCCCAGCCAGTCCCAGAAGGCGGTGCGCGGGGCGGTGCGGGGAGCCGACGCGGAGGGGCCGGGGCCCTGGTCCCCGCCGGCTGCGGAGCTGGGTGTGGAGGTCATGGCGTCGAGACTGCTCCGCAGCCGGGTCCGCCGGATCCGGGGAGGACCCTGGGACGACCCTGGTCGTGACGGTCCCGGCTCGGGGTCGGACCGGGGGGCTCCCAGGGTGGCGCAGGGGTGACCGGCGGCGCAGCAGCCACGACGATGGACCGGTGAGCAGCACGACCCCCGGCGCGGTGCGGCCCGGCGGCGCAGCGGGAGCCGGGCGGCGAGCACGGCCGCCGCTGCGCCGCCCGCTGCGGGGCCGCTGGGTGGGCGGCGTGGCCGCCGGCACCGCGGACCACCTGTGCCTGCCCGTGGCCGTCGCCCGGGTGCTGTGGCTGGGCCTGGTCGCCGCGGGCGGTGCGGGCCTGGTGGGCTACGCCCTGCTGTGGGTGCTGGTGCCGCTCCGGGGCGAGGACGCGCCGACGGGCGCCGGGGCGCGCGGCGCCGCCGACCGGCTCTCCCGGTGGAGCCCCGCCGGCGGTGCCGGCGCCCAGCTGGTGGTGGGGGCCGTGCTCACGGGCGCGGGGCTCCAGCTGCTCCTCCAGCGCAGCAGCGTCGACCTGCCCGGCGGCCTCCTCGTGCCGGTGGCCGCCGGGCTGGCCGGGGCCGCGGTCGCGTGGGGCTCCCTCTCCACCGCCCGGCGCACGGCGCTGCTCGCGCAGGTCGGTGGCGGGACGCCCGACGGCACGCGCCGCGTGGTCCTCGGGACGGGCCTGGCGGCCGCCGGGCTCGTGGTGCTGGCCCTGGGCGGCGCGCAGGCGCAGGCGCTGGGACCCGCCGCGGTGGCGGCGCTCGCCGTGCTCGGCGGCGCGGCGCTGGTGGTTGCGCCGTGGGTGGTGCGGCTCCTGCGCGACCTCGGCGAGGAGCGCACTGCCCGGCTGCGCGAGGCCGAGCGGGCCGAGGTGGCGGCCCACCTGCACGACTCCGTGCTCCAGACCCTCGCCCTGCTGCAGCGCCACAGCGACGACCCGGCCACCGTCACCCGCCTGGCCCGCCGCCAGGAGCGCGAGCTGCGCGACTGGCTCTACGGGGGGCGGGTGCAGCCGGGGGAGCAGGGGAGGGGGAGGAGCCTGGCGGAGCGGGTGCGCGCCGAGGCCGCGGACGTCGAGGACGCGGTCGGCGTCCCGGTGGAGGTCGTCGTGGTGGGCGACCGGGAGGTGGGTCGCGTCGAGGAGGCGCTCGTCGCGGCCCTGCGCGAGGCGGTGCTCAACGCCGTGCGCCACGGCCGTCCCCCGGTGCAGGTCTACCTGGAGGCGGGCCCAGGGGGCGCCGAGGCGTTCGTGCGCGACCACGGCGACGGCTTCGACCCGGACGCGGTGCCTGCGGACCGCCGCGGCGTGCGGGAGTCGGTCATCGCCAGGATGTCCAGGGCCGGTGGGTCGGCGCAGGTCGGTCCGGCTCCCGGCGGGGGCACCGAGGTGGTGCTCCGAGCGGGCGCGGCCGCAGACCAGGGAGGGGGTGGGGCGTGAGCGGGCTGAGGGTCCTCCTCGTCGACGACCACGCGCTGGTGCGCTCGGGGGTGCGGGCCGTGCTCCCGCCGGACCTGGTGGTGGTCGGGGAGGCCGAGGACGTCGGCTCCGCGGTCGAGGCCGTCCAGCGCCTCGCGCCCGACGTCGTCCTCCTCGACGTGCACCTGCCGGGGGGCGACGCCCCCGGCGGGGCGGGCAGCGGGGGTGCGGAGGTGCTGCGCCGCTGCTCGGGCGCGCTGCGGGCCGACGGGCAGCCGGTGCGGTTCCTGGCGCTGAGCGTCTCCGACGCCGCCGAGGACGTCATCGCGGTGGTGCGCGCCGGTGCCCGGGGCTACGTCACCAAGTCGGTCGACGCCGCGGCGCTCGCGGACGCCGTCCGCCGCGTCGCCGAGGGCGACTCGGTCTTCTCCCCGCGCCTGGCCGGCTTCGTGCTGGACGCCTTCGGCGCGGCCGGCGGCGGCGCCGAGGTCGCCACCACCGACGCCGAGCTCGACCGGCTCTCCGCCCGCGAGCGCGAGGTGATGCGGCTCATCGCCCGGGGCTACGCGTACAAGGACGTGGCCCGGCAGCTGTTCATCTCGGTCAAGACCGTGGAGACCCACGTCTCGGCGGTGCTGCGCAAGCTGCAGCTGTCGAACCGCCACGAGCTGACGCGCTGGGCCAGCGACCGGCGCCTGCTGTGACGGCCGCCCCCCACAGGGCCGGCACGTCGTCGGGGTGCAGCGGCTCGGCCACCGCGCTGCCCTGGGCGAGCAGGCAGCGCCCGCCGGCCATCCGCCGCAGCAGGGCCAGGTGCTCAGGCCCCTGCGCGCCCTCGGCCGTGACGGGGACGCCGAGGCCGTGGCCCAGATCCACCAGGGTGCGCAGGACCACGGCCGACCGCGCGTCCTCGGGGGCCCGCTCCACGTAGCGCCGGTCGATCTTCAGGCCGTCCACGTGCAGCTCGGACAGGTGGCTCAGCCCCGCGGCGCCGCTGCCGACGTCGTCGAGGGTGAGGGCCACCCCGAGCGCCCGCAGCGCCCGCAGCGAGGGCTCGGCGGCCCGGACGTGGGCGGCGGTGGCCACCTCCGGCAGCTCCAGCCGCAGGACCCTGGACGGGACGCCCGCGCGCGCCAGCTCCCGGGCCACCACGGCGGGGAGGTCGGGTGCGAGCAGGCCCGCCACCGAGAGGTTGACGTTGAGGTGGGCCGGCACGGCGTCGCCGTGCTCGGCCGCCCACCGCGCCCTCTGGGTGAGCGCCGTGCGCAGCACGTGCGCGTCGAGCTCCGCGGAGTAGCCGGCCGCGGCGACGTCGTCGAGGAAGTCGGCGGGGGCCAGCAGCCCCCGCTGGGGGTGCCGCCACCGCACGAGCGCCTCGAGGCTGCGCAGCGAGCCGTCGGCGACGGCGACGATCGGCTGGTAGTGCACCTCCAGCTGGCCTGCGGCCGCGGCGGCCTCGAAGGCGCGGTGGTCCGGCGCCAGCGGCGCGGCGTCGCTGCACCAGGAGGCGTCCACCACCTCGCAGCGCCGCCCTCCCGCCTGCTTGGCCCGGTAGGCCGCGAGGTCGGCCTCGTGGAGCAGGGCGCTGGGCTCGGCCGGCAGCGCCGAGCAGACCGCCACCCCGGCGCTCGCCCGGCCGGGGAGGACCCGGCCGCCGAGGTCGTGGGGGCGCCCCAGCGCCTCCTGGAGCCGCGCCGCCAGGTGCTGGGCGTCGGCGGCCGAGGCGCCGGCCAGCAGCACCGCGAACTCGTCCCCGCCCAGGCGCGCCACGACGGCGCCGGGTCCGGCGCAGCCGCGGAGCCGCTCGGCCGTGCGGCGCAGCAGCTGGTCACCGGCGGCGTGGCCGGAGGAGTCGTTGACGGCCTTGAAGCCGTCGAGGTCGACGCACGCGACGACCGCCCCGCCGGTGCCGGCGCACACCTCGTCGAGGCGGCGCAGGAAGTCCGCGCGGTTGGACAGGCCCGTCAGCGGGTCGGTGAGCGCCTCCCGCGCGAGCTGCGCCGAGAGGGCGCGGAACACCCGCTCGGCCTCGAGCAGGCGCAGCTCCCCGTCGGGGCGGCGCACCAGCACCTCGGAGAAGCGCCGCGACCGCTCGCGGGCCAGGAGCATCTCAGCGGCCCGGGGCACGCCGGTGGAGGCGTCGATGACGAGCACGTCGCGGTCTGCGAGGTGCCCCACCGGACGCCGCGCGTGCAGGGAGCGCCCGTGGCCGAGGCGCCCGCTCATCGCGCTGAGGAAGGCGGTCCTGGAGAGGAGCCCGGGTGCCGGCCGCGCGCGGTCGTCGTCCGTGACGGCCAGGCACAGCAGGTCGGGGTCGGCGCGGAAGGCCTCGTCCACCCGCCAGCACGGGGTGCTCGCCGGCACGGAGCGCAGCGGCTCGCCCAGGTCGTCGACGCAGACCACCGGATCGGCGTCCAGGAGGGCCCGGGGCACCTGGCTCATGCGGAGCTCGCCGGGGACACGAGGGTGGAGTGTGTCAGGGTTCCGCCCCCTCCCGGACCCCCGCTGCGCTGTCGGCCCCGAGGGAGGGCGGTCCTCGCGGCGCTGCTCGTGCGGCGCCGGCGCGCCTGACCCGCTGCCCCGGTCCTCTGCGCGTCAGTCCGGGATCACCAGCACCCGCGCGTGCAGCACGCTGCGCTGCTGCAGCGCCGCCCGCAGGGCGCGGTGGAGCCCGTCCTCCAGGTAGAGCGCGCCGCGCCACTGCACGACGTGGGCGAACAGGTCGCCGTAGAACGTCGAGTCCTCCGAGAGCAGGCTGCCCAGGTCGAGCGTGCGCTTGGTGGTGACGAGCTCGTCGAGGCGCACCTGCCGCGGCGGCACGGCGGCCCACTGGCGGGGGGTGTCGCAGCCGTGCTCGGGGTAGGGCCGGGAGTCTCCGACGCGGGCGAAGATCACCCGGTCGAGCCTACGCCGCGCAGGCCGCGGGCCCTCAGGCGACGACGGCCAGGTGCTGCCGGCGGGCGGAGGGCGCCGGGTCCGCGCCGAGCAGCAGCGCCCCCGAGCAGGCGGTGCAGACCCGCTCGGGGCACGCCTCGCCGTGACCGTCGGCGCACGGGGGGACCTCGAACGGCCGCGGCCCCGAGCACCAGGGGCAGTCCAGCTCCTCCAGCACGTCCTCCAGCACGCTGACCTCCTCGCTCAGCGCCCGGCGGGCGCCCCCTCGACGACCCGTGGACCGTCCCAGAGGGGTCTGACAGCCCGTCCGACGCCGGGACGCAGCAGGGCCCGGACGCTCGTCGCGTCCGGGCCCCGGGGGCGGAGGATGCGGGATTTGAACCCGCGAGGGCTGTTAACCCAACCCGCGTTCCAGGCGAGCGCCATAGGCCACTAGGCGAATCCTCCGTGGGCGACCTTACCGGACGGCCGCTGCGTCCGTCAGCGGTCCCCCGTCCCCGCGACGCGCGGCGGGCCGCTCGGTCCGGCGGCCGGGGGGGCGCTACAGTGGTCGCGGCCCCTCGTGCGGCGCCATCCTGCTGAACCCCCCCAGGGCCGGAAGGCAGCAAGGGCAGGTGGGCTCTGGCGGGTGCGCGAGGGGTCCTTCCCTGTCCGGCCCCGCTGTCCACAGGCGCTGCAGCGGCGGCCCCGAGCTGTCGGAACCCGGCGGGAGGATGCTGACGTGGCCACCGCCCTGTACCGCCGCTACCGGCCCGACTCCTTCGCCGAGGTGATCGGGCAGGAGCACGTCACCGACCCGCTGCGCGCCGCCCTGCGGTCGGGCCGGGTCGGCCAGGCGTACTTGTTCTCCGGGCCGCGCGGCTGCGGCAAGACCACCTCGGCCCGCATCCTGGCCCGCTGCCTCAACTGCGCCCAGGGCCCCACCGACACGCCCTGCGGCACCTGCGACAGCTGCGTCGAGCTCGCCCGCGGCGGCTCGGGCAGCCTCGACGTGGTGGAGATCGACGCCGCCAGCCACGGCGGCGTCGACGACGCCCGAGAGCTGCGCGAGCGCGCCACGTTCGCGCCTGCGCGCGACCGCCAGAAGGTCTTCATCATCGACGAGGCGCACATGGTGACGCCCCAGGGCTTCAACGCCCTGCTGAAGATCGTCGAGGAGCCCCCGCCGCACATCGCCTTCATCTTCGCCACCACCGAGCCGGACAAGGTGCTCGGCACCATCCGCTCGCGGACCCACCACTACCCCTTCCGCCTGGTCCCGCCGCAGGTGCTGCAGGCGCACCTGCAGCAGGTCTGCGACGCCGAGGGCGTGCAGGTGGGTCCCGGTGTGCTGCCTCTGGTGGTCCGCGCGGGAGCGGGCTCCGTGCGCGACTCGCTGTCCGTGCTCGACCAGCTCGCCGCCGGCGCCGGCACCGGCGGGATCGACTACGAGCACGCGGTGGGCCTGCTCGGCTACACGCACGCGACCCTCCTGGACGACGTCACCGCTGCCTTCGCCGCCGGCGACGGTGCCACGGTCTTCCAGGTGGTCGACCGGGTCATCTCCTCCGGCCAGGACCCGCGCCGCTTCGTCGACGACCTCCTCCAGCGCCTGCGCGACCTGGTCGTGGTCCAGGCGGTCGGAGAGCGCGCCGCCCAGGTCTTCCCCGGCGTCCCGGCCGACCAGCTGGAGCGGATGGCCCTGCAGGCGGCGGGCTTCGGCGCGGCCCAGCTCTCCCGGGCGGCGGACCTCGCCAACACCGCCTCCACCGAGATGACCGGCGCGACGTCGCCGCGCCTGCACCTGGAGCTGCTGTGCGCGCGGATGCTGCTGCCCGCCGCTGACGACGGCGAGCGCGGCCTGGCGGCTCGTCTCGACCGCGTCGAGCGGCGCCTGGCCGTCCCCGGTGGGGTGCCCGCTGCCGGGGGAGGTGCTCCGGCGGCCGAGCACGAGGGAGCGGCCCGTGAGCTGCACCCCGGCGCCGCCGCCCTCCCCGCGGGCCCCGCCCCAGACGACGGCGAGCCCCGCGGCGCCCAGCACGTCCGCGACCTGATCGCGCGCCGTCGTGACGGCGGCGCGCCCGCGCCCGCCCCCGGTCAGCCGACCGAGCCCGCCCGGGACCAGCGCGCCGCCGGGGCTGCGCAGACGGTTCCCGCCGAAGAGCCGGCAGCACCGGCCGGGGCCACGGCGGTCGACCCGGTCGCCCAGGTGCCGGCGCCTGCTGCTGCGCCCCCGCAGGGGCGGCAGCGGGAGTGGCCCGAAGAGACCGCCGGTGCGTCCTCCCAGGGACCCCGGGAGGCGCGCGCCGTGCCGGACGGCGGGCCCGTCGAGGAGCCCGTCGACCGGGGACCCGCCGACCGGGACGACCGGGACGACCGGGCGAGCGCGGCCACGCCCGTGGCCGTGTCGCCGGACCCCGTCGGCGGCGTGCCGACCGGCGGACCCGCCGGGCCCCACTCCACCGAGGCCGTGCGCCGGATGTGGCCCGAGGTGCTCGACCACCTCGCCAGCGTCAAGCGCCGCACCTGGACGCGCGTCAGCCAGGACGCGCAGGTCGCCCACGTGGACGACCAGCGCGTCGTCCTGCAGTTCGCCCGTCCCAACACCCTCCAGGCGTTCAGCATCGGCCCCCACGCCGACTTCGTGCGGGAGGCGCTGATCGCCGTCATCGGCCTCGACCGCCAGGTGGTCGCCGTCAACGCGGGCGCACCCGTGCCCGGGGCGTCCGCGCCGGCTCCCGCGGCAGTCGCGCCTGCGCCTGCAGCTGCACCTGCGCCTGCTCCCGCTCCGCAGCGCCTCGCCGCCGGCGAGGAGCAGGAGCAGCCCGCGCCGCAGCGCGAGGGCGTCACCCGGCCCGACGCGTCCGCCGCCGCTCCCCAGCGGCCGGCCCAGCAGGCACGGCCGGCGCAGGCGCCGCCCCCGGCGCAGCGGGCGCGCCAGCGCAGCGCGGCGCCGCCCCCCTGGGAGGACGTCCCGCCGCCGGAGCCGCCCGACGACGGGGAGCCGCCCCCGCCGGAGCACGACGACCCCTGGGCGGACCCCGGCCAGCTCTCGCGCCAGCGCCCCGCTGCGCCGGCAGCTCCGTCGTCGTCACCGGAGGTCCGCGGAGCGCCGCGGTCAGCGGACGCCCCCGCGAGCAGCCCCGCTCCCGCCGCGCGGTCCGGGCAGCAGCCCGCTCCTCAGCCGGTGCAGCGCGCGGCCGCGCCCGGCCGGCCCCTGAGCGGAGCCGACCTCGCCCGCTCGGCGATGCGGTCGGCGGCAGGGGCAGCTGCCGGCGGCGACGTGGCCCCCGGTGGCCCTGCCTCGGGGGCGCAGGCCGCTCCCGAGGACGAGCCCAGCCGCGACGACCCCGACGCCGAGGGGTCCGGGCAGGTCGGTCTGCCCGTGGTGCAGCGGCTCCTGGGCGGCAGGGTGCTGTCCGTCGACGAGCGCCGCTGAGCCCGGCGCCGGTCGGCGTCCGGGCCCGGGCGGTCGGCGCCGGCACGTAGGCTCGACGTGTGTACGAGGGCGCGGTCCAGGACCTCATCGACGAGCTCGGGCGGCTCCCCGGTGTGGGGCCCAAGAGCGCCCAGCGCCTGGCCTTCCACCTGCTCGCCGCCGACGAGGACGAAGTGGCGCGCCTGGTGTCGGCCCTGACCGAGGTGAAGCGCCGGGTGCGGTTCTGCTCGGTGTGCGGCAACGTCGCGCAGGAGGAGCAGTGCCGCATCTGCCTCGACCCGCGGCGCGACACCACCGTGCTGTGCGTGGTGGAGGAGCCGAAGGACGTCGTGGCCATCGAGCGCACGCGGGAGTTCCGCGGCCGCTACCACGTGCTCGGCGGCGCCATCAGCCCCATCGAGGGCGTCGGACCCGACGACCTGCGCGTGCGGGAGCTGCTGTCGCGGCTCGCGTCGGGCGAGGTCACCGAGGTCATCCTGGCGACCGATCCCAACCTCGAGGGTGAGGCGACCGCCACCTACCTGGCGCGGATGCTCAAGCCCATGGGGCTGCGCACCACGCGCCTGGCCTCCGGGCTGCCCGTCGGCGGTGACCTGGAGTACGCCGACGAGGTCACCCTCGGCCGCGCCTTCGAGGGTCGCCGCCTGCTCGACGTCTGACGCGCCGAGGGGCGCCCCGCCGCAGCGGGACGCCCCTCGGGTGGAGCTGGTGGTGCTGAGCCGCCGGAGCGGAGCTCAGTCGCCGATGCGCTGACCGTCCTTGGACGAGAACAGGTGGATGTGGTTCGACTTGGGGACCACGCGCACCGTGGAGCCGGCCTGGGGAGGACGGCGGCCGTCGACGCGGGCGATGATCTGCTGCTCGGTGGAGCCCAGCTTCGCGCGGCCGTACAGGTAGGCGTCGGCGCCGAGCTCCTCGACGACGTCGACCTCGACGGGCAGGCCGTCGTCAGCGAGGTCGAGGTCCTCGGGACGAACACCCAGGGTCACGGTCGAGCCGGTCTCCTGGAGGGTGTCGCGGGGCACCGGCACGGTGGTGGAGCCGAACTTCACGCCGCCGTCGACGACGTCGAGGTTGAGCAGGTTCATGGCGGGGGAGCCGATGAAGCCGGCCACGAAGACGTTGTTCGGGTGGTCGTACATGCGGCGCGGGCTGTCGACCTGCATGAGCAGGCCGTCCTTGAGGACCGCCACGCGGTCGCCCATCGTCATGGCCTCGACCTGGTCGTGGGTCACGTAGACGGTGGTGACGCCGAGGCGGCGCTGCAGCTGGGCGATCTGGGTGCGGGTCTGGACGCGCAGCTTGGCGTCCAGGTTGGACAGCGGCTCGTCCATGAGGAAGACCTGCGGCTGGCGCACGATGGCGCGCCCCATGGCGACGCGCTGGCGCTGACCACCCGAGAGGGCCTTCGGCTTGCGCTCGAGGTACTGGGTGAGGTCGAGGATCTTCGCGGCCTCGGCGACGCGGGTCTTGATCTCGTCCTTCTTGACGCCGGCGATCTTCAGGGCGAAGCCCATGTTGTCGGCGACGGTCATGTGCGGGTAGAGCGCGTAGTTCTGGAACACCATCGCGATGTCCCGGTCCTTGGGCTGCACGTCGGTGACGTCGCGGTCGCCGATGAGGATGCGCCCGGAGTTGACGTCCTCCAGGCCGGCCAGCATGCGCAGGGACGTCGACTTGCCGCAGCCCGACGGGCCGACCAGCACGAGGAACTCGCCGTCGGCGACCTCGAGGTTGAGCTTGTCGACCGCGGGGCGCTCGCCGCCCGGGTACAGGCGCGTCGCGTTGTCGTAGACCACAGAAGCCATGAGAAAGCGTCCTCCCACCGGCAGGAACGTGCCGGACGATCCGAGTGAGGGACTCCGCGCGGCCGGCGGTGGCCGTGCGAAGGGCTACCGGCGGCCGAGGTGGACGCCGGTGTCCGAGCCACATACTGCCCTAGACCGGTCCTGCGTGGAAGCCCCGAGGTCCGCCATCACGCCCTGAGAACGCTCACAAGGTGCTGGAGCAGCGCTGAGACGTCCTCGGGAGTGCCCACGCGGAACTCCGCCGCGGTCTCGCCCTCGCCCACCTTCACGCCCACGTCACCGGCGCCCGGCTCCAGCGCGCGGAACGCGTCCTCGTCGGTGACGTCGTCGCCGGCGTACACGACCACGGGCCGCGTGCCGCTCCGCTCGGCCAGCCGGTCACGCAGGGCCAGGAGCGCGCTGCCCTTGTCGGCCTCGACCACGCTCAGCTCGACGACCTCCTTGCCGCGCAGGGCGCGCACGCCGTCCCACGCACCCGGTCCGTCCTCGACGAGACGGGAGGCCTGCGCGGCCACGTCGCGCGCGGCGGACCGGGTGTGGATCACTGCCCCGGCCGGTTTGAGCTCCAGGTGCGTCCCGGCGTGGGCGTCCACCACGGCGCGCACCGCCTCGACCACCCGCGCCAGCAGGGCTCGCTGCCCGTCGTCGAGCTCGCTGGGCACGCCGTCGCCCTCGGCGCCGTGGCTCGCCACCAGCAGCGCGCCCTCGGGCGGGCCGCTGACCTCGCGCAGGGAGTCCATCGCGCGCCCGCTGACCAGGGCCACCGCGACGCGGTCGGTGCGGACCAGCTCGTCGATCGCGGAGGCGCTGGCAGGCAGCGCCCGCGCCCCGCCCGGCTGCTCGACGATGGGCGCCAGCACCCCGTCGAAGTCGAAGGCCAGCAGCACCGACCGGGCCGTGGCCACGGAGCCGAGCGCCTCCAGCAGGGGGGCGGGCAGGGCCCCGGCGCTCACCGCTCACCCGCCGCGGCCTGCTCCGCCTCGGGGGTGGCCGCCCCGGAGCCGCGGCCGGTCTCAAGCGCCGCCAGGAACGCCTCGGCCCAGCGCGTGACGTCGTGCGTGCGCACCCGGCGGCGCAGCTGCCTCATGCGCCGGGACTGCTCCTTCTCCGGCATCGCCAGCGCCTGAGCGATCGAGCGCTTCAGGCCCGAGATGTCGTGGGGGTTGACCAGCAGCGCGCCGCCCAGCTCGTCCGCGGCCCCGGTGAACTCACTGAGCACCAGCACCCCGCGCTCGTCCAGCCGGGACGCCGCGTACTCCTTGGCCACGAGGTTCATGCCGTCGCGCAGCGCCGTCACGAGCATGACGTCAGCGGCCTGGTAGAGCGCCGACATCTCCTCCCGCGGCTGGTTGTGGTGGAGGTAGTGCACCGCGGCCCGCCCGATGGAGCCGTGCTCGCCGTTGATGCGCCCCACCGCCAGCTCGATCTCGTCGCGCAGCTGGCGGTAGCTGTCCACCCGCTCCCGGCTGGGGGTCGCCACCTGCACGAGCACCGTGTCTTCGGGGTCGACGGCGCCGTCGTCGAGCAGCTCCCCGTACGCCTTGAGGCGGTGCATGATCCCCTTGGTGTAGTCGAGCCGGTCCACGCCGAGGAGCAGCTTGCGCGGCGCGCCCAGCTCGAAGCGCACCTCGGTCACCCGCGACTGCACCGCGGGCCGGGCCGCGAGCTCCTCGAACGCCGGGGTGTCGATGGAGATGGGGAAGGCCGCGGCGTGCACCTGCCGCTCGCCGCCCTGCTCGTCGCGCACGCTGATCCGGTGGCGCCGGCTGTCCAGCCCGAGCAGCCGCCGGCACACGCGCAGGAAGTTGTTGGCGTCGGACTGGCGCTGGAAGCCCACCAGGTCGGCGCCGAGCAGGCCCTCGACCACCTGGCGGCGCCACGGCATCTGCGCGAACAGCTCGTAGGGCGGGAAGGGGATGTGGTTGAAGAAGCCGATCCGCAGGTCGGGACGCAGCTCGCGCAGCACGGCCGGGACGAGCTGCAGCTGGTAGTCCTGCACCCACACGGTGGCCCCGCGGGCCGCCTGGGCGGCGGCCGCCTCGGCGAAGCGGCGGTTCACCCGCACGTAGGCGTCCCACCAGGCGCGGTGGTACGTGGGGACCGCGATGACGTCGTGGTAGAGCGGCCAGAGGGTGTCGTTCGAGAAGCCCTCGTAGTAGGTGGCCACCTCGTCCTCGGACAGCGGCACCGGCACGAGGTGCATGTCCTCGCCGTCGAAGGGCTCAGGGGCGTCGCCCGCGTCGCCGCTCCACCCGACCCAGGCGCCCTCGGCGCGGCGCATGACCGGCTCCAGGGCCGTCACGAGGCCGCCCGGCGAGGTGCGCCAGGTGGTGCTCCCGTCGTCGGAGACCACGCGGTCGACGGGAAGGCGGTTGGCCACCACCACGAAGTCGTACTCGCCCACGCCCTGCGGCACCCGGCGTCAACTCCCAGCTCGTCCGACAGCTCCGCCGACCAGGGGACGGCTCGGCCCCGACCCTAGGCGGGCGTCGCCCGACCCGCGACCCCCGCCCGACCCGCGACGCCGGCCCCGTCGCGCCACGGGCGCAGTGGGGCGTCGTCCGCGTACCGTGGCGGGGTGGACGCCAGGACCTCGGGGCCCGTCGCGCGCGACGGCGCCGGGAGCCGCGCGCCCGGCTGGCCCGCGGTCCAGGCGGCGGGCGCCGCGCGACCGGCGGGCGCCCCGGCCGCGGCGCCGGCGGCCCCGGCGACACCGTCCGTGATCGGTCGGCTGGGGCCCTACCGCCTCCTGCAGGTGATCGGCGGCGGCGGGATGGGCGTGGTCCACCTCGGGCTGGACCCCGCCGGGCGGGCCGTCGCCATCAAGGTCCTGCGCCCCCACGTGGCCGCCGACCCCTCGGCCCGCAGCCGGCTGGCCCGCGAGGTCGACGCGCTGCAGCGGGTGCGCTCCCCCCGGGTCGCCGAGGTCCTCGACGCCGACCCCGACGCCGACCAGCCCTACGTGGTGACCGAGTTCGTCCCCGCCCCTCCGCTCGACGTGCTGGTGGAGCGCGAGGGCCCGCTGGCAGGCGCCGCCCTCGGGCGCCTCGGGCTCGGCCTGGGTGACGCGCTGGCGGCCATCCACCACGCCGGCGTGGTCCACCGGGACCTCAAGCCCGGCAACGTGCTGGTGGCCGACGGCGACCCGGTGGTCATCGACTTCGGCATCGCGCAGGTCGCTGACGACGTGCGCCTGACCAGCGCCGGTCTCGTCATGGGGACCCCCGGGTACCTCGCCCCCGAGGTGCTCGACGGCGCGTCGCCGACGTCGTCCGGCGACTGGTGGGGCTGGGCGGCCACCCTGGCCTTCGCCGCCACGGGTCGCCCGCCCTTCGGCACCGGTCCCTCCGAGGCGGTGCTCTCGCGGGTCCGTCGGGGAGCCGCGGACCTCACCGGCGTCCCCGGTGCCCTGCTCGGGCTCCTGGGGTCCGCGCTGTCCCCCGACCCCGCCCTGCGCCCGCCCCCGCGCCGGCTGCGGCAGGCCGTGCAGGCCCTCCTGGAGCCGGACGCCGGCACGTGGCCCCCCGTCCGCACCGGCTCCAGCGCCGCGCCCACCGCCGCGGTGCCGGTGCACCGCCCCGCGCCGGCGCCGGCCGCGCCGGTCTCGGCCGTGCTCCCGGAGACCAGCGTCATGCCGGAGGCGGCGCCTCCCCTGGTGGGCGCGCCTCCCGAGGCGGCTCCGGTCCCGTGGCCCGAACCGCCCGTCCGCGGCCCCGGGGCCGACACGCCCACCGAGGTGGTGGACGCCTCCACGGCGCCCTCCGCCCGGGGCTCGCACCCGGCTCCCCCCGCGGCCGGGACCACCCGGGTGCTGCCCTCGGACCCCTCGCCCCCCCGGCTCCCGGCCGGCTCGCTGGACCGCACGCAGGTGGTCCTCCCGCCCGCCCCCGCCAGGTCCGCGCCCGAGCAGCCCGATCGCGACGAGCGCCCCGGCCAGCCCCAGCAGCACGACGGCGCGCACCGCGGTCCGCCCCCGCCCTACGACCCCCCGCGGGGCTACGAGCGGCCGGAGCCGCCAGCCGGCCAGTCCTCCCCGTACGCCCCGATCGGAGACGCCGCCGAGCCGGGCCGACCGGTGACGGGGGCGGTGCTGCTCCTGCTGCTCCTGGTCGCCGTGGCGCTCGGCGCCGTCGCGCCGCTGGTGGCGGCCATCGCCGTCGCCGGGGCCGTCGTCGTGGCGCGCACCGTGGACCGCTCCGTGGCGGCGGTGGTCCGGCGCCGCTACGAGCGGGGCCCGCGCCGCTCCGACGGCGCCGTGGTGGCCCTGGCGCTGCCGGGCCAGCTGCTGCTGGCGCTCCTCGCATCGCTCCCGGCGCTCCTGCTGCCCGCCGCGATGGCGGTGAGCACGGCCTTCCTCGTGGGCTGGGCCATCGCCCCGCAGAGCACCCCCGTGCCGGGCCAGGCCCTGCCCCTCGCGGCGGCGGTGCTCGTGGGCACGGCCACCGCCTGGTGGGGACCCGGGAGCCGCACCGTGCGCCGCGGCACCCGGACCGCGGTGCGCGGTGCGCTGCCCGGGCGCACCAGCAGCCTGGTGGCCGTGTCGGTCCTGGCCCTGGTGCTCCTCGCCTGCGCCATCGTGGTGGCGAACAGCGGGGGGACGCCCGACTGGACCCCGCTCACCACGCCGCCTCCCGGCCTGGGCTGAGCCCCCGCTGCACCGAGGGGACTCCCAGGTTGCGCCCCTACCCTGGGCGCCGACCGGACACCCCTGGAGGAAAGACCCGTGCCCGACCGGCCCACCACCAAGGACGCCCGCCGCGAGGCCGCGCGCGAGAAGGCCCGCCAGATGCGGGAGGCCCAGGCGCGCAAGCAGCGCCGCAACCGCGTCCTGGCGATCTCCGCGGCAGCCGTCGCGCTGGTGCTCGTGGCCGGTGCCGTGGCCTTCGGCGTCAGCCGCGCGAGCGGAGGCGGCGAGCCCGTGGCCGCGCCCCCCGGGGTCACGGCCGACGGGGGCATCGTCCTCGGCGAGAGCAGCGCCCCGCACACCGTCACGATCTTCCAGGACTACCAGTGCCCGGTCTGCAAGGCCTACGAGGCCGCCGTGGGCCCCTGGCTCGACCAGCAGGTCGAGGCGGGCACCACCAAGCTCGAGTACCGCCCGCTGACGTTCCTCGACGGGCAGTCGAGCGGCACGAAGTACTCCACGCGCGCGGCCAACGCCGCGTACTGCCTGGCCGGCCAGCCGGACGCGGACTTCTACGCCTTCAACACCGCCATGTACGTGGAGCAGCCCGAGGAGGGCGGCACCGGCCTGACCGACAGCAGGCTCGTCTCCATCGCCCAGGCGGCGGGCGGTGACATCGGCACCTGCATCGCGGACGGCACCTACGACCGCTTCGCCCAGCAGCAGAACGACGCCGCCTTCGAGCTCACCGACGCCCAGGGGCAGCGGCTCGTCAACGGCACGCCGACCGTCCTCGTCGACGGGAAGCTGCTGCAGAACCCCCAGGGCGGCGCCCCCGACCAGCAGGCGCTGGCCACGGCCCTCGGCGTCGCGGGCTGATGAGCACGCGCAGCGGCGTGCGGCCGCCCGCTCCGCGCGCGTCGTCGTCCCCGGCGGCCGCCGAGGACGACGACGCGGGCCGCGCCGCCGAGGGGCACCTCTCCGCCGACCCGGTGCCCCCGCGGCGCCTGGGCCTGCTCCTCACCGTCGGGGGCGTGATCGGCTTCCTGGCCGCGTTCACGCTGACCGTGGAGCGCTTCAAGCTCGCGGCGGACCCCGGGTACGAGCCCTCCTGCGACGTCAACCCCTTCATCTCCTGCGGCTCGGTGATGTCCCAGCCGCAGGCGGCGCTGTTCGGGTTCCCGAACCCCCTGCTCGGCATCGCCGCGTTCGCGATCGCCACGACGCTGGGGGTGCTGCTGCTGTCCGGCACCGCGCTGCCCCGGTGGGTGCGGGCGGGCTGGCAGGTGGGCATCACGCTCGGGTTCGTCTTCATCGGCTGGCTCGTCACGCAGAGCCTCTACGAGATCCGGGCCCTGTGCCCGTACTGCATGGTCGTCTGGGCGGTGGTCATCCCGCTGTTCTGGACCACCACCGCGGACTCGCTCGACCGCGGCGTCATCCCGGTGCCCGCGGGGGCGCGTCGCGCCGTCGCGACCTTCGTCGAGTACCGGCTCGTCGCGGTGGTGCTGACCTGCCTCGCCGTGGTCGTGCTCATCGCCCAGGCGTTCTGGTCCAGCTGGGTCGCCCTCGTCTGACCCTCACGACCCCAGGGTCGACGCGCGCAGCACCAGCTGCGACGGCAGCACGGTGAGCGGCGGCACGTCGCGCCCGTCCACGGCGTCGAGCAGCAGCTGGGCGGCGCGCCGTCCCACCTCGGTCAGGCGCAGGTCCACGGTGGTCAGGGGCGGGCGCGACGCCAGCGCCATGACGTCCCAGTCGTCCACGCCGGTGACGGCGACGTCGTCGGGGACCGCCCGGCCCAGCTCGCGCAGCCGGTCGCAGACCCCGCGGGCGATCTGGTCGCTGCCGCAGCTCACGGCGTCGAGGTCGGGGTGCCGGCGCAGCAGCACGTCGACGGCCTGGCGCCCCCACTGCTCGGTCCATGCACCGAACAGCGGCTCGCCGGCGGCGGCGCCACCGAGGACGTCGGCGACGGACGCGGCGCGCACCCGGGCGCTGTGGTGCTCCGGCCAGCCGGTGACGTGGCCGACGCGGCGCCGGCCGAGGTCGAGCAGGTGGCGGGCGGCGTCGGCGGCACCGCCCGCCTCGTCCACCACCACGCTGGTGTCGCCGGCGCGGGCCGACGGCTGGAAGGCGTAGACCACCGGCACCGCGCCCGCTGCGGCGCCGGCGAGGTCCACGGGCGGGCGCGGGTCGGTGCGGCGGCCCATGACGATGATCCCGTCCACCCGGCGGCTGGCCAGCATGCGCAGCAGGTGCTTCTCGCGCAGCGCGTCGTCGCGGGTGTCGCACAGCAGCACGGCCATGTCACCGGCGCCCAGGGCGTCCTCGGCGCCCTGCAGCACGGGGATGGTGAACCTCCCGAAGCTGTCGGTGGTGACCAGCCCCACCGTGAAGCTGCGCCCCGAGGACAGGGCGCGGCCCACGCCGTCGGGGGTGAAGCCCAGCTGGTCCGCGGCGCGGCGCACCCGCTCCACCGTCTCGCTGCGCAGCTGCCCAGTGCCGTTGAGGGCCTTCGAGGCGGTGCCGGGGGACACCCCGGCCAGGGCGGCCACGTCCACGATGCGCGCCACGGCGCGCCGCGGGGCGGCCCTGCTGGTCACGCGGCACCTCCTCGGCGCGGGGTGTTCCGGGTTTTCCGCTCGAGGTCCGGGCGGGGGACGACAGTAGCGCTCCTTCGTCACGGCGAGCGGGTTGTGATCCTGGGCCCGTCGGGCTACCGTCCCAGAAAACGTGTTCCGGATGTTCCGCGATGATGCGAGAGAGGGAGCCGCGTGGCCACCCAGACCGCCGCCCAGCCCACCGACACCACCCTCCCGCCGGGTGCGCCACCCGTGAGCGCCGGGCCCGCCCGTCCCACGCCGGGCACCACGGCGCTGCAGCCGGTGGCACCCGGCGCGGCCCGCATCACCGGTGGCTACTGGGCCGACCGCCAGCGGGCCAACCGCGAGAACGCCATCCCCACCGGGCGCGAGCGCCTCGAGAGCGCCGGCAACCTCACCAACCTGCGGATCGCCGCCGGCACCGCGCCGGAGGGAGCGCGCGTCACCGGGCCGATCTTCATGGACTCCGACGTCTACAAGTGGCTCGAGGCCGCCGCCTGGGAGCACGGCCGCGAGCCGAGCGAGCAGCTGCTCGGCTGGATCCGCGAGCTCACCGCGGAGGTCGCCGCCGCGCAGGCCGAGGACGGCTACCTCGACTCGGTGGTGCAGGAGCAGGACGGCTCCCTCGGCAGGCGCGGGCGGTACGCCGACCTGCCGTGGAGCCACGAGATGTACTGCGCCGGGCACCTGTTCCAGGCCGCCGTGGCCGTGGTCCGCGCCACCGGCGAGCGCGGCCTGCTCGACGTCGCCGTGCGGCTGGCCGACCACCTCGACACCACCTTCGGGGACGGCGAGGGGCAGCTGCGCGACGTCGACGGCCACCCGGTGGTCGAGATGGGCCTGGTGGAGCTGTTCCGCGAGACGGGCGAGCGGCGCTACCTCGAGCTGGCGCGCTGGATGGTCGAGGCGCGAGGCACGGGCATCATCGAGGGCCACGGCAAGGAGCCGACCTACTTCTCCGACCGCGTCCGGGTGCGCGAGGCCACCACGGTGGAGGGCCACGCGGTGCGCGCCGTCTACCTCACCGCGGGAGCGGCCGACGTCGCCGCCGAGACCGACGACGCCGAGCTGCTCGCCGCCCTCGGCCGGCAGTTCGACCACATGCTGGCGACCAAGACCTACATCACCGGCGGTCTCGGCTCGCGCTGGGACATGGAGGCCTTCGGCGACCCCTACGAGCTGCCCAGCGACCGCGCCTACGCCGAGACCTGCGCCGCCATCGGCGGCATCCAGTGGGCCCACCGGATGCTGCTCGCGACCGGCGAGGCGAAGTACGCCGACGTCGCCGAGCGGATGCTGCACAACGGCTTCCCCGCCGGGGTCTCACTGAGCGGCGACGAGTACTTCTACGTGAACCCGCTGCAGTTCCGCGACTCCTCGCACGCGAACGAGAACCGCAGCCCCGCCCACGGGCGCCGCGGCTGGTTCGACTGCGCCTGCTGCCCGCCCAACATCATGCGGACCATCTCCAGCCTGGACGGCTACCTCGCCACCACCGGCGCGGTCGACGGGACCGACGGCGTCCAGCTCCACCTCTTCGCCCCGAGCGCGCTCACCGCGCAGGTCGAGGGCGTCGGCGCCGTCGGGCTGGTCGTCGAGACCGGGTACCCGTGGGACGGCGGCGTGCGCGTGCGCGTGGACAGCTGCAGCCCGGGCGGCCAGGGCGAGCCGGCGGGCACCGCGGAGTGGACCCTCTCCGTGCGCGTCCCCGCCTGGGCGGCCGGCGCCACCGCGCGCGTCGCCGGCCAGGAGCTGGCCCCGCAGCCGGGTACCTACCTCCGCGTCACCCGCACCTGGGCCGCCGGCGACGTCCTCGAGCTCGACCTGCCTCTGGACGTGCGCCTCTCGCGCGCCGACCGGCGCGTCGACGACGCCCGCGGCGCCGTCGCCCTCGAGCGCGGCCCGCTCGTGTACGCCCTCGAGCAGGTCGACCAGCCCGAGGGCGTCCTCGTGGACGACGTCGTGGTCGACGGCTCCGCCCCCGTCGGCGCGGAGCACCGCGACGACCTGCTCGGCGGCGTCGTCGTCCTGCACCCGAGGGGGCGCAGCGCCGGCCACGAGGGCGGCGCGGCCACCTGGCTGCCCGCCACCGACCCCGAGCCCGCCCCGGGGGAGGACGTCGAGCTCACCGCCGTCCCCTACGCGGTGTGGGCCAACCGCGGCGTCGGCCCCATGCGGGTGTGGCTGCCGGTGCGCTGACGCAGGGCCCGCGAGGGCCCCCGCAGACCCCGCCGGGTCCGCTCGTCCAGCAGGGCGGACCCGGCGGAACACCGCGGCGCAGCCAGCGCCGCACACCACGGAGGGAGGCGCGAGGGTGCGCACCAGACGGGAGTTCCTCGCCCTGGCGGGGGTCGCAGGCCTGGCCGGCCTGTCGCCGGCGATCGCCGGGTGCGGCAGCGGAGTGCTGCCGGCGCCGGACACAGCGGCCCCCGGCTTCGGGCAGGACGCCAGCGGTGTGCTGCGCCTGTGGGCCCGGTCCGACACCCAGACCGGCACGCAGGCGGTGGTCGACGCCTTCCACGCCAGCCAGGACCGCATCCGCGTCGAGCTCACCCCGGTGCTGGGCGCGCAGTACGTCACCAAGCTCGCCACGGCCATCCGGGCCCGCGCCGTGCCCGACCTGCTGGCGATGAACGACATCGACACGATCCTGTTCATCGTCAGGGACGTCTTCACCGACCTGACCGACCTCGCGGCGCAGCTGCCGGGGCGCGACCAGCTCAGCCCCGGGCAGACGGCGCTGTCCACCCTGGACGACCGCGTCTTCGGCCTGCCGTTCCTCGCCGACAACTCCGTGCTCTGGTACAACTCCGAGCTCTTCGACCGCGCCGGCGTCGACCCCGCGTCGCTGACGGACCTGGACGGCTGCCTGGCCGCCGCCCGTGCGGTGCGCGGGCTCGGCGGCGACACCTACGGGTGGTCCCTGCCGGGCAACTCCTCGGGCATCATCGGGTTCGTCACCCAGCCCCACGTCTGGGCCGCGGGGACCGACGTCATCACCGGGGAGGTCGGCCAGCAGCGGGGCGACGTGGAGGGCAACGCCGCCCTGCGGTCCGTGCTCGGCTTCTACCGGACGATGTGGTCCGAGGACCTGCTGCCCCGCGCGAGCTTCGCCGACGCCGGCACCTCCTGGGGCTCGGACTTCACCGCCGGCAGGATCGGGATGCTGCCCGGCAACTACTTCGCCGCCGTCATGGGCCAGCCGCCGGAGGTGGCCGCCCGCACGGGCGTCTCGCTCCTGCCCGGCCCCACCGGCGGGGTCTCCTTCTTCACCGGCGGCGACAACCTGTGCATCCCCCGGGGCGCGCAGAACGCCTCGGCGGCGTGGGAGTTCGTGAGGTTCGCCCTCGACGTCGCCCAGCAGGAGCGGCTGCCCGAGGGCGGGTACTTCCCGGTGCGCGCCGACGCCGCGACCGACCGCTACCGCGAGGAGTTCCCCCTGGCCGTGGCACCGCTGGAGCAGATCCAGACCGGCTACGCGCCGCGCACCCTCTCCTACAACCTGCTCTACAACCAGCCCGACAGCCCGTACTTCGAGATGTTCCGCCGGGCGGTCTTCGACGGCGACGTCGACGGCGCGGTGGCGGGGGCGCAGGGCGCCTACGACCGCATCCTCGAGCAGGCGCAGCGATGAGCGCCGCGCAGGTGCCCGCCGGGAGCGGGCGCAGCACCATCACGCACCGCTCGTCGACGGGCCTGCTGCTGGTGCTGCCGGCGCTCGCGTTCGTCGTCGTCTTCGTCCTGGTGCCGTTCGTGTTCGCGATCGGCATCTCCCTGACCAACTGGCCGCTGGTCGGGGCCTTCCGCTTCGTCGGGCTGGAGAACTACGCGGCCATCCCCGGCGACGCCGCGTTCTGGAAGTCCGTCGGCTACACGCTGCTGTACACGGCCGTCGTCACCCTGCCGATCCTGGTCGTCGGCTACCTCATGGCGGTGGTGGTGCGCGCGAACCGGCGCGGCTCCACGCTGCTGCGCACCCTCTTCTTCCTGCCCTACGTCATCGGCCTGTCCACCCTGAGCTTCCTGCTGGTCCTGGAGGTGCAGCCCGGCAGCGGAGCGGTCAACCTCCTGCTGCAGGCGCTGGGGGTCACCGACGGCCAGACGGCCTGGGTCACCTCCGCCCCCCTCGCGACCGCGCTCATCAGCGTGCTGGTGGTCTGGGGCGTCTCCGGCCTGACGATGGTGCTGCTGCTGTCCGGCATGCAGGCCGTGCCGCGGGAGTGCTACGAGTCGGCCGAGGTGGACGGCGCCACCTGGTGGCAGCGCGAGCGGGACATCACCATCCCGATGCTCCGCCGCCCCATCGCCATGAGCCTGATCCTCTCGGTGATCGGCTCCTTCCTGGCCTTCACGCAGTTCTTCGTGCTGACCCAGGGGGGCCCGGGCACCGACACCACCCCGGTGGTGCTCGCCATCTACAACCGCGCCTTCGTGCAGCTGCAGGTCGGGTCGGCGACCGCGCTGTCGCTGGTGCTCGTGCTGGTGGTGGCCCTGGTGACCGCCGCCCAGTTCTGGCTGCTGCGCGAGAAGGACTGAGGGAGACCCCATGGCCACTGCCGCACCCGCGCGCCCCGCTGCCGCGGACGACCCGTCCGGCAGCACCCGCAGGACGACGACGGCGAGCGCCGCCGGCCACGCCGAGCCGCGCACCAAGCTGGTGCTCTACGCGCTGGCGGCGGTCCTGGCGGTGCTGGTCTTCGCCGCTCCGCTGCTGTGGTCGCTGCTGCGCGCCTTCCAGACGAACGCCGTCATCACCGAGGCGCCGTCCTGGTCGACGTTCTTCGACCTCACCGCGGCCAACTTCGCCGCCGTCGGCGGCACCGCGGGCCTGGGGCGCGCGACGCTCAACAGCCTCCTCGTGTCGGTCTCCACGGCGGTGCTGACCGCCGTGGTGGCGACGATGGCCGGCTACGGCTTCGGGCGGTTCCGGTTCCGCTTCTCGGGGGCGGCGTTCGGCGCCATCGTGCTGACGCTGATGATCCCCTTCCAGGCGATCATCACGCCGCTGTTCATGCAGCTCAACGCGATGCGGCTCACCGACAGCCTGCTCGGGCTGGTGCTCTTCTACACGACGGTGAACCTGCCGTTCGGGGTCTTCGTCATGCGGAACGCCTTCGCGGCGGTGCCGTCCGAGCTCGAGGACGCCGCCTTCGTGGACGGCGCGGGCACCGGCCGCACCTTCTTCTCGGTGCTGCGCCCCCTGGTCACGCCCGGCATCGCCACCACGGCGCTCTACGCCTTCCTCGCCTCGTGGACCGAGTTCCTCGGCGCGCTGACGTTCCTCACCCAGCAGCGGCTGTACACGCTCCCGGTGGCGCTCCTGAACCTGCAGCAGGGCGCGTACGGGGCCGTCGACTACGGGCTGCTCGCAGCGGGGGCGATCATCGCGATGGTCCCGTGCGTGGTGCTGTACGTGGCGCTGCAGCGGTACTACGTGGCGGGGCTGGCGAGCGGCTCCCTCAAGGGCTGACGGCCAGGAGGGGCCGCCGACGACGGAATCCGCGGCCCACCGGGAGGACGACCGGCCATCCGCCACGCGGACGGTCGGTTCGGAGTGGGAACAAGCGGTGGGGGTCTGGCACTGTAGGGAGTGCTGGTCCGCGTCCCGGGCCCGCCCACCGCCGGGGTGCTGACCCGGCCGCGGCGCCCGTCGGCGCTGGTACCTGAACGGATCGTCGTTGTCCCTCGCCGTCTACCGCGGAGTGCTCGCACGCCGCGGAGTCCCCGCCGTCATCCTCATCGGGCTCTTCGCGCGGATCCCGATCGCTGCTGCCCCCGTGGTCCTCACCCTCCACGTGGTGCTCGACCTCGGGCACGGCTACGGCCTCGCCGGCCTGCTCGGCGCCGCCTTCGCCGTCGGCGCCGCGGTCGGTGCGCCGCTCGTCGGCCGGACCGTCGACAGGGTCGGCCTGCGCCCCGTCGTGGCCGTCACCACGGTCGCGTCCACCGCCTTCTGGGTGGTGGCCCCGCACCTGGAGTACTCGGCCCTGCTCCCCGCTGCGCTGCTGGCCGGGCTGCTGTCGCTGCCGGTGTTCTCCGTGACGCGCCAGGCGCTCGCGGCGATGCTCACCCCCGAGCTGCGCCGCCCCGGCTTCTCGCTCGACTCCATGGCCGTGGAGATGAGCTTCGCCGTCGGTCCGGCGGCGGGCATCGCCCTCTACACCGCCACGACGGCGGCCACCACGCTCACCGCCGTCGCCGGGCTCGTGCTGGTGGCCGGCGCCGCGCTGCTCGTCCTCGACCCCCCGGTGCGCGACCCCGAGCTGGCCCGCACCCTGGCCGCGGGCGAGCGCGCCGAGCGCCCGCGCCTGCGCAGCTGGATGAGCCGGCCGGTGGCGGCGCTGCTGCTGGTCACCTCCGCCGCCACCGTCACCGTCAGCGGCACCGACACCGCGCTGTCCGCCGTGATGACCTCGTGGGACGCCGTGCCGCACCTCGGCCTGGTGTTCGCGATCTGGTGCATCGCCTCGCTCGTCGGCGGCTTCGTCTTCGGGGCGGTGAAGGACCGGCCCTCTCCGCTGCTCGTGCTGCTCCTGCTGGCGGGCACCGCCCTGCCGGTGTCCCTGGCGGGCAGCTGGCCGGTGCTGGCGCTGCTCGTGGTGCCCACGGGCCTGTTCTGCGCGCCGCTGATGGCGGGCACCGCGGAGGCCCTCACCCACGCCACCCCGGCCACCGTGCGCGGCCTGGTCCTCGGCGTGCACGCCTCGGCCCTGACGCTGGGCGACGCGTTCGGCGCGCCGCTGACGGGCGTCGCCGTCGACAGGTTCGGCGCCCAGTGGGGCTTCGCGGCGGTCGGCGCCGCCGGGCTGGCGCTGGCAGCTCTGGCCCTGCTCGTCGGTGGGTGGCGCGTGCCGGCGGCGGCCGGAGCCGCGCCGCGCCCGTCGTCGTCCTCGCTCCCCGAGGCCGCCCTCTCCCGCTGACGGAGCGGGTCCTCAGAAGCGGCGCGGCGGGTTGGTGCAGCCGAGCTGCTCCTCGGTGAGCCGCTCCACCTCGGGGCGGTGCGCCCACTGCACGGCGTTGGCGAGGACCCGGCGCACGTCCGGGTGCTGGTAGACGGGGTACTCCTGGTCACCGGGGGAGAAGTAGAAGACCCTCCCCTGCCCGCGCTGGTAGGTGACCCCGGACCGGAACACCTCGCCGCCGGCGAAGGTCGACAGGAACACCACCTCGTCGGGGTGGGGGATGCCGAACGGCTCCCCGTACATCTCCTGCTTCTCGATGACGACGGGGTTGGGCACGCCCCGGGCGATGGGGTGGGACGGGTCCGTCGTCCACACGAGCTCGCGCTCGCCCTCGTTGCGCCACGCCAGCGAGCACGTGGTGCCCAGCAGCCGCGTGAAGATCTTGGAGTAGTGCGCCGAGTGCAGCCCGATGAAGCCCATGCCGGCCAGCACGTGCCGGTGCACGCGGGCGACCACCTCGTCGCTGACCTGCTCGTGCGCGGCGTGTCCCCACCACAGCAGCACGTCGGTGCCGGCGAGCACCTCCTCGGTGAGCCCGTGGTCGGGCTCGGAGGCCAGCGTCGCCGTGCGCACCACCGCGCGGTCGCCGAGGTGCTCGGTGATGCCCTCGGCGATCGCCCCGTGCAGGCCGGACGGGTAGATCTCCCCGATCCACTCGGGGTGCTGGCGCGCCTCGTGCACGCCCTCGTTCCAGACGGTGACCCTGACGGGACCGGTCGTCGTCGAGCTCACAGCTGGACCTCCCTGTTCTCGCGCGCCGAGGCGTAGCACGCGTCGATGACGCGGGCGCGGTCCAGCGCCAGCGACCCGTCGTGGTCCTTCCAGGCCGCGGCGCCGCTGCGCACCACGTCCACGAAGGCGTCGACCACCGCGGCGTGGCCGCGGCCCGGCTGCACCGGCACGGTCCTGTCGGCGGCCTCCCCGTCGGCCGTCAGCGGGCTGTCGGTGAAGACCCGCAGCTCACCGGTCGGGTCGGGGTCGCCCTGCACCACCAGCTCGGCGCCGCCGTCGGTGCCGCGCACGGTCATGCCCATCTGGTCGACGGGCTCGCGGAAGACCGCCCACGACGTCTCCAGCTGCAGCAGCCCACCGCCCTCGAGGCGCAGGAAGGCGTGCGCGAGGTCCTCGACCTCGTAGGCCGACGGGTCCCCGGCGAGCGACTTGGTGCCGCCGCGGCTGCCGCCCAGCCCGCGCGGTCCCAGCTCGGAGAAGGTCACGGCGCTGGCGGCCACCACGCGCGGCTCGCCCAGCACGTGCAGCGCCCAGTCCAGGCAGTGGACGCCGATGTCCACCAGCGGGCCCCCGCCGGAGGCCTCGGCGTTGGTGAACCAGCTGCCGAGCATGGGGATGCCCCGCCGGCGCAGCCACCACGAGCGCGCGGCGTACGGCCGGCCCAGCTCACCGGAGGCCACGAGCTGCCGCAGCGCCTGCACGTCGCCGCGCTGGCGGTGGTTGAACACCACCTCCAGCACGCGGCCCGCGGCGCGCGCCGCCTCGACCATCGTGGCGGCCTCGGGGGCGTCGCGGGCGATGGGCTTCTCGCACAGCACGTGCAGCCCGCGCTGCAGCGCGGCGACGGCGATGGGCGCGTGCAGCGCGGTGGGCACGGCGATGCTCACGGCCTGCAGGCCCTCGACCTCGAGCAGGTCCTGCCAGCGGGCCACCCGGTGCGCCACGTCGTGGGCCTCGCCGAGGGAGGCGAGCAGCCCGGCCTCCATGCCCGCGAGCGCCACCACCTCGACGTCGGGCCGGTCGGCGTACGCGGCCAGGTGCTGCTGGCCCGCCCACCCGAGCCCCACGACGCCGACCTTCAGGACTTCCTCGTCTGGCACGTGCTCCGGTCTACCAGCCGGGCGCGGCCGCTGTCGCCCGGGGGACACGATGGGGGAGTGGCGGTGGGCGACGACGACGACGGCGGGACCGGCGGCCGGCGCAACCCCGGACCGAGCGCCGCGGCGCGCAACCGCGCGGCGCTGCTGGCCGCTGCGCGCAGGCTGTTCGACGAGGTGGGCGCGGACGTGCCCCTGTCCAGGCTGGCCGCGGAGGCGGGCGTGGGGCAGGCGGTGCTGTACCGGGTCTTCCCCGACCGGGCCAGCGCCGTGTGGGAGGTGTTCGGCGAGGACCTCACCGCTCTCGAGGAGCTGGCCGCGGCCGCGGACCTCCCGGTGCTGCTGGGGGAGGTGACGCGGTCGGCGGTCCGCTCGACCGGCTTCCTGCAGGTGGTGGCGGGGCACCTCGACGACACCCGGCTGCTGGACGCTGGGCGGCGGTTCGCCGTGGCGCTCGCCCGGTGCCGCGAGGGCACGGCCCCCGCACGGCGGCCGGCCCGCGACCTCACCGCCGCAGACCTGGGACTGGCGGTGCAGATGGTGGCGGGGGCGCTGGTCACCACCGCGCGCGAGCAGCGCCTGGAGGTCGCTCGTCGCGCGTGGGACCTCCTGGGCGTCCCCGTGGACCTGGGCCGCCCGGCGGGATAGCGTCGGGCCATCAACCGGACAGCGCTGTCCGGTGCACGACGCCTGGAGGTCACCGTGCCCGCTCGACTCACCGCCGCGTCCTCGATCGCCACCTGGCTCGACCACCCGCGCGGCGGCCCGCTCCTGAGGGGCCTGCTCGCCGCCGGGGGGCAGGACGAGAGCGCCCTGGCGCCCGTCCGGCTGCTGCCCCTCGAGCGCCTCGTGGCCCTCAGCGGAGGACAGCTGCCGGCCGAGGCCGTCGCCGACCTCGTGCGTCGAGCCTCCGCTGACGACGACGCTGACGACGACGCAGACGGCGACGGCGAGGCGACCGAGCAGGGCCTCGGCGCCAGCGACGTCCCGCGCGCCCTCCCGCAGTGGCAGGAGCGGGTCAGCACCGGTCGCTTCACCGGCATGACCGTGGTGGTGACGGGCGCCGGCTCCGGCATCGGGCGCGCCACGGCGTCCCGGGTGGCCCGCGAGGGCGGGCGCGTCGTCGCGGTCGACGTGGTCGCGGAGCGCCTCGACGCGCTCGCGGCCGACCTGGGACCGCGGGCGCAGGAGGCGGGCGGCGAGGTGGTGGTCGTCACCGCCGACATCACCGACCCCGACGGCGTCGCCCGGATCCTCGAGGCAGCGGGCAGCGACGTGGCGGGCCTGGCCAACGTCGCGGGCGTCATGGACGACATGACGCCCGTCCACGAGGTCACCGACGCCGTCTGGGAGCGCGTCATGCGCATCAACGTCGACGGGATGATGCGGCTCACCCGGGCCGTGGTGCCGCTGATGCTCGCCCGCGGAGGGGGCTCGGTGGTCAACGTCGCGTCCGAGGCGGGGCTGCGGGGCTCGGCGGCGGGCGCCGCCTACACGACCTCCAAGCACGCCGTCGTGGGCCTGACGAAGAGCTCGGCGGTCATGTACGGCCGCCTGGGCGTCCGCGTCAACGCGGTGGCGCCCGGGCCCGTCATCACGGGGATCGAGGCGCGCTTCGCCTCCGAGCTCGGCGCCGAGCGCATCGGCGGCCTGCTGGCCACCATCCCGGACCCGGTGCAGCCGGAGCAGCTGGCGGCCTCCATCACGTTCCTGCTGTCCGACGACGGCGTCAACGTCAGCGGCACGGTCCTCGCCTCCGACGGCGGGTGGTCCGCGCAGTGACGCCCGGCGGGCGCTCGCGCGGCCTACTGTGGGGGTGACGCGCCCGGCAGGGCGCGCCGGCCAGCATGGCGCAACTGGTAGCGCACTCGTCTTGTAAACGAGGGGTTGCGGGTTCGAGTCCCGCTGCTGGCCCCACCCGCCCGCGGCAGCGGGTGGCGCGCGGCGGTGCCGTGCCCGAGGGTGGCCCCCAGACGCCGTCGTCCCGAGGGGAGCACCCGTGATCTTCATCGCCGTCAAGTGGCGCATCAAGCCCGAGCACGCCGACACCTGGCTGGACGAGGTCGCCGACTTCACCGAGGCCACCCGCGCCGAGCCCGGCAACCTCTTCTTCGACTGGTCGCGCAGCGTCGACGACCCCACCGAGTACGTGCTCCTCGAGGCGTTCACCGACGACGGCGCCGGCCCCCACGTCAGCAGCGACCACTTCAGGCACGCGATGAGCACCCTCGGCGACAAGGTGGCCGAGCGCCCGCAGATCGTGAACTTCCAGCTCCCGCAGGACGACTGGTCGCGCCTGGGCGAGCTCCAGCTGGACGACTGATGGCGACCCCCGGGTCCGCGTCGACCGAGCTGACCGACGACGACGTCGACCTCAGCTTCCGCCTCGACGGCAGGACGGCGCTGGTCACCGGTGCGGTCTCCGGCATCGGCTCGGCGATCGCGGGCGTCTTCGCCGACCGCGGAGCGCGCGTCGTCGTCGTCGACCTCGACGAGGCCGCCGCGAGGCGGCGCGCCGACGAGCTCGGCGGCGAGGCCCTCGGGCTGGGGTGCGACGTGTCCGACGCCGCCAGCGTCGAGGCCGCCGTGGCCGCGGCGGTGGAGGCCACCGGCGGGATCAACGTCCTGGTCAACTGCGCCGGCATCGTCGACCTCGCCCCCGCGGAGGACCTGTCCGCCCGCGCCTGGGACCGCACCATCGCCGTCAACCTCACCGGCACGTTCCTCGTGAGCCAGGCGGTGGGCCGCCGCATGCTCGAGGCGGGCCGCGGCAAGGTCATCTCCATGGCCAGCCAGGCCGCCAGCGTCGGGCTGCTGGAGCACGCCGCCTACTGCGCCTCCAAGGCCGGCGTCGTCGGGCTGACCCGCGTGCTGGCCGCGGAGTGGGCCGGTCGCGGGGTCACCGCCAACTGCATCTCCCCGACGGTGGTGCTCACCGAGCTCGGCAAGAAGGCCTGGGCGGGGGATAAGGGCGAGGCCGCCAAGCGGGAGATCCCCGTCGGGCGCTTCGCGCTGCCGCGCGAGGTGGCGGGCGCGGCCCTGTTCCTGGCCAGCGGCGCCTCGGACATGGTCAACGGCGCCGACCTCGTCGTCGACGGCGGCTACACCGTCCGCTGAGGCCGACCGGGGCAGCCGCCTACGCTCGCCGTCGTGAGCACCTCCACGCGCGGGAACGCAGGCCGGGTCGTCGTGCTCGGGTCGGTCAACCTCGACCTCCACCTGCAGGTGGAGCGGCACCCGCGCGGCGGGGAGACGCTCCTCGCGGCGGACCTCGAACGGCGCTTCGGCGGCAAGGGCGGCAACCAGGCGGTGGCTGCCGCGCACGCCGGCGCCACCACCTCGGTGGTCGGGGCCGTCGGGGACGACGAGCCGGGCCGGGAGTACCGCAGGCGCCTGGGGGCGTTCGGCGTCGACGCCGGCGCCCTGCGCGAGGTGCCGGGGGCACCCACCGGCACGGCCGTGATCTGCGTCGACGCCGACGGCGAGAACACCATCGTCGTCGCCCCCGGCGCCAACCACCGCGTGAGCACCGAGGACCTGGTCGCGCTGGACGGGCTCACCGAGCGCGACGTGCTGCTGGCCCAGCTGGAGCTCCCCCTCGACGTCGTCGCCGAGGGGGTGAGGCGCGCTGCGGCCGCGGGGGCGCGCGTGGTGCTCAACCTCGCGCCGTTCGCGGTGCTGGAGCCGGGCGTGCTGGAGCTGGCCGACCCCGTCGTCGTCAACGAGCACGAGGCCGAGCAGCTGCGCGCCGCGGGCGCCGAGCCGCCCTCGCTGCTGGTGACGCTCGGCGCCGCCGGCTCGCGCTGGGACGGGCTCGAGGTGCCCGGGCAGCGCGTCGAGCACGTCGTGGACACCACCGGCGCCGGTGACTCCTTCTGCGGCGTGCTCGCCGCTCGCCTGGCGGCCGGCGACGACCGCCGCGCCGCGGTGGAGGCGGCGACGACCGCCGCTGCCCTCACGGTGCAGCACGAGGGCGCTCAGCCCGCGGCGCCGGGGGCTGCTGGCTAGGCTCGCCGCCGTGTCGACGCAGACGACCGGTCAGAGCACCACGGGCGCGACCCGCCTCGAGCACGACCTGCTGGGAGACCGAGAGGTCGACGCCGACGCCTACTACGGCGTCCACACGCTGAGGGCGCTGGAGAACTTCCCGATCTCGGGCAGCCCCATCAGCACGCACCCCGACCTCGTGGTGGCGCTGGCGTGCGTCAAGCAGGCCGCCGCCCGGGCCAACGCCGAGCTCGGGCTGCTGACCCCGGAGGTGGCCGGTGCCATCGAGGCCGCCTGCGAGGAGGTGCGCGCCGGCGAGCTGCACGACCAGTTCGTCGTGGACGTCATCCAGGGCGGCGCCGGGACCTCGAGCAACATGAACGCCAACGAGGTCATCGCCAACCGGGCCATCGAGCTGCTCGGCGGCACCAAGGGCGACTACTCCGTCGTCCACCCCCTCGACCAGGTCAACCGCAGCCAGTCCACCAACGACGTCTACCCGACCGCGGTGAAGGTGGCGATGCACTTCGCCATCGACAGGCTCCACACCGCCATGAAGAGCCTGTCGCAGGCCTTCGCCGTGAAGGCCGACGAGTTCGCCGACGTCCTCAAGATGGGCCGCACCCAGCTGCAGGACGCCGTGCCCATGACGCTCGGGCAGGAGTTCGCCACCTACTCGGTCATGGTCGCCGAGGACGCCGACCGCCTCGCCGAGGCCGCTGCGCTCATCCGCGAGATCAACCTCGGCGGGACGGCCATCGGCACCGGCCTCAACGCCCCCGGCCGGTACACGGAGCTCGCCGTCGCGGCGCTGCGGGAGCTCAGCGGCGTGCGAGTGGTCAGCGCGACCGACCTCGTGGAGGCCACGCAGGACGTCGGCTCCTTCGTGCAGCTGTCCGGCGTCCTCAAGCGCACCGCGGTCAAGCTCTCGAAGATCTGCAACGACCTGCGGCTGCTCTCCTCCGGGCCGCGCAGCGGCTTCTCCGAGATCAACCTGCCGCCCGTCCAGGCCGGCTCGTCGATCATGCCGGGCAAGGTGAACCCCGTGATCCCCGAGGTGGTCAACCAGGTGGCCTTCGAGGTGGTCGGCAACGACGTGTCCATCACGCTGGCGGCCGAGGGCGGTCAGCTGCAGCTCAACGCCTTCGAGCCGATCATCGCCCACAACCTCTTCGAGTCCGTGACGCACCTGACGGCCGCCTGCCGGGTGCTGGAGTCCAAGTGCGTGGTGGGCATCACCGCCAACACCGAGCACCTGCGCGGTGTGGTGGAGCGCTCGATCGGCATCGTCACGGCCCTCAACCCCCACATCGGGTACGCGGCGGCCACGGACGTGGCCGCCGCGGCGCTGGCCACCGGGCGCAGCGTGACGGAGCTGGTGGTGGAGCGGGGCCTCATGACGCCCGAGCAGGTGGACGCGGTGATGCGGCCCGAGGTGCTCATCCCCACGCTGCAGCGCCGCGCCGCCACCGTGCGCGACGTCTGAGGCACCCCGGACGGTGACCTACCACCTGGTCGGTCCATGCTGGTGCCGACCCTGAACACCGCTGACGAGCAGGAGCTTCGACGATGACGCGACCGATCACGCTGTTCACCGGCCAGTGGGCCGACCTGCCCTTCACCGAGGTGGCCCGGCTCGCGGGCGAGTGGGGCTTCGACGGCCTGGAGATCGCCTGCTGGGGCGACCACCTCGACCCCTACCGCGTGGTGGAGGAGGACGGCTACCTCGAGGAGAAGCAGCGCGTCCTCGCCGAGAACGGCCTGCAGGTCTTCGCCATCTCCAACCACCTCACCGGCCAGGCCGTCTGCGACGACCCGATCGACGAGCGCCACGAGGACATGCTGTCCCCGCGGGTGTGGGGCGACGGCGACCCCGAGGGCGTGCGCCAGCGCGCCGCCGACGCGCTCAAGATGACGGCGCGCGCCGCCGCCAAGATGGGCGTGAAGACCGTCACCGGCTTCACGGGCTCCTCGATCTGGAAGTGCGTGGCGATGTTCCCGCCGCCGCCCGCGGGCATGATCGAGCGCGGCTACGAGGACTTCGCCCGCCGCTGGAACCCCATCATCGACGTCTTCGACGAGGTCGGCGTGCGCTTCGCCCTCGAGGTCCACCCCAGCGAGATCGCCTACGACTACTGGACCGCCAAGAAGACCCTCGAGGTGCTCGACAGGCCCGGGTTCGGGCTGAACTTCGACCCGTCGCACTTCATCTGGCAGGACCTCGACCCGGTGATGTTCCTGCAGGACTTCGCCGAGAAGATCTACCACGTCCACGTCAAGGAGTCGGTGCGCCACCTCGACGGCCGCAACGGCCGGCTCGGGTCCCACCTGCCCTGGGCGGACCGGCGCCGCGGCTGGGACTTCGTCACCGCCGGCCACGGGCACGTCGACTGGGAGCCGATCTTCCGCACCCTCAACGCCATCGGCTACGAGGGCCCCACGAGCGTAGAGTGGGAGGACGCCGGCATGGACCGCCTCGTCGGCGCCCCGCAGGCGCTGGCGATGGTCAAGGAGCTGGCGAAGATCTCCCCGCCGGCCGCCGCCTTCGACGCCGCCTTCTCCACGAAGCGCTGACGCAGCAGCCCCTCCACCGCCCCTGACCCCGCGTCCAGCGCGCGGGAGTCAGGGGCGGCGCTGCACCACCACGTCGTCGAACTCCGGGTGCGCCGCCACCCACCGGCTCACGAAGGGACAGATCGCCGCCGCGCGCCGACCCTCCGCGCGGGTCTGCTCCAGCGCGTGCCGGACCACGGCGCTGGCAAGGCCCCGGCCGCTGAAGGCCTGGCCGATCTCGGTGTGCACGAAGACGCGGCGCCCCTCGGACTCGAAGTACTCGGTGAAGCCCGCGCGGCGGCCCCCCACGTGCACCTCGAAGCGCCGCTTCTCGGGGACGTGGAGCACCACCTGGCGGGGCTCCGGCAGCGCGGGCGCAGGCGGTGCCGGGGGCACCGGTGCGAGCGTCACGGCGGGAGGGTCGACGACGGCCATGGAGCATGGTCGCAACGCCCGGCGGCGCCGGACGGCGTGAAACGCACTCGTCACACGGCGGTCCCGTCGTCGGCCGCCTAGCGTCGGCGGCATGGCACCCGGAGCGGGCGACCGCACCCCGCTCGTGACCCCCGACGGGCGCTACCTCGTGGTGCGAGGGCGCCTGTGGCGGGCCTCCGACCCGCGCCTGGACCCCGACCGGCGCGAGGGCCTCGTGGCCGAGCTGATGGCGGCGCGCCGCGCCAAGGGAGCCGCCCTGCGCTCCGGGGACGACCACGCCCGCGGCGCCGCCCGGGCGCGGGTGCAGGCGGCCAAGGAGGCCCTGGGGGAGCGCGGCCCCGTGTGGTGGGACGACGGCGCGCCCGACCTCACGCGCCACCTCGCGCGCACGACCCCCTACGCGGCCTGGTACGCCGAGCAGGAGGACGGCGGCGCCGGCGGCGCGCCGGAGGCCTGAGGCCCGCCTCAGCCGTTGGTGAGGCGGGCCATGTGCTCGGGGTACCGCTCGCCCTGCACCTCCACCTGCGCGTACGCGGCGTCGATCGCCGCGACGTCGTCGGCGGTCAGCTCCAGGTCCACCGCGCCGAGGTTCTCCTCGAGCCGGCTGAGGCGCCGGGTGCCGGGGATCGGAACCACCCAGGGCCGCTGTGCGAGCAGCCACGCGAGCGCGATCTGGCCTGTGGTGGCGCCCTTCGCGGCGGCCGTCTGGCCGAGCAGGTCGAGCAGCGCCTGGTTCGCCGCGAGCGCCTCCGGGGTGAAGCGGGGCAGCCCGGACCGGATGTCACCCTCCCCGAACGTGCTGGTGGCGCTGACGCCGCCGGTGAGGAAGCCGCGCCCCAGCGGGCTGAACGGCACCAGCCCGATGCCGAGCTCCTCCAGGGCCGGCAGCACCTCGGCCTCGACGTCGCGGAACCAGATCGAGTACTCGCTCTGCAGCGCGGTCACCGGGTGCACGGCGTGCGCGCGGCGGATCGTCGCGGCGCTGGCCTCCGAGAGCCCGAAGTGCTTGACCTTGCCCTCGGCCACCAGCTCGCCGACCACCCCGGCGACGTCCTCGACCGGCACGGCCGGGTCCACGCGGTGCTGGTACAGCAGGTCGATGACGTCGGTGCGGAGCCTGCGCAGGCTGGCCTCCACCACCTCCCGGACGTGCTCGGGGCGGCTGTCGGTGCCTCCGGGACCGCCGTGCTGGCGGGAGCTCTCGTCGATGGCGAAGCCGAACTTGGTGGCGATGACCACCTGCTCGCGCACCGGCTCGAGCGCCTCGCCCACGAGCTCCTCGTTGACGTAGGGCCCGTAGACCTCCGCCGTGTCGAAGAGCGTGACGCCGCGTTCGACGGCGCCGCGCAGGACGGCCACCATCTCCTCGCGGGTGCCGGGGTTCGGCCCGAAGGACTGGCTGAAGCCCATGCACCCGAGCCCGAGCGCGGAGACCTCCAGCGCGGTGCCGTTGCGGGCCGAGCCGAGGATGCGGGTGGTGACGGGTCCCTGGGTGCTCACGTCGACGACGCTAGGCCTCCCCGCCGCGGACGACCAGACCGCGGGGCCGCCCCGCGGCACCCCGGGGCGGCGGGGTGGAGCGGCCACCGGCTTGGCACAGTACGGGGGTGGAGCAGACCGGGGCGGGCGGCACGGCGGCTGCTGCGGCGCAGCAGCACGACCTCGGCGTCGACGCCGCCGAGGCGGGGCGACACGAGGAGGCGGCCGAGGCCTTCGCCCGTGCGGTGCAGCTCGGTGACCGCGATGCGCTGCTCGGGCTCGGCAACGCCCTGCTCGACCTCGGCCGCGACGACGAGGCCGAGGCCGCCTTCGCCCGGGCGGTGGACGAGGGCGACCCGCTGGCGGGGCTCAACCTCGGCATCGCCCGGGAGCGCCGGGAGGACTGGGCCGGCGCCGAGCGGGCCTACCAGGTGGCGCGCTCGGCGGGGGACCCGCGGGCCGTGGTCTTCCTGGCCGACGTGTGGCGCTGGCACGGCGGCGCGCCGGGTGTCTCCGGGAGCGAGGACGACGCGCGCGACCTCCTGCGGTCCGCGGCCTCCGGTGGTGACCCCGAGGCGTGCGCCGTCCTCGGGACGTGGCTGTTCAGCGAGGCCGCGAGCGCACCGGGCGGTGGCGAGGAGGGGGTGGCGGCACTGCCCGCGGGCGGTGAGGTGGAGCAGCTGCTGCGCGCCGGGGCCGACGTCGACGTCGACGCCCGCGGCGACCTGGCCTGGCTGCTGCGCACGCGCGGCGTCCGCCGCGCAGACGCCGCCGCCCACGCGGAGGCCCTGGCGCTGCTGCGCTCCGGTGCGGCCGAGGGGGACCCCACGGGAGCCATCCGCCTCGCGCTGGTCCTCGAGGAGGACCTCGGTGACCTCGACGGCGCCGAGGGGGTGCTGCGCACCCTCGCCGAGGGCGGTGAGCCCCGGGCGTGGAACAACCTGGGGCTGCTGCTGGAGCGGCGCGGACGGATCGTCGAGGCGCGCCGCATGCTGTCCCGCGGGGTGCGCGCCGGCGACGTCCTGGCGGCCAAGAACCTGCGCTCGTTCCTCGTGCGGCACCACCCGGCGCAGGTCGCCGAGGGCACCGCGCCCCTGTGACCGTCAGGAGGGGGGCAGCACCCGCAGCGCCAGCACGGCCACGTCGTCGGCGGGGTGGTCGGGCAGCAGGCGCAGCAGCACCGCGTCGACCAGCGCCTCGAGGTCGAGCTCGTGGGCCCGCAGCGCCACCAGCTCGTCCTGGAGCCGGCGCAGCCCGGCGTCGAGCGGCTGCCCGCGCCGCTCGACCAGGCCGTCGGTGTACAGCAGCACGGTGGTGCCAGCGGCCAGGGAGGTGCGCAGCTCCTGGCGCGGCACCTCGGCCTTGACCCCCAGGAGGAGGTCGGTGGTCTCGCTGACCAGCGCGCGGACCTCGCCGTCGGGGCCGACGGCCACCGGTGGCGGGTGGCCCGCGTTGGACCACACCAGCTCGCCGTCCTCCCAGCGAGCCACCAGCGCGGTGGCCGTGGTGTCGAGCCGGAGCACGGACATGACGCGGTCGGTGCTGGCCAGCACGGCCGCCGGGCCGTCGTCCCCGGCGGCGCCCAGCGCCCTGACGATGGAGCGCAGCTGGGCCATGCCCGCCGCGGCCTGGGTGTCGTGCCCCATGACGTCGCCGATGGTGAGCACGACGGAGCCGCCCGGCTGCTCGAAGGCGTCGTAGAAGTCGCCGCCCACCTGGGCGGCCTCCGCCGCGGCGGCGTAGCGGACCGCGAGCTGCAGGCCCCTCGGCGCGGTGGGGCTGGTCAGGGTGAGGAGCGAGCGCTGGAGCCCCGCGGCCAGGTCGCGCTGCTGGCGGTACAGGCGGGCGGTGTCCAGCGACAGCCCGGCCCGGACGGCGATGTCGGCACCGAGCGCGATCTGGCCGGCGGTGAGCGGGCGGCTGCGGGGCCCGGTGCAGACCGTGAGCAGGCCCACGGTCCGGTCCCTGCCGCGCAGGGGGAACGTGGCCACCGACGAGGGGGCCAGCTCCCTGATGATCTCGCGGGCCTCGTCCACCAGGAGCTCCGACATGACGTCGACGGCGCTGGCGCTCGCGTCGGTGGGGACGTCGTCGTGGCGCGGCACGCCGTCCGCCAGGAGCCCGTTCAGGACCTGCCTGCCCGCCGGGCTGAGCTGGCTGAGGCGCACGGCGCAGAAGCGCTCCAGCAGGGGCTGCGCGGCCGGGTCGGTGTGGGCGCACGCCACGTCGCGCAGGTCCCGGCCGGAGACGGTGCCGCGGCGGGCGGGACCGTCCGCGCCGACCTGGGCGCGCGCGTCGTCGCCGACGATCGCCAGGATCGCGAAGTCCCCGAGGTGCGGCAGGACGAGACCCGCCAGGCGGTGCATGGCCTGCTCGCCGTCGGTGGTGGAGCTCAGCTGTCGCGTGACCTCCGCGAGCAGCGCCAGCCGCTGGCGCGACTTCTCCGCCTCGGCGCGGGCCGCGCGCTCGGCGGCGAGCGCGCGGTCGCGCTCAGCGTCGGCGGCCACCCGCCCTGACACGTCGGTCTGGATGCCCACCACGTGGGTGGTGCGGCCCTCCGCGTCGCGCACCGGGCTCAGGGCCAGCTGGTTCCAGAAGGCGGTCCCGTCCTTGCGGTGGTTCAGCAGCGTCACCGTGAGCGACTCGCCCGCGCTGATGGCCTCGCGCAGCCGCTGGCGGACCGCCGGGTCGGTGTCGGGCCCCTGCAGGAAGCGGCAGTTGCGGCCCACGGCCTCCTCGAAGGCGTAGCCGGTGACGGCGGTGAAGGCCGGGTTGACCCAGACCAGTGCGCTGTCGGGGTGGGAGGCGTCGGCCACGGTGAAGGACAGGCCCGTGGCCAGCACCGCGGAGGAGCGCAGGGAGTCGCCGTCGGCGCCCTCGCCGAGGTGGGCGGCGACGGCCTGCTCCTGCACCGGGGTGCGGTCGCGCACGGGCAGCAGCACCACGAGGGCGTGACCGGTGAGGTTGGGCGCGTCGTCGAGGGGGAGGGCGACCACCCACAGGGGCTCGCGGCGGCTCCCCAGGTCGCTCGAGCGGGCCGCCGAGACGCCCTGCCCCGCGACCGGCTCGAAGCGGGCCACGCGCGAGAGCGGGTGGTCGGTCTGCGACAGCGGCTCCCCGTCGAGGTCGCGCAGGTCGGCCCGGCGCGACCACTCCTCCGTGCTCACGGGCAGCGGCAGGTCGGGGGCCACCTGCTGGGCCACCTCGTTGGCGTAGACGACCCGCTGGGAGGCCAGGTCGACCATGAGCACCGCGGCCGGGGCGTCGGGCCGGACCTCGGCGACGCCACCGGGCAGGGGAGGGCGGGCAGGGGCGTCCCCCGCGCTCTCCGACCTCGCCACCTCCGACCTCCCGGTGCTGCTGCTGCTGCTGGACCGGGCACAGCCTTACACCTCTGCAGCGGCCCTGGGAAACGGCCGCACGCCGGTGCCGCGCGCGTCCACCCGCGGTGCGCCCCGCGCTCGCGGTTCCCACTCCTCCCGCTGCGGCCCCGCGGACAGGGGCTTGAGCCGGCGGCCCGTCGTGCCGATGCCCGGAGGGTGACCACCACGGCCGTCCCGACGACGACGCCCCCGCCGGCCATGCCCCTGCCGACCGCCGCGCCGGACCGCGACCACGCCGGTGAGCGGGCCGGTGACCACGCCGGGGACCAGCGCGGCGTCCAGTTCGGCGCGACGCGCCGGGGACTGCGCGTGGCCTGGCTGCCGTCGCCCGGGCCCGTGCGCGCGCGCCTCGCCTTCCGCGTCGGCACCGCCGACGAGCGCCTTCCCGAGCGCGGCCTCACCCACCTCGTCACCCACCTCGCCCACCGCTTCACCGAGGTGGACCTCGAGGGGGGCGGCGGCCGCCCCTCGCAGGTGTGGCACGGGCCCTGCGCCTCCCCGCTCGAGGTCGCCTTCACCGCCGTCGGGGACGAGGACGACGTGCGCGACCGGCTGGTCGCCCTCTGCGAGGGCCTGGCGTCCCTCGCGGAGGTCCTGCCCGAGGAGGTCGCCCACGAGGCGGGCCGCCTCGACGCGGAGGCCGACCTGCGCCCCGTCAGCAGCTGGGAGGCGCTCCGCACCGCGCGGCACGGCCTGCGCGGCTGGGGCCAGCTCACCACCGGCGAGCTGGCCGTGCCCTCCGCCGACGCGGCGGCGCTCACCCGCTGGGTCGAGCGCTGGTTCACCGCCGCCAACGCCGTCCTGGCGGTGTCCGGACCGCAGCCCCCCGCGTGGGTGCTGCCCCTGCTGTCCGGGGAGGCCGTGCCCGCCCCCGCCCCGGTGGTCCTGCCGCTGCAGCTCCCGGCACGCGTGGAGGGGCCCTCGGGCGCCGTGGCGGTCACGGCGCTCGCGGACGACGGCGCCGCCGCTCGCGCGGGGTGGTGGTGGCTGCACCACCTGGCGCTGGAGGAGCTGAGGGTGCGCGGCCTCGCCGCCGCCGACGTCGAGGTGGAGGTCACCGCGGTCGGCGGAGGACTCGTGGAGCTGGCCCTGGCGGTGCACGCCGGGGCCGACCCGGCCCAGGACGCGCTGCACGCGGTGCAGGACGCCACCGCCCGCGCCTGCAGCGAGGCGCTGCCCCTGGCCGAGCTCACCCGCTGGGCCTCCGACCTGCCCGTCCCCGACCCGGTCGCCGAGCTCGACGACCTGGCGCGCGCGTGGCTGCTGCACGGCGGGGTCGAGCCCCCCGCGGCGGCGCCCCGCGAGTCGCTGCGCGAGCAGGCCCGTGCGCTGCGCCCCGCCGACGTCCTCACCGCGCTGCGCTCCGCCCTCGGCACCGGCCTCCTGCTGGTGCCGCACGACGTCACCGCCCCGGCCGGCCTGCCCCTGGCGGTGCCCGCCGCGCCGACCGCGTCCGCGGCGCTGCCCGGTGGCACGTGGGTGGGCGCGCGCGGCGGCTCCGCGCGCCTCGTCGTCGGCGAGGTGGGCGTCCAGGTGCACCACGAGGACGGCTCCACCCCGACCGCCCGGTGGGAGACCGCCGTCGCGGTCCTGCACCGCGGCGGCGGGACCCGCGTGGTCGTCGACGTCACCGGCGCGGAGGTCGAGGTCGACCCCGCGGTGTGGGTCGACGGTCCCGCAGCGGTGGAGGTGCTCGACGCGCACGCCCCCGCCGGGCTCGTCGTCCCGCTGCCCGCCGGCGCGGCAGCGCTGGAAGAGCCCGCCCGCGCGGGGCGGCGGGACCGGGCGCTCGCGTCCCTGAGGGCTCTGGCCACCGTGCGCGTGGGCCGCCCCCGCGCCGGCCGCGGCGCCTGACCCGCCCCCGGCCGAGGGCCGCCCCCCTCCCCGCTCCGGTGGCGGGTGGGCCAGGCTCGGTGCATGCGACTGGTGCACATCGGGCTCGGCGGGTGGGGCAGGGACTGGGAGCGCACCGTGCTCCCGAGGGTCCCGGAGGTCGAGCGGGTGGCCGTGGTCGAGCCCGACCGGGCGGGTCTGGCGGCCTTCCAGCGGGCCCACGACCTCCCCGACGCGGCGTGCGCCACCTCGCTGGAGCAGGCGCTGCGCCAGGTGGAGGCCGACGGCGTGCTCGTCACCGCCCCCGTCGGTGCGCACGTGCCGCTGGCCCTGGAGGCGCTCGAGGCGGGCCTGCACGTCCTGGTGGAGAAGCCGTTCGCGCCCACGGCCGCCGAGGCGCTGACGGCCGTGGCCAGGGCCGAGCAGCTCGGCCTGGTGCTGCAGGTCAGCCAGAACTACCGCTTCTACCCGGGTCCGCGAGCGGCCCGGGACCTGCTGCGCGGCGGGGACCTCGGAGGCCTCTCGGGCGTCGCCGTCGACTTCCGCAAGTGGTCCAACGACGCGCCGGTCGAGACCACGCCGCACTACCGCTTCCCCCAGCCGCTCCTGGTCGACATGGCGATCCACCACGTCGACCTGCTGCGCTTCGTCACGGGGCGCGAGGTCGAGCGGGTGCACGCGGTGACCTCCTCCCCGCCGTGGAGCCGCTTCGCCGAGCCCCCCGTCGCGTCCGTGCTGCTCGAGCTGACGGGGGGGCTCGTGGCCAGCTACCGCGGCAGCTGGCTCTCGCGGGGCCGTCCGACCCCCTGGGCGGGGGAGTGGAGCATCACCGGCGAGCGGGGGGAGCTCCAGCTGGCCAGTCGGCACGGCGGGGACGAGCCTCCGGCTGACGACTCGCTGGTCCTGCGCGGCCCCGACGGAGCCGAGACCGCCCTGCCCCTGCGGGTGCCGGCGCTGTGGGGGCGCGCCGCGGGCCTGCAGCAGTTCGCGCGCGCCGCCGCGGGCGGTCCGCCGCCCGAGGTGACGGGGCGCGACAACCTCGCGAGCCTGGCCGCGGTGGAGGCCGCGGTCCGCTCGTCGCAGACGGGACTCGTCGAGGACGTCGTCGTCCCCCGCTGAGGCTCGCCGCAGATACCCCCCGGGGGTACCCTGGTGGGGTGGCTGAGCACGAGCACGCACCCACGAGCACCGCCGAGCGCGGCGCTGGCGCCGCGACCGACCCCGTCTGCGGCATGACCGTCGACCCCGACGGCCCGCTGACCGCCGAGCGCGACGGCCAGCGGCACGCCTTCTGCTCCGAGCACTGCCGCACCCGGTTCCTCGCGGGCGACGGCGGCGCGGCGCCCCACGACCGCGGCGGGCACGAGCACCCGGCGGCCACGTACACGTGCCCCATGCACCCGGAGGTGCGCCAGCAGGGCCCCGGGAGCTGCCCGGAGTGCGGCATGGCCCTGGAGCCGGTGGAGGTCACCGCGGATGCGGGCCCCAACCCCGAGCTCGCCGACATGACGCGCCGACTGCGGGTCGCGGCGGTGCTGGCCGGGCTCGTCGTCGTCCTCGAGATGGGCTCCCACCTCGTGCCGGCCGTGCACGACGTCCTGCCCCCGGGGCCCTCGGCCTGGGTGCAGCTGGTGCTCGCCACCCCGGTGGTGCTGTGGGCGGGCTGGCCCTTCCTCCGGCGCGGCTGGACGTCCGTGCGCACGCGCCGGCTCAACATGTTCACGCTCATCGCCCTCGGCGTGGGCGTCGCGTGGCTGTACAGCGTCGTCGCGACCGTCGCCCCGGGTGCCTTCCCGCCGGAGCTGCGCGGCGAGGGCGGGCGGCCCGACGTCTACTTCGAGCCCGCCGCGGTCATCGTCGCGCTGGTGCTGGTCGGCCAGGTGCTCGAGCTTCGGGCGCGCGAGCGGACCTCCGGCGCGGTGCGCGCGCTGCTCGGGCTGGCCCCGCCGACGGCGGTGCGCGTCACCCCGCGCACGGCCTGCGGCCACGGCGGCGAGGAGGTCGAGGTCGCGCTGGAGCAGGTGGCCGTGGGCGACCTCCTCCGCGTGCGCCCCGGGGAGCGCGTCCCGGTGGACGGCGTCGTCGTCGAGGGCCGCGCCAGCGTGGACGAGTCCGTGGTCACGGGCGAGCCGATGCCGGTCACCAAGGCCGAGGGCGACGCCGTGGTCGGCGGCACCACGGCCTCCGGCGGAGGTTTCGTCATGCGCGCCGAGGGCGTCGGTCGCGACACCGTGCTCGCCCGCATCGTCGCGTCGGTCCAGGAGGCGCAGCGCTCCAGGGCCCCGGTGCAGCGCGTGGCGGACAGGGTCTCGGCGGTCTTCGTGCCCGTCGTCGTGGCGGTGGCGCTGGCGGCCTTCCTGGTGTGGGCGCTGGTGGGGCCCGAGCCCCGGCTGCCCCACGCCCTGGTCGTCGCGGTCTCCGTGCTGATCATCGCCTGCCCGTGCGCGCTCGGGCTGGCCACACCGATGTCGATCGGCGTGGGGGTGGGGCGCGGCGCGCAGCTCGGCGTCCTGGTGCGCGACGCGGAGGCCCTCGAGCGCCTGGAGCGCGTCGACGTCGTGGTCCTGGACAAGACGGGGACGCTGACCGAGGGCCGCCCCTCCGCAGCGCTCGTGGTGACGGGTGCCGCCTTCGACGACGACGACGTGCTGCGCTGGGCCGCTGCCGCCGAGCGGGGCAGCGAGCACCCGCTGGCCCGCGCCGTCACGGAGGCGGCCGGCGGACGGGAGCTGGACGTGCCGCCGGCGGAGCACTTCGAGGCCCCCGCCGGGCGCGGTGTCCGGGCGGTGGTCGAGGGGCGGCGCGTCCTGGTGGGGAGTCCCCGCTTCCTGCAGGAGGAGGGGGCGGCCGGCGCGGAGGCCTTCGAGGCCGAGGTCGCCGCGGTGCGGTCCGACGGGGGCACCGCGGTGCTCGTCGCCGTCGACGGCGAGGCCGCCGGCGTGCTCGCCGTCACCGACCGGGTGCGCGAGAGCACCCCCGCTGCCCTGCGGGCGCTGCGGGACCAGGGCCTCGAGGTGGTGATGCTCACCGGTGACGCCCGGGCGACCGCCGAGGCCGTGGCCCGTGAGCTCGGTGTGGAGCGCGTCGAGGCCGAGGTCCGCCCCGAGGACAAGGCAGCCGCGGTGCGGGCCCTGCGCGAGCAGGGACGCGTCGTGGCCATGGTCGGGGACGGCGTCAACGACGCACCCGCCCTGGCGGCTGCCGACGTCGGCGTGGCCATGGGGTCCGGGACGGACGTCGCCGTGGAGGGCGCCGGGGTGGTGCTGCTGCACAGCGACCTGCGTGCTCTGGTGCGGGCGCGGGCGCTGTCCCGGGCCACCATGCGCAACATCCGGCAGAACCTCGCCTTCGCCTTCGCCTACAACGGCGCGGGCATCCCGCTCGCGGCCGGGGTGCTGTACCCGGTGGTGGGCGTCCTGCTCACCCCCGAGGTGGCGGCAGCCGCCATGGCCCTCAGCTCCGTGAGCGTGATCGGCAACGCGCTGAGGCTGCGCCACGCGTCCCTCTGAGGGGGGCCCGGCGGTGCCCTTCGGCGTTGTTGCTGGTCAGGGTGGTGTTGGGGGGGCGATTTGGTGTTGGGGTGGGGCGGGGGTAGTGTTTCATCTCGCTTCCGGA
>NZ_VDMJ01000050.1 GCF_006335115.1 Streptomyces sp. NP160
ACCCACCACCGCCCCACCGGCCGCAGGCGCCACCGCGTCACCTGGCGCCTCCTCCCCACCCGCGGGCACCTCCGACTGCGCCAGCGTCCCCTCGCCCACCAGCACACCGGCACCTTCTCCGGCGGAACCGGCGCCCAGCGCCGGGGCGGACGGTGCACCGCCATCCAGCACGCCCCTCGCGACGAGCGCGGGCTCACCGCTGCCGTCCTCGGACGCGACGCCGTCGACCACCCCCGCCATGCCGTCGACGACGACGTGCACGGCGACCACCGCGCCGAGCGCACCGCCCACTGCTGCTCCCCCTGCACCAGCCACACCGGCTCCGCCCACCCCGACCCCGACGGTCTCCGCCTCGCCGGTGACCAGAGCGAGACCCGTCCTGGCACAGCCCGCTGTGAAGAGGCACAGCACGGAGCCCCGGACCGCGAGCGCTCCACGCGGGGTCTCGGTCGCGACGGTCGTCGCTTCCCTCGGCGCCGCACGTGCCGACGAGGCGGTGGCCCTGCCGGTGCCGACGGCCACGCTGCTCGTGGCCACCGACCCCGCGCTCACCGCACCGGCGCCCGATGAGTCCCTTCTACTGGGGGCGGCCCCCGTCCCCGCCTCCACGGGAACGGCCGCGGGGGCGCCCGTCACCCAAGTCGACGCCGAGCCCGTGAGCTGGCTGGACGACCTGGGCACCTACGGCATGCCGCTCCTGGTGGGAGGCGCGCTGCTGCTGGCGCTCACCGGCTCCTCCTCTCTGCGGCGCTGGGTGGACCGCCGCCGGTCGTCCTGACGCGTCCTGGTCCCACGGCCCACGGCGTGTCGCGTGCGCCCGTCCGCGCTACACCTGAGACAGTCAGTGGTTTTGCCCGCACGCAGCGCCACGGGCGTGCAGAGTGGCGCCGGTGCGCCCAGCGGGGTCGCGCCGGACGTCGAGAGGACCGTTCATGCTGCGCCACCCCGAGAGCCCCACCGCTCCGGACGACGCCGCCCCCACCCCCCGCAGGGGAGCGCTGCGCGCCGCGGGAGTGCTGGGCCTCGTGGGGGTGAGCGTGGTGGCCGCCCCGGTCACGGCGATGGCCTCGACGGACACGGGCGAGCCGGCAGCGCACGCCTCCGCCGACCCGACCGAGCTCACCGAGGCGGCGGACAGCAGCGTCGGGACCCCCTCCCCCGAGGAGTCGGTGAGCGGGACCGACAGGGGTCCCGCGGGCTCGCGCGGCGCGCACCGCGCTGAGGGATCCCCCGACGACGCCGCTCAGGACGACGCGGCGCCCCAGCGCGAGAAGACCGAGCCGGTCGTCGAGCAGACCGAGCCCGAGGAGTCGGAGGACTCGGCCGGGTCGGGCGAGTCCCAGGCCGACGACCAGCATCACGAGGACGCCGACGACCAAGCCGACGACCAAGCCGACGACCAAGCCGACGACCAAGCCGACGACCAAGCCGACGACCAAGCCGACGACCAAGCCGACGACCAAGCCGACGACGCTTCCGACGGCGGCGACTGCGCGCCGGAACCGACGGCGCCCGACGACGGCGGGGCGACCGAGCATCCGGACGCGCCGACGACCGAGCCGGTCGAGTCCTGGTCCCCCGACGAGGACCACCACGACGATGACGGCGACAGCCCCGCCGAGCAGCCGGCCGAGCAGCCCGCCGAGCAGCTGGCAGCTCCGCAGCCCGTCGTCGCGGGTCCGGCCGTCGCTGCTGTCGCCGCACCCGCCGTCATCGCCGCACCCGCCGTCGTGGCGGTGGCGGAGTCGGCGCCGGTGGCGCTGGCCACTCCCGCCGTCGTCGTCGAGCAGGCTCCCGCGGCCGCACCCGCTGCGGAGCCGAAGGCCAGCGGCCGCCGCGCGGCGGCCGCTGAGCCCGACCGCGCCGGGACCTCCGAGCGGACCACCCCCGCCAAGCACCGCGCCCAGGGGCCGGTGGCGCCGGTGGCGGACCTGCTGCCGGCAAGCCCGGCGGAGACCGGCGCCATCGCCAGCGGCAGCGGCTCGTACGTGCAGGGCGCTCCCGTGGCGGACGCCGCTCCCGCCCCCGACGGGGGCATCGGCACGCGCCTGGGCGCCGTGGTCGTCGCCGGCGGCACCACGGTCCTCGGCACCGCGCCCGCCAGCGACGAGGAGCCGGGCGGCGGCTCCGAGTCGTGGCTGCTCCCCATGAGCATCGGGCTCGGACTCGTCGCGGCCGTGGGCGGCGCGGAGGGCCTGCTGCGCAAGCGCCGCGCGCGCACCTGAGGGTCCTGACCATGGGACCCGGCTTCACGAACCGGGAGATCTCGGGCATCCTGTGCCCGCACCACCCCCCTGTGGCGCCCCTCCGACGCGGGTCTGCGTCGACGGACCCCGCTTGGAGCCCGCTGTGCGCTGCTGCCCTGGAGACCGCCGGTGAGCGCGGCGACGCGGGGAGCCCGCGCGCTCGGCGTCCTCGGCCTCACCGGTCTCGGGGTCATCGCACTCCCCGCCATGGCCCAGGCGGACGAGGTGCCGGCAGCTGTCGCGTCCCAGACCCCCGGCACCCCCAGCACCCTCGACAGCGTCACCACCCAGGAGCCGGCGTCGGAGAGCACGACGACGACGGCGGCCACGTCGAGCAGTGCTGACGCTCCGAGCAGCGGTGCGTCGTCGGGCGCCGCGGCCACGATGAGGGCGCCCACCGGCACCGGGACGTCGAGCCCGAGCGCCGACGCGACCACGGGCCCGGAGCTGACGCCCTCCGCGGGAGCGCCCACGACGCCTGCGGCGCAGTCGCCGTCCCCCGCGGCGAGCACCCCCACCGTCGAGCCGTCCTCCCCTGCGCCGACCTCGCCCGCGCCGACCTCCCCCGAGCCCGTCCCGTCCAGCGGGGGCATCCAGGGGGCAGTCGCCCCCGGCAGCGGCTCGCCCTCCTCGCCGAGCGGCGGCACGAGCACCGCACCTTCCTCGCCGAGCGGCGGCACGAACAGCGCGCCCTCGCCGAGCTCCGGGGACCCCTCACTGGCACCCAGCACCTCACCGGCGCCCAGCGCCCCCAGCTCCACGCCCGGGCAGGGAGCCGTCTACGGGCCCCCGTCGACCACTCCGCCGCCGCTGTCGTCGTCGTCATCGGCGTCCCAGCCGCGGTGGACGTCCCGTGGGGACGAATCGTCGAGCATCTTCGACACGCTCTCCACCACCTCGCCGGCAGGAACACCGTCGGGCACGCCGTCGGCCACGGGCGGGCTCGGTGCGGCGTCGTCGCCGCCGTCGTCGTCGCCGTCGTCCACCCCGGGGGTGATCGGCACGGCTTCGGGGCGCCACGTCGACAGCACGACCCACGTCGACGCCCTCCGCTCCGGCGCCGAGCTGCAGCAGGGCAGCGCCCGCCACCGCGCCACCGGTCCCGTCGACCTGGTGCAGCTGCTCTCGAGCTCGGTCGACGGCGGCGGGTCGGCGCCCGTGGGCGACCAGCAGCGCCAGCTGCTCGCCGGCACCTCCCTCGGCGCGATCGCCCCGGCGGGTGGCGCCGGATCGTCGCTGCTCACCACCGCCGCGGCGTCCCAGCGGACGACCCCCGGGTCTCCGGACACCCTGCTGCTGCTCACCACAGCGGGCGCCGCGATCGCCCTCGCGGGCACGGCGTTGGAGACGGCGCGGCGCCAGCGGGTGCGCGCCGCCGTGGCGCGCGGGCACGGCCGGCGCGCGCTGCGCTGACGGTGCCGCCACAGGCCGCCACGCTGCGTCGACGGCTGGTCACAAGCAGTCTGCAAGGTGGTGCGAGGAGGGTCACGGCAGCGTCACGGCGCGCCGCCAGGGCTTCTCCCGGTGGCTCTGCCCAGCGCACGATGGAGCCGTCGCGCGTCCCCCTCGGGCCGCGGCGCCAGGAGAGGGGAGCGGCCGTGGAGGCCCAGCAGCAGTCCGGACAGACCGTCCGCCCGTCGGCGACCCGCGCGCGGTCCGTAGGGGTGGGGGTCCTCGTGACGGCCGCCGTGCTCCTCGCGCCGGCCACCGCCTCCGCGGCGACCTCCGCCGAGGGCACCGGGTCCGGCTCCTCCTCGACCACCGCCGCAGCGGGCTCCGGCGCCGTCGATGACAGCGGCTCCGACAGCGGCTCCGACAGTGGCTCGAGCGCCGGCAGCGGTGGCGGCTCCGGCGCGGGCACCACGATGCCCGCGCCCGTCACCACCCCGCCCGCCACGACTCCCACGCCCGCCCCCCCGGTGACGACCCCTCCTGTGACGCCCCCTCCGGTCACCACGCCGACGCCGGACCCGAGCACCACGCCCCCGGTGACCACGCCCACGCCGGACCCGACCACCCCCACGGCCCCGCCGACCACGGCTCCGCCCGTCACCACCGCTCCACCCGTCACCACGGCTCCGCCAAGCAGCGCTGCTCCGCTGCCGGCGACGACCACCCCGCCCACCGCTCCGCGGGCCACCCGGGCGCCGAGCACCGCTCCGCGCGCGGAGACGTCGCCGTCGCTGGCCTCGCTGCTGCCGTCGGCCGACCCGTCCACGCTGACCGTGGTGCCGCTGGCCGACACCGTGACGGTCGACCAGCTCGGCGCCAGCGGCCAGCTGGTGCAGGCGGCCCCGGTGCTGCCGGAGGTCGCCGACGTGGCCGCGGGCCCGACGGCGCTGGGCCCGGTCGACGCGCAGTCCGCCCGGACGACCGTGCAGGACGTGGCGGGGATCCTCGCGCCGCTGCTCGTGGGTGGAGCCCTGCTGGCCGGGGTGCTCGGCCTGTCGGCGCAGGAGCGCCGCCGGCGCCGCGCGCGCTGACGCTCAGAGGCGGTCGCGGCTCGAGGTGCTCGACCGCCGTGTGAGCCGCGGCCCCACCAGCTCGATCGCCGGCGGCTCCTCCGGGTGGGCCAGCCGGCGGAAGACCGCCTCGACGGCGCGGCGCGACACGTCCTCCGGCTCCTGCGAGGTGTTGGTCAGCGGTGGCGACAGCCGCGCGGCCACCGCGTCGGGGCACTGCGCCACCACGTCGAGGTGCACTCCAGGCACGAGCCCGCGGTCGCGCAGCGCCGCCAGCACGCCGGTGAGGGCCTCGGGGTGGGGCAGGACGAGCCCGGGCAGGACGCCGTCGTCGTCCTCCTGCGACAGGACGACGTCGAGGGCGGCGTCCACGGAGCCGCGGTCCAGCTCCACCGGCGGCAGCACCTGCAGCGGCAGCCCGCGCCGGGCCGCCTCGGCGACCGCGCCCCGCTCGAAGCGCTCGATGTAGCCGATGCCTCGGTCGACCAGGGCCTGCGGGTGTCCGAACAGGGCCACCGACCTGCAGCCGCAGCCCGCGAGCTCCGCCACCGCCAGCGCCCCGCCGGCGGTGAAGTCGACGTCCACGCAGCTCACGCCGCGGGGGTCACCCGGCAGGCCGATGAGCACGACGGGCACGTCGAGGGAGCGCGCGACCGGCAGCCGCGCGTCGTCCTCCTCGACCTCCATGAGGACCACCGCGTGGACGAGACCGCGGTCGCAGATGCGGCGCAGGTCCTCCGGTCCGTCGGCGGAGGTGACGAGCAGCAGGTCGTGGTCGTGCTCGCGGACGCCGCGGGCGACGGCGTCGATGAACGGGAGCATGCCCGCGTTGTCCGACGCGGGGTCGAACGGCACCACCAGGCCGACCACGGGCGTCCTCGACGCGGAACTCATCGGCGCACCTCCCCGTGGCCCCCACAAGGAGGACAACACTACGAGGAGTGCGCCCTGACCTGGGACGATCAAGGGAGCTGCGGGCGCGGACCGTGCACAGCTCCCTCGACCGTCGCGGGTGGACGGCGAGGCCGGGTGGAGCGGGTCAGCCGCCCAGGGCGGTCCGGACCGACGTCCACGAGCGCAGCTGCTCGCGCACGTCGTCGCGGCGCTCCTCGGCCACGGCCTGCTCGTGGGCGCGGGTGAGCACGTCGTCCAGGGCCACGCGGGCCCCGGACGCCGCTGACTCCACTGCGGCCTCGACCATCGCCAGGCTGAGCACGTTCTCGTGCACCTCGCCCTGCGGCGTGGTGTCCGCGCGCAGCGCGTCGACGAACACCGCCAACGCGCCCGCGATGCCGTCGTGCGGGAGCCGTGCGCCCGGCTCAGGCACGGCGCCGCCGGCGTCGGCGATGTCGACCGTCGGCTCGTGGTCGCCGTCCCACAGGGCGCTGCCCTTCTCTCCGCCCGCGCGCCAGGCGCCGTTCCACGACGTCTCGGCGCCCGGTGCGCACCAGGAGCCGTTGAAGACGTAGCGGGCGCCGCCGGCGAACTCGAACACCGCGGTGGCGGAGGCGTCTCCGGCGTACCAGCTCCAGGAGGGGTTCCACTCCTCGCAGGTCACCGAGACGGGCTCGGCGCCGAGCAGGAAGCGGGCCATGTCGAACTGGTGGATGGCCATGTCGACCAGCAGCGGGTGCGCCATCTCGTCGCGGAACCCGCCGAAGTGCGGGGCCTTGAAGAAGTCGGTCTGCAGCAGGCCGACGGCGCCGAGGCCGCGCAGCAGGTCGCGGTAGGCCCACAGCTGCGGGTTCCACCGGCGCGACTGGCTGACCATGAACAGCTGGTCGGTCACCTCGGCGGCCGCCACCAGCGACAGCGACTGCGCGAGTGTGGCCGCGCACGGCTTCTCACCGAGCACCGGGAGCCCCGCGAACAGCGCCGCGGTGGTCACCGGGTGGTGCGCGCCGGGCACGGTGATGTCGAGGACGGCGGTGGCACCGGTCTGCGAGGCGAGGGCCACCGCGTCGGTGCCCACCGCCACGTCGGGGTGCCCGCGCTCGGCGAGCTGGCGCCGCGCAGCGTCGAGGTCGAGGTCGACCAGGCCGACCAGCTCGACGTCGGGCGACTCCGCGACCACCGACAGCCACGCGCCGCCCATGGCGCCCGCCCCGACCTGGACGACCTTCAGGGCGTCGACGCGCCCGGTGGACCCCTCGCCGATCACGAGCCCACCCTCGCAGACGGGTCGAGCGCGCCGGTGTAGTCGAAGCCGCGGTAGAAGTCCTCGGTGTCGTGGCGCAGGAGGACCGGGTGCTCGCGGCGGGCGCGCAGCGTGACGGCCCACTCCACCGCGTTCGCGATGACCTTGCGCACGCCCGGGTGGAAGTACGTCGGGTAGTCCTGGTCCCCGGGGCGGAAGTAGAAGATCTTCCCGTGGCCGCGCCGGTAGGTGATGCCCGAGCGGAACACCTCCCCGCCGGAGAAGGTGGACAGGAACACCAGCTCGTCGGGGGCGGGCACGTCGAAGAACTCGCCGTACATCTCGTCCTCGTCGATGACCATCGGGTGCGGGATCCCCTGCGCGATCGGGTGCGTGGGGTCGACGGTCCACACGAGCTCGCGGTCGTGCTCGGAGCGCCACCGCAGCGTGCACGTGGTGCCCATGAGCTTGGTGAAGATCTTCGACCAGTGGCCGGAGTGCAGCACGATCAGGCCCATGCCCTCGAGCACGTGGCGGTGCACGCGCTCGACCACCTCGTCGGCGACCTGGTCGTGGGCGGCGTGGCCCCACCAGGTGAGGACGTCGGTCTCGCGCAGCACCTCCTCGGAGAGGCCGTGCTCGGCGTCGGCGTCGAGGGTGGCGGTGCGGACCACGGCCCGCTCCCCCAGGTGCGCCTCGATCCCCTCGGCCACGGCGCCGTGCATGCCGGTGGGGTAGCGCTCGGCCACCTCCGGCTCGTTGCGCTCGTGGACGTTCTCGCCCCACACGGTGACGCGGATGGGGCGGCCGGTGGCGGCCACGCTGGTGTCGGTGCCGCGGTCGGGGCCGGTCACCGCGAAGCGGCGGCCGCCCTCCTCGCCGTGGTCACCGGTGGTCATGTCTGTCATGGGGGTGGTGCTCCCTGTGGTGGTCACTTGACGGCTCCCCCGGTGACGCCAGCGGCGACGTACCGCTGGGCCACGAGGAGCAGGACGATGGCGGGCAGCGACGACAGCACGGCGGTGGCCATGATCGGCGACCAGTCGCTGACGTACGTGCCGATGTACTGGTAGAGGCCCAGGGTGACCGGGCGCACGTCCTCCGTGGTCGTCAGGGTCAGGGCGAACAGGAAGTCGCCCCAGGCGAAGAGGAACGTGAACAGCCCGGCGGTGATGAGGGCGTTGCGGCTCATGGGCAGCACGATCGAGACGAAGGCGCGCAGCTGGCCGGCGCCGTCCACCCGCGCGGCCTCGATGACCGAGCTCGGGATCGAGTCCATGAACGCCTTCATGACGATGATCGCGAACGGCACGCCCGCGGTGGAGTCGGCGAGGATGAGGCCCGGGACCGAGTTGAGCAGACCCAGGTCGCTGAACGCGCTGTACAGGGCGTTGGCCACCACGATGCCGGGGATCATCTGGGTGATGAGGACGGCGAAGAGCACCCAGTTCACCCAGCGCCAGCGGAACTGCGCCAGCGCGTAGGCGGCCGGCGCCGCGATGACGAGGCTGACCACCACGGCACCCAGGCTCACCACCAGCGAGGTCACGAGGTTGCGGCCCTGGTCGTCGAAGGCCTGCACGTACCCGTCGAGGCTGGGCGCCTCGGGGAACCACGGGGTGGCGACCGCGCCGCCGCCGGACTGCAGCGAGACGTTGACCATCCAGTACAGCGGGAACAGCATCACCGCGAGGATGAGCACGCCGGCCGCGGTGGCGAGCCAGCGGTGCGCCGCGGGCCTGGCGTTCTGCGGCGCCTGGTCCGCAGCGGCGGTGGTGGGCACGGGCACGGCGCTCACTCGTCGACCGCCTTCCGGTTGAGCCGCAGGTAGACGACGGCGAACAGCAGCGACAGCAGCACGAGCACGTTGCCGAGCGCGGCGCCCTGGCCGAAGTCGAACTCCTTGAACGACGTGAAGTAGCTGTAGGTGGCCAGGGTCTGGGTGCTGTTGGCAGGGCCGCCGCTGGTCAGCCCGAGGATGATGTCGAGCACCTTCAGCGTGTAGACCACGCCGAGCACGAGGACCACCGTCACCACGGGACGCAGCAGCGGCCAGGTGATGTGGCGGAACGCGCGCCAGCCGGTGGCCCCGTCGAGCGCGCCGGCCTCGTAGAGCTCCTCGGGGATCTCCTGCAGGCCGCCGTACAGGATGGTCGCGTTGAAGGGGATGCCCAGCCAGATGTTCACGCCGATGACGGCGATGAGCGCCAGGGACGTGCTGGTCAGCCAGGCCGGGTTGCCGTCCACGAAGGGCAGCGCGCCGAGGAACCTGTTGAGCGCCCCGTAGTCGGTGTCGAGGATCCACCGCCACACCGCCGCGGAGGCGATGAGCGGCACCAGCCACGGCAGCAGCAGCAGGGCGCGCAGCACGTTGTTGAGGGGGAACGAGCGCCGGAAGAACACCGCGATGGCCAGGCCGAGGACGAACTGGCCGAGGATCGACCCGCCCGTGAACAGGACCGTGTTGAGCAGCGCCTTGGAGAACAGCGCGGAGCTGATGACCTCGGTGTAGTTGTCCAGGCCGACCCAGGGCGCCTCCCCGGTGAAGAAGGTCTTGGTCGTGTACTCCTGGAAGCCCATCATCACGTTCTTGACGACGGGGTACCCGAAGAACAGGACGAGGTAGACCAGGGCCGGGGCGAGGAAGGCCAGCTCGGCGAGCCTCGCCCGGGTGCGTGCGGAGCTCGACCCCGGGGAGCGGCGGCGTGACGTCTGCCCGCCTCCCCGGGACGGCGGCTGCGCGCCGCCGTCCCGGGAGAGCCGGCCGTCAGCGCCGCTCGCGGGGGCGAGCGAGCTCGGACTGCTCATGGACCGCCCCGTCAGCCGTTCTGCGCGTCGGCCAGGGCCTGCTCGGGCGTCTTGCCGCCCACGATGGCCTCCTGCATGGCGGTGTAGATCTTGGTGGCGGCGTCGGGCCACTGGTCACCCAGCTCGCCGGTGCGGGCGCGCAGGTCCGGCACCAGGTCCGCGAAGCCCTTGACGGCCGGGTTGGTGGCCCCGTACTCCTCGGCGATCGCCGTCTTGGTCGGCACCGTGTTGTTCTTCTCCGCCAGCAGCTTCTGGTTGTCGTCGGAGTTGATGCACTTGACGATCTCGGCGGCCTTGGCCTGCTTGTCGGGGTTGCCGGTCTCGGGGACGGTCCAGGTCTCGCCGCCCAGCGGGGAGACGGTGGGCTCGCCGGCCTGAGGGGCGGGGATCGGCACCACGCCGTAGTCGACGCCCGACTCGGCGAGGCTGGGGAACTGCCAGGGGCCGTTGACCATCATCGCGGCGTTGCCCGCCTTGAACTGGTCGTTGACGTCGGCCTGGGTCCAGTTCACGGCGGACTGCGAGATGGAGCCGGCCTTGAACATGTCGACCCACAGCTGCAGGGCCTGGGCGGCCTCGGGGGTGTTGATGTCCTTCTCGTCACCACCGGCCGACCAGAAGAAGGGCAGGAACTGCCAGGTCCCCTCGTAGGTGTTGATGGCCGACAGCGCCAGGCCGTACTTGCCGTCCTTGGTGAGCGCGGCGGACGCCGTCTTGAGCTCGTCCCAGGTGGTGGGGGGCTGGACGCCCGCGTCGGCGAGCATCTGCTTGTTGTAGAAGAGTGCGATGGAGTTGGTGACCGGCTGCAGGCCGTAGAGCGTGCCGTCGTAGGTGCTCGCCTGGACGATCCCCTCGGCGTAGCCGTCGGTGGAGACGTCCCACTGGGACAGGTCGGCCAGCGCGCCGGAGGAGGCGATCTGCTGCAGGTCGGGGTTGTCCAGCATGAGGACGTCGGGCATGGTCTTCGACTGCGCCTGCTGGAGCACCTTGGCGATGAGGTCGGCGCCCGGGATGTGGACGATGTTGAGCTCGACGCCCGCGGTCTGCGCGCACGCCTTGTAGACGCCCTCCCAGACGGTCTTGCCCGGGTCGTCGTTGTAGTAGTCCTGGATGGTCAGGGTGCCGGCGTCGCCGCCGCTGCTCCCCTGGCTGCCGCCGCCGGAGCCGCCGCCGCAGGCGGCCAGGGTGAAGGGCAGGAGCACCGCTGCGCCTGCCGCCAGCGCGGTGGTGAGAACACGACGTCGAGCCATGGTGGTCATCCGTTCCTCCCCGCATCGTCGCGGGGTTCTCCAGTGGCTGGTGTCCAGCCGTTGCTGACAGTGCGTAGACCCTGGTGTGCTCAAGGTCATCGATACGTATCGACGAAGCATGTGCTCGAGCGGGGCCTCCTCCCCGCGGGGTTCAGGCCGTCTGCTGCAGTGCGGCGCGGGCCGGGGTGCTCGCCCGGCGCGTGAGCCGGGGCTGGACCAGCTCGACGCCCGGCGCTGCGCCGTCGGCGGCGAGCGAGTCCGGGTCGAGCAGGCGGAAGAGCGTCTCCACCGCGCGCCGCGACACGTCGCGGGGCTCCAGGGAGACGTTGGTCAGGGGGGTGGTGAACTCCTCCGCGCCGGCGTCGGTGCTCATCGCCACCACGGCGATGTGCTCCCCCGGCACCAGGCCGCGGTCGGCCAGGGCGCGCAGCACGGCGGCGACGCCCTCGGTGTGCGGCAGCACCAGGCCCGGCAGCTCGCCGTCCTCCTCCTCCACCGAGAGGACCTCGTCGAGCGCGGCGTCGATGGAAGCCCGGTCCAGCTCCACCGGCGAGATCGTCGTCAGCGGCAGACCGCGACGCGCCGCCTCGCGCTCGACGCCCTCGTGGAAGCGGATGACGTAGTTGATGCCGCGGTCGATCTCGGCCGCGGAGTACCCGAGCACCGCCACGGTCCGGCAGCCGGACTCGGCCAGCTCGGCGACCGCCATGGCTCCCGCGGCGTCGAAGTCGAGGTCCACGCAGGGCAGGCCGGCCGGGTCGTCCGGCACGCCGATGAGGATCACGGGCACGTCGAGGGAGGCGGCCACGGGGATGCGCTCGTCGCGCGCCTCGACCTCCATGACCACGAGGGCGTCGACGATGCGGCGCCCGGCCACCCGCACCAGGCCCTGCGCGCCCTCGTCGTTGGTGACGAGCAGCAGGTCGTGGTCGTGCTCGCGCACGCTGCGGGCGATGGTCTCGATGAAGGGCAGCAGGCCCGAGTGGTCGGAGGTGACGCCGAACGGCGCCACCAGGCCGATCACCTGGGTGCGCTGGCTGGCCAGGGCGCGCGCGCCGGCGTTCGGCTGGAAGGTCAGCTCGGCGATTGCGCCCTCGACGCGCTTGCGCGTCTCCGGGGAGATCGGGCGCTTGCCGGACAGGACGTAGGAGACGGTGCTCTGGGAGACGCCGGCGAGCTTCGCCACGTCACGGCTGGTGGGCACCAGAGCACCTCCTTCGCTGCTCGCGTCCGCCATCGTCGTCGATACGGATCGATGGCGAGGAAGTTAGGCGGAGGAGGCCACTCCTGGCAAGCCCCCGTGACGCACCTGTGACATTCCGCGACCGCAGCGCCCCCGGGGATCACCAGCCCCAGGTGCCGGGGCCACCCTTGAACGGGCCGACCACGTCGGCGGTGATCCAGCCGGCGTAGAAGCCGCCCTCCTGGGGTCGCGCCACCTCGCCGTCCACCGAGCACACCAGCCGGCCCGGGCGCAGCGACAGCATCCCCGCGATCGCCTCGAACCCCCGCGACGGCGTCTCGTAGCTCCAGGCCTCCGCCTCGAGCACGTCGCCGGACGGGGTGACGACGTCCCAGTAGGTGGCGCGGCCCTTGAACTCGCACGTGGTCTGCGCGGCGCGGCTGGGTCGCAGGCGCGCGGCGTCCACGGCGGCCCGGGGCAGGTACCACGTGGGCGGGTGGCTGGTCTCCAGCACGCGCACGGCGCCGGTGGTCTCGGCGAGCGCTCCCCCGCCGTCGTCGTCGAAGAAGGCCACCACCACCCGCTTCGAGGACGGGGCGACCGCCGGCGGGCGGGGGTAGTCCCAGACCGACTCCTGGTCGGGACGAGCCGGGAGCGGGACCGGCTTCACGGGGTGCGGGCTCACCCCCGCATGGTGCGACGGCGGCCCGCGGTCCGCGAGCAGACGACGCTGTCTGCGCGCGGGCCGCGGGCCGCCGGCGGAGCGGGGGGAGGTCAGGCAGCGGCGAGCACGGCGCGCAGCGCGCGCACCGGGCGGGGCGCCGCGGAGGCCTCGGGGTGCTCGGCGAGGACCTCGTCGAGCACCTCCATGAGGGCGGGGCGGGCGGGGGCGGCCGCGGACGTCCGCGACTCCCAGACACCCACCGCCACCACTCCGACGACACCGACGACGACGAGGGCCAGCAGCGCGACGGCGAGGAGGATCACGCACTGATGGTCGGCGTGCGCGAGCCCGCTGCGGAACGGCCCGCGGCGTGTCGCGAGCGTGTCGTGTCCACACCGTGACCCGCCGTGTCCTGACCGTTATCTGCGCAGGTCAGCGCACGGTTCTGCGATCTCTGCAAGCGCTGCCCCGATCGGCGCAAGGCGCTTGCAGGTCGGGTGCAAGCGGCCCCCGGCAGGTTCTTCCCGTCAGCCAGACGACCCCGTGGAAGAGCCACCGGGGCCCTGTGAGGAAGGACCTCCCCACCATGTCCGCCACCGCCACCCGCACCCACCGCCGGACCGCCCGCCGCGGGCTCGCGACGGCACTCGCCGCCGCCGGCGCGGTGGTCGCCGCCGCCGTCCCGGCCTCGGCGACGCCGACCGCCGAGGACGTCAGCCCGGAGCAGGAGCTCACCGACGCGATCGTGGTGGTGGACCAGTACTGGGCCGACAACTACGAGTGGTACTTCGGTGAGGAGTACGTCGCACCGCTCGTCTACACCGGCTCCGAGGGCGTGCAGGGCATGTACACCTCCGGCGTCGACAGCTACCTGTGCGCCGGCGAGGAGGCCCTGACGCCGTCCAACGCGCTGCACTGCGGCGAGCCCGTCGGTGAGGACTGGGTCGCGGTGAGCGACGACCTCCTCTACGCCGGCACCGACCAGATCGGTGACGCCTTCGTCTACATGGTCGTGGCCCACGAGTGGGCGCACGGCATCCAGCAGCGCCAGCCCGGCTGGACCGCCCCCTGGACCGAGCTGCAGGCGGACTGCCTCGCCGGCGCCACCCTCGCCGAGGCCACCGAGCAGGGCCTGCTCACCTGGGACGAGGGCGACGAGGAGGAGCTCGCGGCCGGCCTGGAGGCCGTCGCCGACGAGACCGGCTGGACGGACACCACCTCGCACGGCAGCGCCCAGGAGCGCATCGACTTCTTCCAGCACGGCGTCGACGACGGCGTGGAGGGCTGCCTCTACGACGGCGTGCAGCCGTGACACCCGCCTGACCCCGACTCCACGCCCTCGCCCGCAGCCCGCTCGACACCCCAGGAGAAGCCATGCCCCCCGTCCAGGCCGTCACGTCCGCCCTCCGCCAGTACGCCGTCTTCAGCGGCCGGGCCACCCGGTCCGAGCTGTGGTGGTTCTTCGGCGCCTACTTCGCGGCGGCGGTCGTCGCCTCCGTGGTCGACTCGGTGCTCTTCGTCGGGGTGCTGGGCGTCCCGGTGACGCCGCTGACCCTCCTGGTCATCGCGGCGTCGGTCGTGCCGATGCTCTCGGTGACCGTCCGGCGCCTGCACGACTCGGGGCGCTCCGGCACGTACTACTTCATGGGCTTCATCCCGCTGGCCGGGCCGGTGCTGCTGCTCATCGCCCTGTGCGCGCCGTCCAACCCCCTGCCGAACCCCTATGGTGCTCCGCGACGGGGGGTGGTCGCTGACCTCGCCCTCCACCACGGTTTCTAGAAGGGCTGGCCCTGCTCCTAGCGGGTGGTTCGTGGACGGTCCCCTGGCGGAGATCTTCTGCGAACCACCCGCGGCGGCGATGCTGTCCACGTCAGAGAGGTGCTACCCGTGACCAACACACCACCGTCCGCAGCGTCGACCACCAGTCCGCTCCCCCACTCGCCCGGCGGCGACGTCGTCAAGGTGGGTGTGGTCGGGCTCGGCTACCTCGGAGCCGTCCACGCCGCGTGCATGGCCGAGCTCGGGCACGAGGTCGTCGGCTTCGACATCGACGAGCGCAAGCTCGCCGCCCTGCAGCAGGGACGCGCGCCGTTCTTCGAGCCCGGCCTGCCCGAGCTGCTGGCGCGCGTGACCGGCGGCGAGGCCGACGGGTCGATCACCTTCACCACCGACGTCGCGGACCTCAAGAGCTGCGAGGTCGTCTTCGTCTGCGTGGGGACGCCCCAGCGCAAGGGCGAGCTGGCTGCTGACACGACGTACGTGCAGGCCGCCTTCGAGTCGCTCGCGGACGTCATGGCCGGACCGGCGCTCCTGGTCGGCAAGTCCACGGTGCCGGTCGGCACTGCCGCGCGACTGGCGGACGTGCTGGCCGACCGCGCCCCCGACCTGGAACTGGCGTGGAACCCGGAGTTCCTCCGTGAGGGCCACGCCGTCACGGACACCCTCACGCCCGACCGCTTCGTCCTGGGGGTGCTCAGCGAGCGCGCCGAGAGCCAGCTGCGCCGCGTGTACGCCCGCCCGATCGCTGCCGGCACCCCCGTGCTCGTCGCCGACTACGCCACCGCTGAGCTGGTGAAGACCGCGGCCAACGCCTTCCTGGCCACCAAGATCTCCTTCATCAACGCCATGGCCGAGGTCTGCGAGGCCGCCGGCGGAGACGTCAAGGTCCTGGCCGACGCCATCGGCCACGACGACCGCATCGGCCGCAAGTTCCTCAACGCCGGCGTCGGCTTCGGCGGCGGCTGCCTGCCCAAGGACATCCGCGCCTTCATGGCCCGCGCCGGAGAGCTCGGGGCCGACCAGGCCCTGACCTTCCTGCGCGAGGTCGACAGCATCAACATGCGCCGCCGCGCCAAGGTGGTCGACCTGGCCCGCGAGGCCTGCGGCGGCTCCTTCATCGGCCGCAAGATCGCCGTGCTGGGTGCCGCGTTCAAGCCCCACAGCGACGACGTGCGCGACTCCCCCGCCATCTCCATCGCCGCCCAGGCCCGCCTGCAGGGCGCCGACGTCGTGGTCACCGACCCCGAGGCCGTCGCCAACGCCCAGCGCCTGTGGGGCGACCTCACCTACACCGAGGACACCGACGAGGCCCTGCGCGGCGCCGACGTCGTGCTGCTGCTCACCGAGTGGCCCCAGTACGTCGGCCTCGACCCCACCCACGTGGCGTCCCTGACCCGCGGGCGCCAGGTCATCGACGGCCGCAACGTGCTCGACGCCGCTCCCTGGCGCGCGGCGGGCTTCACCTACCGCGCGCTCGGGCGCCCCAACGCCTGACCGCAGGCCAGAACGACGACCGGGGGACACGTGGACGAGGCGCGCCGACACATCCTGCCGAGGGGGCAGCGCAACCTCTTCGTGGCGAGCACGGGAGGCCACCTCACCCAGGCCCACCTCATCGCGTCGCTGATCTCGGCCAGGGGGGACTCCCACTGGGTCACCTTCAGCAACGCGCAGAGCCGCAGCCTCCTGGCGCACACCGAGCCGACGTTCCTCCCGTACGTCGGTCCGCGAGGAGGGTGGGCCCTCCTGCGGTCCCTGCCGCAGATCTTCGCAGCGGTCACCCACACCCGGTGGGACGCCGTCATCTCCACCGGCGCCGCGATCGCCGTCCCCGCCCTGGTGTTCGCCGTGCTCACCGGCAGGCGCGCCTACTACGTCGAGAGCATCTCCCGCTTCGACGGGCCGTCGCTCAGCGGGCGCATCCTGCGCCGGGTGCCGGGGGTGCAGGTGCTGACCCAGCACTCGCGCTGGTCCGACGAGTCGTGGTTGTACGACGTCTGCGTCCTCGACGCCTACGGGTCTCCCGCACGGGTCGGAGCCGGTGACGCCCCCAGCGGAGCCAGGGGCGGCGCGGTTCGCGACGCCGAGGACGTGCTCGAGGTGTTCGTGACCCTCGGCACCATACGGCCGTACCGGTTCGACGCCCTGGTCGACAGCGTGCTCAGCGCCACGGCCGGCCGTCCGTGCAGGATCACCTGGCAGCTCGGCTGCACGACCCGGGAGGGGCTGCCCGGTGACGTGCGGGCAGAGATGTCCGGGGCGGACTTCGACGCGGCCATCGCCAGCGCCGACCTTGTCATCAGCCACGCCGGCGTCGCGACGGCGCTCAAGCTGGCCGAGTCGGGGACGCCCTTCGTGCTGGTGCCGCGCCGGGCTCAGCGCGCCGAGCACGTCGACGACCACCAGCAGCAGATCGCGGACGACCTCGCGCGACGCCGCCTGTGCACGGCCGTGGAGGCACCGGACCTGACCTGGGAGCTGCTGCTGGACGCGCACGCCCTCAACAGCGGCGACCTGGGCTCGGTCGCCTGACGCGGTCCGCCGGGCGCGTCAGGTGTAGACGCGGACCCAGTCCACGTAGAGGTCGGTGGTCTGGCCCGTCGCCGCGAGGTCGACGGGCCAGCCACCGCCGGTGGCGAGGTCGAGCATGAAGAAGAACGGCTCGTCGGTGTGCGACAGCTCGCCCAGGCTCGCCACCTTCCGGCCGTCGATGTAGAACTCCGCGCTGCCGTCCAGCACGCGCACGCCGTAGGTGTGCCACTCGGCGGCCCAGTCGAGCGGGTAGCCCTGGCACGCCTTCTGACCGCCCTTGCTCGGGCCCCAGCTGTGGGTGGTGTGGCAGGCGGCGCCGGTGTCGTGCCCGTACAGCTCCACGGCGTCGACCTCGGCGGCGGTGCCGTCGGCCCGACCGGTGCCGCTGGAGCTGTTCAGCATCCAGAACGCCGGCCACGAGCCGGGCCCGGGCGCACCGAGCATCCGCGCCTCGAAGTACCCGTGCTGCGCGCTGAAGCCGGACCCGCCCCAGCGCTGCGAGGACAGGATGCCGGCAGCGTGCGCCTGCCCCCACGTCTGCTTCGGCGCGAGCACCCCGATCGGCTGCGCCCGCACCTGCAGGTACCCCCCGGGCAGGGTGGCCAGCGTGCCGGCGCCCCAGGCGGGGTCGGCGAAGAGCGCGTCGCCGAACTGCGACCCGCCCCACGGCTCGGGCTTCACTGCGGCGTACCGGGTGCCCCAGCCGCTCTCGCTGATCGACAGCGGGGCGTCGAAGTCGTCCGCGTACTGCAGGGTCATGCCACCCGGCGGGCTGGAGCCGGCCGGCGCCGACGGGGTGGAGGCCGGTGACCCGCCGGCGCGGAACAGCTGGGCGTAGAGCGGGTCGAGGTCGGCACCCGCCGTCGTCGTCCCCGTGATCTTCACGGCGAAGGGGCCCTGGGGCAGCCGCCGCACGTCGGCGGTGAGCACCGCCCGGCCGGAGGCGTCGGCGGTGGCCGTGGCCGCGCGGCGCAGCGGCAGGTCGAGGGCCGAGCTGCTCGGGACGGACAGCCACGCCGTGAGCTCGCTGCCGGCGGGGGCGTTGACGACGACGGTGGCCGCAGCGTCCACGCCCGAGCCGGGCGTGGGGCACGCCAGGCTGAGGCGGCCCGTGAGCGGCGGCGCGACGGCGCTCGTCGTCGTGGTGGTGGCGCAGTCGGCACGGGGCGGGACGGCGGAGTAGGTGGGCGAGCCCGCGGGAGCCGCCCACTGCGGCGGGGTGGCGCCGGCGTCGTAGGCGGTGAGCTCGCGCAGGGCCACGGGTGCGGTGCCGATCTGACGGCGCACCTCCAGACGCACCCAGGTGGTGGAGCGCGGGGTGAAGGCGACGGTGGTGGGCATCCCGGCACCGGCGGCGATGCCGGGGACGCTGACGGTGGAGCCGTCGGAGAAGCGCAGCGTGCCGTAGAGGGCGGCGGCCGTGGACTGCGCCGGGTCGAACGCGTCCGCGGTGGAGCCGAACACCTGCACGCTGGCGACGCGACGGGCGCCCGAGAAGGTCAGCTGCACCCACGGGGCGGCGTCCCCGCTGCTCGCTGACCACTCGGCGCCCAGCTGGCCGGCCCCCGGAGCCCCGTCGGACAGGGCGCCGGCCTGGCCGCTGGACGCCGTCGCGGTGGTGGTCGGGACGGCCGCCTGCGCTCCGGCGAGCGGGGTCACCAGCGCCGCGGCGGCCAGCACCGCCGTGAGCGCAGACCTCCGCATGCTCCGAGGCTCGCAGCCGGTGGAGCCCGATCGCGGGAGGCGGCGTCCCGGCGCGTCGCCCTCCCGAGGCGCAGCCGAGCGCCCGGCTGCTGTTCCCGAGGCCCTCCGAACGGCAACGAGGCGCTCGGTCGCGGGACGGAGCGGGGTGGGGCGTCAGCCGAGCTTCGTCAGGCCGCGCTTGAGCTGGCGGGCGGCCTGCGCGATGCGCTGCTCGTTCTCGATCATCGCGAAGCGCACGTAGTCGTCGCCCTGGGGCCCGAAGCCCACGCCCGGCGAGACCGCCACGTCGCACTCGTTGACGATGAGCTTGGCGAACTCGATCGACCTCAGCTCCGCGTACGGCTCGGGGATGCGCGCCCAGGCGAACATCGTCCCCTTCGGCTTCTCCAGCGGCCAGCCCGCCCGCTCCAGCCCCTCCACCAGCGCGTTGCGCCGCGACTCGTACACCGAGGAGGTCCACTGCGGGTACTCGAGCTCCTCGTTGAGCGTCACCGTGGCCGCGATCTGGATCGGCTGGAACGTGCCGTAGTCGAGGTAGCTCTTGAGCTTGGCGAGGGCCGCCACCACCTCGCGGTTGCCCACGAGGAACGCCACGCGCCAGCCGGCCATCGAGTACGACTTCGTCATCGAGTACAGCTCGACGGCCACCTCCTTGGCGCCCTCGCACTCGAGGATCGACGGCGGCTTCCAGCCGTCGAAGGTGGTGTCGGCGTAGGCGAAGTCGTGCACGAGCACCACGTCGCGCTCGCGGGCCCAGTCGACCAGGCGCTGCAGGTCCGCCTTGGACGCGACCGCCGTGGTCGGGTTGTGCGGGAACGACAGGACGACGACGCGGGGCTTGGGCCAGCCGTACTCCCACGCCTCCATGACGTTCTCGACGTAGTCGTGCGCGACGCCGTTCGCGGCCTTCGGCCCGATCGGCACCTGGCGCACGTCGGCTCCGGCGAAGTACGGCCCCCAGATGTGGATCGGGTAGGACGGCGACGGCACGAGCGCTGCGTCTCCCGCCTGGAGCAGCACCCACATGAGGTGGGAGAAGCCCTCCTTGGCGCCGATGGTGTTGATGACCTCGGTGTCCGGGTCGAGGTGGACCCCGAAGCGCCGCTGGTAGAGCCCGGCCACGGCCTCGCGCAGCTTGGGCAGTCCGCGCGAGGAGGAGTAGCGGTGGTTGCGGGAGTTGTGCGCGGCCTCGGCCAGCTTCTCCACGGCGGTGGCCGGGGAGGGCAGGTCGGGGTTGCCGAACCCCAGGTCGACCACGTCGCGCCCGGCCCGTCGCGCCTGCTGCTTGAGCCCGTCGATGATGGTGAAGACGTACGGGGGCAGGCCCTGGATGCGCCGGAACTCCATGGCCGATCACCCTACGTCCGCGGCGCGGCGCGCGAGCGGGCCAAGCCGGCGACGAAGGCGGGGGACGTCACAGCTGCAGGATCCGCTCAGGCGTGAACCGCCCGCGCAGGACGTCGAGCGCTGCGAGCGCGTTGCCGCGCAGGCGCTGGCGGCGCCACGCGGCCTCCGGGCCGCCCAGGGACAGCACGGCGTTCTTCACCACGCGCCGGCCGATCTCGTCAGCGGCCAGCGGCAGCGGGAAGCTTCCCTTGCGCACGAACCAGGACGGGTTCATGACCTGGGAGTACCCGAGCCGGACGTGCGCCGTGCGCCCACCGGACTTGACCCCGCGGTGCACGATGACGCACTGCGGTGCGGTCACCAGCCGTCCCTGCTTGAGGAGCCGCCGGGCGAGGTCGTGGTCCTCGAGCCACGAGTACAGGGGCAGCCGCTCGTCGAAGCGCTCGGCGGTGGCGCCGACGCGGTAGCCGAACCCGCAGCCGTACAGCGTCTTGCGGTCCGCCACCGGCTGGCCGCCCGCGGGGTCGGGGTCCCGGGCGGACTCCGCGAGCGCCCGCAGCGCGTCGTCCACCGTCACAGCGGGGCCGACGGCCCCGTCGAGGAGCACCCGGGCGCTGAGCGCGAGGACGCTGGGGTCGGACTCGAAGACCGCGAGCGCGTTCTCGACGAAGTCGGCGCGGACGCGCGAGTCGTCGTCGAAGAAGAGGACGACGTCGACGCCGGGCACCGCGCGCATGCCCGCGTTGCGCTGCGCGGCGACGCCCGAGGCGCGGGTGACCAGCACCCCGTCCGGCACGCCACCGGTGGGCAGGCTGCGCTCGTCGGGGACGCTCAGCACCACGTGGTCGGGCGCCACGGTCTGGGCCGCGAGGTCGGCGAGGACGTCACCGACGACGTCGGGCCGGCCGGCCGTGGCGATGACCACGGCGACCTGCAGGCGAGGCTCCGTCACCGGTCAGGCCTCCCGCGCCGCGACCGTCGCGAGCGCCGCCAGGCCGCTCGCCCCGAGGGCGTCCTGGACGAGCGCTCGCACACCGAGCCCTCCGTCGCGGTACGGGCGGTAGGCGCCCGCCCCCAGCAGGCCCGCAGCCGCCCGGAGCCGGTCGCGCCCCTCTGCGGCGTGCAGGTCCGCCCGCGCGGCGTAGTGGTCGGCGAGCCGCTGCCAGCGGCTCGACGCCCGGTCGAGCACGTCGCGCTCGGCCACGGCCCCGCGCGCCAGCAGGTCTGCGCGCCCACGGCACACGTCGGCCAGGAAGGCGGCCCGCTCTCCGGCAGAGGCCGCGCTGGCGGCGTAGTGCCGTGCCCGGTCGCGCAGGTCCTCGAGGCGCCCGGCGGCGCCGCCGGTGGAGCCGGTCGAGCCGTAGAGCTGGCGGCCGTGCTGCCGGTAGGCCGCCAGCCGCTCGGCGACCGTGACGGTGGTGCCCAGGCTGGAGGCCAGGAACCAGACCCAGCGGTCGTGCGACAGGGGCCGGTCAGGCGAGTGCGTGTCGGGGCCGCGCTGATCGCGGGGCGCCACGTCGAGCAGCCACCGCTCGAAGAGGAGCGTGAAGCCGAAGTACTTCTGCCAGGGGTCCCCGGTCAGCCGCGCCGCGGGTCGCGTGCGGGTGATGCCCTGGTCGTCGTCGCCGGTGTGGCGGCCTGCGTCGTCGACCAGCCGCACGGCGTGCGCCGCCGCGACTGCGCCGTGCTCCACCAGCGCCGCGCGCATGCGCTCCAGCTTGGTCGGGTGCCAGACGTCGTCCTGGTCGCAGAAGGCCACGAAGCGCGCCCGCGTGCGCTCCGCTCCCGTGAGGAAGTTGTCGGCGAAGCCGAGCCGGCCCCCGGAGCTGGTCCAGCGCACCGGGACGGGGCTCCCGGCGGCGACTCGCTCGACCTCGGAGCGGGTGGCGTCGGTGGAGCCGTCGTCGCTGACCAGCACCTCCGCGGGGGGCAGGGTCTGGGCGAGCACGCTCGCGAGCTGCTCGGCGACGTGCCGCTCACCGTCGTAGGTGCCGATGACCACGGCGACGTCGCTGCTCACGCGCCGTCCCCGCGGGCGTGCCGGGGCAGCCGCTTGGGAGGCGGCGGCCCGACGGGGACCATCGGCTGCAGCGCCCTGACGACCTCGCCCTCGCGCACCTGCAGCCGCCCGTCCCGCAGCACCGCGGCGGCCAGCGTGCCCGTGACCAGCCACAGCAGGCCGGTCGAGTCGGACAGGTCGGGCCCGTTGTAGACCTTGCCGAGGAACATCGCGACGGCCACCCACAGCACCGGCCGGACCGACGGGATGCGCAGGGCGGGCCGCACGACGGCCACGACGAAGGCCACGAACAGCACCAGCCCGAGCACGCCGGTCTGGCTGACGAGTGCCGCCAGGAGCGAGGAGGGGCGGTTGGAGCCGAGCCCCACGCCGATGCCCAGCGTCTGCGCCGCCAGGGCGAAGGAGAAGGTGTCGGCGCCGGAGCGGTCCTCGTAGGAGGAGGAGCCCAGCTTGTCGCTGAGCGTCTGGGTCAGCAGGTCCATGAGCTGCGGCAGCACGAACACCAGCGCCGCCCCGACGGCGGCGATGGCCAGCCACGTCGTCGACTGCAGGTGGACGCGCCGCACGGTCAGGCCCAGCAGGCCGACGAGCACGGCGACCACGAGCATCACGACCCCGGAGACGATGAACGACGTCGACGTGGACGCCAGTCCGATCCAGAGCGCGGCCCCGGCCAGCGCGAGGGCCCCCAGCCGCTTCCACCCGGTGCTGCGCGGCAGGCTGGCGACGGCGAAGACCAGCGCCGGGATGGCGATGCCCGCCACCGCTGACGGCTCGGGCATGATCCCGCGGAACCTGACCACCCCGCCCTCGGCGCTGTCGATGAAGCGGAAGGCCGGGGAGTTGTCGAAGAACCCCTCCGGGAAGGGCAGGCCCGCGTCCCGGTGGAGCAGGGCCCAGACGTTGAGGGCCATCGCCACCGCCAGCCCGAGGCCGACCGCGCTGTTGCCGGTGGCGGGGCTGCGCGCCACGATCGCGAACACCGCGACACCGATCCACAGGTACGTGAGCTGGGCGATGTTCGACGTCGTCAGCAGCCCTGCAGCGCCCAGGGGCGTCTGCTGGCCGGTGGCGTCCAGCACGGGCGTCCCCGCGAAGACGATGCCCCCGAGGGCCGTGATCATCGTGGTCCACAACCCGAACAGCAGCAGCGGCGTCATGCCGGGGACGGGCGCGTCGTGGCGGCGGAAGCCGTGGCGCTGGGCCGCCCCCGCCACGGTGAGGGCGACGGCCGCGATCGCCGCGGCGTAGAACGTCGGCACCACGATCCGGTCGCTCAGAGCGAAGGCGATGCCGGCCGCGGTGGCGCCGGCCAGCGACAGCGCCCGCGGCCACCCCAGCCGGGTCAGCGCGCCGAGGGTCACGAGGAGCGCGGTGGTCAGTGTCAGGGTCGTCACGGGCACCCCTCTCGGCGCGGTTCCGGCGGACGGCGTGGCCACCCTAGGACGTCAGGCGGTCACCCACGGGCGCGCCGGCCACCCCGTGGCACCATCGCGCCCCATGCGACGGCTGCGCATCGCGCACGTGACCAACGCGATGGCGCTGGACGGCACCGGGGTGACCAACGCGGCCGTCGACCTGGCGCTGGAGCAGCGGGCGGCCGGCCACCAGGTCGCCGTGCTGTGCCGCTGGGCCGACGAGCCCATGCGCGCGCTGCTGGACGGGGCCGGCGTGCTGCTCGTCGAGGGCGTCGAGGCGGCCCGGCCGTCGGACCTGCAGCGTGCGGTGCGCGCGGCCGCGCCGGTGCTGCGCCGCGCCGACGTCGTCCACGTCCACACCGTGCGAGCCACGGCGGTGGCCCTGCTCGCCGCACCGGCGCGGTTCGCCACCCGCAGCGTCAGCACGCTGCACAACCCCTACCAGCGGTCCGCGCCGCTGATGTGGACGACGCGGCGGGTGGTGAGCATCAGCGCCGCCGACCGCGACCTCGTCGCACGCCGGACCCGGGGCCTGCGGCGACCGGCCGTGGTGCTCAACGGCACGGTGGGCAGCCGGCGGCTGCCCCCCGCCGACGCCCTGCAGCCGGTGGACCTGGGCCCGCACGCCGTCGTCTACGTCGGGGCTCTGTACGCCCGCAAGGGCGTCGACGTCCTCCTGCGCGCCATGGTGCGGGTGCGCCGCGAGCTGCCCTCGGCGCGGCTGCACCTGGTCGGCAACCGCGACAACCCGCAGCTGGAGCAGCTCGCCGACGACCTCGGCCTGGGCGAGGGCGCCGTCTTCGAGGGCTTCAGCCCCGACCCTCGTCGCTACATGAAGGGCGCAGCCGTCGTGGTGCTGCCCTCGCGCGCGGAGGGCTTCGGGCTGGTGCTCGTCGAGGCCCGTTCCACCGGGGTGCCGGTGGTGGCGACGCGGGTCGGCGGCATCCCCGAAGCGCTGGACGGCGGCAGGGCCGGGCTGCTGGTCGACCCCGAGGACGACGTCGACCTGGCCCGCGCCCTGCTGTCCGTGCTCACGGACGAGGCGCTCGCCGTCCGGCTCAGGCTGGCTGCGCTCGAGGGGCTGGAGCGCGCTCACGTGGCCCGTGCGGCGCGCGAGTACGCCGAGGTCTACGCCTCGCTGCCAGGGCTCTCGGCCGTCGGACCGTGACGGGCGGGGCCCTCGAGTGCGGTGCGGCGCAGGACGGCCCACGCCTGGTAGCCCGTCACAGCCACCTCGCTGAGCGCGAAGCCGGCCGCCACGCCGGTGGTGCCCCAGACCGCCCCGGCGCCCACCATGCCGACCAGCCCGACCACGGCACCGACCAGCGTGCTGGTGAAGACGGTGCCCGTGGCCCCCAGCGGGACCAGCACGAGCCGTCCCAGGGCGGTGTTGAGGCTGACCGCCAGGAAGGCGACCCCCACGAGCACGCTCACCGCCCGGTCCGCGGCGAGCTCCTCGGTGAACAGCAGGCCGGAGAGCCAGGGCCCGAGCAGCGAGAAGCCCACCAGGCCCGCCGCGCCGAGCGCCGCGTGCAGCGCGAGCCCGGCGCGCATCCGCCGCGTGGTCCGCTCCCCCGGCAGCACGGGCCTCTCGGCCACCCAGCCCTGCAGGGCGCTGGTGAGCGCCTGCACGGCCGTCAGGCTCAGCCGGTAGAGCCGGTCCGCCGAGCCGAACGAGGCCAGGAGCCCCACGTCGCTGACCACCACGCCGGCCACGAGCAGGGGCGTCTGGCTGTAGGAGCCGCCGACGGCCACGGTCCCGCTCGCAGCGCGGGTGCGCCAGACCTCGGCCCAGGCGCGCACGGCCAGCACCTGGCGCGCCCGCACCCCGACCACCCGCCGTCCGTAGGCCCAGGTCCCGGCGGCGGTGGCCAGCGCCAGCAGCGCGGGGTAGGTCCACAGCTGCTGGGTGGTCAGCACCAGGACGGCGCTCAGCCCGATCGCGACCAGGCGGGGGAGGATCTCGAAGACGGCGATGGCCGACGGCCGCCCGATCCCGATGGAGAACCAGGACGGCGAGAGGGCCCCGACCACCATGGCCGTCGACATGGCGGCGGCCGTCCACCGGTGCCCCTCCTCGCTGAGCGCGGCGGCGACCAGCGCGCACACGGGCATCGCGACGGCCACCACGACGCCCCGCGAGGCGAGGCTGCGCGCGTACACCTCCCGGCGCTGCGCGGCGTCAGCCCTGGCGACCGCGACCGGACCCACCAGCCCCCACCCCAGACCGGCCACCACGGCCCCCAGGCCGCCGGCGGACTGGCCCAGGAGGACGGCCGCCCACCCCTCCTGGCCACCCACCCGCGCCAGCAGCGGCAGCAGCAGGAAGGGCGCGAGCAGCGACAGCAGCGGCAGCCCGGCGAAGCCCGCCATCCGCCGCACGAGGGTGGCGTGTCCCCCGGGGGCGGTGCTCAGAGCGCGTCGAGGCGGTGCTCGACCAGCGCCTCGCGGACCTCGCGGGTGAAGCGCCGCTCCTCGTCGCGGATGACCGCGCGGTAGGGGTCCTGCATCGCCCGCGCCTCTGCCGGCGCCGCGAGCACGCGGCGCAGCACGCGGGCCGCGTTGCCGACGAAGTCGCCCTCGGGAGAGACCTTGTGCTCCCAGGGCAGCGGCACGTCGGCGTGGAAGGCTCCCGAGCCGCGGCGCGCGACCACCGTGACGGCTCCGCACAGGGCGGCCTCGCGGGGCATGCGGTCCTTGCCGGGGTGGTAGCCGAGGTCGAGGTAGACCAGGCTGCGGCGCAGCTCGGCGACCAGCTGCTCGCGGGTCATGCCCTCCAGGGCGACGAACTCCACCTCCGGCACCCTCAGCCTCAGCGCCTCGACGGCCTCGCGGGCCTTGGCGGGGTTGTAGGTGACGGTGCTGCGGCCGCCCGGCGGGTCGGTGTCGTCGAGGCCGTCCAGCGGGGTCCAGTCACCGACCACCGTGGCCAGCACGTCGGCGCGGGCGTACAGGTAGGCGCGGGCGTACTCGGACTGCGCGAGGTGCCTGACCGTGGCCAGCTGGCGGTAGTCGCCGCGCAGGTGCAGGGCGGCGTGCCGCGCCGCGGCCTTCGCGCGCCAGCGCAGCGACGGCTCGACCAGCCGGCCGTCGGGCGACCACAGGTCGTGGCGGCGGCGGTGCTCGCGCCACGGCGTGGCCATGTCGATGCTGAGCCACCAGCAGTAGGTCTGGGCGTGCCGGTAGCGCGCCAGCTGCCGCAGCGCCTTCTCCGGGGCGATGACCACCGACCCGGGGACGTCGGCGACCCGGGCCGCCTCCGGTGCGTCGTAGTGCCCGTAGGCCGGGTGGCGGGGGACGTCCTCGGTGCCGGGCTCGGGCACCAGGCTGGCGTCAGCGCCCAGGCCGCGCAGGGTGTGGACGAGCTGGTGGAGCGCCTCGGGGCCTCCGGAGCGGAAGCCGCGGGGGTACAGGACGTGGAAGACCTCACCGGAGGTGGAGGCCGCTGACCGCGCCTGGTGCTGGTGCGCGGCGGCTGGCTGGCTGGTGGGACGGGCCATGGCTCCTCGTCGTCAGGTCCGAGGCGGACGCGCCCGCGTGAGGCTATCCCAGCCCCGGACGGCCGGGGCGGGGTCTCGACCGTCCGCACGCCCGGAGAGCGGTGCGAGGATCGCGCGGTGGTTCCCCCCACCCCCCGCCGGCCCCGTGCGTCCCGCCGGCGCCGGCGTCGCCGCGACCTGATCGGGCTCCTGGCCGTCGTGGTGGTCGGTCTGCTGGTGGTGGCGCTGGTGGTCCACGAGCGTCGCGGGGCCTCGACGGCGGAGGGCGTCACCGCGTCGTCGACCGCTCCCGGCTTCAGCGCTGCAGCCCTGCTCGACGGTGACGGCGCGGACCCCGTGTGGCGCAGCGACGGGAGCACCACGGGCACGTCGCTGACGCTCGCCTTCGGGGCGGCGACCACCGTCGACCGGCTGGTCCTGACCACCCCTGACTCCGCGGACCGCATGACCCAGGGGCACCTGCTCTTCAGCGACGGCTCGGCGCTCCTGGTGACGCCCGGGATCGGCGAGACGACGGTGACCTTCACCCCGCGCACGGTCGAGCAGGCCGTGCTCACGGTCGACGCCGTGGCCGACGACGCCTCGGCCGTGGAGCTGGCGGGTCTGCGCGTGGACGCCGGAGGGCACGACGCCGCAGGCGCCGCCCCGAGGGGCGACGTGGCCGGCGACGCGACCGTGACGGCGTCGAGCACCGGCTCCGGTGACGCGGCCGCCCTGGTGGGCCTCAGCGACGACCAGCTCGGTGACGCCCGGGGCTGGGCCTCCGCCACGGGTGACGCCGAGCCCTCCGTCACCCTCACCTGGCAGCGGCCGCTGGAGCTCTCCAGCGTGCGCCTGTACGGGCCGGCCGGCACCGGTGGCGGCTCCCGCGAGGGACGGCTGGAGTTCTCCGACGGCTCGCAGGTGCCCTTCGCCGCGGTGCTCGACGCGGGTGACGCACCCACCACCGTCGCCTTCATGCCCCGGGTCGCGGACTCGGTGCGCGTGGTGCTCGAGGCGGCCGACGAGGGCGACTCCCCCGGGCTGCGGGGGGTGCAGGTGCGCGCCCGCGGGTCGGCGCCCCCCACGGTCGCGGGTGAGACCGAGCAGGCAGGGACCAGCGGCTCTGCAGCGAGCAGCTCCCCGGCGCCCGCCGCCTGCGACGCCAGCACGCCGGTCGGCGACGTGCCCACCCAGGCGTCCCAGCGCCGGCTGGTCTGCCCGGCGCCGGGGACCTCCGGCGGGGCCCGGCCGACGGTGGTCGTCGCCGCTCCCCCGGGCACCGAGCTCACCGCCACGTCCAGCACCGCGGCCACCACGGCCGCCGGGGAGCGCGAGGAGCCCGTCGTGGCCACGGCCACGAGCGACGCCTCCGGCAGGGCCGTGCTGGAGGTGCAGCAGCCCCTGCCGGCGGGTCCGGTCAACCTGCGCGTCGACGGCGCGGGAGACCCGCTGTGGGTGCAGCTGGTGGTGGCGGGCTCGACCGCGCCCGGACCGGCCTCGTTCGCGCCTCCCGGCCTGTCCCTCGTCTACGAGGACGACTTCGACGCCCCCCTCTCGCTGAGCGAGACCGGACGGGACTCCCGCTACACCGCGCAGCGGCCGACGGCGAAGGGCGGTGAGGGCTACGGCGAGGCCGCCTTCGGCGAGGAGGCGCTGCAGGCGGACACGGCCCAGACCGGCGACGGGCTGCTGCACCTGCGCACCGAGGACGCCGCCGGCGGCGCGGTCGGCGCCATGCTGTCCAGCGCCACCTACGGCGGGGCGGGCTTCTCGGCCCAGTACGCCTACTTCGAGACGCGGGCGCTGGGCGCTCCCGGGCTCGGCACCTGGCCGGCCTTCTGGATGCTCACCACGCCCGCCCTGGCCGAGGAGGGCCGCGACAACGCCGAGGTCGACGCCTTCGAGATGTACGGCCACGACACCACCGGGCTGTGCAACTCCACCCACGACTACCGCGGCGGCCAGAACGCGGACAAGCAGATCGACTGCAACCCGATGGCCTCCGGGGACGACTGGGCGATGCAGTGGCACACCTACGGGGCGCGCGTGCTGCCCGACGTCGTCGTCTTCACCACCGACGGCGTCGAGACCGCGCGCATCCCGCGCCCGGAGGCCGGGGACGAGCCCTTCTTCTTCATGCTGACCCTCGCCCGCGGCGGCGGCTGGCCGGTGGACCTGTCCGGCACCGGCGACGTGGCCGACATGTACGTGGACTGGGTCCGCGTCTACACGTGAGCCCACCCCGACGGGCTACCGTCGCTGCTCGTGACCCTCCAGGACTTCCTGCGCGAGCTGAGGCACAGCTGGTGGATCGTCGCGCTCGGCGTCGCGCTGGGGGGGCTGCTGGGAGCGGTGCTGGCCACCTCCCAGACCCCGACCTACCAGTCCTCCGCGTCGCTGTTCGTGACGACGGCGGGGGCGGGGGCCTCGGACGCCCGGGCGGCGGACAACTCCTTCGTGCAGTCCCGCGTCACGACCTACGCCAGCCTGGGCACCCAGTCCTCGGTCCTCGAGCAGGCAGCGGCATCGCTCGACGGGGTCAGCGTCGAGCAGCTCCGCAGGGAGGTCACCTCCTCGGCCAGGGAGGGCCAGAACCTCATCGACGTCAGCGCCTCAGCGGACTCCGCGGACCAGGCGGCGGCCGAGGCCAACGCTGTGGCGCAGGCGCTCGCCACCACCGTCAACCAGCTCGAGGCGCCGTCCGGGTCGGCGGCGGGCACGGAGTCCGAGGTGGTGCTGCGCGTCACCCAGGAGGCGACCGCGCCGGCAGAGCCGGTCTCCCCCAACGTGCCCAGGACCGTGCTGGTCACCCTGCTCGTGGGGCTCGCCGCGGGGATCGGGGTCATGGTGCTCGCGGCTGCGGCCAGCGGGCGGCTGCGCGGCCCGCGCGACGTCGCGAGCATCACCGGCATCGTGCCCACGTCGGTGCCGGAGGCGCGGGGCGAGCGGCAGCGCGAGGCCTACCGCGCGCTGCGCTCGGCGCTGCGCCACAGCCTCGGGGCTCGCGGCTCGGTGGCCATCGCGCCGGTGCAGCCGGGCACCAGCGGGCGCGAGCTGGCCGAGGAGCTGGCCCAGGCGCTCGGGGAGGTGGGCAGCACCTCGCTGCTGATCGACGCCGACTTCCGCTCCGACCGGGGCCGCGGGCGCCGCAAGGACACCGGTCAGGCCAACCCCTCCCGCGGCCTCGCCCAGGTGCTGGCTGGGGAGGAGGCGCTCGACCAGGTGGTGACCGCCGGCGGACACCCCAACACCTGGCTGCTGCCCGCCGGGACGTTCGTGGAGTCGTCGGCGCAGCTGCTCAGCAGCGACAACATGACGCGGATCCTCGAGCACGTCACGCGCGACTTCGACTACGTCCTGGTCCTCGCCCCGCCGATGCTGCAGCGCTCGGAGGCCGCGGTGCTGGCGGCGCAGGCCCACGCGACGGTGCTGCGCATGGACGCCCGCGCGGTGCGACGCCCTGACCTGCTCTTCGCCCTGGAGAGCCTGCACGCGGTCGGCGTCACCTCAATCAACCTCGTGCTCGAGGGCGTCTCCAAGCTGGACATGCAGCCAGCGCGGGTGCGCTACACGGCCCAGGTCACCCCCGACGCCCTGCTGCTCCCGCGCTACGGCGGCGCCCCGGTCGACGCCGACCAGCGCTGATGGTGGACGACGCGGACGGGAGCCTCTCGGTGGACGCCGACGTCCTCGTGCTCGGAGCCGGGATCAGCGGCCTCGTGTCCGCGTCGGTGCTGCTGGGTCAGGGAGCCGGCCGCGTCGTCGTCGTCGACGGCTACCCGCACGTCGGGGGCAACCACCTCGACGCGCACCTGGGCCCGTACACCTTCGACATCGGCAGCCTGGTCTTCCAGGACGACTCCCCGCTGCTCGCCCACTTCCCCGACCTGCTCCCCCGCTACGTGCCGATCGAGCCGACGTGGGAGCGGCTGAACCCGCAGGGCCGGGTGACGGCCTACCCGTTCTCCGTCACCGACGACCTGCTCGCGGCAGGTCCGCTCGAGCTGGCCCGGCTGCTCGGGTCGGCGCTGGTGTCCCGGCTGCGCCGCCGCCCGCAGCACACCGCGCGCGACTTCGCCGAGCACTGGCTGGGGCCGCGGTTCGTGCACCGCTCGGGGCTCGACACGTACATGGAGCGGTTCTGCGGCGTGCCCACCGAGCAGATCGACCTCGAGTTCGCGCACAAGCGCATGATGTGGATCCCCAAGAACGCCAGCGCGGGCGAGCTGACCCGCAAGGTCACCGACCTCGTGCGGGCGCGGCTCGGGCGCCCGCGACCGCAGCCCGCGCCGGAGAACCAGCAGCTGGCGCGCCCGCGTGAAGGCTTCGCCCACCTCTACGAGCCGGCCGTCGCCTCGCTGGAGGCGAAGGGCACGCGCTTCGTGCTGGGGGCGGAGCTGCAGCGGCTGGAGCGCGACGGCGAGGGCTTCGTGCTGAGCACCAGCGGAGGCGAGGTGAGGGCGTCCCGGGTGGTCTCGACGGTGCCCGTCGACGTCGCGCTGGACCTGTGCGGCCTGCGCGAGGCGGGCGAGGAGCCGCTGCCCGTGGTGCGCCTGGTCAGCCTCTACTACAGCTTCTCGGGGCGACGCGGCCACGACGCCCCGGTGCTCTACAACTTCTCCCACGAGGGCACGTGGAAGCGCCTGACCACGTACTCCGACTTCTACGGCCCGGCCGAGGGGCGGGAGTTCCTCGGGGTGGAGGTGGTCTCCAGCCGCGGCGGCCAGAGCGTGGAGGACGCGGCGGCGGACTTCCGGCGCCACACCGCGGCCAACGGGCTGTTCGAGGGCGACCTGCGCCTGGAGGGCAGCCACGTGCTCGACCACGCCTACCCCATCTACACCCGGGGCAGCGCCGCTCGCGCCCGAGCGGCGATGGCGCGCCTGGAGGCGTGGGGCGTGGAGTCGCTGGGCCGGCAGGGCGCCTTCGAGTACCAGCCGACCGCGCGCCACTCCACCGTGGAGGCGGAGGCGTTCCTGGCCCGCGACCCGAGCTCGTGACCCGCCGCACCACGTGGCTGCTCATGGCGAGCCACGTCCCCGCCAGCGGTCGGCTCGGCGGCATCGTGAGGTACACCGTCGAGCTGGCGCGGGCGCTGGCGGAGCGGGACGACGTCGAGGTGCACCTGCTGACCTCGCCGGCCGCCGCCGACCACCTCGCGCCGCTGGTGGGAGGCACCGGGCGCGTGCACACGACACCGGCCTGGGCGGACCCGGTGCTGCCGGCGTTCGAGCGCTGGCTGCTGGGGAGCCGGCTCGGTGACCGCTTCGACGTGGTGCAGGGCGTGAAGCACCTGCTGCCCCGGGGCGCGCGGGCCCGCACCGTGCTGACGGTGCACGACATGATCCTCGCCGACCGCCCGCGGGACTTCCCGCTGGCCAAGCGCGTGCTGCTGCAGCGGCCGTACGCCGCGTCGATCCGGCAGGCGGACGCGCTGGTCTGCGTCTCGCAGGCCACGCGCGCGGCGCTGCTGGTGCACCACCCGCAGGTGGTGGGGCGCACGGCCGTGGTGCTGTCGGCCACCAGCCCGCAGCTGCTGGGCGCCGTCCCGGAGCCGGTGGAGGCGCTGGTGGGCCGGCGCTTCGGCCTGGTGGTGGGTGACTCCTCCCCTCGCAAGAACCTCGCGACGGCGGTCTCCGCGTGGGCGCGCCTCGTGGACGGGCCGGAGCACGCCGACGCCGCCCTGGCGCTGGTGGGCCCCCCGCCCTGGGGCGAGGAGGCGTACGGCCCCGACCACGCGCGACTGGTGGCGTCGGGGCACCTGGTGCAGCTGCAGGGCGTCGACGACGCCGCCCTGAAGTGGTGCTACGAGCACGCTGCCGTGGTGCTGGCGCCGAGCCTGGTGGAGGGCTACGGCCTGCCGGCGCAGGAGGCCCTCGACCTGGGGGCGCCGCTGGTCACCTCGCTCGACCCGGCGCTGGTGGAGGTCAGCGCCGGGGCCGCCACCCACGTGGACGCCCGCGACGTGGCCGGCTGGGCTGGCGCTGCCGCCGAGCGGCTGGCCGCCGGGGCCGCCCGCCCGCGGCCCGCGCAGCACCCGCGCACGTGGCACGACGTGGCGGACGACACGGTGCGGGCGGTGCTCGGCACCCCCTGATCGCCGATCCGCCGGATCCGCCTCACGCGCCGGGGATGCCCGGTATGGTCCGTTTCGAGCGCTGCGCAGCGGGCAGCGTCCGTCCGCGAGGACGCTTCCCCGTGCGAGGTGTGCCCTGTCCCGCGACGTGCGCGTGAGCATCGTCCACGAGCGCTTCACCGAGTTCGCGGGCTCGGAGGCGGTGGTCGAGGCGATGGCCCGCCGCTGGCCGCAGGCGCTGCTGCACGCACCGGTGGCCCGGCGCGGCGTGCTCCCGGGAGACCTCGAGCCGCGGGTGCGGGCCACCCGGCTGAGCCGCCTGCTGCGCGGCCCGGGCTACGCGCACCTCCTGCCGGCGCTGCCGCTGGCCATGCGCTCGCTGCGGCTGCCCGACGCCGACGTCGTCGTCGCCTCCCACCACGCCTTCGCCACGCAGGTGGCCATGACGTCGGCGGCGCCGGTGGTGGCGTACGTCCACTCCCCCGCCCGCTGGGTGTGGGAGGCGTCGATGCGGCGCGGGGAGGGCACCGGCCTGCTCGGAGGCGGGGGCGTGGGGGCGGCCGGGCTGGCGGCGTTCTCGACGGCGTTCAAGCCGTTCGACGTGGCGGCCGCGCAGCGGGTGCACACGCTGGTGGCCAACTCCACGTGCGTGGCGGAGCGGATCCGGCGCTGGTGGGGCCGCGAGGCGCAGGTGGTGGCCCCTCCCGTGAACACCGGCTTCTACGCGCCCGACGCCCGGACGCCCCGGGAGGACTTCTTCCTGCTGGCCGGCCGCCTGGTGCCCTACAAGAGGCCCGACCTCGCCGTGAAGGCGGCCGCCCGGGCGGGCGTGCGGCTGGTGGTGGCCGGCGAGGGCCGGTTCCTGCGGCAGGTGGAGGGTCTGGCCGGGCCGCGCACCACGTTCCTGGGGCGGGTGAGCGACGTCGAGCTGCGCGACCTGTTCCGGCGCTGCCGGGCGCTGCTCATGCCCGGCGTGGAGGACTTCGGCATCGTGCCGGTGGAGGCCATGGCGTGCGGCGCACCTGTCGTCGCCCTCGCCGAGGGCGGTGCGCTGGACACGGTGGTGCCGGGCGTGTCGGGGCAGCTGGTCCCCGCAGTGCCGCGCGAGCTGGAGGTCGACGCGTGGGCCGAGGCGCTGCTCGCCTTCGACGCCCCGGCCTTCGACCCCGACCGCGTCCGGGCGCACGCCGGGACGTTCTCGCGGGCGAGCTTCGCCGACGCGATGGCCGCGGTGGTCGACCGCGTGGCCCACGGCTCGGCGCTCCCCCAACAGGCCGCTTCCCCGTCGATCGACCTCAGGGACAGCGCGCCCGCGGCGGCCCGTCACACCTCCTGGTCCTGAGCGCTCGGCCGCAGACCGCGCGGCGCTCTTCAGGAGGCCGAGCGCTGGGCCTGGCGGCTGACCGGCCGGACAGGGAGGCGGACGACGGCGGGCACGAGCGCCCCGCCCTGCTGCAGCCCGCCGGCGGCTCGCTCCCCGTGCTCGGCGCGGGTGAGGACGCGCCCCACGAGCAGCGCGAAGGCCGAGGCTGCGCCGGTCCAGGCGAGCAGCGAGACCACGATCCAGGTGTCCACGGGTCATGTCTAGGCGCTGGGCCCGTGCGCGTCATGAGCCCCGGGTGGGAGCCGGCTGGGAGTCGCTCAGCCCGTGGGCGGAGCTCAGGCGGCCTCGCGGCGGGAGCCGTGGGCGGCCGGAGCGGCAGAGGGCACCGCGTGCAGGTACCTCAGGTCCCGCACCTCACGGTGACCGTGGCGCCAGCGGTCGCTCTTGCCGGAGACGGCCAGGGACCGTCCCAGCAGCAGCGCCGCGGCGCAGGCGACGACGACCCACGCAGCGACCAGGGCAACGATGACCATGCCTCACTGTGTACCCACCGATGGTGGTGATCAACCGCGCCGCGCCGCCACGATCGCGACACGCCGCACCGGCACCTGGAGCTCTCACCCTGGTGAGCAGGCCCTTCGCGGGGTCTCGGCCGGTTCGCCCCACCTCGTCCCCCATCGTGCGCGCCCCCGGCGGCCAGGGCACGTCCCACCGCGGGTGACGCGATGCCCCGACACGCCGGCGGCCGCCGTCGCCGGGCCCCTACAGTCCCCCGGGGTGCGCCGGGCGTGCGCACACGTCTGGAGGCCCCCGGTGCTCGGCAGGACCACGACGGCGCTGGCGGCAACGGCCCTCGCGCTCACCACGCTGCTCGGTGCGGCGCCGTCGGCGCTCGCCGCCAGCGGCTACGAGAAGGGGCCGGACCCGACGCGAGCGTCCGTCGAGGCGAAGGCGGGCCCGTTCGCCGTCTCCACCAGCACGGTCTCGCGCACCACGGCGAAGACCTTCGGCGGCGGCACGGTCTACTACCCCACCGACGCGAGCATCGGCACGGTCGGCGCGGTGGCCGTCTCCCCCGGGTACACGGCGCGGCAGTCGAGCGTGGCGTGGCTGGGTCCGCGCATCGCGTCGCAGGGCTTCGTGGTGATCACCATCGACACGCTCAGCGTGTACGACAAGCCCGCCGCCCGCGGTGACCAGCTGCGCGCGGCGCTGCGCTACCTCACCACCTCCAGCGCGGTGAAGGACCGCATCGACCCGACGCGCCTGGCGGTGGCCGGCCACTCCATGGGCGGCGGGGGCGCGCTGGAGGCCGTCAAGGACGACCCGTCCCTCAGGGCCGCCGTGCCGCTGACGCCCTGGAACACCGACACCACGTGGCCGGAGGTCACCACGCCGACGCTCGTCATCGGCGCGCAGAACGACGACGTCGCCCCGCCGTACCGGCACGCGCGGCTCTTCTACGGCTCAGTCCCGAGCAGCACGCCCAAGGAATACCTGGAGCTGCGCGGAGCCAGCCACTACGCGCCCACCAGCGTCAACAGCACCAACCCGACGGTGGCCAGCTACACGATCAGCTGGCTGAAGCGCTTCGTGGACGGCGACACCCGCTACTCGCAGTTCCTCTGCCCCGCCCCGGCGGTGGGGACGACCTTCAACGTCGTCCGGTCGACCTGCCCGTTCTGAGTCCCCTCCTGAGCCGGTCGGCGCGGCGCGGCGCGTAGCGGACCCGCAGCAGCGGCGCGAGCCACGGGCTCGGGCAGAGGAGCACGAGCAGCGACCACGCCGCCACGGCGAGCCTGTCGGCCAGCGGCTCCGGTCCGGGCCACGTGGGTGAGCGCAGCGCGTCCAGCAGCCGCCGCGCCGTCGAGTCACCGGGCAGCCCCGGCAGGTGCGGCGACCGCCGGGACGCGGCGCAGCGGAACTGCAGCAGCTCCCTGCTACGGAACAGCGGCGCCTCGTCCACCGTGCCGTCGCCCGACCCGAGGCCCGCGGCGCGCTGCGCGAAGGCCCAGCGGACCCGGGCCCGCTGCACCTCGCGGGCGAAGCGGGTCGGGTCGCGCAGCAGGGCGCTGTCCTGGGCGTCGTGCTGCCGGTAGCCCACCAGCACGCCGGGCAGGCTCACCACGTCACCGAGCAGCGGTGCGGTGGCCACGCAGGCGGAGTCGAGGAAGTCCCCCGCCTCGGGGCCGGCCGGCAGGATGCGCTCGAGGTACCAGCGGGCGTAGGCGTTGCCGGAGCCGGGCGGCGTGGGGTACGCCGACGTCGTCGTGAGCCAGTGGCGCACCGCAGACGGTTCAGGCACGGGCTCGTAGCGCGGGAAGGGCCTGCCGATCCGGCGGCCGGCGGTGTCGAAGCGCTGCATCTGCAGCTGCACCTTGGTGGTGCGCGGCCCCATGGCCTCGACCACGCGGCGCGCGGCCTGGGGCGGCAGGACGTCGTCGGCGTCGAGGAAGACCACCACGTCACCGGTGGACTCGGCGAAGCCGGCGTTGGCGGCGGGGCGCTGGTCGCCGTGGTCGAGCCTCAGGGCGCGGACGCGGTCCGCGTAGCCGGTCACCACGTCCCAGGAGCCGTCCGTGGAGCCGTTGTCGACGACGACGACCTCCACGTCCGGCCAGTCCAGCGCCAGGGCGCTGTCGACGGCTTCGCCCAGGTAGTGCGCGTAGTCGTAGTTCGTGATCACCACGCTCACCCGCACGGGGCCACTCAAGCAGCACCCGCGGACGTGCGACTCGGTGGACGCAGGCGCGTCCCCCCGAGGGGGTGCCTCAGGAGGCGACGTGGTCGCGGTGGTGCGACGAGCTTCGGTGAGGGGCGTGGTGACGGTCGTGGTGGTGCCGCGCGGTGGTGATGTCGACCACCGGGGCGTGCGCGCCCGGCCTCCGGCGGTGCAGCACCCGCTCGCGCCGGTCCGCCCGCACGACCGTGCCCCCGACGAGCAGCGCGAGCGCGGTGGCGACGGGCAGCCAGGCCACGAGCACAGCGATGAGCCAGATGTCCACGGCTCCAGTGGGGGCCCCGTCGTCTGGATCTCCATGGACGCCGCCTGGGAGTGCCCTGGACGCCGCACAGCCGGCCGTCACGCAGGCACCGCCCAGGTCGCGGGCTGACCCTTGGTGTAGTTCTCGGCCTCGACCGCGCCGCCGGCGATCGCCTCGGCAGGCAGGTCGAAGCAGACCTGGTAGTCGGCGGCGCCGCCCGCCCTCAGGTTGGGCTGCTGGAAGCCCGGCCGGGGGACGGTGGCGGTGCAGCCGGTCCAGGAGTAGTTGCGGGCGTCGGTGCCCAGGAACGCCATCTGCAGCTCGGCCCAGGGGATGCCCTCCCCGGCGCCGTTGTAGACGACGCTGACGTCAGCGAGGACGTAGCGGCCCGTGGGCGGCTTGTTGTAGGGGTTGGCCTCGGCGATGGCCGCGTCGGCGCTGGTGTTCACGGCCGTGATGGTCACCGTGTAGTCGCCGACGGTCGCGCTCTGCCCGTACGCGAGCCCCTCCAGCGCAGCCGCGGGTGCGCTGGAGGACGGCGGAGCAGCCGGTGGCGCCGCGCTCGCGGAGGGCGCGGGCGTCGCTGACGGCGAGGGAGCCGGCGCGCTCGCTGACGGCGCCGGACGGGCTGGGGGCGCGGACGTGCTCACCAGCCGGTCGCCGAGCTGCACCACGTAGACGACGTCCACGACGAGCGCCACCACCAGTGCGAGGGCGCTCGCGGCGACGCCCACCGCGGCGCGCCTGCGGCCGCCGTGCAGGCCGCGCCGGCCCAGCACCAGCGCGAGGACGCCCATCACCACCCCGCCGAGCGCCGCGAGGACGCCGAGCAGGTTCACCAGCGGAACCCAGCACAGGAGCAGCGCGACCACGCCGCACACCAGCGCCGTCAGGGCCATCCACGTCGAGGGGCGTGGCGGCGGCGCTGCCAGCCCAGGTCGCTCCGCTGTGGTGTTCGCGTCCGACACGTCGCCCCCCGGCTCCGGCACGCCGCGCTCGGCAGTGAGCGCGGACAGCAGAACCTAACCCGCTGCTCAAGCGGGGACGGCCAGGGCCAGCACCGCCCCTCCGAGCAGGAGCGCGGGCAGGGCGGCGACGTCGCCGAGCGTGAGCCCGTGCTGGTAGGTGAACTCCACGAGGATCGGCCCCTCCAGAGGGCTGTTGAGCAGCCACCACACCCCGGTGACGACGACGGCGCTCAGCCCCACCCGCCAGGCGCTGTGCGGCACCGGCGCATGCACCAGCGTCAGCAGGCAGGAGAGGGCCAGCAGGGCGAGGGCGAGCCCGACGACCCCAGCGACGAGCAGGGGCAGGCGCAGTCCGGGCATCGGGACATCATGCCCAGGCACCCCGGTGCAGAAGGCGTCCGCGGTCAGACCTGCGGCGGCACCAGCGTCCGCGGCGGCAGCCCGAGCGAGCGGACGTGCTCCGCGATGTCCTCCATCGGCGCCAGCCACACGTCGTCCATGCCGAGCACCCGCTCCAGCAGCCGCTCCAGCTCCAGCGCACGGCCCGGACGCCCCGACAGGAACGGGTGGCAGGTGAGCACCCAGCACCCACCGGCTGCTCGGAGCCCGTCGAGCTCGGCCTCCCACACCGCCCGGGCCACCGCCGGCGCCTCGATGAGCCCGCTCCCCACCAGGCCGGGCAGGTAGGCGAAGCGCTCCCAGTCGTCCAGGGCCCAGTGGATGGGGATCTCGACGACGGACGAGGCCGACGACGCAGACGACGACGCAGACGACGACGCGGCCAGCTCGTACGGACTGTCGCCGTCCATGAGGGAGGAGTCGTAGAGGAAGCCGCGCTCGGCCAGCAGCGAGGCGGTCCGCCACGAGGCGTCCCACATCGGCGCGCGGTACCCGACCGGCCGCACCCCGGCCACCGCCTCCAGCGCCGCCAGCCCGCGGTCGAGCGCGGTGGCCTCCTCCGCCTCGGTCAGCGCCGACGGCTGCTCGTGCAGGTAGCCGTGGTGGCCGACCTCGTGGCCGGCGGCCACCACGTCGCGGACCGCACCGGGGTAGCGCTCGGCGGTCCACCCGGGCACGAAGAATATGAAGCGCACGCGGTGGCGCTCCAGCAGGTCGAGCAGGCGCGGCAGCCCGACCAGCGGCCCGTAGGACTGGTGCGTGATGACGCTCGCGCGGGCGGCCACCTCGGGCTGCTCCCACAGCAGCCCGGACTCGGCGTCGAGGTCGAACGTGAACGACGCCGCGGCCCGCGCGCCGCCCGGCCACGGCAGCGGTGCCGGCAGGCGGCTCACCGGCGTGCCCCCACCCGCAGGGCCAGCGCGGTGACCAGCTCGTAGGCGACGTTGGCAGCGGCGACGGCGGTCACCTCGGCGTGGTCGTAGGCCGGGGAGACCTCCACCACGTCGGCGCCGACCAGGGGCAGGTCGGCGATGCCCCGCAGCACAGCGAGCAGCTCGCGGCTGGTCAGCCCGCCGGCCTCGGGCGTGCCGGTGCCGGGCGCGAAGGCGGGGTCGAGCATGTCGATGTCCACGGAGACGTAGACGGGGTGCTCCCCCACGCGCTGGCGCACCCTCTCGATGATGCCGCGCACGCCGATGTCGTCGACGTCGCGGGCGTGGACGGCGGTGAAGCCGAGCGCGGCGTCGTCCAGGAGGTCGGCGCGGTCGAACAGGGAGCCGCGGATGCCCACGTGGGCGGAGCGGTCCTTGACCAGCAGCCCCTCCTCCGAGGCCCGGCGGAACGGGGTGCCGTGCGTGCAGGGAGCGCCGAAGTAGGTGTCCCAGGTGTCGAGGTGCGCGTCGAGGTGCACCAGCGCCAAGGGGCCGTGACGGCGGGCCAGCGAAGCCACACGGACGATCCGGACGAAGGCGAAGCGAGGCTGGTCGCCGTTCGTGGGTGGGCAGCTTGACCGTCTCGCGCCAGGCCATGCTGCAATTCACGATGACCGGGAGCAGAGTGCGGACTGCAGCTAGCGGCTGACTAGAGCGCCTGCTACACGAGCAGCTCGGCGCCTAGGGTGTGCGAGTCGAATCGCCACCCGCTTCGGAGCACCACGCGCTGCACGCGCCTGACAGAACCAGCGACTCAGTTCTAGCCACATTCCATTGTCCGCTTGGGCCACCTGAACACCAGGACGACGCTCGATATGAGAGACCCTAGGCAGTGCGCAGAAGTCACCATCCGGAGGAGTCACCCCGTTGAGAATCCTACTTCCCGCGAGGATCGTAGAGAGGCATGTCGGTGGAAACACCACCTACTCTCGAGAGCTGAAAACAGGCTTGCTCGCTAGAGGACATGCAGTTGACTCCATTCCAGCGGGTGGCAATCCGATAACAACCCTGCTGCGCGAGACGTTCGCATCGCAGGCTTCCCAGAGCTCAGAAACGGTCCTTCACTTCACCGCGGACACGGGACCTCTTCTAAGGTCGCGATCTCCAGCCGTTGTCACCGTTCATGGAGTGGCTAGCCGTTGGATCAACACAGCGAGGAATCGCCGCCAGGAAGCCGCATGGAGATTCCGCGTACAGAGGGCGATATCCAGCGTCGACCGAATAATCACCGTCTCGAACTCCAGCGCGGAAGACATACTGGCCACATTCAAGGTGCCCCAGTCAGACATCAGCGTCATTCCCCATGGAATATCCCCAGCATTCTTTGAAGCCGGCGCGTCACGCGATACCATGGGCGAAACTAGTGCGCCATTTGCTCTTTACATCGGAAATCTCGAACCCCGCAAGAACCTGATTAACCTGATAGAAGCATTCGCAAAGCCTCCAATGGCCTCCATAGGGGCGAGGCTGGTTATCGCGGGTCGACCCGCTTGGAACTATGCAGAGATACTGAAAGCGCTCGAAGGGGCCGAGAACATAGAGTACCTCGGATTCATTGACAACTCTACCCGCATGTCTCTCCTAAAGAAAGCGCGCCTGTTTGTCTTTCCCTCACTGTATGAAGGCTTCGGCTTTCCGGTTCTGGAGGCTCTCGCAGCCGGGTTACCGGTAGCAACCTCGCGCCGAGGATCGCTCGCGGAAGTGGCCGGCCCGTCATGGGAGCTAAGCGAGTTGAATGCGGATGCCCTAGCGCGGGATCTCAGCCGCGCCTGGCAAGACGAAGATTGGCTGACTGAGTGCTCAGTCGCAGGCCCAGAATGGGCTAGGCAGTACAACTGGGAGACGAGTGTCGAGAAGCATGAATCGGTGTACAGGGAGATCATCTGATGAGAGTGTTAGTTCTTCATGCTTACAGCGCCCACAACAAGGGGGACGGCTTGCTGGTGGACGAAACACTACACCTGATCAAGCAGGCGCTTGGTGAGTCAAATGAGATACATCTAATTGCTTCTGATCCGAGCAGTTTTGCGCATCTCCCGATCGACGGCCTTCACAACTCAAAGCCGAAACACCCCAGAGCTTTGATCGACTACGTCCGCCAGCTGTGGATGATGCGAACCTATGACGTCGTCGTCGCGGTAGGAGGGGGCTACCTTCGTGCGGGTAATTGCATCGAGGCCCTCAAAACGCTAGCCATTCATGGCCCGCAACTCTTGGCCGCAACCGCATCCAGAAGACCAGCCATCTACCTGCCGCAGAGTATCGGCCCCCTACGCGGGCCATCTGGGCCACTTTTCCGGATGCTTCTCAGAAGGACCAGGAAAGTCTTCCTTCGCGACGATGTATCCGTGCGCGAACTCCATCTCCCGAACACTCAAAGAACGAACGACCTGGCCCTCATGGCGCGCCCTTCGAACCATCGCATCGGGCGCCCCCTACACCACAGACCGATCTTGAGTGTTCGCCACATCCGAGGCCGCATCCCTCTGCCGGTCTTGAGACTGGCAGAAAAGCTTGATCAGTTCGATGGATACGTGCAAAGTTCGACTGGAGGGAACGATGACACGCACGCTATGGCGTCCATCAGTCCTCTTGAGACCGTCACCATGACGGAGCTACTTGGACCTGAGCCTTCGGAGCGTCGAGTAGTGATTGCCGTCAGACTGCATGCCGCTCTTATGGCGTTAAATGCTGGACACCTCGTAATCCACCTCGCATATGAAAGAAAGGGATTTGGGGTTTTCGAGGATCTTGGACTTCTGGAGTATGTTCACAAGGTTACAGATTTCGATGTCGACCTGGTGCTACACCAAATAATGGCTTTGACTCACAATGCTGACACGCGATCTTCCTACGAACAAGCAGTAGCCGCCGCGAGACAGCAGGCCATGACTGCACACCAGTCTATTGTCGACGAGCTAGCCCGTGCAGCGGCGACTACGCCCATGGGCGTCTGACATGAAGACTTTGGCTAGAAAGACTCTCGCCCACACGCTGCGCCAGAACAACGCAACAGTGCTGGCTTGGTACCTTTCCGCTGGTTTTATTTTCATAGTTGCCAACCTGGCAATCCTCTTGCTTCTGAGGTTCGTGCCGCCGGAGGACATCCGCCAGGCGACCGGGGGCTTAGCGCCGCCCGATCGAGCATTCCAGCAGCAGCTCTGGTTCTTGTGGGTCGTCGCGGCCATTGCTTGGCTTTTCTCTCAGAACCTGAAGGCATCGAACGGCCAGAGATCCCCCACTTCAGACTCATATCAGCTGTATCGCGCTGGCATCGCCGTGGCAGCCATAGGCGTCGCATCCTATCTCGCATGGGCTGGGATCGCTATTACGCGCGGGTACTCGCCCGGACTTCTGTTGTCAGTTTTGCAGGGTAACCCGGCGGCACTTGCCGCTTCACGAGAATACCTCCGACCGGTCGCTGGAATCACCAGTGTGGTCGCGTTTTCGGTGCCAGGCATCTGTGCGGCTATAGCCTCTCGCCAACCCATTAGCCGTTGGGGCCGCTGGCTCATAGCAATAACTCTTGCAGGAGCCGTTGCCAGAACTTTTCTGAATGCCGAGCGACTGGCTCTGGAGGAATTTATGCTTCCCGTGCTGGTTGCCATCGCCTTCCGTGACCGGGAGAAGGTAAGCCAGCGCATCCGGTCGGTACTCGTTATAGCTCCGTTTTTTACTGTTCTTTTGTTCGCTGCAGGAGAAGCGCTACGGCCGAGCTATACATCTCGATCGGGCGAAGTGGGATTTACGAGTTATATATATGACCGACTCCTCGGCTACTACCTCTCTGCTCAGGTCAACGGGGAACCGTACGCCAGATTGATACCGCATGTTCCAGCTCCAAATTTCACCGCCGACGCAATCTGGAACGCTCCGCTCATCGGCTCATTTGTGACCCCAGCCTCGACCTTCGGATTTGACTCGCGAGAAAGATTTGCCATCGCCTTGGGTAGGTACTTGAATCCAGAACTAAATACCGTCGCACTACTTCCCAGTATATTGGCCGAGTGGGGCATCTGGTTAGCAGTTCCGGTAGTCCTTTTGTGCACTATAGGCCTGACGGTGGCCTCCAAGCGCTGCAGTCCTGACCACCCGGCCTCTGCGGCCGCATACGGATTCCTCTTGATTGCTGCACTGGAGTCCGCCCGTTACCCGTATCTCGCTCAATCAAGGTTCTGGCTCGCTATTTTAGGCTGCCTAATTGTGATCGCAATTTCAAGACGGATCAAGGCAACTGGTGCCTAGCCTGATCAACCGTGCCCTTGGTCACGGTCTCCTCATCGTCAGCTCTGGCGTTTCGGCAATCCTTCCTTTGGCGCTGCTCAGGTCCATAGACCGCCTCTACGGTGTCGAGATTGGTGCGGCAGCATCAGTGTCGCTGACGGTCGCCGCCTTTGTCTCGCAGATTGGGGTTGCATATTGGCTGGAGTCTCGAATCCTGGGGCAAACAGCAATTGACTTAGGCATCAGCCCGGTAATTGTCACGATAGGCCTTGGTGGATGCGTATTGTGGCCGCTGGGTGCCGCCTCCCCATCCGTTGGGTTGTGGCTTGCCGTACCCGCGCTTGCTGCGCTCGAGGCGACTAGGGCGATCGGCATCTATAGGGGCAGATCACCCTGGGAGCTAATCGCGACGGTGATCCTCCTCATGCTCTGCATCACGGTCCTCTGCATGCCGCATCAGCTCATTATCTGGATGGCAACGCCGTTAGCTGTCGCCGTTGTAATTTGTCTTCGCCGCTACTCGAGTCGCGGCGGTTTGATGCCTTCACCCAGGCGAGGGGCTGGTTGGGTACTGGCTGAGACTGCCTCGACTGGGATCGTGCAACCCCTGGTGAGCGTCGTGATTCTGGGTGCCATGGGAGCGTCTGCAGCACTCGCCTATCGCTATCTTCTGAGCCTCATCAATCTGTTCTCTCCATTCCTTGCCGTCATACGAATCCGACTGATGCGCAGCCACTCAGATTTCGAGATTGTCGTGACTGGAGTGGCGGTGACCTTTATCTCGGGAACGCTTATCATTCCAGAAGTGTTTCATCTGTGGAGTTTCTTCTTTGGGGAAGTTTGGAACGAGGTTGGCATATGGAGCCTGGCTGTGGCCTGTGTTTGGAAGTTCGCCAGCCTGGTGTCAACAATCCCGTTCGCAAGCCTCCGTAGGCTGGGCCGTGCCCGCGAGGTATTTATTCTGCGCGTTGTATCGAGCGTCATCTATCTGGGGCTGGCTGCGCTTGCGGCTGGCCTGGGAGGCAGCATTTTCTTGGTGATCGCTGCTTACGCCCTGGCAGAGGCTGCAACAAGTATCATCTACGGGAGGTTTGCGTGGGTCCAAAAATCGCAGTCGTGACAAGCACGATCGGCAGAGCCGCGGCGTTGAGGACTCTGGTAGAAACGATACCGCCGGGGGTGACGATTAGCATCGCCTGGCAGGGCCGTGACTCAGCTGATGCATCCTTGCGAGCGCTACTCGATCAACGAGGTGCTTCTGTAACCCCAAGCTCCGGTGGGGTCAGCCGCGGGCGCAACGAGGCCTTCGCTCAGATTGAGACCGACGTGAGCCACGTAGTATTCCCCAATGATGACACTTACTACCCAGCGGACTTTTTTGAGAAGCTGCAGGCTGAATTGGAGAGCCGCCCAACTGACCTTGGATTATTCCCTGTTTTGCACACCAATGGGCCGAATCAAGAAGTAGTGCCCAGGGCCGGGCTGTCTACATGGGGGGACGCGAAGGGTTCGGTAGTACGTCGAGTTCTACAGACTGCACACGAGCCCGGCATGTTAGCAAGTCGAAAGTTGTACGAGCGCCTTTCGGGATTCAACGAATCACTCGGTGTCGGTTCGGCCACGCCGTATCAGAGTGGTGAAGGAGCGGACTTCGTCCTCCGTGCGATAGGCTGCGGCGTCAAAGTCTCTGACCTATCTGGAGTCCTTTACGCTTTGGAATCCCCACAGGAGCGCGACCAAGACTTGCGTCGGAAACGACTTCGTTATGATGTGGGCACCGCGCACATGCTAGGTATCCACCACCAATCGTCTGGCGTCAAAAGGACGACAGCTCGCTTTCTTGTGGCGAATCTAGTTCGCGGTCGAAGCCTTCGGGCGACTCTCCGGGTGCTGAGCGCGTTCCGAGCCGGTTGGTCTCGATGAAGATTGCGATTGTTCCTTCAACTCCCTTCTGGGAGGATCATTTCGGTCGACTCGCTCTATCTGAGTCCGATCTGGCAGACGGGATCTACCGCGGCACCTGGATTACCAGTTATGCGCGTTCACTGACAGCTTCGGGCCACGAGGTGACGCTTCTCGTTCCCTCGCGCGTGCGCGCCTCGCGGGTTGAAGGCGTCCTGATGACAGTGGCCCTCGTGAAAGCCCAACGCTGGGCGGCGATTGTCCCTCGACGCTGCTCTCGCGGCCCGCTCCGGGATATTGTCTCGCTGTTATCGTCGTTCTGCCTTTTCGAAGAACTGCGGCGACATGATCTGATTTACGTCCAGGAGTATAATACTGGACGTTTTGCCCTCCTCTCTAGAAAGCTTGGACGCCGAAAGCTGCCTCCAATGATTGCGGCACATCACGGCGGCAGCATCGAACGCACCTACAAGTGGGTGATGGCAGTGGCCGATTACCCAGCCTGTTCACTATTTACGACGCTGACGGAACGTGAACTTCGGTCACTGCACAAACTGACTAGTGTCGAAGAGAGAAAAATTCGGTTGCTCAGCAATCCGGTGGATGATCGTTGGTTCAAGCTTGACGGCAGTCCTGATGCGCGGACCATTTTGTGGATGGGTCGCATGGAGGATCGCGCGAAGAACCTTTCCTTCTTGCTAGATATGGTCGAAAACGTCGTTGCGGGAGGCGTTGAAGTTCGCCTGCTGCTCGCTGGCGGGGGTGGGGACGCTGATGCAATCCGCGATCGCGTAAACCAGTCTCCCACATTGCGGAAGAGTGTTGAGATGCACGGACGCTTGGACAGTGTTAGTGATCTTCTGCAAGTGGCCAAAAAGGCCAGCATCTTAGTACTTCCAAGTCGAGTAGAGGGCTTTCCTCTGGTCGTCGCCGAAATGCTCTGCGGCGGGCGCGGACTCCTTCTCTCCCGTTTGCCATACGTTGATTCTGAACTTCAGGGCCTCGCGGGAGTAAGTGTTTTTGAGCAAGGGGATCTGCCGGGCGCCACTGCGGCGCTGGAGAGAGCGGTCACTGAGGGACTCAGCCCGGATGAGTCAACCGTACTTTGGGCTCGCGCGCGGTTCTCGCCCGAGAGCTTCCACTCGGATTTGGCGGCAATAGTCGTGGAGGCTGCAGCAGTGGACTAGAAAGGCAGGAGCTTGTTGGAAGCCCGCCCCTGCGATCCAGTAGCCACGTATACTGAGGGGGATCGATGTCCGGTAAGTCCAAACTGAGAGACAGGCTGGTTCCACCGGTGAGCACCGACTCCGGCACTAGGCCCATAGAAGGCGAGCGCCCAATCGTGTTGCACGTTGTGGAGGCCCTCGGTGGCGGAGTGATGGTTGCCCTCAGGGACTACATCGTAAACACACAAGATGCTTACGACCACGTCATCCTGGGGGCGCACCGGGATGGGCACGACACCGGTGACCTCGACGAGTTCTCCGTTTTGCGACTGCGCGCCGGCAAGTCTCCACTTGGCATGATTCGTCAGCTACGCCAGGTAGTAGATCAAATGCAGCCGGACCTTATCCATCTCCATTCATCCTGGGCTGGACTGGTAGGAAGGCTTGCCTTTTTTAAGAGGTCAAACATTCTCTACACGCCACATTGCTATGCCTTCGAGCGCCTCGACTACCTCAAGCCCGCCAGGGTCGTCTTTTGGATCGTTGAGGCTCTGCTGGCATTTCGCACTCGATGCGTGATAGCCGTGAGTCCACGCGAGGCTAATCTCGCGAGAAGTTTGCCCGGTAGTCGCAGTGTCTATTATGTGCCCAATACTGCAATCTTTTCGGAGCCAGATCTAGCAAGAAATGAAAACTCGAGAATCACGATCGTGGCGGCTGGGAGAGTGATGCGACAGAAGGGTCCTCGGTGGTATTCCCAGTATGCGCGTCACCTCGCAAATGCTTCAGCAGACATATCTCTCCTCTGGCTGGGTGGTGGTGAGCCCGAGTTGGAGTCGGAACTCTCTGCCGCAGGTGTCCAAGTGTCTGGATGGATCTCGCGCGCAGAGTTAGTCGAACGGCTCTCTACGGCGGACTTATACGTTCACTCCGCGGCTTGGGAAGGCGCGCCTCTTCTCCTTTTAGAAGCCGCGAGTATGGGTGTCCCTGTCATCGCCAGGGACATCCCAGCTCTTCGCAGTCTCGGAGTGACACACCTGTTCACCGATCCTGTGGAAGCAGCCACATTCACGGCGAAGGCAATTGAGGCCAACTCGATGGTGGGCCTGATCGATGATTCGCATCGGATCACAAAGCGTCATGCACCGGCCAAGCAGCGGGAAGCGTTGCTGGCGGCGTACAAATTTTGCGTCGATACCACGTCGAAGGACACATGACGCGCAGGTGGAAGTCTGTAGTTGACCGCCCTCAAAAGCAGGGGTTGTCCCTCTTTGGGGGCATGCTCAGCCTGACGCAGACTTTCGATGTGGCCGCCACCACCTCGGCGACGAACCCCCGGACGAGCGCGACGCCCCGAGCGCGGGCCTCCAGCGCATCGACCGTGCGCCCGGGGCTGTCGACGTCGTCGGACACCACCACCGCCACCACCGAGCGCCCCTGGGCGGCAGCGGCCCGCATGGCCTCAAGCGCTCCCTCGAGCCGTCCCATCACCAAGGCCCCCTCGCCTCCGGCGCACCGGCGAGCGCGTTTTCGATCCCCGACATAAGCAGCCGTGCGTCGAGCACTGTCAGCCCCCACGGGGATGGCGTGCCTCTTACGTCCGGTGGGAGCCTCAAGTTCGTCGGCTCCTCGGCGTCATCGACCTGCTTCACTGGTCCCCGTCGGCCGGCGCCCTCCGCGCCCCGGGCCGGGACGGCGCTGAGGCGGTGGAACGCACCGGTTCCAGATTTTCCCGCGCAAGGGCAGGGCTGCCCTTGCGCCGAGGCCCGGGTGTGCGCGCCGCGGCGTCGCGCGCGCATGGTGCGGCCTGCTGAGAGCGGCGCCGTGCTCGACCGCCCGCGCTACCAGCCATCCCCCTCGGAGTTGCGGCTGGGGCTGGACCGCCAGACCCCCGTGCCGCGCGCACCAGGTGGACGTGGCCAGGATGACGGCGGTCGTCCGGGTGCCCCGGACGACCGCCGTCAATGGTCCTGCAAGCTGCGTCACGCGCCGGAGGAGCCACCCAGCACCACCCGCACGCTCTTGACCCCCGACGTGGTCACGGGCGTCGCGCTGCCACCGGTGCACGCGCCCTTGTCGCCGGCCTGCTTCACGTAGGTGCCGCGCTGGGCGTACCCGCCGCTGCCGTCGCTGTCGAAGCTCGGGCGGTTCCAGGTCACCGACGACTGCGGCACCGTGCTGCACGTCTTCTGCGTGCCGAAGTACTCCGCGAAGTTCTGCGCGCCGGTGATCGCGGTGGCCTCCGGCGCCACCCGCAGGGAGCCGATGAAGGTCTCCTTGCCGGTCTTGCGGTTCAGCAGCCAGGCGCCCCACCACTGGCCGTCAGCATCGGCGTCGAGCTGCCACACGCGCAGTCGGTAGCTGGTCCCCGTGGTGATCGTGTAGGGCAGGCGGCAGCTCAGCCCCGATCCCTCCCCGTCGAAGGCGCCGCAGGACGGCCCGGACGCGGCGGTGGCGTTCCACAGCGAGAAGATGGCGGTGTCCCCCGTGGTGCCGTTGAAGCGGTTGCCGTTGGTCTGCAGGCCCGTGTACCCGCCGTCGGGGGCGGCCGTCCAGTTCCACGCTAGCGCCCAGTACGTGGCCGTCGCGCGCTTGTTGACGGTCATCACCTGGTCGACGTTGTAGAAGCCGGCGTCCGAGCCGGGCACCGACCAGTGCGTGTAGTAGTAGGCGTTCTGGTGCTGCGCAGCCGCTGCCGGGGACGCCCCGAGCAGGAGGGCCAGCACGGCCAGGGCGGCGACGGAGGCGCGCTTGATCACAGCCGGATCCTGGCTACCGGCCGAGCGGTCTTGAAGTCCCCCCGGGAGGCTCACCGGTGTCAGCCGCGTCCCCTGTTGAGGGTCGTTGACGATCACCACCGGCCACGCCACCCTCGCCTCGAGACCCCGGCACGAGCCGGTGCGGTCCCGACGCCGGGTGCGAGCTCCCTGGCACCGACCCCGTCGTGCACCCCTTACCCACTCGCCACCGCTCGTCGCGAGCACCTTCCCCCGAGGGCACCCATGCGCCACTGGCTCCGCTCTGCCCTGGCCACCTCGCTGGCCGCGGCCACCGCCGTGGTCGGACTGGCGGTCGCGCCCGCCACCGCCGCGACGAGCACCGCCTCGTCGTCGCCCGCGCTGCACCCCGGGGGTGCGCTCGTGGCCCCGACGAAGCAGGCGCCGCGCCTGCCGACCAACGCCCGGGTGGTGCTTCCGGAGAGCGTGGACCTGACGTCGTGGGCGATGCCCGTCGCTGACCAGGGTGCGGTCAACTCCTGCGTCGCCTGGGCGATCGGCTACGGCCTGCAGGGCTGGGAGCCAACCGCGCCGGCCGCGAGCCCAGCAGCTCCGCCCCGATGCACATGTACTCACAGATCCACATCGGCGGCGGCGACTACGGCGCCTACCCCTGCCAGGGTGCGCAGCTCCTGGTCGACCAGGGCATCGACGCCCAGGCCCACTACACGCACGGGGACTACGACTGGCAGACGCAGCCCACCGCCTCCGAGCGGACCGACGCGGAGCTCTTCCAGGCCACCAGCTGGGCCAACCTCTACGACGGCGTGCCCGGCGAGGACGCGGTCACCAGCATCAAGTCGGTGCTGGCCTCCCAGCACCCCGTGGCCCTGCTCTTCCCCATCTGCCCGGCCTTCGACGCCCTCTCGGCCACGGACGACCGCCTTTCGGCCTCAGAGGTCCGGGGCGCGAGCGACCGCGGCAACCACGAGGTCCAGGTGCTCGGCTACGACTCCACCGGCGTGCTCATCCAGAACAGCTGGGGCACGTACTGGGGGAACAAGGGTCGGGCGTGGCTCGACTGGGACTTCGTCACCCAGTACAGCCTCGGCGCCGTGACGCTGGGCAGCATCGAGCCGCCGGTGACGCAGACCGCCCCGAGCGCCCCCACGTCGGTGGTCGCCTCCCGCCCAGGCGCGAGCACCGCGACCCTCACCTGGAAGGCGCCTGCCAGCAACGGCGGGTCGGCCATCACCGGGTACAAGGTGAGCCGCAACGGCGTGGACGCCTCCGGGAAGGGCGCCTGGTCCACCACGGTATCGGCGACGACGACGTCGTTCACCTTCTCCAACCTCGTCGCCACCTCCGGCTACACGCTCTCCGTGCGCGCCATCAACGCGATCGGCACGGGCACGGCGGCCTCCGCCACGGTGGCTGCCGCCCCGAGCACCCCGTCTACGGCGACGTCAGTGACCGGCTCCACCGCGACGAGCACCGCCACCCTGGCCTGGGCGGCTCCGGTCAGTGATGGCGGCTCAGAGGTCACCGGCTACCGCGTCTCCCGCAACGGGACGAGCGCCAGCGGCAGCGGGGCGTGGTCCACCACCAAGAGCGCCACCACCACGAGCCAGACCTTCACCGACCTCCTGCAGGCCACCACCTACAACCTCTCGGTGGCCGCGGTGAACGCCAACGGCACCGGCCCGACGACCACCGTGACCGTCACGACGAAGGGCACCAGCGTCCCGCAGTCCGTGAAGGCGACCACCTCCGGGACCACCGCGACGCTCACGTGGACTCCCCCGGCGACCACCGCTTCGTCCGTCACGGGGTACTCGGTGGGCCGCAACGGCTACGACAGCAGGGGCAACGGTCCCTGGTCGACCACCAAGTCCTCCTCCTCGAGGTCGCAGACCTTCACCAACCTCAAGCCCGGCAGCACCTACCGGCTCTCGGTGGCAGCGGTGACGAGCGCGGGCAAGGGGAACGTGGCCACGGTGACGGTCACCATCCCGAGCTCGTGAGGCACCGCGGGCCGGAGTCCTGCGGTCGAACCTGATCGGAGGACACCGGCGCCGCTCCGCTGGGGCGGGTGGCACGATCTCGCCGGTGCGACGAGCGACCACGTGGGCCCGCGCCCTCGCCGTCCTCATCGCCGCGTCAGGAGCGGTGCTATTCCTGGCGCCGATGCTCGGGTGGGAGCGCTGGCACCTCGTCGCCGCGACGCTGCCGGCGCGCAGCGGACTGACCACCGCCGCCGTCGTCGGCCTGCTCCTCACCGCCGGGGCCAGCGTGAGACGCAGCTGGCGCGCCCCCGCGATCCCGCTGGCGGCGTCCCTGGCGCTGGTGACCGCCCTGCACGCCCCCGTGGTGATCGCCCGCGGCACCACCACCGAGCCCGTCGCCGCCCCCGCCCCCGGACAGCTGCGCGTGCTGGAGTGGAACACCAACGGAGCCCTGGTCACCCCCGACGTCGTGGCCCAGCTCGCCCAGGAGCAGCAGGCCGACGTCGTCGTCCTGCCCCAGCGAGCCCTCAAGGACGGCAACTGGGGATTCCGCCGGGCCTTCAACCGCGCCGGCTACCCCATGAAGCGCGCCAGCGCCGGGGACTACCGCGCCCAGGTGTCCGTGTGGATGACCGCTGACCTCGCCCCCCACTACCGCTACGCCTACGGACCCGACCCCGAGAAGTCGGTCGCCCTGATCCCCGTGCCCGCCGGAGACCCCGACGCCGTCGGGCTGCCCGCCATCCTCGCCCTGCACGCCCCCTGGCCCGTCGGCTCGACCATGGACGCCTGGCGCCGGGACCTGGACTGGGTCACCGACCTGTGCTCCACCGGCTCCCCCGTGGTGGTGGCCGGAGACTTCAACGCCAGCATCGACGACTTCGGCGGGGCCACCCTCGGCAACTGCATCGACGCCGCCTGGCAGCGCGACGGCGCCAGCGTGGGCACCTGGTCCACCCGGCTGCCCACGCTGCTGGCCATGCCCATCGACCACGTGCTGCTCACCCCCAGCGCCGGGGAGGTGGCCAGCTTCACCGTCCTGACGGACCAGGACGGCTCCGGCGCCCGCCACCGACCGGTCATGGCCGTCATCACGCTCTCCGCGACGGCGCAGGCCGCCACCGGCTGAGCCTTCCTCACCGCACCACGGCTCGGGACGCGATTGGTCGCGAACCTGTGCGTGCGGAGTCAGTGGTGGGTCATCGTCATCGCCGAGGCAGAGCTGCTCGACTTGTTCAGGGCGAACCACAGACCGCCCACGTCTCCCGAGCGTCGGTCGAGGAGCATCGGCAGTGCCTCGTCGCTCATCGAGCCATCAGCGGTCCTGACACCGCTGCTGTACGTCTCCCAGAAGACGACCGGGTGGCCCCCCGTGAGCGACTCGCCGTTGACCAGCTCGTACACGGCCGTCGGATCGGTCTCGTCGCGATCGAGGTGTTCACGCACCACGGTCAGGTAGGCCTTCTGCGGCGACCCGGTGATGGCGGCTGACCTGCCGTCGCTGAACCCCCCGATGGAAGGCCAACGCCAGTGCATGTGGATGCAGTCCGGACACCCGGGACTGACGATCCCCGGCTTCAGCGGGTCGTAGAGGGGGTTGCTGCCCGGACGGGTCAGGGCACCACCGGACTGGTGATAGTTGTCCCAGGTGGCGCCCCCCGTGGAACCGATGGTGGTGGCCCTGTACTCCGTGTCGCCGCCTCGGACGGTCACTGACCCCCCGGTGAGTGAGGGGAAGTCCCTGGTCAGCATCGACTGACCGCCCGCGACTCCGTCGGGCTGGAAGTCCAGGCGCTGCACCGTCCTCACCTCGACCTTGAGCCGGTTAGGGTTGGTGATGGACGGGGTCTCCCACCGGAGGGTGGGCCACATCCGCCCGCAGCGGATGGTCCCCGACGGCTCGCAGTAGTCGTTCTCCTGGGAGTCCGCGAAGTGATAGGCCTGGAAGACACGGATCTTGCCGACGCCCGGAAGGCCACTGATCGTGTAAGCGCCCGACACCATGTGGTCGTCGCAGTACAGCGCCGTCAGGTTGGTGGCCGGCACGCCGTTGGCGGCGCGCCCGTAGGGCGTCAGCTCCACCTGGTGCGTCGTGACCACCCCGTCGAGGGTGACTCTGACGTCGAACTTGGGAGCCTGCATCGCTCGGATGGCCTTGCGACCGTTGAGGCTGGCGCCGGTGAGCACCACCCCGTCGTCAGCGCTCACCTTCCACGAGAAGGCCCACTGTCCCGCCACGTTCTTGCTTCCGCTGTAGCAGGGGTCGTTGGCCCAGTTGATGGCCGGAGACGGTGACGCAGCTGTAGGAGAGGCCGACGGGCTGGGCGACGATGTAGGGCGACTGGCCAGCGCGAGGTAGACGTCGTTGTCACCTGCGAGATCCTTCACCGCCGCGATCGTAGGAACCGGGCCCGGGACCGCTCTACCGTCTGCGGTGCAGCCGGTGACGCATCCTCCTGAGCCGTCGCCCAGGGTGCCCTGGGTGATGTAGCCCCAGGTCTGCAACCGGCCATCGGTCGTCACGGCAGCGCTGTTGAGCCGGTTGGCCGCCACCTTGCTGACCCCGGTGAGGCGCGAGAGGACAGCGGGCTTGTTCCGATCAGCCTTGGTGCCGTCGCCGAGCTGGCCGAAGTGGTTCCACCCCCAGCTCCAGACCCGGCCCGTGCGGTCGAGGGCCAAGACGTGCTCTTGTCCCACGGAGACCTGCTGAACGGCGGGCAGGCCCGCAACCACCTTCGGTGTGCTGCGACTCACCGTCGTTCCGTCGCCGAGCTCACCGTAGGTGTTGATGCCCCACGAGTAGAGGCGGCCGGAGCTGTCGAGAGCCCAGTAGTGGGGGTCTGCGTAGTAACCGTTTCCCACATCGACCTGGACGATGTCGGACAGCCCGGAGACGCTGGCGATCTTCCAGGCTCCCGTCTCCAGGCGCCCGAAGACCGCTACCGTCCCGTCCTTCCGGAGGGCCAGGTTGTCCTTCCACGCCAGGGCCTGATCGCCCATGAATCCAGCCATCTGGCGGCCCAGGGCGATCGAGCGCACGTTGGACAGACCGCTGACCTTCGTGGGTGACAACATCTTGGCGAGGTCAGCGCCGAAGTTCCCGCCCCACACCCAGACGGTCCCGTCGGACTTCACCGCAGCCTTGAGGGTTCCGTCGGAGTTGATCTGCGCCACTCCCGTGAGGCCGGGCACCCGAGAGGGAGAGGCAGCAGTCGTCGACGCCGTCGACTGCGTGGTGCCGTCACCTCGTTCTCCGTTGTAGTTGCTCCCCCAGGCCCAGACCAGTCCTGTCGACGTCAGCCCCGTCGACGAGCCGCTGCCTGTTGAGACGTTGACCAGCTGGGGCAGACCCTCCACCTCAAGGGGCGTTGTCTGGTCGGAGCCCCTTGGTGACGCGTCGCTCCCCCACACCCACGGGGAGGTGGACGGCTCTGCCGCGACAGCTCCCCCACCTGAGGCGATCAGGACGCCTGACGTGATGGCTGCGGTGACGCTCGTCGCGACTGCCAGCCACTGGAACAGCCTGCCGCGTCGAGCAGGGTGGGAAGGGGTCACGGGGTCCTCCGCGTCCGAGCCGAGCGGGCTGAGCGTGAGGAACGTAGTAGCGCGGTGGGCCTCGAGGAGGAAGACCGAGAAGCGTGTCCCTCGAGGTGGGACCTCATCCCCGGCGGACCGCCGGTCCACGGCACAGCGCTGATCTCCCGCGACACAGGATCGGTCGCAGGCTCACGGCACCGCCCAGAGGTCAATGCCTGAACCGCCCGTGGGGACTGCCCGACGCCGCGGAACCGTGGGAACGTCGTCGCCGTGGCCGAACAGCTGACAGCACAGCGGGGAGCGCGGCTGGCGTGGGCGGACGTCGCACGCGGAGCGGCGATGATCCTCGTCGTCTTCGCCCACGCGCTGCAGCTCATGGGCGTGCACGACTGGAACGCCGGAGCCTTCGACACCGTCAACCGGTACCTCACCGTGCTGCGCATGCCGCTGTTCTTCCTGGTCTCGGGCATCTTCGCCGCGACCGCCGTCCAGCGGAGCTGGCGTGGGCTGTTCGCCTCCCGGCTCGCGCTGCTCGTCTACATGTACCTGCTGTGGAGCGTGGTCAGGGCCGTCTGGTTCTCCGTGGTGCCGTGGCCGCTGAGCGAGACCCACCCCGCCGTCGCGCTGCTCCTCGCGCCGGTGTGGCCGACCACCGGGCTGTGGTTCCTCTACGCCCTCGTGCTGTTCCTGCTCGTGGCCAAGGCCACCGCGCGCTTCCCGGCCTGGGCGCCGCTGGTGCTGACGGGCCTGGTCTCCGTGGCCGCTGCGTACGACGTCGTCCCCACCGGCGGCAACGGCGTGTGGCGCTCGGTGGCCATGTACGCCTTCTTCTTCCTCCTCGGTGCGCGGCTGCCGCACGTGTGGAAGGCGCTGGCTGACCGCGCCACGGTGGTCCTGGCCGTGGTGGCCGCCGTGGCCATCCCGCTCAGCCTGGTCGCGTTCACGCTGCTGCCCGCGGTGCTGCGCGGGGCCGGGCGGATCGGGCTCTCTGCGCTGTGCGTGGCGGCGTGCCTGGTCATCGCAGCCGCGGTCGCGCGCTGGGGACCGCTGTCACGCCCGCTGCAGTACGTGGGCCAGCGCACCATCGCCGTGTACGTGGTGCACCCGCTCCTGCTGGCGCTGCTGGTGCCGCTGCTGCCCGCCGGCTCGGTGCCGGCGGTGGCCGCCGTGGTGCTGTTCACCGCGCTGGGTGTGGTCCTGCCGCTGCTGCTGCGCCGAGTGCTGCAGGGGAAGAGCGGCGTCTTCGACCTGCCGGCGCCTCTGGCCCGGCGACTGGCACCGCACGCCGACCGCAGCCCGCGGCCAGCGGCCAGCGGCCCCGTGAGCGCCTCCGGCGCCTGACTGCGGCAGAGCCGCTCCGACCTCTTCGACCGGGTCCCGGTGAGTCCGAACGGATGACGGTGCGGAGCCTGCCTCGGGACCCACGTCGCTGCCACCAGCGCGCTCTGTCCCCTCCCCCAGTTGTGGTGACGACCCGGCCCTTCTCGTGTCCAGCGGCGCCGTGCGACTTTGCGCTGCCAGACGACGTACTGACGAGCGGGGCGGGGTGGACATGGTGCGGTGGCGCGGAGGGTCTGTCATCGGAAGGCTGACTGCTGTGGCCATGGCGCTGGCCGTTCTCCTCCCGGCGCTCGTCCTGTCCTCGGCACCCACCGCCTCCGCTGCGGACCCGACCGTGGCCGAGCTGACGATCTACGCCGACGGATCGGCCATCGGTGAAGGGTCAGGCGGCTTCCGGCGAGGACACGCCTTCCTCTCGGTGGAGAACCTGTCCGGCAGCGCGCTGACCGTGGGGAGGCTGAGCCTCGACCCTGGCAAGACGATCACCCTCGGCACGTGGGGGAACAAGGACGAGCACCTGGGGCTCTGGTACAACCTCGAGGCCGCCGTGATCTTCCACAAGAGCAACACCTACGCGACGACGTCGATCGACACCTCGCTGCGCCAGAGCCAGATGGCGACCTTCAACAAGACGGTGCTCGCGAGTGACGCCTACTCCAAGAACCTCTTCAGGCTCAACACCTGCGCCTCCTTCGCCTCTCGGGTGTGGAACAGCGTCGCCCCGAGGAAGCTGCGCGTCGCGCAGACGGCGGTGCCGGTCCTCCTGGCACGCAACCTCGAAGCGCTCGGGGGCGTCGCCGCCGCGTCGGTCGGCCTGCCGTTCGACCCGGCCCACGTCTGGTACGGCAACGGCACCGCGGCCCCCACGCTGAGCATCGAGTTCAACGCGCCCCTCGTCGTCACCCCACTCACCGTCACCACCAGCAGCCTCCCCGAAGCGGTCCGTGGCACTGCGTACTCCTCCCAGCTGACCTCCAGCGGTGGCCTCGCGCCGTACACCTGGCGCCTCACCAAGGGCAGGCTCCCGTCGGACCTGCGCCTCACCAGTGCCGGCCTGATCACCGGCAGGCCCACCGCGACCGGCTCCTTCTCCCTGACCGTCCGGGTGGCCGACGGGCAGGGCTCGGCGAGCTCTGCTCCGCTCACCCTCGTGGTGGCCGCCGTCGGCGGGCCCGGGTACACGACGGACGTGGCGTCGCCGCGCGCAGGCGGTGACGTCCAACTGACATCGACGAGGCCCTGTCCAGCGGGGGCCATCGCCTACGGCACGCTCACCAGCGAGCCCGCGGGGGTCCTGTGGATGGAGGGGACCAGCCAGCTGGAGACGACCCCCGACGGCAGCTGGACCGGAGGCTTCCGCACTGATCGCGCCGCCGGAAGCGTCTACCGGGACACACCCGTGATGGAGGCCTTCACGGCCACCTACCGACCCGAGTGCCGCAGCACCTCAGGTGACGTCGTCGCCACGTACCCGCCCGCTGTCTTCAGCTTCCACGAGGGCGCGTCCGTGACGGTCAGCTACGACGCTGCTGCCACCGTGATGGTCATCAGGCCCAGCGAGCCCTGTCCCGCCTGGGCGGACTTCGTCGCCGCCGGCGTGAGCACGGCCGGCAGCGACTTCACGCCGGTGGGCACCTGGATGCCCGTCAAGAACGGTGCGTGGAGCGAGATCACCGTCGATGCGTCGAAGCTGAGGGTCCCCATCGACGGTGTGATCTCGGTCAGCTGCCAGCTCTCGACCAGGCCGTCGCGGACCTTCGCCTACACGGGGTCCGACACCTCGGCGTGGCGATCGTCGTTCTGAGCGCCGCCTGCTCACGACGCCGGCCGGCCCGTGCGACCAGAACGGCTCTGACTCACGGTGTGGCCACCGACGTCGCGCTGGCTCGTCACGGACCGGCGGGCTGCGCGTCCCCTTTGGAGTGGCACCTGGCGCGAGTGGACCGTGCCGCCGCTCCCACCGCGCTACCACGGGAAGCCGACGGTCCTCCCCGGATCACCGCAGCGAGCCAGCATCACCGTGGTGCGGGAGCACCTCGACCGGGACGAGACGCAGCCGCAGACGGTCGACGCGCTCATCAACGGGGAGTCCCTCATGGACTGGCATCCCATCGTCTTCTGGAGGACGACGAGCGCGGGGATACGGCAGGCCGACGGCTCCAACCGCGACGCGACCTTCCCGCAGCTGAACGGCAAGCCAGGTGACCGCGGCTCGCTCTGGTTCTCCCCGGAAGCACCCGACCTGCCCGGCCCGGCCTGATCGCTAGCGGAGGGACCACAGGGTGGTACCCGGCTCCGGGCGGCGCGGCAAGCACTTCCAGCGACCAGCGGCCGCCCGGATCGTCCCGGGCGGCCGCCGTCGTCGTCGTGGGCAGGCCCCCGCCGTGTGTCCCGGCGGTCAGCGCAGGACGAGCTTCACCGTGTGCGTCGTCGCACCCGAGTAGTACGTGCCGCCGACCGCGCTCAGCGGCATCCAGCCCGAACCGCTGCCGCGGTTCGTGGTGGTCGCCCGCACCAGGAAGTTGGCGTACCGCACGTCCCAGGCTCCCTTGCCCACCCCCGGCTCGAAGGGGTTGTAGGGCAGCACCAGGTACCCCGAGGAGTCGGTCTTGCCCACGAACACCGACTCGGGGCGCACCGAGCGGGAGAACCACTCCACCGGGTAGAGCCGGACCGTCGCCCCCCGGAACGCCGCCCCGGAGCTGGTCACCACCCGCACCCGGATGGTCCTGGGGAAGGACTGCGAGGCCAGCGCCGGCACCACGTTGCCCTCCCCCGGGCCGGCCCGGTTGATGACGCCCGCAGCGAAGGCGTCCCACGTGTGCACGCCGTACGGGTTCTCCATGATGCTGGTCGGCGACGTGAAGCCCTTGGCGTCCACGGGGTTGCTCGCCGCGTCGACGTCCTGCCCGTAGTTGTCGATGGCCCCCCGCTGGTGGCCGAACTCGTGCACCAGCCCGTCGGTGGCGTAGGGGCCGAAGACGCCGCCCCGGTCCGTCGGCCAGCTGTGCAGGATCGCCGCCGGCAGGTCCCCGCCGTAGGAGCCGCCGCGCGCTTCCGTCTGGTCCTCCTCGTAGACCACCCGCGTCATCACCCCGGGGTGCGGCTGGTGGACGACGTCGGCAGGCACCCCGTCGAAGAAGTTGACCTTGGAGATGGAGAAGTCGATGGTGCCGGCGAGCTTCTGGTCCTCGTTCATGAACCGCGCGACGTCGCCGAACTGAGTCATGATCTTCGAGAGCATCAGCGTGGGGCCGCCGTGCTTGGCCGCCACCGAGTTGGGCACGTCCACCACCACGGTCAGCTTCCACAGGGGCTTCACCGCGAGCGCCGCGGACGGCGCCGCCACCAGGCCCGCGAGGGCCAGCACCACCACGGCCACCTGCGCCGTCACCCGGCGTCGAACACCACCCACGTCCAGCTCCTCACCGCGCGCCACCAGCCACGACGGGACGCGTGGAGGATCGAGTGGAGTCTTGCCAGCCCTGCTCCGCCGCCCAGTCCCACATGAGGTGACACCGGCACCTCCACTGCTCCGCGCCCCGGTCACTGGAGGTCCAGCCGCCGGGCCAGGTCGGCCAGCTCCAGGCGGGTGTCCGTCGGGATGCCGGCGACCTTCGCCTTCTCCCGCATCCGCTTGAGGTAGGTCTTCACCGTCTCCAGCCCCACCCGCAGGCGCCGCGCCACCGACTTGGCGGGCAGGCCCGTGGCGTACAGCCGGAGCACCTCCCGCTCGCGCGGCGTGAAGAGCGCGCGGAGCCGCTCGAGCTCGTCGAGGCGCTCGGACACCGCCGCCGCCACGGCCACCTCACCGGCGCGGGCACGGGCGACCACGTGCAGCAGCTCCGCCACGGACCCGCCCGCCAGCGCCACGCCCCGGGCGCCGGCGGCCAGCGCCGCCGCCACGCCACCGGGACTGTCGACGTCGTCGACCAGCACCACCACGGGACGGCCGCGCGCAGCGGCCGCCTGCACCGCCTCCAGCGCTCGCGGCGTGCGGCCCACCACCAGCAGCCCATCGGGCCGCACGACCCCGGCGAGGGCGGCGTGCAGCCCCAGCACCACCAGGGGGCGGTCGTCCAGCACCGCCGGGACGGCGTCCTGCACCGGGTGCGGCTCGCGCGGCCACCGGTCGTCCTCTCGCCTCACGGCTGCGTCTCCTCGCTCGCGGGGCTCCGGCGGCCGTGGACGCGCGGACGACCCCTGGGGGTGGGGTCGCCGGAGTCGCCGCGGGCTGCGGGTGGGTGTCGTCCGCGGCCGTCCTCCGGTCCCCACTGAGAGGGACCGGGGCCGCGCCGTCGTTGCGCGTGCAGGCCGCTGACTTGCACCGTAAGCAGCCGCGGAGTTGATGCGCGCGCCCAGCGGGCACGCAGAATCAACCGATCAACGAGGAGACCACGTGGTCGGACGGCCCGAGCGCGAGCTGCGCGAGGACGGCACCCCCCTGACGGCCCTGGCCATCGCCCTGAGGGAGCTGCGCCGCAGCGCGGGCAGCCCCAGCTACCGGGAGATGGGCCAGCGGGTGCACCGCTCCCCCACCACGCTGTCGGAGGCGGCCGGCGGTGAGCGCCACCCCACGTGGGACACCCTCCACGCCTACGTCACGGCCTGCGGGGGCGACCCCTCGCCGTGGCGCGACCGGTGGGAGGCGGCCGCTCGCCGTGAGTCGCCGAAGCCCGTCCCACCAGCCGTCGCGGGGCCCGAGCCCGCGCACGTCCCCGCCCCGGAGATCGCCGACCCCGGTGGGCCGGCGACGACGGCGACGACGGCGACGACGGCGGCACGGCCGCGCAGGCCCTGGCTGTGGCCGTCGGTGGCAGCGGCGTGCCTGGTGCTCGGGGCGGCAGCGGGGTTCGCGCTGGGCGCGGGGGCGGGCGGCGGCGGGTCGCCGTCGTCGCTCGCCTCCTCGGCGGCGAGGGGCTCCACCGGAGCGCCCGGGCTGGGGGCGGTGGCACCCGCGCCCACCGAGGCGGCGCCGACGCTGGTGGTGGCCGACGGCAGCGACCCCCAGGACACCGGCTGCGCCCGCTTGCCCGGCGTGGAGACCCTCGACAACACCGAGGTGCAGCAGGACGGCGTGCCCGTGGGGCTGGCGCAGCTGAAGTACTCCCCCGGCTGCGGCGCCTCGTGGCCGCGCTTCGAGCCGTTCCCCGGAGCGGAGATCTCCGCGGACACCGTGGTGCACGTCGACATCGTCCGGCCCGCGACCAGCGCGGAACCGTTCGCCTTCTCCGCGCCGTACGTGACGGACCAGGCGACGTTCGGCAACCTCGCCCTGAGCACCGGCGACTGCGTCTACGCCTCGGTGAGCCTGGAGACGGCCGCCGGGCCGACGCCGGCGTCGACCACGCACTGCTTCAGGGGCAAGACCTTCGTGCGGTGACGCGCGGGTCGTCGACGTCGTGCTGCACGGGGACACGGACGTGGGTCGACAGTCGCTGCGGGGGGACCGCGACCGGGGGTCGACCGCCTTCCTCCGCGTGACCCGCCGTGGCGCTCTGCTCCGATCGGGTGAACTTCGAGTTGCACCGATCATGGCCCTGTACAGCGGTTCTGCACGGACGTTCGACTGTCAGTGGTGCCCCCTAGCGTCCTCTTCATGACCTGGACCGGCACCGAGACGCCCCACGACGGCGGCGTCGACGGTGGTGGTGCGGGTGACGGCGCGGCGGGTGGTGGGGGCGGCGCCGCCTGGCAGGCGGAGCCGCTGCCGCCCGGCGCTCTCGGCGCCGACCTGCGCCCCGCCTCGGAGCGGGAGGACGGCGCGCTGCTCGCCGAGCTGCCCCCGCTGCCACTGGCGGGTCCGCTCGCCGAGGCGCTCGCCACCGCGCAGGCAGGTGCTGACGCCGCCGCCGACGCCGCCCGGTACCTGGCCTCGATCGGACCCGAGCAGCGGCTGCAGGCGCTGCAGCAGACCGCCCGCACGCGCGACGTGCTGGACGCCGCCCTGGTGCGCTGCCTGGCGACCTTCACCCCCGAGCAGGTGCGCGCCCTGGGCGCGACGTCGCTGGTGGACCTGGTGCTCACCCACACCGGCGCCAGCCCGCAGCGCGCCGGCGCCGAGGTCAAGCTGGCCAGCGCGCTGACCGCGCCGGTGGCGCCGCTGACCGGCGGTGGCTCCGCGAACGGCGACGGGGACCACGACGGCGACGCCCCTGCGTCGGCTGGAGGGCCCGGCGGTCCGATGGCGGGCACCTCGCAGGTGGGGCTGGGGCGCGTCGGGGCCGTCCACGCCGCAGGGCGTCTGTCCACCGACGTCGCCGCACTGGCCCAGCGCACCGTGGCCGACCTCCCCGCCCGCATCCGGCGCGAGCACGGTCCCACCGCCGACGCCACCCTGGCCGAGGTGCTGCCCGGTCTCACCCACGCCCAGGCCCGCACGGTCTGCACCACGCTGGCGCACCGGCTCGACCCGGACCGCGCCGACCGGGGCTTCGACCCCGACGACATCGACAAGCGCTACCTGACCTACACCGTCCACGAGGACGGCACCGTCGAGTTCCGCGGCCGGCTCGACCCGGTGACCGGCGCCGAGTTCAAGGCCGCCATCGACCACCTCTCCAGGCCCGAGCCCACCGTCAGCGCGCCGCTCGCGCCCGACCAGGACCCGCTGCCAGGGCTCGACGGCTCCGGTGACGACGCTGCAGCGGCCTCGGCCGGCGAGGACGACGTCTCGGGCCGGTCGGCGGGCCGGTCCGCGAGCCAGCCCGACGGCGGCACGGCGACCGGCGTGCCCGTCCGAGACCAGCGCACGGCACCCCAGCGGCGCGCCGACGCGTTGGCCCGGGTGGTCCGCGCGGGCCGTGCCAGCGACGAGACGCGCGGTGGGGAGCCCGCCCGCGTCATCGTCACCACCACCGACGCCGCCCTGCGCGGTGAGCCCGGCGCCGATCCGGCGCACTGCGAGACCACCGGCCGCGCCCTGAGCACCGCCCAGCTCAGGGTGCTGGCGTGCTCGGGGTCGCTGCAGGCGGTGCGGCTCTCGTGCGAGGGGGCCGACGCCACCGCGCTGTCGCTCGGCCGGGCCGTGCGCCTGTTCTCCGCGGGACAGCGGCGGGCGATGCTCGCCCGCGACGGCGGCTGCGCGATCCCGGGGTGCACAGCCCCGCCCGGGTGGCTCGAGGCCCACCACACCCACGAGTGGGCCGCCGGAGGCCCCACCGACGTCTCCCAGGGCGTGCTGCTGTGCACCCGCCACCACGTGCTGGTGACCATCGGCGTCTGGGCGGTGCGGATGGTGGACGGCGTGCCCCACGTCAGACCCCCACGCACCGTCGACCCCTTGCGACGCTGGGTGATCAACCCGCGACGCGGCCTGCGGGAGCGCACCGTCGGCGCCGTGCAGCAGGTGCTGCTCGAGCCGCCTGACGGGTGGCGCGACGACCCACCGGACCTGCCGCCTCCACCAGGCACGGACGCTCCCGACATCCCCTCGACGCGCAGCACCTGCGGGTGCTGACGCGGCGGTCCGGCGCGCCCAGCTCGGTGGTCCCGGACGGTCCGCCAGCCCAGGGCGACGGCGTTCTTCTCCTGCGACGTGACGGCCTGGCTCCACGCCGGGTCACCCTCGACGTCCCTCCCGGACGCGGGCCTGTCGATCGCCGTCCCCGGGTCCAGGCCCACCACGACGAGCGCCGCCGAGGACGCCACGACGGTCTGGTTGCGCACCTGCCCTGCCCCGCTCGCCGCGGGTGTCGGCGGTGGCCGGTGGCCAGCAGGCCGTCGTCCGGACGGTCGACCGCCCAGGCCACGCTCAGGCGGGCCGCAGACGATCACCGCGTGCGGAGACCGCGGAGACCGGTGACCTGGGCGTGGGCGTGCTCGGCGGTCGTCGCGGTCTTCGCGGCGGTGCTCTTCGCCGCGCCGCTGATGGGGGTCGAGCGGTGGCACGTCATCGCCGCTGCGCTGCCGGCGCGCGCAGCGCTGGGGGCGGCGTTCGCGGTGGCGCTCGTCGTCGCCCTGGTGGGACTGTGCCGACGGACCTGGCGCCCGCAGGCGGGAGTGCCGGTGGCCGTGGCGCTCGCCCTGGCCACGGCCCTGCACCTGCCGGTGGTGCTCGCGCGCGGGGTGGTGGGCGAGCCGGTGGCCGCGCCCGCGGCCGGGCAGCTGCGCCTCCTCGAGTGGAACACCAACACCGACCTGACCACGCCTGACGTCGTGGCGGAGCTGGCCGCCGCGCAGGACGCCGACGTCGTCGTCCTGCCCGAGGTGGCACCGGCCTCCGGCAGCACCTACCGGCAGGCGTTCGCCGCAGCCGGCGACCCGCTCGTGCGCGTCGACCGGCACACCTCCACCACGCAGGTGGCGGTGTGGATGGCGCCGCAGCTGGCCCGGCACTACGCGACGCTGCCCGGGCCGGACCCGGTGAAGACCGTGGAGCTGCGGCCCGACACGGCCTCGCTGCCCACGGTGCTCGCGCTGCACGCGCCGTGGCCGGTGGGCGCGCGGCTGGCGGGGTGGGACCGCGACGTCGACTGGGTGGCGGCGCAGTGCTCCGCCGGGACGCCGGTGCTGGTGGCGGGCGACTTCAACGCGAGCACCGACGACTTCGGCGGCGCGCGCCTGGGTCGCTGCCTCGACGCCGCCACCCAGCAGCAGGACGCCGGGGTGGGGACCTGGTCGACGCACCTGCCGACGCTGCTGGCCATGCCGATCGACCACGTGCTGGCCACCCCGTCGGTGGGGACGGTCACCAGCTTCAGCGTGCTGACCAGCGAGGACGGGTCCGGCACGCGGCACCGGCCGACGATGACCGTGGTCGCGGTGGCCGATCGCCCATGATCACGGACGGGGTGAGGGGCTAGAGGAGGTCCAGGCGGCGGGCCAGGTCCACGAGGTCCAGGCGCGTGGTGGTGGCGATGCCCAGCGGCTCGGCCCTGGCGCGCAGCCGCTTCACGTACGTCTTCACCGTCTCCAGGCCCACGCCCATCCGCCGCGCCACCGACTTGGCCGGCAGCCCCGTCGCGTACAGGGCGAGCACCTCCAGCTCGCGGGCGGTGAACACCGACCGCAGCTCCCGCAGCTCCTCGAGCCGCTCCGCCACGGCCGGCGCCACCGCGACCCGCCCGCGGACCGCGCACCGCACCACGTGCACCAGCTCGGCCACGGACCCGCCGCCCAGGGCCACGCCGCGGGCTCCGGCGTCCAGCGCGGCGGCCGCCTGCCCGGGGCTCTCGACGTCGTCGAGCACCACCACCACGTGCTGCCCGCGCGCCGCGGCAGCCGAGACGGCCTCCACCGGCCGGGGCACCTGCCCGACCACCACCACGCCCGCGGCGTCGGGCACCTCGGCCAGCGCGGCCTGCAGGCCCAGGGCGACGAGCGGGCGGTCGTCCAGCACGGTGGCGGTCTGCCGTCGCAGGTGCACGACGGTGAGGTCGGTGTCGGCGGCGTGCTCCACAGGATCCCCCCTCGCAGCGGGCGAGCGATCGGTGTGATCGACAGGAGGCTCGCACCGCGCATCGGTGCAGGGCCACGCGAGACGGCCCCCTCCACCGCCAGGCGGGCTGGCGGTCAGGGCGTCACCCTCGCGACCAGCTCCTCGTGCAGCCGCAGGTAGGTGCGGTGGTGCAGGTCGAGCAGGTCGTCGCTGGGAGTGGCACGCCGCGCGGCGCGCGTGCGGGCCAGCTCGGTCAGCACCGACAGGTCCAGCCGGACCTCCACCACCTCCACCGACGCGGCCCCAGCCGGTCTGCGGGTCCCGCCGGCCGTGGCGCGGCGGACCTCGGCGACCGCCTCGTCCACGCTGTCGCGGTTGAGGGCCCACTTGGGGCGGGTGCGCTCCCCGGGGTGCTCGACCTGGGAGTCGGCGTCGTGCGGGAAGTGGTCGGCCAGGAACTCCCCCAGCTCGCCGTCGGCGCGCAGGTGCACGACCAGGACCCGGCTGCCGGGCGACTTCACGTGCACGTCGTGCACGAGGTCGTGCGCTGACTGCGCCGGGGAGTGCGCCACCACGTGCCCGTGCCAGCGGTCCGGGCGCAGCGCCGCGGTGCCGACCCACAGGGCCTGCCGCGCGTGGAGGAACCGCTGCCGCTCGGTGGGCGGGAAGCTGCGGCCGTACACCCGCTGCGCCTCCATCGCCGTGCTGAGGAAGCCGAACCCTGCGTCCCGGGCCAGCCACGCCCCCACCGCGTCGGGCCCGCTGCCCCGCGGTCCGACGACGACGACGACGTCGTGCCGCCGGCGCAGGTGCTCCAGCCGCGCGTCCGCCGGCCAGCGCGGCGGGTGACCGGCGAGCAGCAGCGGCACCCACAGCCACAGCTGCGCGGGGTGGCGCTCCTGGCACAGCGCCAGCTCCAGGGGGCGGTCCTCGACGAGGGCGGGGGCCAGGCGCATCGCGGTGTCGTAGGCCTCGGTGAGGTCCTGCTGGCACTCGAAGCGGTCGCGGCGCTCGCCGTCCGCGGGACGGGTGGGCCGCATCCAGCCGGTGCGCTGCGCGGCGCGGTCCGCGGTGACGCCGACGTAGTGGCGCAGCGGCACGGGTGCGGGCTGCGGGTCGCCGTCGGCGGGGGCGGCGGGGGTCCAGGTGCGGGTCCAGCAGAAGACGTCGTGGCCGAGCTCGAGGGCGCGCGAGACGAGCTGGTGCGCCCCGGACTGCAGGTCACCGGCTGGGCTGTGCAGCAGCTCCAGGGCCCGCACGGCCGAGCCGATGCCGTCGCGGGCGGTGGTCAGCTGGTGGACGTCGAGCCAGCCGAGGTCTCCGTACAGGAGCGCCTCGTCGATCTCCAGCAGCCGGGCGATCTGCGAGACGCGCTCGCGCGGCGGCTCCGTGGTGCCCTTCATCCAGGTGCGCAGCGTGGACACGCCGACGTGGCGGGACGGGTCGTCGGGGTCGGTGAGGGCGCGGGCGAGGTCCTCGCGGCGCATGCCCATCGCGGCCAGGGAGCGGGCCACGCGCTGCGCCCAGGGGGCGTCGGGCGCCCGCTGCCCGTCGTGGGCGGGCTCGCCCCGGAGGTGCCGCCCCGTCGTGGCCACAGCGGATCGTAGGGCGGCGGGCGCCCGTGACCTCGGCGGACGGCGTACCCCGTGGGGGTGACGTTCGCCCCCCGCACTTTCCGCGGAACGTGCGGCACTCGCGCCGCAGGAGGCGCACGTCCCGCGGAGAGTGCGGGCAAGGGGGGTCAGGGGGCGAGCAGGCCCGTCAGGACGGCGGTGGTGCCGCGGGCCAGCGCCGGCTGGCCGCCGAGGACGCCGTCGTCACCGGTGGCGAGCACGCGCATGACCTCGCCGTGGGTGACGGCGAGGATGGTCCTGGCGGCGTCGCGCGGGTCGACGTCGTCGGCCCAGCGGCGCCCCGTCGCGGCCAGGGCGCCCCCGGCGTGGGCCAGCACCGCGTCGTCGGCGAGGCGGTGCTGCTCGGCGAAGTCGTCGACGATGCTCGCGCGGGCCGCCACCGTGGTCAGCAGCAGCCGCAGGCGGAAGTCGGCGCTGCCGTCGGGCCGGCGCAGGCGTCCGTGCACCTCCTGCTGGTCGCGCTGCATCTCGTCCGGCGACGACGGCCCGCCGGTGGAGCGGCCGGCGGTCCGGTACAGCAGGCCCACCTGCGCGAGGGCGTGGCCGACGAGGTCGTCGACGTAGTGCTCCTGGAGCGCCCACCGGTCCCGCAGCTGCGCGGCGGTGGCGGGGTGGCCGGCGCGGCGCGCCTCGGCGACCACCCGCGCCGCCGAGACGGACGCGAAGAAGCGCGGCGCCGCGTCCGGGGTGGGCGTCCAGCAGTCGGTGCAGCCCGGGCCGCAGGCCGCGCCCGGGCCCACGCCGAACTCCTCGGCCAGCACGAGCAGCGCCCCGTCGAGCAGCTGGGAGGTGATCGGGTCCTCGGCGAGGCGGCGCTGCGCCGCCGGTGTGGCCCGCGTGCCGCAGGTGGGGTCTGCGAGGCGCGGGAGCACGTCGGCCACCCGCGTGCGCGGCGGCGGCGCGGGCAGCGCGGGCCCCGGCCGGCGGTCGTCGTCCTCCCCGGCAGCCAGGGGTGCGGTCCAGCTGCGGAGCAGGGCGAGGCAGCCGCGGGCGAAGTCGTCGTCGGCGAGTCGCTGCTCCTCGGGGCGCTCGCCGTGGGCCAGGAGCCGCAGCGACACCCCCTCCCCCAGGCTCCCGACGGCGCGGGCCAGGTCTTCCCGGGGCGTCCCGTCGACCAGGCGCCGGCCGCAGCGCCGCAGCACGCCGCTGAGCGCGGTGTCCCACGCGGCGTCGTAGACGGCGTAGTTGCGCTGCTGAGCCTCCCGCAGCCACGGCTGCGACGCCGCCAGGGCGCAGGAGAGCACCTCCATCCGCGAGGTGACCGGCTCCGCGAGCGTGTGGAGCTCGCTGCGGAGCAGGACGGCGACCGCCTCCTGCAGCGACGCGCCCTCCGGGAGCAGCCGCGGCAGCTCGGCGGCCTGGGCGATGGCTCCGGCGAAGTGGTGCTCGAACCAGAGGGCGTAGCTCAGGAGGTCCTCGACGAAGTCGTCCTGGCGCGGCCACCGGTCCCGCAGGTGCGCCGCCGTCACCCGCAGCGGACCCACCCGCGTGGCGGCCGCGCAGACGCGCGCGGCGGACAGGCACCCGAAGAACCGGGCGGGCGCCGCAGGGGTCCGGGGCTCGAGCTCGGCGAGCAGCAGGCGCACCCCGGCGTCCAGCAGCGCCGCGGTCATGGGGTGCTCGACGAGGCGCTCGCGGGCCTCGGGGGTGCGTCGCGTGGACGTCCCCGGGTCTCGCAACCGGCGCAGGAGCACGGGGTCATGGTCTCGCGTCCCAAGATCACCTGCGGGACAGGGTCACGCGCACGGCGTCGGCCGGGCAGGAGACGTCGCCGGTGGGGTGCCAGGTGGGGCGGTCCGCGGTCCACTCCTGGCCCTGCCACAGCACCCGCTCCACCCCGAGGCCGCGGTGGGCGCCGACGAGGCCGTTCGCCACCGCCCACCCCAGCTGCACCTCGGCGGCGTCCGGTGCCCCGTCGTCTCCGCCGCCGCTCACGACGGGGACGTCGCAGGTGTGCCCGGAGCCCGCGGTGCAGGCCGTCGCGGGCGTGCGGGTGCCGTAGGTCGCGTCCACCCACCGACGGGCGAACTCCGCGTTCGGGGCCACCCCGTCGGCGCCGAGCGGCCACGCCGGCAGCGGCTCCTCCGGCACGGACCCGGCCACCACGAGGCCGGGGGTGGCGGGCACGGTGAGCCGGTCGGCCAGGGCGGTGATGGCCCGCACGTAGTCGTGCGTCTGCCCGCGGGCGAACGACGGCGGCGGCACCCCGCGGTAGCGCTGCACCGCGCCGGGCCCGGCGTTGTACGCGGCGAGCATGAGCGAGACCGGGTCCTCCCGGTACCCGCGCCCGCTGACCTGCTCGAGCAGGTGGCAGTCGTAGGCGGCTGCCGACGCGAGGGAGTCGGCGGGGTCGGTGATGACCGCGCCGCCGCCGTTGGCGTCCACGGCGTGCTCGGTCCACGTGCCGGGCATGAACTGCCCCAGGCCGCGGGCGCCGGCGTAGCTGACGGCGTCCGGCTGCCAGCCCGACTCCTGCGTGATCTGCGCGGCGAGCACCGGGGCGGGCAGCTGCGGGCACAGGGTGAGCGCGTAGTCGAAGGCCGCCCGGTACCGGTCGGGCACGCCGCCGTCGGCCACGGCCACCGACGACGACGCCGGCGCCTGCCACCGCTCCCCGCTGCGCCCGGCGGTCACCGCGACCACCACCACCACGGCCACGAGCACCACCGCCACCACCGCCACGGCAGCGACCACCGCGGCGACGGCGCCGGCGAACCACCACAGCGCCCGGCGGCTCAGCACCTCAGCGCAGCCGCTGGGCGGTGTCGGTGAGCCGCCGCTCCACCCCGTGCAGCGCGTGCTGCACCGCGCGGGACGGCTCGCCGGGCACCTTCCAGACGGCCTGGTGGGCGCCGAGCGCCTCCAGCGCGGCCACCTCCACCTCGCTGAACCCCAGCTGCTCGCCGAAGACGCGGGCGTTGACGGGCTCCTGCCGGAAGGAGACGACGACGTCGGCGTCGTGCACGAACGAGCGGCCCGACTCCTGCGCGGCGAGCACGTCGGTGAGGTGCTGCGTGGCGCCGAGCAGCTCCACGCCCAGCGTGCGGGCCTTCTTCACCACCTCCTGCACCACCGCGCCGAGCTCCGGCACGCGGACCGCGTTCCACAGCTCGTCGACCACCACCACGCCCCAGGCGCGGCCGGGTGCCGTCCACGTGGTGAGCATGAGCGCCGCCGACGCGGCCATGAGCACGGGGACGACGTCGGGGTGGGTCGACTGCACGCCGGACAGGTCCCAGACCACGACGTCGGCGTCCAGGTCGAGCCCGGGCGAGGTGGGCCCGTCGACGAAGCCGGCGAGGTCGCCGAAGACGAGCCGGTCGAGCAGCAGGCCGAGGTCGCGGCCCCAGGCGTGCAGCTCCCCCTCGGTCAGCGAGGCGCCGGTCAGCGAGGCCCCGGCCACCGGCTCGTCGGGGTCGGCGGGGGCGGACAGCAGCGCCTCGCGCAGGTCCACCACGGTCGCCTGGCGGCCCGCGAGCGCGGGCGAGGCGAGGGTGCGGTCCAGCTGCACGCGCAGGGCGAACCCCTCGCCGGGGGTGAGGCGGCGCCCGGCGAGGAACTGCAGCACGGCCCTCATCAGGCCCTCGCGGCCGGCGCGCTCGTGCCCGTCCCCGCCGTGCAGGCGGGCGTCGAGCAGGTTCAGGCGCAGCGGGCCGCCAGCGGCGAAGCGGTGCACCGCGCCCCCGGCCTCGCGCCCGAGGGCGCAGAACTCGCCCTCGCTGACCCGCCGGCCGCTGCCGTCCTCGACGTGGTGGACGGCGCGGGTGTCGTAGACCCACGCGCGGAAGCCGTGCTCGGCGACGGCGCGCACGAGGTAGCTCTTGAGCAGCGCGCTCTTGCCGGCGAACTTCGAGCCGAGCACCAGCGTGGAGGAGCCCGACGTCCCGTGCTCGAACCACGCGCGGCCGCTGTGGCGGACGGGCTCGCCGGTGTGCACGTCGTGCCCGACGAGCACACCGCGCGGGGAGTCCCAGGCGCGGGCGTGGGCGTAGGGGAACAGGGGCTGCAGGCCGTAGAGGTCGCTGCGCACCGGTGGGGCGGCGTAGTCGCCGAAGCCCAGCGCGGCGGCGGTGCGGCGGGCCCGGCGGTCCTCCTCGAGCGTGGGCCGCAGCGACGCCCCGGGCACCACGGGCGGGCGCGGCGGCGTGCCGTCCCCGGGCTCGCGCCGCCGGTAGGCCGCGGCGGCGGCGGCGCGGGCGATGCCGTCCCACGCGCCGTCGAGCGCGCGGGCGGTGGCGCTGACCAGCGACGACGGCGAGGGCCGCCGGCGCGCGTGCCGCGGGACGGCAGGGCCCCGGACGGCAGGGCCCGGCGCAGCCGGACGCGGCCCGTGCAGCACCTCCTCCCAGGCGGGCGCTCCCGGCCCGGTCGCGGGACCGGTCGCGGGACCGCCCGGGGCCGGGGCGGGGCGGACCCTCGCGGGCGCCTCAGAGGACACGGGCCAACCCCCGTCCGAGCAGCGTGCCGGCCACCACCGCCTGGTCCTGGCGCCGCGGCGCCACCGGGGCCAGGTGCACGCCGCAGGCGCGGGCGGCCGCGACGAGCGCGTCGCCGTCGTCGTCGAGGTCCTCCAGGGACGCGGCGTTGAGCACGAAGAACGCCGCGCCGTAGCCGCCGTGCCACCCGCCTCCGGCGGCGGAGACGTTGAGGCGGCGCTCGTCGGCGGGGCGCTCCAGGGTGGCGCGCAGGTGCGAGGTGGACTCGCGGACCTGGCGGCGCAGCTCCTCCCCCTGGTCGTGGCGGTGGGCCTCGGCGAGCGTGGAGACCCGGTCGCGCAGGTCGACGACGACGGCGACGACGTGCTCCAGCACCCGCCCGCCCACGGCGGCGCCCAGGGTGTGCAGCGGCACGAGGTCGACCGAGCTCTTCGCCTCGTCGCTGAAGCCCGTGACCTCGTAGCCGCGCAGGAACCCGTCGCCGTGGCGGCCCAGCACCCCGACGTGCGTGGGGCGGACGTCGAGGGAGGGGACCATGCGGGAGGGGTCGGTGGGCGCGGGGTCCCACAGGGAGACGGACCTGTCGAGCAGGCCGCGGTTCACCCCGGCCAGCAGCTGGGCGTCCAGCGGGCGGCGCACGGTGACGTCCGCCGCCTCCAGCAGCGGCACCGCGGCGCGCAGGCGGTCGGCGACCACGCGGGCGGCGGCCAGGTGCGGGTCGCTCTCGCCGCGGGTGCGGCCCGCGCGGGCGGCGGCGCGCAGCTGCGGCCCGGAGGTGGCCCACAGGGTGAGGAAGTGCTCGTAGCGGGGCCGGGAGGCGGCGTCCTCGCGGGCGGCGTCGGCGACGTCCTGGAAGGACCTCGGCACGGCGCGGCCGACGGGTCCGGGAGGGCCGTCCGGCCCGTCGCTGTACGAGCACACCGAGTACATCGCCACCCGGTCGAAGGAGTCCGACAGCTGGCCCAGCGCCCGGCCCAGCTCGCCGCGCAGCCGGTCCTGGCGGAGCACGTCGGGGAGGCCGCCCCACGCGGCGTCCACCTGCACGCAGACGCCGTAGTGGCCTCCCGCGGCGCCGGAGAGGGCCGTGCCCCCCGAGGCCGAGCTCGGCTGGAAGAAGACGCACGCGTCGCCGTCGTCGGAGAAGGGCACGTCGCGCCAGGTGATGGTGCCGAAGGCCGCGGGCAGGCGGCCGGGCGCGTGCCGGCCCGCCTCCAGTCCCGCGAAACCGCTGGCCGAGGCGTAGCGCAGCTCCCCGGTGCGGTCCAGCCCGCGCCAGCGCACCACGTCGAGGAGGCGCTGGTGCAGCGGGCGCACCCCGAACGGCGCCGCGAACAGCGCGACGCCCACCACGGCCACCACCAGGCCGGTGAGCATGAGCTCGGGGCTGCGCGCCAGCACGCCCAGCGGGACGCTGAGCACGAGGACCCCTGCGAAGAACCACGGCAGCAGCGCCTCGCGGGCCGTGCGGCCGCGGGCGAAGGCGGCGTAGGTCACCGACCGCTCGCCGACCACGTAGTCATTGGGCACGCGGGCCACGGGACCTCCCCCTCGACCTCGACGACGGCGGTGGCGACGACGCTGCTGACGACCCGCCGACGCGGCGGACGCGGCGCTCGCGGGCGCGGTCGCCGTGGGTGCGTGCCGGGCTGGCGCCGTCCTCGCGGGCCGCGGGACCGGTGGCCCCCGTGCTGCCGGGGCCGCCGGGGCCGCCGGGGCCGCCGGGGCCGCCGGGGCCGCCGGGGGCGCGGCCGACCCAGTACAGGGGGTTGGCCGGCGAGCGGCGGGCCGCGCGCTCGGCGCGCTGGTCCTCGCGGTCGCGGCGGCGGGCGTCCCAGCGGCCGCCCACGAGCACCCCCAGGCGGGTGCCCTCCAGGCGCGAGGGCCGCTCCCGGCGCTCGGCGCGGCTCGAGCGCCAGCGCAGCGCGCCCCGGCGGCGCGCCCGGGCGCGGGCCCCGGCGTAGGCGGCGCCGCCGGCGGCGGTGCCGAACAGCAGCGACAGCAGCGAGCCGCCGACGAGGGCGAACAGCACGATGCCGATGAGGTAGAGCAGGGTGGTGAAGCCCTCGCCGTAGGTGGAGAAGTCCATGAAGGACACCCCGATGACCAGCAGGTCCACGAACTGCAGCGGGAAGAGCAGCGTCCCCGCCATCACGCGGACGTAGCCGCGCAGGGCGTGCCCGCCGTCACCGGTGATGGCGGGCAGCAGCCCGAACTGGCCGAACACCGGGATCGCGTACACGGCGATCTGGCGCAGGACGAACGTGAAGAGCACCACGAGCAGCAGCGGGAAGAGGAACGCCGCCAGCAGCAGCGTGGCGAGCAGGGCGCCCGGGGAGTCGCCCAGCAGCAGGCCGTGGGACAGCTGCGCGGTGAGCTCGGTGACCCGGACGGCGAAGACGCCGGCGAACGCCCCGGTGACCGCGAGCACGCCCGCGTCGACCAGCAGCACGAAGAACGGCACGGAGAACGCCGCGGGCAGGCCGACGGCGAGCAGCGCGGAGGAGCGCCCCGCCGAGCGCACGCCCTCCACGGCGCCCTCCAGCACCAGGCTCACAAGCCAGCGCACCACGGCCACCACGAGGGCGACGGCGGACAGCAGCGCCCAGTGCCACAGGTAGACCTGCCAGTAGTTCCCGCGCAGCGGGTTGAACGCCGCGTAGGTGGTCACGGCGGTGACCGAGTACGAGAACAGCCAGCCCACGGACTGGGAGAGGGTGGCGGCGAGGCAGTCGTCGGCGGCGTACGGCGAGGTGAGCCAGCCGAGCAGGCCGCTGGGGCAGGCGGCCGTCGTCGTCGCCGTCGAGCCGGGGTCCGGCGCGCCGCCGGGGGCGGCCGGGTCCGCGGGCAACGCGGGCGACGGGCTCGACGGGGGGACCGGGATGGTGTCACCGGGGCCTACCGGCACCTGCTCGGCCTGCGAGGTGCCCGCCGAGGGGCCGGGCAGCGGCAGGGCCGCCGAGGCGACGGCCGCGCCGGTGGGCACGAGCACCAGCAGCAGCGCCACCAGCAGCGACGCGGCGGCGCTGCCCGGACCGTGCGGGTCGGCGGGCTCGCCCGGGCCACCCGCCGTCCGCGGGGCTGCGCCGGCGGTGCTGGTGGGGCCCGGGCTCATGACAGCAGGTCGAACCAGCCGAGGGTGAAGGTCGAGAAGGTCCCGATGATGAGGATCACGAGGGCGCAGCCGACCGCGGACAGCAGGTGGCCGGTGGCCCTGCCGCCCTTGCGCAGGCTCCCCACGGCGGCGACCAGCGAGACGGCCAGCCCCAGCACGGCGACGACGAGCACGAGGAACAGCACCACGCCGAGCAGCCGACCGGCCGGGCCGGCGAAGCCGCTGAACGGGCCGGGCGTCGGGGAGGCCTCGGCGAGCATGCGCCGGAGGAACTCGCGGGTGCCGCCGTAGTCGGTGTCGTCACCGGGCGTGGGACTGGGGGACGGCGTCGCTGCTGTCATCACCCAACCCATGAGCCCCATGAGTCACATTTGTACCACCTTGGGGTGGCCGGTGCCGCTACTCGCCGACGGCGACCTCAGCCCCGAGGCGCGCCCCGCGGAGCAGCTCCAGGCGGTCGCCGCTCCAGAACGTCCCCGGGTCGTAGGCGTTGACGGGCCGGTCGCGCGGCAGCAGGCCCATCGCCTGGTAGGCGCTCGCGACCACCTCCGCGCAGTACGCCGTGGCCGCGCTGGCCCGCACGCGGGCGCGCCCGCGCAGCCACCGGCCGGCCAGGGCCGCGGTCGCCGGGAACGGCGTGCCGTCCCTGCGCGCGACCTCCTGGAGCAGCGCGTCCTCCGCGAACCGGCCCAGCCCACCGGGCACCTCCAGCTGGCGCAGCCACGCCCGCTGCGCGTACCGGCCCCGCCACTGGTCCACGGCGGCGCGCAGGTCGTGCAGCTGCACGCCGCGGTGCTGGGTGCCGGTCCACACGTCCACCAGCCCGCGCCCCAGCTCGGCGTGCCACATCAGCGGCGGCAGGTCGTCGAGCACCACCGCCATGCCGACGTGGTTCACCGGGGCGTTGGTCAGCGCGCGGATGGCGTGGTCGGCGGGGCTGCGGCCGCGGAACAGCCACAGGTCTCCGGTGCGGGTCAGCTCGACGGCCTCGTCGAGCGGGAGCGCTGTCCTGTCCACCTCTGCCACGGCAGGATCCTGCCGTGGCACCGAGCGCGCAGGACCGGGCAGCACTTCGATCACGACGACGAGCCGGGCGCGGCTCCCGGCGCGCGCGGCTGTTCAAGCTGCTCGGCGTGGCGGGTCTGGCGGGCGTGGTCGCCACCGGCGCGGTGGTCGCGCGCGACACCCGCCGGCGCCAGCAGCTCACCCCCGACCAGGTGCGGGCGCGCCTGCAGGAGCGGCACGCGGCGCTCAGCGCCGAGCGCGAGGGCTGAGCCCGGCCGGGTCCCGCGAGCGCGCTCGCGGGGGTCAGCGGGCGCGGGTGCTCCGGACCTGGGCCGGGGTCTCGGGCAGCACGATGCGCTCCCGGCCGGCGCCCGCCTCGGCGACGCGGCGGGCCAGCAGCTCGTCAGCTGCCTGCCCGCGCGGGCGCGGCACGGCGGCGCCGCTGGCCACGGCCTCGACGACGGCACCCACGCGCCGGTCGAAGCTGGCGCGCGAGAAGCCCTCGGCGTGGCGGCGGATGCGCACCGGGTCGAAGGCGGAGGCGTCGAAGGCGGCCAGCGCCCGGGCCCAGGCGTCGACCTCGCCGTCGGTCCCGGCCTGGTCGACCAGCACCCCCGACCGGCCCGGCAGCACCGTGTCGAGGGCGCCGCCCTCACCGGCGGCGATGACCGGAGCACCGCAGGCCATGGCCTCGACCGGCACGATGCCGAAGTCCTCCACGCCGGGCATGAGCAGCGCCCGGCAGCGCCGGAACAGGTCGCGCAGCTCGGTGTCGCTGACGCGGCCGAGGAAGGTGGTCCGGGGTCCTGCCGCCACCTCCACGTCGTGGCGGGCCCGGCCCTCCCCGGCCACCACCAGGCGCACGCCGGCGCGGGCGGCGGCCTTCACCGCGAGGTCGGGGCGCTTGTAGGGCACCATCCGGCCCGCCAGGAGGAAGAAGTCCTCCCGGGGCACCTGCGGGTCGGGCGAGTAGAAGGCGGTGTCGACCGGCGGGGCCACCACGATCGACTCGCGGCCCCACCAGCGGCGGATCCGGTCGGCCACGCACGTGGAGTTGGCCAGCAGCGTGTGCACCCGCTGGGCCGCGGCGACGTCGTGCCGCCTGAACGCCGCCGAGAACGCCGCCAGGGCGGCGGTGCCGGGTCCGCGGCCCTCGCTGGAGCGCAGCGCGGCGTCCCACACCCACCGCGCGGGCGTGTGCACGTAGGCCACCACCGGGACGGGGCTGGCCACGGCCACCTGCGTGGCGAAGGCGTGGTGGGAGGCGACGACGACGTCGGAGGCGGGCAGCCGCAGGGAGCGCATGGCCACGGGCAGGGCCGGCAGGAGGTGGGAGTAGGTGCTGCCGCGCAGCAGCCGCGACAGCGGGGTGCTGCGCAGGCGGTGCTCGAGGTCCGCCGCGATCACGCCGCGGCGGACGACCGGCGCCAGGACCTCAGCGTCGCGCCAGTGGCGCGCCATCGCCTCCACCACCGCCTCCGAACCACCGTGCTCGGTGAAGCGCTCGTGGACGATGGTGACGCGGGCAGCGGCGGACATGGGAGGCCTTCCGGTGGGCGACGGCATCCGAAGACCCATCGTGACGTCCGGTGCGGGCGCGCACCGGTGGTTTCCCGAAAGACCCCGGCCCACCGCTGCTGCGACCGGGTCGTCGAGCCCGGTGCCGGGCTGCGACCACCGCGCGGAGCGAGCACCATCCCCGGCATGCCGTGGTGCTGCCGCCTGGGACTCCACCGGTGGGTGCTGTGGCCCGAGGAGCTGCGGCGCGAGGCCGGCGAGTCCCCTTACCACTGCGCTCGCTGCGGGCGCGAGCGCCTGGTCGTCTGATCCGCTGGCCGTCCGCGGACCGGCCGCCCCTCAGCCCTCCTCGCCCCCGCCCTCGCCCTCGCCGGGGTGGACCGTGCACGCCAGCGCCAGGGCCGTCACCGTCCTGGCCAGGAGCGGACCACCGCCGGCGTGCGCCTCGGAGGCGGGGTCGGTGGTGAGGCTCCGCACCAGGGCGCCGTCGTCCAGGGCGAGGGCCCAGCGGGTCAGGTCGTCGAGGGTCACGCCCTCGCGCAGGCCCGCCCCGCGCGCCGCGAACTGCGCCTCGAGCAGGGCGCGGAGCCGGCGGTGCTCGAGGGCGTACAGCTCGGCGAGGGCGTCCGTGACGCCGTGGCGGGAGCGTCCCAGCACCAGCACCAGCACCTTGAGGCGGGCGTCGCGGCGGGTCTCGAGCCCGGCCAGGCGAGCGGCCGTGGCGCGCCCGACGGCGGCATCCAGCGCTGCACCGCGCTGGGCGGCCGGGCCCGCCTGCTCCAGCAGGGCGTCGGCCGCCGGGCGGTGCTGGGCGAGGGCGTGGAGGACGAGGTCGTCGACGTAGTGCTCCTGCACCGGCCACCGGTCCCGCAGCCGGGCGACGGTGGCCTGGGCGCCGGCGCCTCCGGCGGCGCGGGCCTCCGCGACGACGCGGGCGGCAGACAGCCCGTCGAAGGCGCGCCCCGGCGAGCCCCGGCCCGGGGCGGTGAGGCCGAACTCCTCGGCGAGCACGGCGATCCCGCCCTCGAGCAGCTGGCGCGTGACGTCGTCCTGGGCGAGGCGGCGCCGCCCCTCCTCGGTGCGGCGGGTGCCCGAGGCGGGGTCGGTGATGCGGGTCAGCACCTCCGCGAGGTCCGGCGGCCCCGGTGCGGCAGGGGCGCCGGGGAGGCCGGGGCCGCTGCCGTCGTCGTCGTGGGGCGCGGCCGCCGGGCCGAAGAACGCCGAGGCGAGGTGCAGGCCACCCCTGCCGACCACGTCGAGGGCGTCGGAGCGGGCGCGCTCGTCACCGCCGTCGGCGATGAGCCGCAGGTTGGCCCCCTCCGTGAGCAGGGCGAGCGCGGGGACCAGCTCGCGCGCGTCCGTCCCCGGCCGCGGCTCGAGGCCGGCGCGGGCGAGCACGACGGGCAGGGCCTGGGCGGAGGCCTGCTCGAAGCGGTCGCGCGCCGCCGCCAGGGCGTCGCGCAGCGGAGGGCACCCCGGAGCCAGCGCCGCTGCGAGCAGCTGCATCCGGTGCAGGGCGGCAGAGCGCCCGGAGTGCACGTTCCGCTCGGCGAGGTCCTTCGCCACCGCGTCCGGCCCGGCCCACAGGCCGGGGGCGCCGCCGGTGACCGCGCGGTCACCGGCGCGGCGGACCGAGGCCCAGTGGAGCTCCGACAGCCCGTACGCCAGGAGGTCCTCGGCGAACGCCCCCCGCCGCGGCCACCGGTCGCGCAGGTGCGCCGGGGTGACCCGCAGCGGCCCCCGGCGCGTGGCAGCGGCGCTGACCCGCGCCGCGGAGAGCACGTCGAAGAAGCGGGAGGGCAGGTCGGCGAGGGCGACGTCGCCGACCTGGCCCCCGGAGTCGCGGGCGGTGCCGGGGTGGTCCAGCAGAAGGCGCAGCCCGGCGTCGAGCAGCTCCCGGGTCAGCGGGTGGTCGGCCAGCCGCTGGCGCGCCGCGGCCGTGCGCCGGGTGGACGTCCCGGGCTCGAGCAGTCGGCGCACCCGTCCATGGTGCAGCTCTGCGCGGCACCGGACCCGCCGGCGAGACCAGCCTGTGACCTGCGGCGCGGCGCCCCCACGCTCAGGACGTGGAGCGGCGCCGGCCCTGACCGCGCGTCGACGCCTCCCCGCGCCGGGGGTCCCCGCGCAGGGCCGGCACCTCAGCGTCGGCGATGCACCCGCCGACCACCTCCACAGCGGCGCGGCCGAGGGGCGGCACCGCGCTCGCCTCCTCGTCACCGCGCTGGCCGGTGGCGAGCGAGCGCAGCACCACCCCGTCGCGCAGGGCCACCAGCGCGCGCCCCAGGTCCTCGACGGCCACGTCGTCGCGCAGCACCAGGTCCGCGCGCGCCAGGAGCTCGCTGACCAGCGCGACGACGCTGGCCTCCTCCTGCGCCCCCAGCTCACCCAAGCGCCGCCCGACGGCCGGGCGGGCCGCCGCCAGGGCGGTCAGGAGGAGGCGCAGCCTGTCGTGGCCCTCGGTGTCCACCTCCTCCAGCACGCTCGCGGCGGCGGCCTCGAGCGACGCCTCGAGCCGGTCCCACCCGCGCGAGCCGTCGGCGAAGGGCTGCAGGGCCGCAGCGCGGATGCGCTCCACCACCCCCCGGCGCACCCTGCGCACCCGGTGGGCGGCGTAGGCGAGGAGGTCCTCGACGTAGTCGTCCTGGGTGCGCCAGCGGTCGCGCAGCTGCGCGGCGGTCGGCCGGGGCGAGCCCGCCGGCAGGGAGCGTCCCGCGGCCTCCACGGCCGCCGCCGACAGCAGTCCGAAGAAGCGGGACTGCTCCGCCAGCGCCGCGCTGACCCGGCTGCCAGGGCCGCTGGCGGCCACGCCCAGCTCCTGGCCGAGCACGCCGGTGCCCCCGTCCACCAGCTGCGCGGTGATCTCGTCGTGGGCCAGGCGGTGCCTCGCCGCCGAGGTGCGCCGCGTGCCGGTGACGGGGTCGGTGAGGTGCACCAGCACGTCGGCGACGTCCCCGGAGCCCGGCCCGGGCCAGGGCGGCCGCGCAGCGGCCGCCTCGGAGCGCTGGGGCCCCGGACCGCCGTGGGGGTCCGGCTCGAAGCTGCGGCGGGCCAGCGCCATGCCGCCGGTCACGAGCAGGCGCACCGACTCCTCCACGCGCTCGGCGACCTCTCCCGTCGCGAGCAGGCGCAGGTTGGCCCCCTCGGCCATGGCGGACAGCGCCGAGCTGGTCCGGTGCAGGTCGACCCCCTCCCGCAGCCGGTGCCCCACCCCCTCGAAGCAGCGCGTCCACACCTCGCCCCAGCGCACGGCGCCCGCCCGGTAGTGCGCCTCGCGCGAGCGCCGCAGCGACGGGTGCTCCGACGCCAGCGCCGAGGCCACCACCTCCAGGCGGGTGCTCACGGGCAGCCCCGCGGTGAGCAGGTGGGCCCGGGCCAGCGCCTCCCCCACCGCCGGCAGCTCCGCCACCGACGACGGCGGCGCGAGGTGGCGCAGCCGCTGGTCGAGCAGGTCGTCCCAGTGGCGGCGCCACAGCACGTGCGCGAGCAGGTCCTCGCCGTAGTCGCGCTGGCGGCTCCAGCGGTCGCGCAGGTGGCTCGCCGTCACGCGCAGCGGTCCGACGGCGGTGGCGGCGGCGCACACGCGGTTGGCGGAGAGCAGCTCGAAGAAGCGGACCGACCTGCGCGCGCCGTCGTCGTCCTGCTTCCCCTCGTCGCCCTCGTCGCCCTCGTCGCCCTCGTCGTCGGAGGGCACGAAGGTCCCGAGCTCCCGCTGGAGCACGAGCACACCGGCCTCGAGCAGGGCTGCGGTGACCGGGTCGGCGGCCAGGCGCAGGCGCGCCTGCTCGGTGCGCCGGGTGGAGGTGGCCGGGTCGGTCAGACGGGCCAGCACGAGGGCCAGGCCCTCCTCATGCGAGTGCTCCACCACCGCTCAGCCCCACCCTCACGCCGTCCTCCCGCTGCTCGGGACGGGTGCACACCCTGGCGCGGGAGCCGGCTGCGCGCCGCCCCAGAAGGGCCAGGAGACCTCCTCGAGCGCTCGTGGAAGTCGGGGCCGGGCCTGGCCCTGGTGTCGCGGGGTCGCGCACGATCTCACTGCCCGAGCCAGGGCGCAACACCAGGGGGAAGCACGTGCACGAGGACAGAGGCGGCCGGAGCACGGCCCAGGCGGAGCGGCGGCTGATGGTCCGCCTGGGTGGACAGGAGGCGCCGGCGGTGGTGGGCAGACCGCCCGTGACAGGAGCGGTGCAGCAGCTCTCCGTGGTCGGCGGGCACCCGCTCGGCCTCCTGGGTCTGTGCGGCGCGCTGGCCGGGAGCCACCAGGTCTCCCGCCTGACCGCGTCCACCCCGCGGGGGGCGGTCCTCGCCGACCTCAGCTGCGCCGGCTGCGCGCCCACGGCCGACGAGCTCGCGCGGCTGGCGCGGGACCACCACCTGGTGCTGCTGGTCGGCGCGGGGACCCTCGGCCTGGCCGAGGAGGCGCTGGCGAACGGCGCCACCGCAGCGGTCGGGGCGTGGGAGCCCGTCGCGGAGCTGCGGCGCGCCGTGCGCGCCGCCAGCGCCGGCGAGGCGTGCACGACGGCGTCCGTCAGGGCCGCCGGGTCGCGCGTGCGCGAGGTCCGCGGCCTGCTCTCGCGGCAGGAGCAGGAGGTGCTGCGCCTCTACGGGGCGGACCTGCCCGTGAAGACGGTCGCCCGGCGGATGGGCATCACGGTCGGCACCGCGAAGGAGTACCTCAAGCGGCTGCGGGCCAAGCTCGCCGCCCGCGGAATGGCGGTCAGCACCAAGGTAGACCTGCGCGTGCTGGCCGAGGAGCTCGGCCTGCTCAGACCCGCGCAGCGGTGCGGCTCCAGCGCTCCGGCGGTGGAGGTCCGCTCGCTGCGCGAGGTGGCGGGCTAGACCCGTCCGAGCCGGTCCCGCCCGGACGGGGAGCAGCGGTAGCGTCGGCGGCGCCTGCAGCAGAGCGGGCGCCGCACCTCGGGAGGGGGCAGCACCGTGGACAGCACCCCGGTGGCGCGCGCCCTCCTGGTCCGCCAGGACGGCCGCACCTGGTCCGAGCCGGCCGACGCCGCTGTCGGCCGGCGCCTCACCGTGGGACGCACGGCCGCCAGCGACGTGCCCGTCGACCACCCCCTGGTCTCGCGCGACCACGCCCTGCTCGAGCTGACCGAGCAGGGCTGGTGCCTGTCCGACCTGGCCAGCCGCAACGGCACCTACCTGCGCGGCGAGCGGGTCAGCCGCGTGCTGGTCGAGGGCGACCTCGAGGTCCGCCTGGGAGACCCCGACAGCGGCCCGCCCCTGCAGCTGCTGGGGTCGCCGCGCCCGGCACCGGCCGCCCCGCCCGCCCCGCCGGCGCCCTCCGACGGCGGGGACCGGTGGCGCTGGGGGGCCTCCGCGGTGTTCCGGCCGCCGACGGCCGTGCACTCCCCCAGCACGGTGGTGGTGACCATCGGGCGCGCGACCGACAACACCATCGTCGTGCCCGACCTGCTGGTCAGCCGCCACCACGCCGAGCTGGTGCCCGACACCGCCCCCGGCGCCAGCGGGTACCTGGTCCGCGACCTCGGCAGCGCCAACGGCACCTTCGTCGACGGGGCGCCCGTGCCGCGCGGTGCCAGCACCGTGCTGCCGGAGGGCGGTCTGCTGTCGCTGGGCCGCACGCGCTTCGTGCTGCGCGGTGGGGACCTCCACGAGCACGTCGACGACGGGCGGGTCTCCTTCGAGGCCAGGGGCCTGGAGGTCAGCGCGCCCGCGCCCGGGCGGGACGCGCCCAGGGGGGCCCGCAGGGTGCTGCTCGACGGCGTCTCGTTCTCGCTGGAGGAGAAGTCGCTGCTCGCCGTGGTCGGGCCCTCGGGCGCGGGCAAGTCGACGCTGCTGGGCGCCCTCACCGGCTTCCGCCCCGCCCAGCGCGGCGAGGTGCTGTACGACGGGCGCGACCTGTACCGCGACTACGCCGACCTGCGGCACCGCATCGGGCTGGTGCCCCAGGACGACGTGCTGCACACCCGGCTGACGGTGCGCACCGCGCTCACGTACGCCGCGCAGCTGCGCTTCCCCGCCGACACCTCCGCGGACGAGCGCGCGCACCGCGTCGAGGAGGTCATCGCCGAGCTGGGGCTGGTGGCCCAGGCCGACCTGGCGGTGGAGAAGCTGTCCGGCGGGCAGCGCAAGCGCACCTCGGTGGCCCTGGAGCTGCTCACCAAGCCGTCGCTGCTGTTCCTCGACGAGCCGACCTCCGGGCTGGACCCCGGGCTGGACAAGTCGGTCATGCGGACGCTGCGCGGGCTGGCGGACGACGGCCGCACCGTCGTCGTCGTCACCCACTCCACCGCCAACCTGGAGGTCTGCGACCGGGTGCTCCTGCTCGCGCCCGGTGGGTCGGTGGCCTACTTCGGGCCGCCCGACGGGCTGCTGGCCCACTTCGGGCTGCCCGACCACTCCGACGTGTTCCTGGCGCTGTCCAGCTCGCCGCGGGACGACGAGGGGCGCACGTGGAAGGAGCGCTTCCGGCCGAACGCCGACGACGCGGCGGCGCCGTCGACGTCCGCCGTGCCGGCGGTGCGGGCCGACGGTGCCACCGGTGCCACCGGTGCCGCCGGGGGCGCGTGGGGTGCTCCGCCCAAGAGGCAGCCGGTGTGGAAGCAGACGGCGGTGCTCGTGCGGCGCTACCTCGCCGTCATCGCCGCCGACCGGCAGTACGTGGCGCTGCTGGTGGGTCTGCCGCTGGCGCTGGCCGTGCTGGCGCGGATCGCTCCGACGCCGCTGGGGCTGCTCCCGCCACCGGTGCCCGGGCCCGGCGAGGTGCCGCGGCTCAACACCGAGACCGTGACGCTGCTCATGATCCTCGTGCTGTCCGGTGCGCTCATCGGTGCGGCGGTGTCCGTGCGCGAGGTGGTGGAGGAGCGGCCGATCTACCGGCGCGAGCGCGCCATCGGCCTGTCACCGGTGGCGTACCTGGCGTCCAAGGCGCTGGTGCTGGGCACCGTGGTGGTGGTGCAGTCGGTGGCCCTGGTGGTGCTGGCGCTGGTGGGCCGCGACCTGCCCGCGTCCGGGGTGGTGCTGCCGTGGGCGTTCCCCGAGGTGGTGCTGGCCGTGGCCGTCGTGGCCGTCGCGTCAGCGTGCCTGGGGCTGGCCATCTCCGCGGCCGCCAGCACCGCGGACCAGGCGATGCCGCTCATGGTGCTGCTGGTGATGGCGCAGCTGGTGTTCACGGGCGCGCTGTTCCCCGTGGACGGGCGCTTCGCGCTGGAGCAGCTGGCGTGGCTGGTGCCCGCGCGGTGGGGCTTCAACATGGCCGCGGGGACGGTGGACCTGCCGGCGCTGGTGCCGGGCATGGACCTGGTGGACCCGCTGTGGGCCACCTCGCCGGGCGACTGGTGGCTGGCGCTCGGCGCGGCGGTGGTGATCGCCGCCGCGGCGCTGCTCGTGGCGCGGCTGCTGCTGCGCCGGGCGGAGCCCAGCCGCTCCCGCTGAGCCGCGGGGACGGCCGCCCCGCCGGACGGGGCTCAGGAGGCGGTGACCACCGGGCGCGTCGCGAGCGCGGTCTGCACCGAGAAGACGGGTAGGGACGACGGCGCGGGGAGCAGCACCTCGGAGCGCTGGGCACCGCGTGGTGCGGGGACCAGCACGAACGCCGGCGCGGCCGGCGCGACGGCGGGGGCGGCGCTGCGCCGCACCGCGAGCGGCACGGCCCGCCGGGCACCCGCGGTCGCTCCCTGGGCGGCGCGCTGGGCGAAGACGAGGCGCGACGTCACGGCGAAGGACACCACGGCGGACACGGCGGTGGCCATCAGCGCGCTGAGCACGGGCGGGGCCTCCAGCAGCCGGTGCGCCGAGGTGAAGCACACCGAGTTCACCCCGAACCCCAGCACCGCCGCGGCGTTGAAGAGGACGAGGCGGCGCAGCAGGTCGGCGCGCCCCTCGGTGCCGCTGCGGCGCGAGGACCAGGTCCAGGAGTAGCTCGCCGCGAAGTTGGCCTGCGTGGCGACCACGAACGCCGTCGCGTTGGCGGCCTCGGCCACCACCAGGGGCAGCAGGGACGTCATGACGGCCAGGTGCACGAGCGTCGAGCCGGCCCCGACCACGAGGAAGCGCGCACGGGGGTCACGGCTGGCCACCACGAGCGCCCTGCGCGCCGCACGCGGTCCCAGCGCCTCGGCGCGCTGCACGTCCATGGTCCTCCCGGAGCCGGATGCCAGGAGTATGGGACGGGCGGCGGGGGCGGCGAGGCGTTTCCGATCAGCTCGTGCGGTGCGGCGGCGCGGTTGGGCCGGCCGGGCAGCGCCGTGCGCCCGCCCGGGTGTCAGCCGGCGGCGCGGGCTACCGGGCCGGCTCGGCGCCGCCTACCGTCGCCGGGCTGGCCGCGCCGCTTCCCGCGCGCAGCGGGGAGGACGACGTGGAGCACGCGAACGAGCCGGGCGCGCCCGAGGGCCAGGCGCACGCGGGTGCGTCACCGTGGCGCGCTCCGGAGCACGGCGCGCCGCAGCAGACGTGGGCGCCGCAGCAGACGTGGGCGCCGCAGCAGCCGTGGCCGCAGCACCACCAGCAGCAGCCGGCGGCCGTGGCGCCCTGGCTCCGGGAGCCGCAGGGCAACCCCGTGGCGGTGTGGTCCTGGGTGGCGGCCGTGCCGTGCGCGCCCCTCGGGCTGGCGCTCGGGGTCCTCGGCCTGGTGCGCTCCCGCCGCCGCGGCGGCGCGGGCCTCGCCCACGCCGTGGTGGGGACGGCGCTGTCCGGCGTCGTCCTGCTCGTGGTGTGCGCGGGGCTGGCGGTGGGAGCGGTGGCGGGCCTGGTCGCGCTCGGCGACGACGCCGGCGTCGGCAGCCGGGGCCAGGACGGGACGGTGGCGTCGCTCTCGCCCTCGGAGCAGGAGTTCATCGACGCGCTGTACGAGGAGACCTACCAGTCCTACGACGACGCGACCCTGCTCGACATGGCCTACGGCTTCTGCGCCGACATGGACGCCGGGCGGACGCCCGCCGAGGCCGACGCCGCGCTGGTGGAGCGCTGGTCGGGCGAGCAGCTGACCCTCGACGCCGCCTACGACGTGGAGTGGTCCGCCACGGACTCGCTGTGCACCGAGCACGCGGAGGAGTTCCAGGCGTGGGACCCGTCGGCCACCGACGGCGACGGCACCACGACCACGACGACGACCACGACCACGGCCTGACCCCGGCGGCGGCCGCCGCCCCGCGCCCTGGTGGCAGGATGGCGCGCCCGAGGTCAGGGCCCCGGTGAGGAGGCACCCGTGAGCACACCCGCACCGTCCGCACCGTCCGCTGGCGACGACGCCACCGCCACCCCGCCGACCGGCGTGCCCGCCAGCGGCCCGGTCGCGGGCCTCATGACCGTCGGGGAGATGGCCGAGCGGGTGGCGCTGTCCCACCGCACGGTGCGCTACTACGACGACGAGGGGCTCCTGCCGGCGCGCCGCTCCCCCGGCAACTACCGCCTGTACGGCGAGGACGCGCTGGCCAAGATGCTCACCATCCGCCGGCTGAAGCCGCTGGGCTTCACGCTGGACGAGATGCGCGAGGTGCTGGCGCTGCTCGACGCGGTGTCCGCGCCGGCCGCCGCGGACGGCGCGGACGGCGAGGAGCGCGCTGAGCAGCTGGAGCGCCTGACGGCCCTGGAGGCCGACGTGCGCCGGCGCCGCGACAAGCTGGTCGAGCAGCTGGCCGGGGCTGACGACCTGCTGGCGTCGCTGCGGCCGCTGCTGCCCTGACACAGGTCCCCCGGGAGGACGGGCGCCTCCCACGACCGAAACCTTCCGTTCACGTGAAGGTCGCACCTTCACCTTGACGTTAGGGAAAGGTTGACGGACGGTGGTGGGGTGACCGCCACCGCACCCCCTCGCGCCCGGGCGGCCGGAGCTCCCCTGCGGCGCCCTCGCACGCTGGCGCAGGCCTACGACCCCCGCGGCAACGCCTTCGACGTGCTGCGCCTGGCGCTGGCGGGCACCGTCGCCGTCACCCACGCCATGCAGCTGGCGCTGGGGTGGCAGCCGACCGTCGGCGGCACCGAGGTGGGCGAGCTCGCCGTGGACGGGTTCTTCGTGCTGTCGGGCTTCCTCATCACGTCCAGCTGGCTGCGCCTGGACTCCCCCGGGCGCTTCGCCTGGCACCGCGCGCTGCGCATCCTGCCCGGCTTCTGGACGTGCCTGCTGGTCACCGCGGTGGTGGTCGCCCCCCTGCTGGCGGTGCTGGGCGGCGGCCGCGCGGGGGACGTGCTGACGGGCCCCGGCTCGGCCACGACCTACGTGCTGCACAACGCGGGCCTGTTCATGGCGCAGTTCGGCATCGCCGGGCTGCCCGCCTCCACGCCCGACCCGGTGGTCAACGGCTCGCTGTGGACGCTCTTCTACGAGGCGCTCTGCTACGCCGCGGTCGCCGGCCTGGGCGTGCTCGGGCTGCTGCGCCGCCGCCCGCTGCTCGTGGTGGCCGGTGTCGGCGCGCTGCAGCTGGCCACCACGGCCCAGGTGGTCACGGGCGTGCAGCTGCTCCCGGGCGAGAACCTGCCGCGCCTGCTGCTGCTCTTCGCCCTCGGCGCGGCCGCCCTCCTCGTGGCCGACCGGGTGCCGGTGACGCCGGTGGCCCTCCTGGTGGCGGGCGCCTCCCTGGTGGCGGGGCTGCTCCTCCTGGACGACTACCGCGCCCTGGGCGCACCGGGGTTCGCGCTGTTGCTGCTCGCCGTCGCGGCCCGGCTCCCGTGGCGTCCGCGCCTGCGGCGCGACCTCTCCTACGGCGCCTACGTCTGGCACTGGCCGGTGGCGCTGCTCGTGCTCAGCACCCCGCTGGCGGGTGCGCCGTTCGTCGTCGTCCTCGGGGTGGTGCTGGCGGCCACGGCCCTGGCGGCCCTGGCCTCCTGGCACCTCGTCGAGTCCCCCGCGCTGCGCCTGAAGGACGTGCGGTCCCCCCTGAGGAGGGACAGCAGCGGTCTCCACTCCGGCAGACGCTCCTTCCTGCGGTGAGCGGCCTGTCAGGATCAGGGGCGATAGTCCTCACGTCGCCGCGCCCAGCGGCGGTCCGAGACCCCCGGGGAGGACGGCTGTGGAGGAGAACGCAGTGGTGCTGGTGGGAGCCGTCGACGACCACCCCGTGGTCCTCGCGGGGCTGAAGACGGTCATCGAGGAGGCGGCACCGGAGGTGCGCCTGGTGGCCTTCGCACCCACCGTGGAGGAGCTGCTCGCCGAGCGGGACGACCTCGACGTGGTGCTGCTGGACCTCCGCCTGGGCGACGCCTCGACGCCCGGCACCAACACGGGGCGCCTGCTGGCCGCCGGATCGCAGGTGGTGGTCTACACCGACGGCGCCAAGCCCGCCCAGGTCTACTCGGCCGTGGCCCGCGGGGCGCTGGGCGTGGTCCTCAAGGACGAGCCGCTCGCGGTGCTCGTGGAGGCCGTGCGCGCAGCCCACCGCGGTGAGGCCGTGGTCTCGGTGCGCATGGCCCGCGCCCTGGAGACCGCCCCCCACCTCGACGACCTGCTCTCCCCCCAGGAGCGCCAGGTGCTGCGGCTGTACGCCGCGGACCTGCCCGCCAAGTCCGTGGCGCGCCGCCTCGGCATCGGCGAGGGCACCGTCAAGGAGTACCTGAAGCGCATCCGCAGCAAGCTCGCCGCCGTGGACGTGCGGGCCTCGAGCAAGCTCGAGCTGCGCAACGTGGCGGAGACCATGGGCCTCCTGGACGACGACGACGCGTCGAGCGGTGCCGCGCAGTCCCGCTGACGCCGAGGAGCTCGGGTGAGCCCCGCAGCCGCGCGCACCACGGCGCGGCGGCTGGTGGGGACGGTGGTCGTCCTCACCGGTGCCTCGCCGGCGGCGGCCGCCGCGGGCAGCCTCGCCCTCGACGGCCCGACCGGTCCCCTGTGGTGGGCGGTGCCGCTGCTGGCGTGCTTCACCCTGGCGCACGTCGCGGCGGTCGTGGCCGTGGTGCGCGGCACCTCGCCCGACCCCGCGGCCGCCGCCTTCGTGGTGGTGGGCCTGCTCACCGCGGTCTCCCAGGCGGCGCTCCTGGGCGCCGGCCTGGCGCTGCCCGACCCGGCGGTCGGCCACGGCCCCTGGCCCGCCTACGTCGTGGCCACCGCCACCCAGGCGTGCGCGGTGCTGGCGCGCAACGCGCCCCGCTCCTGGGGGCTGCTGGCCACCACCGCCTTCAGCGCCCTGGTCGCGGCGGTCACTCCGGTGCCCCCTCCGCTGCCCCAGGGCGGCGCCGCCGCCTCGGTGGTCTACGGCGCGGTGCTCGCCCTGGTCGCGGCGACGGTCTACTACCTCGCGCGCGGCCTGGAGCAGACGACCGGACGGGTCGGCGCCGCGCGCGGCGCGGTGCTGCGCGCCGACGCCGAGGCGGAGGCGATGGCGCTGGCCGAGGCGGAGCGCGGGCGCTGGGAGGCCGCCGTGCACGACGACGTGCTCACGGCCCTGCGCGCGGGAGCCTCAGCCGAGACCCAGCGAGAGGTCCGCGACGCCGCTGCCGCCGCGTCGGCGGCCCTCGTGAGCATCGCGGCCGCACCGGCGACCCTCACGGTGGGCAGCGCGCTGGCGGCGCAGCAGGTGGCAGCCGCCGCGCGCGGTGCGTTCGACCGGGCGGTGGTGGAGCTGAGCAGCACCCCCGGCGCGCTGCCCGGCCGGGTGGTGGAAGCCGTGGCCGACGCCACCGCCGAGCTCATGCGCAACACCGTCCACCACAACCCGCCGGGCGTGCGCGCCCGCGTGCACGGGCACCTGGGCGAGGCGGGGGCCCGGGTGGTGGTCAGCGACGACGGCGGCGGCTTCGACACCGGCGCGCTGCCCACGGGACGCCTGGGCATCCGGGTGTCGGTGGTGGGTCGCATGCGCAGCGTCGGGGGGGACGCCGACGTCACGAGCTCGCGGCGCGGGACCACGGTGGAGCTGCGGTGGCCGCGGTGAGGCACGTCCGCGCCGGCGCCCTCGAGCTGCGCCGCCAGCCGCTGCTCCTGGCGGCGGGCCTGTGGGTGGGGGTGCAGGGCCTGGTGTGCCTGGCAGCGCTGCCCGAGGCCAGCTACCCGTGGCTCGCGCTGGCCTCGTCCCTGGGCGCGGCGGCGGGGCTGTGGGCCCTGGTGGTGGTGCCGGGCCGCTCCGCCGCCGGGCCCCTGGGAGGGACGCTGGCCCCGGCGCCCGCTGCCGCGGCGGCGGTCCTGCTGCCGCTGGCCGTCCTGGCCAACGCCTTCGCCGTGGCGCCGGGCTCCAGCTTCGGCGACCGGCCGACGGCCCCCGGACTGCTCAGCCCCGCCCTGGCGCTGCTGGTGGTCCGCGACCGGCCCGCGCTGGCGCACGCCAGCGCCCTGACCACCCTCGCGGTGCTCACCGGTCTGCGGCACTGGGCGGGCGAGGGCCCCCTGTGGGCCCCCGAGACGGCGATGCTGCTCGGCCCGGTCCTCGTCTGGTGGGCCTGGGGCCTGGTGGCCGCTCGCCTCGTCCAGACCACCCAGATCGACCTCCTGCGCAGCGACAGCGCCTACGCGCTGGCTCGCGAGCGCCGTCGCCGCACCCGGGAGCGCGCCGAGGCCCACGAGCGCCGGCGGGCGCTGCTGGAGGTCGCGGCGGTGCCGCTGCTGGAGGAGGTGGCGCGGGCGGCGGGTCCCCTGGACCCCGACGTGCGCGACCAGCTGACGGCTGTGGAGAAGGACCTGCGGGCCGAGCTGCGCGGGCGCGACCTGCTCGACCCCGAGGTGCGGCGGTGCGCGGCGGGCGCCCGCCGGCGCGGGGTGCGGGTCGACGTGGTCGACCACGCCCCTCCCTCGGCGGACCTGGAGCTCCTCCCGTCGCTGCGCGCCCTGGTGGCGGCGGCGCTGCACAGCTGCTCGGACGGCGAGATCACCGCTCGCCGCCCGCCGAGCGGACCGGTGCTGACGCTGGTGCACGTGGGCTCGCCCCGGTCGGTGCGGGCGGTGGACGCCGCTGTGGCCGCGCACCGCGAGCGGCTCACCGGAGCCGCGGTCGCCGGCTTCGACGTCTCCGTCGACGAGGACTCCGTCGTCGTGGAGGTCGGGCGCTGAGGTCGGGCGCTGGGCTCAGCGCGGGCTGCGGGCGGCGAGCGCCGCCTGGTACAGGTCGCGCTTGGAGGCGCCGGTGGCCTCGGCGACCTCCGCGGCGGCGTCCTTGAGCCGCTCTCCCGCGGCCACCCGGGCCAGCACCTCCGCCAGCGCGGTGGCGGGGTCGGTGGCGGCGGCGGGTGCCCCCTCCACCACCAGGGTCACCTCCCCGATCTTCGCGAGCCCGGCGGCCCAGGCGGCCAGCTCGGCGAGGGGGCCCCGGCGCACCTCCTCGTGGGTCTTGGTCAGCTCGCGGCACACGGCGGCGCGCCGGTCGGCCCCCAGCGCTTCGGCCATCGCCTCCAGCGAGGCCGCCAGGCGGTGCGGGGCCTCGAAGAAGACCATCGTGCGCCGCTCGCGGGCCAGCTCCGCGAGCGCGGAGGCCCGCTCGCCCGCCTTGCGGGGCAGGAAGCCTTCGAAGCAGAAGCGGTCCGTGGCCAGCCCGGAGACCGCCAGCGCCGCGAGCACCGCGGAGGGGCCCGGGACGGTGGTGACGGGGACGCCGGCCGCCGCGGCGGCCACCACGACGCGGTAGCCGGGGTCGGAGACGGTCGGCATGCCGGCGTCGGTCACCACGAGCACGGTGGCGCCGGCGGCGGCCGCCGCCACGAGGTCCTCCCCGCGGGAGTCCTCGTTGTGCTCGTGGGAGCTCACCACCCGACCCCGCGGCTCCACCCCGAGGGAGGCGCACAGGCGGCGCAGGCGGCGCGTGTCCTCCGCGGCGATGACGTCCGCGCTGGCCAGCGCCGTGACGAGGCGCGGCGGGGCGTCCTCGGCGTTGCCGATGGGGGTCCCCGCCAGGACGACGCGCCCGCGCACGGGCTCCGGAGCGCTCACACCCCCATCGTGCTGCCCGCGCGTCAAGGCGCGGCGCGGGGCTGCCGATGACCACGGCGTGACCCCCGCGCAGACGCCCGCACCCGCGGCGCGGTGGCGCAGCCTGCTGCCGGAGGTCGCGTGGGCCGTCGTCGTCGCTGCGGTCTGCGTGGCCTCCCGCTGGCCCCAGCTGCCCGGCGCTGACCTGGGCGTCGCCTGGCCCGTGCTCGGGCTCGTGGTGCTCTGGGCGCGGCGGCACCGGTCCTGGCGGCAGCGGGGGCTGGTCCTGGCCGCTGCCGCCGCCGTCGTGGTCGTGGTCGGTGTCGTCACCGGTCCCGATGGGCCGGTCGCGGGTCTGGCCAGCGGCCTGGCCAGCGCTGCGGCGCTCGCCGCGGGCGC
>NZ_VDMJ01000051.1 GCF_006335115.1 Streptomyces sp. NP160
GGCCAGCACCCCAGCCCCCGCCCCACCGGAGCAGCAGGAGTCCTCCCCCGTGACCGCCACGGCCCCGCCGACGTCCGCCCCGACCCCCTCGGCGAGCGCCCTGTGATCGCCGCCGTCGGCCTGCTCGTCGGCATCGTCCTGGGCCTGGTGCTCGACCCGACGGTGCCGGCGTGGCTGCAGCCGTACCTGCCCATCGCGGTGGTGGCCGCCCTCGACGCGGTGTTCGGCGGCTTCCGCGCCGCTCTGGACGGGCTCTTCGACGACCGCGTCTTCGTGGTGTCGTTCCTGTCCAACGTCGTGGTGGCGGCGCTGNNCCTCGGAGACCAGCTCGGCGTCGGCAGCCAGCTCTCCACCGGCGTCATCGTGGTGCTGGGCATCCGCATCTTCTCCAACGTCGCCTCCATCCGGCGCCACCTGTTCAAGGCATGACCGCCGACGACGCCCGGACCGGCCACGGTGGCGGACCCGGCCCCGAGCCGGACCCGCCCGCAGCCCCCGGCCCCGGCCAGCTCGCCCTCGACCTGCCGGCGGCCGGAGGTGCCGGCTCCGCAGACCAGCTCCTGCTCGACATCCCCGCCGACGACGACGAGCGCGGCGGCGCCGCCCCTGGCGCGGCCTCGCGTCCCGGGTCCGCGGAGCGCTCCGCCGAGGAGCCCGCTGCCGCCCCCGCTCCCGCTGAGCCCGCTCCCGCGGCGCCCGCTGCCGCCCCCGCTCCCGCCGCCCCCGCTCCCGCCGAGCCCGCTCCCGCGGCGCCCGCAGGCCACGGGACCCGCCGCGGCCTGCGCTACGCCCTCGCCCCCCGCGCCACCCGCGGGCAGCTCGTCGTGGGGCTGCTGTGCCTGCTGCTCGGCCTCGCCGTCGCCGTCCAGGTGCAGCAGCGCACGGGCGCCGACCTGGCGGCCCTGCCCCAGCCGGAGCTGCTGGGCCTCCTGGACGACGCCACCGACCGCTCCGAGCGCCTGCAGCGCGAGATCAGCGACCTGGAGAGCGCTCAGCAGGACCTGCGCGCCAGCGGCGACCAGCAGGCCGCCGCCCGTGAGCTGGCGCAGCAGCGCGTGGACACCCTCGGCATCCTCGCCGGCACGCTGCCGGCCACCGGGCCGGGCATCCGGCTGACGGTCCAGGTGCCGTCCGGCTCGAGCCCGAGCGCCGCCACGCTCCTGCTGGGCGCGGTGCAGGAGCTGCGCGACGCCGGTGCCGAGGCGATCCAGATCGGCGACGCGCGGGTCATCGCGAGCAGCGCCTTCACCGACTCCGCCGACGGAGCCGTCGCGGTGGGCGGCCCCGGGACGGAGGTGCTGGTCAGGGCCCCGTTCACCGTGCTGGCCATCGGTGGTCCGCAGACGCTGGCCAGCGCGATGGAGTTCCCCGACGGCGTCGGTCCGACGGTCCGGCGGGTCGGCGGTTCGATCTCGGTGGAGCAGCTCGACGCGGTCGACGTGACGGCGTTGCAGCCCGCGGGCGCGCCTGCGTACGCTCGCACGGTCGCGCCGAGCGCCCCGGGCTGAGGTCCCCGGTCGTCGGCGCCGTCACCCCCGATGCTGCTCAGCCAGGAGGCCCCTCCATGCCCGACGTCGAGGTCCCCGAAGAGCTCCGCTACACCGCGGAGCACGAGTGGGTGGCCGCCACCGACGGCGACGTCGTGAGGATCGGCATCACCGCCTACGCGCAGGGCGAGCTGGGCGACATCGTCTACGTCTCGCTCCCGGCCGTGGGGGACCGGGTGGAGGCCGGCGCCTCGTGCGGGGAGCTGGAGTCCACCAAGAGCGTCAGCGAGCTGTACGCCCCCGTCACCGGGGAGGTCACCGGCCGCAACGACAGCCTCGACGGCAGCCCCGAGCTGGTGAACTCCGACCCGTACGGCGAGGGGTGGGTCCTGGAGGTCCGCCTGGACGACCCGGCCGCGCTCGACGGGCTGCTCGACGCCGCCGGCTACCGGGACCACATCTCGTGACGCCGGTGGCCGGGCGCGGGTGCGGCGGCCCTGCACCCGCCGTCCGCGCGACGGCTAGGGTGGCCCCGTGAGCGAGCGCGAGGAGCCGGGCAGGCAGGGCGGTTCGGACACGACGATGTCCTTCCCGGCCATCTCGGTGCCGGAGGTCGAGACCTCGTCCGACGCGCCCCCCGGGCTGAACTCCGACCAGCAGCGCGCCGTCGACGCGCTGCCCGAGGGCTGCGCCCTGCTCGTGGTCCAGCGCGGCCCCAACGCGGGGGCCCGCTTCCTCCTCGACGACGACCGCACCACCGCTGGTCGTCAGCCCAGCAGCGACATCTTCCTGGACGACGTCACCGTCTCCCGCAAGCACGCCGAGTTCGTGCGCGACGGGCAGCGCTTCCGCGTGCGCGACGTCGGAAGCCTCAACGGCACCTACGTCAACCGCGACCGCGTCGACGACGTCCTGCTCACGAACGGTGACGAGGTCCAGATCGGCAAGTACCGCCTGACCTTCCACTCCTTCCGCGCGCGGTGAGCGAGCGGGCCGCTTCCCCCGCCCGCCGCACGCCGCAGGACGCCCCCGCAGGGGAGCAGCGGGAACCGCTGCTCACGATCGGTGAGCTGCTGGCCCGGCTGGCGCCGGAGTTCAGCGACGTCACGCACTCCAAGGTGCGATTCCTCGAGGACCGCGGCCTGGTGTCCCCCCAGCGCACCCCCAGCGGGTACCGCAAGTTCACCCTCGCCGACGTCGAGCGGCTGCGCACGGTGCTGCGCCTCCAGCGGGACCAGTTCATGCCGCTGCGGGTGATCCGCGACCACCTCGCCGCCCTCGACGCAGACCCGGGCGCAGACCCGAGCGCCGACGTGCCACCCGGGACGGCGCGGGCGGTGGCGGGCTCGGAGGCGCTCAGGGCGAGCACCGCGGCCGCTGCTGCCGCGGGAGCTGCCTCCGGGGTCCACGACGACGACGCGGGCGCCGTCCCCGGGAGGCTCGACGACGGGCCCGGTGCCGGTGCCCCGGCTGCCGGCGGCGGGTCCGCCCGGGCCGTTCGCAGGGACCCGGTGGAGCGCACGGAGGTGCTCGCCGCGGCCGGTGGCTCGCTGGCGCTGCTCGAGGCCCTCGAGGACCACGGCCTCCTCCCGCGCGAGACCGCCGGCCGCTACCCCCGCTCCGCGCTCGACCTGGTGACGGCGGCGGTCGTTCTGGGTGAGCACGGGATCGAGCCGCGCCACCTGCGGGCCCTGCGCACCGCGGTCGGGGCCGAGGCGGCGCTCGTGGAGCAGGTGGTGAGCCCCCTGCGGCGGGCCCGGCCCGGCGAGCGGCCCGAGCGCGCCGAGGAGCGCGCCGACGACGCCGAGCGGGTGGCGCTGGAGCTGGTCACCTCCCTGCTGTCCCTGCACGCGGCGGCGCTGGGCTGCGCCCTGGACGAGGTCCCGCCCGCGCCCTGACGCGTCCGACCGGGTCCCGGTGCGGTCGCGGTGCGGTCATGACCCGGTCATGACCCGGTCATGACCCGGTCATGACCCGCCCGCTGGACGGTGCCGCGGGCGGCGTTACGGTGGGCGGGTGCGCGAGCTCGACGTCGTGGGGGTCAGGGTCGAGATGCCCTCGAACAACCCCATCGTGCTGCTGCGGGAGCGCGAAGGGGACCGCATGCTCCCGATCTGGATCGGCGCTCCCGAGGCCAGCGCCATCGCCTTCGCCCAGCAGGGCGTGGTGCCGCCGCGCCCCCTCACCCACGACCTGCTCAAGGACGTGCTCGAGGCGGTCGGGCGCACCCTGGTCGAGGTGCGGATCGTCAAGGTGCTGGACGGCATCTACCACGCCGAGCTCGTCCTCGACGGCGGAACGACCGTGAGCGCGCGCTCCTCCGACGCCATCGCCCTGGCGCTGCGCACCGGCTCGCGCATCCTCGGGGCCGAGGAGGTGCTCTCCTCGGCCAGCGTTCCCGTCCCCGACCAGGACGAGGACGAGGTGGAGAAGTTCCGGGAGTTCCTCGACCACGTCAGCGCCGAGGACTTCGAGGGCGACCCGCCCGGTGACGCCGGAGACGACACGCCAGGGCGCGACACGCCGGAGCGCTGAGGGGCTCCTTCGTTGACGGGGGGCCTGCCCGGCCCTACCGTCATGAGGACGCCCTGCACCGGAGCTGCCGGCGGTCCGCGACTCGCCACGAGCCGCGGTCCCGCGCCGGCCCGGGACGGCGCACGACAGGAGGACCGCGTGAGGGGCACGGGAGACGGCGGGAGCGGTCGCACCGCGGCTGCGCAGAGCCTGCTCTTCACCGACGCGCTGCCAGCGCTCGACCGCGAGGCGGGCTACCGCGGTCCGACCGCGTGCAAGGCGGCGGGCATCACCTACCGGCAGCTGGACTACTGGGCCCGCACGGGCCTGGTCGAGCCGAGCGTGCGTCCTGCCAGCGGCTCGGGCACGCAGCGGCTGTACGGCTTCCGCGACATCCTCGTCCTCAAGGTCGTCAAGCGTCTGCTCGACACCGGGGTGTCGCTGCAGCAGATCCGCTCGGCGGTGGGCCACCTGCACGAGCGCGAGGTCGAGGACCTCGCCCAGATCACGCTCATGAGCGACGGCGCCAGCGTCTACGAGTGCACCTCCGCCGAGGAGGTCGTCGACCTCGTCCAGGGCGGTCAGGGCGTCTTCGGCATCGCCGTGGGGCGTGTGTGGCGCGAGGTCGAGTCCTCCCTCGCCACGCTGCCCAGCGAGAAGGTCGACGGCGGCTCCTCCGCCACCGACGAGCTCGCTGCCCGGCGCGCCGCTCGCCGCACCGCCGGCTGACCCTGGCTGCCGACCGGCTGCCGACCATCTGCTGGACCATCTGCTGGACCATCTGCAGGCACCACCGGCCGCTGCACCTGCACGCTGTGGCGGTGGCCGCTGACCTCCCTGGGACGGTCAGCCGGCCAGGCGCTCCGCCACCGCGAGGACGTGCCGCACGTCGCCGGGGAGTGCCTCCCCGGTGTCCCCGGCGGCGGTGCGTCCGCTGAGGGACCACACCGCTGACAGCACCGCCTGCACCAGCGCCCACCCGCGCACCCGGTCTTCGGGCAGCTGCGACGCCTGCGCGAGCCGGTCGCAGCGCACCACCGCTCGTCCTGCCGCAAGCTCCCCGAGCCTGAACGGGTTGTAGACGGCGGCGGCGACCTCGTAGGCGGGCTCGCCGACCACGCCGTGCGGGTCGATGACCACCCAGCCGCCGGCGGCGCTCAGCACGTTGTCGTGGTGGAGGTCGCCGTGCAGGAGCGCGTCGGCCTGGCCGGCCGCGGCCGCGGTGCCGAGCAGGTGGCGCCCCTGCTGCGCCGCCACCTCCACGAGGCGGGCCGGCAGGAGCAGGTGGCGCGGGTCGCGGAGCTCGGCGACGGCGAGGAGCTCGCGGAGGTGACCGCGCACGGACCCCAGCGCGGCGCGACCCGCCGGGTCGGCGCGCTCGTCGTCGTCCCGGGGGACGGGGGCCGGCCGGCGCACGGCGCGCGCAGCGCTGCCGATGACCTCGCAGGCGGCGTCGTCGGCGGCGGCGAAGCGCGCCGTGCCGGCGGCAGCCAGCAGCGGGGCCGCGAGCGGCTCGCCCGGCTCCACCAGCTCCAGCAGCTGCGCACCGGCGGTGGGACGGGCGTCCAGGAGGCGCACCGGGCGCACGTCCGCCGCGGCCCCGTGCCCCTGACCAGCGGTGCGGCGCAGCCAGTGCACCTCGGCCAGCGGTTGCGGCGCCCCGGGGACGGCGAGCTTGAGCACGCACGGGCGGCCGTCGTCGCGGACGCCGCGTCCCACCCAGTGGATGCTCGCGGGCACCTGGGTCAGCGGTCCCAGGCGCCAGTGGCGCCGCCAGCGGTCGACGACGGCGGGCAGCTCCTCGACCCAGGCGCGTGCGCGGGCGAGGTGCTCGGGGCCCTCCTCGGCGGCGGCGGCCAGCACGTGCTGGGCGAAGGCGCGGTCCACCCGGCCAGGCTCCCGCAGGTCTCGACCTCCGGGCCAGGTCAGGCGAGGACGGTGGCCAGCCGGGACCCGGTGGAGGTGCGCAGCACCTCCAGCCGCGCCGGCACGCGGGTCCGCAGCTCCGGGACGTGGCTGACGAGGCCGACGGCGCGGCCGCCGGCGCGCAGCTGCTCCAGCACGCCCATGACCTCCTCCAGGGACTCCGGGTCGAGGGTGCCGAAGCCCTCGTCCACGAAGAGCGTCTCCACGGGGGCGCCCCCGCCCTCGGCGCGGACGACGTCGGCCAGGCCGAGCGCCAGCGCGAGGGAGGCCATGAAGGTCTCGCCCCCGGACAGCGTGGCCACGTCGCGCTCGACGCCGGTCCACGCGTCGAGCACCCTCAGGCCGAGCCCCGAGCCCGCGCCGCGCCGCTCGAGGGCGTCGGTGTGGACCAGCCGGTAGCGGCCGTCGCTCATGACCTCCAGCCGCTCGCTGGCGGCAGCGGCGACCTGCTCCAGGCGCGCCGCCAGCACGTAGGTCGACAGCTTCATCCGGCGGGCGTTGCCGCCACCGGTGCCCTCGGCGCACCGGGCGAGGTCTCCGGCGACCTCGGCGCGGCGGGCCAGCGGCTCCAGCGCGGCTGCTCCCCGGGCGGTCTCGACCTCCAGCCGCTCCAGCTGCGCGGCGGCGGTGGCGGCGCGCTCGGCGGCCCGCACCGCTGCTTCGGCGGCCTCGTCGGCCGCGGCCCGCTGCTGCGCGGCCTCGGCGAGCGCGGCCAGCGCCCGGTCCGGGGCGTCCGGGTCGTCCGGGTCATCCTGGTCGTCGAGTTCGTCGGAGTCGTCGAGGCGCTCCGCGCCGGGGGCGCTGGTCCGGTCCGGACGGGCCAGCTCGGCCAGCTGGGCCTCCAGCGCCGCCGTCGCGCGCTCGTGAGCGGCGACCGCGCCCTGCAGCTCTGCCCGCTGCGCGCTCGAGCGCAGCGCCGCACGAGCGGCGGCGAGGTCGGCGAAGCCCGCCGTCGAGGCGGCCGCCACCGCCGCGTCCTCGGTGTCGCGAGCGGTGTCGCGGGCGGAGGCCTCCGCCTCACCGGCCGCGGCGAGCGCCTCAGCGGCGCGCGCCAGGGCCGCCAGGCGCGCGCTGCGGGCGGCCAGGCCCTCCTGCCCGCCGGCGGCCTCGAGCCGGGCGCGGTCTCGGTCGAGCGCGCCGGCCAGCTGCTCGGCGCGCTCGGCGAGGCGGGCCAGCGCGCTGGAGACGTCCTGCAGGGCCGCGGCGTCGGCGGACTCCTGGGCCTGCAGGGCCGCGAGCTCGGCGCGGGCGGCGTCGAGGTCGGCCTGGGCGGCACTGGCCCTGCTGGCGGCCAGGCGCGCCTGCTCGAGCAGCTGGGCGGCGTCCTGCGCGCTGGTCCCACCGGCGCGGCCCCGGGCGGCCGCCGCGTCCCGCTCGAGGTCGGAGAGCTGCTGCTGGGCGGCGCGGGCGGCCGCGTCGGCGCGCTCGAACGCCGCCTGGGCCGCGTCCTCGGCGGCCACGGCCGCTGCTGCTGGCTGCACGGGCTGCACGGGCTGCACGGGCTGGCCCTGCACGTCCGGTGGCGCTGGGGCGGGGCCCCGGCCGCCGTCCGCGGGCGCCGGGTGCTCGCAGGACCCGCAGACCGGGCACGGGGCCCCGCTCTCCAGCCGGGCGGCCAGCTCGGCGGCGACGCCCTCCCAGCGCGCCTGGCGCGCGTCCAGCCAGCGGCTGCGCGCCTCCAGAGCGGTGCGGTCGGCTTCGAGCGCGGCGCGCCGGGCGGGCTCGCAGCGAGCGGTGAGCGCGTCGGCGGTGGTCGCGTGGGCGAGGAGGTCCTGGGCCCGCGCGAGGGCGGCGGCGGTCTCCGGCGCGGCGGCGGCGCCGGCCGCGGCGGACTCGGCCCGCTGGGCGAGCTCGGCGCGCGCCTGAGCTGATCGCTGCGACCGCTCGCGCAGGCGGGTCTGCTCGCGGGCGAGCCGGTCGTGCTCGGCGGCCACCTCGCGGGCCTGGCGCTCGCGCTGGGCGGTCTCGGCCTCCAGCTGCACCAGCTCGGCCAGCCGTCCCTGCTCCTGGCGGTGGCGCGCGGCGCTCTCGCGCAGCTGCTCCGGGCTGGACCGGTCCTCGGGTGCGGCTGACCCGTCGGTCCCGGCGGGCCCGTCGGGCCCGGCGGCAGCGGCGAGCTCCGCTGCAGCCCCGGCGGCGCGTCGCTCGGCCTCGGCGACGCCGTCGGTGGCGGCGGCGAGCGCCCGCAGGTGGCCCTCGAGGCCCTGCGCCGCGAGGGCCGCCTCCAGCTCGCGCCGCTGGCGCGCCACGGCCGGCACCGCCTGCTCCAGCCGGTGGCGCTGCTCGCGCACCTGGGCGGCGCGGCGGGCACGGTCGGCGGACGCGCGCAGCGCGTGCTCGCGGGCGGCGGCGGCCCGGGCGGCGGTGGCGGCTCCGACGCGCTCGGCCTCGGAGCTCAGGGCGGCCCGCTGGGCAGCCAGGGCCAGGCCGCGCACCCGCTCCAGGAGGTCCTGGGCGGCGGGGAGGGCCTGGCCGCCGCGGGCCGCGGCGTCGTCGTCCGGCGCGGCCCCGGCGTCCGGAGCCCACTCGGCCGCGGCGTGCTCGGCGCGGTCGGCGAGGGCTGCCAGGCGCGCTGCCGCGGCGTCGTGCGCGGCGGCGGTGCGGGCGCGCTCGGCGGCCAGCCACCGCTCGGCGCGCTCGTACCTGTCGGTGGAGAACAGGCGCTGCAGCAGGGCGCGGCGCTCGGTGACCCCGGAGCGCAGGAAGGTCGCGAACTCGCCCTGGGGCAGCAGGACCACGGTGGCGAACTGCGGCAGGGCCATCCCCAGGACGTCGGTGAGCACCTGGGAGGCCTCGTCGTTGCGGGAGGACAGCGGCCGCCACCCCTCCGGCCCGGCGTCCGGGGCCCCGGGGGACCACTCGGCCAGCAGGGTCCGGGCCTGCTCGGTGGTGGTGCCTTCCCCGCGGCGCTTGGGCCGGGTCCAGGCCGGGGAGCGCTCCACCCGCAGGCGGCGCCCGCCCGCGGTGAGCTCCAGCTCCACGACCGGTGCGAGCTCGGGGGCGGCGTGGTGGGAGCGCAGGTCGGGGGCGCCTCCGGAGCGGGCGCCGGGGACGGCGCCGTACAGGGCGAAGCAGACGGCGTCGAGCACGCTGGTCTTGCCCGCGCCGGTGCGCCCGTGCAGGAGGAAGAGCCCGTCCGCGGACAGGGCGTCGAAGTCGACCTGCTCGGAGCCGGCGAAGGGCCCGAAGGCCGTCACGGACAGGCGGTGCAGCCTCACGCGCTGGCCGCCCTGTCGCCGGCCCTGTCGCCAGCAGGAGCGGTGTCGAGGTGGCGCTCGCGCAGGTCGACCTCCCCCGGACGGACCAGGCCGTCCAGGCCGTCGAGCTCCGGGCGGTGGTCTGCCTCGGCCAGCTCGGGCCGGGTGGCCTCCAGGGCGGCGCGCAGCAGGGCCCGCTCGGCCGGGTCGGCGGCGCGGCCGCGGACGTGGTCGACGAAGGAGCAGCACAGCGCCTCCTCGTCCAGGCCCGCGACGCGCTCGGCGTACCCCTGCGGGCGCCGCTCGCCGGTGAGCTCGGGCTCCCAGGACAGCGCCAGCACGTGGGGGAAGCGGGTGCGCAGCGCGGCCATGGGCTCCCGGGGCCGCTCGGGGTCGGTGAGCACCACCTGGCACCACGCCTGCCGCGCGGTCTCGTGCTCGGGGGCCGCGAGCAGGTCGGCCAGGTGACCGCGCAGCAGCGCCAGCGCCCGTGGCGGGGCGACGTCGACCGGGTCCACCCGCTCGAGACCGTCCGCGCCCAGCTCGAGCAGCCAGTGCCCCTTGGCGCGCCCTGCCTCGGAGAAGGAGTACGCCAGCGGGGAGCCGGAGTAGCGGACGTGCTCGGCCAGCACCTGCCGCCCGTGCAGGTGGCCCAGCGCCAGGTAGTCCAGCGAGGACGCGGCTGCTGGGCCCGCGCCCCCGTCGTCGTCCGGTCCGTCTCCTCCGCGCCCGCCCAGGAGCACACCGGCGGGCACCGAGCCGACGCCGCCCACGGTGATGTCCCGCTCGTCCCCGCTGGCCTCGCCCCCCACGACGAAGGCGTGCGCCGCGAGCACCGCGCGGGTGCGCCCGCGGGCGCCGTCGCCGGTGCGGCGCTCGGCGAGGTCGGCCCGGACCCGGTCGGCGACCTCTCCGAGGACCGCGGCGTGGCTGCGCGCGACGCCCAGCGGCCCGGCCACCAGCCCCGGCTCGAGGTAGGGCACGCCGTACAGGGCCACCGGGCCGTGGGCGTCGGCGAGCTCCACCGGGCGGGCGGCGTCGGCCGCGCGGGTGCGCAGGTGCAGGCCGGCGCGCTCCAGGGAGCGCCCGCCGAAGCCGAGGCGGGCGGCGGAGTCGTGGTTGCCGCTGGTGAGCAGCACCTGCGCACCAGCGTCGAGGAGGCGGTGCAGGGCGTCGTCGAGGACCTCCACCGCGTCGACCGCGGGCAGCGCGCGGTCGTAGACGTCTCCGGCGACGACGACGGCGTCGACCCGCTCGGCGCGGACCACCTCGACCAGGGCGTCGAGGACCGACGCCTGGTGCTCGAGCATGCCGACCCGGTGGAAGCTGCGCCCCAGGTGCCAGTCGGAGGTGTGGAGGATCCGCACCCCTGGGACGCTAGGCGGCCCCACCGACAGCCCGTCCGGCGGGTCACGCACCGCAGGCGCCCGCAGCGCAGCGCGACGCGGGCCCCGGCGGCGGTCACCCGCTCGGAGCAGGGGTTCGACGGGCCCGGGTCCGACTGCACGAGGAGGTGACGGCGGTGGGGCAGGAGGTCGACGCCTCGGCGCTGGGACGGGAGCGGCGCCGCGCGCACCGTGAGCGCCTGGCGCTGTGCCTGGCAGCGCTGGAGGGGATGCTCACCGAGCACGCCGCGGGGCGGGCCCGCTTCGAGGACGACCCGCCGCGCGTCGGCGTGGAGCTGGAGCTGGTGCTCGTGGACCCGGCCACCAGCGCACCGCTGCGCGCCAACGACGCGGTGCTGCAGCGCATCGCCGCCTCCTCCGACGCGCCGCTGTGGGGACCGGAGATCAGCGCGCACACCCTGGAGGTGAACCTGCCGCCGGGCGCGCTGGAGGGACGGGGGCTGGCGGCGCTGGAGCGCGGGCTGCGCGACCGGCTCGACGCCGCCGACGCCCGCGCCCGCGAGGCCGGGGGCCGCCTGCTCATGACGGGCCTGCTGCCCACGCTCCTGCCCGAGCACACCGGCGGGGACTGGATGACGCCGTCGGCGCGCTACCGGGCCCTGCAGGAGGCCGTGCTGGCCGCCCGCGGGGAGGACCTCGAGCTCGACGTGGAGGCCGCCCCGGGCACCCCCGGCGGCCAGCGGCTGTCCCTGCTGCTGGACACCCTCGCCGCGGAGGGGGCGTGCACGAGCACCCAGGTGCACCTCAAGGTGGCCCCGGAGCTCTTCGCCGCCAGCTGGAACGCCGCGCAGCTGCTCATGGGCCCGCAGCTGGCCCTGGGCGCCAACAGCCCGTTCGCCTTCGGGGCGCGGCTGTGGGAGGAGTCGCGCGTGCCGGTCTTCACCCAGGCCGTGGACACCCGCCCGCCCGAGCTGGCCGCCGCCGGGGTCCCGGCACGGGTCTTCCCCGGCAGCGGCTGGCTCGACACCGACCGCGGGGCGCTCGCGGCGTGGGACCTCTTCGCGGAGAACGCGCGCCTGTTCCCCCCGCTGCTGCCGCAGACCTGGGCGGAGGACCCCGCCGCCGAGCTCGCCGCCGGGCGCGCGCCCCGGCTCCAGGAGCTGTGCCTGCACGGCGGCACGGTGTGGCGCTGGAACCGGCCGGTCTACGACACCGGCCCCGACCCCACCGGGGCCCGGGGGGAGCGGCTCGCACACCTGCGCATCGAGAACCGGGTGCTGCCCGCCGCCCCCACCGTGCTGGACGCCGTGGCCGACGCCGCCGTCTGGCTGGGGGCGGTGCACGCCCTGCGCACCGCAGGACCGGACCCCTCCCAGCTGCTGCCGCACGAGGCCGTGGTGGCCGGTCTCCGGGACGGCGCGCGCGAGGGGCTGCGCGCGCGGCTGCCGTGGCCGGGACGCGGCCTGGTGGAGGCGCGCCGGCTGCTGCTGGAGGTGGTGCTGCCGCTGGCGGCGCAGGGGCTGGCGGCGGCGGGGGTCTCCGGGGCGGAGGTCGACAGGTACCTGCAGGTGGCCGAGGCCCGCGCGGCCACCGGCCGCACCGGCGCGCAGTGGCAGGCCCGGGCGCTGGCTGCCCTGGAGGAGCGCGGCGCCGACCGGCGCACCGCGCTCGCGGGGGTGGTGGCCCGCTACGCCGAGCGGCAGGACGGCGGGGAGCCGGTGCACACCTGGCCGGACCTGTGAGCCACGGGAGGACGACGACTCTTGCAGCGTAAGCATGTAATCGCGTAATCTCGTGGTACCGGCCAGCGGCCAGCGCTGGCCTCGACGTCCGGGAGGACGACCATGAGGAGCACCCGCAGGCACATCCCCCCCGAGGTCGCCGCCGTCTGGGCCGAGCGCGTGCGCGCGGCCCGCGGCGAGCGCCGCGGCGGCCCCTTCGGCCCGGGAGGTCCGTTCGCCGACGGGGGACCCGGCCCGTTCGGCGGCCCCTTCGCCGGGCCCGGAGGCCCGGGGCGCGGCGGCCGCGGGCGCGGCGGCCCGCGCGGCCGCGAGAGCGCCCCGCCGTCCACCGAGGGCCTGGCCGGCTGGCTCGCCGGCCGCCTCCCCTCGGAGTGGTTCACCGGTCCGCCGCAGCTCACCGTCGACCGCGACGAGGTGCTCGTGGTCGGCGAGCTGCCCGCCCTCGACCCGGCCCTGCCGGACGGCCCGTCCGGGGACGCCGAGCGGACCGGCGCCGAGCGGGGGCGCATCGCCAGGTTCCGCGAGACCACCCGCGACGAGCGCGTGAGCATCGCCCGGGAGATCGAGGAGCGCTGGGGTCGCGCGGTCGCCTGGGGGGCCCGGCTGGGCTCCACCGAGGAGGTCTTCACGACCGTCTCGGTGCCCACGATGACCCGGCTGCGCCAGCCCGAGCGGCTGGTGCTCGACACCCTCGTCGACTCCGGCGTCGCGCGCTCGCGCTCGGAGGCGCTCGCCTGGTGCGTCGCCCTGGTCGGGCAGCACACCGAGGAGTGGCTCACCGAGCTGCGCGGGGCGCTGTCGGAGGTCGAGCGCGTGCGCGCCGCGGGTCCCGCTCCCCGCGCCGGCCGGGCCCCCGACGCCGAGGTCCAGGACGACGGCGCCTGAGCCCGTCCGGGCCGGGGCTCAGGCCAGTCGCGCGGGGAACCCGCCGGTGGCGATCGGGCCCCAGCGGGTGGGCGTGATGCTGATGAGGGACTTGCCCTGGTCGCGCATCGCCTGGCGGTACTCGTCCCAGTCCGGGTGCTCCCCGGAGATGCAGCGGAAGTACTCCACCAGCGGCTCCACGGCGTCCTCGCCGTCGATGACCTCGGCGGTGCCGTCCACCTGCACCCACTCGTTCCCGAACCCCTTCGAGAGCACCACCAGGGAGGCTCGGGGGTCGCGGCGCAGGTTCACGGCCTTGGCGCGGTCGGGGTAGGTGGAGATGACGAAGCGGGCCTGCCCCCCGGAGCCGGCGACGCCGCCGGTGACGGGTGAGGACTGCAGGGAGCCGTCCCGGCGGAAGGTGGTCAGGACGACGTCGTGGCGGGTGCGGGCGAAGTCGAGGAGCTCCTCGAGGCCGACCCGGGTGGTGGTCGCGATGGTCCGTGCCATGACCGGAGGCTAGGTGGAGCCCGCCCGGGCCTGCGCGCCGGTGGTGCTCGCCCGGGCCGCGGGGTGGGGACCGCCCCCCTCGTCGCTGCCCTGTCGCTGCCCTGTCGCCGGAGGCGCGCCTTCGCTAGCGTCCGGTCCAGCCGCCCCCGGTCCCGCTGCCCGCGGGACGTCGGGCGGCTCCCGGGCGAGCCGTCCTGCAGGAGGTCGCGTGTTCCGCAAGGTCCTGGTCGCCAACCGCGGGGAGATCGCGGTCCGCGCCTTCCGCGCCGCCGTCGAGCTGGGGGCCCGCACGGTGGCGGTCTACCCCTACGAGGACCGCGGGGCCGTCCACCGCATCAAGGCCGACGAGGCCTACCAGATCGGCGAGCGCGGCCACCCCGTGCGCGCCTACCTCGACGTCGACGAGATCGTCAGGGTCGCCCGGGAGTCCGGGGCCGACGCGGTCTACCCCGGGTACGGGTTCCTCTCGGAGAACCCCCGCCTGGCGCAGGCCTGCGCCGACGCCGGCATCGCCTTCGTCGGTCCTCCGCCGGGGGTGCTGGAGCTCGCCGGCAACAAGGTCCGCGCCCTCGCCCAGGCCCGCGAGGCCGGCATCCCCGTGCTGCGCTCCTCGGCGCCGTCCTCCGACGTGGACGAGCTGGTGGCCGCCGCCGAGGGCATCGGGTTCCCGGTCTTCGTCAAGGCCGTCGCCGGGGGCGGCGGGCGCGGCATGCGCCGCGTGGACGACCCCGCCGCGCTCGCGGAGGCCCTGGCGACGGCGATGCGCGAGGCCGAGGGCGCCTTCGGGGACCCGACGGTGTTCCTCGAGCAGGCGGTGCTGCGCCCGCGGCACATCGAGGTCCAGGTGCTCAGCGACGGCACCGCCGGCACCCACGCCGCCGGGAGCGCCGGTGCGGCCGACGACGGGTTCGTCCACCTGTTCGAGCGCGACTGCTCCCTGCAGCGGCGCCACCAGAAGGTCGTCGAGATCGCCCCCGCCCCCAACCTCGACGAGGGCCTGCGCGAGGCCCTCACCCGCGACGCCCTCGCCTTCGCCAGGTCCATCGGCTACGTGAACGCCGGCACGGTGGAGTTCCTCGTGGAGACCGCCGGCGAGCGCGCCGGGCAGCACGTCTTCATCGAGATGAACCCGCGCATCCAGGTGGAGCACACCGTCACCGAGGAGGTCACCGACGTCGACCTCGTGCAGTCCCAGATGCGCATCGCCTCCGGGGAGACCTTCGCCGACCTCGGCCTGTCCCAGGACCGCATCGTCCTGCGCGGAGCGGCCCTGCAGTGCCGCGTCACCACCGAGGACCCGGCCAACGGCTTCCGCCCCGACACCGGCACCATCACCGCCTACCGCTCCGCCGCCGGCGCCGGGGTGCGCCTGGACGGCGGCACCATCGAGGTCGGCGTGGAGATCAGCGCCCACTTCGACTCCATGCTCGTCAAGGTCACCTGCCGCGGCCGGGACTTCCCGACCGCCGTGCGCCGCCAGCGGCGGGCGCTCGCGGAGTTCCGCGTGCGCGGGGTCAGCACCAACATCCCGTTCCTGCAGGCGGTCCTGGACGACCCCGCCTTCACCGCCGGGGACGTGGCGACCTCCTTCATCGAGGAGCGCCCCGAGCTGCTGCGGGCCCGCACCCCGGCCGACCGCGGCACCAAGCTCATGACCTACCTGGCCGACGTCACCGTGCACCGCCCGCACGGGGAGGCCCCCACCTCCCTCGCACCGGTCGAGAAGCTGCCGGGTGGTTCGGACGTCGAGGCGCCCGCCCCGGACGGCTCGCGCCAGCGCCTGCTGGAGCTCGGCCCGGCGGCCTGGGCGGCGGCGCTGCGCGCCCAGGTGCCCGTCGCGGTCACCGACACCACCTTCCGCGACGCCCACCAGAGCCTGCTGGCCACCCGCGTGCGCACCCGCGACCTGGTCGCCGTCGCCCCCCACCTGGCCCGGATGCTCCCCGGCCTGCTCTCCGTGGAGTGCTGGGGAGGCGCCACCTACGACGTCGCCCTGCGCTTCCTCGGCGAGGACCCCTGGGACCGCCTGGCCGCCCTGCGCGAGGCGGTGCCGAACGTGGCGCTGCAGATGCTCCTGCGCGGGCGCAACACCGTCGGCTACACCCCCTACCCCGAAGCGGTGACCAGGGCCTTCGTCGCCGAGGCCACCGCCACCGGCGTCGACGTGTTCCGCATCTTCGACGCCCTCAACGACATCTCCCAGATCCGCCCCGCCATCGACGCCGTCCTGGAGACCGGCACCGCGGTGGCCGAGGGGACGCTCTGCTACACCTCAGACCTCTCCGACCCGTCCGAGCACCTGTACACCCTCGACTACTACCTGCGCCTGGCCGAGCAGGTCGTCGAGGCCGGCGCCCACGTCCTCGCGGTCAAGGACATGGCCGGGCTGCTGCGCCCGCCCGCCGCCAGGAAGCTCGTCACGGCGCTCCGGCAGCGCTTCGACCTCCCCGTCCACCTGCACACCCACGACACCGCGGGTGGCCAGCTCGCCACCCTGCTCGCCGCCGTGGACGCCGGAGTCGACGCCGTCGACGTCGCCGCGGCCCCCATGGCCGGCACCACCAGCCAGCCGCCCGCCTCGGCCCTGGTCGCCGCGCTGCGCCACACCGAGCGCGACACCGGCCTGGACCTGCGCGCCGTCATGGACCTGGAGCCCTACTGGGAGGCCGTGCGCCGCCTCTACCGGCCCTTCGAGTCCGGCGTCGGCGCCCCCACCGGACGCGTGTACGACCACGAGATCCCCGGCGGGCAGCTGTCCAACCTGCGCCAGCAGGCCATCGCCCTGGGCGTGGGCGAGAAGTTCGAGCAGGTCGAGGCGATGTACCACGCCGCCGACAGGATCCTGGGACACCTGGTCAAGGTCACCCCCTCCTCCAAGGTCGTCGGCGACCTCGCCCTCCACCTCGTCGCCGTCGGCGCCGACCCCGCCGACTTCGCCGAGGACCCCCAGCGCTTCGACGTGCCCGACTCCGTCATCGGGTTCCTGTCCGGCGAGCTCGGCGACCCGCCCGGCGGCTGGCCCGAGCCCTTCCGCACCAAGGCGCTCGCGGGCCGCAGCACGACCCCGCGCGAGGTGGCGCTGCCCGCCGAGGACGAGGCCGCGCTCGCGGCGCCGGCCGACCTCTCGCCCGCGGGGACCAGCGGGCAGCGGCGCGACCTGCTCAACCGGCTGCTGTTCCCCGGCCCGGCCGCCGAGCTGGCCCGGGTGCGCGAGGCCTACGGCGACGTGTCGGTGCTGGACACCCGCGACTACCTGTACGGCCTGCGCCGCGGGGAGGAGTCCGTCATCCGGCTGGGGCGCGGCGTGTCGCTCATCGCCGGGCTGGAGGCCGTCGGCGAGCCCGACGAGAAGGCCCTGCGCACCGTCATGACCGTGCTCAACGGGCAGCTGCGGCCCGTGGCGGTCCGCGACCGCACCCTGGAGGTGTCCGTCGCCTCGGCCGAGAAGGCCGACCCCTCCGCGCCGGGGCACGTCGCCTCCCCGTTCGCCGGGGTGGTCACCCTCGTCGTGGCCGAGGGGGACGCCGTCGAGGCCGGCCAGACGGTCGCCACCATCGAGGCGATGAAGATGGAGGCCGCCATCACCACCCCGGTGGCCGGCACCGTGCGCCGCCTGGCGATCGGGGCCGTGCAGCAGGTGGAGGGCGGGGACCTGGTGGTGGAGGTCGCCCCGGGCTGAGGCTCCTCGCCCCCCGGAGGGAGGACGACGACGGGGGCGGTTCCCAGAACAGGTGAGGGCAGGCTAACCTCACCCGGGTGATCGCGACCGACGCCGCTGCGCGCCCCGCGCGTCCCGCGGGCGGTCCGGCAGACCAGGCGGCTCCGGGCGCCGGGGGGCGACGCCGCTCGCCGGGACACCGCGGCGCCGTCGTCGTCGTCCTGCTGGGCCTGGTGGTCCTCGCGGTGGCCGCCGGCCTGGCGCTGGGCTCGAAGGCGCTGCCGCTGCCGGTCGTGGTGGACGTGCTGCGCGCCGGTCCGGCCGCCGCGGCGGCCCCGGGGGCCAGCGAGGCCTCCGTCGTGGTGTGGCAGCTGCGGGTGCCGCGCACGCTGCTCGGCCTGCTCGCCGGTGCCGCGCTCGGGGTGGCCGGCGGCCTCATGCAGGGCCACACCCGCAACCCCCTGGCCGACCCGGGCCTGCTCGGGGTGACCCAGGGCGCGGCGCTGGCCGTGGTCGTGGCGGCCGTGGTGCTCGGCGCCGACGGCGTGCTGCCCCCCGCCGTGACGGTCACCGCGGCGCTGGTGGGCGCCGGGGCCGGGGCGCTGGTGGTCCTGGGGATCGCCCTGGGGGGCGCCCGCTCGCGGGGCCGGTCGGGGAGCGGGGCCGACCCCCTCACCCTCGTGCTCGCGGGGGCCGCCGTCACGGCGCTGCTCGGCTCGCTGGTGCAGGCGGTGGTCCTGGCGGACGCCACCGGGCTGCAGGCCTACCGCTTCTGGGCGGTCGGCGCCGTCACCGGCACCACCGAGGTGGTCGCCCTGGCCGCTCCCGTGGCCGCCGTCGGCCTGGTGCTCGCCCTGCTCGGCGCCCGCGGCCTGGACCTGCTGGCCCTGGGCGAGGACGTGGCCCGCGGCGCCGGGCTGCGCGTCGGTCCGGCCCGGCTGCTGGGGGTGGCCGGGGTGGTGGCGCTCGTCGGCGCCGCCACCGCAGCCTGCGGGCCGGTCGCCTTCGTCGGCCTGGTGGTCCCGCACCTGGCGCGCGCGCTGGTCGGGCCTGTGCACCGCTGGCTGCTGCCGGTGGCGGCGCTGGTCGGGGCGGTGCTCGTGGTCGCCGCTGACGTCGTCGGGCGCCTGGTGGTCTCCCCGGCCGAGGTGCCGGTCGGGGTGGTGCTGGCCGTGCTGGGCGGACCCGCGTTCGTGGTGCTCGTGCGCCGCCGCCGGCTGGTGGCCCTGTGAGCGGCCCTGTGAGCGGCCCTGTGAGCGGCCCTGTGAGCGGCCCCGTGAGCGGCGCTGTGAGCGGCCCCGTGGGCGCGCCCGCCCTCGCCCGCCGGTCCGCAGGCGCGGTGCGCCCCCAGCTGTCCCCGGCCCCCGGCACCCGCGCGCTGCGCGCCGGGCCGGTCTCGGTGCGCCTGCGCTGGCGCTCGGTGTCCCTCGTGGTCGCAGGCCTGGCGCTGCTGGTGCTCGTCGTCGCCGTCGACCTGTCCCGCGGGTCCGCCCAGCTCGGTCTCGGTGACGTCGTCGCGGTGCTCACCGGCGGAGGGGACCGCGGCGCCCGCTTCGTGGTGACCGAGCTCCGCCTGCCGCGCACCAGCACCGCCGTCGCCGTCGGCGCCCTGCTGGGCCTGTCCGGTGCGCTGCTGCAGGCCTTCGCCCGCAACCCCCTCGCGAGCCCCGACATCCTCGGGGTCGACAGGGGCGCCGCCGCCGGCGCCGTGGTGGTGATCCTCGCCTCCACCGCCGCCCCCTCCCTGGCCGGGCCGCTGTCGGCGGTGGGCGTGCCCCTGGCCGCTGGTGCGGGAGCCCTCGGCACGGCCCTGCTGATCTACGCCCTGGCCTGGCGCCGCGGTGTGCAGGGCGCCCGCCTGGTGCTCATCGGCATCGGCATCGCCGCCGCCCTGCAGGGCCTGATCTCCTGGATGCTCATCGGGGCCCGGCTGGAGTGGGCCGCCGAGGCCGTGCGCTACCTGTCGGGCTCGCTGTCGGGGCGCGGGTGGGAGCAGGTCGCCCAGGCCGGCGCCGCGCTCGCGGTGCTGCTGCCGCTGGCCCTGGTGCTGGGGCACCGCCTGGACGCCCTGGTGCTCGGCGACGACTCCGCCCGCGCCCTCGGGGTGGGCCTGCAGCGCAGCCAGCTCGCCGTCCTGCTGGTGTCCGTGGCCGCCGCGGCCGCCGCCGTGGTGGCCTGCGGTCCGGTCGGCTTCGTGGCGCTGCTGGTGCCCCAGGTGGCGCTGCGCCTGGCCGGTCGCGCTGCCCGGGGGCGGCCCCCCGTGCTCGCCAGCGCCGTGCTGGGCGCGGTGCTCGTGGTGCTGGCCGACTGCGTCGGGCGCACCAGCCTCGGGATCGACCTGCTCTTCACCCTGCCCCAGGAGGTGCCCGTCGGGGTGGTCACCTCGATCGTCGGCGCCCCCTACCTGATCTGGCTGCTCGTGCGTCGAGCCCGCGAGAGGACCGTGTGATGACCAGCTCACCTCCCGCTCCCGCCTCCTCTGCCGGGAGCAGGCTGCGCGCCGAGGGCGTGCGCCTGGCCTACGGCGAGCGCGTCGTGGTGGGCCGCGACGGCGGCCTGGACCTGGCGGTGCCCGACGGCGCCCTCACGGTGGTGGTCGGCCCCAACGGCTGCGGCAAGTCCACGGTGCTGCGGGCCCTGGGGCGCCTGCTGCGCCCCACCGCCGGGCGGGTGCTGCTGGACGGGCGGGCCATCGAGTCGATGCCCACCCGTGCCGTGGCCCAGCAGCTGGCGCTGCTGCCCCAGAGCCCCACGGCCCCCGAGGGCCTCACCGTGCGCGACCTGGTCTCCCGCGGCCGCCACCCGCACCAGCGGTGGTTCTCCACCGCCTCGGCCGCCGACGACGACGCCGTCAGCCGCGCCCTGGCGCGCGTGGGGGCGCTGGACCTGGCCGACCGCGTGGTGGACGAGCTCTCCGGGGGGCAGCGCCAGCGGGCGTGGATCGCCCTGGCGCTGGCGCAGGAGACCGACCTGCTGCTGCTGGACGAGCCCACCACCTTCCTGGACCTGAGCCACCAGCTGGAGGTGCTCGACCTCGTCCACGAGCTCGTCCACCCCTGCGAGCAGGCCCAGGACGGCGAGCACGCCCAGCAGGCCCCGCGGGGTCGCACCGCCG
>NZ_VDMJ01000052.1 GCF_006335115.1 Streptomyces sp. NP160
CCTCACCTCAGTCGGCTCGAGCCGCTGGGTGCGGCCACCACGGCACTGCGAGACCCGCGGCGACGTCGTTCCCGACCCTAGCCGCGTTTGCGGTCCTCCGCGTCTACACGTAACGTCTACAGCGTAGACAGGCGCTGTAGACACTCGTGGTCCATCTGAGCGGCCACCGACCCCAACGGCGCCACCACGTCCTTCCGCGCTGCTGGTGGTGCGCCCAAGACCCAGCAGCGCGGAACACCACGACCGCCGCAGCCCGCCGCCGTGCTCGCCAGCGGACCGACGCGATGACACGACCTGGAGGTCCCCATGAGCACCCTCACCCGCCCGGGGCAGGACCCCGCCCCTCCGGGGCAGGCGCCGGCCCAGCCGCGCTCCAGGACGCAGCGACCCCAACAGCGCGCCGTCAGCACGTACGCCGCGCTGTCCGCGCGCGTCCAGAGCGCCGGCCTCATGGCCCGCCGCCGCGGCTACTACGCCGTCCGCACCACCGCTGCCGTCCTGGCCGCCGCTGGCGTCGTCACCGCCGTCGTCCTGCTCGGCGAGACCTGGTGGCAGCTGCTGCTGGCCGCTGCCGTCGGTGTGCTGGCCACCCAGTTCGCCTTCTTCGGGCACGACGGCGCCCACCGCCAGATCTTCGAGTCCGCCCGCCGCAACGACTGGGCCGCCCGCGTCTTCGCGGGGCTCTTCGCGGGCCTGAGCTACGGCTGGTGGATGCGCAAGCACTCCAAGCACCACGGCGCGCCCAACCAGCTGGGCAAGGACACCGACATCGAGTCCACCGTCGTCGCCTTCCACGAGGAGG
>NZ_VDMJ01000053.1 GCF_006335115.1 Streptomyces sp. NP160
AGAGTCGGGGCGAGACACCATCGGGGGGAGCTCGTCTGGAGGCAGTGAGGTCTTTACCGCAGAACCTCACTACTGGATTGGAGAGCTTCCTTGAGACGTGCAGATCGACCTTCGTATCGCTTGGCCCGAGGTCGGGCTTGCTGATGCAGCTATGACGTTGCATCTGGAGGGCTTGACCGACCTGTCGGAGCGCGTCGTCCGCCTGCTGCCGTAACGGTTTCAGGCCTCATCTGCAGATGTGCCGATGAAGGACCGCGGACCGCTCGCCTCGCTGCGGGTCGCGGGCGCTGGCACTGGCACTGGGCCGTCGTCAGTCGCAGAATGGATCGCTGACCGGTCAGCTGCTCGATGTCGATGGCCGTCCCGTCGACCGGTACGTGGTTGGCTGCCAGCCTCCTCGTCTCGAGGTTCATGCGTCAGGTCCCGACGGCGACCCGGCGACATCGACATCCTCAGGTACGTCCTCGAACGGCAGAGACGGTGAGGCGACCAGCCACCAGCATCTCAGCAGCTTCGTCGATGGTGAGGCCCTCGAAGATCGAGTAGGTGCGCAGCGCCGCCAGCGCTTCCTCGCGGCTCAGGGATCGGTCAGCGCGTTGCAGGACTTCTTCGGCCCGCCACACCCAGGTCCGCGCCTGTGCAGTGCGGGCGTCCAGCCATGACCGAGCTCTCCCTTCGGCTGGGGGCATCTGGCTGAGGACGACGCTCATCGCGGCGCTGACGCTGTGCGTCCTCCTCAGGAGCGCCCCCACGGCGGTGGAGGCTTCGGCGACGGTGGAGCTCGCCCTCATCAGCGGGTGGCGGCGGTAGACGGTGAGCGCCACGGGCAGCCCGAGGTCGGTGCTCGGCTCGCGCACCCCCGGCCAGGGGTGTGGGGGAGGCGGTACGGGGACGGCCAGCACGCAGCGGTAGTCACTGGCTCGCGCGAGCAGCAGCGCGTAGGTCGGCCAGCGCAGCCGGCCTGTGTCCTGGGGGTCGTGCAGGTCGGTGATCAGGCCCAGCGCTGCGGTGCGCAGGGCGTGCAGGCACGGTCCTTGGCCGGAGGTGAACTGGGCCTGCTCGGCTGCTGCGGCCATCGGGTCGCTGGCTCCGACGGGCACCGCCATGGTGGGGGTGTACTGGGTGGTCAGGCTGGCCCCGTCGAGGTCCATCAGGTCGACCGCGACGGCGCAGACCCGGTCGGCCAGCGCCTCAGGGGGTGTGCGCAGCGCTGCAGCGCTCAGCGCATGCAGCGCGTGGTCGTAGAAGGGCTCACCTTCGAGATCGTCGTCGTCGTCGTCGTCGTCGCCGTCCCGGCCTGCAGCGGTGTCATCGACGACGGTGCTCACCTCGTGCGCTGCTGGGTGCGGCGGGCGGCGGCGGCCGGTTCATCGACCGCCGCCACCTGCGGCAGCGGGCTTTGCACTGCACGTGCCAGTCAAGGGCGACGGCGCTGTGTTCGCCCGTCGGTGTTCGCCCCGGCCGGGCTGGGCGTGGTGCAGACCGCCGCGCCGGTGTGCCGCAGTCCTGTCGCGGAGGTCAGTCCGAAGGGCCTCGTAGTGAGGGCGGGGTGGCTCAGGCGGTGGCCGTCTCGACATCGGCGAAGACCTCCAGCACGGTGGTCAGCCCGGTGACGGACAGCATCATCTGCAGCTGGTCGGAGATGCTCGTCAGACGCAGCGCGCGACCGCTGCGCCGCGCCCGCTGGTAGCCACCGACCAGGACGCCCAGTCCGGCGGAGTCCATGAAGGTCACCTGCAGCAGGTCGATGACCACCCCGTGGGGGGCAGGGTCGGGCGCTGGGGGTAGCAGCGCCCTGATCGCCTCGGCGAGGGCTTCAGCGGTGAAGACGTCGACCTCACCTGCGACGTCGAGCACAGCCCAGCCTGCGTGGTGGTGACTGTTGTGCATGAGCTCCACGACGGTTCCCCCGGTTGCGGCGACCGGCGCAGCAGCGTCGATGGACCCAACGTCTCCTAGATGGCAGACGGGCGCGACCTCAACCTCCGGCACCGCTCGTTGGAGAGCCCGCCATGCTGCGGTGGGTGCCGAGCCCGATGGAGCTGACCCTGGTCCGGCCCGCGCTGCCGTCGCGATCGTGGGAAGGCCCCGTCGGAGCCGGACTCGGCCACGGGCGACGGCGTCGGCTCGCGCACCTCAGGAGCCCTCGACGCGCCCCTCCCGTTCCTGACCACCGTCGTCGGAACTGAGGTGCCCAGCTGCGTGTCGGCGCGCTGCTGCGGCGGCGCGGCGGGCGCTGGCGGCGCGCTTGCGGTCCTCACGGGCCTCCTGGCGGTCGCTGGCGGCCCAGTCCCTGGCCACGGCGGCGTGGTGACGCTCGATGGCTCCTGCTCCACGTTCTGCCGGCAGGTGTGGGCTCTGTCGGGCGAGAGTGTCGCGACCCACCGCTCGGGTGTCCCGGGCCTCGGCGGCGCCATCGCGGCGGTCGGCCAAGGCGTCGAGGGCATCAGCGACTTCGTCGAGGTGGTCAGCGAGGTGATCGATGTCGTGGGCGAGGTCTTGGCGCTGCGCATCGGAGTCAGCGGCTGCCAGCTCGGCCTGCAGCTCGTGGGCTCGCCTGCTCAGGCGGTCCCGCTCCTGCAGGAGCGACGGTGCGGTCGACCGCTCAGCGGTCGCGTGATGGCCGATGGGCTCTGCCTGATCGGCAGGCCCGGTCTGGGAGTCAGGCTCACCCGAGTGGGGCGCTACAAGATCCGGCGCCGGCTCGCCCTGGTGCACCCCGTCGTGCCGGTGTTCCCCCATGCAGGGCACGGTAGGCGCGACCTCCCCTGATCGCTGGGTCAGAGCCAGGCCGACGACGGCTGGGACGGCGCGGCTCCTCATGCGCGCAGGTGGGCCGCGGACTGGCAGGTGAACGGGTCGCCGGCCTTGAGGCCGACGCGGTTGAGGTGGCCGATGATCGAGCGGTACGAGCCGACCAGGGTCTGCTCGGTGTAGGCGATGCCGTGCTCGTCGCAGAAGGCGCGCACGATCGGCTGCACGCGTGGCAGGTTCGGCCGGGGCATGCTCGGGAAGAGGTGGTGCTCGACCTGGCGGTTCAGCCCGCCCATGGCGAAGTCGACCCACGCACCCCCGGAGACGTTGCGCGAGGTGAGCACCTGCCGGGACAGGAAGTCGAGCCGGGCCCCGCGGTCGATGACGGGCATGCCGACGTGGTTGGGGGCGAAGGCGCCGGCCATGCACACGCCGAGCACGGCCAGGTGGACGACGACGAAGGCGAGCGCCTGCAGCGGGGTCATGACCAGCAGCAGCCCGGTCAGGTACAGCCCCCAGTGCGCCGCCAGCAGGGCCACGTCGGTCCTGCGGCCCTTGGCGCCGCGCGCGGCCAGGGCGCGGGCGGAGGCGACGTGGAGGTTGGCTCCTGCGAGCAGCAGCAGGGGCAGGAAGAACCACCCCTGGTGCCGGGTCAGGCGCGCCTTCAGGCCGCGGCGGCTGCGCGCGGCCTCCTCGTGGAAGGCGACG
>NZ_VDMJ01000054.1:0-39679 GCF_006335115.1 Streptomyces sp. NP160
GTACGAGGTGGGGGGTACGAGGTGGGGGGGGTGCGACGAGGGCCCCGGACCTGCTGGTCCGGGGCCCTCGCCGTCGCTCGGGGCGCGGTGCGGTCAGCCGACCTCGGCGATGCGGGTCTCGGCGACCACGGTGTTCGGGGTGCGGCGCGAGCGCTGCGCCGCGTAGATGCGCTCGCGGTCGTCCTCGGTGAGGCCGCCCCACACGCCGTAGGGCTCGCGGACGGTGAGCGCGTGCTGGCGGCAGTCCTCGACGACCGGGCACGCCGAGCAGATGGCCACGGCGGCGGCGTCGCGGTTGCGGCGGGCGGGGCCGCGCTCGCCCTCGGGGTGGAAGAAGAGGTTGGTGTCGTGCTCGCGGCACGAGCCCTGCAGCTGCCACTCCCAGATGTCGGCGACGGGGCCGGGGAGGCGGGAGATCTCAGCCATGGGTTCCTCCGGGAGGTCTGCGTGGTGCGCGAGGTGGTTCAGGTGGTCGTGCGGAGCCGGTGCAGCGTGCGGGTGCACCTCCCTGCTGCGGGTGTGGATCCGCTGCGGGTGGGGTACTCCCTGCTCAGAGCCACCTCGCGGTGGTTCCGGGCTCGATGGGTACGACACTACAACCGCGCCAGGGGTTGTTCAAGGACCTGCCTCTGCGCCGTTCGTGTGAACCGCCTGAGAACCGCCGCCGGGCCGCCCCTCGACAGGCGCGGCGCCCTCCCGGGTGCAGCACGGGGGGCGCGGTGGCGACGCCAGGACCACCCGACCACACTGGCGGGGTGCCCACCCCCGACGCCGCCCCCTCGGGCGTGTCGCTGGGCGTCGCGGCCGCAGCACGGCGCCTCGGCGTCGCCCCCGCGACCCTGCGGACGTGGGCCCGCCGCTACGGCCTGGGCCCGAGCGAGCACGAGTCCGGCTCGCACCGCCGCTACACCCCCGAGGACCTCGCCCGCCTGGTCGTGATGCGCCGGCTGACCCTGGAGGGCGTCCCGCCCGTCACGGCCGCGGCGACCGCCCTCGCCACCGACCCCACCGAGGCCGCGATGGCGCTGGCCTCCACGGCGGGAGACGGGACCGACCTCCCCGAGCTCGAGGAGCCCGAGGAGGCGGCCACCACCGGTGACGTGCCGGCCATCGCCGCCCTCGCCGCCGACCTCGGCGTGTGGAGCGCGGTGCTCCCCGCCGACCGCACCCCCCTCACGCGGCGCCCCTCGCCCGCCGGGCAGGGCGCGCTGCAGCGCGCCGTGCTCGCCGGCGACGCCCCCGGCGCCGCCGCCGCGGTCCTCGCGGCGTGCGCCTCGAAGGGGCCGCTGCGCGCGTGGGAGGAGGTCGTCCAGCCGGCCAGGGCCGCCCTCGCGCGCCGCTGGGAGGCGACCGGCCCCGGCGTGGACTCCGAGGTCCTGCTCACCGCGGCCACCCTCGAGGCCCTGCGCGCCCTGCGCCGGCCGCCGGAGCGCACCACCGCCGTCGTCCTGCTCGCCGCGGCCGAGGGCGAGGTCGACTCCCTGCCGCTGCACGTCCTGGCCGCGGCCGTCGCCGCCCACGGGGTCCGCCCGTGGGTGCTGGCGCCCGGGCTGCCCCGCGAGGCGGTGGCGGCCGCCGTGCGCCGCACCGGGCCGGCCGCCGTGCTCGTGCACGCCGAGCAGCCGGTGGTGGACGCGGTGGCGCAGCTGGGGCCGCTGCCGCGCCTGCGGCACCCGGTCCGGCTGGTGCTGTCCGGGCCGGGGTGGACCCCCGCGGAGCTCCCGGCGGGGCGCCCCGCGCTGCAGGCGCCCGCGCTGCCCAGGGCGCTCGAGGTGCTCCTGGAGGCCACGGAGCCCTAGCGCTCAGGTCGGCCCGATCCGTGCCGATGACACCTCCAGGACAGCCGACCGCTCGGGTCGGCGCACACGGAGGTGGCGACGGTGTCTGCGATGGCGACGGTCATGGTCTGCGACGACTCCCCGCTCGTGCGGGAGAACCTGCGGCGGGCGGTCGCGGGCGTGGCCGGGGTGGGGCGCGTGATCGGCGCCAGCTCCGGCGAGGAGGTGCTCGCCCGCTGGCCGGTCGAGCGCCCGGCGCTCGTGCTCATGGACGTCCGCATGCCGGGCATCGGCGGCGTCGAGGCCGCTCGCCGCCTGCTGGCGCGACACCCCGGGGCCGGCGTGCTCATGCTGACCGTCGCCGAGGACGTCGAGGGCGTGGCCCGTGCGGTCGCCGCCGGCGCCCGCGGCTACGTGGTGAAGGACGCCACCCGCTCCGAGCTGGTGGCCGCCGTCATCGGCGCCATGAGCGAGGCGGGCGTCCGCGGCCGCGGCGCCCGCCGCACCGAGGCCGGCGCCGCTCCTGCGCTCACCGAGCGCGAGCTGCAGGTGCTGACCGGCATGGGGGAGGGCCGCAGCAACGCCGAGATCGGCAAGCAGCTGTTCCTGTCCGAGGACACCGTGAAGACCCACGCGCGCCGCCTGTTCCGCAAGCTGGACGCGGCTGACCGCGCCCAGGCCGTGGCCAAGGGCTTCCGCCTCGGGATGGTCCACTGACCCGCAGCTGACCCGGCCCAGGCCGGGACGACGACGAGGCCCGGCGCCCCTGGGGTGCCGGGCCTCGTCGTCGTGCTGCGCCGGTGGAGGTGGTCGTCCCAGCGCGACGGCGGGCTGCGCGGGTCCGGGTCTCGACCACCCCTCGACCCGGCGGGGCAGCTCTCGACCGGCTCCTGACCGACCCTCGGGTCCTCGCGCCCGGCCGGGGGCCGCGCGCGCGTCCCTCGCCGGGAGGAGCAGCCCCCGGAGGCCTCTACGATCGGGGGGTGACCGATCTCCTCGGTGCCTCCACCCTCCCCCTCGACGGCCTCGGCCTCACCTTCGACGACGTGCTGCTCCTGCCCGGGCAGAGCGACGTCATCCCGAGCGCCGCGAACCCCGCCTCCCGCGTGTCCAAGCGCGTCGAGGTGGCGGTCCCGCTCCTCAGCTCCGCCATGGACACCGTCACCGAGTCGCGCATGGTCATCGCCATGGCGCGCCAGGGCGGTCTCGGCGTGCTGCACCGCAACCTCTCCCCGGAGGAGCAGGCCAACCAGGTCGACCTGGTGAAGCGCTCCGAGTCCGGCATGGTCACCGACCCGGTGGTGTGCCGCCCTGAGACCACCCTCGACGAGGTCGACGCGCTCTGCGCCCGGTACCGCATCTCCGGGGTGCCCGTGGTCGACGAGGGCTCCCGCCTGGTGGGCATCGTCACCAACCGCGACCTGCGCTTCGAGACCGACCGCTCGCGCACGGCCGGCGAGGTGATGACCCGCATGCCGCTGGTCACCGCCCCCGTGGGCACCTCGCCCGAGGACGCGATGGCGCTCCTGGCCCGGCACAAGGTCGAGAAGCTGCCCCTGGTCGACGGCGAGGGTCGCCTGCGCGGCCTCATCACCGTCAAGGACTTCACCAAGCGCGAGCAGTACCCCCTGGCCACCAAGGACGACGCCGGCCGCCTGCGCGTCGCCGCCGCGATGGGGATCTTCGGCGACGCCTGGAAGCGCGCCATGCTGCTGGTCGAGGCCGGGGTCGACGTGCTCGTCGTCGACATGGCCCACGGCCACTCCCGCGCGGTGCTGGAGATGGTCGCCGCCCTCAAGGCGGAGCCGTCGGCGGCACACGTCGACGTGGTCGGCGGCAACGTTGCCACCCGCGCCGCGGCCGCCGCGCTGGTCGAGGCCGGCGTGGACGGTGTCAAGGTGGGCGTGGGCCCCGGCTCCATCTGCACCACGCGCGTCGTCGCCGGCGTGGGCGTGCCCCAGGTGACGGCCATCGCCGAGGCCGCCGCGGCCTGCCGACCCGCCGGGGTCCCGGTGATCGGCGACGGCGGCCTGCAGTACTCCGGCGACATCGCCAAGGCCCTCGTCGCCGGCGCCGACACCGTGATGCTCGGCTCCCTGCTCGCCGGCTGCGACGAGAGCCCGGGCGAGCTGGTGTTCATCAACGGCAAGCAGTTCAAGTCCTACCGGGGCATGGGCTCCCTCGGCGCGCAGCAGACGCGCACCGGCGGTCGCGGCTTCTCCAAGGACCGCTACTTCCAGAACGACGTCGCCGCCGCCGAGCAGTACGTGCCTGAGGGCATCGAGGGCCAGGTGCCCTACCGCGGTCCCCTGGCCGCCGTGGCCCACCAGCTGGTGGGCGGCCTGCGGCAGTCGATGTTCTACACCGGCGCGGCCACGGTGCCCGAGCTCAAGGAGCGCGGCCGGTTCGTGCAGATCACCTCCGCGGGGCTCAAGGAGAGCCACCCGCACGACGTCCAGATGGTGCTCGAGGCGCCCAACTACACCGGCCGCTGAGCGACCGGCCACCACCCGCTGACCAGCGAGGAGCACCCATGGCCTACGAGATCGAGATCGGGCGCGGCAAGCGCGGCCGGCGCGCCTACACGCTGGACGACGTCGCCGTCGTCCCCAGCCGGCGCACCCGGGACCCGGAGCTGGTCAGCGTCTCCTGGCAGATCGACGCCTACCACTTCGACATGCCCGTGATCTCGGCCCCCATGGACTCCGTGGTCAGCCCGGAGACCGCGATCGCGATCGGCCGCCTCGGCGGCCTGGGCGTGCTCGACCTCGAGGGCCTGTGGACCCGCTACGAGGACCCCCGCCCGCTGCTGGCCGAGGTCGCCTCGCTCAGCGACGAGGGGACGGCCGACAGCAGGTCCCTGACGCGGCGCATGCAGGAGATCTACAGCGCGCCGATCGACCCCGACCTCGTGGCGCAGCGCCTCAAGCAGGTCCGCGACGCGGGGGTCGTCGTGGCGGGCGCGCTCTCGCCGCAGCGCACCGCGCAGCTGTGGAAGACCGTCGTGGACGCCGGGGTGGACCTCTTCGTCATCCGCGGCACCACGGTCTCCGCCGAGCACGTGGGGTCCACCGAGGCCGACGTCCCGCCGCTGAACCTCAAGCAGTTCATCTACGAGCTCGAGGTGCCCGTCGTCGTCGGCGGCGCCTCCACCTACACGGCGGCGCTGCACCTCATGCGCACTGGCGCGGCGGGCGTCCTCGTGGGCTTCGGCGGGGGAGCCGCGCACACCACGCGCGGCGCCCTCGGCGTCCACGCCCCCATGGCCACGGCCATCGCCGACGTCGCCGCCGCCCGCCGCGACTACCTCGACGAGTCCGGTGGCCGGTACGTGCACGTCATCGCCGACGGCGGCATGGGGCGCTCCGGCGACGTCGTCAAGGCCGTGGCGTGCGGCGCCGACGCCGTCATGCTCGGCGCCGCCCTGGCCCGGGCCACCGAGGCGCCCGGGCGCGGCTGGCACTGGGGCCCGGAGGCCCACCACCCCGACCTGCCCCGCGGGCGCCGCGTGCGCGTCGGCACCGTCGGCTCCCTCGAGGAGATCCTCGTGGGGCCGGGCACCACGCCCGACGGCACCACCAACCTGCTCGGCGCCCTGCGCCGGGCGATGGCCACCACGGGCTACTCCGACCTCAAGGAGTTCCAGCGCGTCGAGGTGGTCGTCAGCCCGTACCAGCCGACCTGACCGGTCCGGCCGGCCGCCCGCTCGGGCCGGCCGGCCGTCCGGGGCTCAGTGGCGGGCGTCCTTCGGCTGGTCCACCCGCAGCCAGTGGCACAGGACGAACGCGATGCCGTAGAGCACCACGAAGGCCCACACGGTGCCGGCGTCTCCGCCCCAGGGCCTCACCAGTGCGACGACGGCGGCACCGAGGAACGCCGCGCCGCCAGCGGCCGTCGTGTAGACGGCCATGGCCGCGCCCTTGCGCTCGGTGAGCTGCGGCAGGATCGCCCCCAGCGGCACGAACCCGGCGAGCATCACGCCGAACACCACGCCCGCCAGCACCGACAGCGCGTAGCCCCCGTCGGAGCCCGGCTCCACGGCGTGCGGCACGTACCACCACAGCAGCAGGCCGACCGCGGACCCGAGCACACCGAACCACCGGACGGTCCGGACCCAGCCCCAGCGGTCGCCGATGGCGCCGAAGACGGCGTTGAAGGCGATGTTCGAGGCGTAGACGACGCTGCTCATGAGCAGCCACTGCGACTGCGACCAGCCCAGCGTGCCGCCGATGACGCCCGGCAGGATCACGAACATGCCGTACTGCGGTGCGGTGTTGATGATGCGCACCAGGAACCCGACGAGCACCTTCGGCTCCTGGGCCGCGAGCTTCACACCGCTGCCCAGCACCGAGCCGGTGCTCTCCGAGGCGGGCACGAGCCGCCGGCGGCCGTGGGGCTCGCGCACGAGGAAGGTCAGGGCGTACCCGGCCACCACGAGGACGATGGACAGCCACATCGCGCCCGTCTCACCGCCGTAGCCACCGCCGAACGCCGGGATGGCCGCGATGGCCACCAGCGCCCCGAGGGTGGGCAGGCCGCCGGTGAACATCACGTAGAACCAGCCGACGGCGGTGCCGGCCCGCTCGCGCGGTGCCACCGCGTTGATCCAGACGAGGAAGGCGAAGGCGAAGAGCGGGTACCCGAACCCGCGCACGAAGTACGTGGCGGCGATGGCGGGCACGTTCCCGGTCTCCAGCGACAGCAGGAACAGCACCTCGAAGACCACCCAGACGCCGAAGCCCAGGGTCATCACGCGGTGCGGCCCGAGCAGGTCCGAGAGCGCGCCCGCGAGGTAGGAGCCGACGAGCACGGCCAGGCCGTACGCCGAGATGATGGTCGCAGCGGCGGCGCCCCGGGAGCCCAGCGCCTGCTCCAGGTGCGGTGCGACGAAGTTGGTCTCCACCGCGTTGCCCGTCATGAAGACGATGACCGCCAGGAAGCCCCACCGCAGGACGTGGGGGATGCCGAGCCGGTCCAGACGGGTCTCGCGCGGGTCGCCCAGGGGCGGTGCCTGCGGTCCGTCCGCCGTCGTCCGGGTGCTGCCTGCCATCGCCGTGGCCCCCTCGCCGCTCGCCGTCGAGGCGCGGCGCCGGCTGCTCCGCGCGCTGACCACCGTCGCACGGCGCAGGAGCGGCGGCGACCCGGTGGGCCGCCGCCCCGGCGCCGCGGTGCGCGGCCTCAGGCGTTGAGCAGGGGCCGGGAGTCGGGAGCCTCGCGGCGGGCGGCGTCGGCGGCCTCGTCGTCGGGGAGCTCCTGGCTGGCGCGCTCCGCAGCGACGCGCTCGCTGTAGCTGCGGACCTCCTCGGCGACCCGCGCGGCGTCCCACCCCAGCACCGGGGCCACGAGGTCCGCCACGGCCTGCGCGGACCCGACGCCGCGGTGGCCGTACTCGATGGACATCCGGGTCCGCCGGGCCAGGAGGTCGTCCAGGTGCAGCGCGCCCTCGTGCGTGGCGGCGTGCACGACCTCCACGCGCAGGTAGTCCTCCGCCCCCTCCAGCGGCTCCAGGAGGTCGGGCGTCTCGCGGCCCAGCTCCAGCAGGTCCAGGGCCTCGGAGCCGTAGCGGTTGAGCAGGTGCAGCACCCGGTGCTCGGGCACCCGGTAGCGCTGCGCGAGGGAGGGCACCTGGTTGACCAGCGCGTGGTAGCCATCGGCGCCCAGCAGCGGCACGTGCTCGGTGACGGACGGCGGCACCTGCGAGCCGAGGTCGGCCTTGGCGGTGTTGACCGCGTCGGCGGCCATGACGCGGTACGTCGTGTACTTGCCCCCGGCGATCGAGACCAGGCCGGGCTGCGGGCGCGCCACCGCGTGCTCGCGCGACAGGGAGCTGGTGCCCTCGGACTCACCCGCGAGCAGGGGCCGCAGCCCCGCGTACACGCCGCGGACGTCGTCCCTGGTCAGCGGGGTGCGCAGCACCGTGTTGGCGTGCTCGAGGATGTAGTCGATGTCGGCCCGGGTCGCCGCGGGGTGGGCCCTGTCGAGCGACCAGTCGGTGTCCGTCGTCCCGATGATCCACCGGGTGCCCCAGGGGATGAAGAAGAGCACCGACTTCTCGGTGCGCAGGATCAGACCCGTCTCGGAGGCGAACCTGTCCCGGGGGACGACGATGTGCACGCCCTTGGAGGCGCGCACCCGGAAGCGGCCGCGGCCACCGGCGAGGTGCTGCATGTCGTCGGTCCACACGCCGGTGCAGTTGATGACCACGGTGGCGCGCACGTCGGTGGTCGCGCCCGTCTCCACGTCGCGCACGGTGGCCCCGACGATCCGGTCCCCCTCGTGCAGGAGGGACACGACCTCGGTGCTGTTGCGGACCACGGCGCCGTAGTGCGCGGCGGTGCGGACGACGGCGAGGGTGTGGCGGGCGTCGTCGGCCTGGGCGTCGTAGTAGCGCATCGCCCCGACGAAGGCGTCGGGCTTCAGCCCGGGGGCCAGGCGCAGCGCGCCGCGCCGGGTCAGGCTCTTGAAGCCGGGCACCGAGCGGGCTCCGCCCATGGTGTCGTACATGGTCAGGCCGGCCGCCATGTACGGCCGCTCCCAGATCCGGTGGTTGAGCGGGTAGAGGAACGAGACCGGCTTCACCAGGTGCGGGCAGATGCGCGTGAGCATCAGCTCCCGCTCCTTCAGGGCCTCCCGCACGAGGGAGAAGTTCAGCTGCTCCAGGTACCGCAGGCCGCCGTGGAACAGCTTCGACGAGCGCGAGGAGGTTCCCGAGGCCCAGTCGCGCTGCTCGACCACCGCGGTGCGCAGACCGCGGGTCGCCGCGTCGAGGGCGACACCGGCGCCCGTGACGCCGCCACCGATCACCAGCACGTCGAACGGCGCCCCGCCCAGGTCCTCCCACGCGCGCTCGCGGTACTCCGGGCCCAGCGTGCTCATCTGCGTCGCAGCCGTCATGACGATCGCTCCTTCGCGCGGTCGGAACCGTGGGGGCGGCGCCGGGTGGCCAGCCGCCCCGCTGGCGCTCAGCGTAGGTCGGCCTCCCGGTGGGCGCAGACCGCCGGGAGGCCGCCGCCTCCTCAGGCCGTGCGCCGGGGGACCGGGCGCGCCGAGAGCAGCTCGCGCGCGGTCCGCTCGTCCACGACGAGGTCGGTGACGAGCCCGGCGGCGAGCGCGGCGAGGAGCCCGGGGACCTTGGCCTCGTCGGCGACGGCGCAGATGCGCCGCGGCACGCGCCGCAGCACCGGGGGGACGGGCCCCGAGCAGCGGTCGTTGAGGGGCAGCCCCTCCCAGGACCCGTCGGAGCGCAGGAAGACCGTGCACACGTCGCCCACCGCGGTGGCGGACAGGGCTGCGCGGTCGGGCCCGGTGAGGTAGCCCTCCGCCCAGACGCGGCTGGGCACGGCGCCCCCGAAGGCGCCGATGCCGAAGAGGGCGACGTCGGCGGCGTGCTGCAGGCGGAGCACCCGCTGCACGCTGCGCTCGCGCCACATGGCCCGGCGCGTCTCCACGTGGTCGAAGAAGGCGGGCACCGGGAAGTGGTGGACCTGGGCGTCCCAGGCGGCCGCGAAGCGTCCCAGGACGTCGCTCCCGTAGCCGACGCCGGTGCTCAGGGTGTTCATGGCGCCGTTGAGCTGCACCACCTGGACGTCGCGGAGGGGGTGGGCGAGGAGGTGCTCGCTGACGGCGCTGGTCGTGGTGCCCCACGCCACCCCGACGATCATCCCGGCGCCGACCGCCTGGTCGAGGACGCGCCCCGTCACGCGCGCCACGTGGTGCAGGCGCTCGACAGCCCCGACCCCCTCCGGGAGCGGCACCACGCGCGCCGAGACGCCGTGCCGCTGGGCCAGCTCCTGCTCCACCGCCTGTGCACGTCCGTGCACCGGGACCACCTGGACGGACACGATGCCGGCCGCGCGCGCCGCATCCAGCATGCGGGAGACGGTGGAGCGGGACACCCCCTCCTCGGAGGCGATGGACTCCATGGTCATCCTGCTCAGGTGGTACTTCCGGGCGACGCGCTCCAGGCGCTCGTCATCAGCCACGGGGCGGCTCCCGTCCTCTCGGTGCCCGCGCGGAGGCGGTGGTCGCGGCGTGCACGTCCGTGCACCAGATTGCCGCACCTCGGCGCTGCGCGCGATGGTCGTGGCCGCACCGCCCGGCCGCTCGAGGCCGACGGCCACCCGACGGAGAGGTCCCGCGATGACGTCCTCCACCACCGCCACGGCCGCGGCTGCGGCCGCCACCGGCAGCACCGCGCTGTCGCCGGCCGCCCGCGACCGCGCCCTCGAGCGCCTGGCCGCCGGGACCCTCGACGTCCTCGTCGTCGGGGGCGGGGTCACCGGCGCCGGCGCCGCCCTCGACGCCGCCAGCCGCGGCCTGTCGGTCGGGCTGCTGGAGCAGCGGGACTGGGCCTCGGGCACCTCCAGCCGCGCCAGCAAGCTCGTGCACGGTGGGCTGCGCTACCTCGAGATGCTCGACTTCGCGCTGGTGCACGAAGCGCTGCAGGAGCGCGGGCTGCTCGTCGGGCGGCTCGCCCCGCACCTCGTGCACCCCGTGCCCTTCCTCTACCCGCTGCAGCACCGCGTGTGGGAGCGGGCCTACGTGGGGGCCGGCATCGCCCTCTACGACGCGCTCGCGGGGGTCTTCGGCCGCGTCGGGGGCCGCGGCGTGCCGCTGCACCGCCACCTGTCGCACCGGGCCCTGGCGCGCGTGGCGCCCTCCCTGCGCCCCGACGCCGCGGTGGGTGCGATCCGCTACTTCGACGCCAAGGTCGACGACGCCCGCTTCGTGGAGGTGCTCGTGCGGACCGCGGTCGGCCACGGGGTGGCCGCGGCCAGCCGCGTCACCGTCACCGGGTACCTCGAGGAGGGCGGCCGGGTCGCGGGGGTGACCGCCGTCGACCTGGAGACCGGCCGCGAGCTCCGGGTCCGCGCGCGGCACGTCATCGGCGCCACCGGGGTGTGGACCGAGCAGACCCAGGAGCTGTTCCGCGCGCAGGGCCTGCAGGTGCGCGCCTCCAAGGGCGTGCACGTCGTCGTCCCGAGGGACGCCGTGGCCGGGGAGGACGGCTTCATCCTCAAGACCGAGAAGAGCGTGCTCTTCATCATCCCGTGGACCACCCACTGGGTCATCGGGACGACGGACACCCCGTGGGACCTCGCCAAGGACCACCCGGTGGCCAGCGCCGCGGACGTCGACTACCTGCTGGAGCAGGCCAACGCCGTGCTGCGGCGGCCGCTGACCCGCGACGACGTCCTCGGCGTCTGGACCGGGCTGCGCCCGCTCATCCAGCCCGTCTCCTCCGACGGCTCGGCCACGACCAGGGTCTCCCGCGAGCACACCACCGCCACCGTGCGCCCCGGCCTGACGGTCATCGCCGGCGGCAAGTACACGACGTACCGGGTGATGGCCCGCGACGTCGTCGACGTCGCCCTGGCCGACCGCGCCCCGGGCGACCCGGCCGGCGAGGTCCCCGCCTCGCTGACCGACCAGCTGCCGCTGGCGGGTGCGGACGGCTACGCCGTGCGCTGGAACCAGCGCCACCGCCTCGCCGCGGCCCGCGGCTGGAGCGAGGAGCGCGTCGTCCACCTGCTGCACCGCTACGGCGCGCTGGTGGACGAGGTGCTCGCCCTCGTCGACGCCGACCCCTCCCTCGGCGAGCCGCTGGAGGGCGCCCCGCACCACCTGCGCGCCGAGGTGGTCTACGCCGCCACCCACGAGGGCGCGCTGCACCTGGAGGACGTGCTCACCCGCCGCACGCGCCTGTCCTACGAGCAGGCCGACCGCGGCACCGCGTCGGCGCGCGCGGCCGCCGAGCTCGTGGCGGGCCCGCTGGGCTGGAGCGCCGAGCAGGTGGAGCAGGAGGTGTCCACCTACCTCGAGCGGGTCGCCGCCGAGCGGGCCGCCGAGGTGGAGCCCGACGACGCCTCCGCGGAGCGCGCCCGGCTGCGCGCTCCGGAGATCAGGCCGCTTCCGGTGGCCGATCCCGCCTGACCGCAGGAGGGTGCCTGCGAGCACCCGCCCCCACCAGCCGTCCACCGAGGAGGGCACCACCAGAGGGAGCCCCGCGCCGCGCGCGCGGCGCGGGGCCGACCGGGACAGAGAGGTCCGACCGTGTCACTCACCAACGTCTTCTTCTCCGAGGTGTTCGGCACCGCGCTGCTCGTGCTGTTCGGCGTCGGCGTCGTCGCGAACGTCCTGCTGGCGCGCACCAAGGGGCGCGGCGCCGACTGGCTGCTCATCAGCTTCGGCTGGGGACTGGCGGTCTTCGTCGGCGTCTTCGTCGCCTGGCGCTCCGGCGCTCACCTCAACCCCGCCGTGACGCTGGGGCTGCTCGCCTCCGGCACCGACAACTACAGCACCGAGGCGAACCCGGTGGCGGTGACCGCCGCCAGCACCGCGGTGTACCTCGTGGCCGAGATGGTCGGTGCCTTCATCGGCGCCGTCCTCGCCTGGGCCGCCTACCGCAAGCACTACGACGCGGAGGAGGACGGCGCCACGGTCCTCGGCACCTTCTCCACCGGACCGGAGATCCGCAGCTACGGCTGGAACCTCGTCACCGAGGTCATCGCCACCTTCGCCCTCGTCTACGTCATCCTGCAGTTCGGCAACACGCCCACGCAGGTCGGCCCGCTCAACGTGGCGCTGCTCGTGGTGGCGATCGGCGCCTCCCTCGGCGGCCCCACCGGGTACGCCGTCAACCCCGCCCGCGACCTCGGCCCGCGCCTGGCCCACGCCGTCCTGCCGATCCGGCACAAGGGCGGCGGCGACTGGGGCTACGCCTGGGTCCCGGTGGTGGGCCCGGTCGTCGGCGGGGTCCTCGCGGGCCTGGTCTCCCGGGTCTTCTGAGGCCCTCCGCCGTCCCACCTGCTAGACCTCACGCACGCTGCAACGACGCACAGGAGGAACCGACGTGGCCAGTGTCATCGCCGCCATCGACCAGGGCACCACGAGCACCCGCTGCATGCTCTTCGACCACGACGGGAAGGTCGTGGCCGTCGGCCAGAAGGAGCACCAGCAGATCTTCCCCCGGGCCGGCTGGGTCGAGCACGACCCCGAGGAGATCTGGAGCAACACCCGCGAGGTGGTCGGCCAGGCCCTGGGCAAGGGGAACGTCAGCTCCGGCGACATCGCCGCCGTCGGCATCACCAACCAGCGCGAGACCGCGGTGGTGTGGGACCGCACCACCGGCAGGCCGGTCTACAACGCCATCGTCTGGCAGGACACGCGCACCGACAGGATCGCCCGCGAGCTGGGGGAGCTGGGCGGAGGCGCGGAGCGCTACAAGGACAGGGTCGGCCTGCCGCTGGCCACCTACTTCGCCGGGCCCAAGGTGAAGTGGATCCTCGACAACGTCGACGGCGCCCGCTCGAAGGCCGAGGCGGGTGACCTGCTGATGGGCACCGTCGAGACCTGGCTGATCTGGAACATGACCGGCGGCACCGACGGCGGCCTGCACATCACCGACGTCTCCAACGCCTCGCGCACCATGCTCATGGACTACCGGTCGCTGAGCTGGGACGAGGACATCGCCGCCGAGATGGGGATCCCCACCTCGATGCTGCCGCGGATCGTGTCCAACTCCGAGGTCTACGGCAAGGCCCGCGCCCAGGGCCTGCTGGCCGGGGTGCCGATCGCCGGGTCCCTCGGCGACCAGCAGGCCGCGACCTTCGGGCAGGTCTGCTTCACCAAGGGCATGGCCAAGAACACCTACGGCACGGGCAACTTCATGCTCCTCAACACCGGCGAGGAGGCCGTGCCGAGCAAGAACGGCCTGCTCACCACGCTCTGCTACCAGATCGGGGACCGCAAGCCCGTCTACGCGCTGGAGGGCTCCATCGCGGTCACCGGCTCGCTGGTGCAGTGGGTGCGCGACAACCTGCGCATGATCGGCGGCGCAGGGGAGATCGAGGCGGTGGCGAAGTCGGTCGACGACAACGGCGGCGCCTACTTCGTGCCGGCGTTCTCGGGCCTGTTCGCCCCGCACTGGCGCTCGGACGCCCGCGGCGCCATCGTCGGCCTGACCCGCTACGTGAACCGCGGTCACCTGGCGCGCGCGGTGCTCGAGGCGACGGCGTACCAGACCCGCGAGGTGCTGGAGGCGATGAACGCCGACTCCGGCGTCGACCTCACCGAGCTGCGCGTGGACGGCGGCATGATCGCCAACGAGCTGCTCATGCAGTTCCAGGCCGACGTGCTGGGCGTGCCGGTGGTGCGCCCGCAGATCGCGGAGACGACGGCGCTGGGCGCGGCCTACGCGGCGGGGCTGGCCGTCGGCTTCTGGGCCGACGAGGACGAGCTGACCGCCCAGTGGGCGGAGGACAAGAGGTGGGAGCCGGCCATGGACCGCGCCCAGGCCGACCGGTACTACCGCAAGTGGGGCAAGGCCGTGCAGCGCACCCTGGACTGGGTGGACGACGACGACGACTGAGACCCGGACCCGCCTGCCGGCGGTGTCTGGCCGGCGCTGTCGGGCCGGCGCTGTCAGGCCGCGGTCAGGACGTGCTCGCGGCGAGCCGGTGCACCGCGCTCCGGCTCGCCGCCTGCAGCTCGGCGTAGGTGCGCGCCAGCTCGCGGTACTGCTCGTGGCGAGCAGCGTCGGGGACCACGACCCGCTCCGGGAGCGCCCAGTCGGTGCCCGCCGGGACGAGCCCCGCTCCGGTGGCCGCCAGCAGGGCGTCGCCGTAGCACGCGCCGACCGTCTGGCGCGGCACGTGCTGGACCCGACCCGTGACGTCGCTGACCACCTGCAGCCACAGGGGGCTGAGGGTGCCTCCGCCCACCGCCACGAGGCGCTCGGGGGGCCCTGCGACGGCGTCGACGGCGGCGAGGACCTGCCCGACGGCCAGCGCCGTGCCCTCGTAGGCGGCGCGCACGAGGTGCCCTCGCCCGTGCCGCAGCGTCAGGCCGGCGATGACGCCTCGAGCGCTCGGGTCGTACAGCGGGGTGCGCTCCCCGGCGAAGTGGGGGAGCACGAGCAGTCCCTCAGCACCGGCGGGCACCGCACCGGCCTCGGCCAGCAGCTCGGACCAGGGAGCCCCGCCCGTGAGGGTGCGCACCCACTCGGTGAGCGAGCCGGCGGTGGCCGTCCCCCCGGACAGGGTGTAGCGGCCGGGGTCGGTGCCGCTGGTGGCCCAGACGTCGGGGCCGGTGAGCAGGCGGTCGAGCACCTGGACCACGAAGGCCGTCGAGCCGTACATCAGCATGGCGTCCCCGGGCGCGCGGACCCCGGCGCTGTGGGCCTCGGCCCACGCGTCGACGGTGCCCGCCACGACGGGCGTCCCGGGTGCCAGGCCGGTGGACGCAGCCGCCGCCGGGCTCACGGCGCCCACCACCTCGGCCGGCCACGCCAGGCGTGGCAGCGGCAGGCCGGGCGCGAGGTCCTCGGCCCAGTCGCGTGCCCAGGTGCGGGCGGGCAGGTCGTACAGCGGGTCGCACTGGCTGGCCGTGGGGTGGTCCTGGACGTGCTCCCCGGTGAGCTGCTCGACCACCCAGCTGCTCGAGCCGTGCCAGCGGGCGGAGGCGGCGTACGCCTCCGGCTCCTCCTCGCGCACCCACGCGATCTTCGGCCCCACCGCCTGGCTGCTCAGCGCCTTCCCGCAGCGGTCGAGCAGGGCCTGCGCGCCGTAGCGCTCCGTCAGCGCCGTGATCTGGGTGCTGGCTCGGGTGTCGATGCCGTACAGCACGGCGGGCCGCACGGGCCTGCCCCCGCCGTCGACGAGGAGCAGGCAGGGTCCCACCCCACTGACGGCCAGGGCGGCGACCCGGCTGGCCGGGACCGCCCGCCCAGGACCCAGGAGCTCGCGGCACAGCGAGACCACCTCGCTCCACCAGACCGCCTCGGCGTCCACCTCGGCCCACCCGGGACGGGGCAGGCTGATGCGGTGGTCGCGCCGGGCGCGGGCCACGACGACCCCGTCGGGCGTGGTGAGCACCGCCTTCGACGAGGAGGTGCCGAGGTCGATGCCCAGCACCACCTCGTCCACGTCCGGGACGGTACATCGTGCACACCGGGGTGCCGCAGGGCCGGCGGCTCCCCACCAGGGAGGAACCGCCGGCCCTGCGGTCGTCAGGCGGACGTCATTGGGACATCGTGAAGGGCGCCGTGTACTGGTCGACGTTGTCCTTGGTGATGAGGACGCAGTCGAAGGCCTGCTTCTCCTCGCTCACGCCGGTCTCGCCGGTCTTGAGGAAGGAGTCCGCCTGCTTGACCGCCTCCTGGGAGAAGGTCACGACCGGCTGGAGCACGGTGTAGGACAGCGTCCCGGCCTTGATGGCGTCGACCGCGTCGGGCGATCCGTCGAAGCCGCCGATGGCCTTCATCTGGCCGATCTGGCCCGACTCCTGCAGCGCGGCGATCGCGCCGAGCGCCATCTCGTCGTTGCCGGAGATCACGGCGTTGATGCCGGGGTTCGCCTGCAGCATCGCCTGCATCTTGTCGTGGCCCTCGGTGCGGTCCCAGTTCGCGACCTGCTCCGCGACCTCCTTCAGGCCCGGGTACTGCGACAGGACCGTCTGGTAGCCGTTGGAGCGCGTGGCGGCGTTGTTGTCGCTCGGGGCCCCCAGCAGCTCCGCGTACTGCCCGTCCTGGCCCACCAGCTGCGCCCACTGCTGGGCGCCCAGCGCGGCGCCCTGGGCGTTGTTGGACACCAGCTGGGCCTTGGCGATGCCGGTCTTGTTGATCTCGGCGTTGATGAGGAAGACGGGGATGCCGGCGGCGTCGGCCTTCTGGACGGCCCCGACGGAGCCGTCGGCGTTGGCCGGGTCGAGCAGCAGGGCGACGGAGCCGTTCGAGATCGCGGTGTCGACGAGCTGGCTCTCGGTGTTCGTGTCACCGCGGTGCGCCGCAACCGTGGCCTTGTAGCCGAGCTCCTCGGCGGCGGCCTTGGCGGAGTCCCCCTCTGCTGCCCAGTACGGGTTGGAGGGGTCGTTGACGATGATCGTGATGAGGCCGCCGGCCGTCGACCCGCCCTCGGAGGAGGAGCCGGCGCCCGCGGACGCGGCGGGGTCGCTGCTGCCGCCCCCGCAGGCGCTGAGGGCGAGGGTGAGCACGCTGCCGCCGGCGATGGCGAGCAAGGACCTGCGCTTCATGGTGTTCCTTCCGAGGGGCGCCGGCGTCACCGACGGCGCTGTGGCGGGGTGGGCTGGGGCGTGACCGGTGGAGCGGGTGGAGCGGTCGGAGCGGCCGTCAGGCCCTCGCAGCGGTCCCGGAGGTCGGGGACGTCGGCGGGGGTGCCTGCCCCGCGCGGCCGGACCCGCCGGCAGCGGCGGGGCGCCGCCCGCCGCGGTACTGGACCGAGTTGAGGAGCACCGCGGCGACGATGACGGCGCCGGTGAAGACGGTCTGCCAGTAGACGGAGACCCCGACGATGACCAGGCCGTCGGACAGGAAGCCGATGACGAAGGCGCCGAGCAGGGTGCCGCGGACGGTGCCCCGCCCACCGGAGAGGGCGGCGCCGCCGATGACGACGGCGGCGATGGCGGTGAGCTCGTAGGTGGTCCCCGCGGTGGGCCCGGCGGAGGTCAGCTGCGAGGTGAGGATGAGCCCGGCGATCGCGGCGGTCACGCCGGAGACCACGTAGACCCAGATCTTCACGCGCTTGACCGGCACCCCGGACAGCTCGGCGGCGCGCTCGTTGCCCCCGGACGCGTACAGCCAGCGGCCGAAGACGGAGCGGTTCAGGACGCCGGACAGCGCCACGGCCACGGCCACCATGACCAGGACCCCGATCGGGACCGTCGCGATGCGGTTGAAGCCGAGCCACGCGAAGCCGGTGTTGCCCAGGGCCTCGTCGCCCCCGAAGGAGTTGTACGTGAGCCCGTTCGTCATGAGGCTGGCGAGGCCGCGCACGGCGTAGAGCGTCCCGAGCGTCGCCACGAACGGCGCCACGTTGAACCGCGCCACGAGCACGCCGTTGACCAGCCCGATGAGGGCGCCGACGCCGATGGCGACGAGCGCCACCACCCACACCGGTGGGAAGAGCGTGACGGCGGCGCCGAAGGGTGACAGGTCGACCCCCTTCATGAGGAAGCCGGCGACCATGCCGGCCATCCCCAGCGTCGACCCGACGGACAGGTCGATGCCCCCGTTGAGGATGACGAGGAGCATGCCCATCGCGAGGAGCGCGTAGATGGCGACGTGCGAGGCCATGACGAGGACGTTGGAGACCGTGGGGTAGGCGTTCGGCGCGAGCGCGGAGAAGATCACGAAGATCGCGACGAGGGCCAGGAAGGCGCGGCCCTCGAGCAGCAGCGCACCGATGTCGGTGCGCCGCCTCGCCGGGGCGGGCGCGGGGGCGGGAGCCGGGGCTGTGGCGGTGGACGAGGTCATGGGGGTCCTTCCTCGACGGCGAGGGGCGGCGCGGACAGCGGTGCGGAGCGGGCGGCGCCCGGTGCCGCGCTCAGTGGGTGGTCGCCTCGCCGGAGGCGGCCATGATCTGGTCCTTGCGGACGTCAGGTCCGAACTCGGCGGCGATGCGCCCACGGGAGAGCACGACGATCCGGTGGGCGATGGCGAAGCACTCGTTGAGCTCGGACGTGGAGTAGACGACCGCGAGGCCCTCGCGCGCCTTCTCGGCCAGCAGGCGGAACACCTCGCCCTTGGCGCCGATGTCGATGCCGCGGCTGGGCTCGTCCAGCAGGATGACGTCCGGGCGGGTGGCGAGCACCTTGCCGATGACGACCTTCTGCTGGTTGCCCCCCGACAGGGAACCGATCGGGGCGCTGCCGCCGGCGGTCTTGACGCGGACGCTGCGGATGCCCTCCTCCACCACCGCGCGCTCGCCGCGGCGGGAGACGACGGCGCCGCGCACGAAGGAGCGCAGCGAGGCCAGCGAGAGGTTCTGCCCGACGGTCATCGTCTGCACGAGCCCGTCGCGCTGGCGGTCCTCGGGGACGAGGCCCATGCCGCGCTCGATGCGCTGGGCGATGCTCAGCCCTGCGACGTCCTCGCCCTTGAGCAGGACCCGTCCGCCGGAGGTGGGGACCCGTCCGGCCAGCGCCTCGAGCAGCTCGGTGCGCCCGGCGCCCATGAGGCCGTACAGGCAGACCACCTCGCCGGCCCTCACGGTGAGGCTGAGGCGGTCGACCACCGAGCGGTCCGGGTTCTCGACGTCGGCGACGCTGACCTCGTGCACCTCCAGGGCCGGGGTGCTCAGCTCGTAGCCGGTGGGGGGCGTGCCGAGGTCGTAGGAGTCGCCCACCATCTGCCGCACGACCCACTCCAGGTCGATCTGCGAGCGGTGCGCCGCTGCCGTGATCGCGCCGTCGCGCAGGACCACGGCGTAGTCCGTGATCTCGAGGGCCTCCTCGAGGTGGTGGGAGATGTAGACGATCGACACGCCCCGCGAGGTCAGGTCGCGCACGACGCCGAAGAGGACCTCGACCTCCGAGGCGGACAGCGCCGAGGTCGGCTCGTCCATGATGAGGATGCGCGAGTCGACGAGCAGGGCCCGCGCGATCTCCACCAGCTGCTGCTGCCCGACCCGCAGGTCGGCGACCGGGGTGGCGGGGTCGATGGCCTGCCCCAGCTCCTCCATCACCGCGCGGGCCTGGCGGGTCTCCTCGGCGAAGTCGACGCCCGCCGGGCCGCGCAGCTCGCGCCCCATGAAGAGGTTGTCCCGCACGCTGAGGTTCGGCGCGAGGCTGAGCTCCTGGTGGATGATCGAGATGCCGCGGTCGCGGGCGTCCACGGTGCTGGTGATCTCGACGGGCTCGCCGTCCAGGACGATCTGCCCCGACGTCGGCTGGGTGACCCCGGAGAGGATCTTCATGAGGGTCGACTTGCCGGCGCCGTTCTCGCCGAACAGCGTGGTGACGCGCCCGCGGTGGACGTCGAAGGCGACGCCCTTGAGGGCCCGGGTGGCGCCGTAGGTCTTGACGACGTCGCGCGCCGACAGCACCACCTCGTCCGCGGCGGGACCGCGGGAGGCCCCGGCGCCGCTCACTGCGCGACCTCGAGCGTGGCGGGCGTGACGTTCCAGCTCTGCGGGTTGATGAGGGTGACCACGCCGGTGACCGTGATGGAGCGCCCGGTGAGGTCCTGGCCCGCCAGGGGGGCGAGCACCTGCTCCTTGAGCTGGTCGTTGAGCGCCGCCCCGGCGTCCTGGTACTGGATCTGGTTCTCGAAGTCGTTGAGCGAGACCTCGCCGGTGACGTCGCGCAGGTCCGTGCCGTTGATGGCCGGGCCGAGCTGGACGTGGACCAGGTACCCCTCGGGGACGCCGGGCACCGTGACCACCGGCAGGCCGGTCTGGTCGGGGGCGCCGACCGTGCCGGTGAACTCCACCGGGACGACCGCGCCGATGCCGCTGCTGCTCGCGACGCCGTACTGGGTGGCGGCGCCGGGGTCGGCCTGCAGGGCGGTGGCGAGCTCGGCGGCGTCCACGGCCTTCTCCTGCACGAAGGCCTGCACCTCCGGGAACTCCTCCTGGCCGTAGGCGGCGGCGTCGAAGGCGGCGGGACCGACGAGCACCTCGGAGTCGTTGGCGACCACCTTGGTGCTCAGGGCGGCGGCGAGGACCACCGCGAGCACGACGAGGCCCGCGACCAGGCGGCCGCGGCGGCCCCGGGACGACGGACCGCCTCGGGCTGCGCGGGGCTGGGCCGGCTGCGTCGCCGGGGGTGTGGCGGTGCTCATGGCTCGGCCTCCTCGGGTGCGGGTGGGTGGGGGCGTGGGCAGGGCGGGGCCCGCCCGGGCAGGCGGGGGCGCTCCGCCGTCGGGTCGGTGACCGGACGGCGGAGCCGGGGGCGGTGCGTCAGCCGGTGAAGCTGGAGTCCGGGATCAGCGAGACCTTGACCGACGACGCGCCGCTGGCGACGAGGTCGAGGCCCTCCTGGAATCGGGACAGCGGCAGCTGGTGCGTGCAGATGCGGTCCAGGGGCAGGACGCCGGACTCGATCATCTGCACGGCCTTCGGCCAGGTGTGGGGACCGAGGTGCGCGCCGCGCACGTCGAGCTCCTTGTCGTCGCTGATGATCGACCAGTCGGCGCTGGCCTCGGCGCCGAAGACGCCGTACTCGACGTACGTCCCGAGCTTGCGCAGCAGGGTGAGGCCCTGCTTGACGGCGGCGGGGTGGCCGGTGCCCTCGAGGTACACGTCGGCGCCGAAGCCGCCCGTGAGGTCCCGCACGACGGCGTAGATGTCGTCGGAGGTGATGTCCAGGACGACGTCCGCGCCTGCGGCGCGGGCGAGATCGAGCTTGCTGGCGATGGCGTCGAGGGCGACGACCTTGGCGGCCCCCTTGGCCTTGGCGCCGGCGATCATGCCCAGGCCGATCGGCCCGCACCCGGCGACGACGACCACGTCCTCGAACTGGATGTCGGCGCGCTCCACGGCGTGCAGCGCGCAGGACAGGGGCTCGGCGAAGGCGGCGTGCGCGGGGGGCAGGTCCTTGGAGATCTTGTGGACGAGCGCCTTGGCGGGGAAGGCGATGTACTCGGCCATGGCGCCGTCGTAGGTCTTGAAGCCGTACATGTCGTGCGTGGCGCACATGTGGTAGGCGCCCCGCAGGCAGTAGCGGCAGTCCCAGTCGGGGACGATCTGCTCGCTGACCACGCGGTCGCCGACGGCCACGCCCCAGCGGGCCGTGGCCTCGTCGGAGATCTCGACCACCTCGCCGACCAGCTCGTGGCCGGGCACGCGGCCCTTCTCGGCCCAGGGGGCGCGGTGCTCGTCGCCCCAGAACTTCGCGGCGCCGTGGTAGCACTTGAGGTCGGAGGCGCAGATGCCCACGGCCTCCACCCGGACCAGCGCGCCGCCGTCCGGCAGCGCGGGGACCGGCACCTGCTCGAGGCGGTAGTCCTCCGGGCCGTGGCAGACGACCGCCTGCATGGTTCCTGTCGTCATCACGACCTCCTCGTCGTCCTGGGCCGCGTCGTCGCCGCCCCGTCGAAGCAGGACAGTAGACAGACTCTGCACCGATGTCCAGCACGTCTGTGCACCGGTGCATCACGATCTGGTCTCCCGTCCAGGGCGGCGGCGTGCCAGGATCGTCGGTCGTGAGCGCTGGGGCGACGGAGGGGATCGGGCGCAGCCCTGACCACCTGCTGTACGCGGTGGCCGTCGAGTACTACCTCAAGGACGCCACGCAGGCGGAGATCGCCCAGCAGATGCGCACGAGCCGGGCCACCGTGAGCCGCCTGCTGGCGGAGGCGCGCCGCCGCGGCATCGTCTCCATCGCCGTCCACCAGCCCGCCGACCAGCCCGACCACGACCTGGCGCTGGCCTGCGCCTCAGCGCTCGGGCTGGCGGAGGTGCACCTCTACCCCGACCTGCCGCCCGGCGCGCCGCACAGCATGCTCTCCACCGCACTGGCCCGCCCGCTGACGGTGGCCCTGCGGCAGGCGCACCTGGCGGCGGGGGACGTCCTGCTGGTGTCCAGCGGCCGGATGGTCTACGCCGCCGCGCACGGCGAGCTGCCCCCCCTGCCGGGGGTCCTGGTGGCTCCCACGGTGGGCGGTCAGCTGGAGCCCGAGCCGTGGTACCAGACCAACGAGATCATCAGGGCGTTCGCCGAGGCGGTGCGCGGCAACCCCGCGTTCCTCTACGCGCCGGCGCTGCCCAGCGCCGCGCTGCGCGAGGGGCTCCTCGACGACCCGGGCATCCGCCGCGTCGTCGACACCTGGGGCACGGCGGAGGCCGCCGTCATGGGCATCGGTGCACCGCCGCAGCAGCGGGTCTCGCTCCCGCACTTCGTGCCCGCGCACAGCGCTGCCCTCGACCGCGCGGTCGGCGACATCTGCTCGCGCTTCTTCGACCGCGACGGCGCCCCCGTGGACTTCCCGGGCAGCGAGCGCCTCATCGCCACCCCGTTGGAGCTGCTGCAGCGCATCCCCACGACCATCGCCGTCGCCAGCGGGCCGGAGAAGGTCAGCGCCATCCGCGCCGGGGCACGAGCCGGTTACTTCAAGCGCCTCGTGACGGACACCAGCACGGCGGCGCTGCTGGCGTCCAGCCCCGCCTGAGACCGGCGTCCGGGCGCCGGGGACCCCTGGTGCCCCTGCCGGCAGCGCGGTGGCCAGGGGTCCCCGGTGCGGAGCGCCTCAGGCGACGTCGGAGTCCGCGGCCTCCCGCTCGGCGTCCTCCAGGGACCGCTCGCCGTCGGCGCCGTCGTCCTCGTAGGCCGTGATGGCGTCGACCTTGGCGGCGGAGGCGCTGGAGGTGTCGAAGGTGTACCCCAGCCACTCGCGGGCCAGGCGGCGGGCCAGCTCGATGCCGACCACGCGCTGGCCGAAGCACAGCACCTGGGCGTTGTTGCTCAGCACGGCGCGCTCCACCGAGAAGCCGTCGTGCGCGGTCACGGCGCGGATGCCCGGCACCTTGTTGGCGCTGATGGCCACGCCGAGGCCCGTGCCGCACACGAGCAGCGCGCGGTCGGCCTTCCCGTCCCGGATGAGACGGGCCGCGGCGACGGCGATGTGCGGGTAGGCCGTGTCGCCGTCGGCGTCCACGCCCACGTCGGTGACCTCCGAGACGCGCTCGTCACCCTGCAGGTCCTTCTTGAGGACCTCCTTGTAGTCGTACCCGGCGTCGTCGCTGCCGACGACGATCCTCAGCTGGTCAGCCACGTCCTGCTCCTCGTCCCTGTGGTCCTGTGCGTCCCCTACCCCCGTCGGGGCGGCTCAGCGGTCCTCCGGTCAGCGCCCCGCCAGCACGCCGGCCAGCACCTGGGCCACCATCCCCAAGCTGGTGGCACCGGCGTCCGGGGTGCCCTTGCTGCGCTCGGCCAGCGGCCTGGCCCGCCCCACCTTCGGCGTGAGGTCCTTCGTCGCGTCCGCGGCCTCCACGGCGCGGTCGGCGGCCACCGCCCACGCCTCGCGCAGCCGCCGGCCCGCGCCCACGCCCTCGTCCAGGGCGTCGCAGAACGGGCCCAGCGCGTCGAGCATCGTCTTGTCGCCGGGCTTCGCCCCGCCCAGCTCTCCCAGGCGGTCGTACCCGGCGCGGACGCCCGCGGCCACGGTCGCAGCGTCCGGTGCGGCGTCGTCGCCGACGCGCTTCGCCAGCGCTCCGAGCAGCTCGCCCCACAGCACGCCCGAGGTGCCCCCGGCGCGAGCCGCCCACTCGTCGCCCGCGGCCTGCAGCACCGTGCCGGCGCCGGCGCCGGCCTCGGCCGCGGCCCGGGCGGCGTCGCGCGCGGCGGCGGAGCCGCGGACCATGCCGCGGCCGTGGTCGCCGTCGCCGGCCACCGCGTCGATGCGACCCAGCTCGTCCTCGGCCTGCGCCATCCGGTCGGCGACGGCGGCGAGCGCGTCGGCCACCAGCGCACCGGCGGCGCGGGAGCCCTCGTCCGCGGGACCGCTCGACAGCGGCGGCGCCTCGGCGTCGGCGGCGGCCTCGTCGTCGCTGCGCACAGCACCCTGACCGGCAGCGCCCTCGTCGTCCTGGACCGCCTCGACGAGCCGGCCCTTGCGGTAGGCGGGGGTGTCGGCGGGCGCGCCCCACAGGCGCTCCAGCTCGTCGTCGAGCCAGGTCAGCGTGAGGGAGCAGCCCGCCATGTCCAGGCTGGTGACCAGCTCGCCGACCTCGGGCTCCACCACCTCCAGGCCCCGCTCGCGCAGGAGGCGCGCCACGTCGTTCCAGACGACGAAGAGCTCCTCGTACTTGGTGTTCCCCAGGCCGTTGAGCAGCGCCGTCACGCGCGCGCCCTCGACGGCCAGCCCCTCGGGGGCGTCGCCGAGGACGCCGTCGACCAGCGTGCGGGCCAGCTCGGCGGCGGTGGGCAGGTCGACCTCGTCGATGCCGGCCTCGCCGTGGATGCCCAGGCCCACGCTCATGCGGCCCTCGGGCACGGTGAAGAGCGGGCCGTCGGCGCCGGGCAGCGTGCAGCCGCTGAAGGCCACGCCCAGGGTGCGGGTGCGCTCGTTGGTCTTGAGCGCCACGCGCTCGACGTCGTCGAGGGACATGCCCTCCTCGGCGGCGGCGCTGGCGCACTTGAAGACCGGGACGTCGCCGGCGATGCCGCGGCGCTTCCCGTCCGCGCCCTTGCCGACCGAGGCGACGTCGTCGGTGACGGCGACGTAGCGCGCGGGGATGCCCTCGGCCTCGAGCCGCTCGACGGCCAGGCCGAAGTTCAGCACGTCCCCGGCGTAGTTGCCGGTGGTCAGCAGGACTCCGCCGCCGCCCGACGCCGCGCGGCCCACGGCGGCCGCCTCGGCCGCCGAGGGCGAGGTGAAGACGTTGCCCATCACGGCGCCGTCGGCGTACCCGGGGCCGACGATCCCGGCGAACGCCGGGTAGTGGCCCGAGCCACCCCCGACGACGACGGCCACCTTGCCCTCGCGGGTGCGCCGCCGGCGGACCACGCCACCGGGCACGTCCACCACGTAGGAGGAGAAGGCGTCGCAGAAGCCGGCCTTGGCGTCCTCGGCGAAGGCTGACGGGTCGTTGAACAGGCGGGTCATCGTCGTCCTCACGTGTCCTGGCTCATGGTGTCCTGGTCGTGCACAAGAGTGCGGAACAGGTGTGCACGGTGACTGTAGGGCCCCGCGGTGGGCGCCGTCACCCACTGGCGCCCCGGTGCCTCCGGGGGTGCACCGGTCGGCCGCTGCCCCTGTGCACCGTGCCACTCCCGGCGGCGCAGCACGACCGGGGGACCACCACCGCGGCCGTAGCCTGGAGGGGTGCTGCGCACGGCCCTGCGACCCGCCAACCTCGGGTTGCTCCTGCTCATGGTGGCCGCCGCGGTGGTGTTCTCCCTGCTGGGGGAGTGGCAGCTCGGGCGCTCCCAGGAGCACGCCCGCGTCTCGCCCACCGAGACCGTGGTGCCGATCGGCGAGGTGCTGCAGCCCGCTGCCGACTTCACCGGCCACGCCGACCACCAGCGCGTGTCCGTGACCGGCACCTGGGCCGACCTGCCGCTGGAGGAGGTGCGCGAGCGTCCGCTCGACGGTCGTGACGGCGCCTGGGTGGTGGCGGCGCTGCAGGAGAGCGGCACGGGCGGTCTGCTGCCGGTGCTGCTGGGGTGGCAGCCCGCCGGCGAGGCCCTGCCGGCGGCGCCCACCGGCGCCGCGCAGCTCACGGGGCGGCTCATGGCGTCCGAGCAGCCCGAGGGCCTGGCGCCCGGCGGCCAGCTGGGTGCGCTGAGCTCCGGAGACCTGGTCAACGTCTGGCCCGGTCGCCTCTACACCGGCTACCTCGTGGCCGATGCCGGCTCCGCGCCGACCGGCGCCCTCACCGCCGTGCCCAGCGAGGCGCCCGTGGCGCGCCTGGACCCGCAGAACCTCTCCTACGCCTTCCAGTGGTGGCTCTTCGCGGCCTTCGCCCTGGTCATGTGGGTCAAGATCGTCAAGGACCGCCACGGCGACGAGCTGGAGGACCGCCGGCTCGCCGAGGAGGAGGCCGCCGGTGGTCGGGACGACGACGAGGGCGGCGCCGCTGCTCCGCGGGAGCCGGCGCCCCGGCCTACCGGAGCAGGCCTGCGGGCCTGGGAGGATGTCGCCGTGCCCGACGCCCGCCCGCTGACGCAGCCCGACACCCCGCAGGTCCACCGGTGAGCCGCACCGACCAGCGCTCCCGCGCCCGCCAGGCGCCCCGGGTCCACCGAGACCCCGGTGCCTCGCTGACGCGCTACCGCGTCTTCGCGCTCGCCACCGGCGTGATGCTCCTGCTGCTGTGCCTGGAGATGGTGGTCAAGTACGGCTTCCTCGACGGGCGCAGCTCCGCCTGGGACGCCATCTCCTACGTCCACGGCTGGGTGTACTTCGTCTACCTCATCACCGTGGCCGACCTGTGGAGCAAGCTGCGCTGGCCGCTGGGCCGACTCGTGGTCCTCGTGCTCTGCGGCGTGGTGCCGCTGCTGTCCTTCTGGGCCGAGCGCCGGGTGGTCGCCGACGTGCGCGCCGGCCGCTCGGGTCCCTCCGTGCCCTCGACCCCTGGAGCTGCTGCGTGACCGACCAGACCCCGCCCGCGGAGGTCGCGGCCGAGGCCAAGCACCGGCCGGTGCTCGTGGTCGACTACGGCGCCCAGTACGCCCAGCTCATCGCGCGCCGCGTGCGCGAGGCCGACGCCTACTCCGAGGTGGTCCCGAGCACCGCGTCCGTGGCCGACATCCTCGCCAAGGAGCCGGCCGCGGTGATCCTGTCCGGAGGCCCGTCGTCGGTCTACGCCGACGGCGCCCCGCAGGTCGACCCGGCCCTGTTCGAGGCCGGGGTCCCGGTGCTCGGCATCTGCTACGGCTTCCAGGCCATGGCGTCCGCCCTCGGCGGCACCGTCGCCCAGACGGGGCTGCGCGAGTACGGAGGCACGCAGCTGCGCGCCTCCACCGACGGCTCCACCCTGCTCGACGGGCAGCCCGCCGAGCAGAGCGTGTGGATGTCCCACGGAGACGCCGTGACCGCCGCGCCCGCGGGCTTCTCCGTGGTCGCGCAGAGCGCGGGCGCCGAGGTCGCTGCGTTCGAGGACGACGAGCGCCGCCTCTACGGCGTGCAGTGGCACCCCGAGGTCGCGCACTCCAGCTTCGGCCAGCAGGTGCTGGAGAACTTCCTGCGCCGCGGCGCCGGGGTCCCGGCCGACTGGACCGCCGGCAGCATCATCGACGAGCAGGTCGAGCTCATCAGGGCCCAGGTCGGCACCGGCCGCGTCATCTGCGGCCTGTCCGGCGGCGTCGACTCCGCCGTCGCGGCGGCCCTCGTGCAGAAGGCCGTCGGCGACCAGCTGACCTGCGTCTTCGTCGACCACGGCCTGCTGCGCGCCGGTGAGGCCGAGCAGGTCGAGCGCGACTACGTGGCCGCCACCGGCGTCAACCTCAAGGTCTGGGACGCCTCCGAGGCGTTCCTCGCGGCGCTCGCGGGCGTCACCGACCCGGAGGCCAAGCGCAAGGCGATCGGCCGCGAGTTCATCCGCGCCTTCGAGGCCGCGGCCCGCGAGGTGGTCGCGGAGGCGGCGGCCTCGGCCGCGGGGTCCGGCGACGACGACGGCGAGGTGCGCTTCCTCGTCCAGGGGACGCTGTACCCCGACGTCGTGGAGTCCGGCGGCGGCGAGGGCGCGGCCAACATCAAGAGCCACCACAACGTGGGCGGGCTCCCGGACGACCTGCAGTTCGCGCTGGTCGAGCCGCTGCGCGCGCTGTTCAAGGACGAGGTCCGCGCGGTCGGTGCGGAGCTCGGCCTGCCCGCCGAGATCGTGCAGCGCCAGCCGTTCCCCGGCCCCGGCCTGGGCATCCGCATCATCGGCGAGGTCACGCGCGAGCGCCTCGAGGTGCTGCGCACCGCGGACGCCATCGCCCGCGAGGAGCTCACCGCTGCCGGCCTCGACGGCGTCATCTGGCAGTGCCCCGTGGTGCTCCTGGCCGACGTGCGCTCCGTGGGCGTGCAGGGCGACGGCCGCACCTACGGGCACCCGGTGGTGCTGCGGCCGGTGAGCAGCGAGGACGCCATGACGGCGGACTGGACCCGCATGCCGTACGACGTGCTCGCCCGGATCTCCACGCGCATCACCAACGAGGTGGCCGAGGTCAACCGCGTGGTGCTCGACGTGACGAGCAAGCCGCCGGGCACCATCGAGTGGGAGTGAGGCGCTGGTGAGCGACAAGAGCTCGGGCGGGCTGCTGCTGCGCCCGTCCGTCGTGGCGGCGGCCGGTCTGGTCGGCGGCTTCGCCGTCGCCCGTGCCACCAAGCGCGAGGTCGGCGGCACGCTGTTCGGCCTGGCCGGCACCTGGTGCGGCAAGCAGTGGGCGAGGAGCACCGGTCCCCTGGGCGCCGCCGTGCTCGGCGCGCTGTACACGGCGGCCATGGGCGGCTCGCACCCGCTGGCCAAGCGCATCGGGGCCTGGCCGTCGGTGCTGCTCGTGGCCGCGGGGGTGGCGGCGGCCAGCGAGGCCGCCGAGGCGTGGGGCCGCAGCCGCGGCCTGCCGAAGGGCGACTGAGCCCCGACTGAGCCCCGACGGAGCCCCGCCGGGGCGACGCCGTCCGGGCCCGCGGGTCTGGACGGGCGCTGGTCCCGCCCGGCAGCATCCGCTGCGTGAGGTACCGCACCACCGTGCTCAACCCGCGCGGGAACGCCACCGGTCTCGAGGTCCCCGCCGACGTGCTCGACGCTCTGGGAGCCGGGAAGCGCCCCCTGCTGAGCGTCACCGTGGCGCGGGCCGACGGCTCGTCCGCGCCGTACACGTGGACGACGACGCCCGGGAGCATGGGCGGCGCCGTCATGGTGCCGCTGTCGTCGGAGCACCGCGCGGCGTCGGGCCTCGCCGCCGGTGACGAGGTGGACGTCGACGTCGAGGTGGCCTCGGCGCCCGCTCCGCTCGCCGTGCCCGAGGACCTCGCCGCGGCCGTGGAGGCCGCAGGCGCGACGGCGTTCTTCGACGGCCTGGCGCCCAGCCACCGCAAGGAGTGGGTGCGCTGGGTGGAGGAGGCCAAGAAGGCCGAGACCCGGGCGTCCCGCGTGGCGCAGGCCGCGGAGGCCCTGGCCGCCGGGAAGTCCCGCCGCTGACCCCCGCCCTCGCAGCCCCGGCCGGGCCGGCTGGCGTCCGGTGGGGAGGCTGTCGTCCGCTACCGGGGCTGGACCCGGACGCGAGTCTCCCCACCGGACCTCAGGCTCCCCGGTGCCGCCGCTGGTGGTCTCCCTCGTCGGCGTCCGGCGCGGTCGAGGACGTCGAGGTCGAGACGGCGGCTCGTCAGCGGGTCAAGCGGCCGGCGGCGGAGCGCAGCCGCCGGGCGAGGGACCCACGGCGGCCCGTCCCGTCCTCGGGAGCAGCCTGCTGCCCGCCGGGCCAGCCCTGCTCGGTGGGGACCCCGGTCCACTCCTCGGCGGCCGAGCTCGGGCGGGGCTGCTCCGCCGGCTCGGAGCCCGCCACCGCCTCGGACGGGGCGGCCTGAACAGGGCCCGGGGCGGGCGCAGCCGGGGCGTGCGCCGCGGCGTCCGTCGTCGTCGGGCCGGTGACGGGGGCGGTCGCCGGCTGCGGGGCGGGGTGGCGGTGGGGGAGGTGCACCCCCGGCAGGTGCGGCAGGTGCACGTGGGGCAGCGCGGGACGGCGCACCGGCACCCCCCGGGTGCTCCCGGCGACCAGCGGCAGCATCCAGCGGGCGCGCGGGTCGGCGTCGATGAGCACCGCGCGCGCCAGCAGGCTCAGCGGCACGGCGAGCAGCGCCCCCAGCCCGCCCAGCACGAAGCCCCAGAAGACCACGGACAGGAACGTCAGCGTGGCCGACAGCCCGACCGCGCTGCCCACGATCTTCGGCTGGATGAGCCCCTGGATCACCACGTTGATGACCGTGTAGATGACCACGACGAGCAGCGCGTTCTCGGGACCGTTGGCCAGCAGCGCCAGCAGCGCCGGAGGGGCGACGCCCAGGAGGAACCCGATGTTGGCGACGTAGTTGGTGACGAAGGAGACCAGTCCCCACAGCAGCGCCAGCGGCACCCCGAGCCACACCAGCGCCACCACGTCGAGCACGGCGACGATGGCGCCGAAGACCGTGGAGACCACGAGGTAGCGGCGGGTGCCGGAGGCGAAGGTGCGCATCGCCTCGACGGCGTCGCGGTGCAGGGCGGAGGCCTGGTCGAGCAGCTTGGGGAAGGGCGCCGCGTCGAGCACGAGGAAGAACAGCAGCAGCAGCACGAACGCGAAGTCCGTCAGCCCCGAGGCCAGGCCCGACACCAGCGTCTGCGCGTACCCGAGCAGCTCGTACGGGTTGGCGCTGTTGATCATCCGGATGAGCTCGGCCTGGTTGAAGCCGATCTGGGTCAGCAGGTCCAGCAGCTGGTCGCGCAGCTCGATGAGCTGGGGCGCGTACTGGGGCAGTGTGGTGGCCAGCTCCACCGCCGACCACGCCAGCGACGCGGCCAGCGCCGCGACGATGAGGTAGACCACCACGAGGTTGACGGCCACCCCCGTCCAGGTGGCCACCCACTGCGGCACCCACGGCGAGGCGCCCAGGCGCTGGACCCTGGCGCCCAGGGGGTGCACGACGATGACCAGCACGACCGCGAGGAAGGCCGGTCCGACGCTGCCGGAGAAGGCCTTGAGGCCGGCGACGGCGACGACGACGGCCGCGAAGGCCACCAGCAGCCGCAGGCTGCGCGAGCCGGCGGCGGGGTCGGGTGGTGGCGCTGCGGGGACGTCCGGCGCCGCGGTCACAGGCCGAGCGCCTCGGCAGCGGCGCGGGCGCAGTCCTGCGGGGAGGAGTCGACGGAGACCACCACGCCGTCCTCGTCGGCGCCGAGGCGCTCGAGGGTGTCCAGCTGGGAGTCGAGCAGCGAGCTGGGCATGAAGTGCCCGGTCCGCCCGCCGATCCGCTGGGCCAGCAGCTCGCGCGGACCGTCGAGGTGGACGAAGCGGACCCGGGCCCGGGACCCGCGCAGCACGTCGCGGTAGCTGCGCTTCAGCGCCGAGCAGGTGACCACGGCGTCCTCGCCGGCGTCCGCCCGCTCGCTGGCCCAGTCCCGGATCGAGCGCAGCCAGGGCCAGCGGTCGTCGTCGGTGAGCGGGTGCCCGCTCTCCATCTTGTCGATGTTGGCCTGCGGGTGGAACTCGTCGGCCTCGGCGAAGGTCCAGCCGAGGTCCTTCGCGAGCAGCTGGGCGACGGTGGTCTTGCCGCTCCCGGACACGCCCATGACCACGAGGAGCTGGCTCACGAGCGCGCGCCGTCGGCCGAGGGGGTGGGGGCGCGCAGCGGCTCGATGCGCCACCACGAGCGGGTGCTCTGGCCGCGCTCGAGCACGCGCAGGTCGGTGCCGGTGCGCAGCGCGTCGGGCGGGCAGGTCATGGGCTCCACGGCCAGGCCCACGCGGTCGTCCTCGGGCTCGGGCCGGTCGGCCGTGTGCACCTGCACCCACGGGCAGTCCTGCGGGTCCCAGTGCACCGCGACGCCGGTCCCGTCGGCGGCGAGCACGCGCGCGCTGCCGGCGTCCGGACCGCTCAGCTGCGCGTAGGCGTCGTCCACGGAGCGGCCGCGCAGCGGGGCCCCGCCGCGGAAGTCGAGGTCGGTGCCGTCGACGGGGCGCAGCTGCTCGCGGCCGTCCTCGCCCAGCACGGGCAGCAGCCGGTCGGGGTCGACCACGAGGGTGGCGCCGGCGGACAGCTCGAAGGTCCAGTCGTCCACGCGCCCCGGCCCTGCCACGAGGTAGGGGTGGATGGAGGTGCCGTAGGGCGCGGGGACGTCGCCGACGCCGGTGGCCTCCAGCTCCCAGGTCAGGCCGGCGTCGGGGCCCTCCTCGACGAGGCGGTAGCTGACCCGCAGCTCGAGGTGGCCGGGGTAGCCGGCCTGCGGCCAGACCGTGGTGCCCAGGACGACGGAGTCGGCGGAGCGCTCCAGCAGGTCCCACGGCTGCCAGCACACGAGTCCGTGCAGGGCGCAGCCGCGGTCGGGCTCGGTCAGTGCCAGCTGCTGCTGCGCGCCCTGCCAGCTCCAGAGGCCGTCGCCGGTGCGGTTGGGCCACGGCGCCAGCACCGACCCGCGGTAGTGCTTGCGGGGCGAGCCCTCGGGGAAGGGGACCACCAGGTCGCGGCCGCCGTCGGTGAAGGACCGCAGGCCGCCGCCGACCTCGGTGACCACCGCCTTCAGCGCGCCGGCGCTGATCTCGTGCTGCTCACCGGAGGCGGGGACCGTCATGGAGCGAGGTTAGAGGCAGCTCACGCCGGTGGGCCCACCCCGGGCTCCGCACACCCCACCGTGACCGGCCGCTGCGCCGTGCCGGCGCGCACCGCGTCCACGAGGTGCTCGTCGGCCTCCACGACCGCGCCCGGCCACACGACGGACCGCTCCAGCGTCCCGCGGACCACCGCCCCGGGGCTGACGGCGCTCGCGCCGCCGGTGGCGAGGAGGTTGGCGCGCAGGTAGTCGGCGGGGGTGCCGCAGTCGACGGCGCTGCCGGCGGGCACCACCGCCAGGTCCAGGCCGTCCGCGTCCCCCGCGGGGCGCGCGGCGAGCTCTCGCCAGAGCACCTCGTAGAGGCCCGAGGGGACGGGCTCCAGCCGGTCCAGCAGGTGCGCGGGCAGCACGCACGAGCCCACGTAGCGGACACCGGTGCCGTCGGCGGTGCGGAAGTCGGCGCGGGCGCCGGGCGCCGCGGGCTCGCACAGCAGGCGGCACCGCCGGCCGTCCCAGCCGCGGACCAGGCCGGCGAGCAGCGCGGGTCCGTCGGGCATCCAGGCGTCGGCGTTGGTGACCACGGCGGACCTCCCGGCCAGCCAGGTGCGCAGCGCGCCGAGCGCCCCCGCCGTCCCCAGCGCCGGCGGCAGCGCACCCGCCCGCGCAGCGGCACCTGCGCCACCGCTGTCGTCGTCGGCTGCGACGGGGAGCTGGTCCTCGCGGCTGACGTGCGCCCTGCCCGCTGCCGCTGCGGCCACCTGGTCCGCCAGGGCGTGCGCGTTGACCGCCACCCGGGCGGGCGCGGGCCCGGCCTCGCCCAGGGCGGCGGACACGCGCGCGAGCGCGCCGTCCAGCAGGGGGGTGCCGCCCACGGGCACCAGCGCCTTGGGCACCAGGTCCGTCAGCGGCCGCAGCCGCGTGCCCGCCCCGGCTGCCAGGACCACCCCGGCGAGGGCGCCCGGGAAGGGGGCGGCGCCGGCGCGGCTCAGGGCAGGAGCCGCCCGCCGCGGGCGCCGTCGGCCAGGGCGTCGACGAGCCCGGCGAGGATGGAGCGGGTCGCGGAGTCCGCGTCGCGGGAGGCTTCCTGCGGGGTGAGCCAGGCGAAGCCGCGGGCCTCGCCACCGGGCACCACCTCCGGGCGCTGCTCGACCACCACCCGGTAGACGACGTCCACCCGGCGCACGCCGGGCTCCACCAGAGCCGTCACCGGGACGCCGACGCGCACCCGCAGGCCGGTCTCCTCGCGCACCTCGCGCTCGACCCCGGGGGCGGGCGCCTCGCCGCGGTCCAGCAGGCCGCCCGGCAGCGACCAGCCACCGCGGTGCGGCTGGCGCAGGAACAGCACCGCGCCGTCGTGCTCCACCGCGCAGACCGCCCCGACGGTGTAGCTGGGGGTCCCGGCGCGCACGAGCGCCCGGCGCACCGGGGCGGGCGTGACGCGGAACGCGCGCAGCACCGCGGTGTGCGCGGTCCCGCGCAGCCCCGGCGGGACGCGCTCGAGCAGCGCGCCCAGCGGACCGGACCGGTGCCCCTGCTCGCCCATGACCGGAGCCTAGGCGCAGCCCCGCCGGAGGCTCGGGGGGCTGCTCCTGCCGGGTGGAGATCGGCCCGCGGGCCGCACCCGCGGGTCCTGCCCCCTGCACGACGGCGCCCAGGACGCCGATGGAAGGACTGGTTCGTCACATCTGCACCTCCTGTTCATCCGTTGTCCCGCGGGCATCCAGGTCCGGGGAGGAGAGTGGTACTCCGTGAGCAGTGCTGAACCGCTCGTCGGCGGGGTCCCGTCTGTCATCGGACACCGCGGCGCCAGCGGGTACCGGCCCGAGAACACCCTGGCCTCCTACGAGCTCGCGGCTCGGCTGGGAGCCGACCGCATCGAGCCGGACATCGTGCCGACGCGCGACGGCGTGCTCGTGCTGCGGCACGAGAGCGAGGTCACGCACTCCACGGACGTGGCCAGCCGCCCCGACCTCGCGGCGCGCCGCACCACCCGCGTCGTCGACGGCCAGCCGGTCACGGGGTGGTTCACCGAGGACCTCAGCTACGACGAGCTGCGCTCCCTGCGCGCCGTCGAGCCCAGGCCGCACCTGCGTCCCACCACCACCGTGTACGACGGCCTCTACGAGGTCCCGACCTTCGCCGAGCTGCTCGAGCTCGCCGCGCAGCTGCGGCTGGAGCTGGGGCGCACCATCGTCGTGACCGCCGAGGTCAAGGCCCCCTCGCGCTACGCCGAGGACGGGTTCGACGTGGCCGCGCTCGTCATCGCCGAGCTTCGCCGGCTCGGGCTGGACGAGCCCGACGCGCCGGTGGCGCTGCAGTGCTTCGAGTCCGCGTTCCTGCGGCGGCTGCGGGCCGAGGGCCTGCGCGTGCCGCTGGTGCAGCTGGTCGAGGACGACGACGCCGGCCGCGCCGCGTGCACGCCGTGGGGCCTGCGCGAGGTCTCCACCTACGCCGAGGTGCTCGCGCCCTGCAAGGACATGGTGCTGCCGGTGGCCGCCGACGGGACGCTCGGCCCGGCCACCCCGCTCGTCGCCGACGCCCACCGCGCCGGCCTGGCCGTGCACGTGTGGACGCTGCGCAACGAGAACGCCTTCCTGCCGGTGTCGCTGAGGGTGGGTCCCTCCGAGGCCGCCCCCGGGCGCGCGCTCGTGGAGCACCTGGCCTTCCTGGACGCCGGGGTGGACGGGATCTTCACCGACCACCCCGACACCGGTTTCGAGGCCCGCCGCCTGTGGGCCGCGGGCAAGGCGGTGCCGGGCGCGCGCCGCGGCGGCTCCGGTGGGCCGTCCAGCGCCGCGGGCTCGGCCAGCTCGGGCCAGCGCCTCGCCGGCTGAGCCCGGCCCCCCGCCACGCAGCCGAGCGCCCGGCTGCCGCCACGGGAGGGTCGGGCGAGGGTCAAGAGATGGTCATGGAGGGTCAAGGGCCCGTCCACCCACGGCGCCCGAGATGTCCGTAGTGTCCGGTTCGTGACAGCCTCGCGACGCGCCCGCACAGCCCCCGCCGCCCTGGCAGCCGCAGTCCTCGTGCTCGGCACCCCAGTGGTCGCGCACGCGGCGGACCCCGGGTCCTCCGTGGTGCCGGTCGCACCCCAGCAGCCGGCTCCCGTGCCCGTCGAGGGCGGCGTCCGCCTGACGCTGCTGCACGCGAACGACCTGGAGTCGGCCCTGCTGCCCGAGGCCGACGAGACCGGCGCGGAGCACGCCGGCGCCGCCCGCTTCGCCGCGCTGGTCGAGCGCCAGCGCGAGGCCGCCGCGGCGCGCGGACCCGTGCTCACCCTCGCCGGCGGCGACCTCTTCCTGCCCGGTCCCCAGCTCGACGCCAGCCGCCTCGACGGCACCGGAGAGCTCTACGACGCCCTGGCCCTCGACGCCGCGGAGTTCGACGCCAGCGCCATCGGCAACCACGACTTCGACCTCACCCCCGACTTCCTCGCCGACTACCTCGACGCCGTCAGCGACGACGTGCCGTTCGTGGCGGCCAACCTCGACCTGTCCGGCGAGCCGCGCCTGCAGGCGGAGGTCGACGACGGCACCGTGGTCTCCTCGACCGTGGTGGAGTCCGCGGGCGAGCGCTTCGGCGTCATCGGCATCACCACCCCGGAGCTGCCGGAGCTGACGAGCCTCGGCGAGGTCCGGGTGGACCCCGACCTCGCGGGGGTCGCCAACGCGCAGGCGGCGGCCCTGGCCGAGGCCGGCGTGACGAAGGTCGTGCTGGTCTCGCACCTGCAGGACGTCGACAACGAGGTCGCGCTCGTGCCGCAGCTGACCGGCGTCGACGTCGTCGTCGCCGCGGGCGGCGGAGAGGTCATGGCCTCGCCGGGGGACGCGCTGCTGCCCGGTGACGCGGTGAGCACCGACGCCGCGGGCGCGCCGCTGGCCTACCCGACCGTGGTGGGCGCCGCCGACGGCGCCCGGGTGCCGGTGGTCACGACGAGCGGGCTCTACCGGTACGTCGGCCAGCTGGTGGTGGACTTCGACGCCGACGGGCGCCTGGTCGCCGTCGACGACCTCGCGAGCCGCCCGGTGCCCGTGACCTCGACCGGGCCTGACGCCGTGGAGCCCGACCCCGACGTCGTCGCCGAGGTCGAGGAGCCCGTGGCGGCCTACGTCGACGGCCTGGCCACGGAGGTGGTGGCCCGCACCGAGGTGCCGCTCGACGGCCGGCGCGACGCGGTGCGCTCGCGGGAGACGGGGCTGGGCTCGCTCGTGGCCGACTCGCTGCTGGCCGCCGGGCGCGCCGGGGCGGAGGCGGCGGGTGTGGCGCCGCCGGTGGTGGCGCTGCAGAACGGCGGCGGCATCCGCAACGACTCCGTGCTGCCGGTCGGCGACGTCTCGGCGCTGGACACCTACGACGTCACGCCGTTCGCCAACTTCGTGGCGGTGGCGCCGGAGCTGCCGGTGGAGGCGTTCGTGGCCGCTGTCGACCACGGCGCCGGCGCGGGGGAGGGCTCGTTCGCGCAGGTGGCGGGCTTCTCGTACACGGCAGACCCGGACGCGCCGGCCGGCTCGCGGGTGCAGGCGCTGACCCTGGCCGACGGGACGCCCGTCGTGGCCGGCGGGCAGCGGGTGCTGGACGGGACCATCTCCGTGGCCTCGATCGACTTCCTGCTGCGGGGCAGCGACGGCTACGACGCCCTCGACGGGGTGTCCTTCGAGGTGCTGCCCACCACCCAGCAGCAGGCGCTGCAGGGCTACCTGCGCGACGACCTCGGCGGCACCGTGACGGCCGCGCAGTACCCCGAGGCGGGCACCGGCCGCATCACCCAGGTCTGACGCGGCCAGGCCGCCCCGAGGGTGGCGAGCGCCCATGATCACGACCCGTCTTCCGTGATCATGGGCGCTGGCCACCCTGCGGGCCGTCCACGGGGCGGCCGCGAGGGGACCCGGGTGTCGGCGGTCGGACGTAGGCTCGTCGGACGATGAGCACGCTCTTCGACGACCTTCCCCTCCCGGTCCCGCAGACCCCCGCCGGGTCGCCCGCGGACGACGGGCGCCCGGGCGTGCTCGCCGACCGGCCAGCGGTCCGGATCGACCCCGCGGCGCTGCTGGAGGGGCTCAACCCGGCCCAGCGGGAGGGCGTGCTCCACCAGGGGTCGCCGCTGCTGCTGGTGGCCGGCGCCGGCTCGGGCAAGACGCGCGTGCTCACGCACCGCATCGCCCACCTCGTGGCCGCCCGCGGGGCCCGCCCCGGGCAGGTGCTGGCCATCACCTTCACCAACAAGGCCGCCGGGGAGATGAAGGAGCGGCTCGAGGGGCTGGTCGGTCCCGCCGTCCGCTCGATGTGGGTCTCCACCTTCCACTCGGCGTGCGTGCGGATCCTGCGCCGCGAGGCGGAGTCCGCCGGGCTGCGCTCGAGCTTCTCCATCTACGACGCCGACGACTCGCGCCGCCTGCTCGCGCTCGTCGTCCGCGAGCTCGACCTCGACCCCAAGCGCTACGCCCCGCGCTCGCTGGCCACGCAGATCAGCAACCTCAAGAACGAGCTGGTCACGCCGGAGGCGCACGCCGCGAAGGCCGCGGACGGGACGCACGCCGAGCGGATCCTCGCCGAGGTCTACGCGCTCTACCAGGCCCGCCTGCGGCAGGCCAACGCCCTCGACTTCGACGACCTCATCATGACGACGGTGCGGGTGCTGCAGACCGTGCCCGCCGTCGCCGAGCACTACCGCCGCCGGTTCCGCCACGTCCTCGTGGACGAGTACCAGGACACCAACCACGCCCAGTACGTGCTCGTGCGCGAGCTGGTCGGCGGCCCCGGCGCCACCTGGGGCCCGGAGGGACAGCCCGACGGCGTCCCGCAGGCCGAGCTCACGGTCGTCGGTGACGCCGACCAGTCCATCTACGCCTTCCGCGGCGCGACGATCCGCAACATCGTCGAGTTCGAGGAGGACTACCCGGACGCCAAGACCGTGCTGCTGGAGCAGAACTACCGCTCCACGCAGACGATCCTGTCCGCGGCCAACGCCGTCATCGCCAAGAACGCCGACCGCCGGCCCAAGAACCTGTGGACGGCGGAGGGCAGCGGCGAGCAGATCGTCGGGTACGTCGCCGACGCCGAGCACGACGAGGCCGCCTTCGTCGCCTCCGAGATCGACAGGCTCGTCGACGACGAGGGCGTCCGCTACGGCGACGTCGCCGTCTTCTACCGCACCAACGCGCAGTCGCGGGCGCTGGAGGAGGTGTTCGTGCGCGTCGGCCTGCCGTACAAGGTGGTCGGCGGCACGCGCTTCTACGAGCGCCGCGAGGTCCGCGACGCCCTCGCCTACCTGCGGGCGCTGGCCAACCCGGACGACGTCGTCAGCCTGCGCCGCATCCTCAACGTCCCCAAGCGCGGCATCGGCGAGCGGGCCGAGGCGTGCGTGGCCGCCCTGGCCGACCGCGAGCGCATCGGCTTCCCGGCGGCGCTGGAGCGGGCGGCGGAGGCGCCGGGCATCGCGGCCCGCTCGCTGACCTGCATCCGCGGCTTCACCGACCTCATGGACGAGCTGCGCACGGTCGTCGAGGGCGGCGCGGGCCCGTCGACGGTGCTCGAGGCCGTGCTCGACAGGTCGGGCCTGCTCGCAGAGCTGCGCGCCAGCCTCGACCCGCAGGACGAGTCCCGCGTCGAGAACCTCGCCGAGCTCTCTGCGGTCGCCGCGGAGTACGAGCAGGCCAACCCCGAGGGGACGCTGGCCGACTTCCTCGAGACGGTCTCGCTGGTGGCCGACGCGGACCAGATCCCCGGTGCCGCCGTGGCCGACGGGGCGGACGAGCAGGCCGGCGAGGACTCGGGAGTCGTCACGCTGATGACGCTCCACACCGCCAAGGGCCTGGAGTTCCCCGTCGTCTTCCTCACCGGCCTGGAGGACGGGACGTTCCCGCACCAGCGGTCGCTCGCCGACGACGACGAGCTGGCCGAGGAGCGGCGCCTGGCGTACGTGGGCATCACCCGCGCCCGCCGGTACCTGCGGATCTCCCGCGCGGCGTCCCGCAGCGCGTGGGGGCAGCCGCAGTACTTCCCGCCGTCGCGCTTCCTCGACGAGATCCCGCACGAGCTGGTGCGCTGGGAGCGCGCCGAGGCGTCGGGCTCCTCGGGCTGGGGTGGCGGCGCCGGGGGCGGCCGCGGCGGGTCGACCTACAACGCCGGCGGCTACGGCAGCAGCCACTCCTCGGCGCAGGCGAAGCTGGCGGGCACGCCCGGCGTGCGCACGGCGGGCACCCGGCCGGTGATCTCGCTGGCGGTCGGGGACCGCGTCACGCACGACTCCTTCGGCATGGGCACCGTCGTCGCCGTCGAGGGGGCCGGTGACAAGACCGTGGCCCACGTCGACTTCCGCAGCGAGGGCACCAAGCGCCTGCTGCTGCGCTACGCCCCCGTCCAGAAGCTCTGACCCACCCCGCCCGTCATGACGGGCTTCCCGTGCACCTTCCCGCCGTGATCATGGACCTCCCGA
>NZ_VDMJ01000054.1:39719-40431 GCF_006335115.1 Streptomyces sp. NP160
ACGAGCTCGGTGCGCAGCGCACCGAGGACATGGCCGACCGCGCCGCCGGTGAGCTGGTGCCGGCCGTCGCCGAGGTCGCCCGGCGGCGGGGGATCGCCCTGCTCGTCGGCATGCCCGAGCGCGTCGGCGGGCAGGTGGTCAACACCGCCGTGCTCGTCGGCGCCGACGGCGAGCTGATCGGCCACCACGTGAAGACCCACCTGTTCGGCCAGGACGAGCGCGACGCCTTCGTGCCGGGTGACCGGCCGGTGTCGCTGTTCGACGTCGGCGGAGTGAGGGTCGCGGTGCTGATCTGCTACGACGTGGAGTTCCCCGAGGCCGTGCGCGCCGCGGCGGCGGCCGGGGCCCACCTCGTGGCGGTGCCCACGGCCCAGATGGAGCCGTTCTCCTTCGTCGCGGACGTCATCATCAGGGCCCGCGCCTGGGAGAACCAGGTCTACGTGGCCTACGCCAACCACTGCGGGCGCGAGGTGGACCTCGCCTACGTGGGGCTGAGCAGCATCGTCGCGCCGAGCGGACGGGTGCTCGCCGCGGCGCCCCCCGGTGACGTCGCGTCCAGCACGCTGCTGGTCGCCGACGTCGACACGGGCGTCGTCGAGGCCGGACGGCGCGACAACCCCTACCTGGTCGACCGCCGCCTCGACCTCCACCCCGGCCCCGCCACCACCTGACCCGCCCCACGCCTCGGCGCTGGGGGGATCCACGCCACTCC
>NZ_VDMJ01000055.1:0-150 GCF_006335115.1 Streptomyces sp. NP160
GCCCAAGGCCGTGCCCGTCGCCGACGTCCTGGCGCTGCTGGAGGCCTCCGGGCTGGGGGAGGGGCCCGTCCCCGTGCGCGACCGCGCCCTGCTCGAGGTGCTCTACGGCACGGGGGCCCGCATCTCCGAGGCGGTCGGCCTCGACGTCGA
>NZ_VDMJ01000055.1:160-13802 GCF_006335115.1 Streptomyces sp. NP160
CCGCCGACCCCGACGGCGGGGGCAGGTCCGCGCTGCTCCGCCTGCGCGGCAAGGGCGGCAAGGAGCGCGTGGTGCCGCTGGGCTCCTACGCCGTGCAGGCCCTGTCCGCCTACCTCGTGCGCGCCCGGCCGGCCCTCGCCGCCGCCGGGACCCCCGAGGACCGGGCGTCGGCCGGGGCGGTGTTCCTCAACAGCCGCGGCGCCCGCCTGTCCCGCCAGAGCGCCTGGGCCGTGCTGCGCACCGCCGCCGAGCGCGCCGGCGTCGGCAGCCCCGACCACCCCGTCACCCCGCACACCCTGCGGCACTCCTTCGCCACCCACCTGCTCGAGGGCGGCGCCGACGTGCGCGTGGTGCAGGAGCTGCTCGGCCACGCCAGCGTGACGACCACGCAGATCTACACGATGGTCACCGCCGACGCCCTGCGCGAGGTCTACGCCGCCTCGCACCCGCGAGCCCTGGGCTGACGCTGGGCCGACCCTGGGCTGGCGCCGGGCTGACCCGTCACCGACGGTCGCGGCGCCGTCGCGCCGCGCCCCGTCGACGGCCCTCGCTCACCCGTCCGGAGCAGGCCTCTGGGGTAGTCTCACCACCCATGACGAGCGACCTGCAGGCCCGCAGCGCCACCGGCGCCCAGCAGGGTCTGCTCGGTCCCACGGGCCGTCCCCTGGTCGACTTCCCCGTCCCGCCGGCGCTGTCCGGCCACGGTCCCGCCCGCATCATCGCCATGTGCAACCAGAAGGGCGGGGTGGGCAAGACCACCACCACCATCAACCTGGGCGCGGCGCTCGCGGAGTACGGCCGCAAGGTGCTCCTCGTCGACTTCGACCCCCAGGGCGCGCTCTCCGTGGGCCTGGGCGTCAACCCGCACGAGCTGCAGCACAGCGTCTACACGCTCCTCATGGACCGCCGCGCGACGGTGGCCGACGTCGTCGTCCCCACCCGGCTGCCGGGGGTGGACATCCTGCCCGCCAACATCGACCTGTCCGCCGCCGAGGTGCAGCTGGTCGGTGAGGTGGCGCGCGAGCAGGCGCTGTCGCGGGCGCTGCGCACCGGCACCGACGACTACGACGTCGTCCTCGTCGACTGCCAGCCCTCCCTCGGCCTGCTCACCGTCAACGCCCTCACCGCGGCGCACGGCGTGCTCATCCCGCTGGAGTGCGAGTTCTTCGCCCTGCGCGGCGTGGCGCTGCTGGTGGAGACCATCGAGAAGGTGCAGGACCGGCTCAACCCCGCCCTGGCCATCGACGGGATCCTCGCCACCATGTACGACGCCCGCACGCTGCACTCCCGCGAGGTCATCGCCCGCGTGGTGGAGGCGTTCGGCTCCACGCTGTTCGACACCGTCATCGGCCGCACCGTGAAGTTCCCCGACGCCTCCGTCGCCGGTGAGCCGATCACCACGTACGCCCCCGAGCACTCCGGCGCGGAGTCCTACCGCCGCCTCGCGCGCGAGCTGGTCGCGCGCGGCGCCGCGGCCTGACCCGTGCTCCCGGCGCCCCGCGCTGCCGGCGCCTCGGAGTCCGCCCCCGCGCCGGCAGCCGCACCGGCCCCGCCGGCGGCGTCCGCAGCGGTGCCCGCAGCGGTGCCGGGTGGCGTCCTCACCGACCGCGACGCCCCCGCCTTCGACGTCCACCTGGAGAACTTCAGCGGCCCGTTCGACCTGCTCCTGGGCCTGATCTCCCGGCGCCGCCTGGAGATCACCGAGGTGGCGCTGGCCGCCGTCACCGACGAGTTCATCGCCCACCTGCGGCGGATGCTCGCCGCCGTCGACGCCGCCGGTGCCGCGGAGGACCCCGACGACGACGGCCCGGGCAGCGGCGCCCGCGCCACGGCGAAGGCCGAGGTCGCCGCGCTCGGGCAGGCCAGCGGCTTCCTCGTGGTGGCCGCCACGCTGCTCGACCTCAAGGTGGCGCGGCTGCTGCCCACCGACGAGACCGACGAGCTCGACGCCGAGGGCCTGGCGCTGGTGGAGGCCCGCGACCTGCTCTTCGCCCGGCTGCTGCAGCACCGGGCCTACGCGCAGGTGGCCGCGCTGCTGGCCGACCGCCTGGCCGAGGGCGCGCTGCGCTCGCCCCGCCCGGGGGGCACCGGGGCCGCCGACCCGCTCGTGGAGCGCGCGCTGCCCGAGCTGGTGCTCGCCACCACGCCGGACCAGCTGGCGGCCCTGGCCGCCGCGGCCATCGCCGCCCCCGTCCGGGGCGGGCGCGGGCTGCCGGCCCGGGTCGACGTCGAGCACCTGCACGCCCCCACCGTCAGCGTGCCCGAGCAGGTGGCGCTGCTGCGCGAGCGGCTCGTGGCGCGGTTCGCCGAGCGCGGGGCGGAGCCCGTCGGCTTCGCCGAGCTCGTCGCCGACGAGCGGGGCAGCGTCGTCCACGTGGTGGGGAGGTTCCTCGCGGTGCTCGAGCTCTACCGGCGCGGGGAGCTCGACCTGGACCAGGCCGACCCCGCCCACCCGCTGCTGGTGCGCTGGCGCGGCGTCGTCGACCTCACGGGCAGCCCCGTGGACGCCGCGTGAGCGGCCCCGACCAGGACCACGACGACGACGCGGCCGCGCTCCCCGGGGGGCTGCGCGCGGCGCTCGAGGCGGTGCTCATGGTGGTGGACGCGCCCGTCTCCACCGACGACCTCGCCGACGGGCTCGGCGTCCCCGCCGAGGAGGTCGGCAGGGAGCTGGCGGCGCTGGCGGACTCCTACCGCGAGCAGCAGCGGGGCTTCGAGCTGCGGGCTGCCGCGGGGGGCTGGCGGATCTGGAGCCGCCCGGACGCCGCGCACCTCGTGGCCCGCTTCACCGGTGAGGCCGCCTCGGCGCGGCTGTCCAAGGCCGCGCTGGAGACCCTCGCGGTGATCGCCTACACCCAGCCGGTGACCCGCGCCCGGGTCGCGGCGGTGCGCGGCGTGGACGTCGACTCGGTGGTGCGGACCCTGCTCACGCGCGGCCTGGTGACCGAGGCGGGCAAGGAGGGTCCCGGGGGTGGGACCCTGTACCGGACGACCACGGCCTTCCTGGAGAAGATCGGGGTCGACAGCCTCGAGGACCTCCCTCCGCTGGCGCCGCACCTGCCGGACGACACGGAGATCGACGCGCTCCTCGACGCCCTCGACGACGGGCCGTGAGACGCGGCGGAGCAGGAGAGCAGCAGTGAGCCAGCAGCGGGACCAGCAGCACGGCCGGCAGTCCGGGCAGGCCGGGCACGACGTGCACGACCCCGACGGCGTGCGCCTGCAGAAGGTGCTGGCCGGGGCCGGCATGGGCTCGCGCCGGGCCTGCGAGGAGCTCATCGCCCGCGGGCGGGTGCGCGTGGACGGCGAGGTGGTCACCGAGCTCGGCGTCCGCGTCGACCCGGCCACCGCGCAGGTCGAGGTGGACGGGATGCTGCTGCAGCTCGACACCACCAAGGTCTACCTGGCCATGAACAAGCCCCGCGGGTACCTGTCGGCCATGTCCGACCCCGAGGGCCGCCTGACGCTGGCGGACATCCTCGACGACCGCACCGAGCAGGGCGTGAGGCTCTTCCACGTGGGCCGCCTCGACGTCGACACCGAGGGCCTCATCCTGCTCACCAACGACGGCGACCTCGCGCACCGGCTGCAGCACCCCTCCTTCGAGGTGCCCCGCACCTACGTCGCGGAGATCCACGGCCCCGTGGAGCGCGGCATCGGCAAGCGCCTGCGCGACGGCGTGGAGCTGGAGGACGGGCTCGCCAAGGCCGACTCCTTCCGCCTGGTCGACTCCGCCCCCGGCAAGGCGTTCGTGGAGATCGTCCTGCACGAGGGCCGCAAGCACGTGGTGCGCCGCATGCTCGAGGAGGTCGGCTACCCCGTCATCCGCCTGGCCCGCACCGCCATCGGCCCGATCCAGCTGGGCGACCTGCGCCCCGGCGTGACCCGCGCGCTGACCCGCGAGGAGGTCTCGACGCTGCGCAGCGCCGGGCCGGGCTCGCAGCCGGGGGCGCGCACCCCGCGGCCCAAGGGCCAGCGGCCGGTGGCCAAGGCGCCCGACCGCCGCGGCATCCAGATGGTCACCGGGGCCTCGCGGCGCACCGCGGCGTCCTCGAAGTCGACCCGCGCCGCGAAGGCCGCCAAGGCGCGCGGCGCCGCCCAGCAGCGCCGGCAGCAGCGCGGTCAGCAGGGCGGGCGCTGATGGTGCTCGACGCCTCCGCAGCCGCAGGGGCGGCGCCGGCCGCGAGGTCGGTCCGGGCCGTGCGGGGGGCGGTGCAGCTGGACGCCGACGAGCGCGAGCACCTGCTCGCCAGCACGCGCGAGCTGGTCACGGGCGTCCTGGAGGCCAACGGCCTGTCCACCGACGACCTCGTCAGCATCATGTTCACCTGCACCCCCGACCTGACCAGCGAGTTCCCGGCCGTGGCCGCGCGAGAGCTGGGCCTGGGCGACGTGCCGCTCATGTGCGCCGTCGAGGTGGACGTCGTCGGCGCCATGCCCCGCGTGGTGCGCCTCATGGCGCTCGCGGAGACCGCCCTGGCGCGCAGCGAGGTCCAGCACGTGTACCTGCGCGGCGCCGTCGCACTGCGCCGGGACATCGCCCAGTGACCACGCTCCACGCGCGCACGCGCGGACCCGTCCACGTGGTCGGCACCGGCCTGCTGGGCACCAGCGCCGCGCTCGCGCTGCGCGCCCGCGGTGTCGAGACGACCCTCGCCGACCCCTCGCCGACCGCCGCCGCCCTGGCCCGCGACCTCGGCGCCGGGCGGCTGCGCCAGCCGGACGACGCGCCGCCGGTGCTCGTCGTCGTCGCCTCCCCACCGGACGTCACGGCCGCCGTGGTGGCGGAGCAGCTGGCGTGCTGGCCGGACGCGGTGGTCACCGACGTCGCCAGCGTCAAGCTCACCGTGCTGTCCGAGCTGCGCCGCCTGCTGGCCGACGGCGCCCACGGCCTGGCCGGTGCGGCCGGCGAGCGGGCCCTGGCGCGGTACGTGGGCAGCCACCCCCTGGCCGGGCGGGAGCGCTCCGGAGCGGTCGCGGCCCGCGGCACGCTCTTCGCGGGCAGGCCGTGGGTGCTGTGCCCCACGCCGTCGTCGTCCTCCACCGCGGTGGCCGCCGTGCGCGACCTCGCCGACGACCTCGGCGGCGTGCCCGTGGTCATGGAGGCCGGCGACCACGACGAGGCCGTGGCGCTGGTCTCCCACGTGCCGCAGGTGGCGGCCTCGCTGGTGGCGGCGCGGCTGCGCGAGGCGCCCGAGCCCGCGGTCGAGCTGGCCGGGCAGGGGCTGCGCGACGTCACGCGCATCGCCGAGTCCGACCCGGCGCTGTGGGTGCAGATCCTCGGGGCGAACGCCGGGCCGGTGGCGGCGGTGCTGCGCGACCTGCGCGCCGACCTCGACGCCGTGCTGGCCGCCCTGGAGCAGCTCGCCGACGCCGGGGAGGACGCCCAGGACCGTCACGACGCGGCCGCGAACAGCCCCGGGGCGCTGGCCGCCGTGGCCCGGCTCATCGCCGACGGCGGCGCCGGGCGCGCCCGCGTGCCGGGCAAGCACGGCGCACCGCCCACCGCCTACGCGGTGGTGACGGCGCTGGTGCCCGACGCCCCGGGCGAGCTGGCGCGCCTGCTGCACGACGTCGGTGCTGCCGGCGTCAACCTCGAGGACCTGCGCATCGAGCACTCCCCGGGCCAGCCCGTGGGCCTGGCGGAGGTGTCGGTGCTGCCCGCGGCCCGCACGGTGCTGGAGGCCGCGCTGCGCGACCTCGGCTGGGCCCTGCTCGACTGAGCCGACCCGCCCCCGGCCGGAGCGGTCGCGGCGTGCCGACCGCACCTGACCGCACGCGACCGCGGTCACCTCCGCACCTGACCGCGGTCAGGTGCGGAGGCGTCGCGCCAGCACCGCCCCACCGGGACTGACCGAGGTCACTCGCGGGCGAGGGCGCCGGGGCGCCGGGCTGCCCCGGCCCGCGAGGCCCGCGCGTCAGTCGGCGGGACCCTCGACGGGCAGGTTCGCCGTGGCGAGGGCCACGAGGTCGTCGACGGCACCGGGGTGGGCGAGCACGAGGGAGCGGCTCACGCCGGACAGCGGCTCGCCGTCCAGCGGCACCACCGCACCACCGGCCTCGGCGACCAGCAGCGCCGGTCCGTGCAGGTCCCGGCGGTCGCCCCCGAGGCGGAGCGTCCCCATGACGCGGCCGTCGGCGATAGAGACCACCTCGGCGGCCGAGCTCTCCACCACCTTGGCCAGCCAGCCGGCCTCCTTGACGGCCCCCAGCACACCGGCGCCCGCACGCACGACGCCGCCGGTCTCGGCCGGGCCCTCCAGGTGCAGCCGCCGGGGCTCGGCGTCCGGGCCGCCGACGCGCACGAACGCGCCCTGGCCGGCCACCGCGGTGTAGAGGTGGCCGCCGGTCCAGACGGCCACCGACTCCGCCTGCGGGCGCTCGCGCGGGCCGCGCCAGGCGGAGGCGACCACCGACCACGGGCCCAGGCGGCGGGCGTAGTTGAGGGTGCCGTCGATGGGGTCGACCACCCAGGTGCGGCCGTGCTCGGGGTCCGCGGGGGGCCGGTCGGCGCCCTCCTCGCCGATGATCCCGTCGGCCGGGAAGCGCTCGCGCAGGGCCTCGTCGACGGCCCGCTCGGTGTCGAGGTCGACGTCGGTGACCACGGAGCCGGTCAGCGCGGCGGCGGGCTTGCGCTGCTCCACGGCCCCGGCCTGGCGGCGGGTGGCCTCCTCGCCCAGGCGCGTGACGAGGGCCGCCACGAACTCGAGGGCCTGCGCGGCCTCGTCGGGGGTGGAGGCGGAGCTGGGTGCGGTGGCCACGCGACCAGGCTAGTGACCAGGAGCGTCGCGACCGGCCACTACCCTCGGGGGGTGCACGCCCCACCCGGACACCCCACCTCGCCGCGCGCCCGCGGGCTCGTCGTCGCCGTCGACGGACCCTCCGGATCCGGCAAGTCCACGCTGTGCCGCCGCACCGCGGCAGCGCTCGGGGCGGGCTACCTCGACACCGGCGCCTACTACCGCGCGGTGTGCTGGGCGGCGCTGGAGGACGGCTTCGACCTGGCGGGAGCCTCGTCGTCGTCCGGGCCGGCCGGCGAGCGCGACCGCGGCGTCGACGAGGCCGTCAGCAGCCTCGCGCGCGGCCTCGACCTGCGCGTGGGCACCGACCCGGAGCGCCCCTACGTGGTCGTGCGCGGCACCGACGTGACGGCCGCGATCCGGGAGAGCCGCATCTCCTCGGCCGTCAGCGTGGTGGCCACCAACCTCGAGGTGCGCGCGGAGCTCATCGCCCGCCAGCGCGCCGCGATCTCCGCGCAGGCCGCCGAGCGCGGCGTCGTCGCCGAGGGCCGCGACCTGACCACCGTGGTGGCGCCCAACGCCGCCGTGCGCGTGCTCGTGGTGGTGGACGAGCAGCGCCGCCTGGCGCGCCGCGCGCTGGAGCTGCACGGCACCTCCGACGCCGCCGCCGTGGACCGCACCCGCGACGAGGTGGTCCGGCGCGACCGCGACGACTCCACCGTCGCCGCCTTCAGCGAGGCCGCCGACGGCGTGACCGTGCTGGACAACTCCGGCACCCTCGAGGAGGGCGTCCAGGCGCTGCTGGCGCTCGCGACCGCCGCCCTGCCCGCCGACCCGCTCGCGACCGCACCCGAGACCGCAGGAGCCCGCGCATGAGCGAGGAGCTGGACCCGACCCGCGCGCTGCGCGTCGGGCTGGAGGACTACGAGCTCTCCGACGACGACCTCGCCGTCCTCGACGGCGAGCACGACGACCACGGCGGCGAGGACGAGGGCGTCCTGCCCGTCGTCGCGATCATCGGGCGGCCCAACGTGGGCAAGTCGACCCTGGTCAACCGCGTGCTCGGTCGTCGCGAGGCGGTCGTGCAGGACGTCCCGGGCGTCACCCGCGACCGCGTCCGCTACACCACCGAGTGGGCGGGCAGGCCCTTCGTCGTCGTCGACACCGGCGGCTGGGAGGTCGACGTCCACGGGCTGGACGCCCGCGTGGCCGAGCAGGCCGAGATCGCGATCGAGCTGGCCGACGTCGTCGTCTTCGTGGTCGACGCCTCGGTGGGGGCCACCGGTACGGACGAGGCCGTGGTCAAGCTCATCCGCCGCTCGGGCAAGCCCGTGGTGCTGGCGGCCAACAAGGTCGACGACGAGCGCACCGAGGCCGACGCCGCCGCGCTGTGGTCGCTCGGCCTCGGGGAGCCGTTCCCGGTGTCCGCGCTGCACGGGCGCGGCTCCGGCGACCTGCTCGACCGGGTGCTCGCCGCCGTCCCCGACCAGCTGGTGGGGGAGCGCGAGACCGCTGGCGGACCGCGCCGCGTGGCGCTGCTGGGCCGGCCGAACGTCGGCAAGTCGAGCCTGCTCAACAAGCTGGTCGGGTCCGAGCGCGTCGTCGTCGACAGCACCGCCGGCACCACCCGGGACCCGGTGGACGAGCTGGTGGAGCTGGGCGGGCGCGAGTGGCGCTTCGTGGACACCGCCGGCATCCGCCGCCGCGTGCACCAGACCTCCGGCGCCGACTACTACGCCTCGCTGCGCACGCAGGCGGCCCTGGAGCGCGCCGAGGTGGCCGTGGTGCTGCTGGAGGCCTCCGAGCGCCTCACCGAGCAGGACACCCGCATCATCACCACCGTCGTGGAGTCCGGGCGGGCGCTGGTGCTGGCGTTCAACAAGTGGGACCTCACCGACGAGGAGCGCCGCCACTACCTCGAGCGCGAGATCGAGACCGACCTCGCCCAGGTGGCGTGGGCGCCGCGGGTGAACATCTCCGCGCGCACGGGGCGGCACGTGGACCGGCTCGTGCCGGCGCTCGACGTGGCGCTGGACAGCTGGGACACCCGCGTGCCGACGGGGCGCCTGAACCAGTTCCTGTCCGAGGTCGTGCAGGCCCACCCGCACCCCCTGCGGGGCGGCAAGCAGCCGCGCATCCTCTTCGGGACCCAGGCCTCCACCCGGCCGCCGCGGTTCGTGCTGTTCGCCTCCGGGTTCCTCGAGGCCCAGTACCGGCGGTTCCTGGAGCGGCGGCTGCGCGAGCAGTTCGGTTTCGAGGGCTCCCCGGTGGAGGTCAGCGTGCGCGTGCGGGAGAAGCGCCGCCGCTGAGCCCCGGGTCCCTGCCGCGCAGGGCTCAGGACGACGACGAGGGCGGTCGGCTGCCAGGTGCGGCCGGCCGCCCCCGCCGTCCGTGCCGTCGTCCTCCCCGGTCCGCGTCACGGCCGCGTCGTCGGTGGTCAGCGACATGATCGGCTGCATGGAGACGAACACCCGTCCGGGCGGGGGCGCCGCGGAGCCCCTCACCGTCAACCGCGCCTGGGAGGGCTACGTCGCCGGCGCGACGGTCGACCCCAAGACGATGTCGGTCTACGACGGCGTCTACCGGCGCCACGTCGCTCCCTCGCTGGGGGACGTCCCGGTGGCCGGCGTCACCCGCGAGGACGTGGTGCGCCTGCTCGACGGACTGCGGGCACGGGGCAGCAGCAGCTCGCTCGTACGGCTGTCGAGGACGGTCCTGGGCGCCGCGTGCCGCTACGCGCAGGCGCAGTGCGTCATCGGCGTCCTGCCGACCGAGGGCGTCTCCGCGCCGCACGCCGAGGTCGTCGTCGAGCGCGTGCTCACCCCTGGTGAGTACCTCCGCGTCCGCGAGGGCCTCCCCACGGCCGGCGCCCGGCTCCTGGCGGACCTGCTGGTGCGCAGCGGTCTGCGGATCGGGGAGGCCCTGGCGCTGCAGCGCCACGACGTGGGTCGTGGTGAGCTGCTGGTGCGCCGGTGCCTGTCCGAGCCGGGCCGCCGGTTCTCGGCAGACGGTCAGCGCTTCGTCCTGCGGCCGTCGACGAAGAACGGCGAGCCGCGGTCGGTGCCCGTGGGTGAGGACTTCTGCCGCCGGCTGGCGGCCTGGTGCGACGAGGGCGGGGTGGGCGCTGGTGAGCTGGTCTTCCCTGCGCGGCTCGTCCTCCCGGGCCCGTCCGGCAGGTCCTTCCCGCGGAAGGTCCACACCGAGCCGCTGACCCGGGAGCGGCTGGCCGGTCTCGGCACCTTCACCGGGCCCAACGGGAAGGAGTACCAGCACGGCACCGTGAACGGCTACGTGACCGGCAGGTGCCGCGACGCGTGCTGCCGCCAGGCCATCTCCGAGTACTCCGCCCGGAGGAGGCGGGTGCGGCGGGAGGCCCAGCGCGGCGATCTCGCGCCCCGCCGGAGCCCGGTGGCGGGGGCTGAGGCGCCGGTGGACTCGGCGGCGTCCTCCGGGGTGCCCGGGATCGGGGCCGTCAGCCACCAGGGGTGGAGCGGTCTGTGGGAGGCAGCCGTGCGGTCCGCAGGCCTCGACCTCCGCCCGCTGGCGCGGCACACGCGGCACGTGCACGCGTCCTGGCTCAACAGCGGTGGGGTGAGCGGGGAGACGATCGCCGAACGGCTCGGCCACCGCGACGAGCGGTCCACCAGGGGCTACGTGCGTCCCGTCGGGCGCGAGGCCGACGCGGTCGCGGTCCTCGACGCGGCACTGGGGCAGGAGGCGCCACCTCGCGGCTGAGCCCCGGCGGAGGACCTGTAAGGTGTTCCACGGTCCCGAGGGATCACGGGCTGTGGCGCAGCTTGGTAGCGCACGTGACTGGGGGTCACGGGGTCGCAGGTTCAAATCCTGTCAGCCCGACCGACAGGCCCTGGTGAGCACCGCTCACCAGGGCCTTCGTCGTCTCGCCGGGTCCAGCGCCGGGGGTCTCCGGTCAGCCGACGCGGACGACCATCTTCCCCGTGTTGCCGCCGCGCATCATCGAGCCGAACGCCTCGAAGGTGTTCTCCACGCCGTCCACCACGGTCTCCTCGTGCTGCAGCTGCCCTGCGGCGAACCACTCGGCCAGCTTCGCGGTGGCCTCGGGCAGCAGGGAGGCGACGTCGCCCAGGGTGAACCCCTGCAGCGTGAGGCTGCGGGTGATGGCGTTGGCCAGGTTGTCGGGCCCGGCAGGACCCGGCTGCGACGGCGACGCGTTGTACCCGGAGATCGCGCCGCACAGCACCAGGCGCCCGCCGCGGTTCATGACGTCCAGAGCCGCCTGCAGGTGGTCACCGCCCACGTTGTCGAAGTAGACGTCCACCCCGTCCGGCACCAGCGCGGGCAGCTGCTCGCGCACGGGCGCGGCCTTGTAGTCGAGCGCCGCGTCGAAGCCGAACCGCTCGCGCAGCCGGGCCACCTTGGCCGGTCCGCCGGCCGAGCCGACCACGCGGGAGGCGCCGAGCAGCCGCGCCACCTGGCCGACGGCCGTGCCCACCGCACCGGCGGCGCCGGAGACGACCACGGTCTCGCCGGGCTGCAGGTGCCCGATCGCGGTCAGCCCCGCGTACGCGGTCTGCCCGGTGAGCCCCAGGATCCCCAGGTGCACCGAGGACGGCACCGCGGCGCCGTCGCGCTCGACCTCGGGCACGGGGCGGAACCCGGCGGCGTCGCCCTGGGCGACGTCGCGCCAGCCGAGCTGGTGCACCACGAGGGTGCCCACCGGCAGCTGCTCGGCGGTGGAGGCCACCACGCGCCCGACAGCGCCGCCGGTCATCGACTCGCCCAGGCCGAACGGCGGCACGTAGCTCCTGGTGTCGTTCATGCGGCCCCGCATGTAGGGGTCCACCGAGACGAACTCGTTGGCCACGCGCACCTGACCCGGCCCGAGGTCGGGCAGGGGCACCTCGACGAGGCGGACGTCGGAGGGCTGGGGCTCGCCCACGGGGCGGGACACCAGCTGCCACTGGCGGCTGGTGGTCGTGCTGGTCGTGCTGGTCATGCGGGGACCTCCTGGAGGGGCCGGGGGGGGGGGACGTTCAACGGGCAGCCAGGCCGACGGCCAGAGCGGCGGCGCCGAGCAGCGGCGGCACCGCCTGGACGAGCGCCGCGCGCAGCTTGCTGCGGTCGGAGGCGGCGAGCACCAGGCCCGCGGCCGCCATCGACAGCGCGCCGGTCAGCGCCAGCGCCGCGCCGACGCCCTGCGGGCCGCCGGAGCCGAGCACGACGACGCCCGCCGCCGCCGCGACGGCGAGGAAGAGGTTGTAGAAGCCCTGGTTGAACGCCACCTGCCGCGTGGCCTCGGCCTGCTCGCGCGTCAGCCCGAAGGTGGCGAGCGCTCGCGGGCTGGTCCACGCCAGCGACTCGAGCACGAAGATCCACACGTGCAGGAGAGCGGCGGCGCTGATGAGGACGAGCCCGGCGGTGACCACGGACAAGTACTGTAACGCTCGTTGCAGAAAGCCTGCGCGCCGCACCGGCGAGCAGCGCCGGACCGGGGGGAGGCGGCCGTGGGCCGACCAGCGGGCTTCGAGGAGGCCGCCGCCGTGCGCGCCGCGCGCCGCGTCTTCTGGCGGCACGGCTTCGAGCAGGCCTCCGTGCCCGACCTGGAGCGCGCCACCGGCCTGGGCCGCTCCAGCCTCTACCACGCCTTCGGCAGCAAGCGCGGCCTCTACGACGCCGCCCTGGCCAGCTACCTCGACGAGGTGGTCCGCCCGCGCCTGCGCCCGCTGCAAGAGCCCCCCGTCGCCCCGGGCGCCCTGGCCACCTACCTCGAGCGGCTGCACGCGGCGCTCACCACCCCCCACGCCCTCGACGCCGGTGACGGCGACGACGCGGTCCACGGCTGCCTGCTCCTCAACGCCGGCACCGCACCGATCGGCCAGGACGAGGCCGTCCGCGCCGTCGTCGCCGCCTACCGCCGCGAGCTGCGCGCCGCCGTCGCCGACGGCCTCGCCGCCGCCCGCCCCGACCTCGCCGACGACGCCCGCGGCCAGCTGGCCGAGTCCGTCACCGCCCTCGTCGTCGCCGCCCTCGCCCTGGTCCGCGTCGACCCGGGCGCCGCGGGCGACAGCCTGCGCACCGCTCTCGCCGCCGCCCGCCCGCGCCGTCCCGGCGAGGACGACCATCCCCGGGGCTGAGGCGGGCCGTCGCACGGGGCTGCGATGCTGGGGCGCGTGAGGACCGCTGGGCCGGTGGGCACCGCCGAGCACCCCAGCGACGCCGTGCTCACCCTCCCGAACGCCCTCTCGGCCCTGCGGCTGGCCCTCGTGCCCGTCTTCGCCGCCCTGATCCTGACCGGCCACGACCTGTGGGCGCTCGCGGTGCTGGCCGTCTCCGGCGCCAGCGACTGGCTCGACGGGCGGCTGGCCCGCAGCTGGCAGCAGGTCACCCGCCTCGGGCAGGTGCTCGACCCGGCCGCCGACCGCCTCTTCATCCTTGCGACGCTGCTCGGGATGGCCCTGCGCGACCTCGTCCCGTGGTGGCTGGTGGCGGTCATCGTCGGCCGGGACCTGCTCATCCTCGCGCTGGGACCGCCCCTGGCGCGCCTGGGCCACGGGCCGCTCCCCGTCAGCGACCTCGGCAAGGCCGCGACCTTCGCGCTGCTGTACGCCTTCCCGCTCATCCTGCTGTCGTCGGTGGGAGGTCCGGTCGGGGCCGTCGCCCGCCCCCTGGGGTGGGCCTTCGCCCTGTGGGGGACCGCCCTGTACTGGTGGGCGGGCCTGCGCTACGCCGCCCAGGTGCGCGCTCTGGTGCGCGCCCGGCGGCACGCGACGACGGCCGCCGGAGCCCCCTCGTGAGCGCCCCGCCGGCCCCCGCGCGCCGCCCCCGCCCCGACGCGTCGATGACGCTGCTGGTCGAGGTGCTCGAGCGTCCCCTCGACCCCGGGTACGCCGCCGCCGCGCAGCGCCGGCGCGCCGAGGCCGCCG
>NZ_VDMJ01000055.1:13878-14005 GCF_006335115.1 Streptomyces sp. NP160
CCGCTCCGAGCTGGTGGCCGACATCCAGCGGCGCACCTCCGAGGCCGACGCGCTCGCCGTCCGCGCCTCCGACCTGCGCGCCCAGGTCCAGGCCCAGCAGGAGGCCGTGCTCGGCGACGACCCCGGC
>NZ_VDMJ01000056.1 GCF_006335115.1 Streptomyces sp. NP160
AGCCCCTTTCCGCGTCCCCACGCACCACCCCGGGCTGGCTCGAGCGTGGTGGATGTCTGGTGTGCGCGTCGCGCACGTGCCTGAGGGGACCGAGCTGCGAGGTCAGGCCTCAGCGCCCAGGCGACCGGCGAGCCGGTCGTGCATGGCGGCGCTGGCGTCGTTGAGGCCCTCGATGCGGACCGTCTTGCCGCGAGCGGCGTACTTGGTGCTCACGGCGTCGAGGGCCGCCACGGTCGAGGCGTCCCACACGTGGGAGCTGGACAGGTCCACCACCACGTCGGCCGGGTCCTCCCCGTAGGAGAACTGGCCCACGAGGTCGTTGCTGGAGGCGAAGAAGAGCTCTCCAACGACGGTGTACCTCACGCGCGCACCGTCCTCCTCGAGGGACCGGACGACGGTCACCAGGTGCGCCACCCGCCTGGCGAACAGCAGCGCCGCCACGATGACGCCCGCCACCACGCCGATGGCCAGGTTGTGCGTGGCGATGACCACGACGACGGTCACCACCATCACCGCCGTCTCCGAGCGCGGCATCCGGCGCAGCGTGGACGGCCTCACCGAGTGCCAGTCGAAGGTGGCGACGGTGACCATCACCATCACCGACGCCAGCACGGCCATGGGGATCATGGCCACCAGGTCGCCCAGGCCCACGACGAGGACGAGCAGGAAGGTGCCGGCCAGGAAGGTGGACAACCGCGTCCGCGCGCCGCTCCTCACGTTGATCATCGTCTGGCCGATCATCGCGCAGCCGCCCATGCCGCCGAAGACGCCGGTGACGATGTTGGCGACACCCTGTCCCCACGCCTCCCGGCTCTTGCGCGAGGTGGTGTCCGTCAGCTCGTCCACGAGCTTGGCCGTCATGAGGGACTCCAGGAGTCCCACGACAGCGACTCCGCAGGCGTACGGGGCCACCGTGGTGAGGGTCTGCCACGTCCAGGGGACGTCGGGCCAGAACAGGGACGGGAGGCTGTCGGGCAGCGCCCCCTGGTCGCCGACGTCCGGCAGCGCGAGGTGAGCCAGCGCGGTGGCGGTCGTCAGGACGAGCACGGCGACGAGGGGCGCTGGCACGGCGGTGGTCACGCGCGGCAGCAGCACCATGATGGCGATGGCGGTGGCAGCCACGGGGTAGACGGCCCAGGGCACCCCCACGAAGTAGGGCACCTGCGCGATGAAGATGAGGATCGCGAGGGCGTTGACGAAGCCCGTCATGACGCTGCGCGGCACGAAGCGCATCAGGCGCGCCACCCCGAGCAGTCCCAGGGCCACCTGCAGCGCGCCGCCGAGGAGGACGGCCAGCACGAGGTGGTCCAGCCCGTGCTGGCGCACGAGGGGGGCCACGACGAGCGCGACCGCCCCCGTGGCGGCCGAGATCATGGCCGGGCGTCCGCCGACGACGGCGATGGTCACCGCCATCGTGAAGGACGCGAAGAGGCCGACGCGGGGATCGACGCCCGCGATGATGGAGAAGGAGATGGCCTCGGGGATCAGCGCCAGGGCGACGACCAGACCTGCGAGGACCTCCGTGCGCAGCACTCGCGGCTGGGTCCAGGACGGTCGGCGCAGCGCGGAGGTGCTCACGAGAGGTCGATCCTACCTTGACGGAACGTCAAGGTTGTCGTCCTCGGGTCAGGGAGCCAGGGCCGCGTCGAGGAGGCGGCGGAAGTCCGCCTCGTCGGCCGGGCGCACCAGCACGCCGTCGAGGAAGTGCGTCGGCGTTCCCGTGACACCGAGGGCGACACCGTCCTCGAAGTCCTGACGGACCCGGGCCGCCGTTGCCGGGTCGGCGACGGCCGCGTCGTAGGCGGCCATGTCGAGCCCCAGCTCCGCGGCGAAGCTGCGGAAGAGCGACGTCTGCGGCTCGCTGGAGCGGCCCCAGTGCCCGTGCGTGGCCCACATGACGTCGGCCATCTCGGCGAAGGCGTCCTGTCGCGCTGCGGCCTCCACCGCGATGGCGGCGTGGGTGGAGTTGGCGTGCCCCGGGAGGGGGAAGTAGCGGACCACGAAGTCGACGCGTCCCGCGTAGTCGGCGCGCAGCTCGTCGATGAAGGGCTGCGTCGCCCGGCACCGGCGGCACTCGAAGTCGATGAACTCGACCAGCTGGACCGGCTGGCCGACCGTCGCACCCGCAGGGCCCTCGGTGAGCCGGTGGCTGTCCCAGCGGACCAGGGACGGCGGGGCGGCGCCAGCGGCACCGCCGGGGGCGCGCCCCGCGGCGGCGACGGCGAAGGCGCTCGCCGCCGTCGTCAGGACGACGATGGCAGCCAGCAGCCTCGTGCGCCGGGAGGTAGGGCCGCGCCGCCCTCGTCCCGCTCCGTCCGCGTCGGATCTCGTCGTCGTCCTCATGCGTGCACCCCGTGCTCGTGGTCGGCGTGGCTCGCTGGCTCCACCTGGAAGGTGGAGTGCGTGATGCTGACGGGGAAGTGGCCGGCCACGCAGGCCTGGAGCTGGTCCAGGACCTCGGGCGCGTGGCCGTCGATGAAGCAGGAGTCGTCCAGGACCACGTGGGCGCTCAGCACGGGCAGCCCGGAGCTGATCTGGCTCGCGTGGAGGTCGTGGACGGCCTGGACGTGGGGCTGCTCGAGCAGGTGGCGGCGCACCGCCGACAGGTCGAGCCCGCGCGGCACCGCCTCGAGCAGGACGTCGGTGGCCTCGCGCAGCAGCACCACCGTCCTGGGGATGATGAGGACGCCGATCAGCAGGGAGACCAGCGCGTCCGCGCGGGTCCACCCCGTCAGGGCGATGACGGCGGCGGCGAGCAGCACCGCCACCGACCCGAGGCCGTCGCTGATGACCTCCAGGACGGCGGCGCGGCGGTTGAGGCCCATGGGGTGCTGGTGCTCGTCCTCGTGCCCGCGGTGACCGCCGCCTCGGCGGGTGAGCACCCAGAGCGCGAGGAGGTTGCCCGCCAGCCCCACCGCGCCGAAGGCGAGCATCTCCGGCGCTGCGACGTCCGGAGGGGACAGTAGCCGCCGGACGCCCTCCACGGTGATCAGCACGCCGACGGCCAGCAGCATCGCCGCCTGCAGCACGGCGGCGAGGACCTCGGCGCGCTGCAGCCCCCAGGTCCTCGCGTCGGTGGCGGGCCGCAGCGCCAGGCTGGAGGCCAGCAGCGCCACGCCCAGCCCCGCGGCGTCCGTGAGCATGTGGCCCGCGTCGGCGAGCAGCGCCAGGGACCCGGTGACCAGGCCACCGACGACTCCGCTGGCCAGGACGACCAGCGTGACCCCGAGGGCCATGGCCAGCCGCCGGCGGTCACCGGCGGCGGCGCCGGCGTGGGAGTGCCCGTGGCTCACCGGTGGTGCTCCTCGGCGAGCGGGTCGACGGCGGCCGCGGCGGACAGCAGGCCGGTCAGGGCGTGGCCCAGGGCCGGGTCGGCCAGGGCGTAGCGGACGCGCCGACCCTCCTGCGAGGAGACCACCAGGCCGCACTCCCGCAGGCACGCCAGGTGGTTGGAGAGGTTCTGTCGGGAGACGCCCAGCTCGTCAGCGAGGTCGGCCGGGTACCCGGCTTCCTGTCGCAGCGCGAGCAGGAGGCGTGCGCGCGTGGGGTCGGACAGGGCGTGGCCGAACCGGGCCAGCACCCTGGCGGCGGCTCCGGGCCGGGTGTCGGCCTCGGCGAAGGCGCTCGTCATGGCGACCACGTGCCCGATCATACAGCATCTGATGAACTGTGCGATGATCCGGGCAGCCCCGCCGACAACCGGCCCCACCCCGCCGACGGAGGAACCGCGATGACGCTCACCCACACCGACCGCCCGGACCGCAACCTGGCCCTCGAGCTGGTCCGCGCGACCGAGGCCGCCGCGATCCGCGCCGTCCCCTTCATCGGCAAGGGCGACAAGATCGCCGTGGACGGTGCGGCCGTCGACGCGATGCGGGCGTTCCTGTCCACCGTCTCCTTCGACGGCGTCGTCGTCATCGGCGAGGGCGAGAAGGACGAGGCGCCGATGCTGTTCAACGGCGAGCGCGTCGGCAACGGGCAGGGACCGGCGTGCGACGTGGCCGTCGACCCGGTCGACGGCACCTCGATGGCCGCGGCCGGGCGCCAGAACGCGCTGTCCGTCATCGCCGTCGCCGACCGCGGCGCCATGCTGGACGCCTCCAGCGTCTTCTACATGGACAAGCTCGTCACCGGCCCGGAGGGCCGGGACGTCGTCGACATCCGCAAGCCCGTCGGGGAGAACATCCGCGCGCTGGCCGCGGCGCTGGGCAAGCGCCCCGAGGAGGTCGTCGTCGCCATCCTCGACCGACCCCGCCACGAGGGGATCGTCCGCGAGATCCGTGCGGCCGGCGCCGGCACCCGGCTGCTGCTCGACGGCGACGTCGCCGGTGGCATCAACGCCGCACGCGCTGGCACGCGCATCGACATGTGCGTGGGCATCGGCGGCAGCCCGGAGGGAGTCACCACCGCGTGCGCCGTCAAGGCCCTCGGAGGCTTCATGCAGGGCGTGCTGGCGCCCAAGGACGACGCCGAGCGCGACCGCGGCCTCGCCGCCGGCCTGCAGATGGACCACGTGTACGACGCCGACGACCTCGTCAAGGGCGAGGACGCGTTCTTCGTGGCGACCGGCGTCACCGACGGCGGCCTGCTGGACGGCGTCCGCTACGGCGACGGCATCATCCGCACGGAGTCGATCGTGCTGCGCACGCAGTCGGGCACCGTGCGCCGCGTCGTCGCGGAGCACCTCGCCTCCAAGTGGCTCTGACGGCCTGAAACCGGCGGTGCCCGCCGGGCGCTGCCCCCGCCGGGTCAGCGCTCGGCGAGGGCCGCCGCGGCTCCGGGCAGGCGCACGTCGAGCGCGCCCGCCCGCACGTCGTCCAGGGCCTGCTGGGCGGCGCCGACGGCGATGACGCCACCGCCCAGCGGCGAGGTCACCAGGCGGGGGACGGGCTCGTCCAGCAGCTCCGGCAGCACGCGTGACGCCGCGTCAACGACCGGCTGGAGGTCGGCGGCCAGCTGGCCGGCCAGCACCACCACCTCGGGGTCGAACAGGCCTGCGGCCGTCGCCACGACGCGGGCGAGGTGGCGCCCGGCGCGCTCTGCGACGGCGAGCGCGCGGGGGTCGCCGTCCGCGGCCCCGCGCAGCACCCGGTGCGCACGCTCCAGGTCCGCCTCAAGGTCACCGGTCCCGGGCTCGACCTCCAGCGGCCCGTGGGTGTCGGGGAAGGCGTCCGTGCCCTCGGCGTCCCACAGGGCCAGCAGGGGGCCCAGGCCGATGGGGGCGCCGACGTCGCTCACCAGGTCGAGCCAGCGCATCTCCCCGCCCCGCCCCCAGCGGCCCCGCACGAGCGACCCCGCGGCGACGAGGCCCGCCCCGAAGCCCCCGTCGGCCAGCACGGTGATGTGGTCGAGCACGCCCGCCGCGCCGCCGCGCCGGCCCTCCGCGAGCGCGGCGAGGTCCGCGTCGTTGGCCAGGCGGACCGGGCAGGACAGACGGCGACCCAGGTGCTCGCGCAGCCCGGCGTCCATGAGCACCCAGTACGGGTTGCTGCGGACCTCCACCCGGCCTGAGGCGGCGACCGGCGCCGGCACCGCGACCGTGCAGGCCAGCACCTCGTCCATGGAGGCGCCCGCCTCGGCGAGGGCTGCCCCCGCGGCCTCGCCGGCCGCCGTCCTCCGTTCGTCGGCGTCGCGCCGGCAGGCGCTCTCAGCCGTCCCCAGCGGAACGCCGAGCAGGTCGGTGACCAGGGCGGTGCAGCGCGCGCTGGAGGCCTCCAGGCCCAGCACGACCCCGGCGCGGGCCCGCAGGCCGTACCGCCGGGCCGGGCGGCCGCGCGCGTAGCTGCCGTGCGCGCGCTGGTCGGCCAGCTCCTCGACCCATCCGGCGGCGATGAGGTCCGCGCAGACGTCGTGGACGGTGGCGCGCGTCAGGCCCGTGGTGGCGATGAGGTCGCTGCCGGTCACGGCCTCGCCGTGCCAGAGCGCGTCGAGGACGGCGGCCGTGGAGGCGAGGCGCAGGGCGCGGGTTGAGGTGGTCCTCTCCCGCTGCCCCGTGCTGGGCGGGGTCGCGGGGCTTGACTCTGCGGCCGTCACGGTGCCACCCTCCCTGAGTTCCTTCACGACGTCAATCAAATACTCCAGCCACGGGGTCGAGCACGAAGGGGTGCCCGTGAACAGTCCTCCAGGCGGTGCCATGAGCCGCCGTTCCCTGCTCAAGCTGGTGGGCCTGAGCGCCGCCGCAGGAGCGGTGCCGGTGTCGATCGCCGGCTGCGGGTCGAGCGCCGGCGGTGGGCGCGAGACGCTGCGCTGGGTGGCCAACAAGCCCGAGGTGCTGGCCTACTTCGACGACCTGGCCGCGCAGTACAACGCCAGCCAGGACCGGGTCACCATCGACCACGACGGCACGCAGACGTCGATCGTGCCGCAGTTCGTGCGCGGGGCCCCGCCGGACGTCGCTTGCTACAACTACAACCTCGAGACCTCGAACTACGTGCGTGGTGGGGTGCTCACCGACCTCGCCGACCTGCCCGAGGCGGCGACGATCAACCCGTCCTACCAGTCGCTGGTCGACCAGTACGCCAACTTCGAGGGCCAGACGAGCGTGCTGCCGTGGTCGGTGACCGCCGCGGGCGTCATCTACAACGTCCAGCTCTTCGCCGACAACGGCGTCGAGGTGCCCACGACGTTCAGCGAGCTGGTGGAGGCCTGCCAGAAGTTCCAGGCCGCGGGCGTCACGCCCATCTACACCACCGCGCGCGACCCCTGGACCACGCGCCAGGGCATGTGGGACTACGCGACCGGCTCCGGCGCCGACGTCCCTGCCTTCTACGAGGCCAAGCTCGCTGAGGGGGACGGTCCCAAGCCGACGTTCCTCGAGACGTTCAGCCCGGTGATGAAGAACGTCCTCGCGCTGCGCGACTACTTCAACCCCGACTTCCCCTCGAAGACCTACGCCGACGGCAACCTCGCCATGGGCCAGGGGAAGGTCGCGATGTACTGCCAGGGGCCGTGGGCGCTCGGCGAGATCGCCAAGACCGACCCCGACCTCGAGCTCGGGACGTTCTCGCTGCCCATGACGGAGGACCCCGAGGACAGGGCCGCGCGCGTCAACCTCGACCTCGCGCTGTGGGTCCCCACCGCCAGCGCCGACGTCACCGCGGCCACGGACTTCGTCCAGTGGATGATGCGGCCGGAGGTCTGCAACACCTACAACCAGGAGAACCTCGCGTTCTCCCCCCTCCAGGGCGCCCAGGGGACCACCGACCCGCGCACCGCCGGGCTCGCTCCCTACCTCGACGCCGGCCGCATCTACCAAGGATCGAGCACCTTCGTGCCCAACACGATTCCTCTGGAGAACTACTTCCAGGGCGCCCTGCTGGACGGCGACGGCGACGGGATGCTCCGCACGCTCGACGCCGACTGGGACCGCCTCGCCGCTCGGTCGGCACTCTCATGAGCGCCGCGGCCCCCGCGCGCCGGACGCGCAAGAAGGTCGACGCCGCCTTCTACGTCATGCTGCTGCCGGCGCTGCTGCTCTTCACGCTGCTCATCATCGGCCCGGCCCTGGCCGGCATGTTCTTCTCCGTCACCAACTACGTCGGCTACGGCGAGTACAGCTTCGTGGGCCTTGCCAACTACCTGGTGCTCTTCACCGACCCGCGCATCCTGTCCGCGTACGGGTTCACCATCGGCTTCTCCGTGGTGACCGTGCTGCTGGTCAACGCCATCGCGCTGTTCCTTGCAGTGCTGCTCAACTCGAAGATCCGGTTCAAGACGGCGCTGCGCGGCGTCTTCTTCATCCCCATGGTGGTGTCGGGCATCGTCATCGCCTACGTCTTCAACTACATCTTCTCGACGTCGATCCCCGCGGTCTTCGGCGGCAGCAGCATCCTGGCGAACGCCGACTGGGCCTGGGTCGCCGTCGTCATCGTCACCGCGTGGCAGGCGATCCCCTCAGCGCTGATCATCTACCTCGCCGGGCTGCTCGCCATCCCCGAGGAGGTCTACGAGGCGTCCTCGCTCGACGGCGCCACCCCGTGGCGCCAGTTCACCGCGATCACGCTGCCGCTGGTGGCGGGCTACGTGGTCATCAACACGGTGCTCGGCTTCAAGAACTTCCTCAACGCCTACGACATCATCGTCGGCCTCACCAACGGCGGCCCGGGGACGTCGACGTCGTCCGTGGCCATGACCATCTTCACGGGCTTCACCAGCGGTGACTACGCCTACCAGATGGCCAACGCGGTGGTCTTCTTCATCATCACCGTGCTCATCTCCATCGCCCAGCTCCGCATCATCAACCGCCGAGGGGTGAGTCTCTGATGGCCATCGCTGCTGACCCGGCCACCGTCGAGGCGGCCGCGAAGAACGCCCGGCGCAACGAGGGCCACCACCACACCGGTGGTGCGGTCACCGGCCGCGCCAGCCGCAGCGCCTGGCTCCTCACCGGCGTGCTCGCCGTGTGCAGCCTCACCGTGCTGCTCCCGCTCTACCTGACCGTGACGATGGCGTTCAAGACGCCGGAGCAGTCGGTGGACGGCAACGGCTTCTCCCTGCCGGCCCCGTTCAACCCGTCGAGCTTCGCCGACGCCTGGAACCTCGTGGGCTTCCCCACCGCTTTCGTCATCTCGGTGCTGGTCGCCGCAGCGAGCGTCGCGGGAGTCATCGTGCTGGCGTCCCTCGCGGCGTACGCCATCGTGCGCCAGTGGGACCACAAGCTGTTCAAGTACTCCTACTTCTACCTGCTCGCCGCGATGTTCATCCCCTTCCCGGTGATCGCGCTGCCGCAGGTGAAGCTCACCGCCTACCTGAGCCTGGACAACCCGGTCGGCGTGGCGGTGCTGCACATCCTGTTCCAGCTCTCCTTCAGCGTGCTGCTCTACTCCGCCTTCCTGCGCTCCATCCCCGGTGAGCTGGAGGAGAGCGCCCGCATCGACGGCGCCACCACGTGGCAGGTCTTCTGGAAGCTGATCTTCCCGCTGCTGGCGCCCATGAACGCCACGGTCGGCATCTTCGCCTTCCTCGCGGCCTGGAACGACTTCATGATGCCGTCGCTCATCACCGCCAACCCCGACCTGCAGACGATCCCCGTGATCCAGCAGATCTTCCAGAGCTCGTTCTCCACGGACTACAACGTCGCCTTCGCGAGCTACCTCATGGCGATGGCGCCGACGATCATCGTCTACGTCTTCGCCCAGCGCTGGGTGATGTCGGGCGTGACCCGGGGGGCCATCAAGTGACCTCGACCTCCCCCCAGGCGGCTCCCTGGTGGCGCCAGGCCGTCGTCTACCAGGTCTACCCGCGCTCCTTCGCCGACGCCGACGGCGACGGCCTGGGCGACCTGCGCGGGGTCACCTCCCGCGTGCCGCACCTCGCCGAGCTGGGCGTCGACGCGGTCTGGCTGTCGCCGTTCTACCCGTCGGCGCTGTCCGACGGCGGGTACGACGTCGACGACCACCGCGACGTCGACCCGAGGCTCGGGACCCTGGCCGACTTCGACGAGATGACGGAGGCGCTGCACGCCGCCGGCATCCGCGTCGTCGTCGACATCGTCCCCAACCACACCTCCGACAGGCACCCGTGGTTCCGGGAGGCGCTCGCCTCGCCGCGCGGTTCGGCGGCGCGCGGGCGCTACGTCTTCCGCGACGGGCGCGACGGGCCGGCCGGCCCGATGAGCGAGCCGCCGTCGAGCTGGAAGTCGCTGTTCGGCGGCTCGGCGTGGGAGCCGGTGGGCGACGGGCAGTGGTACCTGCACGCCTTCGCCAAGGAGCAGCCCGACCTGGAGTGGTCCGACCGGGAGGTGCGCGAGGACTTCCTGACCACCCTGCGGTTCTGGGCCGACCGCGGCGTGGACGGGTTCCGCGTGGACGTCGCCCACGGGCTGGTCCGCGACGTCGACAGCAACCTCCACGTGGAGCTGCCCAGCACCCACACGGCGCTCTTCGACGACGGCAGCCACCCGCTGTGGGACCGGGACGACCTCATGGAGGTCTACCGCGAGTGGCGCCAGCTCTTCGACACCTACGACCCGCCCCGGGCCGCCGTCGCCGAGGCCTCCGTGCACCCCTCGCGCCGCTGGCGCTACTCCGACCCCAGCAGCCTCGGCCAGGCGTTCACCTTCGACCTCTTCGAGGCCGGTTGGGACGCCGCCCAGCTGCGTCGAGGCGTGGAGCTGGGCCTGGAGCAGCTGGACGTCGGTGCGTCCTGCACCTGGACGCTCGCCAACCACGACTGCGTGCGCGCCGCCAGCCGCTACGGGCTGCCGCCCGACCCCGAGCTGTCCTCGCACGTGGCCGCCAAGGCCTGGGTCACGCGGGACGGCGCCGCGCCGGTGCTCGACCGCGCCCTCGGGCTGCGCCGGGCCCGGGCCGGACTGATGCTCGAGCTCGCGCTGCCCGGCTCCACCTACCTCTACCAGGGGGAGGAGCTGGGCCTGCACGAGGTGGCGGACCTGCCGGCCCCTGTGCTGCAGGACCCGATCGCCTTCCGCTCGGAGGGGGCGGAGAAGGGGCGCGACGGGTGCCGCGTGCCGCTGCCGTGGACCCCGGACGGCTCCTCCTTCGGGTTCGGTCCCGACGGCGGCCGGGACCCTCACCTGCCGCAGCCGGCGTGGTTCGCCGGTGCCGCGGTGTCGGTGCAGGAGGCCGACCCCGGCTCGACGCTGCACCTGCACCGGGCGGCGCTGGAGCGGCGGCGCGGGCTGCTCGGACCCGAGGAGCTCGCGTGGGAGGAGGGCCCGGACGGCGTCCTGCACTGGTCGCGGCCCGCGGGCCGGGGCGGGCGGTGGCACTGCGTGGTGAACGTCGGCGGGGCCGACGGCTCCGGGGCGTCGGTCCCGCTGCCGGCGGGGGAGCTGGTGCTCACCAGCGGCCCCCTCGACGACGCCGGGCACCTGCCCCCGTCGACGACGGCGTGGGTGGTCAGCGGCTGACGCGGCCCCCGGGCCCGGCAGGTCGGCGCGCCCAGCGCGGTGCCCTCTCGGGGCGCACGCCGACGCCCACCACGTACGCCGGGACCGCCGCCAGCCACGGGAAGCGGCGCAGGGCGGCGAGGACCGGCCGCGGCGGCCCGCCCACGGCACCCGCCAGCACCGGGGCGAGCACCCGGCGGTGCGCCTGCTGCTGCAGCGCCTGCGTCACCACCGTGGGGAGGGTGCGCCGGCGCTGCACCGCGGCCAGGTGCGCGCGCCGCACCCGGCGCTCGCGCAGCGGCGCGGCCAGCAGCCGCGCGGCCGCCACGGCGTCCTGCACGGCGAGGTTGATGCCCACCCCGCCGACCGGGGACATCGCGTGCGCGGCGTCACCGATGCACAGCAGGCCCTCCCGGTGCCACGTGGGCAGCCGCGACAGGCGCACGTCGAGCACGGGCACGTCGTCGAAGGACCTGATGACGTCGGGGGACAGGGCGGTGGCGGCGTGCTCGGGCAGGAGCTCGGCGACGTCGCGGCGGAACGCCTCCACGCCGCGCGCCCGCAGCGCCGCGTCGCCGCCCTTGGGGCCGAGGTAGGCGATCTGCAGGTAGCGCCCCTCGGCGGTCCGCCGCGGGATGACGACCACGGCGCGCCCGCGCCTCAGCACCGGCAGCAGCCGCGCGTCCCGCGCGTCCTCGGCCAGGGGCAGGCGCAGCCACCACACGTCGAAGGGCACCTCGAGCTCACGGGGGACCAGCTCGGCGGAGCGGCGCGCCGTGGACCAGCGCCCGTCGCAGGCGACCACGAGGTCGGCCTCGAGCTCACCGCTCCCGCCGTCGCTGGTGCGCCAGCGCACCCCGGTGACCCGCCGGCCCGTGGGGGTCTCGCGGGCGGGGCCGGTCAGCAGGCCCGTCACCTCCGTGCTGGTCCGCAGGGTGAACGAGGGCTCCTCGCGGGCGGCGTCCGCCAGCAGCGTGAGCAGGTCCCACTGGGGCACCAGGGCGATGTAGGGGTGCCGCAGCCCCGGCAGCAGCCGGCCCAGGCGCTCCAGGTCCGCGGCGACCACCCCGCTGCCCTCGACCAGCTCCACCCGCTGCAGGCGGGTCTGCGGCAGGGCGTCGAAGCGCTCGAACAGGCCCAGGTCGTCGAGGAGCTGCAGCGTGCTCGGGTGCACGGTGTCGCCGCGGAAGTCGCGGTGGAAGTCGGCGTGCTTCTCCAGCACGGTGACCTCCACGCCCGCCCGGGCCAGCAGGAGCCCGAGGACGACGCCCGCCGGACCGCCTCCGACGACGACGCACGTGGTGCGCTCGGCCCGGGTCACCCCCGTCAGCCCCTCGGAGAGCTCACCGAGTCGGCGGCGATGGTCAGCACCAGCCGGTCGCCGCCGCCGTCGAACTGCGGGTACGGCCGGCCGAGGTACTTCATCGAGAGCTCGTCGATGCCCTCACGGCCTCCCTCGGTGGTCGCCTCGACCACCCGGCCGCGGACCTGGAAGAAGCGGAACGGGTCGTCGGGGTCGACCACGTTGACGGCCACCCGGGGGTCGCGCGCCACGTTGCGGGCCTTCTGCATGCCCGCGACCACGTTGATCACGACGTTCTCGCCGTCGGTGGTCACCCAGGTCTCCGTCAGCTGGGGAGAGCCGTCGGGCATGAGCGTGGCCACGAAGCAGGGCGACGGCCTGCGGAGGAGGTCGAGCAGGGGCTGGGGCAGGGGCGTGCTCACCCGGCCATCCTGCGCCGGGGCGGGGGCTGGCGCGACGCGCCCCGCGGACGGAGGGTGTGCTCCGTGCTGGGGCTGGAGCTCGTCGTCGTCCTCGGGGCCGCGGTGCTGGCCTGCGGGGCGCTCGCCCGCAGGACCCGTGTCGCGCCACCGGTCCTGCTGCTGGCCACCGGGGTCCTCCTGGGCTTCGCGCCGGCCCTGCGCGGCACCCACCTCCCGCCGGAGGCCGTGCTCCTGCTGTTCCTGCCGGCGCTGCTGTGGTGGGAGAGCCAGACCACCTCGCTGCGCGAGATCCGGCGCTTCCTGCGGGTGATCGTGCTGCTCGGGTCGCTGCTCGTGGTGCTCACGGCCGCGGGCGTCGCCGCCGCCGCGCACGCCCTCGGCGTGCCCTGGGGACCGGCGTGGGTGCTGGGCGCCGCCGTGGCGCCCACCGACGCGACGGCCGTGGGCGTGCTCGCCCGCAGCCTCCCGCGGCGCAACACCACGGTGCTGCGCGCCGAGAGCCTCGTCAACGACGGCACGGCCCTGGTCGTCTACGGGCTGGCCGTCGGAGCGGTGGTCGGTGACCAGGACCTGGCCGCCGGACGCGTCGCCGGCCTGTTCGCGCTCTCCTACGTCGGCGGGGTCGCCGCGGGCCTGCTCGTGGCGTGGGTGCTCGACGCGGTCCGCCGGCGCCTGGAGGACCCGCTGCTGGAGAGCATCGCGTTCCTGCTGACGCCCTTCGCGGCGTTCCTGCTCGCGGAGCTGGTGCACGCCTCCGGGGTGCTCGCGGTGGTGGCCGGCGGCCTGCTCACCAGCCAGCTCGGCCCCCGCACGCGCCGCGCCGACGCCCGCCAGCAGTCGGAGGCGTTCTGGCGGATCGCCACCTACCTGCTCAACGGCTCGCTCTTCGTGCTCGTGGGGCTGGAGGTCCAGTCCGCCGTGCGCGGCCTGACCAGCGTCGACCTGCTGCAGGGCATCGCCGTCGCCCTCGCGGTGACGGGGGCCGTGGTGGGCGTGCGCTTCGCCTGGCTGTGGACCACGCCGTACCTCATCCGCGCGCTCGACCGCCGGCCCGCGCAGCGCGAGCTGCGCGCCCCCTGGCGCTCCCGCGTCGTCAGCGGGGTGGCCGGCTTCCGCGGCGCCGTGTCTCTCGCCGCCGCGCTCGCGGTGCCCCAGACCACCGCCTCCGGGGCGCCCTTCCCCGCCCGCGACCTGGTGGTCTTCGCCACCGTGGTGGTCATCGTGCTCACCCTCGTGGTGCAGGCGCCGCTGCTGCCGGCGGTCGTGCGCTGGGCCCGGCTGCCACCCGACACCGCGCTGGAGGAGGAGCGCCTGCTCGCCCAGCAGCACGCCACGCGGGCCGCACTGGACGCGCTGCCGGAGCTGGCGGCGCAGCTGGAGGTGGACGACGACGTGGCCGAGCGCGTCCGGCGCGAGTTCGCCAAGCGCCTCCTGCTGCTGGAGCAGGAGGCCGGGCAGCAGCGGGACGTGCCCGCCCCCGGTCCCGGCGGGCGGGGCAGCGGAGCGACCGCGCTCGCCGACGTCGACGCGACCGAGGTGGCCCGGCGCGTGCAGGGCGCCGACGCGCTGCGCCTCGCCCTGCTCCAGCGCAAGCGGTCGGCGGTGGTGGGCCTGCGCGACAGCGGTCGCATCGACGACACCGTCCTGCGCCAGGTGCAGCACCGGCTGGACCTCGAGGAGGTGCGGCTGGTGCACCGCGAGGACGTCGAGTGAGGCGCCTTGACGATGTGTCGTGCGCGATGGCTAATCTCCCGCGCATGCCCATCAAGCAGACCGTCCCGTTCGTCGTCGACGCCGAGGGCACCGGTGTCGCCCAGCGCCTAGTGGTCGCCGGTGACCACGAGCACGTCTTCACCGCGGACACCTACCCCTCCTTCGGGGGCGACGACGCCGCGCCGAGCCCGCTGAGCTACCTGCTCGGCGCGCTGACCAGCTGCAACCAGGTCACCGGCAGCCTGGTCGCCTCCAGCCTGGGCGTCGCCCTGGGCAAGTGGTCCTTCCACATCCAGGGCGACCTCGACCCCTCCGTCATCGCCGGCGGCGCCGAGGGCAACGCCAACTTCGACAAGGTCGCCGTCCGCGTCACCGTCGAGACCGACGCCGCCGACGACGTCTTCGAGACCTTCTCCTCCGAGACCGAGCGCCGCTGCCCCGTCACCCAGATGTTCAAGCGCAGCGGCCTGGCCTACACCAGCGAGTGGACCAAGGCGCCGCTGTCCGCCTGAGCGCCTCGGGCCCCGGCGCGGGCTGTTGACGGTCGGGGTGGCACGCCCCTACCGTCGGCGTCGACCATCCAGAGCGGCCGAGAGACGTGGCTCGTCGACGCCGCAGCAACCAGCGCACCCACCCCGGGCTGCGTCAGGTGCTCCCGCCACGGCCGATGGAGGACACCGTGCGCGACCCCGGACCCGCCCGACGCCTGACCCGACGCCTGCACGTCGACCTCGCGCTGCTGGCGGGGGGCGGGTGTCAGCGCTGGGT
>NZ_VDMJ01000057.1 GCF_006335115.1 Streptomyces sp. NP160
CCACTCGATCTTCTGGCCCAACATGTCCCCCGACGGCGGCGACAAGCCCGTCGGGGACCTGGCCGCCGCCATCGACGAGTTCTTCGGCTCCTTCGACGGCTTCCGCGCCCACTTCACCGCCAACGCCCTCGGCATCCAGGGCTCCGGCTGGTCCATCCTCGCCTGGGACTCCGTCGGCCAGCGCCTGGTGATCGTGCAGCTGTACGACCAGCAGGGCAACGTCCCGGTGACCCTCGTGCCGGTGCTCATGCTCGACATGTGGGAGCACGCGTTCTACCTGGACTACAAGAACGTCAAGCCCGACTACGTCAAGGCCTGGTGGAACATCGTCAACTGGGCCGACGTCGCCGCCCGCTTCGAGGCCGCCCGCACCAAGACCTCCGGGCTGGTCGTCCCCGCCTGACGCACCTCCCCTCCGTGATCATGGGCGTCCGCCACCCCGCGAGGGTGGCGGACGCCCATGATCACGCCGGTGGCCGGGCGGGAGGTCGGACGGCGACCACGAGGGCGGTCGCGATGGCCGCGACGCCCTCGCCCCGACCGGTGAGCCCCAGGGCGTCCGTGGTGGTGCCCGACACGGAGACGGGGGCGCCGCAGGCGCGGGAGAGCGCCTCCTCGGCCTCGGCGCGACGGGTGCCGATCTTGGGGCGGTTGCCGACCACCTGGACCGCCACGTTGCCGATCTCGTAGCCGGCCTCGCGCACGCGGCGCGCGGCCTCGGCCAGCAGGGCCACTCCCGCAGCACCCGCCCACTGCGGCTCGGCGGTGCCGAAGTGGGCGCCGAGGTCGCCGATGGCGGCGGCGGAGAAGAGCGCGTCGCAGGCCGCGTGGGCGGCGACGTCGGCGTCGGAGTGGCCCTCGAGGCCGCGCTCGCCCGGCCAGTCGAGGCCGGCGACGCGCAGCGGACGCCCTGAGCCGTCCGGCGCGAAGGCGTGCACGTCCACGCCGACCCCCACCCGGGGCAGGTCCCCGAGCTGGCGGGCGCTCACGAGAGGGCTCCGGCGCTGCGCTGCTGGGCCAGGACCGCTGTGGCGAGCGCCAGGTCGAGAGGACGGGTCACCTTGAAGGCCTCCTCGCGGCCGGGGACGACGAGCACGGGGGTGCCGAGCAGCTCGACCAGTGACGCGTCGTCGGTGGCGGCCAGGGCCGCCGGCAGGCCGTGCTCGACCGCTGCGGCGTGAGCCCGCTCGACGACGTCGCGCCGGAACCCCTGCGGGGTCTGCACCAGCCGCAGCGCCGCCCTGTCGAGGGGCCCTCCGCGGGGCACCCCCTCGACGTCGACGGCGCGGACGGTGTCGCTGACGGCGACTCCGGGCACCACCGCCGGAGCGCCCGCGCGCACGGCGCGCTCCACCGCCGCGACCTGCTCGGGCGGCGTGAGGCAGCGGGCGGCGTCGTGGACGAGCACCACGTCGACGTCGGGGGGGAGGGCGGCGAGGCCCGCCGCGACCGAGGAGCGGCGGTCCGCGCCGCCGGCGACGGCGCGCAGCACGACGCCCCCGGCCCCGGGGAGCCCGGAGACGAGGGCGGTCGACTCGTCCTGGCGCCCGTCGGGCACCACCAGGACCAGCTGTTCGCACACCCCGGCGCGCAGGACGCGCTCGGCGGCGTGGACGAGCAGCGGCCGTCCGTCGAGGACGACGAACGCCTTCGGTGACCCCGCCGCCAGCCGGGTGCCGGACCCGGCGGCGACGAGGACGCAGCCCGTGCTCAGCTGGCGAGGACCTCGTCCAGGAGGGCCTCGGCGCGGGACTCCTCGGTCTTCTCCGCGAGCGCGAGCTCGGAGACGAGGATCTGGCGCGCCTTGGCGAGCATGCGCTTCTCGCCGGCGGACAGGCCGCGGTCCTGGTCGCGGCGGTAGAGGTCGCGCACGACCTCGGCCACCTTGATGACGTCGCCGGAGGCGAGCTTCTCGAGGTTGGCCTTGTAGCGGCGCGACCAGTTGGTCGGCTCCTCGGTGTACGGCTGGCGCAGCACCCCGAAGACCCTGTCGACACCGGCGCGGTCGACCACGTCGCGGACGCCGACGAGGTCGCAGTTCTCCGCCGGCACCTCGATGGTCAGGTCGCCCTGGGCGACCTTGAGGCGGAGGTAGACCTTGTCCTCGCCGCGGATCGTGCGGTTCTTGATCTCTTCGATGAGGGCGGCCCCGTGGTGGGGGTAGACGACCGTCTCGCCGACCTTGAATGCCATCAGCAGATCCCCTTTCGCGACCTCGATCCTACCACGGCGAGCGCGTGCTCCGGCAGTCCGATGACCTCGTTCCCGCAGGTCAGGGCCGTGCGGGTGGTCTTGGGGGCGGGAGGCGCTCCCCGCCTGCAGGCTTGACAGGGCCGCCACCGGCGTGCTGGGCCGGGCGCGTCCCCGCCGCGCCGGTAGGCTCCGCGGCGTGCACCTGACACGACGCGCCCTGGCCGCGAGCGCGCTGGCGCTGGCCTCCCTGACCGCCGCCACCGGCTGCACCTACACCAACGCGCAGCAGACGGCCGAGAGCTACGCCCCCGGAGCGGCGGCCGCGGTCACGCTAGGCACGGTGCACGTGGCCGGCCTGTTCGTGGCGACCGACGACGAGGGCCTCGCCTCCCTGGTCGCCAGGATCGTCAACTCCGGTGACGACGCGGTGGACGTGCAGATCGACGGCACCGGCGACGCGTCCTCGCTGTCGGGCACCTTCGCCGTCCAGCCGGCCACCACCTACGACGTCGGCCCGGCCGGCGAGCAGCAGGTGCAGTCGTCCTCCTTCGGCACGCCGGCCGGCCAGGTCGTCACCATGCGCGTCAGCGCCGGGGGCGACACCCAGGAGCTCGCGGTGCCGGTGCTCGACGGCACCCTCGAGCAGTACGCCCAGTACGTGCCCACCCCCACCCCGACCTCCTCGCCGACGCCCCTGGTCACCGGGTCGCCGTCGGCCACCGGCACCCGCACGGGCTCGCCGTCGGCCTCCGGCACGTCGGCGCGCAGCGCCACGGGCGCGCCCGAGGGCGACAGCAGCGAGACCGCCAGCGGCTCGCCCTCGGACGGCTGAGGGCCGCCGGCGGAGCCCTGCCGGGCACCGCCGGGACCGAGACCCGGGACCGAGGCCCCGGGCGCCGTCAGGCGCTCGGGGCCTCGACCTTGTAGCCCAGCCCGCGCACGGTGACGAGGAAGCGCGGGTCGGAGGGGTCCTCCTCGACCTTGGCGCGCAGGCGCTTGACGTGGACGTCGAGGGTCTTGGTGTCCCCCACGTAGTCCGAGCCCCAGACCCTGTCGATGAGCTGGCCTCGGGTCAGCACGCGCCCGGCGTTGCGCAGCAGCAGCTCGAGCAGCTCGAACTCCTTGAGCGGCAGCCGGACGGCCTCCCCGCGCACGGTCACCACGTGGCGGTCCACGTCCATGCGCACCGGTCCGACCTCCACGGCGGAGGGCAGCAGGTCCTCCGGCTCGCTGCGGCGGCGCAGGACCGCGCGCACCCGGGCCAGGAGCTCCCGGGCGGAGTAGGGCTTGGTGACGTAGTCGTCGGCGCCGAGCTCGAGGCCCACCACCACGTCGACCTCGGAGTCCTTGGCCGTCAGCATGATCACCGGCACGGCGCTGCGCACGCGCAGCTGCCGGCACACCTCGGTGCCCGGCACGCCCGGGAGCATGAGGTCCAGCAGCACGAGGTCGGCGCCGCCCCTGTCGAAGGCGGCCAGCGCCGACGGGCCGTCGGCGGCCACCTCGACCTCGTAGCCCTCCCGCCGCAGCAGGTAGGACAGCGGGTCGCTGAACGACTCCTCGTCCTCGACCAGCAGCACCCTCGTCATCCTGAGAACTCCTCCTGCTCGGTGTCGGCCTCCGCCGGGGCGGAGCGCCGCGCGGGCGCCTGCGGCACCCTCAGCGTGAACGTGGAGCCCTGGCCCTCCTGGCTCCACAGCTGCACGTCCCCGCCGTGACCGGCGACCACGTGCTTGACGATGCTCAGCCCCAGGCCGGTGCCACCGGTCTGGCGGGAGCGCGCGGGGTCGACGCGGTAGAACCGCTCGAAGATGCGCTCCCGGTCGGCCGGTGCGATGCCGATCCCCTGGTCGGTGACCGAGACCTCCACGGAGTCGGTGGACTCGTCCACCCGCACGCCCACCGCCACCCGGGTGCCGGCGTCGGAGTAGCGGATGGCGTTGTCCACGAGGTTGCGCACGGCGGTGGTCAGCAGCTCGGCGTCCCCGACCACCTCCGCGCCGGTCTCCGGGCCGACCTCCAGGCCGATGCCCCGCGAGCTCGCGGTGGTGCTGCAGCGGTCCACCGCCTCCGCCACCACGTCGTCCACGTCCACGCGCTCCGCCGCGGCGAGGGGCTCGCCGTCCTGCAGCCTCGACAGCTCCACCACGTCGTGCACGAGGACCGCCAGGCGGCGCGCCTCCACGGCCATGCGGGCCGAGAAGCGGCGCACGGCCTCGGGGTCGTCAGCGGCGTCGGCCATGGCCTCGGCCAGCACCGACATCGCGCCCACGGGGGTCTTCAGCTCGTGCCCGACGTTGACCACGAAGTCGCGGCGGACCTGCTCCAGGCGACGCGCCTCGGTGCGGTCGCTGCCGAGGACCACCACGTGGAGGAGGCCCAGAGGCGCCACGCGCACCGACAGCGCGCGCCGCGCGGTGCCGCCGGCGGGCACCTGCAGGTCGACGTCCACCTCGCGCACCTCGCCGTCGGCGCGCACGGAGCGCACGGCGGCGAGCACGTCGGGGTCGACCACGGCGCCGCGGCGCACGAGGCCCACGGCGTGCGCTGCCGGCGAGGCGCGCACCACGCCGTCGGAGACGTCCAGGACCACCGCCGGCCCGCCGAGGACGGCGAGCAGCTCGGGGACGCCGGCGGGCACGTCGCTCGGACCCGGGGGCGGCACCTGGGCGACCCGGACGTCGTCGCGGCGGACGGCGAGGGCGACCAGGCAGCCCACGACCAGCCCCAGCAGGGCGGCCGCCACGACGGAGGCCTGCACGTCCGCCAGCGTAGGGCCGTGCGGGTGGTCCGGAGGGCGCCGGAGGGCGGCGCAGGGCCGGGCGGGTGGCTGGTTGGCCCGCTGTTCACCAGACCACCTGGCGCCGTTCACCGCGCCGCGCCAGTCTCGACGGGTCACACCCGCGCGCGGCTGCGCCGGGGAGTCCCCACCGTCAGGAGAGCACACCCGTGCGCGACCTCTTCCACTCCGAGCTCGACCAGCTCGCCGAGCGCCTGCAGGAGATGTGCGGCCTCGTCGGCGCGGCCATGGGCAGCGCCACCCGCGCGCTCCTCGCCGCCGACCTGCGCCTGGCCGAGAGCGTCATCGCCGCCGACGTCCAGATCGACGAGGCCCAGCGCGAGCTGGACGAGCGCGCCGTCGCGATCCTGGCGCGCCAGGCACCGGTCGCCACCGACCTGCGCGTGGTGGTCGCGTCCCTGCGCATGAGCTCCAGCCTCGAGCGCATGGGCGACCTCGCCCGCCACATCGCCCTGCTGGCGCGCCTGCGCTACCCGCACACCGCCATCCCGGGCGACCTCGAGCTGGTCTTCGCGGAGATGGGCGCCACCGCGCAGCGCATCGCCTCCAAGGCCGGGCGCGTCATCGCCACCCGCGACCTGGCGCTGGCCGCCGAGCTGGCCAAGGACGACGACGCCCTGGACGACCTGCACCGCCAGGTCTTCGCGGCCGTCTCCAGCGATGGCTGGAGCGCCTCCCCGGAGACCACCGCCGACGTCACGCTCGCGAGCCGCTTCTTCGAGCGCTACGGCGACCACGCCGTCTCCCTCGCCAAGCGCATCACCTACCTGGTGACCGGCGACGTCGACGGTCCGCTCGACCCGGCGGTCTCCGCCGGCTGAGGCGGCGCGCAGCACGAGGGCCCCTGGACTCCGCGTCCAGGGGCCCTCTGCGCGCCCGGGCTCAGCGGCCCTGGTTGGCGACGGCGGCGGCGGCGGTCGCCGCGGCCTCCGGGTCGAGGTAGCGGCCGCCGGGGGTGGTGGGACGCAGGTCCTCGTCGAGGTCGTACAGCAGCGGGATGCCGGTGGGGATGTTCAGGCCGGCGATGTCGGCGTCGGAGATGCCGTCGAGGTGCTTGACCAGCGCGCGCAGCGAGTTGCCGTGGGCGGCCAGCAGGACCGTCCTGCCGGCCCGCAGGTCGGGCACCACGGACTCGTGCCAGTACGGCAGCATCCGGTCCACGACGTCCGCGAGGCACTCGGTGAGCGGGGCGTCAGCGCCGAGGTCCGCGTAGCGCGGGTCGGCGTCCTGGCTGAACTCGCTGCCGCGCTCGATCGGCGGCGGCGGCACGTCGTAGGAGCGCCGCCAGGTCATGAACTGCTCCTCGCCGAACTCGGCGAGGGTCTGCTTCTTGTCCTTGCCCTGCAGGGCGCCGTAGTGGCGCTCGTTGAGGCGCCAGCTGCGGCGCACCGGGATCCAGTGGCGGTCGGCGGCGTCCAGGGCCAGGTGCGCGGTGGTGATGGCGCGGCGCAGCAGGGAGGTGTGGACGACGTCGGGCAGCAGGCCCGACTCGGCCAGCAGCTCTCCGCCGCGCGCGGCCTCGGCGCGGCCCTTCTCCGACAGCGGGACGTCGACCCACCCCGTGAAGAGGTTCAGGGCGTTCCACTCGCTCTCGCCGTGGCGCAGCAGCAGCAGGGTGCTCATGGGCGCGACCCTAGCCGGGGTCGCCCGGCCCCGGCCCGCACCGGTACCGGGCGGTCCTCGTCCGGGTCAGGCGCTCGCGCGGCGGCGGCGGTCCAGCGCCGCGGAGTAGCTGCGCAGCACGCCCTCGGCGCTGGCGCCCCACCCGAAGCGCTCGGCGTGGGCCCGCGCGCCGGCCGCCAGCCGCTGCCGCTCGCCGGGGTCGGCGGCCAGGCGCTGCAGCGCCGCGGCCCACGCGCGCGGGTCGTGGCCGTCCACGAGCACCCCGGAGGCGCCGTCGGAGACCGCCGTCACCAGGCCGCCCACGCGCGCCGCCACCACGGGGGTGCCGCAGGCCTGGGCCTCCAGGGCCACCAGCCCGAAGGACTCGTTGTGGCTCGGCACCGCCACGAGGTCGGCGGCGCGGAACCACTGCGGCAGCCGGTCGCGGGAGGCGGGCGGCTCGAACCGCACGACGTCGGGCACACCCGGCACGCCGGCGAGGCCGAGGTGGCGGGCCAGGCCCTCGAGGTCCTGGGCGTGGCCGCCGACGCCGGAGCGGCCGCCCACGACGGCCACCACCAGCCGGTGGCGCAGGGCGGCTCCCTCGCGGCGCAGCAGCTCGGCCGCGGCGCGCAGGAGCACGTCGGGCGCCTTCAGCGGCTGCACCCGCCCGGCGAAGACCAGCACGAGCGCCTCGGGCGGCAGGCCGAGCAGCGCTCGCGCAGCACCCCGGCCGCGGTCGGCGCCCGGGCCGGGCGAGAACCGGCGGAGGTCCACGCCCGGCGGCACCACGTCCACCCGCCCGGGCGCGGCACCGTAGCGCTCGACCAGGTCGCGGGCCTCGTCGTCGGTGTTGGCGATCAGCCGGTCGGCGGCGGCCACCACCTGCTCCTCGCCGAGGACGCGGGAGGCGGGCTCGGGGAGGTCGCCAGCGGCGAGGTGCGCGTTCTTGACCTTCGCCAGCGTGTGCGAGGAGTGCACCAGGGGGACGCCCCACCGGTCGGCGGCGAGGTCGGCCACCTGCCCCGACAGCCAGTAGTGGGAGTGCACGAGGTCGTACCAGCCGGCCTCGTGGCGGGCCTCGGTGCGCAGCACCCCGGCGGCGAAGGTGCACATCTGCGCCGGGAGGTCCTCCTTGGCCAGGCCCTCGAACGGCCCGGCCGGCACGTGGCGGACCAGCACCCCCGGGGCCAGCTCGACCTCGGGCGGGGCCGCCGAGGAGCGGGCGCGGGTGAACACCTCCACCTGCGTGCCGCGGCGGGCCAGCTCGCACGCCAGCTCCACCACGTAGACGTTCAGGCCGCCCGCGTCGCCGGTGCCGGGCTGGTCCAGGGGCGAGGTGTGCATGCTGACCATCGCCACGCGCCGCGGCGGTCCGCCCGCCGCGGCGCGGTGGCGGCTGCGGCGGGAGGGCACGCGGCGACGGTACCCACGCGCGGCGGGCTCCCCCAACCCGTCGCGCCCGACCGGGCCACACCCGCCCGGCCGCACCACCCGCAGGACCCGCGCCGCGCGGCCCGCCTGGCAGCATGCGGGCGCGTGCCCCCGCCCCGCCCGCCGCAGCGCCCCGTGGGCCGGCCGACGCGCGGCACCACGGGCACCAACCGCCTGCGGCGCCTCGACCGCTGGCTGACCGGGCCCGGGGCCGCGCTGCTGCGCGCCGCGGACGACCCCCTCGTCGTCGACCTCGGGTACGGCGCCTCGCACACCACCACGGCGGAGATGGCCGCTCGCCTGCGGGTGGTCCGGCCCGACGTCGAGGTGGTCGGGCTCGAGATCGACCCGGAGCGCGTGCGGGCGGCCGCCGAGGGCCTGCAGCGGGCCGGGCTGGGGGGCACGGGCGTGCGCTTCGCGCTGGGAGGCTTCGAGCTGGGCGCTCCGGAGGTGCTGGGCGGGAGGCGCCCGGTGGTGGTCCGCGCGGCCAACGTGCTGCGGCAGTACCCGGTCGCGGAGGTCGGGCCGGCCTGGCGGCTCGTCGCGTCGCGGCTCGCCCCGGGGGGCCTGCTGCTGGACGCCACCTGCGACGAGGTCGGGCGCCGGGTCGCGGTGGTCGTCGTCGGCGACGACGGCGAGCCGCGCGAGCTGGTGCTCTCGCTGCGCCTCGCGGGCCTGGAGCGCCCGGGCGTCGTGGCGGAGCGGCTGCCCAAGGCGCTCATCGAGAGGAACGTTCCGGGCGAGCCGGTGCACGCGTGGCTGGCCGCCCTCGACGACGCCTGGGCGCGCGAGGCTCCGCTCGCGGTGTTCGGGGCGCGCCAGCGCTTCGCGGCGGCGTGCGCCCGGGTGCGGGCGGAGGGCTGGCCGGTGCTGGGGCGCCCGGGGCGCTGGCCCCTGGGCGAGGTGGCCGTCGCCGCCGGGGCCGTGGGCCTGTAGGTCAGGCGGTGGGCCGCCGGCTCACCAGCCGCCGTAGGGGCCGTTGGAGGTGCGGCCGCCGGGACCCTGCACGGAGCGCAGTGCGGGGAGCACGCTGACCAGGAAGATCGCGGCGATGGCGACGGCGATGATCGACAGGAAGCCCAGCGGGTTCTGGAACGACACGAAGCCGATGGCCGCGCCGACCGCGGTCAGCGTCACCCAGAGCACCTTGGTCTGCTTCCCGGCCGCCGGGTAGGCGTCCTTGCGGAACCTGATGGCCTGGACCAGCGCCCAGACCTCCAGACCGAGCGCGGCGATGCCGAGCACGAGGAGGATGAAGCCCTGACCGGAGGCGATGAGGTCCACCCCGCGATCGTAGGCGGAAGCCGCAGCGGGCCTACCCGGCCGCGCGCGTGTCGAGGACGATCGTGACCGGACCGTCGTTGACCAGCTCCACCGCCATGTCGGCCCCGAAGACGCCGGTGCCCACGCGCAGCCCCCGCTCGCGCAGGTCGGCCACCACGGCCTCGACCAGCGGCTCGGCGACGTCGCCGCGGGCGGCGCCGGCCCAGGTCGGGCGCCGGCCCTTGCGGGTGTCGGCGAGCAGCGTGAACTGGCTGACCACGATGACGGGGGCGCCGGCGTCGAGCGCGGACAGCTCCCCGCGCAGCACCCGCAGGTCGGCCACCTTCCGGGCCACCTGGGCGGCGTCGTCGGGCCCGTCGTCCACCGAGACCCCCACGAGCACGACGAGCCCGGGGCCGTCGAGGGCGGCGACCTCCCGCCCGTCCACCACCACGCGCCCCGAGGAGGCGCGCTGGACGACCGCCCTCACCGGACGCCCACCGGCCCCGTCACGGGAGGCCCTCGGGCAGCGCGCGCGCCGCCGGCGGTGCCGCGGCGGGCAGCGGGTCGGGGAGGACGGCGCGCACCGCCCCGACCGGGCGGCCGTGCCCGAGGACCGGGACCCGGCCGACCTCGTCCAGCACCGGGGCCTCGACGCCGAGCAGCCGCAGCACAGCGGCCATGACGACCGGCCGGGGCCTGTCGGAGCCGTCGAGCACCTTCAGCGCCGCGCCCCGGCCGTCGGCCAGGCCGACCGCGTACACGCCGTCGGCGCCGTCCTTGGCGACCAGGCCGGGGACTCCGGCCATGAGGGCGGTGACGTCGCGGCCCTCGCCGCCGACCATCTCCGGGTGGCTGCTCATGGCCCGGGCGACCGCCGCCTCGGCGCTGCCGGGGGCCCGCTGCGGCGCCGCGGCGATGCGGCCGAAGGCCCGCGCCAGGCCGGACAGGGGCAGGGAGTGCAGCGGCGCTCCGCACCCGTCCACGGTGGTCAGGTTGTGGGCGCTCGAGCCAAGGTCCGCGACCGTCGCCCGCACCTGGCGCTGCAGCGGGTGGCCGACGTCGAGGTAGCTGCCGGTGTCCCAGCCGGCGGCGACGCACGCGGCGAGCATGGCCGCGTGCTTGCCGGAGCAGTTCTGCGCGAGCGGCTGGGGCCCGTTGCCGGCCGCTCGCCACGCGGCGGCGGCCGCGGGGGCGTACGGGAGGTCGGGGGTGTTCCGCAGCGCCGACGGCGTCCGACCTGCGCTGGCGAGGAGCTCCAGGACGCCGTCGAGGTGGCGCTGCTCGCCGTTGTGGCTGGAGCACGCCAGCGCCAGGAGGCGGCGCGAGCGGTCGTCGTCGCCGGCGAGGTCCAGCCCGGCCTGCAGCGCCGCGACCGCCTGCAGCGGCTTGAGGCTCGACCGCGGCCAGACCCGCGCGTGCGGGTCGCCCAGGCCGGCGACGGCCTCGCCGTCGGGCCCGGTCACCGCCAGGTGGCCCAGGTGCACCGACTCGACGAGCGGGCCGCGCACCACGGCCGCGAGCGGCGCCGCGAGCCCGGCGAGCGAGAGGTCCAGCGGCGGGGTCACCCGGGCAGCATCGCGGATCCGGCCCGCGGCGGTGACGGCGGGCCGTCCGTGGTGGAGAGTTCGGGGGTGGGGCGCGCGGGATCACAGCGGGTGGCGGGGTCCGTCCTCGCGGCCTGCGCCGTGGCCGCCGGGACGGCCGCCGTGGCGCTGCTGCCGCAGGCGCGGGCGGTCGACGTGCTCTCCGTCGTGCAGCTGGCCGGCGTCGCGGGGGTGCTCGCGGGGCTCGTGCGCAACCGCCCGGCCCGTCCGGTGGTCTGGCTGGTGCTGCTGGGGGCCGCGGTGCTCTACGGCGCCGCCTGGTGGGCCGTCGTGCTGGACGCCGGGGCGGCCGTGGTGGCGCTCGCCTGCACCGGAGCCTTCCTGGCCCTCGGCCGCGTGGTGGTCCTCGTCGGCCGCCAGCGCGAGCAGGACGCCGCCGTGGACGCCGTGGACGTCGCCCTCCTGGCGATCGCGGCGGCCTCCTCGTCGCTGACGCTCGTGGCCGTCCTCCCCAGCGGCTCGCGCGGTGCGGGACTCACCGCCGACGCCTGGCTCGCCGCCCAGGCCGCCGGGGTGGTGGTGGTGGCCGCCGCCGCCGCGTGGGCCGTGGTCACCGGCAGGCTGCGCTCCACCTCGGTCCGGCTGCTGCTGGTGGTGGCCGCGGGCCTGCTGGTGTGGCACCTGGCCACGATCGCCGCCGCCCTCGGCGGCGGCTACGCGCCCGGCTCGGCGGCCGACGCCTCGCTCGTGGTGGCCTGGTCGGCCTTCGTCGCCGCCGCGTGGCACCCTTCGATGCGGGCGCTCGGGCGGCCCGTCGCCCCCTCGGGGCGGCGCTTCCCCGCCACGCTGGCGGTGCTCGGCGCCGGGGTGACGCTGGTGGTGCTGCCGGGGCTGTCCCGGTGGAGCGCGGCCGCGGAGCCCACGCCGGTGCTCCTGGCGGCCTCCGCGGCCACGGTCGCGCTCCTCGTGCTGCGCCAGTGGCTGTCGGCGCGCAGCGTCCGCCGCAGCGGCGGGGTCGACCCGCTGACGGGCCTCGGCACCCGCCGCTCGCTCCTGCAGGCCCTGGCCGGCCGCCTCGCCGACCCGGCGAGCCCGCCGGCGCTGCTGTGCGTGGTGGACCTCGAGGCCTTCGCCGACGTCAACGCCACCCGCGGGCACGCCGCCGGCGACCTGGCGCTGGCGGGTGTCGCCCAGCGCCTGGCCGAGGCGGCGCCGCCCGGGTCGCGCACGTACCGCACCAGCGGCGACGGCTTCGCGGTCCTCGCCCCCGCCGAGGGCACCGCGGACCAGCCGGGCGCGGACGCGGCGACCGGCCCCGGCGACGCAGCCCCCGGCGGCACCCCGAACGGCACCCCCGCCGAGGCGGGGGGCACGCCCTCCTCGACCGCGCAGGGGCTCCTGGCGGCGCTGTCGCTGCCGTTCGAGGTCCCCGGCGGCCAGGTGCGGCTGCGCGGGCGCGTCGGGGAGGTCCTGCTCCCGGGCCGGCCCGACGACGACCCCGACGACGCCGCGGCCGTGGCCATGGCCGCCACCGCGCAGCTGGGCGACGCCGAGCTGGCGCTGGCCGAGGCGGTGCGGCGACGGGTGCCCGCGCTGCGCGCGACGCCGCACCTGCTCGCCGTCCGCCACGACGAGCGGGCCCTGGCGGCGCGCCTGCCCGCGGCGCTGGCCGGAGGGGAGGTGGTGCCCCACTACCAGCCGATCGTCACGCTGGGCGCCACCTGCGCCGACGACCGCGTCTCGGGCCACGAGGCGCTGGCCCGCTGGCAGCACCCGGGGCGGGGGACCCTCGGCGCCGACCGGCTGGTGCCGCTGGCCGAGCGGCTGGGCGTGGTCCGCGACGTCGACGAGGCCGTGCTGCGGCTGGCCCTGCTGGAGTGCTCGCGGTGGCGCTCGACCGCGGACCCCGAGCTGCGCGTCTCGGTCAACGCCTCGGCGAGCACGCTGCTGCGCCCGGACCTGTCCTACGCGGTGCTCGACGCGCTCGTGCGCGCCGGGCTCCCGGGCACCGCGCTGGTGCTGGAGATCACCGAGGGGTCGTGGCTGTCCGACCGCGAGCGCATCGCCGAGCGGCTCGGCGTGCTGCGCGAGCACGGGGTGCGGGTGGCGGTGGACGACTTCGGGACCGGGTACGCCTCGCTGGACTACCTGGTGAGCTTCCCCGTCGACTCGCTCAAGGTGGACCGCTCGCTGGTGCGCCGGATCGAGGAGCCGGCGTGCGCGCGCCTGCTGGGCGGCGTCGTGGACATCGCGCGGGACCTCGGCGTGCTGGCCCTGGCGGAGGGGGTCGACACCCCGGAGCAGGTGGAGCTGGCCCGGCGCCTGGGCTTCGGCGCCGTGCAGGGCCACGCCGTGGGCGTCGCGGTGCCGCGTCCGCTGTCCGCCGAGCCGCCGCTGGCGGAGACGGCCTCCTGAGGCGGTGCCCGCCCCGGTGGTGGCCCGCAGCGGCGCCGCGCGGTGCTGGTGGCGTGGTCCTCAGCCGAGGCGCAGGCGCCGGCCGAGCTCCTCGGTGAGGCGGCTCTCCACCTGCTGGACCCGGCGGCGCGTGGTGGACAGGCGCTGCTCGATGCCGCGCAGGTGGTCGATGGCGTCGGCGAGAGCGGGGTCGGACAGCTCCGACGGTGCGCTGGTGCGCACGTCGGCCACGGCCAGCTCCGCCTCGCGGCGGTGCTCGCCGATGCGGCTCGGCTCCACCGACAGGAACCTGCCGATGCCGCGGGTGCTGCGCGTGTCGTCCGCGAGGATGCGCGACAGCGCCTCGGCGAGCTCGGCGTCGCTGCGGGCCGAGCCGCGTCCCGGCGACGGCCGCTCGCCGGTGCGGTGGGCGCGTTCTGCCTCGAGGAGGTCGAGGCGGCCCTGCAGGAGGCGCCGGACGTAGGAGAGGTCGGCCTCCTCCTGCTGCGCGTCGTCGCGGCGGGCGCGCAGCAGCGCCTCGTCGAGCTCGGCCAGGTCGTCGCAGAACGCCGGGTCGAGGACGTGGTCGAGCCGACGGCGCCCGCCAGGCCGGTAGTCCAGCGTCATGCACCGAGAGTAGCCGCGTGGCACGTCAGGAGGACGGGGTTCGCAGCGGCGCGCCCCGGGCGACGCGCCGGAGCCCCGGGAGGGGGCCACGGCCGCGCCGCGTGTCACCGCTGGTGCGGCACCCGCGGGGCGCACCATTCCGGGATGACACCGCGGCAGCGTGGCCCCGGAGCTGAACCGGGCGACCTCTTCCTCGACCCCACCCTCCCCGACCCCGACCGGGTGGCCGTCTCGTGCGGCTCCTGGACGGGTGAGGCCACCCACGTCTGGACCGGTGTCGGCTGGGCCAGGCTCCTCACCAGCCCCGTGCGGCTCGTGCCGGGCGCAGCGGCGCCCGACGCCGGCGCCCAGGGCCCGTCCGACGAGGGCGTCGTGGTGGAGCTGCCCCGCCTGGCGTCCTGACGGCGCTCCCCGCGCGAGACCGACCGGGCGGACAGGCGCGGGTGGAGCTGCTGGGTCGAGCTGGCCACGTCGAGGACCCACAGGAGGTCTCCTTCGACCTGGCCGAAGGTGCGCTTGCCGGCGGTGTAGTCGCTCGCGCCCGCGGTGCGGACCACCGCGTCGGTGACCATCTCGACGCGCGTGCCGACGATGCGTCCGACCAGCACCTCCACCACACCCGTGGGGTGCGCGAGCAGCAGCTCGACGTCGACTCCGGGCTTCCCGGGCGAGGACTGCTCCGCGGACGTGCGCCAGTACCCGGTCTCGGTGTCGAGCGCGTCCGTGCGCCGGCCCTCCGCGTCGAGGCGCCACACGCGGGACGTCCACGCGAGGAAGCCGCGCTCGTCCGCGACGACGTCGACCTCCTGGCCGACCTGGGTCTCACCGGTCTCCGGGCTGGCCATCACCCCGGCGCCCGCCCAGCGGCCGACCAGCCACTGCAGCGGGACGAGGGAGGCGGGCAGGGAGCCGTCGATCTCGAGGGGCATCGGCGCGGACCCGCTCAGCGCTGGCCCTTGAAGAGGCGGAAGACCACGTAGAAGGAGAACCAGATGATCACGATGCTGCTCAGGACGAGCAGGCACAGGTAGAAGATCTCCAGGGCCTCGGTGCTCACCCGTGGAGACTACCGGCGGCGCGGCGCGCCGCCGTCCGCAGGAGGTGCCTGCGCCGCGCGTCGGGGTGCGATCTGCGACACGTCCGCCCTCCCGGACCCGACGTCCCGGACTCAGAGTCAGTGCCTGCTTACTCTCAGCGAGTAGGTGGCAGCTGACGCGCAGAGCGGGGGTGGCGGACGTGGACGTCGTGGTGGTGGCAGGCACCTGGGCGCTGGGATCGGTGGTGGTGAGCCTCGTGGTGGGCGCCGTCGTCTCCCGCGCTGACCGCCACGCCGGGCCCGTGCGCAGCGAGCAGCGGACGGCGCCGTCGCCCAGGCCGGTCCCGGTCCTGGTGCTGCCCGCTCCCCGCACGTCCGTGGAGCAGGCCGCCCACAGCGCCTCCTGAGCCCGCCGGCATCGTCCCGGTCCCTCAGGGGGCGGGACGTCGGGGTGCCGCCAGCTGCGGCCGTGCGTGCGCCGGGGCGGTGTCGGGGTCGACGACGACCTCCTGCGCGGCCGCCACGCCGTCCACCGACAGGCGGGCGTCGACGGGGGTGCTGCGCTTGACCAGCGCCAGGGCGACCGGGCCGAGCTCGTGGTGGCGCACGGAGCTCGTCAGGTGCCCGACCGGGCGACCGCGCTCGACGTCGACCACCTCCGCCCCCGGGGGCGGCAGCGCCGCCCCGGAGCCGTCCAGGTGCAGCACCACGAGGCGCCGCGGCGGACGGCCGAGGTTGTGGACCTTGGCGACCGTCTCCTGGCCGCGGTAGCACCCCTTGGACAGGTGCACGCCCGTGCGGAGCCAGTCGACCTCGTGCGGGATGGTCCGCTCGTCGGTCTCCGCGCCCAGGCGCGGGCGCCAGGCGGCCACGCGCAGCGCCTCGGAGGCCCAGGTGCCGGCCAGGGGCCGGTCACCCACCGCCGCGACGAGCTCGGCGCGCGGCACGAGGACCTCGCGCCACGGGCGGTCCGCACCCGGGTGGTCGGCGTCGGCGGGGCCGTACCGGGTGGAGGCCGGCGACGTGCGCGGCCACGGGTCCACCCACGCCAGCGGCTCCCCCGGCAGCGACTCGCGGCCCACCGGCTCGCCGAGCACGGCCCACTCGTCCGTGGCGTCGGCGACCTCCACGCGCAGCATGAAGCGCATCGAGTCCAGCCACGCCGCGGCCGGCGCGCCCTCCCCCGGCTCGAGCACCAGCCAGGTCGACCCGCCGTCGTCGACGACGTGCAGCGCGTGCTCGACGCGCCCCTCGGGGCTCAGCAGGAGCGACTCCACCGACGTCCGCGGCGGCAGGTCGAGCAGCCGCTGGGAGGTCAGCGAGTCGAGCCAGCGCAGCCGGTCTGGCCCGGAGACGCGCACCACGCTGCGGTGGGACAGGTCGACGACGGCGAGCCCCTGCTCGAGCAGGCGCTGCTCCCGGACCGGGTCTCCGTAGTGCCAGGCCACGCCCGCGTCGACGCCCTCGGCCTCCACGGCTCCGGGGCGGTCCAGCAGGGGGCTGCGTCGGGTGCTGCTCACACCCCGTGCAGCGCTGCGCGCGGGCCGCTGCTTCCCGCCCTCGTCGTCGCCGCCGTCGTCGTCACCCTCGTCGTCACGGGCCGACGTCCGCGACGGTGGTGAGGAAGGGCGGGAAGTCGTCGGCGAGGGCGACCCGCTCGAACAGCTCCGCGGCCTCGCGGGCGCGCGCCGCGGCGGCGTCGTCCCCGGCGGTCGCCACGAGCCCGTCGAGGACGCCGGCCAGCACGGAGCGGACGCGCTCGGCGGTCACCGGCTCGCCGTCCTCGGTGGCGACCCCCGCGCGCACCCACTGCCACACCTGCGACCTGCTGATCTCCGCGGTGGCGGCGTCCTCCATGAGGCCGTCGATGGCGACGGCGCCGCGGCCGTCGAGCCACGCGGCGAGGTAGCGCACGCCCACCGAGACGTTGGTGGCCAGACCCGCCGACGTCACCCGCCCGGCGGCCTCGGGCAGGTCGAGCAGCAGCTCGGCGCTGACCTCGGGCCGCTCGTCGGCGTGGGCGGACAGCTGGTTCGGCGCCTCGCCGAGCACGGCGTCGAAGGCCGCGCGGCCGGTGTCCACGAGGTCGGGGTGGGCCACCCAGGACCCGTCGAACCCGTCGCCGGCCTCGCGCTCCTTGTCGGCGGCCACGGCGGCCAGGGCGCGGGCGGCGGCCTCGGCGTCCTTGCGGCTGGGCACGGCGGCCGCCATGCCGCCGATGGCGTGCGCCCCGCGGCGGTGGCAGGTGCGGACCAGCGCCCGGGCGTAGGCGCGCATGAAGGGGGTGGTCATGGTGAGCGCCGAGCGGTCGGGGAGCACGAAGCCCTCCCCGGCGTCGCGGAAGGTCTTGATGGTGCTGAACAGGTAGTCCCACCGGCCCGCGTTCAGGCCCGTGGCGTGCGGGGCCAGCGCGTGCAGCACCTCCTCCATCTCGAAGGCGGCCGTGATGGTCTCGACCAGCACCGTCACGCGGACGGTGCCCTCGGGCAGGCCGAGGTGCGCCTCGGCGTCAGCGAGGACGTCGTGCCACAGCGAGGCCTCCGAGGCGTGCTCCAGCTTGGGCAGGTACAGGTAGGGGCCGGAGCCGCGGGCGAGCAGCTCGACGGCGTTCCCGTCGAGGAAGAGGGCGGCGTCGAGGATCCCTCCCGAGACCGGCTCGCCGTCCACCAGCACGTGCGCCTCGTCCATGTGCCAGCCGCGCGGGCGCACCACGAGGGTGGCCAGGCGGCCCTGCTCCGGCAGGGACCACGCCGACCCGTCCCTGGCGGTCCCCGCGAGGGTCCTGCGCACCACGTCCCGCAGGACCACCTGCGAGCCCACCACGTTGCGCCAGTGGGGGGTGGAGGAGTCCTCGAGGTCGGCCATCCACACCCGGGCGCCGGAGGTCAGGGCGTTGAAGGCCATCCGCGGCTCGGCGGGGCCGGTGATCTCCACGCGCCGGTCGGTGAGGTCGGCCGGGGCCGGCGGCAGCCGCCAGTCGCCGTCGCGGACGGCGGACGTGGCCGGGTCCAGGGCCAGGGAGCCGGCGGACGAGGCGGCGCGGCGCAGCTCCTCGCGCTGCGCGAGGAGCTCNNGACCAGGGCCAGCGCCGAGGGCGTCAGGACCTCGGCAGCACGCGGGTGCGGCGACCCGCCGTGCTCGACGTGGACGCCGGCGGGCGGGTCCGCGGACTCGCCCGGGACGGGACGGGAGGGGGCGTCGGCGCTGCTCGGGGCCACCCGCGGACGCTACCGCCCGGTGGTCCTCGGCGGGACGGCCGCGCTGGAGCGGGCGGGCGCCGGGTTCTGGCGCGCCGAGGGGTCGAGGGCCATCTGCACGAGCCGGACGACGACGAACGCCGCCAGCACCACCAGGAGGAGAGGCAGGAGGTCCACGCCTCGACGGTCGCAGACGCGGGACCCTCCGGCCCGGCGACACGCCGGGGCCGCGGGCGGCCGGCCCCGGTTCGCCGGGGGCCCGCGGTGCGGGCGGGCGCGGGGCGTCAGCCGAGCAGCACGGGGCCGAGCAGGCCCACGACGGCGCCGGCAGCCGCCACGGGGGCGGCGGCGCGCCCCAGCGAGGGCAGCGCGCGCGAGGCGGGCGCCAGGGGCGCGAGCACCAGCGCTACCAGCGCCACCACGGCGCCCACCACCGCGCCGGACGGCTTCACCATGCGCGACCTCGTCTCCTACAACGAGAAGCACAACGAGGCCAACGGCGAGGGCGGCCGCGACGGCGAGAGCCACAACCGCTCCTGGAACTGCGGGGTGGAGGGCGAG
>NZ_VDMJ01000058.1 GCF_006335115.1 Streptomyces sp. NP160
AAAGGATGTCCGGCGGTGACCTACTCTCCCACCCAGCTTCCCGGGCAGTACCATCGGCGCTGGTGGGCTTAGCTTCCGGGTTCGGAATGGGACCGGGCGTTTCCCCACCGCTATGACCGCCGTAACACTATCGAGTTCTGAGGCACCCCCCTCCCACCACACCGCCCGTGTTAAGCGGGGGCGGGCAAGGAGTGGTCACCCGTGACTCGGGAACCGCACAGTGGACGCGAACAGAACTTCCGTTCTCAACTTTGAGTCTCACCGACCACCTTCCAACAGTGTTGGGGTGTGGCAAGTCATCGGCTTATTAGTACCGGTCAGCTGCAACCATTACTGGTCGTCCACATCCGGCCTATCAACCCAGTAGTCTGCTGGGAGCCTCTCGGACTCGAAGTCCATGGAGACCTCATCTTGAAGCAGGCTTCCCGCTTAGATGCTTTCAGCGGTTATCCCTCCCGAACGTAGCCAACCAGCCGTGCTCCTGGCGGAACAACTGGCACACCAGAGGTTCGTCCGTCCCGGTCCTCTCGTACTAGGGACAGCCCTTCTCAAGTCTCCAACGCGCGCAGCGGATAGGGACCGAACTGTCTCACGACGTTCTAAACCCAGCTCGCGTACCGCTTTAATGGGCGAACAGCCCAACCCTTGGGACCTACTCCAGCCCCAGGATGCGACGAGCCGACATCGAGGTGCCAAACCATGCCGTCGATATGGACTCTTGGGCAAGATCAGCCTGTTATCCCCGGGGTACCTTTTATCCGTTGAGCGACCGCGTTTCCACAAACCACGGCCGGATCACTAGTTCCGACTTTCGTCCCTGCTCGACCTGTCAGTCTCGCAGTCAAGCTCCCTTGTGCACTTACACTCGACACCTGATTGCCAACCAGGATGAGGGAACCTTTGAGCGCCTCCGTTACTCTTTAGGAGGCAACCGCCCCAGTTAAACTACCCACCAGGCACTGTCCCTGATCCGGATCACGGACCGAAGTTAGATGTCCAGAACGACCAGAGTGGTATTTCAACGATGACTCCACCGACACTGGCGTGCCGACTTCACAGTCTCCCACCTATCCTACACAAGCCGTACCGAACACCAATACCAAGCTATAGTGAAGGTCCCGGGGTCTTTCCGTCCTGCTGCGCGTAACGAGCATCTTTACTCGTAGTGCAATTTCGCCGAGTTCGCGGTTGAGACAGCGGAGAAGTCGTTACGCCATTCGTGCAGGTCGGAACTTACCCGACAAGGAATTTCGCTACCTTAGGATGGTTATAGTTACCACCGCCGTTTACTGGCGCTTAAGTTCTGAGCTTCGCTGGCGAACCAGCTGACCCGTCCCCTTAACGTTCCAGCACCGGGCAGGCGTCAGTCCGTATACATCGTCTTGCGACTTCGCACGGACCTGTGTTTTTAGTAAACAGTCGCTTCTCCCTGGTCTCTGCGGCCGTCGCGCCTAACCCGCAAGGGTTTCAACGCTAGGGCCCCCCTTCTCCCGAAGTTACGGGGGCATTTTGCCGAGTTCCTTAACCACGATTCTCTCGTCGCCTTGGTATTCTCTACCTGACCACCTGAGTCGGTTTGGGGTACGGGCGGCTTGAACCTCACGCCGAGGCTTTTCTAGGCAGCATAGGATCACCCTGCTTCCCGCATACGCGGTCACCATCAGGTCTCAGACTCCACATTGAAGTGAGAGGTGCGGATTTGCCTACACCTCGCCCTACACCCTTGGACGTGGACTACCATCGCCACGCGGTGGCTACCTTCCTGCGTCACCCCTGTTAATGCGCTTACCTACTACCGGATCGGGTCGCGCGCTCCACCAACATCACCCGAAGGTTCCGAAGGCTTTGGGCGCTTAGCATCCCCGGGCTCGGTATGGGCGGTTCTTCGCCGGTACGGGAATATCAACCCGTTGTCCATCGACTACGCCTGTCGGCCTCGCCTTAGGTCCCGACTTACCCAGGGCGGATGAGCCTGGCCCTGGAACCCTTGGTCATTCGGCGGACGGGATTCTCACCCGTCTTTCGCTACTCATGCCTGCATTCTCACTCGTGTGGCGTCCACGACTGGATCACTCCGCCGCTTCACCCGCCACACGACGCTCCCCTACCCATCCACACGACTGAACCCACTGCAAGCAGCAGGCTGATCGATGTGTGAATGCCACAGCTTCGGCGGTGTGCTTGAGCCCCGCTACATTGTCGGCGCGGAATCACTTGACCAGTGAGCTATTACGCACTCTTTCAAGGGTGGCTGCTTCTAAGCCAACCTCCTGGTTGTCTGTGCAACTCCACATCCTTTCCCACTTAGCACACGCTTAGGGGCCTTAGCTGGTGGTCTGGGCTGTTTCCCTCTCGACTACGAAGCTTATCCCCCGCAGTCTCACTGCCACGCTCTCACTTACCGGCATTCGGAGTTTGGCTGACGTCAGTAACCTTGTGGGGCCCATCGGCCATCCAGTAGCTCTACCTCCGGCAAGAAACACGTGACGCTGCACCTAAATGCATTTCGGGGAGAACCAGCTATCACGAAGTTTGATTGGCCTTTCACCCCTACCCACAGGTCATCCCCCAGGTTTTCAACCCTGGTGGGTTCGGTCCTCCACGCGGTCTTACCCGCGCTTCAACCTGCCCATGGGTAGATCACTTCGCTTCGGGTCTAGAGCACGCGACTCATACGCCCTGTTCGGACTCGCTTTCGCTACGGCTTCCCCACACGGGTTAACCTCGCCACGTACCACTAACTCGCAGGCTCATTCTTCAAAAGGCACGCCGTCACCCCAACCAAGGAGGCTCCGACGGATTGTAGGCACACGGTTTCAGGTACTATTTCACTCCCCTCCCGGGGTACTTTTCACCATTCCCTCACGGTACTGTCCGCTATCGGTCACCAGGGAGTATTCAGGCTTAGGGGGTGGTCCCCCCAGATTCACACGGGATTTCTCGGGCCCCGTGCTACTTGGGATACCCATCAGGAGGCCACGCCATTTCGTCTACGGGGGTCCCACCCTCTGTGCCGGGCCATTCAATGCCCTTCGACTATGACGCGACTTTCTTACTCCTTGACCGAGTGCTAGCCCGATCCGATGAGTCCCACGACCCCGACCATGCAACGCCTAGCAGCTATCACACATGACCGGTTTAGCCTCTTCCGCTTTCGCTCGCCACTACTCACGGAATCGCGGTTGCTTTCTCTTCCTGTGGGTACTGAGATGTTTCACTTCCCCACGTTCCCTCCACGCACCCTATGTGTTCAGATGCGGGTCACTGGACATGACTCCAGCGGGGTTTCCCCATTCGGAAATCCTCGGATCACAGTTCGGTTGCCAACTCCCCGAGGCTTATCGCAGGCTCCTACGTCCTTCTTCGGCTCCTGGTGCCAAGGCATCCACCGTATGCCCTTAAAAACTTGACCACACACAAAATGCGATCAGCAAAGACTAAAGATGCTCGCGTCCACTGTGCAGTTCTCAAGCAACGGGCGAACCCACACCCAGATCCCAGCGCCAACCCCCACCCACTCACCCACAAGAACGAGCAGACAGAAGCGGTACGACTGACCAGATGCAGCCCTGCGAAGCAACGACCCGGCGACCAACCCCCCACCACAGCAGGAAGCCAGCCCCGAAGGTTCGTTCCCTCAGGACCCAACAGCGTGCCCGACACCACACCCACCAACCCCACCGATCCAACCCACCACCACCTGCCCCACCCCAGCCCCGAAGGACCAGCAGCACGGACAAGCCGCCCACCCCGAAGGATGAGACCAGCAGCAGGCGTACGAGGAAGAGCTCGCAGCTGCAACGCCATGTCGATGTTCCACCCTTGAGCACCACCCACGGGGCGTTCGCCCGCAGCGTGGCTGTCACCACCGCGCCCCCACCCCACGACGGAGGTGAGCGCCTGTGCGCTGGTGAAAATGCTCCTTAGAAAGGAGGTGATCCAGCCGCACCTTCCGGTACGGCTACCTTGTTACGACTTCGTCCCAATCGCCAGTCCCACCTTCGACGGCTCCCCCCACAAGGGTTAGGCCACCGGCTTCGGGTGTTACCAACTTTCGTGACGTGACGGGCGGTGTGTACAAGCCCCGGGAACGTATTCACCGCAGCGTTGCTGATCTGCGATTACTAGCGACTCCGACTTCACGGGGTCGAGTTGCAGACCCCGATCCGAACTGAGACCAGCTTTTTGGGATTCGCTCCACCTCACGGTCTCGCAGCCCTTTGTACTGGCCATTGTAGCATGCGTGAAGCCCAAGACATAAGGGGCATGATGATTTGACGTCATCCCCACCTTCCTCCGAGTTGACCCCGGCAGTCTCCTATGAGTCCCCGCCATCACGCGCTGGCAACATAGGACGAGGGTTGCGCTCGTTGCGGGACTTAACCCAACATCTCACGACACGAGCTGACGACAACCATGCACCACCTGTGCAAGATCCCTTGCGGACCCGACATCTCTGCCGGATTACCCTGCATGTCAAGCCTTGGTAAGGTTCTTCGCGTTGCATCGAATTAATCCGCATGCTCCGCCGCTTGTGCGGGGCCCCGTCAATTCCTTTGAGTTTTAGCCTTGCGGCCGTACTCCCCAGGCGGGGCGCTTAATGCGTTTGCTGCGGCACGGAACTCGTGGAATGAGCCCCACACCTAGCGCCCAACGTTTACGGCGTGGACTACCAGGGTATCTAATCCTGTTCGCTACCCACGCTTTCGCTCCTCAGCGTCAGTTACAGCCCAGAGACCCGCCTTCGCCACCGGTGTTCCTCCTGATATCTGCGCATTCCACCGCTACACCAGGAATTCCAGTCTCCCCTACTGCACTCTAGTCTGCCCGTACCCACTGCAGGCGCGGAGTTGAGCCCCGCGTTTTCACAGCAGACGCGACAAACCGCCTACGAGCTCTTTACGCCCAATAATTCCGGACAACGCTTGCACCCTACGTATTACCGCGGCTGCTGGCACGTAGTTAGCCGGTGCTTCTTCTGCAGGTACCGTCACTTGCGCTTCTTCCCTGCTGAAAGAGGTTTACAACCCGAAGGCCTTCATCCCTCACGCGGCGTCGCTGCGTCAGGCTTTCGCCCATTGCGCAATATTCCCCACTGCTGCCTCCCGTAGGAGTCTGGGCCGTGTCTCAGTCCCAGTGTGGCCGGTCACCCTCTCAGGCCGGCTACCCGTCGTCGCCTTGGTAGGCCATCACCCCACCAACAAGCTGATAGGCCGCGAGCCCATCCCTGACCGAAAAACTTTCCACACCACCCCATGCGAGGCGATGTCATATCCGGTATTAATCCCGGTTTCCCGAGGCTATCCCAGAGTCAGGGGCAGGTTGCTCACGTGTTACTCACCCGTTCGCCGCTGATCCCCCCGAAGGGTTCACCGCTCGACTTGCATGTGTTAAGCACGCCGCCAGCGTTCGTCCTGAGCCAGGATCAAACTCTCCGTTGATGTGATAAACCCACCCACACCCCAGG
>NZ_VDMJ01000059.1 GCF_006335115.1 Streptomyces sp. NP160
GAGGGGCGCGGCGCCCGTCGTCGTCCTCGCGGTCCTCGCCGGCGGCGGCCGGTGCCGTCAGGGGCCCGGTCAGGGGCTCGGGGTGGGGGTCGGCAGCCTCGGCAGGAAGCTCTGCAGGCCCTGCTGGTACTCCTCCTGGCACTGCTGCAGCCCCGTGCGGGTGACGGCGCTCGCACGGCACTCCTGCACGTCGGCCGTCTGCTGCCAGAAGACGAGCGTGGCCGCCTGCACCAGGAGCAGCAGCAGCGCGAGGGCGAGGCCGGCCCCGAGGGTGGCGAACGACGTCCAGCGCAGCCGCGCCCGCGCCGCCGACACCAGCGCCACCACCCCGACGGCCACCCCGACCAGCACGAACACGGGACCACCCAGGCTCCACGGCAGGGGCAGGGAGGTGGTCGCCACCAGGCCCGCCAGCACGCACAGCGAGAAGCGCAGGCCCAGGCGCGCGGTGCGCAGCTGGCCGTCAGGATCCGGCGGGCGCCGCTCGGAGGTGCGGTGGGGGACCGACGGGGGCAGCTGGCGCCGCCGCTCGCGCGGGTCGTGCCCGTGGCCGCCGTGGCCCTGCTGGTCGCCGGCGCCCTGGTCGGCGCCGGGCCGCGAGCCCGGCGGGGCGTACGGGTCGCTCATCCTCGAGTGCTCCTGCTCTGCTCGCGACTGCTCGCGCTGGGCTCGCCTGCGCGGAGTGCCCGCGACCGGCACCGTTATGGTCTCCGACCGTGACCGCGCCCAGCACACCCCCCTCGCGCTCGCGGCTGGTGGTGCTGGCCTCCGGGTCGGGAACCCTGCTGCAGGCGCTGCTCGACGCCGCCGCCGCGCCGGGGGCGCCCTTCGAGGTCGTGGCGGTCGGCGCGGACTCCGCGCGCCGCGCCGCGCCCGCGCTGGCCCGCGCCGAGCTCGCCGGCGCCGCCACCTTCGTGCTCGAGGTGGGCGACCACGCCGACCGCGCCTCCTGGGACGCGGCGCTCGCCGCGGAGCTGGCCCGCCACGAGCCCGACCTGGTGGTCAGCGCCGGCTTCATGCGCGTGCTCGGCGCCGCCGTCCTGCAGGCCTTCGGCGGACGGGTCGTCAACACCCACCCCGCCCTGCTGCCCTCCTTCCCCGGCGCGCACGGCGTGCGCGACGCCCTCGCCCACGGGGTGAAGGTCACCGGCTGCACCGTCCACCTCGTCGACGACGGCGTCGACACCGGGCCCGTGCTGGCCCAGCGCGCCGTCGAGGTGCTCGACGACGACGACGAGACCGCGCTCCACGAGCGCATCAAGACCGTCGAGCGGGCGCTGCTCGTCGACGTCGTGACCCGCATGACCACCGGCGGCTGGACCGTCGAGGGAAGGAAGGCCCGGCTCTCATGACCAGCACCCCGACCACCCACGGCGAGGACCGCAAGCCCGTCCGGCGCGCGCTCGTGAGCGTCTCGGACAAGTCCGGGCTGGAGGAGCTCGCGCGCGGGCTGCACGAGGCCGGCGTCGACATCGTCTCCACCGGCTCCACCGCCCACCGCGTGGCCGCGGCCGGCATCCCGGTGACGCCGGTGGAGCGCATCACGGGCTTCCCCGAGAGCCTCGGCGGGCGCGTGAAGACGCTGCATCCCAGCGTCCACGCCGGCCTGCTCGCCGACGTGCGCGACCCCGACCACCGCCGCCAGCTCGAGGAGCTGGGCATCGAGGCGTTCGAGCTGGTGGTGGTCAACCTCTACCCCTTCGAGCAGACCGTGGCCTCCGGCGCCGGCCCCGAGGACTGCGTGGAGCAGATCGACATCGGCGGGCCGGCCATGGTGCGCGCCAGCGCGAAGAACTCCGCGTCGGTGGCCGTCGTCGTCGACCCCTCCGACTACGACGCGGTGCTGGCGGAGGTCCGCTCCGGAGGGACGACGCTCGCGCAGCGCCGCCGCCTGGCGGGCAAGGCGTTCGCCGCCACCGCCGCCTACGACGTGGCGGTGGCCTCCTGGTGGGCCGCCACCCTCGTGGAGGACGAGGCCGGTGCCTCGTTCCCGGGCTTCGTCGGCGCCACCTGGACCCGGTCTCAGGTGCTGCGCTACGGCGAGAACCCCCACCAGGGCGCGGCGGTCTACACCGCGCGCACCGGTGGGCTGGCCGGGTCCGACCCGGGGCTCGCGAGCGCGGAGCAGCTGCACGGCAAGGCCATGAGCTACAACAACTACGTCGACGCCGACGCCGCGCGCCGCGCCGCCGCCGACTTCACCGAGCCCGCCGTGGCGATCATCAAGCACGCCAACCCGTGCGGGATCGCGGTCGGCGCCGACGTGGCCGCCGCCCACGCCGCCGCGCACGCCTGCGACCCGGTCTCCGCGTTCGGCGGCGTCATCGCCACCAACCGCACGGTGACGCGGGCGGTGGCCGAGCAGGTGGCCGAGGTGTTCACCGAGGTGGTGGTGGCCCCCGGCTACGACGACGACGCGCTCGAGGTGCTCACCCGCAAGAAGAACGTGCGGCTGCTGCGCGCGCCGCTGCCGCCGACCGGCCAGCCCCGGCCGGAGTTCCGCGCCGTGTCCGGGGGTCTGCTGCTCCAGCAGGCCGACGTGCTCGACGCCGCCGGCGACGACCCCTCGGGGTGGACGCTGGCCAGCGGTGAGGCGGCCTCCGAGGAGGTCCTCGCCGACCTCGCCTTCGCGTGGCGGGCCCTGCGCTCGGTGAAGTCCAACGCGATCCTCCTGGCGCGCGGCGGCGCGTCGGTGGGCGTGGGCATGGGCCAGGTCAACCGGGTCGACTCCTGCCGCCTCGCCGTCGAGCGGGCCAACGGCCACGGCGAGGAGCGCGCCCGCGGCGCCGTCGCCGCCTCCGACGCGTTCTTCCCCTTCGCGGACGGCCTGCAGGTGCTGCTCGACGCCGGCGTGCGCGCCGTGGTGCAGCCCGGCGGCTCGGTGCGCGACGACGAGGTCGTCGCCGCGGCGCAGGCCGCCGGCGTGACGATGTACCTCACCGGGGCGCGGCACTTCACGCACTGAGGCCGCGCCAGGGCGGTGGCCGACCGTCCATGATCACGGTGGTCATGGGCGGTCGGCCGCTGGTCAGCGGGCTCCGGGGAGGACGCGCGGCTCGACGCGCTCCTCGACCGCTGTCCCGTCCGAGGACCGGGTGACCGTGTAGGCGCCCTTCCCGCGGACCTCGGACACCGCCTCGACCAGCTCGGTGCCGCGGTATACCAGGCCGACGCCGTCGTCGGTGCAGTGCGTGGTGGGGAGCACGCCCTCGGCGACGAGCCGCTGGACGAGGGGGCGGCGCTCGGTCTCGGAGTCGTAGTGGACGCCGTTGCCGTGGGGCAGCAGCGCGAGGCCGTCCACCACCGGCCGCAGCGACGGGCCGAAGGAGTCGGTGGTACCGCCGACGTGCCAGCAGATCGAGCCCGCGCTCACCCCGCCGAGGACGACGCCGGCCTGCCAGACGCGGTGGAACACCTCGTCGAGGCCGTGGGCCCGCCACACCGCCAGCAGGTTGACCACCGAGCCGCCGCCCACCCAGACGACGTCGGCGTCGAGGAGCAGCGCCTCCGGGTCGTCGACGCTCGGCATGGTGAAGAGGTTGAGGTGGCGCAGGTCCCAGCCGGCGACGGCAGCGGCCTCGTCGAGCTCGGCGTTCCACCAGCGCTGGTCGCCGGAGGCGGTGCCGAGGTGCACCAGCTTCGGGCGGCGCGCGGTGCCGGACAGCTCTACGGCGTGCTCGACCAGCGGCGCGAAGGCCACCCGGCTGCGGCGACCGGGGCGCATCCCCCCGGAGGTGGCGACGATCGTGGGTGCGTCAGCGGGCATGTCGCGCACCGTAGCCGCCGGTGACCCGGCGGGCGCAACGCCCATGATCACGGGGTGGAGGTGCTCCGGACTCCCATGACCACGGTGACCAGGGGGTCCGGAGCACCTCGCGCGACGCCGCCGGTGGCTCAGCCGATGACGCCGGCGGGGTCGAAGCGGCGGCGGGCCTTCTCGAGGCGCTTGCGCTGCTCGGGGGTCCGCAGGTCGTCGCGCCGGCCGCCGCCGGCGAGGTTGAGCGGACCGGGGCAGGCCCACCGGCCCACCGAGGCGACCATCCGGTCCAGGGCCGGCCTCGCCTGGGCGCCCGCCGGGCCGGCGACGATCCCCAGGCCCCACAGCGAGTACGCGGCGCCCCGTCCGATGACGGCGTCCGGCACCTCCGGCGCCTCGGACAGCGCGCCGCCCATGAGGCGCAGCTCCACCGCCACCAGCGGGCTGCCGCTGCCCGGACCGGCGGCGGCCAGCAGCGCGTCGACCGCCGCGGCGGGGAGCTCGCGCAGGCCGGTGCCGCCGTTGACCGTGGGGGCGGGGTCGGTCGGGTCGGTGTGGACCGCGTCGGAGGCGGTGAACGGCAGCTCCTGGACGGAGTCGAGCAGCACGGGCGCCCAGGTGCGCACGGGGGCGACCAGGGCGTCGGCTGCCGCGGGGTCGCCGGTGTGCGAGAAGCGCACCGACACCACCTGCTTGCCCGACAGCGGCGGCGGCAGCTGCAGCGAGGGCGGCAGCGCCAGCAGCGCGACGCTGGTGGCGGCCTCGCGCGGCAGGGTCGGCGCCCAGCGCCGCCAGGCGTGCAGCACCGCGGCGGCGTCCGCAGCGGCGAAGAAGACGGCGCCGCCGCGCATCCGGGTCACCGGGACCAGGTCGACGACGGCGCGGGTCACCACGCCGAGTCCGGACTTGCCGCCGCGCAGCGCCCAGTGCAGCTCGGCGTCGCGCTTCGCGTCGGCGGTCCGCAGGCGGCCGTCACCGGTGACGACGTCGAGGCTGCGCACGGCGTCCGCGGCCCAGCCGTGCTGGCGCGAGAGCAGGCCCGTGCCACCTCCCAGGCTGTACCCGACGGCGCCCACCGCCGAGGCCGAACCGAGCAGGGGAGCGAGGCCGTGCGGGGCGGCGGCGTCGAGGACCTCGCGCCAGCGCACGCCCGCCCCGATGGTGGCGGTGCGGGCCTTCGGGTCCACGCTGACACCGCCGAGCCGGCGCGTGGTGACCAGCACGGTGTCGCGCAGGTCGTCCTCCAGGCCGTGGCCGGTGGCCTGCACGCGGACCTCCGCGCCCACCGCGAGGGCGTAGACGACGGCGGCGCGCACGTCCTCGGCTCGGGTGGCGCCGACCACCAGCCGCGGGGCCGGGGTGTGCGCCACCTCGAAGCCGGCCGCCTCCGTGGCGTACTCGGCGTCGGTCGGCAGCAGCACGGGTCCGGCGACGCAGCGGCGCAGCAGGCCCAGGGGGTCGGCGCCGCTGGCGCGGCGGGCCTCGGCCACAGCGCGCTCGGCGTCAGCGCCCGCGCCGCCGGGGGCGGCGCTGGCCGTGCGGGCGGCGGGGGCGGTCAGGCCCAGGGCCAGGGGAGCGGCGGCCACGAGGCGGAGCAGGCCGGCGCGGGACAGGTGGGTCACGGGAGTCCTCCAGGGGTGGCGGCCGGACCTCGGTCCAGGCCGTGCGGGCTGGTGGTCCGCTCCGCAGCGGGTGCTGCGGTGCGTCACGTGGAGGACGTTCCCGGGCAGCTCTTGCTGCCGGCTTGGTGCGCGCTTGTCCCCGCAGGGACGTGGTCGGGTGGCCCGTCGGCCCGCGGCACCGAGGGGTGGCCGTGGGCCGTGGCCACGGAGGGGGCAGGAGGGTCAGGGCCGGGTCAGGAGGTGGCCCTTCTCGACGGCGGCGAGGGCGAGGGTCTTGTAGCCCTCCCGCTCGAACAGCACCGTGATCCGGTCGCCGTCGGTGCTCATGACGACGCCGGGGCCCCAGGTGGCGTGCTCCACCGCGTCGTCGACGGACCACGACGACGACGTCCCTCCAGCCTGCGACGCCGCCGCCCGCTCGGCGTGCACGGCGGCCGCCGAACCGGAGCTGCAGGTGTCGCAGTTCCCGCACGGCTCGGCCAGGCGCTCGCCGAAGTAGGCGAGCAGGAACTGCCGGCGGCACCCGGTGGTCTCGGCGTAGCCGCGCAGCATCTCCAGCCGTGACCTGTCGGTGCGCCGCCGCTCCTCGGCGGTGGCCACGGCCGCCCGCACCGCCGCCCCCACGGCGGTGCCGGAGTCCGTCCAGGCGGCGCCCGCGCGCGTGACCCTCACGGCTCCCGCCTGCTCGAGGAGGTTGAGCAGACCCGTGGTGCGGGTGGCCGACAGGTCGGCGGCGCCGCGGACGGCCGCGGCGGCCACCGGCTCCCCGCCGCCGTCGTGCACCGCACCGGCCACCGCCGCGAGCGCCACCTCGTCGGGCCCGGCGCCCGCGTGGAAGCGCTGCAGGCCCAGGTCCTCGGGGCGGTAGCACAGCGTGGCCAGCGACGGCTCGCCGTCGCGCCCGGCGCGGCCGACCTCCTGGTAGTAGCTGTCCAGGGAGTCGGTCACGGACGCGTGCAGCACGAACCGCACGTCGGGCTTGTCGATGCCCATGCCGAAGGCCGACGTGGCCACCACCACGTCGAGGTCCCCCTGGGTGAAGGCCTCGTGCACCCAGTGCCGGTCCTCCGCGGACAGGCCGGCGTGGTAGGCCTCCACGTCCAGCCCCAGGTGGGAGAGGTCGTCCGCGTAGGCCTCGGCGTCCTTGCGGGTGGCCACGTACACGATGCCCGGCTTGGCCGCGGTCGCGGCGCGCTCCACCACCACGGCGCGCTTGGCGTCCGCGCCGTCGGTCTCCCGGACCACCTCGAGGTGGATGTTGGGCCTGTCGAAGCCCTGCACCACCACCGCCGGGTCCTGCATGCCCAGGCGCGCCACCACCTCGCGGCGCACGGGCGGTGCTGCGGTGGCGGTGAGCGCGCACACCACGGGGCGGCGCACGCCGCGCCCGTCGTCGAGCCCGTCGTCGGCGGCGGCCCGGTCGGCCGCGGCGAGCTCGGCGACGACGTCGCCCAGGCGCAGGTAGTCCGGGCGGAAGTCGTGCCCCCAGGAGGACACGCAGTGCGCCTCGTCCACCACGAACAGGCTCGGCCGCAGCGCCCGCAGGCGCTCGCGCACGTCGTCGCGGGCCAGCTGCTCCGGGGCCAGGAAGACGAACTCCGCGTCACCGGTGCTCAGCGCGTCCCAGGCGGCACCGTTCTCGCGCGCCGACTGGGAGGAGTTCACGGCGACGGCGTCGTGCACGCCGGTGCGGGCCAGCGCCTGCACCTGGTCGCGCTGGAGCGCGATGAGCGGGGAGACCACCACGGTCGGGCCGGGCAGCCACAGCGCCGCCAGCTGGTAGACCGCCGACTTCCCCCGGCCGGTGGGCATGACGGCCAGCACGTCCCGGCCGGCCAGCAGCGCCTCGACCGCCTCGCCCTGCCCGGGGCGCAGCCGGGAGAAGCCGAACCGCTCGCGGGCGGTGCGCTCGACGTCGGCGAGGGTCGGGCGTCGCGGGCCGCGGGCGCCGTCCCGGAGGTCGGTGCGCGCGGCGGTGGTGGTGCTCACGGGCCAGTGCTACCCCGTGGCGTGATCGACACGCGCCGCGTGCCCTGTGAGGAGCCTCTCCACCCCCCGGGCGGCCCACGCGCGGATAGCCTGGGCGGGTGGAGCCAGCACGGACGGACAGCGGTCCGCCCGAGCCAGCGGAGCCGGGCCAGCCGCCGCGGGAGCCGGCCCGCGCGCCGTGGCCGCCGCCCACCGCCCTCGTCTGGGCCTTCGGCGCCGGGCTGCTGGGCGTGCTCGTCGCCGCGGCCACCTCCTTCGGGCTCGCGGGGATCCTGCTCGCGGGCCTGCTGCTGCTGCTCGCGGTGCTGCACCTGGTCCTGCCCATCTCCGCCCTGGGGCCCCTCGCCGTGCGCACCCCGTGGGTCGACGCGGCCACCTGCATGGTCCTGGCCGTGGGGGTGGCGGTGCTCGCCGTCGTCGCTCCGGGTGGCCTGGGAGGCTGACGGGGCCGTCGCGCGCTCGGCGCGCCGGGCGGGGATTTGACGATGACCCGTCGCGCGCGCCACGCTGCGCTCACCCATCCAGAGCGGCTGAGAGACCTGGCTCGCTGACGCCGCAGCAACCGACCGACCGAGGGCCCGCGCGGCCGTCGGGGAGCGGTGCTCCCGCCAGGACCGATGAGGAGTCGAGGAGACCCCGATGAGCACGTCCCTGCCCCGTCCCGCCTCCGAGCTCGCGCCGGTCGAGTTCGCCTACTGGGTGCCGAACGTCTCGGGCGGCCTCGTGGTGTCGAACCTGCCGCAGCGCACCTCCCACGAGCCGGCCTACAACATCGAGACCGCCAGGGCCGCCGAGAAGGCCGGCTTCACCTACGCCCTGTCCCAGGTGCGCTACGCCGCGTCCTACGGCGCCGACGCCCAGCACGAGTCGACCTCCTTCTCGCTGGCGCTGCTGCTGGCCACCGAGAAGCTCAAGGTCATCGCCGCCGTGCACCCGTACTTCTGGCCGCCGGTGGTGCTGGCCAAGTGGGCGGCCACCGCGCAGGCCCTCACCAACGACCGGCTGTGCCTCAACGTCGTGTCGGGCTGGTTCAAGAAGGAGGCGCTCGACCTGGGCGCCCAGTGGCTCGAGCACGACGAGCGCTACGAGCAGTCCGAGGAGTTCATCGAGATCCTCCGCGGCGCGTGGACCACCGACCACTTCGCCTTCCAGGGCAAGCACTTCCAGGTGGGCGACGTGAACTTCCGCCCCCAGCCCGACGTGCTGCCCGAGGTCTTCCAGGGCGGCAACTCCACCGCCGCCCGGCAGATGGCCGGCCGCGTCTCGGACTGGTACTTCATGAACGGCAACACCCCCGAGGGCGTCGCCGAGCAGGTCGCCCAGGTCGGCGGGTACGCCGCCGAGAACGGCCGCACCATCAAGTTCGGCCTCAACGCCTTCGCCGTGGTCCGCGAGACCGAGGCCGAGGCGGTCGAGGTGCTCGACGCGATCATCGCCAACGCCGACGCCGACAAGGTCAACGACTTCGGCAACGCCGTCAAGGAGGCCGGCCAGGCCGCCAAGGACGGCAAGGGCATGTGGGCCGACAGCGAGTTCAAGGACCTCGTCCAGTACAACGACGGCTTCCGCACCGGCCTCATCGGCACCCCCGAGCAGGTCGCGCGCCGCGTGCTGGCGTTCCGCCTCATCGGCGTCGACCTGGTGCTGCTGGGCTTCCTCCACGTCAAGGAGGAGATCGAGGCGTTCGGCGAGACGGTCATCCCGCGGGTGCGCGAGCTCGAGGCCGAGATCGCCGCGCTGCCCGAGGGCACCGACCCGGTGGCCCACCTGGGCCTCACCGAGGAGCTCGCCTCCGCGCTCGAGGTGCTTGCGCGCCCGGGCGCCGTCGTCCCCGTCTGACCGCGGCCTGAGGGGCTGACCGTCCGCCGACGGGCGGACACCCGCATCATGGAGCCCGGCCGGTGCGCCCGCACCGGCCGGGCTCCGGCGCGTCCACGGCTCCGGCGGCCCCCACCCGTGGACCAGGGGGGCTGAGCGATCGGCGGCGTGCTCGAGGGGTTCGCCGTGGTCGGTGCCGTCGTCCTCGTGGGCTGGGTGCTGGGGCGCCGCGGCACCCTGGGAGCGGACGCGCAGCGGGTGCTGGCCCGGCTCGTCTACGCGGTGGGGACCCCGGCGCTGCTGGTCCGGACGCTGTCCACGACCGACGTCACCGCCGTGCTCGGCCAGCCGCTGGTGGTCACCGCTGCCGCCGCCCTCACCGCCGCCGCGGTGTCGCTGCTGCTGTCGCGGCTGCGCCGGCGCAGCGTGGAGGAGGGCGTGGTCGCGGCCTTCTCGGCCAGCTACGTCAACGCCGTCAACCTCGGCCTGCCGATCGCCGTGTTCGTGCTCGGGAACGGCGCCATCGTCGCCCCGGCCCTGCTGTTCCAGATCGTCGTCCTCGCACCGCTCGGGGTGGGAGTGCTCGACGCGCGCCGCCACCGCGCCGAGCGCGGTCCGTCCGCCGGCGGCCAGGACGACGACGACCGGGGCGTCTGGGCGCGCACCCTGCTCCGCCTGGCGCGCAACCCGCTGGTGCTCGGCGCGGCCGTCGGGCTGGCGCTCGGGCTGCTGCGGCTGCCGCCCCCGGAGCCGCTGTCCTCCGTGCTCGACCTGCTGGCCGGCACGGCCGTGCCGTGCGCGCTGCTGGCGTTCGGCATCTCCCTGTCCGCGGGGCCCGGACCCCGGTGGGCCGACCCGGACGCCTGGACCGCGGTCGCCCTCAAGCTGGGCCTGTCCCCGCTGGTCGCGTGGCTGGTGGGCGGTCCGCTGCTCGGCCTGAGCGGTGACGCGCTGCTGGCCGTGGTGCTGGTGGCGGCGCTGCCGACGGCGCAGAACGTGTTCGTCTACGCCACGCGCTTCGGCGCGGCGGAGCGCCTGGCCCGCGACAGCGTGCTCATCAGCACGCTCCTGAGCGCCCCCGTGCTCGCCGCGGTGGTGCTCCTGCTCGGCTGACCGGTCCTCGCGGGTCGAGCTGCCCCGAGCTGTCCCGGGCGGCCTCGAGCGGGTCAGCGCCGGGCGAGGTCGGCGCGGTCGCGCAGCACCTCACGGGCCAGCGGCAGCGCCTGGTCGGTCCACAGGCGCCGGTGCAGCGCCACCGCGGACCGGGTGCGCCGCAGCGCCGCGGCGAGCTCGCGCAGGTCCTCGGCGGTGGCCAGGCCCTCGGTGAGCAGGGACGCACCGCGCTCGACGGCCTCCAGCTCCACCACCACGGCCTCGCACGAGGCGCGGACCACGGCCGTGCGCAGGCCCAGGGGAGCGGTGCGCAGCACCGGCAGCACCACCAGCTGCTGCACGGTGAGGTCGCTGCGCAGGCCGGCGCAGGTGTCGGCGAGGTGGTCCGCCAGCGCCCGGGCCCGGCGAGCGGAGGACCCGCCCGCCGTGGACGGAGCGCCCCCGGTCGAGCCCGGCAGCAGCGACGCGTCCGACCGCTCGGCCAGGGCGGAGGCCGCCAGCGCCGCGACGGCCAGGTCCACCAGCAGCCCCCGGGCCGCGGCGGGCCACGCCGCGGTGGCGGAGGTGGCCGCGTCCAGCGCGGAGCCGCGCGGGACGGGCGTGCGTCGCGGGGGCGCCGCGGTGGCCGGCGCGGCTGCGGCCGCGGTCGGCGGGACAGGCGCCCCCGGGGCGACCGGGGCGACCGGGGCGACCGGGGCGACCGGGGCGCTGGCGGAGGGGGCGCTCGCGGCGGTGGTGCGCTGCGGCGCCGCGCCTCGGGCGGGCCGGTGCGGCAGCAGCCGCAGGATCGGGGCGGGAGCGGTGAGGGCCATGCCGCCGACAGTGCCGAGGCGTGCTTGCGGCGCGCTTGCAAGCCGCCTGCTCCTCGTCGCGCCCCCCTCGCGCTCGCCGGTGGGAGGAGAGGTGACGGGTCCCCGTCGGGGAGCGTCGCGGGGCCCGGCGACGGGCTAGTCTCCGGACCGCCATGGCCAGCGACGTCGACATCCAGGTCCTCGGGTCCACCCGGGCGGTGGTCGCCGGCGAGGCCGCTGACCTGGGCGGGCCGAGGCAGCGCGCCGTGCTCGCGCGGCTCGTCGTGGAGAGCGGCCGCGTCGTGTCCGCCGACCGGCTGGTGGACGACCTGTGGGACGGCGAGCCGCCGCCCAAGGCGCTCGGGGCCCTGCAGGTGCACGTCTCGCACCTGCGCCGCTCCCTCGAGCCCGGCCGAGCCCCGCGCGAGCCGGCGTCCGTGCTGGTCAGCGCCCCACCCGGGTACGCGCTGCGGCTGCCCCGCAGCTCCGTGGACGCGTGGCGCTTCGAGGACCTGCTCGCCGGCGCGGGTGAGCTCGCCGACCCGCGGGCACGGCGGGCGCGGCTCGCGCAGGCCCTGGCGTGCTGGTCGGGCCCCGCCTTCGCCGAGAGCGTCGACACCGCCTGGGCCGGCCCGGAGGCGGCCCGGCTGGAGGAGCTGCGCCGCAGCGCCGTGGAGCGCGCGGCCGCCGCCGACCTCGACGCCGGCGACGTCGGCCGCGCCGTGGCGGACCTGGAGCGCCACGTCCACGACCACCCCGCGAGGGAGGAGGCCGTCCGCCTGCTCGCCCTCGCGCTGTACCGCAGCGGGCGCCAGGGCGACGCCCTCGGGGCGCTGCGCGCGCTGCGCTCCCACCTCGCCGAGGAGCTCGGCGTGGACCCGTCGCCGGCGCTGCGGTCGCTGGAGGCCGACGTCCTGGCGCAGGCGCCGTCGCTGGACGCGTCCGCCCCGCCGTCGTCGTCCTCGTCTGCTCCGTCGTCGCCCGCCGAGGTCGTGGAGGCCCCGGGGACCAGCGCGACCCCCGACCCGGCGCCGCCCCCCGCCGCCGCGGACGACGACGCCCTCGGCCGCGACCGCGAGCTGGCCCGCGTGCTCGCCGCGGGCGAGGAGGCGCGCCGCGCCGGCGCCGCCCGGCTGGTGTGGCTGGCGGGCGAGGCCGGGGACGGCAAGACCACCGTGCTGTCGGGACTCGTCCGCGCCGCCGCCGCCCGCGGGTGGGCGACGGCGTGGGGACGCTGCCCGGAGGTCGACGGCGCCCCGCCCGGGTGGGCGTGGCAGGAGGTGCTCGACGACGTCGACGCGGGCCAGCTCACCGACCTGGCCGCCACGACCTCGCCGTTCCTGCTCGCGAGGGCGGTGGCCGGCGAGCTCGCGCGGCGCGCGCGGTCCGCGCCCGTCCTCGTGGTGCTCGACGACGTCCACCGCGCCGACGGCCTGACCCTGCAGCTGCTGCGCCAGGTGGTGGAGCAGCTCGACGAGGCCCCGGTGCTGCTGGTGGCGGCGTTCCGACCGTCCGAGAGCGGTGTGGAGCTCGGCGCCGCCCGCGCCGCCCTGGCCGCGGCCACGGCCGACCACGTCGAGCTGGAGGGCCTCCCGCGCGACGCCGTCGCCGCGCTCGCACGGCGCTCCGGCCTGGTGGGCCCGGCCGACCCGGCCGCGCCGGACCCCGAGCTCGTCGACCTGCTGCTGACCCGGACCGGTGGTCGTCCCCTCTTCGTCAGGGAGCTCTCGCGCCTGCTCGCCGCACGCGGCCCCGCCGCCGTGCGGGCCCTGGTGGCCGGTCGGGGCGAGGTCACCGTGCCGGCCGGGGTCGCCGACGTCCTGCGCGCGCGCCTCGCCCGGCTGCCCGGACCCTCGACGACCGCGCTGCGCCAGGCCGCGGTGCTGGGGCGGCGCGTGCGCGTCGACGTGCTCGCCGAGCTGGCGGGCCGTGACGTCGACGACGTCCTCGACGCGCTCGAGGCGCCCGTGCTGGCGGGGCTGCTCGACCAGCCCGAGCCCGGCGCCGTCGCCTTCACGCACGCGCTGGTGCGCGACGTCCTCTACGAGGACACCCCGGTGCTGCGGCGCACCCGGCTGCACGCAGCGGCGGTCGAGGTCTGCGAGCGCCTGGCCCCGCACGACGTCGACGCCCTGGCCCACCACGCCGGTGCCAGCCTGTCGCCGGCCACCGCCGAGCGGGCCCTGGTCCACCTGCGGGCGGCCGCGCGCGCCGCCACGGCCGTCGGCGCCCCCGCCGAGGCGGCGGCGCTGTACGCGACGGCGCTGCGTGCAGAGGACCTGCTCCCGGCGAACCACCCCGGCCGCGCGCCGGAGGCGCGCGTCGCCCTGCGCGTGGAGGCCGTCACCGCCGGTGCGCGAGCCGGCAACGCCGAGGGCGCCAGGGTCCTGCAGGCGCAGACCCTCCAGCTGGCCCGGACCACCGGGCGGCGGGACCTCCTCCTCGCCGTGGTGACGGCGTGGCGGGCCCCGCTGGTGTGGACCGTCCGCGACGTCCTCGCGCCCCCGACCGGGCTCCTGGAGGCCGCGGAGGAACTGCTCGCCGACGGCGACCTCACCGGGCCTGACCGGGTGAGGCTGCACGTCGCGCGCTTCCTCGAGACCGAGGGGCAGGACCTCGACGCCGAGGTCTCGATCAGCGCCGACGCCCTCGACGCCGCCCGCGCCCTGGTGGACGAGCACGGGAGCGGGCCCACCGCGGATCCCGAGCTGCTCGCCGTCCTGTGCGCGGCCCTCAACGTGCGCGCCTACGCCGCGCTCGGTCCCCGGCTGGCCGACCAGCGCACCGACCTGGCCCGCGAGCTCATCGAGACCGCGGGCCGGGCGGGCTCCAGCGGCTACCTCGCCACCGGCCACTGGATGCTCTTCATGGCGACGGCCGCCGTCGGCGACCTGAGGGGCGCGGACCGCGAGGTGCGGGCGGCGCTGGAGCTGTGCGCCAGCGGGCAGCTCGCCCAGCTGCTGGGCGTCCTCGCCGTCTGGCGCAGCGTCACCGAGACGCTCGCGGGGCGCTACGACGCCGCGCTCGCGCGCTGGGCCGCCGCCATCGACGGGCTCTCGGAGCTCGGTGGCGCGAACACCGAGCTCATGAGCGCCATCGGGCGCTTCGTCGTGGAGCTGGCGCGCGACGGGGACTTCCAGACGGTCGCTGGTCCGCTCCAGGAGGTGGACCGGCTCTCGGGCGGGGAGTTCGCACCCGTCGCCGCCGTCGCCCTGAGCCGCGCCGGCCGGCTCGAGGAGGCCCGGGCGGCTCTCGCGGGCCTCGTGCCTCCCCGGCGCGGGTACTACTGGCTGGCGCTGACCACCCTGTGGGCGCACGCCGCCGCGGCCGTCGGCGACCGTGCCCAGGCGGCGCGGCTGGCGGACGTGCTGCGGCCGTGGGCCGGCCGTGTGGCGGGCATCGACTCGGGCTCGCTGCTGGTGGGACCCGTCGACGACGCGCTCGCGGCGTGCGCCGCCCTCCTGGGGGACGACGCCGCCGCGCAGCGCCACCGCCGCGACGCCCGTCAGGTCGAGGCGGCCTTGCGGGCCTCGGCCGCGGAGGCCGGCCTGCTCTGACGGGCCGGCGGCGGCCCCCAGCCGGCGGCGAGCCACGTCGCCAGGTCCCGCAGGAGGTCCTCTCCGCCGTCCGGCCGCGTGGTGCGAGGCCCGCGCACGGTGGTGCTGACGACGGCGCTCACCGCCCGGCCGCCGTCGTCGTCGTGCCGAACACCGTGCGCTCGAACCGGCGGAAGCCGGGCCGCAGCACCGCCAGCAGCACCCGGAACACCGGCCCGGCCTCGCGCAGCAGCACCGCCAGCTGCTCGGGGGTGGCGGCGTCGGCGATGCGGGGGAGGACGAACGGCAGGTCGCTGTCGCGCTTGCCGACCGCCACCTTGACGCGGTCCCAGTCGGTGGTGGAGACGTGCTCCTCCATGACGGGGAAGACGGTGCGCTCCTCGTCGGCGATGTGCTCCTCCATGAGGTCGCGCAGGTCGGCGAGGCCCACGGCCAGCGCCGTCGCGGCGTCCTCCGAGGCGGGTGCTGCCGCCAGGGCCGCCGCGGCCGCGCGGATGCGGTCCATGCGCGGGTCGAGCACCGAGTGGTCGTCGGAGAGCTCCGCCAGGTCCACGGCACTGCCGGCGGAGCCCTCGATGACGGGCCACAGGACCTCGTCCTCGGCGGCGTGGTGGTGGTGGATGGACGCCATCGACTTGCCGACCCAGCGCTGCAGGGCGCGGGCCCGGCGCGCGTCGAGCCGGGTGGTGCCTGCGGCCACGTCGTCGGCGAGGGCCGTCAGGCGGCGCAGGTCGCGGAGCATGACGACGTGGATGACGCGCAGGTGCAGCAGGTCGACCACGGGGTCGCCTGGCCTGCGGGGCGTGATCGGGTGGGGGGCTGGGGTGGTGGTCATGCGGCCAGGCTGCGCGCGGCCGCTTGTCCGCCTCTTGGCGCGGACTTGCCGGCGCTCAGCCGCAGGGTGACTGCTGCGCCCGCTCGCTGAGGAGCCGCCGCGCCAGCGGTGCCGCACCGGCTGCCCACAGGCGCTCGTGGTCGACCAGGGCGCTCCACAGCGCCCGCGTGCTGATGCCCAGCTGCTGCAGCGCGCCGACGCCCGCGGTCTGGGCGAGCAGGGCGCTGGCGCCCGGGTCGACGCCGCCGACGAGCCCCAGCACCCGGTCGGCCGAGGTCAGCGAGGCCGCGAGCACCTCGGCGCCCGCTCCGCCGTCCGCGGCGGCCAGGACCGGGGCGATGACGTCCCGCTGGCGGGCGACCTGCTCGCGCACGGCCGCCGCGGCCGCCGCGACGTGCAGCCCGAGGGCACGGGCCCGCACGCCGGAGGCGAGCTGGCCGGAGACGGCGACGCGCACGGCCAGCACGTCGACCGCCTGCGCCAGCAGCGCCAGCTCGTCGAGGAGCGGGCGGGGCCGCGGCTGCGGACGGCGAGGCGCTGGCACGGGGCCCGACCCGGACGTCGTCATGGGACGAGCATGCACGCCGGGACTGACAGCCCGCTGGGTTCGCGCCCAGATCGTGACGGGGAGTCCGTCCGCGGGGAGACCCGGGGGTCCTGACCTGCGGCGAAAGGCGGTCACCGGGGTCGCCGCCGATCGGTGCAGACCTGCGTCAGCCCCGCGCCCGGCCCTCGTCAGACCGGCAGGTGCCGCGCCCACCACCGCTCCAGGTGCTCGAAGCGGGCGGTCCGGTGGCTCGGACGGCCGGACCGGGTGAGCTCGTGCCCCTCGCCGGGGAAGAGCAGCAGCTCGGACTCGACGCCCTGGCGGCGCAGCGCCGTCCACCAGCGCTGCCCCTGCTCGACCGGGCAGCGCCAGTCCTGCTCGGAGTGGATGACGAGGGTGGGGGTCCGCACCGAGGCGACGTGCGCCATCGGCGACTGCTCCCGCATGGCCTCCTCCGAGCCGTGCAGCTGGTCGGGGAAGTACCAGCCGATGTCGGCCGACCCCACGAAGCTCGTCGCGTCGAGGTACCCGCGCTCGACCACCGCCCCGGCGAAGCGCCGCGTGCGCGTGGTCAGCAGCGCGGTCATGTACCCGCCGTAGCTGCCGCCCATGACGCCCACCCGCTCTGCGTCCAGGGGCAGGGAGGCGTCGGCGAGGACGCCGTCCAGCAGCGCCTCGACGTCGTCGGCGTCGACGGTGCCCAGCGCGCCGAGCACGGCCTCGCCGTGCGCGAGGCCGTAGCCGGCGGACCCCCGGGGGTTGCCCATCACCACGGCGTACCCGGCGCCGGCGGCCACCTGGGCCTCGTCGAACAGGGCCCAGCCGTACTGCGCGTGCGGGCCGCCGTGGACCAGCAGCAGCACCGGGTGGGGGCCGGCGCCGAAGCGCGCCTCGTCGGGCAGCACCACCCAGCCGTGGACCGGGTACCCGTCCCGGCTGGGGTGCTCCACCTCCAGCAGCGGCCGCAGGCGCCCGGTGGCGCGCAGGGCGCCCCCGGCGTCCGTCAGCCGCACCGGCTCCCCGTCGTCGCCGCGGGCGTCCAGCCGGACCAGCTCGCCGCGGCTCGTCGCGTCGGCGACGACGGCCACCAGCGAGGTGCCGTCGGGGGTGCCGGCCACGGCCGTCACCTGCAGCGGCCCGTCCAGCAGCACCTCCCGCGAGCCGTCGGGGCGCACGCGCAGCAGCCGGAGCGCGCCGCGGGTGCGCTCGGCCACCAGCGCGCCGGCGGCGTCCGCGAGCAGGAAGCCGGCCGGGTCGCCCAGGTCGACGTCGGGCGGGGTGAGCCGCAGCGGGGCGCCCGCGCCGGCCGGCACGGCGCTGCCGGGACCGCCCGGGTCGCCGTCGGGCGCCAGGACGGCGAGGTGCAGCGACTCCGGCTGCGCCACCGCGCCCAGGCCGCGCTCGTCCAGGGCGGTCGCCAGCAGCCAGAGCCGGCGGCCGTCGGGGTCTGCGGCCACGTGGCTGACGGCGAGGTCCCCACCGACCACCGGGTCGAGCTGGGTCTGCCGGTGGGCGGTGGCCTCCACGAGGTGGACGCCGCGGCGCAGGTCGTGCCCGGCGGTCTCGTGGCGCGCCGAGACCACGAGCAGCGCGAGCCCGTCCGCGGTCCAGGTCACGCCGGTGTCGTCGGCGTCACCGTCGGTGACCTGCCGCGGGGCGGGCCGGTCGGGCGCGGCGACGCGGTCGCCGGCGTCGAGGGCGGCCCTGTCGACGTCCAGCACGAAGGCGTGCTGGCGGCGGTCCAGGGTGAAGCCCACCCCGTCGACGCGGTGCGCGGGGGTGGTGATGAGCCGCGGCGGCTCGGCGTCGGGACCGCGCAGGTGGGCGGGACCGGTGGACGTGCCGTAGCGGCCCGGCTCCGGCACGCGGGCGCTGAAGGCCAGCGCGGCACCGTCGGGGGACCAGACGGGGGCGCCCGCGCCCAGGGGCAGCTGCTGCTGCGTGGTCAGCGCCACCGGCTCGCCGCCGTCGACCTCGACGAGGTGGAGCTGGGGGCGACCGCCGGGCTCGGCGCGCAGGAACGCCACCCAGCGCCCGTCCGGGCTGACGGCGGGACAGGTGTCGCGGTGGCCGCGGGTCAGGCGGTGCGGGGGTGAGCTGCCGTCGGTGGCGACCCTCCACAGGTCCCCGGCCTCCTCGTCGGTGACGAGGTCGGGAGCGGTGATCGAGACGACGGCGGTGCGCCCGTCCGGCGTCAGCGAGGGGCTGGAGCAGCCGGCGAGCAGGGGCAGGTCTGAGGGCAGCATCGCCCTCGACGCTACGCCGGTCTCCCTCTCGGGGGTCAGGCGCCGCCCGCGAACGCGTGCTGGCGCCAGGCCTCGTGGACCACGACGGCGACCGCGTTGGAGGCGTTCAGCGAGCGCCGCTGCGGCAGCATGGGGATGCGCAGCCTGTCCGTGGTGCGGGGGTCGGCGACGACGTGCTCGGGCAGCCCCACCGACTCCCGCCCGAAGAGCAGCGCGTCACCGGGCTCGTAGGCGACGTCGGTGTACCAGCGGGTGGCCGAGGAGGTCAGCGCGTACGCCCGGCGCGAGCCCAGGTCCGCCAGCGCCGCCCACAGCGCCTCGACGTCGTCGTGCACCGTGGTGCGCGCAAGGTCGTGGTAGTCCAGCCCGGCGCGGCGCAGCTTGGAGTCCTCCAGGTCGAAGCCCAGCGGCCGCACCAGGTGCAGGTGTGCGCCCGTGGTGGCCGACAGGCGGATGGCGGCGCCGGCGTTGCCCGGGATCTCCGGCTCGACGAGGACGACGTGGAACACCCGCGCAGTCTGCCCGTCCCCACCGCGACCCCAGCCGGTCGCCCGGCCGCCGTCCCCGCGGGGCTCGTCCGGGCGCACCTGGGAGGTGCCCCGGGGCGAGACCTCGGTAGGTTCGGGGGGAGACACACGACTGCTCCGACGGAGGACAGGGACGCGCATGGCGAAGATCAAGGTCGAGGGCAAGGTCGTCGAGCTCGACGGCGACGAGATGACCCGGATCATCTGGCAGTTCATCAAGGACCGCCTGATCCACCCCTACCTCGACGTCGACCTCGAGTACTACGACCTCGGCATCGAGCACCGCGACGCCACCGACGACCAGGTGACGGTCGACTCCGCCAACGCCATCAAGAAGCACGGCGTCGGCGTGAAGTGCGCCACCATCACGCCCGACGAGGCGCGCGTGGAGGAGTTCGGCCTCAAGAAGATGTGGCGCTCCCCGAACGGGACGATCCGCAACATCCTCGGCGGCGTGATCTTCCGCGAGCCGATCATCATCAGCAACATCCCGCGGCTCGTGCCGGGCTGGACCAAGCCGATCATCGTCGGCCGCCACGCCTTCGGCGACCAGTACCGCGCCACCGACTTCACGTTCCCCTCCGCGGGCACGCTGACGGTGACCTTCACCCCCTCGGACGGCTCGCAGCCGATCGAGCACGAGGTCTTCCAGGCCCCCGGTGCCGGCGTGGCCCTGTCGATGTACAACCTCGACAGCTCCATCCGCGACTTCGCGCGCGCGTCGATGAACTACGGCCTGGCCCGCAAGTACCCGGTGTACCTGTCCACGAAGAACACGATCCTCAAGGCCTACGACGGCCGCTTCAAGGACATCTTCGCCGAGGTGTTCGAGACGGAGTTCAAGGACGAGTTCGCCAAGGCGGGCATCACCTACGAGCACCGCCTCATCGACGACATGGTCGCCTCCGCCCTGAAGTGGGAGGGCGGCTACGTGTGGGCCACCAAGAACTACGACGGCGACGTGCAGTCCGACACCGTCGCGCAGGGCTTCGGCTCCCTCGGCCTCATGACCTCCGTGCTGGCCACGCCGGACGGCAAGACGGTGGAGGCGGAGGCCGCGCACGGCACCGTGACCCGCCACTACCGCCAGCACCAGGCGGGCAAGCCGACGTCCACCAACCCGATCGCCTCGATCTACGCGTGGACCCGCGGCCTGGACCACCGCGGCAAGCTCGACGGCACCCCCGCGGTGCGCGAGTTCGCCGAGAAGCTCGAGCAGGTCGTCATCTCCACCGTCGAGAGCGGCAAGATGACCAAGGACCTCGCGCTGCTCGTGGGCCCGGAGCAGGAGTTCCAGACCACCGAGGAGTTCCTCGCGACGCTGGACGAGAACCTCGCGAAGGCGCTCGCCTGACCTCCGGCTCCTCGCGCTGATCACCGGCGGTGCCCCGTAGGGTGCCGCCGGTGATCGCTGTCCGGGGCTCCTCGCCCGGCCGCGGTGTCACTCGCGGCCCCCGCGCGTCGGTCGCGCGGGCGTGGGCCCGGTGGGCGTGGCTGCGCGCGTCGGCCGTCGTCGTCGTCGCCGTGGTGGCCGCGGGTGCCGCGGTGGCCACCGCCGGGGCGACCACCGCCAGCGTCGGCCCCGTCGACGCGCGCCTCGTGCTGCAGCCGTCGCTGCGCGGCGGCACGCAGGTGCAGGTGCCGCCGCTGGGCGAGCTGGCGCTGGCCACCCACGACGGGCCGCTGCGGCTGCGCGTGGAGGTGGAGGGGCTGCGCCTGCCCGAGGCCCGCTCGCTGCTGGCGCGCGGCACCACCGCCGCCTCGGTGGGCGACGAGCTCACCCGCGACGTGCGCGGCGCCCTCGTGGCGCTGGCGGTGAGGTCCGTGCTCGTGGCGCTGGCCGCCGCCGCCCTCGCGACCCTCCTGGTGTTCCGCCGCGCCCGGGCGGTGCTGGTGGGGACGGGAGCGGTGCTCGTCGTCCTGCTGGCCAGCGGGGGAGCGGCCGCCGCCACGGCGAACAGCCGCGCGCTCGCCGAGCCGCGCTACTCGGGGCTGCTGACGCGCGCGCCGGCGCTGGTGGGGGACCTCACCAGCGTCGGCAGCCGGTTCACCGCCTACCAGACGCGCGTGGCCGCGCTGACGGGCAGCGTCTCGCGGCTGTACTCGGCGCTGTCGGGCCTGCCGGCGGGTGCCGCGGCCGGCGACGACGACGTGCGCGTGCTGTGGGTCTCCGACGTGCACAACAACCCCGAGGCGTACCGCCTGATGGCCACGCTGGTGGCCGAGTTCGACGTGGCCGGCGTGGTGGACACCGGTGACTCCAGCGACTTCGGCAGCGCCGCCGAGACCGGGCTCCTCGCGCCCGTGGCCGGCCTGGGGGTGCCCTACCTGTGGGTGCGCGGCAACCACGACTCCTCCACCACGCAGGCCGCCGTCGAGGCGCTGGCGGGGCCGTCCGACGGGCTCGTGCGCGTGCTCGACGACGGCGAGACCGCCGAGATCGCCGGGGTCCGCTTCGCGGGGACCGGGGACCCGCGCTTCAACCCGAGCAGCCTCGTGGTGAACGACGCCGCCCGCGCGCAGCTGACCAGCGCGGGGGAGGCGCTCGGGCGGTCGCTGGAGTCCTCCTCGGAGGCCGGGGAGCCCGTCGACGTGGCCCTCGTCCACGAGCCCGCGATGGCGCTGCCGCTGGTGGGCAGGGTGCCGCTGGTGCTGGACGGTCACACGCACCGCCGCGCCGCCGCAGTCGACGGGGACACGCTGCTGCTGACGCAGGGCTCGTCCGGCGGCGCCGGGCTGCGCAGCCTCGTGGACGGCGAGCCGACGCCGCTGCAGATGTCGGTGCTGCACTTCTCGGCCGCCGACGGGTCGCTGCTGGCGGTGGACGACGTGACCGTGGGCGGGGTCGGGCTGGACAGCGCCACCGTCGAGCGGCGGACGGCGGAGTCCTACCGGGAGGACTCGGGGTCGCCGGAGGAGGAGCCGGCGCTGGAGGAGCCCGCCGAGCCCGCGGACGGCCCCACCGGCACCCCGGCCTTCACACCCGGCGGCACCGACGTCCCACCGCTGCTGCCGGAGCCGACCTCCTCGCCGTCCTCCCCATCCTCCCCGTGACCGCGGCCGGTGGAAGGGGTCAGGCGAGGACGGGCTCCGGTGAGCCCAGCGCGCCCGCGGCGCGCAGCGCCGCCAGGGTGCCCAGCACCGCCTCCGCGGCCTCGGCGCCCTTGTCCTCCGTGCTGCCCGGCAGCCCGGCGCGGTCGAGCGCCTGGGCGTCGGTGTCGCAGGTGAGCACCCCGAAGCCCACCGGCACCCCGGTGCGCACCGCCACCTCCGTCAGGCCGGTGGTGGCCGCCGAGCACACGTACTCGAAGTGCGGCGTGCCGCCGCGCACCACCACGCCGAGCGCGACCACGGCGTCGTAGCCGGCCGACGCCAGCCGCGCCGCCGCCACGGGCAGCTCGAAGGTGCCGGGCACCCGCACCACGGTCGGCTCCGGCGCCCCGGCTCGCTCCAGGGCGCGCAGCGCTCCGGCGAGCAGCCCCTCCACCACCTCGGTGTGCCACAGCCCCGCCACGACGGCGACGCGCACGCCGCTCCCGTCGACCTGCAGCGCCGGTGCTCCGTGTCCGCTCATGCCTGCTCCTCCTGCTGTGCGTCGTCTCCCGCACTCGGGTGGCCGAGTGCGCCTTCCGGGGTGCTCGAACCCGCACTCGGGTGGCCGAGTGCGCCTTCCGGGGTGCTCGAACCCGCACTCGGGTG
>NZ_VDMJ01000006.1 GCF_006335115.1 Streptomyces sp. NP160
CCACGCCCCGTCCACCCGCAGCTTGGTCAACGGCACCTGCACACTGACCTCCGTGCCCGCCGGCCAGTACTCCCGCGGCCGCCAGTGCACCCGGTCCGCCCCGATCCAGCGCCACGCCCCCTGCACCGCCGACCCGTCAGGAGCGGTCGTGGTCAGCTCGATCGCCTCGGTCAGCCCCGCCCGCTCGGCCTTGGGCACCTCCCGCGTGAAGATCACCACCACGGGCATCCCGACGCCCACGACCTCCCCGTCCAACGGCATCATCTTGGCCCGCACCGCCGCGTCCTCACCGGTCACCGTGAACGGCAACGACACCGACGCGCTGCGCCCCTCAGCGTTGCTCGCGGTCGCGACCGCGGTGTAGGACGCCCCCAGCTCCAACGGCTCCCGCGGAGACCAGGACCCGTCCCCAGCACCACTGCCCGCGACCGCCGAGCCGTCAGCGCCGGTGACCACCACCTCCGCCAGCTCCCCACCGGAGACCGTCGCCCGCAGCACCGGCACCGGGGAGGTCACCCCGTCAGCCCCCGCACCCTCAGCGACCAGCGATACCTGCGCCGCCGGCACCGCGGCCCGCGAGGTCTGCGCCGGGGCGGCGGCGCTGCCGCCACCGGAGGCGGAGGGGCCGCACCCGGCCAGCACCCCAGCCCCACCGACCACCCCACCAGCCACCGCCAGCAGGAACACCCGCCGGCTCGTGCCGCTCACCCCCGCGCACTCCACCCGCATAGCGTAGGTCGGGCGACTCCGCCACCCGGGCGCTTCGGGGGGAGCCGCACCGACCTCCGCGCTCCCGCGCACGTCAGGTCAGCGACCTGCGACGACGGGGTCCACCACGAGGAGGACGACCGACGATGACGCGCACCCGGTGAGCCCGTCCGCGGGCACGAAGGCCGCTGCGGTCTGGTCGGGCGGGTACACCCGCAGCCCCTTCGCCGCCTGCGGCTGGCACTGGGCGGCGTCGTAGTCGCCGGCCTCGGCCACGCTGAGGTCGGCGTAGGCCGAGGCGCCGGGGCCGAGGCGCACGGGCGCCGGGCTCCCCTCGCGGGTCGCCGCCGCCCCCAGCTGCTGGCCCGAGTCGCCGGTGACCAGCGAGACGCCGGGGTGGCCGTCCAGCGCGCACGCCGCGGAGCCGCGGTTGGTGAACTGGATCGTGTCGTGCTGGTGCCCGGCGCTGGCGCCACCCTCACCCGGCAGCAGGGACAGGGCCAGGTCCGCGGTCCGGCACGCCGGTACCGCCCCGGACGTCCCACCACCGCTGCCGGACGAGCCGGTGGCGGGGGCACTGCCCGTGGGAGAGGAGGCCTCCGAGCCGACGGGGGCGCCGCTGGACCCGTCGCTGGCCGCCGACGACGAGCCGGCGGCGGTCGAGGCCGTGCTCTGCGGGGGTCCCGTGGTGGCTCCGCCCGGGTCCGTGGCGGCACCCGCGGACGAGCACCCGCCGAGCGACCACGCCAGCACCCCGGCGCTCGCGACCACCGCGACCCGCTGCAGCGCAGCGCGGGCCGATCCCCCCGTCACCCCGATCATGCGGCAACAGTAGATCGCTCAGGCAACTTTCGCCGGGGCGCCCGGCCCGCACCCCGAGGGGTCAGATGACGCGGGGCTCGCCGCCGTCCTCGGAGACCACCGGGCGGCCGGCGTCCTGCCAGGCGCCCATGCCGCCGTCGACGACCACCGCGTCGTAGCCGTTCTCCTGCAGCCACGCCGCGGCGCGGGCGGCCCGGCCGCCGGCGCGGCAGAGGACCTGCAGCTCGGCGTCGTCGGGGAGGTCGTCCAGGCGGGAAGGGAGGTCACCCAGGGGCACGTGGATCGCGCCGGGTGCATGGCCGGCGTCCCACTCGTCCTGCTCGCGGACGTCCAGGAGCACGGCGCCGTCGGGCACCTGGTCGGCGCTGACCACGGGGGCGGGCTCGGTCATGCGGGGCTCCTCGTCGGCTCGGGCTGGTCGTCGTCGGCACTGCCGGGACGGGCGCCGCGGCGGTCGTCGTCCTGCTGGGCGACTCCGGCGCCGGCGGCGTCCTCGTCACCATCCTGCGCCAGCGGCTCCACGCGGATGCGGGAGGGGCGGCGCCCGTCCAGCTCCACCACCGTGAACACGTGGCCCAGGTCCCTGACCTCGTCGCCCAGGCCCGGCAGCACCCCCAGGGACGTCATGACGAAGCCCGCGAGGGTCTCGTACGGCCCCTCGGGCAGCTCGACGCCGGTGGCCTCGTGCACCTCGTCGCGGTGCAGCAGGCCGTCCAGCTCCACCGGGCCCGTGGCGCCGCTGGACCAGCGGGGCTCGCCGGCGTGGGGGTCGTACTCGTCCTCGATCTCCCCGACCAGCTCCTCCACGAGGTCCTCGAGGGTGACGATCCCGTCGGTGCCGCCGTACTCGTCGACGACGACGGCCAGGTGGCGGCCGCTGCGGCGCATCTCCGACAGCGCGGGCAGCAGCGTCTTGCTGCCCGGCAGCAGCGCCACGGGGCGGACCAGGTCGGACACGGTGCCCTCGTGGCCGCGGTGCGCCGCGGTGAGGAGGTCGCGCACGTGGACGAACCCGAGGACGTCGTCGGAGGACTCCCCCGTGACGGGGTAGCGGGAGTGGGGCTGGTCCTCCACCACGGTGACGGCCTCCTCCAGGTCGAGGCCCGCGGGCAGGAAGTCGACCTCGGTGCGGGGGACCATCACCTCGGACAGGCGGCGGTCGGCGGCGTCGAAGACGTCGGCGACGATGCGGCGCTCGGTCTCGTCGAGCTGCTCGTGGGTGGAGACCATGTCGCGCAGCTCCTCCTCCGTCACCTCCTCGCGGGAGGCGTTCGGGTCGAGCCCGATGAGCCGGCCGACGAGGTCGGTGGAGCGGCCGAGCAGCCACACCACGGGAGTGGTCACCGCGGCGATCCGGTCCAGGATCGGCGCCACGAACAGGGACACGCCCTCGGAGCGCTGCAGCGCCAAGCGCTTGGGCACCAGCTCGCCGAGCACCAGCGAGACGTAGGTGACCAGCGCGGTCACCACGACGAGGGCCACCACGTCGGCCACGCCCTCCGACAGACCGAGGGACACCAGCCACGGGGCGACGACGACGGCGATCTGGCTGCCGCCGAACGCCGACGCGAGGAAGCCCGACAGCGTGACGCCGATCTGCACCGCGGACAGGAAGCGGTTGGTGTCGCCCGTGAGGCGACCGACGGCGGCGCCGCGGCCGCCCTTGGCGGCCATGGCGCGCACCTGGCTCTCCCGCAGCGACACCACCGCCAGCTCCGAGCAGGCGAAGAACCCGCCGACGAGCACCAGGACGACGACGACGGTGACGTTCAGGAGCAGGCCGGGTTCCACGCCGTCCAGTCTGGGGCAGGTGCGGGGTGCGGACCCGTCGGTCGTCGTCCACCCGGGGGTCCCCCCTCGAGGACGGCCCCCGGCGGCCGGGTCAGCGCAGGAACTTGGAGGTGCGCCGGTCGGCGAGCGGCTTGCCGCCGGTCTGGCAGGTGGCGCAGTACTGCAGCGACCTGTCCGCGAAGGACACCTCGCGCACCACGTCACCGCAGACCGGGCAGGCCTCGCCGGTGCGGCCGTGCACCCGCATCCCGGCGCGCTTGGCGTCCTTGAGCTGGGACGCCGGCTTGCCCGTCGCCGCGGCCACGGCGGACGCGAGCACGTCCTTCAGGGAGGCGTAGAGGCGGGACACCTCGTCGTCGTCGAGCTTCCCGGAGACCGCGAACGGGGAGATCCGTGCGGCGTGGAGCACCTCGTCGGAGTAGGCGTTGCCCACCCCCGCCAGCACGGACTGCTCGCGCAGCAGCCCCTTGACCTGCTGGCGCGAGCCGGCGAGCAGCGCCTGCAGAGCGGTGAGGTCGAAGGAGTCGTCGAGGGGGTCGGGCCCCAGCGAGGCGATGGCCGCGACCTGCCGCGGGTCGCGCACCACGTGGACGGCGAGCCGCTTGTGGGTGCCCTGCTCGGTGAGGTCGAACCCCGGTCGACCGTCCTCGCCGTCGTCGAACAGCACCCGCAGCGCCAGCGGGCTCTTGCCCGGCCGCACCGGGGTGGTGGGCAGCTGCTCCGACCAGCGCAGCCAGCCGGCGCGCGACAGGTGGACCACGAGGTGGAGTCCGTCCAGGTCGAGGTCGAGCCACTTGCCGTGCCGCGCCACGCCCGTCACCGGCAGGCCCGCGAGCGCCGACGGCGGCGGGTCGAAGGTCTTGAGCACGTTGATCGCGCCGACGCCCACCTCGGCGACGACGGCCGCACCGCCCCCGGCGGCGGGGCGCTCCACCAGGCGCTGGCGGAGGAACCCGGCCAGCGCCTCGACCTCGGGCAGCTCGGGCACGCGGCCAGCGTGGCAGCCCGGGAGCGGGACCACCTCGCGGCGGGCAGCATCGTCACCGTGCCGGACCAGCGAGCCCCCCTCTCCGGCGACCCGGGCCACCGGGACGACGAGGGGCGCGGCCGCGCCGACGGCGTCGCCCTGGCCTCGCCGACCGGGCGGGCGGTGCTCGTGGCGAGCACGGCCGGCTCGGCGGTGGCCTTCCTCGACGCGCAGGTGGTGTCCGTGGCGCTGCCGAGCATCGGCCGCGACCTCGGCGCCGACCTGGGCGTGCTGCAGTGGACCGTCAACGCCTACACGCTGAGCCTCGCCGCGCTGGTGCTGCTCGGCGGCGCGCTGGGCGACCGGTGGGGCCGTCGGCGCGTGTTCGTGGCGGGCGTGGCGTGGTTCGCGGTGGCCTCGGCCGCCTGCGCCCTGGCGCCCACCGCGGAGGTGCTCGTCGCGGCCCGGGCGCTGCAGGGGGTGGGCGCGGCGCTGCTGACGCCGATGTCCCTGGCTCTGCTGCAGACGGTCCTGCGCCACGAGGACCGCGCCCGCGCCATCGGCCTGTGGTCGGGTGCCACCACGCTCGCCACCGTGGCCGCGCCCGTGGTGGGAGGGGCGCTGGTGGCCCTCGACTGGCGCCTGGTGTTCGCGCTGAACCTGCCGGTGGCCGCCCTCGCCGTCGTCCTGGCCCGGAAGGTGCCCGACACCCGCGACGAGGCCGCCCGCACCCACCGGCTCGACCTGCCGGGCGCGGCGCTGGGGGCTGCGGCGCTCGCGGGGCTGACGTGGGCGCTGACGCGCGCCGGGGAGTCGTCGGGCGCAGCGGCCGACGCCGCGGTGCTGGGCGCCGCCGCCGCCGCGGTGGCGCTCGCGGCGGGCTTCGTGGTGCGGGAGCGGCGCGCGGCCTCCCCCGTGGTGCCGCCGTCGCTGTTCGCCGACCGCACCTTCACCGCCGCCAACGGCTTCACGCTGCTCGTGTACGCGGCGCTCTCGGGGATGCAGCTGCTGCTGGTGCTGCAGCTGCAGGTCTCCCTGGGGTGGACGGCGCTGCAGGCGGGGCTGGCCACGCTGCCCTCCTCGCTGCTGCTCGGGCTGCTGTCGGGGCGGGCCGGGGCGCTGGGGCAGCGGCTCGGGGCGCGCACCATGCTCACCGCCGGGGCAGCGACGGCGGCGGTGGGCCTGCTGCTGCTGTCCGGTGCCTCGCCGGGAGACGCGTACGCCACCGCCGTGCTGCCGGGGGTGCTGGTCATGGGCCTCGGCTTCGCGGCCTTCGTCGCCCCGCTGACGGCCGGGGTGCTGGCGGCGGCACCGGCGGAGCTGGCGGGGGCCGCCTCGGGCGTGAACAACGCGGTGGCGCGCACGGCCGGCCTGCTGGCGGTGGCCGCCCTGCCGGCCGTGGTCGGCCTGTCGGGCAGCGCCTACACCGACCCGGCGCTGCTCACACCGGCCTTCCGCTCGGGGATGCTCGTGTGCGCCGCCCTCGTGGCGGGCGGGGCGCTCCTGGCCCTGCTCGCCCTGCCGCGCGCCGGGGCCGCCGCTGCGGAAGAGTGATCGCATGGCTGCTCCCGGAGGACTGGTCCGCCCTCGCAACGGCAAGATCATCGCTGGTGTCTGCGCCGGTCTGGCGCGGCGCTGGGGCATGAGCCCCACCCTGCTGCGCCTGCTCGCGGTGCTCTCGTGCCTGCTGCCGGGCCCGCAGGTCATCGCGTACGTCGCCCTGTGGGTCGTCATGCCCAAGGAGCGGTAGGACCCCTCGCGCGGAGGCCCCGGCGTTGCGCCGCGCCGGGAGCGCGCGGTGGGATGACGGGCATGCACCCCCGCGCCGGCCAGAAGGCCCGCCCCGAGGACCTCGTCGACCTCGACGCCCTGCTCGCCGCCTACGCCGAGCGGCGGCCGGACCCCTCCGACCCCGGCCAGCGCGTGGTCTTCGGCACCTCGGGCCACCGCGGCTCCAGCCTGGACTCGGCCTTCAACGAGGCCCACATCCTCGCCACCACCCAGGCGATCGTGGAGCACCGCGCCGAGGAGGGCGTGAGCGGTCCGCTGGTCATCGGGCGCGACACCCACGCGCTGTCGGAGCCGGCCTGGCGCAGCGCGCTGGAGGTGCTGGTGGCCAACGGCGTCGACGTCCTGGTCGACAGCCGCGACGGCTACACCCCCACCCCGGCCGTCTCCCACGCGATCCTGCGGCTCAACGCCCAGGGCGTGGCCGGTGGCGCTGACGGCATCGTCGTCACGCCGTCCCACAACCCGCCCCGCGACGGCGGCTTCAAGTACAACCCGCCCACGGGCGGGCCCGCGGGCTCGGACGCCACCAAGCGCATCGCCGCCCGCGCCAACGAGCTGCTCGAGAAGGACCTCGACGGCGTGCAGCGGGTCTCCTTCGACGAGGCGCGCGGTCGCGCCGGCTCCTACGACTTCCTGGCGCACTACGTCGACGACCTGCCCTCCGTGCTCGACCTCGAGGCCGTCAGGGCGGCCGGGGTGCGCATCGGCGCCGACCCCCTCGGGGGAGCAGCCGTCGGCTACTGGGGCGAGATCGCCTCGCGGCACGGCCTCGACCTCACCGTGGTGAACCCCGAGGTCGACCCGCGCTGGGCGTTCATGACGCTGGACACCGACGGCAAGATCCGCATGGACTGCTCCTCGCCGTCGGCGATGGCCTCGCTGCGCGAGATCATGGCGACCGGTGACGGCGGGACCGCCCCGTACGACGTGGCCACCGGCAACGACGCCGACGCCGACCGCCACGGCATCGTCACGCCCGACGGCGGTCTGATGAACCCCAACCACTACCTCGCCGTGGCGATCTCCTACCTCTTCGCCCACCGCCCGGGCTGGGGCGCCGGGACGGCCGTCGGCAAGACGCTCGTGTCGTCGTCGATGATCGACAGGGTGGTGGCCTCGCTCGGGCGGACGCTGCTGGAGGTGCCGGTGGGGTTCAAGCACTTCGTGCCCGGCCTGCTGGACGGCTCGGTCGGCTTCGGCGGGGAGGAGTCGGCCGGCGCCTCGTTCCTGCGGCACGACGGCACCACCTGGACCACCGACAAGGACGGGATCCTGCTGGCGCTGCTCGCCAGTGAGATCAGGGCCGTGACCGGCCGCAGCCCGAGCGAGCTGTACGCCGAGCTGGTGGCCCAGCACGGGGACCCGGCCTACGCCCGTGTCGACGCCCCCGCCTCCCGCGAGGAGAAGGCCCGTCTCGCGGCCCTGTCGCCCTCCGACGTCAGCGCCGACACCCTCGCCGGTGAGGCGATCACGGCCGTGCTGACGGAGGCACCCGGCAACGGCGAAGCCGTCGGCGGCCTCAAGGTGGTCACCGAGAACGCCTGGTTCGCGGCCCGCCCGTCGGGCACCGAGGACGTCTACAAGATCTACGCCGAGTCCTTCAGGGGAGCCGACCACCTGGCTGCCGTCCAGGAGGAGGCGCGTGAGGTCGTGGGCAGGGCGCTCGCCGGCTGAGCCCCCCGCCTGGGAGGATCAGGCATGCCACGTCCCGCCGCCAGGCCGTCACGCCTGGTGAGGTGGTCGGCTCCCGTGGTCCTCGGGCTGAGCATCGTCCTGCTCGACGTGCTCCAGGGCCCCGGCGTCCAGTACGCCGGGACCCTGGTGTCGGTGCCCCTGCTGTCGGCCGCGCTCGGAGGGCCGTTCGCCACGGCCGGTGCGGGTCTGCTCGCGCTCGGGCTCTCCTACGGGACGGGCTGGCTGGAGTCGACGCGGTCGGACTACGTGCCCAACAGCGACGTGGCCATGACCCGGCTGCTGATCATCGCGGTCATCACCGTCGTCGCCGTCGTCGCCGCCTGGCACCGCACGCGCCGCGAGCGCAGCGCGGGCCAGGTGGCGGCCGTCGCGGACGCGGCCCAGCTGGCCATCCTCGAGCCCCCGCCGCGCCGCATCGGAGGCCTGCGGTGCGCCAGCGCCTACCGGTCCGCCGCCCAGCTGGCGCGCATCGGCGGTGACCTGGTCGCCGTGGTGGAGACCGAGCGCGGGGTCCGGGCGCTGGTCGGAGACGTGCAGGGCAAGGGCCTGGACGCCGTCAGGCTGGCCGGCTACGTGCTCGGCAGCTTCCGCGAGCGCGCCCACGACGGACTGGAGCTCGACGAGCTGGCCGGCGCCCTCGACCTCACCGTGCGCCGGGCGTCGCTGGGCCAGGAGGTGTTCGTCACCGCGACGCTGGTGCAGGTGGACGGCGCCACGGGAGACCTCGAGGCCGTCTCGTGCGGTCACCCCGCGCCCTTCCTGGTCTCCCCCGGGACCGGTCGCGCCCGGGTCCTCCCCGTCGAGCCCGGACCTCCGCTGGGCCTGCTCGAGCTGACCGGGCCGCCCGCGGTGCTGCGCGGACGCCTGGAGGCGCACGACCGGCTCGTGCTCGTCACCGACGGGCTGCTGGAGGCGCGCCGGCCACGTCCGCTGTCGCGGCAGCCCGGTGGGCCGTTCGTCGACGCCGAGGCGCTGCTCGCCGAGCACCTCGCGGGCGGGTCCCTGGCGGACGGTCTGGACGGCGTCGTCCGGGGTGTCACCCGCTGGTCGCGCGGACGCCTGCGCGACGACCTCGCCCTGCTCGTCCTGGAGCGTCCCCCTGCCCCGGCACGGTCGGCGCAGCCCTCCGCAGGCGCCGAGGACGACGAGCGCGGCGCGCGCTCGCAGCGGTCGGGGTCGACCCGCCGCTGACGTCCTCCCCACGGGAGGCGCCCGGGGTCCCGCGGTGGGACCGCCTGACGGGTGCCGAGCGCACCCCTGGCAGGCTGTTGCGTCGCCGCGGAGGGGTCGACGGGACGGTCGGCGCACCCGGCGGGACGGCGTGCGGATGCGGACGGAGGCCTCGGTGAGCGGCAGTGCGAGCGGCCTGGCCCGCGAGACGGCGGGCGAGCAGGAGCGCGTCGACGAGCGGTACGCCCGGCTCGACCTGCTCCGCTCCTCCACGGAGCGGCGCCTGCGCGACGTCCGTGCCGCCGGCTCCACCGGCACCCCGGCCGCGCGCATGGAGCGCGACGCCTTCGCGACCCTCTACGAGGACCGGCTGGCCCAGCTGCGCGCCGTGGAGGACCGGCTGGTCTTCGGCCGGCTCGACCTCGAGGACGGCGACGTCCGCTACGTGGGCCGCATCGGCCTGTCGGACGAGACCCAGGAGCAGCTGCTCACCGACTGGCGCGCCCCGGCGGCCGAGCCGTTCTACCGCGCCACGGCCGCTGACCCGCTCGGCGTGGTGCGCCGCAGGCACCTCACCCTGACCGGGCGCACGGTCACCGCGCTCGAGGACGACGTCGTGGCCGACGGCGCCGCCCTCCCCGAGGGCATGGTCGTGGCCGGGGGCGGCGCGCTCATGGCGGCGGTCACGGCCGCGCGCACCGGGCGGATGCGCGATGTGGTGGCCACCCTGCAGGCCGAGCAGGACGCCGTCGTCAGGGCCCCGCTGCCCGGCGTCCTGGTGGTGCAGGGCGGCCCGGGCACCGGCAAGACGGCCGTGGCCCTGCACCGCGCGGCCTACCTGCTCTACGCGCACCGCGAGCGCATCGCGAGGTCCGGCGTCCTCGTGGTGGGACCGAACCGGGCCTTCCTGCGCTACATCGACCAGGTGCTGCCCGCCCTCGGAGAGACCGGGGTGGTCATGGCGAGCCTGGGCGAGCTGTACCCGGGCGTGCGCGCCACCGCCGTGGACGACGACGACGTCGCCGCCCTCAAGGGCGACCCGCGGATGGCCGAGCTGCTGGCGGCGGCGGTGCGGCAGCGCCAGCGCGTGCCGGAGCGGCCGCTGCGCCTGTCCGTGGGGACCCACGCCGTGGTGCTGAGGCCCCGCACGGTGCGCGCCGCGCGCGACGCGGCGCGCGACTCCCGCCAGCCGCACAACGCCGCGCGCACGTCCTTCGTGCGCCGCGTCATGAACGACCTGGTGCGCCAGCTGGCCACCGCGCACGGGACCCGCAGCGACGAGCTGGACGCCGACACCCGCCAGTCGCTGGAGGCCGAGCTGCGGGAGTCCCCCGACGTGCGCCGCGAGGTCAACCTCTGCTGGATGCCGCTGACGCCCGTGGGCGTGCTGCGCGACCTGTGGGCCAAGCGCGACCACCTGGCGGGGGCCGCGGCCGAGGCGTCGCGGCAGCAGGGTCAGCACGGCCGCGCGTGGCGCCGCGAGGAGCTGGCGCGCCTGGCGCGGCCCAAGGACGCACCGCTGACCGTGGCCGACGTCCCGCTGCTGGACGAGCTGGCCGAGCTGCTGGGGGAGGACCCCACCTCCGGCGCCGTCGACGCGGCCCGCGCCGCCCGCGAGCGCGCCGACCTCGTGGCGCAGGCGCGCGGGGTGCTGGAGTCGGGGCTGGTCGACCCCAGCGGCGGCGGGGCCCTGAGCGCAGAGGGGCTGGCCGAGCGGTGGGCCTACGACGGACCGCGCGGCAGCGTGGCCGAGCGCGCCGAGTCCGACCGCACCTGGGCGTACGGCCACGTGGTGGTCGACGAGGCGCAGGAGCTGTCGGCGATGGCGTGGCGGGTGCTGGCGCGCCGCTGCCCGTCGCGGTCCATGACCGTGGTGGGCGACCTCGCGCAGACCTCCAGCGCCGCGGGCGCGCACGACTGGGGGCAGGCGCTGGCCCCCGTCCTGGGCACCGGCACGCGCACGCGCAGCGGGGTGGACCTGTCCCGCACCTTCACCCTGTCGCGGCTCACCGTGAACTACCGCACGCCGCGGCAGGTCATGGACCTCGCCAGCCGGGTGCTCGAGGCCCACGGGTCCCCCGAGGAGGCCCCGAGCTCCATCCGCGACGCCGAGGTGCCTCCCGCTGCCGTCGGGGCTCCGGCACCGGCCGGGTCCCCCGCGTGGACGGCGGCGGTGGTCTCCGCGGTGCGCGGGCAGGTGGAGGTGCTCGGCGCCGGCCGGCTGGCCGTCGTGGCGCCGCACCCCCTGGTCGCGGGTCTGCGGGCAGCGCTCGGCGAAGCGCTCGCGGACGGCGACGTCCGCGGCGTCGACGAGCCGGCTGACGCCGCCGTGACCGTCTCCGACGTGACGGGCGTCAAGGGGCTGGAGTTCGACGCGGTGGTGCTCTGCGAGCCCCGCGCCGTGCTGGAGGCCTCACCGCGCGGCGCCGGGGACCTCTACGTGGCGCTGACCCGACCGACGCAGCGCCTGCTCGTCGTCTCCAGCGCGCCGCTGCCCGCCGGGATGGAGGGGCTGGCCGCGCCGGCCGGTGGCCTCAGCTCCCCGCCACCTCCGGCGTCCGCGGCGCAGGGGCCTCGGCGCCGAGGCTGACCGGCAGCCCGCAGCCCTCGAACAGGCCCCGGTCCGCGTCGAGGAAGAAGACGAGGTCGCCGATGCGCGGCTCGCCGTCCTCGCGGACCGCCAGGACCACGAGCGCCCAGGGGGTCCAGCGGGTGGGCAGGCCGTCCGGCCCGGCGGAGGCGTGGTCGGGCCGGTACTGCGCCAGGGCCAGCTGCCCGTTGAGGCGGGTGCGCAGCACGCGCGAGCCGCGGCAGCCGGCGCCGGGTCCCACCAGCCAGGCGGCCACGTCGGCCGGCCCCTGCAGCCACAGCGAGTAGGGCGGCATGGACATCGTCGCCTCGGCGTGGAGGAGGGCCACGAGGGCGTCGACGTCGTAGCGCTCGAAGGCGTCGGCGTAGCGCTCCAGCAGCGCGGCGTGCTCGTCGCTGAGCGGCGTGGTGGACGCCCGCTGCGCGTCGTGGGCGGCGATGGTCGCGCGGGCGCGCTGCAGCAGGCTGTTGACCGAGGCGACCGAGGTGTCCAGCAGGGCCGCCACCTCGTCGGCGTGCCAGTGCAGCACCTCCCGCAGGACCAGCACCGCGCGCTGGCGGGGCGGCAGCAGCTGCAGCGCCGCCACCAGGGCCAGCCGGACGGACTCGCGCTCCTCGGCGACGGCGGCGGGGTCCGCGGCGGGCGCGGTGCCCAGCACGCGGGCGTCAGGGGCGGGCTCCACCCAGGCCGCCCGCTCCAGGGGGGCGCCCAGCGAGGAGACCACCGGCGCCGACGGCGACGGTGACATGTCCACCGGCAGCGCGCGCCGCTTGCGCCCCTCGAGGTGGTCGAAGCAGACGCGGGTGGCGATCCGGTACAGCCACCCGCGCTGCGCCGACGCGTCGCGCAGCGAGTTCGAGTGCCGCCACGCGCGCACCATGGCGTCCTGCACGGCGTCCTCGGCGTCGGCCAGCGAGCCGAGCATCCGGTAGCAGTACCCGGTGAGCTCCCTGCGGAAGCCCTCCAGCTGGAGCTCGGCCCCCTCGACTGCGGTGTCGAGGCCCCCATCGAGCGCGGTCATGTCCCCACCGTGCCAGACACCACCGACACCGGGGATCCCCCGGACGGCCCAGCGGCCGCGGTCAGCGGACCACGTAGCGGCCCGGGCGGTGGTTCATCGCCACCACGGCGTTGAGGACGACGACGCCCAGCAGCGAGGCGAGCACAGAGCGCCACCCGACCACGGCCAGGGCGGCGAGCATGACCGCCGCGTCGAAGGCCATCTGCACGTACCCGGCGCGCCAGCCGAAGCGCTCCTGCAGGTGGAACGCGAGGATGCCGAACCCGCCGGCGCTCGCGCGGTGGCGGAACAGCACGAGGAAGCCCAGGCCCAGGCTCAGGCCCGCGAACGCCGTGGCCAGGAGCACCGGCATGTGCACCTCGACCACGTGGCCGAGCACGTCGGCGAGCACGGACGTCAGGCCCACGCACACCAGGGTCCTCACGGCGAAGCCCCACCCGAGGCGCCTCACCGCCAGGCCGTAGAAGGGCAGGTTGAGCAGGAAGAAGGCGACGCCCAGGGGCACCGGGCCGAGCCCGGCGACGATGAAGGCGACACCGGCCAGGCCCCCGGAGACGGCTCCCGCCTCCTGCAGGAGCAGCAGCGCCCAGCCGAGCAGGAACGAGCCCACCACCAGCGCCGCGGCGTCCTCCAGCGGCGTGTGCGGCGGGGGCGTCGGCACCGGCGGTGCGGGCGTGGTGGTGGGTGCGCTGCTCACGGCGCGCACGGTAGGCCAGGTGCCGGCGCCGCAGGAGCGCGCCGCGGCAGACGGGTGGGGTGGGCGCGACGGTGGGCCGGGACGCCCCTCTCCCCGTAGAGTCGGCCGGACATGATCCTGCTGCTGACGGCGCACTGCGCCGCCGCTGCCCTGGCCGTGCCCGTCGTGCGCCGCTGGGGTCCTCGGGGGGTCCTCCTCACGGCGCTGGCGCCCCTGGCGGTGCTCGCCTGGCTGGTGGTGCAGTGGGCGTCCGGCACGGCCGGGTCGGACGGCTCCTCCGTGCGGGAGTCGGTGCCGTGGATCCCGGACCTCGGCGTGGAGCTCGCGCTCCGCCTCGACCCGCTCTCGGCGATCATGGTGCTCGTCGTGGCGGGCGTCGGTGCGCTCGTGCTCGTGTACTCCTCCGGCTACTTCGCCGGAGACTCCCAGGCGCGCACGCGGCAGCGCACCGTCCCCCTGCTGGTGGCCTTCTGCGCCGTCATGCTCGTGCTCGTCCTCGCCGACGACCTGGTGCTGCTCTACGTGGCGTGGGAGCTCACGACGGTGCTGTCGTGGCTGCTCATCGGCGGTGACGGCAGGTCGCGCGCCGCCCGCTACGCCGCCAGCCAGGCGCTCGTCGTCACCACCGCCGGCGGCCTGGCGATGCTGGTCGGCATCGTCGTCCTCGCCGTGAGCACCGGCACCACCTCGATCAGCGGGCTGCTCGCCGACCCGCCCGCAGCGGGCGCGGCCACCACCACCGCGGCGCTCCTGCTCCTGGCCGGAGCGGTCACCAAGTCCGCGCTGCTGCCCACCACCGCGTGGCTGCCCGGCGCGATGGTGGCCCCCACGCCCATCAGCGCCTACCTGCACGCCGCGGCGATGGTGAAGGCCGGCGTCTACCTCATCGTCAGGTTCGGCCCGGTGTTCACCGAGGTGCCGGCCTGGCGCTGGACGGTCGTCGTGCTGGGTGGAGCGACCATGGTGGTCGGGGCCTGGCGCGCATTGCGCCAGCACGACCTCAAGCTGCTGCTCGCCCACGGCACCGTCAGCGAGCTGGGCTTCATCGCGCTGCTGGTCGGCGCGGGCGGCCGCACCGGGGCCATCGCCGGCACCGGCCTGCTGCTCGCCCACGCCATGTTCAAGTCCTGCCTGTTCATGGTGGTCGGCGCGATCGACCACGGCGCCCACACCCGCGACCTGCGCCGGCTCTCGGGCCTGGCGCGCCGCGCGCCGGCGCTGCTGGTGGCCTCGGTGCTCGCCGCCGGGTCGATGGCGGGGTTCCCGCCGATGCTCGGCTTCATCACGCACGAGGCCGCCTTCGAGGGCTTCGTGGCCGGTGGCGGCTGGCCGCCGGGAGCCTCCGCCGGCGCGGACCTCTTCGTGCTCGTGGTGCTCCTCGTCGGGTCCGTGCTGACGGCCGCCTACAGCGCGCGCTTCGTGTGGGGAGCCTTCGCCACCCGCCGGCTGCCCGAGGGCGCTCCCGACCCCGACGCCTTCCACGCACCGGGCCGGGCGGTGCTGCTCCCGCTGCTCGTGGCCGCCGGGGGCGGGCTGTTCACGGGGCTCTTCCCGGGCCCGGTCGACGGCGTGGTGGCCGCGGCCACCGCCGGCTTCCCGGCCGGGCCGGAGGAGTACCACCTGGCCCTGTGGCACGGGTTCACGCCCGTGCTGGCCCTGTCCGCGGTCGCCCTGGGGCTGGGCGCGGCGCTCTTCGCCGCCCGCGCCCGCGTGGAGGCGCTGCAGCGCCGCCTGGACGTGCCGGCCCTGGTCCCGCTCACCGGCGGACGCTTGCAGGACCGCGCCCGCGGGTGGATCGACGCCGTCGCCGCGGCCACCACGCTGGTCTACCAGCGCGGGTCGCTGCCGCAGTACGTGCTGACCGCCGCAGCGGTGCTGGTGCTCGGTCCGGGCACCGCGCTCGTGGTCGCCGCACTCACCGGCTCGTGGCCGACCGACTGGCGGTGGTGGGACGAGCCGCTGCAGGCCGCTCTGGTGGTCGTGGCCCTCGCCACGGCGGTCTCCGCGGCGGCGAGCAGGAACCGCCGCGCGGCGTTCGTGATGGCCGGCGTCTCGGGGTACGCCGTGGCGGGGCTCTTCGTCGTGGCCGGCGCCCCCGACGTCGCCCTCACACAGGCCCTGGTGGAGAGCGTCACGCTGGCGGCCGCCGTGCTGGTGCTGCGCGGCCTGCCGCCCACCTTCGAGCCCTCGCCCGACAGCCTGGTGAACGGACCGCGGCCGTGGGTGCGGGCGGTGCTGGCCGTCGGCGCCGGCGCCGTGGCCTCCCTGCTCGCAGCGGTGGCGCTGGCCGCCCGCGAGGCCACCCCGGTCTCGGTCGACTTCGCCCGGCTGGCGTACGAGCTCGGCTACGGCGAGAACGTGGTCAACGTGACCCTGGTCGACCTGCGCGCCTGGGACACGTTCGGGGAGATCACCGTGCTCACGGTCGCCGCGACCGGTGTGGCGAGCCTGGTCTTCCTGCGCCACCGCACCGGGCGCGCCCCCCGCCTGCGCTCCGGCCCGGGCGGTGGCCGGGCAGCGGCGGGGCAGCCGTCGGGCGCCACGACCGTGGCCTCCACCTGGCGCTCCTCCCAGGACTTCGCCCCCGGCCCGGACGCCGCGCCGTCCACCCGCTGGCTGCCCGCGGTGAAGACCCTCGCGCCGGCGCGCCGCAGCCTGCTGCTGGAGATCGTCGTCAGGCTGGTCTTCGGCACCGTGCTCGTGCTGTCGGTGTACCTGCTCTTCGCCGGCCACAACCTCCCCGGTGGCGGCTTCGCCGCGGGCCTGGTCACCGGGCTCGCGCTGTTCCTGCGCTACCTGGCAGGGGGGCGCTACGAGCTCGGGGAGGCCGCCCGGGTCGACGTCGGCGTGCTCCTGGGCTCGGGGCTGCTCATCGCCGCCGCCTCGGCGGGCGTGCCGCTGCTCCTCGGGGCCCAGGCCACGCAGACCGCCGACACCTACCTCCAGGTCCCCCTGCTCGGCGAGGTCCACCTGGTCAGCTCCCTCGCCTTCGACGTCGGGGTCTACCTCGTGGTCGTCGGCACCGTGCTCGACGTCCTGCGCAGCCTGGGCGCCGGCATCGACGCCCAGCAGGAGGAGATCGAGGCCGACCCCGCCGCCCTCCACGACCAGGAGGACGGCGACGACGACGGCGAGCCCGGGCCCGACGAGATGCCGGGTCCCGGCGTCGAGGCCGACGGCACCGCTCCGGTCGACCTCGCCACCGCCGACGCGGAGGACGCCGACGACGCCGAGGAGACCGACGCCGCCGACGTCGAGGCCGGTGCCGAGGGGGCTGGTGCCCGGTGAGCCCCACGATCGTCCTGACCGTCGCCGTGGGCGGGCTGGTGGCCACCGGCGTCTACCTGCTCACGTCCCGGCACCTCACGCGCGTGGTGCTCGGGGTGCTCGTGGCGGGCAACGGGGTGAACCTGCTGCTCATCGCCGCGGCCGGCCGAGCGGGGCGGGCTCCGGTGCTCGACCCCGACGGGGAGATCACCCTCGAGACCGCCGCCGAGTCGAGCGACCCGCTGCCGCAGGCGCTGGTGCTCACCGCCATCGTCATCACCTTCGCGGTCACCGCGTTCCTGCTGGCCATGGCCTACCGCACCAGTCGCATCGAGGGCACCAAGGGCGACGACGTGGTGCGCGACACCAGCCCGCAGGGCCGTTCGCGCGGGGAGGCCGCACCCCCCGGCGAGGCCAGCGAGAGCGCCGACAGCGTGGACGGCCCGGACGGCGCGCCCGTCGCCCGGGGCGCCGAGAGCGCGCCGGGCGGCTCCGGCGGCCCGGTGCTCGGCGCGGGGAACCGCCCCGCTCCCAGCTCCGAGGACGGCGCCGCCGAGGGGGCGAGGCCCTGATGCGCGTCCTCCTGCCCCTGGCCGTCCTGCTCCCGGTGCTCGGTGCGGCCCTGACCCTGGTCCTGGGCAGCCACCCGGTCTGGCAGCGCTGGGTGAGCGTCGCGGTGCTGTCCGGCGTGACCGCCACGGCGGTGGGGCTCCTGGTCGGTGCGGCCACCGACGGGCCCCAGTCGGTGGTGCTGGGCGCCTGGCCGGCCGGCGTCGGGATCTCCCTGGTCGCGGACAGGCTGTCGGCGCTCATGCTCCTGACCTCGTCCGTGGTGACGCTGTCGGTGATGCTGTTCTCCGTCGGGCAGGGCAGCACCGGTGACACCGAGCGGACCCCGGTCTCGATCTACCACCCCACGTTCCTGACCCTGTCGGCCGGCGTCTCCATCGCCTTCCTCGCCGGCGACCTGTTCAACCTCTACGTGGGCTTCGAGGTGCTCCTCGTCAGCAGCTACGTCCTGCTGACCCTGGGCGGCACCGCGGCTCGCGTGCGGGCGGGGATGACGTACGTCGTCGTCTCGATCGTCTCCTCGCTGCTCTTCCTGACGGCCATCGGCCTCGTGTACGCGGCGACCGGCACGGTCTCGATGGCCGACCTGCCGGGGCGGCTGTCGGGCCTGCCGCTGGCGGTGGCCGTGGCGCTGCAGCTGGCGCTCCTGCTGGCCTTCGGCCTGAAGGCCGCCGCGTTCCCGCTGTCGGGGTGGCTGCCCGACAGCTACCCGACGGCGGCGGCGCCGGTGGCGGCCGTCTTCGCGGGCCTGCTCACCAAGATCGGCGTCTACGCCATCTTCCGCACCCAGACCGTCCTCTTCGGCGGGGTGCCCTCGGCGGCGGTGACCACCGGGCTGGTGGTGGTGGCCGTCGCCACGATGGTGGTGGGGATCCTTGGGGCCATCGCCCAGAACGACCTCAAGCGGCTGCTGTCGTTCACGCTGGTCAGCCACATCGGCTACATGCTCTTCGGCGTCGCGCTGGGCAGCCGGGAGGCGCTGGGGGCCGCGGTCTTCTACGCCGTCCACCACATCCTCGTCCAGACGGCGCTGTTCCTCGTGGTGGGCCTGGTCGAGCGGGCCGCGGGCACCACCTCGCTGCGCCGCCTCGGCGGTCTCGGGGGCGCGGCCCCCGGCATCGCCCTGCTCTTCCTGCTGCCGGCCCTGAACCTCGCGGGCATCCCGCCGTTCTCCGGCTTCGTCGGCAAGCTCGCGCTGCTGCGCGCCGGCGCCGCAGACGGCGGCCTGTCCGCCTGGGTGCTGGTGGTGGCCGGTGTGGTGACGAGCCTGCTCACGCTGTACGCCATCTCCCGGGCGTGGGCCGCCACCTTCTGGTCGGGTCGGGCCACCCGCCTCGACCCCGAGGTGAGCCCCGAGGCCGCTGCCGCGCGGGCCCACCGCGTCCCTCCGGCGATGGTCGCCGCTGCCGCGGGCGTGGTGGTGGTGGTCAGCGCGCTGACCTTCGTGGCGGGCCCCCTGCTCGCCCTCGCCGACGGCGCCGCGGACGACACGCTCGACGTCCCCCGCTACACCTCGGTGGTGGGCGGTCTGGACGTGGCGGGCGCCGACGGCAGCGGCGGCACCGACAGCGGGGAGAAGTCACCGTGAGCGCGCAGGCCGCGTCCCCCCGGCCCCCCGGCAGCAGCCACGAGCCGTCACTGACCCGCCCCGGCCTGCGGGGACGGCTCCCCCACCGGCGCCAGCTGCCCATCCTCACGTGGATGGTCGTCTTCTGGTGCGGGCTGTGGGGCTCGGTCAGCCCGCTCGTGGTGGTCGGGGGCGTGCTGGTGGCGCTGGCGCTGGTCGCGGTCTTCCCCATGCCCACGCTGCCGCCGGCGCCGAGGCCGTCGGTGGTGGGCTCGGTGCGGCTGGCCGGCTACGTGCTGGTCGACCTGCTGCGCTCGAGCCTGCAGGTGGCGTGGTTCGCCGTGCGTCCCGGGCCCGTGCCCGCCAGCGCCATCGTCGCGGCACCGCTGCGCTCCCGGTCCGACGCGATGATCGCGGCCACCGCCGAGATCCTCAGCCTGGTGCCGGGCACGCTCGTGGTCGACATCGACGTCCCGAGCGGCACGCTGTACCTGCACGCCCTGGTCACGGGCGACCCCGAGACCGTCGGCGACGACGTCCGCGCCAGCGTGCGGCGCATGGAGGAGCGGGTGCTCGCGGCCCTGGCCCCGGGGGCGCTGCGCGACGGCGTGGCCGTCGCTGACGACGTGAGGGAGGCCAGGAGCTGATGGGTCTCGTGACTGACGCCGCCCTCGGGATCCTGCTGGTGGCGGCCCTGCTCGTGGTGGTGCGCCTCGTGAAGGGCCCGACCACCCTGGACCGCGCCGCCGCCGCCGACGTCTTCGTGGCGATCCTGCTCTGCGGCGTCGCCGTGCTGGTGGCGCGGCGGGGCTCCACGGTCTTCGTGCCGGTGCTGCTGGCGCTGTCCCTGCTCGGCTTCGCCAGCTCGGTGGCCGTGGTGCGCTTCCTGGGCCGCGAGGACCCCGCCCGCGAGCCCGAGGAGCACCCCGACGACACCTCGGCGGGCAGGAGCGGCTCGTGAGCGCGTGGGACTGGCTGTCGGCGGTGCTCCTGCTGTCGGGGTCGCTACTGGCGCTGGCCGCCGGCGTCGGCATGCTGCGCTTCCCCGACCTGTGGATGCGGATGCACGCGGGGACCAAGCCCCAGGTGCTGGGGCTGCTCCTGGTGCTGGCGGGCGTCGAGGTGCAGCTCGTCCCTGATGCGAGCGCCGTGGTCGCGCTGCTCTTCGTGGGACTGTTCCAGCTGGTCACCGCGCCGGTGGCCAGCCACCTGCTCGCCCGCGCGGGGCACCGATCCGGCGTCGTGCCCCGCGACCAGCTCGTCCAGGACGACCTGCGCGTGTTCGAGCTGGAGTGCGCTGCCGGCGACCACCCGGAGTCGTCCCCGTCACCACCGGAGGACCGCACCCCCTCCTCGTGATCGTGGTCTTCGCAGGCGGCAGACCACGATCACGGTCGGGTGGGGGATCAGGGGTGCAGCACGACCTTGGTCCAGCCGTCCTCGCGGGCGTCGAAGTGCTGGTAGCCCTCAGCGGCCTGGGCCAGGTCCAGCTCGTGGCTGACGATGAACCCGGGTGAGGCCTTGCCCTGGGTGATGAGGTCGCGCAGCTGGCGGTTGTAGCGCTTCACGTCGGCCTGCCCGGTGCCCATGGTCAGGCCCTTGGTGAAGAAGGCTCCGAACGGGAAGGCCATCCGCCCCTCCTTCATGAGGGGGTCCGGGCCGTTCGGGTCCTGCGGCGGGAAGACGCCCACCACGCCGATGCCGCCCGTGGCCCGCACCACCTGCACGAGGGTGTCCAGGGTGCCGGCGGGGTGCTCCTCGCCGGAGTGGTCGTGCGCCTGCCAGCCCACGGCCTCCACGCCGCGGTCGGTGCCGACGCCGCCGGTGGCCTCCATGACCTGCTCCACCGGGTCGCCCTCGCTGAAGTCGACGGGGGTCGCACCAGCCTGCTCGGCCAGCCGCAGCCGGTCGGGGTGCTGGTCGACCACGTAGACCTGGTCAGCGCCCTGGATCCGGGCCGACAGCGCCGCCATGAGGCCCACCGGGCCGGCGCCCATGATCGTGACGGACTCGCCGGGCTCCAGGCCCGACAGGCGGGTGCCGTGCCAGCCGGTGGGGAAGATGTCGGACAGCATCGTGTAGTCGAGCTCGTGCTCGCTGCCGCCGGGGAGGCGCAGCGCGTTGAAGTCGGCGAACGGCACCCGCAGGTACTCCGCCTGGCCGCCCTGGTAGGGCCCCATGTCGGCGTAGCCGAAGGCGCCACCGGCCATCCCGGGGTTCACCTCGAGGCAGAAGGCGGTCTTGCCGCGGTTGCAGTTGCGGCAGTGGCCGCAGGCGATGTTGAAGGGCAGGGAGACGCGGTCGCCCCTCTTCAGCCGGGTGACTCCGGAACCGACCTCCTCGACGATCCCCATGTTCTCGTGGCCGAGGGTCTTGCCCTGCTCCACGTCGGTGCGCCCCTCGTACATGTGCAGGTCGGACCCGCAGATGTTGGTCGAGGTGATCCTGACGACGACGTCGGTCGGCGCCTCGATGCGCGCGTCGGGGACGTCCGTGACGGTGACGTCGCGCGGTCCGTTGTAGACGAGTGCCTTCATGGACCACCCGTACCCGTCGCCGCGGAGGACAACCCCCGGATCAGCGCGGGTCGTGCTCGGCGTACCAGGCGGCCACGCGGCGGAAGCCCTCGTCGAGGTCGACCTGCGGGGCCCACTGCAGCACCCGCTGCGTCTCGCGCTGGTCGAACCAGTGCGCCGTACCCAGCTGCTCCGCCAGGAACGACGTCAGCGGCGGCTCCTCGGCGCCCAGGGGGTGCCCGACGGCGCGCAGGCCCTTCCAGACCGCCTCGACGGCGTGACCGGCGGCGCTGGCTGCTCGCGTGGGGATGCGGCGGGTCGGGACGGGCGCCCCGCCGGCGACGGCCATCTTGGCCAGCAGCTCCCCGACCGTGCGGGGCTGGGCGCTGGAGATGACGAAGGCGCGGCCGTGGGCGTCGTCGTCCTCGGCGTGGTCCAGCGCCGCGACGATCGCGGCGGCGGCGTCGTCCATGTACGTGGTGTCGATGAGGGCGGTGCCGTCACCGATGACCACCATGCGGCCCACCCGGGCGCGCTCGACGACGCGGCCGACCAGCTGGGTGTCGCCGGGGCCCCAGACGATGTGGGGACGCACCGCGACCACGGCGAAGCCGGGGGCGTCCGCGGCCAGCGCGAGCAGCTCTGCGGCGGCCTTGGTGCGGGCGTAGGGCCCGCGGGCGTGCTCCGGGTCCGCGGTGCCGGCCCCCTCGCCCACCAGGGAGGAGCCGACGTGCGCCACCGAGGGGGAGGAGACCTGCACGAAGCGCGTGGCACCGGCCTCCCGCGCACCGGCGAGCAGCGCGCGGGTGCCCTCCACGTTGACCGCCCGGTACTCCTCCTCCGGGCCGGTCAGCGCGACCTTGGCGGCGAGGTGGACCACGGCGTCGACGCCCTCGCAGGCGCGGAGCACCGCGGCGGGGTCCGACATGTCCCCGCGCACGTCGCGGGCCCCCTCGACCCCGCTGGGCCGGCGCTGGAAGGTGGTGACCTCGTGGCCGCGCGCCACGAGGGCCGCAGCGGTGGTCCCGCCGAGCAGGCCGCTGGCACCGGTCACGAGCACCTTCACGCGGGCACCTCCACGGGGCTGTCGGCCTTGGTGCTGCCGGTGAGCACGCCGTCGGCCCAGGCGGCGACGCGGGTCCTGTCGACCTTGGAGCGGTGCCGCACGTCGGTGGGCAGCTCGGCCACCACGAGCACCGCCGCGACCGGCACCGCCGTGCCGGCGGCGGCGCGGACGGCGTCGACGAGCTCCACGCCCGCGGCGCCCGGTACCGGGGCACCGGCCTCGCCGGTCGTCTCGACGACGACGACGGGCTGCTGCGTCCCGGCCGGACCGACGCCCACGAGCGCCGCCCGGGCGATGCCGGGGAGCCGCTGCACGCGCTGCTCGGCCCCGACGGGCGTGAGGGGACCGGCGACCGTGGTGAGCACGTGGGTGAGCCGCCCCTCCACCCAGATCCGCCCGGCGGCGTCGAGGTGGCCGACGTCGCCGGTGCGGTGCCACCCGGGTTCGCCGTCAGCACCGGGGGTGCCGCGCACGCTCTCCCGCTGGACGTCCCAGAGCTGGTCGTAGTGGTCCTTCATGAGGGGGGACCTCACGACGATCTCCCCCGTGGGCGCGTCAGCGCCCTCGACCAGCGGGCCGACCGCGCGGCCGCGGTCGTCGAGGGCCGACGTGGCCACCCGCGTGCCCGGCAGCGGTGAGCCGACCAGCACGCCCTCGCCCTCACCGGCGGCCTGCAGCTCGGTGAGGTTGGTCTGCGCGACCAGCAGCCCCTCGGTCATGCCGTAGGGGGTGCGGCACTCCGCGCGGGGCAGCACCTCGCCGGCGGCCGCGAGCAGGTCGGTGCCCACGGGCGCCCCGGCGGACAGCAGCAGCTTGACGCGGGCCAGGGCTGCGCGGCCGGCGTCGTCGACGTCCGCCGCGGTCGCCACCACCCGCCGCAGCGCGGCGGGGGAGGCGAACACCACGGGCGCGGGCGCTGCGTCGTCAGGGGCGATCGCCGCGACGGCGCGCGCGAGCGCGCCGGCGGTGAGGGTGTCCGGCTTGGTGACGTCGGTCTCCGGCACCGCGGCAGTGGCGCCCAGGAGCGGCGCGAGGATGGCGAACGGGGCGAACGCCGCCACGAGGGAGTCCCCCCGGCCCAGGCCGCTGGTGTGCGCGGCAGCGTCGCGCAGCGCCTGGAGCGTGGCGTGCGTGTGCACCACGCCCTTGGCCGGCCCCGTGGACCCGGAGGTGAACAGCACCGCGCCCTGGTCCGAGGGCACCGGCTCCGGCAGCGGCACGTGGTCCGGCGCGGCGCGCAGGGCGCGGCCGCGGGCCTCGAGGTCCGCGAGCAGCTCGACCTGGCCCAGGGCGCGTCGCCGCAGGCCCGAGCTGGCGCCGGCGAGGACGCGGCGCCCGGGCCAGCCCAGCGCGCGGGCGGCCAGGAGGGCCCTCTCGATGCCGACGACGACGGCGGGGTCGGCGCTGGCCACGGCCCGGGTGAGCCCCTTGACGCCCAGGCCGGCGTCGGCCACGACGACCACGGCCCCCAGGCGCAGGCACGCGCTGAACAGCGCGGAGAGGTCAGGGCCGGGCGGCACGAGGAGCGCGACGCGGTCGCCGTGGCGGACGCCGGATGCGGCCAGGCCCTCGGCGAGGTCGTCGACGCGCGCGGCCAGCTCGCGCCAGGTGAGCGTCTCGGCGGGTGCACCGGGCCGGAGCTGGGCGACGGCCACGGAGTCGTCCTCGGAGCGGTCCCGCAGGGCCGACCACAGCGGTGCCCGGTCAGCGGCGGCGGGCTCGCCGTCAGGGGCGGGAGCGGACGGCGCGTCGAGGCGCTGCAGCCACCGCACCACGGTGCCGGCGACGCCGCGGTCGGGCTCGACGTCCTCGACCAGCAGGTGGCCGGTCCCCTCGAAGCGCTGGACGTCGGCGTGCGGCAGGCGCGCCCGCAGGTCGGAGAGGTAGCGCTGCCGGAAGACCGGGTCGGCAGGACCCCAGAGGAGCAACGAGGGGACCCTGGGGCCGCCCGTCCCGGCTCCGATGGCGGACAAGCCGGCGGCCACGTCGTCCAGGGTCGCGGCGCTGGGGTGGCCGGGAACCACCGGGATGTCGGCGACGAAGGCACCCACGCCCACGCGCCGCGCGGCGCCGCGGTACGGCGCCAGGTAGGCGTCGGCCACGCCGGGCGCCAGCGGGCGGCGGGCCGTGGCCATCGTCGCGCGCAGGAACGCGTCGGTCGTCGTGGTGCCGGCCGTGTGGAGGCCGTGCGTGGTGAACGGGACGAGGACCGCCGGCAGCGACGCGCCCTCGGGCTGGTGCACCGCCGTGTTGAGGAGCACCACGCCGGCGAGGACGTCGCGGTGGCGCCCTGCCCAGCCCGACGAGACGACGCCGCCCCAGTCGTGGCCGACGGTCACCACCCGGGTCCCGGAGCCACCGGCCCCCGTGACGCCGAGGGCGTCGGTGAGGCGGCCCAGGTCGTCGATGCGCCGCGCGAGGCGGCGGCGGGTGCCGGTGCGCTCGGAGAAGCCCATGTCGAGCTGGTCGGGGGCCACGAGGCGCCACCCGGCAGCAGCGGCCCGCGGCAGCAGCGTCCGCCACAGGTAGGACCAGGTGGGGTTGCCGTGCACCGCGAGGAGGACCCCCACCGGGTCGCGGCCGGTCGCCTCGCGCACCGCGTCGGCACCGTCGAGCAGGTGGACCGTGCGGTGGACGCCGTCGGCGTCGGTGAAGGCGACCAGGCGCGACCAGGCCGGATCCAGGCCGGGCAGGCCGGCCGGGGGGAGCGCCGCGGGGGCGCGGGTCACCAGACGATCTCGCAGAAGGCCGAGTTCAGGCCCGAGCCCACGCCCAGGCACAGCACCCGGTCACCCGGCTCGAGGGAGTCGACCTCGCGCGCCAGCGTCATGGGCAGGGACGCGGGACCGACGTTGCCGAGCACGGGGTAGCTCTCGGGCACCTTCGACCACGGGACGCCGGTGCGCTCCACGAGCGCCGCCATGTGGATCTTGGAGACCTGGTGGAAGACGTAGCGGGCGACCCCGCTGCTCCAGCCCCACTCCTCGTCAGCGGCGTCGAACGCCTCGCCGACCAGGGCGACGCCGTGCTCGAGCAGACCGCGGCCGTCGGCCACCATCTGCTCGGCGCTGGCCACGCACAGCCCGTGGTGCGAGCTCCCGCTGCGCGCCACACCGCCCTTGATGCGGTGCCCCTCGGGGTGGGCGTCGGCAGGGCCGAGGACGGCGGCCACCGCGCCCGAGCCGAGCGTGAGGGAGGCGAACTCGTCCAGGTACTCCTGGCGGGTCACCGGCTGGTGGGCCAGGCGGTCCAGCGTCCTGTCGAACATCGGGCTGATGTCCTCGGCGCCCACCACCACCGCGTAGCGGACCTGCCCGGCGTCGATCATCGCCGACGCGGTCTGCAGCCCGTTCACGAAGCCGAGGCAGGCGTTGGTGATGTCGAAGTTCATCGCCGACGTGGGCAGCCCCATCGCCTCGTGGACGACCGCTGACACCGCGGGCTCGAGGTGGTAGCGCGTCACCGACGTGTTGATCACCAGGCCGACGTCGGACGCGTCGACCCCCGCCTCGGACAGGGCCTTGGACCCCGCCGTCGCCGCGGCCTCGCCGCACGTGACGTCGCCGGCGTAGAGGCGGCGCTCGCGGATGCCGGTGACCCGCTCCAGCAGGCCGGGGCGGATGCCGAGCCTCTGCATGGTCCCCGCGAGGCGCTCGTCGAGCTCGTCGGACGTGACCACGACCGGTGCCTCGATGGCGTTGATGGAGAGCAGAGCGGTGTTGGCCGCCCGCCAGCTCGTGTTGCCGTTCACGCACACCTCGTTCCAGGGCTCAGGAGCCCCGAGGTTAACGGTCCTGGCGGTGTGCTGCCCCCCGCGGCAGACACCGAGGGCCCGGTCGCCGTGGAGCGACCGGGCCCTGGGCTCGCGGTGCGCGAGGGGGGAGTTGAACCCCCACGCCCTTTCGGGCACACGGACCTGAACCGTGCGCGTCTGCCTATTCCGCCACTCGCGCGAGCAGCAGGAAAACTAGCACGCCCGTGCGGGGAGCCCACCCACGCCCCCGGCCGGGAGGGCCGCGGCGCGCGGAGACGGCCAGGACGCCGCACCCGGGCGGCACCGCGGATACGATCCGCAGACCGGCTGCCGCACGCTGAGGGGAGGAGCCGTGGGAGTGCTCGACCGCTTCGAGCGCAGCGTCGAGCGCGTCGTGAACGGCGTCTTCGCGAAGGCCTTCAAGAGCGAGGTGCAGCCCGTCGAGCTGGCCAGCGCCCTGCGCCGGGAGGTGGACACCACCTCCGCGGTCGTCGGCCCGGGCCGCACGCTGGTGCCCAACGCCTTCACCATCGACCTGGGCCCGGCCGACCACGAGCGCCTGTCCTCCTGGGAGGACTCGCTGGCCGCTGAGCTGGCCACCGCCGTCACCGACCACGCCCGCGCGCAGCGCTACTCCTTCTCCGGTCCGGTGTCCGTGCGGCTCCAGCGCGACGAGGAGCTGGCGACGGGCGTCTTCCGGGTGCGCAGCGCCCGGGTGCGCGGCGGCATCGCCCCGGCCACCTCGGCGGTGGCGACCCCGGCGCACCCCGTGCTGGAGGTCGACGGCCGCAGCTACCAGATGGCCTCCGAGCGGACCGTCATCGGTCGCGGCAGCGAGTGCGACGTCGTCGTGGACGACCCCGGCACGTCGCGGCGCCACCTCGAGGTGGTCCGCAGCGGTGGCCGGACCACCGCGCACGACCTGGGGTCCACCAACGGCACGGTGGTCGACGGGCGGCGCCTCGACGACTCCGGCGGCCGCACCGCGGTCCTCCACGACGGGAGCCGCATCCAGCTGGGGCGGACCACCGTGGTCTTCCACTCGGGCTCCTCCGCCGGCGACGGCACCGACGAGGAGTGGTGAGGCCGTGAGCCAGCTCACCGTCACCGTCCTCCAGCTGGGCCTCCTCGTGGTGCTGTGGCTGTTCGTGCTCGGCGTGGTCGCCGTCCTGCGCCGTGACCTCTACGGGGTGCGCGCCCCCCGCGAGGCGGCTCCCGCACCGGCGGCTGCGGCTCCCGCTCCCTCCGCACCGGCGCCCGCCCCGGCACCGGTCCCGCCGGCCGCCCCCCGCCCCGCTCCGGCCCCCGCGGCCCCGCGCGCCCGCCTGCTCGTGGTCGTCGAAGGACCGCGCTCCGGCACCCGGCTCGAGCTGGACGGCGCGCCCGTGGTGCTCGGGCGCGCCGACGACTGCACCCTCGTCCTCGGCGACGACTACGCCTCCGGCCACCACGCCCGCCTGACCCCCTCGAGCAGCGCCCCGGGCGGCTGGGTCCTGGAGGACCTCGGCTCCACCAACGGGACCAGCCTGGGGGCCGGCCCCGCCGCCGCGCCCGTGCGCGGGGCGGTGCCGGTGGGCGCCGGCAGCGTGGTGCGCATCGGCCGCACCACCCTGGAGCTGCGCGCATGACCCTGGCACTGCGGGCGGCCGCCCGCTCCGACGTCGGCCTGGTGCGCGCCAGCAACCAGGACTCCGGCTTCGCGGGTGCGCGCTTCGTCGTCGTCGCCGACGGCATGGGCGGTCACGCCGGGGGCGACGTCGCCTCCGCCACCGCCGTGGCCGAGCTCATGGGCCTCGACGACGAGGCCCACGGCGCCGAGGCCCCCCAGCGCCTCGCCGACGCCGTCGCGCGCGCGCAGGAGGCGCTGCTGCGCCGCGTGGCCGCCGAGCCCGCCCTGGCGGGCATGGGCACCACCGTCACCGCGCTCCTGCGCGCCGGGGAGCGCCTGGTGCTGGCGCACCTGGGCGACTCGCGCGCCTACCTGCTCCGCGACGGCGCGCTCACGCAGGTCACGCGAGACCACACGTTCGTGCAGCGCCTGGTGGACGAGGGCCGCATCACCGCCGAGGAGGCCGAGCACCACCCGCAGCGCAACGTCATCCTGCGGGTCCTCGGCGACGTGCAGTCCTCGCCCGAGCCCGACCTGTCCGTGCAGGAGGCGCACGTCGGCGACCGCTGGCTGCTGTGCTCCGACGGGCTCCCGCGGGTCGTCTCCGACGAGACCGTCGAGCGCACCCTCGCCGGGGTCCCGGACGTGGGCCGGTGCGCCGAGACCCTCGTGGAGCTGGCGCTGCGCGCCGGCGCGCCCGACAACGTCACCTGCGTCGTGGCCGACGTCGTCGAGGTCGAGCAGGGCGGGCCCCCGGCGACCGTCCGGCAGGTCGTGGGCGCGGCAGGCGAGCGGCCGGACCCCGCCGAGCGCGCCGTCAGGATCCCCACCAGCCCCGCCATGCGCGCGGCCGTGCTGGGCCGCGGCGGCGTCGCCGCGGCTCCCCTCACGGCGTCGGCACCGGCGGCAGCGGGCGGCCGGTCCTCCGCCCCGGGCGGCGTCCGGGAGGAGTCGGAGACGGGACCACCGGGCCCCGCGCCCGGGGACCGCACCGACGAGCCTCCTCCCAGACCCTCCCGGGTGCGCTGGGGGCAGCGGGTCCTCGTGGTCCTCGTCGTGGCCCTCGTGCTCGGGGGTGGCGCCCTGGCCGGGTCGGCGTGGCTGGGGCGCCAGTACTTCGTCGCCGACGACGGCGGCGCCGTGGCCATCTACCGCGGCCTGTCCCAGGACGTCGGCCCCGTGCACCTGTCGCGGCTGGTGGACGTCACCGACGTGCGCATCGCCGACCTGCCGGCCGCCTTCCGCGACCAGGTCGCCTCGGGCATGCCCGCCGACAGCCTCCCGGACGCCGAGCAGATCGTGACGCGCCTGCGCGAGGTGTCGCGCGCCGAGGACGCCGCTGCCCCCTCGGCGGCCCCGAGCGCCTCCCCGACCGACGTCCCGGCGGCCTCCCCGACCGGCACCTCGGTGGCACCTCCCACCGCTCCCACCACGGCGGCCGCCCCGTGAGGGCGCGCTGGGTCGAGCTCGGGCTGACCGCGGTCGCGGTCGGCCTGGCGATGGCCGCCTACGGGCTGGTCGGCGTCGCCACCGAGGGCGCCTGGCCGGCGGACCTCCTCAGCTACGGCGGTGGCCTGGGCGCGCTCGCCCTGGTCCTCCACCTGGCCGTGCGCTGGCGCGCCCGCTACGCCGACCCGCTGCTCCTGCCGGTCGCCATGCTCCTCAACGGGCTGGGCCTGGCCCTGATCCACCGCCTGGACGTGGCCGACGAGACGGCCTTCGCCGAGCGCCAGCTCGCGTGGTCGGCGGTGGGGCTGGTGCTGGCCACCGCCGTCGTCGTCCTGCTGCGCGACCACCGCTGGCTGCGGCGCTACACCTTCACGGCCATGGTCGCCGGCCTCGTGCTGCTGCTCCTGCCGCTGGTCCCGGGGCTGGGCGTGAACATCAACGGCGCGCAGATCTGGGTGCGGGTCGGCCCGATCGGCTTCCAGCCCGGTGAGCTCGCCAAGATCGTGCTGACGGTCTTCTTCGCCGGGTACCTCGTCACCGCCCGCGACACCCTGTCGCTGGTGGGCCCGAAGGTCCTCGGCCTGCAGCTGCCCCGACCCCGCGACCTGGGCCCCCTGCTCGTGGCGTGGCTCGCGAGCCTGGGGGTGCTCGTGCTCGAGCGCGACCTCGGGACCTCGCTGCTGTTCTTCGGGCTCTTCGTGGCGATGCTCTACGTGGCCACGCAGCGCGTGAGCTGGATCACCATCGGCCTGACGCTGTTCGTGGGCGGCGCGGTGCTCGCCTGGAGCCTCTTCAGCCACGTGCAGGCCCGCGTCACCGCCTGGCTCGACCCGTTCGCCACCGACGTCTACGACCGCGAGTACGGCGGCAGCTTCCAGCTGGTGCAGGGCCTGTTCGGCTTCGCCAACGGCGGCCTGCTGGGCACCGGCATCGGCGAGGGCCGCCCGCAGACGGTGCCCTACGCCGAGAGCGACTTCATCCTGGCCACCCTGGGCGAGGAGCTCGGGCTCACGGGGCTGCTGGCCGTGCTGGTGCTCTACCTGGTGCTCGTGGAGCGGGGGCTGCGCACCGCCGTCGCCGCGCGCGACGGCTTCGGCAAGCTGCTGGCCGGCGGCCTCGCGTTCGCCATCGGCCTGCAGTGCTTCGTCGTGGCCGGCGGCGTGCTGCGGGTCATCCCCCTGACCGGCCTGACCATGCCGTTCCTGGCCTACGGCGGCTCGAGCCTGGTGGCCAACTGGATGATCGTCGGGCTGCTGCTGCGCATCTCCGACGCCGCTCGCCGCCCCGCGCCTGCCGTCCCCGAGCCCGAGGGCTCGCCCGTGGTGCCCGACGAGGCCGGCGCCGCCGCCACCCAGGTGGTGCGCCTGTGAACGCCCCTCTGCGCCGCCTCGCCGTGGTGGTCACCGCGATGTTCACCGCGCTCATGGTCGCCGCGACCTGGGTGCAGTTCGTCGACGCCGGCCAGCTGCGCGCCGACCCCCGCAACTCGCGGACCCTGTACGAGCAGCTCGGCCGCGAGCGGGGCCCGATCACCACGGCGGACGGCACCGTCATCGCCGAGTCGGTGCCGAAGGACGACAGGTACCGCTACCAGCGCACCTACCCCGAGGGCGAGCTGTACTCGGCGGTGACGGGCACGTACTCGGTGACGTCCGGCGCCAGCGGGCTGGAGCGCGCCGAGGACGCCTACCTGTCGGGAGACTCCGACAAGTTCTTCTTCCGGCGCGTCTCCGACCTGCTGACCGGCACGCAGCCGGGTGGCGCGGTGGTGGAGACCACCATCCGCGACGCCGTCCAGCAGGCCGCCGCCGACGGGCTGGGGGACCAGCAGGGCGCCGTCGTGGCCCTCGACCCGACGACCGGCGACGTGCTGGCGCTGTACTCCTCCCCGGGCTGGGACCCGAACGCCCTGGCCGACCACGACACCGCCGCCGCGGCGCAGGCGCGGGCCGCCCTCAGCGACGCCGACGGCGACCCGCTGGTCAGCAAGGCCACCGCCCAGAGCTACCCGCCGGGCTCCACCTTCAAGCTGGTCACGACCGCCGCAGCGCTGGAGAGCGGGCAGTACACGGCGGACAGCGTCCTTGAGGGTCCCGCGGAGCTCCAGCTGCCGCAGACCACGGCGACCCTGGCCAACGACGACGACAGGCCGTGCGGCACCGACGGGAGGACGTCCCTGGCCGACGCGCTGCGCGTCTCGTGCAACACGGCCTACGCCAGCCTCGGGCTGGCGCTCGGCCAGGACGCACTGCGCGAGCAGGCGGAGAAGTTCGGGTTCGACTCGTCCTTCGACATCCCGACCCGGGTCGCAGCGAGCCGCTTCCCGTCTCAGGACCTCAACCCGCCGCAGCTCGCGCAGTCGAGCATCGGCCAGTTCGACGTCCAGGCGACCCCGATGCAGATGGCCATGGTCGCCGCGGCGATCGCGAACGGTGGAGTGGTGATGCAGCCGAACCTGGTGCGCACGGTGCGGGGCCGCGACCTCGAGGTCCTCGAGGCGCCGCGCCCCACCGAGCGGGGGCGCGCCGTGTCCGAGCAGACCGCGAGCAGCCTGACCGCCATGATGGAGGGTGTGGTGCAGTCCGGGACCGGTCGCAGGGCGCAGATCCCCGGCGTCAGCGTGGCCGGGAAGACCGGGACCGCGCAGAACGAGGCCGGCGCGGCGCCCCACGCGTGGTTCACCGCCTTCGCCCCGGCGAACGACCCGCAGGTGGCCGTGGCGGTGTTCGTGGAGTCCGGCGGCAGCGCCGCGCAGGAGGCCTCCGGCGGCAGCGTCGCTGCACCGATCGCCAAGAGCGTGATCGAGGCCGCGCTGACGGCGCAGGCCGCCCAGGGCTCGGGGAGCAACGGCTGATGCGCGTCGACGCCGGCACCGTGCTGGGCAACAGGTACCAGCTCACCACTCCCATCGCCTCCGGCGGCATGGGGGAGGTCTGGGAGGCCCACGACGAGCTCCTGGGCCGCACCGTGGCCGTCAAGGTGCTCCGCAGCGAGCTCGCCACCGACGCTGGCTTCCTGGCCCGGTTCCGCACCGAGGCCCGCAACAGCGCGCGCCTGGCCCACCCGGCCATCGCCGCCACCTACGACTACGGCGAGTCCGACGGCAGCGCCTGGCTGGTCATGGAGCTGGTGCCGGGGGAGCCGCTGAGCGACCTCCTGGCCACGCAGCACTCCGTGGAGCCGCGCCGCGCCATGCGCATCATCGCCTCGGCGGCCTCCGGACTGGCCGCGGCGCACGAGGCCGGCATCGTCCACCGAGACGTCAAGCCCGGCAACCTCCTCGTGACGCCCACCGGCGGGGTCAAGGTCACCGACTTCGGCATCGCGCGGGCCGCCGCCGAGGCGCCCCTGACGGCCACGGGCCAGGTCATGGGTACCGCGGCGTACCTGTCCCCCGAGCAGGCCACCGGCCGCCGCGACCTCACTCCCGCGGTCGACGTGTACGCCCTCGGCGTGGTCGCCCACGAGATGCTCGCCGGACAGCGTCCCTTCACGGGTGAGTCGCAGGTGGCCATCGCGCTGGCGCAGGTCAACGACCCGCCGCCCCCGCTGCCCTCCTCCGTGCCCGCCGGCGCGCGGGCCCTGGTGGACGCCTGCCTGGCCAAGGACCCCCACGCCCGCCCCCGGGACGCCGCCGTGGTGGCCCAGGTGGCCTCCCTGGTCGCCGACGGGGACGACGCGCGCGCCCAGCGCGTGCTGTTCGCCGGGCTGGGCTCCTCCGCCGCGGCAGCGGCGGGCGCAGCCGGTGCCTCCACGGTCGCGCTGCCGCCCACGGCCGACGCCACCCGCGCCATGCCTCCCTCGCAGGGCGACGAGACCGTCCCGTGGCCCGAACCGGCCGCGCCCGCCACCCGGCGGTCCGCGCAGGCCGCCGCGGCGGCCTACGCCGCGGGCGGTGCGGCGGGCGCCGGGGCGGCCGCTGCCGGCGCCTACCCCCGCACCGGCATGACCACCGGCCCGCAGGCCGCGCCGGAGCCGACGGGCCAGCGCTCCGGGCGGGGCCGCATGACGGTGCCGCTGCTCGGGCTGCTCGCCGTCCTCGTCGTCGTCCTGGCGGCGCTGGTGTACATCAACAGCGCCAGCTCCGGCGCCGAGACGCCGCAGAACCCGTCGCTGAGCACGCCGACCTCGACCACGGAGGAGTCTCCCGCCCCGCAGCGGAGCAGCCAGACGCAGGCCGAGACGGAGTCCGCCACCACCCCCGCGCCGTCGGAGTCGACGGACACCGAGACCAGCCCGGCGCCGACGGACGCGGAGACCAGCGCCGAGCCCACCGACCCCGTGACCCCCAGCGCCTCCGAACCGGCGCCGTCGTCGTCGGCCCCCACGCCCAGCACGGGTGCCTCGGCGGCTACGCCGGGTGCCAGCGGCACCGCCGGAGCGGGTGCTCCCGCCGGTGGTGCCGTGCAGGGGGTGGACGGCGCGTGACCGGAGCCGCCCGCGTGCTCGGTGACCGCTACGAGGTCTCCGAGCTGCTGGGGCGCGGCGGCATGGCCGAGGTGCACGCCGGGCGCGACCAGCGGCTCGGCCGCCGGGTCGCCATCAAGCTGCTGCGCTCCGACATGGCGCGCGACCCGGTGTTCCAGGCCCGCTTCCGCCGCGAGGCGCAGTCCACGGCGGGCCTGAACCACCCGGCGATCGTCTCGGTGTACGACACCGGCGAGGACGTCTCCACGGAGTCCGGCGGCGCGCAGGTCCGCACGCCGTACATCGTCATGGAGTACGTCGAGGGCCGCACCGTGCGCGACCTCCTCGACGACGCAGGCGGCGCCGGCCTGGGCACCCAGCGCGCCGTGGAGATCACCGCCGGGGTCCTCACCGCCCTGCAGGCCGCCCACGACGCCGGCATCGTCCACCGCGACGTCAAGCCCGCCAACGTCATGGTCACGCCCTCCGGCGCCATCAAGGTCATGGACTTCGGCATCGCCCGCGCCGTCGCCGACTCCTCGGCCACCATGACCCAGACCTCCGCCGTCATCGGCACCGCCCAGTACCTCTCCCCCGAGCAGGCCCGCGGGGAGGTGGTCGACGCCCGCACCGACCTGTACTCCACGGGCTGCCTGCTCTACGAGCTGCTCACCGGCCGCCCGCCCTTCATCGGCGACTCCCCCGTCGCGGTGGCCTACCAGCACGTCGGCGAGCTGCCCGCACCGCCGAGCCAGTACAACCGCGCCGTCGACGACGAGCTCGACCAGGTGGTGCTCAAGGCGCTGTCCAAGCAGCGCGACGACAGGTACGCCGACGCCGACGAGTTCCGCGAGGACCTGCTCGCCGCCGAGGCCGGGCACCCGGTCATGGCGCCGACGGTGGCCGTCGCCCACGCCGCGGCCACCCAGCACCTGCCGACCACCACCGAGGCCACCCGCGCCGTGGCAGCGGGCGGGTTCGTCAGCCGCCGCGCCCGAACGCTCGCGACCGGCCAGGTGGACGCGGTGGACGCCCCCGTCACGGGGCAGTTCGCCGCCCAGCCGGAGCCGCGCCGGGGCAGCCGGGTCTTCATGACCCTGCTCGTGCTGCTGCTGCTCGTGGTGCTGGGGCTCGTCGGGTGGCTGACCTGGCGCGCCTACCAGGAGTCGAGCATGGTCACCGTGCCGGTGGTCGTGGGCGAGACCCAGCAGTCCGCCGAGGCGCGGCTGCGGGCGGAGGGTCTCAGCGTCAGCGGCACCACCGAGCGCGCGGACCCCGCCGCCGCCGGCACCGTCATCGACTCCGACCCGGAGGCCGGCCAGCAGGTGGAGGCGAAGTCCGCCGTGGCGCTGGTGCTCTCCAGCGGACCGGCCGCCGTCCAGGTCCCCGACGTCGTCGGTCAGACCCAGGAGCAGGCTGCGGCGAGGCTGGACCAGCAGGGGCTCGTGCTGGGCACGGTGTCGCCGCAGGACGCCCCGCAGCTGCGCGCCGGGACGGTCATCTCGACGAACCCCCCCGCGGGCACGTCCCTCGAGCCCGGCGCGACGGTGGAGCTCGTCGTGGCCAGCGGCAAGGTCGAGGTCACGAGCGTCGTCGGCAAGAGCCAGGAGGACGCCGTGGCGGCCCTCACGGAGCTCGGGCTCGTGCCCTCCCTCACCGAGCAGCCGAGCGACCAGCCTCCGGGGAGCGTCGTCTCGCAGACGCCGGAGAGCGGCAGCGTCGCCGTCGGCAGCGTCGTCCAGCTCGTCGTCTCGGGGGGCCCCACGGCCACCGCCTCACCCACGGAGACGGCCACCGACGCACCGACCGGCCAGCCGACCGACGGCGCCGAGGGCGAGCAGAGCCCCAGCCAGAGCCCGTCGGCGAGCCAGACGCCCAGCACGACGCCCACGCAGGGCACGTCACTGGCCCCCGAGGAGCCTGCGGAGGGCGAGCCGTCGCGGAGCCCGCGAGACGACTGAGCCGGACGGATCCGCCCGGGCCCTGCTCAGGCGGAGCGGGGCTGCTGCTCGCCGCGCACCAGGGGCGCCATGCCCGCGGAGCGGTCCACGGCGGCGTCGTCGCCGCACACCTCGAGCCAGTTGGCGAGGAGGCGGTGGCCGCCCTGCGTGAGCACCGACTCCGGGTGGAACTGCACGCCGTACAGCGGGAGGTCGCGGTGCTGCAGGGCCATCACCACGCCCCCGGTGGTGCGCCCGGTGACCACCAGCTCGTCCGGGACGGTCTCGGAGACCACGGCCAGGGAGTGGTACCGCGTGGCGGTGAAGGGCTCCGGGAGCCCGTGGAGCACGCCCTGGCCGTCGTGGACGACCTCGCTGGTCTTGCCGTGCAGCAGCTCCTCAGCGTGCGTGACGGTGGCCCCGTAGACCTCGCCGAGGGCCTGGTGACCCAGGCAGACGCCCAGCATCGGGGTGGCGGACTCCGCGCAGCGCCGCACGAGGTCGGGGCTGGCCCCGGCCTCCTTCGGGGCGCCCGGCCCCGGGGACAGCAGCACGCCGTCCACGCCGTCGAGCACGTCGTCGCGCTCCAGCGCGGCGTCGTCGTTGCGCAGCACCCGGCAGTCGGCGCCGAGCTGCTCGAGGTAGCCCACGATGGTCCAGACGAAGCTGTCGTAGTTGTCGACGACGAGCACGCGGCGGCCGGTGGAGCTCATCGGGGAACCGTAGCGTGGGCCAGCTGCAGGGACCCGTCCCAGCCGGGCACGCTGACGTCCTCCTGGCTCAGCTGCCAGCCGAGCCCCACCCGCGCGGCGTCGGAGAGGTAGGCCCTCACGGCCGGTGAGGCGTCCACGGCGGCTCGGAGGGCCTCAGGGTCCCCCACTGCCCGCACGGTGTACGGCGGGGCGTACAGGCGCCCCTGCAGGCGCAGCACGTTGCCCACGCAGCGCACCGCCGAGGTCGAGATGATCCGCTGGTCCTGCAGTCCCACCGCCGTGGCCCCGCCGGCCCACAGGGCGTTGACCACGGCCTGCAGGTCCTGCTGGTGGACGATGAAGACGTCCGCGCTGACCCCGGTGGCGCCCGCCGCCGCAGCGGTGTCCGCGGCGCGCGGGGCGTCGTCGAGCGTGATGACCAGGCCGGGCCCGTCCACCGGGTCGAGACCGGCGGCGCCGGCCAGGGCGCCCGCCTCGGCCTGCAGCCGCTGGGCTGCCGGGTCGTCGACCTGGCGGCCCAACCGGGTGACCTCCTCCTGCAGCTGCGCCAGGCGCCGGTCGTCACGGGCCACGTCGCGCTCCCGCGCCACCACCTGGCTGCGCAGGTCGCTGGTGCTGGCCCGCAGGTCGGTCCCGTCGGCGGTGCGCGCCGACGTGGCGAACAGGCCCCCCGCGAGCACGAGGACGACGACGACGGCGAGGCCGCTGAGGCCCGGCCGCTGCCACCGCCGGCGCGCGGTGTCCGGGGGTTCGGCGGGGTCCGGTGCGGCCGGCGGGGCGCTCGTCGCTGCGTCCGTCACGGCTCGCCCTCCCCGCCCGGTCCGGGCGACTACCCTCGGGCCCTGACAGCCCTGCTGGAGGAGGACCGGTGCCCGAGTCGAGGATACGTCGCCGTCGCGCGTGGACAGCCCCGCGCGAGAAGAGCGCCGGCCCCCGCCCGAGCCCCCGCTGGTGGGTTCCCGTCATGCTCGCCCTGATGGTGGTCGGGTTGGTGTGGATCGTCGTCTACTACCTCAGCAGCGCGACCTACCCGGTCCCGCAGCTGGGCGCGTGGAACCTGGCGGTGGGCTTCGGCGTGGTGCTGGTCGGCTTCGCGATGACCACCCGCTGGCGCTGACGGGCCGGGCTGACGGGCCGGGGCCCGCACAGCCTCACAGGAGCCCGGTGGCCGCCATCCGCGCGACGGCGGCCACCAGGAGCACCACGGCGACGGCGACGGCGCCCACCACCTGCACCGGCGTGCGCGTGCGCTGCGGCGCGTACGCGTAGACGGCCCCCAGCGCGAGGCCGGTGACCAGGCCGCCCAGGTGCGCCTGCCAGGCGATGCCCGGGACCAGGAAGCCGATGGCGCCGTTGATGACGATGAGCACCACGACCTGGCCGAACTGCTGGTTGAGCTTGCGCTGAACCAGCACGAGGGCGCCGAAGAGGCCGAAGACGGCGCCCGAGGCGCCGACGGAGATCGTCGCCCACCCCCGGCTGTCCGGGCTCGCCAGCAGCAGCGTGCCGACCGACCCGCCGAACGCCGAGACGAGGTACAGCGCGGCGAAGCGCGCCCTGCCGAACTGCCGCTCCAGGTAGGAGCCGAACAGCCACAGCGCGTACATGTTGAAGGCGATGTGGATGACCCCGCCGTGCAGGAAGGCCGCGGTGAGGAACCTCCAGGGCTCGGCACCCGCGGCGACGGGCGCGAAGCCGAAGTCGTAGGTGATGCCCGGCGCGACCGTCGCCTGCAGGAGGTAGACCGCGACGCAGATGGCGATGACGGTCAGCGTCACGACGGGGCGGCCGCGGCGCAGCGTCGCGCCGAAGGCGGTCCTGGCCTCGCGGACGCCCCTCGCCCCCTCCCGCACGCAGTCCACGCACTGGAAGCCCACCGCCGCGGGGCGCTGGCACTCCGGGCAGGTCGGCCGCTCGCAGCGCTGGCAGCGGACGTAGGAGACCCGGTCGGGGTGGCGGGGGCAGACGGGGTCCTGCCCGGGGGCCTGGGGCCCCCAGGCAGGCTCGGTCACGGCTCCAGCACCCCGCGGGTCACTCGGTGATCTCGACGGACTCCAGGACCACCGGCTCCACCGGGCGGTCCATGGCGCCGGTGCGCACACCGGCGATGGCGTCGACGACCTTCTTGCTCTCCTCGTCGGCGACCTCGCCGAAGATCGTGTGCTTGCCCTGCAGCCACGTGGTCGGTGCCACCGTGATGAAGAACTGCGAGCCGTTGGTGCCCTGGCCGCCGCGCTTGCCGGCGTTGGCCATGGCGAGCAGGTACGGCTTGGTGAACGTGAGCTCGGGGTGGATCTCGTCGTCGAAGGTGTAGCCCGGACCGCCCGTGCCGTTCCCGACCGGGTCACCGCCCTGGACCATGAAGCCCGGGATCACGCGGTGGAAGGTGAGCCCGTCGAAGAACCTGTCGGTGCGCTTGGCACCGGTCTGCGGGTCGGTCCACTCCTTCTCACCGGTCGCCAGACCGGTGAAGTTGGCCACCGTCTTCGGAGCGTGGTCGGGGAACAGCACCACGCGGACGTCCCCGTGGTTCGTGTGCAGCGTCGCCTCCATGCCCACCATCCTCGCACCCTGCGATCTCGCCCCCTCGCTGGGCGAGGCGGAGCCCCTCCCGGCAGGATGGGCGCCGACGGTCCGGGAGCCGGGCCCGGGAGGAGGACGCGTGTTCGGGAGCAAGAACCGAGCGGAGCGGACCGCCGCGGCGGTCAGCCACGCCACCAAGGCGGCCGGGGCGACGCTCGCAGGCAAGGCGGAGAAGCGCGCCGCGCAGGTCGCTGGCGAGCTCGCGCAGGTCAAGAGCACCGCCAAGGGCGCCGGCCACACCGTGGCGGCGTCGGGCGCGGCCCTGCAGGCGGGGGCTCTGAGCAGCGCGCAGCGCATCGCGAAGAGCGCCGAGGAGTGGAAGAAGCAGGCCGGTCCGGCCGCCTCGCACGCCAAGGACGCTGCTGTCGGCTACGCCGGTCAGGCTCGTGAGTGGGCCCAGCCGCGCGTGGGGGAGGCCTACGCCAAGGCCCTGCCGCTGGTCGTGGACGCCAAGGACCGCAGCATCCGCGCTGCGGCGCCCAAGGTGGAGCACGCCGCGGAGTCGCTGGTGCCCCGCGTCGACCACGCCCGCGACACGATCGTGGACGACTGGCTGCCCCGTGCCGTCGCCGCGGTGAGCGCGGCGGCCGCTGCCGCCGCGGCGAAGGCGGGCGAGGCCACCGACGCCGCCGCCACGAGCACCACGACCGGCCTCAAGAAGGTGAGCGGCAGCCCGCTCATCAGCGCGAAGGCCGCGAAGAAGGCGGCACGGCGCCGCCGGACCCGCCGCTTCCTGCTCTTCACGACCGTCGCCGGAGCCGCCGGCGCGGCCGGTTGGGCCGTGTGGAAGTCGCGCCAGCAGGCCGTGGTGGACCCGTGGGTCCCGGCGACCGCGCCGGGCACGGGCGTCAGCACCGCTCCGGCCGACCACAGCCGCCTGTCGTCCTCGACGCCGGGCACCTCCGGCGGCGCGGGCGCCACCCTCGGTGGTGGCAGCGCGGCGAGCACCTCCTCCGACGTCGACACCCCTGCCGCTGACGGCTCGGCGAAGGGCCAGGAGGCCGCCTCCAAGGCCGAGTCCGTGGTGGACAAGGCCGCGGGCAAGGTCCAGGAGACGGTCGAGAAGGTCGCGGACAAGGCCAAGGACGCCACGTCGTCGTCCTCGTCGTCGTCCTCGTCCACCGCGAAGGCCGAGACCGCCCCGCCGACGCTGACCACCAGCGCGACCACGGCCGGTGCTGCGGACTCCGTGCTGGGTGATGCGACGAAGAGCTCGGACACCCCCGACGCGCCGTCGTCGACCGCGACGAGCAAGCCCAAGCCGAAGCCCAAGCCGGGGCCGTCCGGCTCCTGAGCCGACGACAGCACGAAGGCCGGTCACCCGAGGAGGTGACCGGCCTTCGTGCTGCGTGTGTCTCCGAGTGGAGGCGAGGGGACTCGAACCCCTAACCCCCTGCATGCAAAGCAGGTGCGCTACCAATTGCGCCACGCCCCCGGGGGCACGTCGGGTGGGCCTAACAGGACTTGAACCTGTGACCTCTTCCTTATCAGGGAAGCGCTCTAACCAACTGAGCTATAGGCCCGCACCGGCACGCGGACGCACCGGGGTGTCTCGAGGTTACCAGGCGCTGCTGCTCAGTCGTCGCTGAGGGTCAGCCGGACGCCGCCCACCAGGCCGCTGGCGAGGTTGTAGAGCACGGCAGCGATGGTGCTGATCAGCGTGAGCAGCACCACGTCGACGACGGCGAGGAAGACCGTCACCGACAGCACCCGCGACAGGCTGAGCAGGTCCGCCACGCGGAAGTCGCTCTCACTGCCGACGACGTCGCTGATGACGCTGTCAAGCTGGTTGAACACGCCCATGCCGTTGAGGACCGCCCACAGCACCGTCACTGCGACGACGGCGATGATGCCGAGGGCCACGGACAGCAGGAACGCCAGGCGCGCGACCGACCACAGGCTGACGCGCGACAGGCTGAGTTTGACCCGCCGCGGCGCCTCTCCGGCCGGTGCGGACGCGGCGTGGGCCGCCTCGGGCTGCTCCGCGGTGCGCGGCTCCTCACCGGTGCGCGCCGGGCGCACCGCTGTGGGCGCCGTCGACGTCGCCGTGGGCGCCGCGGAGGCCGCCGCTGCCGGACGAGCGGCGGCGGGCGGGGACGACAGCGGCCTGGCGGTGGCGCCGCGCTGCGCGGCGCCCGCCGCCGCGGGTCGGGGACCGCTGCCCAGGGGGCTCGGACCACCCGCGGCGGGCGCGGCCGGCTGCGGCCGCGCCCCCGGGGTCGTCGGCCGCTGGGCGGGCCGTGCGGCGGGCCCGCCGGAGGCCGTCGGCGCGCTCCCACCGGAGGCACCGGTGGACGCGGGCCGTCCAGCGCCGCCCGAGGAGTCTCGGGCGTCAGTCTTCTCGGACGGGCTCACGCCCCACCTCCGGGCTCAGGCTCAGGCTGCGCCGACGGTACGGCATCCGGGCCCTCGGCGCCGGGAGCCGCGCCCTGCGCGGGACCGTCCCCGTTGATCTCCTCCTCGGCGGCGCGCTCGGCGTTGCGCGCCACGAGCAGGATCTGGTCCCGGGCGTCCACCCTGGCGAAGCTCACGCCCATGGTGTCCCGGCCGGTGGCCCGGACCTCCGCAGCGCGGCTGCGGACGACCTTGCCGCTGGCCATCACCACGAGGACCTCGTCCTCGTCCCCGACCAGGAGCACCCCCGCGAGGTCGCCCCCGCGCTCGGAGGGCTTCGCCACCCGCACGCCGTAGCCGCCGCGCCCCTGGACGCGGTACTGGTCGACCGCCGTGCGCTTGGCCATGCCCGAGGCGAAGACCACGAAGACGTCCGCGGTGGTGTCGTCGCGCACGGCGTCCATGGCGAGCAGCTCGTCGCCCTCGCGGAAGCGCATGCCGGTGACGCCCGAGGTGGCCCGCCCCATCGGCCGCAGCGCGTCGTCGGAGGCGGTGAACCGCACGGACTGCCCCTGGCGGGAGACGAGCAGCAGGTCGTCCTCGTCTCCGACCAGGCGAGCCGACACCAGCTCGTCTCCGTCACGCAGGTTGATCGCAACGACACCGCCGGAGCGGGGCGAGTCGTACTCCGTCAACCGCGTCTTCTTGACCAGACCGCTGCGGGTGGCGAGCACGAGGAACGGGGCCTGGGCGTAGTCGCGCAGGTCGAGCACCTGGGCGATGGTCTCGCCGGGCTGGAAGGCCAGCAGGTTCGCCACGTGCTGGCCCCGCGCGTCACGACCGCCCTCGGGCAGCTCGTGCGCCTTGGCCCGGTACACGCGCCCGAAGTTGGTGAAGAACAGGAGCCAGTGGTGGGTCGTCGTGGTGAAGAAGGAGTTCACGACGTCGTCGGCGCGCAGCGCCGCCCCCCGCACGCCCTTGCCGCCGCGCCGCTGGGCCCGGTAGGCGTCCACGCGGGTGCGCTTGGCGTAGCCCCCGGCCGTGATCGTGACGACCACGTCCTCCTCGGGGATGAGGTCCTCCACGCTCATGTCGCCCTCGAAGGGCACGATGCGCGTGCGGCGGTCGTCGCCGTACTTGGCGACGATCTCGCCGAGCTCCTCGCCCACGATGGTCCGCTGGCGGGCGGGACGGGCGAGGATGTCCTCGTAGTCGGCGATCTGCGCGACGAGGGCGTCGTGCTCGTCGATGATCCGCTGGCGCTCCAGGGCGGCCAGGCGGCGCAGCTGCATCTCGAGGATGGCGTTGGCCTGGACCTCGTCGATGTCGAGCAGGCCCATGAGGCCGGTCCGGGCGTCCTCCGTGGTCGCCGAGGCCCGGATCAGGGCGATCACGGCGTCGAGGGCGTCCAGGGCCTTGAGCTGGCCGATGAGGATGTGCGCCCGCTGCTGCGCCCGGCGGAGCCGGTACTGCGTGCGCCGGACGATGACCTCGAGCTGGTGGGCGATCCAGTGGGTGACGAACGCGTTGATCGGCAGCGTGCGCGGCACGCCGTCGACCAGCGCCAGCATGTTGGCGCTGAAGTTCTCCTGCAGCGGCGTGTGCTTGTAGAGGTTGTTGAGCACCACCTTGGCCACGGCGTCGCGCTTGAGCACGACCACGAGGCGCTGGCCGGTCTTGCCCGAGGTCTCGTCGCGCACGTCGGCGATCCCCGAGATGCGGCCGGTGTTGGCCAGCTCGGCGATCTTCGTGGCGAGGTTGTCGGGGTTGACCTGGTAGGGCAGCTCCGTGACCACCAGGCACTGGCGGTTCTGGATCTCCTCCACGGCCACCACCGCGCGCATCGGGACGCTGCCGCGACCCGTGCGGTACATGTCCTCGATGCCCGAGCGGCCCAGGATGGTCGCGGCGGTGGGGAAGTCGGGACCCTGGATGCGTGCCAGCAGCGCGTCGAGGAGCTCCTCCTCGCTCGCGTCGGGGTGCTCCAGCGCCCACTGCACGCCGTCGGCCACCTCGCGCAGGTTGTGCGGCGGGATGTTGGTGGCCATGCCCACGGCGATGCCCGCGGAGCCGTTGACCAGCAGGTTGGGGAAGCGCGCCGGGAGGACGTCGGGCTCGGTCGTGTGCCCGTCGTAGTTGGGCGAGAAGTCGACGGTCTCCTCGTCGATGTCGCGCACCATCTCCATGGCGAGCGGGGCCATGCGGCACTCGGTGTACCGGGGTGCGGCCGCGGGGTCGTTGCCCGGGGAGCCGAAGTTGCCCTGGCCCGCCACCAGCGGGTACCGCAGGGACCAGTCCTGCGCCAGGCGCACCAGGGCGTCGTAGATCGCCGTGTCGCCGTGGGGGTGGTAGTGCCCCATGACGTCGCCGACCACGCGGGCGCACTTGGAGTAGGGGCGGTCGGGGCGGTACCCGCCGTCGTACATGGCGTACAGGACGCGGCGGTGGACGGGCTTGAGCCCGTCGCGCACGTCGGGCAGCGCCCGGCTCACGATGACGCTCATCGCGTAGTCGAGGTAGGACCGCTGCATCTCCAGCTGCAGGTCGACCTGCTCGACCCGGTCGTCCCCGGACGACGCGGGGCTGGTCACCGTTCCGGTGGGGGGCTCAGACATCGAGGAACCTCACGTCGTGGGCGTTGCGCTGGATGAAGGAGCGCCGCGAGTCGACGTCCTCCCCCATGAGCACCGCGAAGATGGCGTCGGCGGCGGCGGCGTCGTCGAGGGTGACCTGCCGCAGGGTCCGGTGGGCGCGGTCCATGGTGGTGACCGCCAGCTCGTCCCAGTTCATCTCGCCCAGCCCCTTGTAGCGCTGGACGGCGCTCTCCTTGGGCAGGCGCCCCCCGCTGGCGGTGCCGTCGGCGATCACGGCGTCCCGCTCGCGGTCGGAGAAGACGAAGTCGTGCTCGCGGTTGGACCACTTGATCCGGTACAGCGGCGGCTGCGCCAGGTAGACGTGGCCGGCCTCCACCAGCGGCCGCATGTAGCGGAACAGCAGCGTGAGCAGCAGCGTGGTGATGTGCTGGCCGTCGACGTCGGCGTCGGCCATGAGCACGATCTTGTGGTACCTCAGCTTGGAGAGGTCGAACTCCTCGCCGATGCCGGTGCCGAACGCCGTGATGAGCGCCTGCACCTCCTGGTTGCCCAGCGCCTTGTCGAGGCGGGCCTTCTCGACGTTGAGGATCTTGCCGCGGATCGGCAGGATCGCCTGCGTCTCCGGGTCGCGACCGCGCACGGCGGAGCCGCCGGCGGAGTCGCCCTCGACGATGAAGACCTCGCAGCGCGTCGGGTCGTTGGACTGGCAGTCCTTGAGCTTGCCCGGCAGGCCCACGCCGTCCATGAGGCCCTTGCGGCGGGTGGCCTCGCGGGCCTTGCGGGCCGCCAGGCGGGCCTGGGAGGCGCTGATGGCCTTGCGGACCACCGCCTTGGCCTCGTTGGGGTTCCGCTCGAGCCAGTCCGAGAGGTTCTCGGTCATGCGGTTCTGCACGAAGCCCTTGACCTCGGTGTTGCCGAGCTTGGTCTTGGTCTGGCCCTCGAACTGCGGCTCGCCGAGCTTGACCGAGACGACGGCGGTGAGGCCCTCGCGCACGTCGTCGCCGGTGAGGTTCTCGTCCTTCTCCTTGAGGAGGTTGTTGGCGCGCGCGTAGCGGTTGACCAGCGCGGTCAGCGCGGCGCGGAAGCCCTCCTCGTGGGTGCCGCCCTCGTGGGTGTTGATGACGTTGGCGTAGGTGTGGACGGACTCGGAGTAGCCGGTCGTCCACTGCATGGCGATCTCCACGGACATGCCGCGGTCGGCGTCCTCGGCGTCGAAGGCGATCACCGAGTCGTGGACGGCCTCGGAGCGCTTCTGCTTGTTGAGGTGCCTGACGTAGTCGACCAGGCCGCCGTCGTAGCGGTAGGTCACCGAGCGGGCCTTGACCGACTCGTCGTAGTCCTCGCCCTCCTCGGTGGGGGCGGGGCGCTCGTCCGTCAGCCGCAGCTCGAGGCCGCGGTTGAGGAAGGCGTACTGCTGCAGGCGCGCGCGCAGCGTCTCGTAGTCGAAGACGACGGTCTCGAACGTCTCGTCGCTGGGCCAGAAGGTGACGGTGGTGCCCGTCTCGTCGGTCTCCTCGCCCTGGGCCAGCGGTGCCTCGGGCACGCCGTGGCGGTACGCCTGGCGCCACACGTGGCCCTGGCGGCGGACCTCCACCTCGACGCGGCGCGACAGGGCGTTCACCACGGAGATGCCCACGCCGTGGAGGCCACCGGAGACGGCGTAGCCGCCACCGCCGAACTTGCCACCGGCGTGCAGCACCGTCAGCACCACCTCGACGGCCGGCTTGCCCTCCGAGGGGATGACGTCCACCGGGATGCCGCGCCCGTCGTCGACCACGCGGACGCCACCGTCGGCCAGGAGCGTGACGTCGATCGTGGTGGCGTGGCCGGCGAGAGCCTCGTCGACGGAGTTGTCGACGACCTCCCACACCAGGTGGTGCAGGCCGCGCTCACCGGTCGAGCCGATGTACATGCCGGGCCGCTTGCGGACCGCCTCGAGGCCCTCGAGGACCTGGATGTTGCTCGCGTCGTACGTGGGGGACGACGGGGCCGGGCCGCTCGCGCGGTGGTGCTCCTCCGGCTGCTCGGCCAGGGGCTGCTGCAGAGCCTCGGGCACGGGAACGGCGTCGTCTGTGGGGTCGGCCACGGTCCTCCTCGCGCAGTCACGCGCCCAGGGGCGCGCACGGGTCTCCATCTTACGTCGAAGCCCCGACACCACATCGCCGGACGCGCTCCTCGGCGCCCGCAGCACCCCTTCTGCGGCCCGTGGACGCCCCGCAGCGCCCCGAACAGCCCCGCGGTGGTGTCCCGGGTCCGCCCCGGCGCTCCCGACGCGGCTCTGCGCCCGCTGCCCCCTCCGCTGCGCTGGTGCGTCAGCCGTAGGTGTCGCGCGGTCCGCGGCCGCCGGCCGAGCGGCTGCCGGCGCGCCAGGACGGCCCGGCGGGCCCGCGCACCACGAGCCGGGTGACCACGCCCTCGCCGAGCTCCTCGCCCAGCCGGCGCAGCACCACCGCCGTGAGCATGCGCACCTGCGTCGCCCAGGCCGTGGAGTCCGCCCTGACCACGAGCTCGCCCTCGGCGAAGGTCTCCGGCTGGCAGTGGGCTGCGACCTCACCGCCGACGACGTCGGCCCACCGGCCCATCACGCCGCCCACGGCGACCGGCGTGCGCCAGCCGCGCTCGCTGACCAGGCGCCCGATGCTGGAGCTCACGGTCTGCGGGTCCCGCGCGTCGGGCCGCGCACCGCTGCGGCCGCCGTCCTGGCCGCGCCGGCCCGTCGGGCCGGCGGCCCCCGCGCCGGCGGCCCCGCCGCCGCGCCCCGGGGGCGGCAGCGAGCCGGGCCGTCCCGGGCGGGCCCCCCGGGCCCGAGCCGCAGCCCGCGCCCGGTGCAGGGCGGTGGCGGCCGCGTCGGGGAGCTCCTCGGGAGCGGGTGGCGCGTCCGGGTCCGGCGGCGGGTCCACCGGGGGGCCGGGCACCTCAGACCTCCACGGTGCCGGCGCGCACCTGCAGGCGGCGCCCCGCCAGCTCCGGCGGCACGTCCTCGGCGACGGCGGCGGTGATGAGCACCTGCTCCGCCGGCGCCACGAGCGCCGCGAGCCGCTGGCGGCGACCGGCGTCCAGCTCGGCGAAGACGTCGTCGAGCACGAGCACCGGCTCGCTGGCGGGGTCCCTCGGGCCGTCACCGCACAGCAGCTCGTACAGGCCCAGCCGCAGCGCCAGCGCGTACGACCACGACTCCCCGTGGCTGGCGTACCCCCGCGCGGGCAGGCCCGACAGCTCCAGCAGCAGGTCGTCGCGCTGGGGGCCGACCAGCGAGGTGCCGCGCTCCAGCTCCTCGGCGCGCACCTGCGCCATCTGCTCCAGCAGCGCCTGCGCCAGCTCCGCCCGGGGCGGCAGCTCGCAGTCCCCGGCCAGGTCGAGGTCGGCCAGCAGCGGCAGCGTGCTGCGGTAGGACAGCCGGACGGGCCCCTCGGCGCCACCCGACCCGCCGTCGAGCCCACCGCTCGCCCCGCTGACCGCCGCGTAGGCCCGCGCGACGTGCGGGTGGAGCCGCCGCACCAGGAGCAGGCGGGCGGCGAGCAGCTCGGCGCCCACCGTCGCGAGGTGGGTGTCCCACACGTCGAGGGTGGCCGCCTCGGCGGCCGCCGCGTCCTGCCAGCCGGACTCCCGCGCCGCCTGCGCCGCGCGCTCGCTGGCCCGCGACGGCCTGCCGGTGCGGCCACCGCGCCGGGAGGCCGCGGCCTGCCGCAGGAGCGCACCGCGCTGCTTGAGCACCCGGTCGAGGTCGGAGCGCACCCCGGCGAGCCGGGGCGCCAGCGCCACGAGCGCCTCGTCCATGAAGCGGCGCCGACCGTCGGGTTCGCCCTTGACCAGCGCGAGGTCCTCGGGGGCGAAGAGCACCGTCCTCAGCGACCCCAGCACCTCCCGGGCCCGCGACAGCGGCGCGCGGTTCAGGCGCGCCCGGTTGGCCCGGCCCGGGGAGATCTCCACCTCGACCAGCGTGGAGCGGCCGGCCCTGTCGACGGCAGCGCGCACCACCGCCCGCTCCGCGCCGGCGCGAACCAGCGGCGCGTCGGTCGCGGCGCGGTGGCTGCCGAGGGTCGCCACGTAGCCGACCGCCTCCACGAGGTTGGTCTTGCCCTGCCCGTTGGGCCCGACCAGGGCGGTCGGGCCCGGGGCGAGCGCGACCTCCGCGGTCTCGTAGTTGCGGAAGTCGACCAGGGACAGGTGCGTGACGTGCACCCGCCCCTCCGGTCAGCGGGAGGTGGAGCCCGAGCCGGAGCTCGGTCCCGCCTCGGCGGCGCTGGCCTCCTGCGGACCGGCCTCGGGCTTCCCGCCGCTGGTCTGGTCGGCCGCCGCGTCGTCCCCGCCGAGGGACTCCACCGCGTGCCCGCCGAACTGGTTGCGCAGCGCCGCGACCATCTTCATGGCCGGGGAGTCGTCCTGCCGGGAGGCGAAGCGCGCGAACAGCGCCGCGGTGATCGCCGGCATCGGCACGGACTCGTTGATGGCCTCCTCGACCGTCCAGCGGCCCTCGCCGGAGTCGTTCACGTAGCCGCGGATCGAGCCCAGGCTGGTGCCCTCGGCCTCCAGCGCCCGCACCAGCAGGTCCAGCAGCCAGGAGCGCACCACGGTGCCGCGCGTCCACGCCTTGAAGGAGCCGGTGACGTCGGTGACGATGTCCTTGGCCGTGAGCAGCTCGAAGCCCTCGGCGTACGCCTGCATGAGGCCGTACTCGATGCCGTTGTGCACCATCTTCGCGTAGTGGCCGGCGCCCACGGCCCCGGCGTGGACGAAGCCCTCCTCGCGGGGGCCCTCGGGGCGCAGCGCGTCGAAGACCGGCAGGAGCCGCTCGACGAGCTCGGCGTCGCCGCCGCACATCAGGCCGTAGCCGTTCTCGAGGCCCCAGATGCCGCCGGACACGCCGCAGTCCACGAAGCCGATGCCGTTCTCGGCGAGGGACTCGGCGTGCGCCGCGTCGTCGGTGTACTTGGAGTTGCCGCCGTCGATGACGACGTCGCCCTCCGACAGCAGCCCCTTGAGCTGGTCGATGACGCTGTGCGTGATCTGGCCGGCCGGGACCATCACCCAGACCGCCCGCGGGGCCGGCAGCGCCTCGACGAGCGCCTCCAGGCTCGCGACGTCGGACAGGTCGGGGTTGTTGTCGAACCCCGTGACCTCGATGCCACCGCGGCGCAGCCGCGTGCGCATGTTGCCGCCCATCTTGCCGAGACCGACCAGACCGATGTGCACAGCAGACCTCCGGGAGTGCGTCGTTGGAGTGGGTCGCCCGCGGTGCGGGCGTCAGCCGGCCATCCGCACGGGCATGAGCAGGTAGCGGTAGTGGTCGCTGGGCTCGGAGTCCTCGTCGGTCTGTCCGGTGAGGACGGCGGGCTTCGTGGGAAGCGTGAAGGACAGCCGCACGAACGGCATGTTGAGCGCACCCAGCCCGTCGAGGAGGAACTGGGGGTTGAAGGCGATGGAGACGTCGTCCCCGTGCAGCTGGGCCGGGATCGCCTCGGACGCCTGCGCGTCCTCCCCGTCGCCGGCCTCCAGCACCACCTGGCCCTGGGTGAACGACAGCCGGACGGGCCGGCTGCGCTCGGCGACCAGGGCCACGCGGCGCACCGCCTCCACGAGCGCGGGGACGGCGACCACGGCGGCGATCGGCGACTCGGCGGGGAACAGCGACCGCACCTTGGGGTAGTCGCCGTCGACCAGCAGGGAGGTGGTGCGCCGCCCGCCCGCCTCGAAGCCGACCAGGCCCGAGGCGCCGCGACCCCGGCCCTCGGCGCCGGCGGCCTCCGACGACAGCGCGAGGACGACCTCGCCGCTGCCCATGGCCCGGGCGACCTCGGACAGGGTGCGGGCCCGCACGAGCGCCGCGGAGGACCCGCCGCCCTCGCCGGCGCTCCACGGCAGGGTCCGGACCGCCAGGCGGTAGCGGTCCGTGGCCAGCAGGGTGAGCTCGTCGCCCTCGATCTCCACGCGCACGCCGGTGAGCACCGGCAGCGTCTCGTCGCGGCTGGCGGCCACCACCACCTGGGCCACGGCGGAGGCGAAGACGTCCCCGGCCACGCTGCCGAGCACGTCGGGCATGGCCGGCAGGGCCGGGTAGTCCTCCACCGGCATCGTGAGCAGCGTGAAGCGGCTCGAGCCGCAGGTGACGACGACGCGGGGCCCCTGCAGCGAGACCTGCACCGGCTGCGCCGGCAGGGAGCGCGCGATGTCCGCCAGGAGGCGGCCCGAGACGAGCACCCGCCCGGGCTCGTGCACCTCGGCGGGGACCTCCACGTGCGCGGAGACCTCGTAGTCGAAGCTCGACAGCTTCAGGACGCCGGGCTCGGCGGCCTCGAGGAGCACGCCCGAGAGCACCGGGACCGGCGGCCGGGCCGGAAGCGTCCGCGCCGTCCACCCGACGGCGTCTGCCAGGACGTCGCGCTCGACCCCGAACCTCACGGGTCCACCTCCATGCGTGCGTGCTGTGCGTGTGCGCCCAGGGAGGGCCCCGACCGGCGAGGGTAACGGTGCGCGGGCCGAGGCTCGGCCGGCCACCCACAGGCACCCCCGTGGCGGGTGGCGAGCGGTCCGGCGCAGATGGAGGCTGCACGATCGAATCCGCTAGATGACTGGTTCCGTAGTAGTCATAGGGCCTGTGGATACTGTGGAAAACCCCTGTCGTCGCAGGTGGGAGGTTGTGCACACCTGTGGACAGAGCTGTGGATGACGTGGGGAAAAACTACGGGTGCCTGTGGACGGCCAGATCTCGTCCACACCCCGTCCACAGATCGATCCCCTGTTGTCCACACGTCATCCACAGGAAGAGGGCTGTTCTCCACAGGGGCTGTGGACAGTTCTGTCCACAGGGGCTGTGGACGGCTGTGGATCGTCCTCACCTGGGGACACAGCCTGTGGACAACCCTCGTCGTCGCAGGTCAGAGGGGTGGCGACGTCACGCCCGGTGCTGCATCTTGATGCGGTTTGTCAGCTCCGTGACCTCGTTGTAGGTCTGCCGGCGCTCCGCCAGCTGCTCGCGCACCTTGCGGTTGGCGTGCATGACGGTGGTGTGGTCGCGGCCGCCGAACGCCTGCCCGATCTTGGGGAGGCTGAGCTCGGTGAGCTCCCGGCACAGGTACATCGCCACCTGCCGGGCGTTCACCACCGAGCGGGAGCGAGCGGGCCCGCAGAGGTCCTCGATGGTCACCTTGTAGTAGTCGGCCGTCTGGGCCATCACCGTCGCCAGGGAGATCTGCGCGGTCTCCCCGGTCAGCAGGTCCTTGAGGACGACCTCCGCCAGCGCCAGGTCCACGTCGGCGCGGTTGAGGTTGGCGAAGGCGGTGACGCGGATGAGCGCACCCTCCAGCTCGCGGATGTTGGTGGAGATCTGCGAGCCGATGAACTCCAGCACCTCGTAGGGCACCGAGATCCGGTCCGTGATGGCCTTCTTGGACAGGATTGCGATGCGCGTCTCCAGGTCCGGCGGCTGCACGTCGGTGGTCAGGCCCCACTCGAACCTCGACCGCATCCGCTCCTCGAACCCGAAGAGGTTCTTGGGCGGCTGGTCGGAGGTGATGATCACCTGCTTGTTGGCGTTGTGCAGCACGTTGAAGGTGTGGAAGAACTCCTCCTGCGTCTGCACCTTGTTGGACAGGAACTGGATGTCGTCCACGAGCAGGAAGTCGACGTCGCGGTAGCGCCGCAGGAACGAGTTCTTCTGGTCGTCGCGGATCGAGTTGATGAAGTCGTTGGTGAACTCCTCGGAGTTCACGTAGCGCACCTTCACGCCCTGGTAGAGGTGCTGGGCGTAGTGGCCGATCGCGTGCAGCAGGTGCGTCTTGCCGAGCCCGGAGGGCCCGTAGACGAACAGGGGGTTGTACGCCTTGGCCGGCGCCTCGGCCACCGCCACGGCGGCCGCGTGGGCGAACCGGTTGGACGAGCCGATGACGAAGGTGTCGAAGGTGTACTTGGGGTTCAGGCGCGCCGGCTCGGCGTCCCTGCGCGACTGCTCCCCGCGGCGGCTGCGGGGCACCTGCGGAGGACGGCTCACGCCGAACAGCGCCCCGTCCTCGCCGGTGGCGAGCAGCTCGGCGCCGTCCTCGGCGTCGTCCTCGGTCCCGTCGGCCCGGTCGGCCCGGTCGGCCCGGTCGGGGTCGTCGCCGGACGGGGCGCCGTCCGCGCCCGCGGCGCCGCCGCGGGGCGAGGGCACCTGCCCGTCGGAGGGCGTCGCCGGGCGCGGCGCCTCCAGGGGCGGGGCGTCGGTCAGGCTGCTGTCCACGGCGACCGCGACGCGGACCTCCCGGCCCAGGCGCTCCGACAGCGCGGCCGCGACGGGCTCGCGCAGCCGCTGCTCGATCATCTCCTTGGTGAGCTCGTTGGGCACCGAGAGCAGCACCATGTCGTTGAGCAGGCCCAGGGGGCGCGTCAGGCGGAGGAAGGCGAGCTGCTGCCGCGAGATGCGGGCGTCGGCACCCAGCGCGGCGATGACGCCCGGCCAGGCCGAGGGGAGGTCCTGCTGTTCGGCCACCGACCCACCCTCCCACGCCCGCACGAGGGGTCGCGCACGTCGTCCACAGGGTTGTCCACAGGCTGTGGACGGAGGTGGGGACGTCGACCGGTCGGGAGGCGGCACTGCCGGCCCCGGAGCGGGAGCGCACGACGCTAGCGGCACGGTCTCGCCGGGCACAAGGCGGCACGCCGGAGCGGGTGCGGGACCACCCGCGGCCTGCTGCCGACGCGGCAGGTTTGACCCGTCAGCCTCCGCGCCCCTACCGTGGAGCGGTTGCGGCAGGCGTTCGAGCGTCCGCTGGTGCCCTCCAGACCACTGCGGTCGGGGCCCGCGGACCTCGGCCCGGCCGCTCGGTGCGACCGGGCTCAGCAGAGCGCCGGGTCGCCCGCGACAGCGAGCTGATCAGCGACGTGATGGAGTGACGGGCGTGAGCAAGCGGACCTTCCAGCCGAACAACCGGCGCCGGGCCAAGGTGCACGGCTTCCGCCTGCGCATGCGCACCCGCGCCGGCCGCGCCATCCTCGCCGCGCGGCGCTCCAAGGGCCGCGCCCAGCTGTCCGCCTGAGACCAGCGGCCCCCCGGGCCCGCTGCCTCGTGCTCCCCGCGCCGCACCGCCTGCGCCGCCCCGCCGACTTCTCGGCGGTCGTGCGGCGCGGGCGGCGCGCCGGCCGGCGCCACCTGGTGCTGCACCTCCTCGAGCCCACGGGCCCTGAGGAGGCGGCAGCTCCGGTGCGCGTCGGCTTCGTCGTGTCCAAGGCCGTCGGCGGCTCGGTGGTGCGCAATCGCGTCGAGCGCAGGCTGCGCCACCTCGTGGCGGCCCAGCTGGGAGCGCTGCCCCCCGGGGCCCGAGCGGTGGTGAGGGCCAACCCGGCCGCCGCCGCTGCCAGGAGCGACGTCCTCGGACGCGACCTCGCCTCGGCGGTGCGCAAGCTGGTGCCCGAGGTCGGGGAGGTGCCGTGAGCGGCCTCCGGCGCGTCCTCGGTGCCCTCGACCGCGCCCTGGCCGCCGTCCTGGTGGTGCTCGTGCGGGCCTACCAGCTGCTCGTCTCGCCCCTGCTGGGACCGGTGTGCCGGTATGCGCCGTCGTGCTCCTCCTACGGCGCCACCGCGCTGCGGCGCCACGGAGCCGTGCGGGGGACCTGGCTGACGGCCCGCCGCCTGGCGCGCTGCCACCCGTGGGCGGCCGGCGGCTGGGACCCGGTGCCCGCACCCGCGCCCGAGAGCGGTGCCAGAGCCACCGGGCGCAGGCCCCACACTGGTGGGGGCGCGCCAGGCGACCACCCGCTCGCACGCCCGCAGGACCACCACGACCACGGGGCCTCCCGTCCCCAGCCCGTGAGGACGAGATGAACTTCTTCGAGAGCCTGATCTACCCGCTCGAGTGGGTGGTGGCCTGGATCATGGTCGGCGCCCACGCCGGCCTGACGGCCCTGGGCATGCCGGAGACCAGCGGCTGGACCTGGTCGCTGTCCATCGTGGCCCTCGTGGTGATCATCCGCATCGTGCTGATCCCGCTCTTCGTCAAGCAGATCAAGGCCAGTCGCGGCATGGCCCTGCTGCAGCCGGAGATGCGCAAGATCCAGCAGAAGTACAAGGGGAAGTCCGACCCGGCCAGCCGCGAGGCGATGAGCCGGGAGACCATGGAGCTGTACCGCTCCCACGGCACGAACCCCTTCTCCTCGTGCCTGCCGATCCTGCTCCAGGCGCCGATCTTCTTCGCCCTGTTCCGGGTGCTGAACTACGGCATCCGCAACGAGGAGGGCGTAGGCCCGCTCACTGGCGTGCTGGCCAGGCAGGCCGCGGAGTCGACCATCTTCGGCGCGCGCCTCACGGACACCTTCCTGGGCAGCCCCGACCTCAACGTCAAGATCCTCACCGCGGTGCTGATCGTGGCCATGAGCCTCACGACCTTCACCACCCAGCGCCAGCTGATGATCAAGAACATGCCCGCCTCCGCGCTGGACAACCCGTTCGCCCAGCAGCAGAAGCTGATCATGTACCTGTTCCCGATCATCTTCGCCGTCTCCGGCGTGAACTTCCCGATCGGCGTGCTCATCTACTGGTTCACCACCAACCTGTGGACCGGCGGCCAGCAGGCCTACGTCATCCGCCGCATGCCCGCCCCCGGCTCCAAGGCCGAGGAGGCGCTGGAGGCCCGCCGCGCCCGCAAGCGCGCCCGCCGCGGTGACGCCTCCGCCGAGGTCGTCGCCGGCGAGGTCGTGCAGGAGGCCCCGCAGCGGTCCGGCCAGCGCGTCCAGCCCAAGCGCAAGGACCGCAGCCGCGGCCCCGCAGAGCCCACGCGGCGCCCCCAGAACTGAACCGCCCACCTGACGACGAGGAGGCCGTGGTGAGCACCGAGCAGGCCACGCACGAGGTCCCCACCAGCACCACCGACGACGACACCGGCTCCGCGACGGCACCGGAGGCCGCCGCCGGCGGGGCCCCCGGTGCCGAGGGCGGCGACGCGGTGGGCGGCGAGCGCCGCAGCCGCCTCGAGCGGCTCGAGGAGGAGGGTGAGGTCGCCGCCGACTACCTCGAGGAGCTCCTCGACATCGCCGACCTCGACGGCGACATCGACATCGACGTCGAGGACGGCCGCGCGGCCGTCTCCGTGGTCGCCGAGGGCAGCGACGCCATCGCCCTGCGCCGCCTGGCGGGTCCGCGCGGCGAGGTGCTCGAGGCCCTGCAGGACCTGACGCGGCTCGCGGTGCAGGCCCGCACCGGCGAGCGCAGCCGCCTCATGCTCGACGTGGCCGGGCACCGCGCCCGCCGCCGCGAGGAGCTGCAGCAGCTGGCCGCCCGCGCTGTGGCCGAGGTGCAGCGGGACGGGGCGCCGGTCGCCCTCGAGCCGATGAACCCCTTCGAGCGCAAGGTCGTGCACGACGCCGTCGCGGCGGCCGGCCTGGTCAGCGACTCCGAAGGCGAGGAGCCGCACCGCCGCGTGGTGGTCTCCCCCACCGCCTGACGTGACCGCCGAGCACGACCTGCCGGCCGTCCAGGACGGGCGGCTCCGTGAGCCGCCCGACCTCGCGGTGGCGGTCAGGACCGTCTTCGGCAGCGACGAGGACGACGACGGCGCGGACGGCGTCGACCTCGCGCGCCGGTACGCCGGCCACCTGGCCACCACGGCCGTGGAGCGCGGCCTGGTCGGCCCGCGCGAGGTGCCCCGGCTGTGGGAGCGGCACGTCCTGAACTGCGCCGTCGTCGGGGAGCTGCTGCCCCCGGCCGCCCTCGTGGTGGACGTCGGCAGCGGTGCGGGACTGCCCGGGCTGTGCCTGGCGCTGGCGCGTCCTGATGCCACGGTCGTGCTGGTGGAGCCCCTGGAGCGCAGGGCGACGTGGCTGGTCGAGGTGGTGGAGGACCTCGGCATCGGTCGTCGCGTCCGGGTGGTGCGCGCACGCGCCGAGGAGGTCGCCCCCGGGCGTCCCGGCGCCCTGCCGGCAGCCGACGTGGTGACCGCTCGTGCCGTCGCGCCGCTGGACCGCCTCGCGGGCTGGTGCCTGCCCCTGGCCCGTCGCGGGGGGCAGCTCCTGGCGCTGAAGGGACGCAGCGCCGCGGAGGAGGTCGAGGCCGCGCGGTCCGCTCTGGCGCGCCTGGGTGGCCTCGACCCGCGGGTGCTGAAGGTGGGGACAGGGCTCGTCCCGGTCCCGACGACCGTCGTGAGCGTTACTGTGGGTGCCGCCCCTCACCCGGTCGGGGGTGCGCGAGGCGGAGAGGACGTCGGTGGTCGATCACGAGCGGCGCGGCAGCGCGCGCGGAAGCCACGTGGCTGAGCAGCCTGCTGGAACGCCCGAGGACGAGGAGCTCGCCCGCAGGGCGCTGCTCGCCCAGGCGATCCCGGACGCCGGCGAGGACACCCCGCTGGCGCGGCAGGCCGCCGAGGACGCGCGCCGCCGGATCCGGCTGCGGGGCCGCACGCTCCCCAAGCCGCCCCAGACCCGCGTGCTGACGGTCGCCAACCAGAAGGGCGGCGTCGGCAAGACCACGAGCGCCGTGAACCTGGCGGCAGCGCTCGCGCAGTGCGGCCTGCAGGTGCTCGTCCTCGACGTCGACCCCCAGGGCAACGCGTCCACCGCGCTCGGCGTGGCCCACGAGGACCGCACCCCCGGGACCTACGAGGTGCTGGTCGAGGGCCTGTCGCTGTCGGAGGCCGTGCGCCAGTGCCCCGACGTGCGGGGCCTGGAGGTCTGCCCGGCCAGCATCGACCTGGCCGGTGCCGAGATGGAGCTGGCCACCGAGCCCGACATGGTGGCTCGCGTCTCGCTGCTGAGCCGCGCCCTGGCCGACCACGTCGCCGAGCGCGAGCAGCAGGGCCGCCCGCGCCTGGACTACGTGCTCCTCGACTGCCCCCCGAGCCTGGGCCTCATCACCCTGAACGCGCTGGTCGCGGCCCGCGAGGTGCTGATCCCCATCCAGTGCGAGTACTACGCGCTGGAGGGGCTGACCCAGCTGCGCAACAACATCGGCCTCGTGCAGCGCTCGCTCAACCCGCAGCTGGAGATCACCACGATCCTGCTGACCATGTACGACGCCCGGACCCGCCTGGCCCGCGAGGTGGCCGACGAGGTGCGCCGGGCGTTCCCCACCCGGGTGCTCGACACGACCATCCCCCGCTCGGTGCGCATCTCCGAGGCGCCCAGCCACGGGGAGACCGTCATGACGTACGACCCGGGCAACTCCGGTGCGCTGTCCTACCTGCAGGCCGCGCGCGAGCTGGTGGAGAGCCACCACGCCCGCCTGCAGGCCGCTGGACCGGCGGCCGAGCAGCCCGCCTCAGAGCCGGTGGCCGAGCAGCCCGCCCGTGAGCCCGCCGGAGAGGCGGTCGCCACGGGTGAGGAGCTCGCCCCGGTGACCGGCCACGTCGCTCCGACCGACCAGCCGACCGACCAGCCGGACGGCCGGCTGGACGGGGAGCCGGGCGAGCAGCCGCGAGACGAGGCCGAGGAGCAGCCGGCGACGGTCGTCGACCTCCGGACAGGACCCCTCGACCTGCGCGGCTCCTGGACGCCCGACCGCAGCACCGCGAGCCGGCGCCGCGCAGCGGAGCGCCGCGCATGAGCGAGCGCAAGCGCGGGCTGGGGCGCGGTCTGGGCGCCCTCATCCCCGACGCCGTCTCCCCCGAGGTCACCGGGCAGCTGCGGGCCGTCGGCGCGCCCGAGCGCCCGGCGCAGCCGCAGGTCTTCGACCGCACGGACCGCCGTCCCGAGGCACCGGAGGACGACGACGCGCCCGGCGGCCCGGCGGACCCGCCCGGAGGCCGGGTGATCGACCTGCGGGACGGCGCCCCCGTGCCTCCCAGCTGGCAGGCACCCCGCCGCCCGGGGTCCCGCTCCGCCGCCAGCGACGAGGACCTGCTGCCGATCCCCGGCACCTGGTTCGCGGAGGTCCCCGTCGGGTCGGTCAGCCCCAACCCGCGCCAGCCCCGCCAGGTCTTCGACGAGGACGCGCACGCCGAGCTCGTGCACAGCGTCAAGGAGATCGGCGTCCTGCAGCCGGTGGTCGTGAGGCCGCTGCGCCGCGTCGACGGCAGCACCCCGCCGCCCGGCGAGCAGATGTCGTTCGAGCTGGTCATGGGCGAGCGGCGCTGGCGCGCCGCCGAGAGCGCCGGCCTGGCGACCGTGCCGGCCATCGTGCGCGACACCACCGACGAGGACCTGCTGCGCGACGCGCTGCTGGAGAACCTCCACCGCGCCGACCTCAACCCCCTCGAGGAGGCGGCGGCCTACCAGCAGCTCCTCGACGACTTCGGCTGCACGCACGACTCCCTGGCCCAGCGCCTGGGCCGGTCCAGGCCGCAGATCTCCAACACCATCCGCCTGCTGCGGCTCCCGCCGTCGGTCGCGCGCCGCGTGGCTGCGGGCGTCATCTCCGCCGGTCACGCCCGGGCGCTGCTCGGCTTGCCGACGTCCGACGCGATGGAGCGCCTGGCGCAGCGGATCGTGGCCGAGGGCCTCTCGGTGCGCACCACCGAGGAGCTCGTGGCCCTGGGCGGCGTCGGCACCACCCGGCCCAGCCGTCCCCAGGTGCGCGCCGCCGCCCCGGTGCTCGACGACCTCGCCGCCCGCCTGTCGGACCGCTTCGACACGCGCGTGAGCGTGGCCATGGGCGCCAAGAAGGGGCGCCTCACCGTCGAGTTCGCGACCCTGGAGGACCTCGACCGGATCCTGGGCTCCCTGGCCCCCGGCGAGTCGGGCGTGTCCCAGGCGCCCTCGGCCGGCACTGACGACGCCGAGGGCCGCTCGGGGCCCTCGGGCGTCCTCTGACGACGCAGGAGGCGGTGGCGTGTCCCGCCGCGTCGCTCCGCTGACCCTCGAAGCGCTCGCCGACCTGCCCACGCGCTGCCGCGGCTGCGTGGCGTGGGAGCTGGACCCGGTCTCGGCGGGCCGCGCCGTCGCCGCGGGTGGCACCGCCTTCGAGAAAGAGGCGTGGCTGTCCGAGGTGCTGCTGCAGTGGGGGTCGGCCGGCCGGCTCGCCTACGTCGACGACGCCCTCGCGGGGTTCGTCACCTACGCGCCTCCGGTGCACGTCCCCCGCTCGCGCGCGTTCCCGACCTCACCGGTCAGCGGTGACGCCGTCCTGCTCATGACGGGGTGGGTGGAGCCTCGGCACCGAGGCGGCGGCATCGCCCGGATGCTCGTGCAGAGCGCGGCGAAGGACCTCACCCAGCGCGGGGTCCGCGCCGTGGAGGCGTTCGGGGCGGCGGGGGCCGAGCTGGAGGAGCAGCGCGAGGGACTCTCGGCCGACTGCATCGTCCCCGCGGCGTTCTACGAGGCGGTCGGCTTCACCGTGGTCCGGCCCCACCACCGCTACCCGCGCCTGCGGCTGGAGCTGCGGACCGCGCTGTCCTGGCGCGAGGACGTGGAGGCGGCCCTGGAGCGCATCCTGGGCCGCGCGCGGGTCCCGGTCCTGTCCGGGGTCTGACCCGGTCTCGCGCGGTCCTTAGCGGAGCGCACAGCCCCTCGCCGCTGCCGACGACGACGACGGCCCCCGACCTCAGAGGTCGGGGGCTGTCGTCGTCGTGGAGGTGTCAGCCGATGAACTCGGCCAGCTCGCGCTCGAGCACGGGCTTGGGACGGGCGCCGATGATCTGCTTCACCAGCTCACCGCCCTTGTACACGTTGAGCGTGGGGATGGAGGTGATGCCGTAGGCCGCGGACGTGCGGGGGTTCTCGTCCGTGTTGACCTTGACGACGTCCAGCGCCTCGGAGTGCTCGCTGGCGATCTCCTCGATGATCGGGGAGACCTGGCGGCACGGGCCGCACCACGGGGCCCAGAAGTCGACGAGGACGGGCTTGTCGTTCTGCAGCACCTCGGTGTCGAAGGTGGCGTCGGTGACGGCGCGAGCGGTCATGGCTGGTTCCTCTCGGTCTGCGGGTGGTGTCTGGGAGGTCTGGGGAGCGGGTGGCGGTCGGGTCAGCCGACGGCGGTGGCCTCGGCCACCTCTTCGGCCTCGACCGCGGCGACCCGCGGGGAGTCGGTGTCGGCGAGCGCTGCGAGGTAGCGCTCGGCGTCCAGGGCGGCGACCGTGCCGGAGGCGGCCGCGGTGATGGCCTGGCGGTACTCGTGGTCGACCACGTCGCCGCAGGCGAAGACCCCGGGCAGGTTGGTGCGCGAGGAGCGGCCCTCGACGGCGACGTAGCCCTTGTCGTCGAGGTCCACCTGGCCGCGGAAGAGGTCGACGCGGGGCTCGTGGCCGATGGCCACGAAGACGCCCGCCACGGGGAGCTCGGACAGCTCGCCGGTGGTGGTGTCGCGCAGGCGCAGCGCGGTCACCTTGTCACCGCCGACGACGTCGTCCACCGCGCTGTTCCAGGCGTAGCGGATCTTCGGGTCGTTCTGGGCCCGGCGCTGCATGATCTTGGAGGCGCGCAGCTCGTCGCGGCGGTGCACCAGCGTCACGGAGTCCGCGAAGCGCGACAGGAAGGTCGCCTCCTCCAGCGCCGAGTCGCCGCCGCCGACCACCGCGACGTCCTTGCCCTTGAAGAAGAAGCCGTCGCAGGTGGCGCACCAGGAGACCCCGTGGCCGGACAGGCGCTTCTCGTTGGGCAGCCCCAGCTCGCGGTAGGCGGAGCCGGTGGCGAGCACCACGACGCGGGACCTGTAGGTCTCGCCGAGGCCCGTGCGGACCACCTTGACGTCTCCGGTCAGGTCCAGCTCCACGGCGTCGTCGTAGACGACCTCCGCGCCGAAGCGCTCGGCCTGGGCCTGCATGCGCTCCATGAGCTCGGGGCCCATGAGGCCCTCGGGGAAGCCCGGGAAGTTCTCGACCTCGGTGGTGTTCATGAGGGCGCCGCCGACCGTGACGGACCCCGCCACCACGACGGGGTGCAGGTCGGCGCGGGCGGCGTAGATGGCCGCCGTCCAGCCTGCGGGTCCCGATCCCACGATCACCAGGTCGCGGACGTCGTCGGGCACTTGGGCTCCCCTCGGTGGACTGCTGCGCCGGGTCCCGCTGCTGGTCACGGGGCGCGAGTCGTTCAACCGATCGTAGGGGCCGGGTGTTCCCGGCCGGTCAGCGCGCGGAGACCTCGCCGACGGTCGCGGTGTAGCCGGAGGAGGTCTGCGGGAGCTCGGTGAACCACAGCAGGAGGTGGGTGGTCTCGGTGGGCTGGTCGAGGGGGACCTCGACGGTGGCGCCACCGGTGCCCGCCTCGGTGGTGGCCACCACGGTGCTGCCGTCGTAGCCGCCGTCTGGGCTGCTGCGGACCTCCAGGCGACCGCCGGTGCCCTCGGTGCTCAGCTGCAGCGCCGTGACGGTGCTGGGGGTCGTGCCGTCGCCGAGGACGAGCCCCAGGCCGACGCCGCGCTTGAGGTTGCCGAGCGCCGCGTTGCTGTAGGTGCTGGAGCGCCATCCGGTGGCGGGGTCGCCGTCGACGGCGCGCGAGGCGCTCTCGTCGTTCTCGGTGCTGTCGCCGAAGGGGTCCTGCGCCTGCGCACCCGTGATCTCGCCGGGACCGGTGGCGGCCTCGGGTGCGGCGGAGGCGCTGGGGTCCGCGGCCGGCGCAGCAGCGGACGGCGCGGCACCGGCGGACGCCCCCGGCGCCGCGGTGCTCGACCGTGCGATGCCGAGCGCCCCCGCGATCTGCGGGACCCGCGGGGTCAGCAGGAGCACGGCCGCGACCAGCAGCAGGACCAGCACCACGAGGACGGCGAGGACCGGCCCCCGGCGCCGGCGGCCGTCGCCGCCGGCGATGCGCGACCCGGAGGCACCCCTGCGCGAGCCGGAGACGGCCTCCGCGCCGGCCGGGGCGTGGCCCCACCCGGCGCTCACCCAGTCGGTGGCGTCGGTGTCGGAGAAGGCCGCGGCGGTCGCCGGCGGGGCCGAGGCGGCGCTGCGCGAGACGCTGCGCGAGGAGCCGCGGTCCCGGTCGTCCCCGTGGCGGCGGTCCTCGTGCTGCCGGCGCCGGGGCGCCAGCGGTGCCGTCGCTGCCGGCTCGGGGGCCTGCGACGGGTCTGCGGGCACCTCGGTGCGCCGCACCGCGGGCTGCTCCACGCGCCGCGTCGGCTGGGCGGGCGCCGGGACGCCCCAGGCGTCCTCAGCCGCCGCGCCAGCCGCGGCTGCGGTCTGGGCGCTGCGCTCCAGCACCGGGGGCACGGGGTGGCGGGGACCGGTGACGGGACCCAGCAGTGCCTCGAAGGCGTCCTCGCCGTGGGCCGCCCGCTCGGCGTCGCGCTCAGCACGCCGCTGGGCCGCGCGGCGCTCGGCCCGCGTGGTGTGCACGACCGGCCCACCGTCGTCTCCGCCGGGGGCGTCGCCGCCGGCGAAGTGCAGCCCGGGGCCACCGCCGAGGCGGGCGCGGGCGGGTGCGGAGGCCCACGCGCCGGCAGCGGCGCCCCCTGCGGCGACGCCGACCTCGGCTGCTGCGCCGGAGCCGCGACCGCTGCCGGGTGCTCCCGTCGCGGGGGCGGCGGGCAGCCCCAGGCCGGTGCGCGTGACCGGGCCGGTGGAGCTGCCCCACGGGGCCAGCGCCGCGGCGACGTCGGCGGGGGTGGCCGGGCCCTCGCGGTAGGGGCCGAGCACGGCCTGGCACAGGGCGTCGAGGTCGTGCGGCACGCCCGGGGTCAGGTCGCCGGGTGCGACCGGGCTGCCGCCGCGGCCGGTCGGTGCGGCACCGAGCGCTCCGCTGCGACCAGCCGGCCACAGGCCGGTGATGGCGGCGTAGAGCACGCGCACGAGGCCCTCGGCGTCCTCGTGCTCGGCCTCGGCGGGGGAGCGCGGTGGCAGGCCCGCCGCGGCGGCCGCCACCTCCAGCCCGAGCACGCTGACGGCGCCGTCCGCGGTCAGGGTGACGGCGCTGGGCTCCAGGCGGCGGTGGTGCAGACCGGAGCGGCTGGCGCGGGCGAGCACGGCAGCCGCCTCGCCCACGAGGGCGCGGGCGCGCGCCGACGGCAGCGGGGACTCCCGCAGCAGGTCGGCGAGCGTGCGGCCGGGGGAGCGCTCGGTGACGACCCAGCCCAGGGCGGTGCCGTCCACCGCGCGCTCGAGGCCCACGTCGAGCAGGTGGGGCAGGCGCTCGTCCTCGAGGGTGGCCGAGCGGCGTGCGGCGTCCACGGCCTCCGCGGCGGTCGGTCCCGAGACCACGGTGAGCACCACGGGGCGCAGCAGCTGGTCGTCCTCGCCGTCCCAGGTGGCCCAGGCGCCGTCCTTCGTGCGCCGCTGCAGCAGGCGGTAGCGGCCGTCGAGGAGGACGCCCACCGAGCCGGCCGAGGAGCGCGAGCGGCCCGTGGTCCGGGTGCCGGTGGCCGTGCCGCTCGCCAGGTGGCCCGGCTCCTCGCCTCGGGAGGGCAGGGGCGTGGTCCGGTCTGCCACCTCAGCTCCTCCCATCGGTGCTCATCGCTGCCCCGGTGCTCTCGGAACGCAGTCGATCGACCACTGGATGGTACGGCGAGGCGGTTCGCTGCGCCCGGACCGCGGCCGGGCGCGGCGGGCGCGTCGTGGCTGCTCGTGGACCTGCGAGCGGGCGGTTCGCGGAGGTTGCGCCCCTTCGTCCCGGTCTGCGCGACGCAGTCCCGGGCGCCGCTGAGGGTCCGCCCCCGGGTCCACGTGGAGCGCGCGTCGTCGTCCTGGGCCGTGAGGACCGGTGACGTCCCGCGGGGGCCGGTCGGGGTGGCGCGGGCCCCGGGTGCCGAACGCGGAGGAGGACCGCCCGCTGAGCGGACGGTCCTCCTCGAGGGTCGGTGTGGGCCGGTCTCAGCGGCGGCCGAGGGGGCCGGGGAGCCGGCGCAGGAGGGGGCGGACCTCCTCGACGTGCAGCACGCGCAGCCCCACCGCGTAGACCAGGACGACGACGACGCCGCCGACCACCGCGAGCACCGCCGCACCGAGGTACCCCTGGCGCAGCAGGCCGTCGAGGGGGAGCACCACCGCCAGGCCCGCCACCGCGGCGAGCGCTCCGAGGAGGAGGAGCTTGGCGTGGGTGCGCACCAGGCGAGCACCGTCGACGCCTCCGAGCCGCCTCCGCAGAGCCAGCACGCCGACCAGGGCGCCGACCCACTGGGACAGGACCAGACCGGCTGCCACGCCCTCGATGCGCACGTCCGCCGGCAGAGTGAAGGTGGCCAGCGAGACCGAGACCCACAGCGCTGTGGTGAGCGCCTGGACGAAGAAGGGGGTCTTGGCGTCCTCGAGGGCGTAGAAGCCGCGCTGCACGAGGTAGGTGGCGCTGAAGGGGACCAGACCCAGCGCCACGACGGCGATGACCCGTGCAAGGACGGCTCCGTCATCGGGGCGTCCGCCGGCCAGGAGCACGCCGGTGGGGCCGTTCAGAGCGACGAGTCCCGCGCTGGCCACCACGGTCGCCACGGCGACGGTCCGGAGCCCTGAGGACACGTCGGTGCGCAGGGAGTTCAGGTCGCCCTCGGCGGCGGCTCGGCTCATGCGCGTGAAGAGCGCCGTCACGAGCGAGACCGTCACCAGGGAGTGGGGGAGCATGAAGACGAGGAAGGCGGAGCTCCACACGGTGTTCCCAGCCGACTCCCCACCGCCGACGCTGCTACCGACGTTGGCGATGACGAAGGCGCTGCCCTGGCTCAGGAGCAGCGCGCCGAAGGTCCACCCCGCCACCCGCCCTGCGCTGCGCAGGCCCATGCCTCGCACGCCCCACCGGGGGCGCAGCCGGACCCCCGCCCTGCGCAGCACCGGGAGCAGCACCAGCGCCTGGGCCACGACCCCCAGCGTCGAGGACCCCGCCAGCACCGCGATCTGCGCCGGCGTCCACGCCCCGGCTGGGACGTCCTTGCCCACCGCGCCGAAGGCGAGGATGAACACGCCCAGGCCCGCGACGCCGACGACGTTGTTCACGACGGGCGCCCACATGTAGGCGCCGAACCTCCCCTTGGCGTTGAGGATCTGGCCGAGCAGCGTGTAGAGCGCGTAGAAGAACACCTGCGGCAGGCACCAGAAGCCGAAGGCGACGGCCAGGGACCGCTGCGCCGGGTCCGCGCGGAACGTGGTGAGCAGGATGACGAGCGGCGCGGCCGCCACGAGGACCGCGGTGACGGCGGCCAGCGCGACCACCGCAGCAGTCACGAGGCGGTCGAGGTACTCGGCCCCACCGTCGGGTCGCTGCATCGCGCGGACCACCTGGGGGACCAGGACGGCGTTGAGCACCCCTCCGGCGATGAGCAGGTAGAGCATGTTGGGGACGGTGTTGGCGACCGTGAAGGCGTTGGCGCCGGCACCCACGGCGCTGATGACCGCCGCGAGCAGAGAGACGCGCACGAAGCCTAGGACGCGGGAGACCGCCGTCCCCGCTGCCATCACCGCGCTGGCCCGTCCCAGCGCCGCTCCGGTGAGGGACCGGCGCTCGGGACGGGCTTCAGCCACGGGTGGACTCCTCAGGACGTCGGGTGGGTGGGCCGTCGGCGTCCGCCTCCTCGGCGGAGCGCACCACGGGGGGAGCGGGGCGGCGGCGGACGCGGACCACGGTCCGCACGACACCTCCCACGAAGACCAGTCCGGCCACGCCCGCGGCGATGGCCACACCGCGGCCCTCCCAGTCGGCGCGCACGCGCACGCGCAGTGGCTCGGGCTCTCCGATCTGGTTGCCGGCGGCGTCCGTGAGGTAGACCGTCACGGACGTGTCGCCGCTGGCGGCGGCCCTCACCGGGATCTGCGCCTGCTGCTGCGTCCCGGGCGCGATGGTCAGCTCCACCGGGTCGCGGGGGATCAGGCGGATGTTGCCGGACTGCAGGTGCACGAAGACCGTGGCCGGCTGGGCGAGGGTGTTGCGGACGTTGACCGGCAGGTTGACCCGCGAGGAGATGACCGTGGTGGGACTCCCCTGCACGACCTCCAGACCGTCGCGCAGCCGCGCGGCCGTCTCCGAGAGCTGGTCGAGCGCCCGCTGCCAGCCTTGCGGGTCGTCGCGCCAGCCGAGCGACGCCGCCGCGGCGGCGCTGAGCTCCACGGGCTCCAGCAGCTCCCGCTGACCCGCCGGGTCCTGGACCACGGGCGCCACGGTCTCGGCGGCGGCCACCGCGCCCTGGGCGGCGTTGAGGCCCGCTGCCGAGAGGGGCGCACCCGTCGTCCCCTGGTCCGCCGCCACCGCGCGCGCCTGGGTGACGTCGAGCGGCGCTGCCGTCGGTGCGCTGGCGAGGAGGTCCGGCAGCGGCGTGGCCCGCACCCAGGGCGCGCTGCTCACCGGGCCGAGCACCGTCGCCATGGCCGAGGGGTCGGCGTCCCAGGAGCGGGGGAGCGCGAGCACCACGCCGCCGCCACCGACCGCCGACACGGCGGTGTCGGCGAGGAGGCGCGCCGAGGCCTCGGCGGGGTCCACCGGTGACCCGTCAGCGGCGGCGGAGGCCAGCAGCGACGACGCGGTGGCGTCCACGAGGACCCCGGTGGCCGACGCGGTGCCGCTGGCCGTCGTCGTCGTCAGCGTCGCCGTCGAGGGACCCGTCCCGTTGGCGCCGACCCCACCGGGGACCGACCTCGCGTCCACGAGCACCGCGGGTCCGGGCGTCGAGCCCGCGCCGTCCGAGGACGACGAGGCCGAGGCGCTCGGGGCGGCAGCAGCCGCCTCGGTGACGAGCGGCTGGGGCGCGGCCGCGCTCAGGTCAGCCGGCCACAGCAGGACCTGGTCGTCATCGCCACCCAGCGCCGTGCGCGCCTGGGAGACGGCCAGCGCGAGGAGGTCGCTCGTCCCCGCGGCGCCGGTGGCCACCACGTCGGTGTCGCCCTGGGGCAGCGCCGCGGCCCTCCCACCGGTGCGCGCCAGGAGCACGTCCACCCAGGTCTGGAGGTCGGGGGAGGTCTCCTCCGTCGTCCCGGCGACCAGGTCGGGGACGTCACCGGTGCCGCCGGCGGACGTCGGGTCGGCGGTGCTCGTGGGGTCCGAGCCCTGGGCCGGGGGAGTCGTGGCCGCACCGGTGGCAGAGGAGGCGGAGGAGGGCGGACCGGGGCTCGCGGACCCGCTGGGACTGCCGCTGGGCGTGCCGGCGGTGCTCCCGCTGGCGCTGACGGAGGGCTCCTGCTGGGCTGGCTGCGCGAAGGGGCCCAGCAGGGCGGGGTCCACCACGAGGCTCGTCGACTGCAGCGACATGGCGGGGAGCAGGTCCCGCAGCCGCCCGAGCTGCTCCTCCACGCGCGCTTCGGGAAGCTGTCCAGTGCTGACGTCGGGGGCTCCCGCGGTGACCGGTGCTACGACCGTGAGGGGGGCGGTGGCCGGCGCCGCGCCCTGGCCGCCCTGCGGCAGCCACACGACGAAGGTGCGCAGCGCTGTGAGGCGCTGCAGCGAGGAGTCGAGGACGTCCACCGTGATCCCGCGCGGACCGAACTCCCCACCGAGCTGGAGCTGGTCCGCGTCGACGGAGAAGTCGACGTCGGTGCTCTCCCCCGGCGCCAGCGAGCGGCCCAGCGGCTGCTCCGCGCCGTCGACACCGGCGAACCGGTCCCCGCCCTGCACGCCCTGACCGGCAGCCCACGCGTCGAGCGCGGCGCGGCTGGACAGGACGGGGGAGTCGACGAAGAGCCGCGAGCGGGCGCCCGTCAGCGCGGCGGCGCTCGTGTTGGTCACCCGGACGCGCACCACCAGCTGCGAGCCGGGGGTCAGCGCCGTGGGGCCGAGCTGCTCGAGGTCGACGCCGACGCCGGTCGGGCCGACGGCGGTGGTGAGGCCCGTCAGCGGGCCGCCGCGGACGGGAGCCGGTGCCCCGGCAGCCGGCGCTGCGAGGCCCATCGGTCCCAGCGCCACCGCCGCAGCGCCGAGCAGGACGACGAGGCGCTGCCCCGAGGCGCGGCCGCCTGCACGCACCACGTGGTCACCCACCACTGGCGAGCAGCTCGCTCGCGGCGCGAGCGATGCGGCGCTCGTTGGAGAACGCCAGCCGCTGCCCGAGCTGGGCCACCGGCACCCACGCCGCCTCGACCGCCTCCGCGTCGGGGTCGCCGTCCACGCTGATCGCTCCCCCGGTCGCCTCGAGCAGGTAGTGGTGGACCGTCTTGTGGATGCGGCGGCCCTCCGCGGAGAACCAGTAGTCGATGGTGCCGAGCTCCCCCACCACGACGCCGGTGATCCCGGTCTCCTCGGCGACCTCGCGCACGGCGGCCTCCTGGGGCGTCTCGCTGCCCTCGAGGTGCCCCTTGGGCAGGCACCACTCCAGGCGCCCCGCGCGGTTCAGCCGCGCGATCAGCGCAGCCCGCGCCTCACCGGTGGACGTCTCGACCACGATGCCGCCGGCGGAGACCTCCTCAACGGTGCGCCCACCGCCGCGCCAGGACCCGCGGCCACCGCGCTCGGGCTGGCGCTCCCCCTGCCCCTGCGGCGGCCGACCGTCACCGTGGCGGCGCCGTCCCGGCGTCGGACGACGATCGCCTGGGGACATGCGAGCCACTGTAACTACGGGACCTCTGGCAGCCTTGACGCTCGTGCCGCGCCTCGCCAGTGGATCCGCGTCGTGACCGACCACCCCGACGACCACGCCGACCCGACCCCCGGCGAGGGCCAGGGCTCCCCCGGCGGCGAGGGGCGTCCCGAGCGCTCCGACGCCCACCTCGCGGCGGAGCGCCGCGTCCTCGACGAGCTCGCCAGGGTGGCTCCCGCGGCCGCCGAGCTGGGCCGGCGCTTCGCCGCGGCCGGGCACGAGCTGGCCCTCGTGGGCGGCTCCGTCAGGGACGCGCTCCTGTCGCGCCTGGGCGGCGAGGGCGAGTTCGACCTCGACTTCGCCACCTCCGCGCGGCCCGAGGAGACCGAGCGGCTGCTGGGGGCGTGGGGCAGTGCCACGTGGGACGCCGGCCGAGCCTTCGGCACCATCGGCGCCCGGCGCGGTGCCGTGGTGGTGGAGGTGACCACCTACCGCTCCGACGTCTACGACCCGGAGAGCCGCAAGCCCGTCGTCGCGTTCGGCGACACCCTCGACGGCGACCTCTCGCGGCGCGACTTCACCGTGAACGCCATGGCGCTTCGCCTGCCCGACGGCGTCTTCGTGGACCCCTTCGGCGGCCTCGACGACCTCGCCGGCGGCTACCTGCGCACGCCGGTCGCCGCGGAGCGCTCCTTCGACGACGACCCGCTGCGCATGATGCGCGGCGCCCGCTTCGCCGCCCAGCTCGGCTTCGACCTCGCACCCGAGGCGCTCGCGGCGGCGACCGAGATGGCCGAGCGGCTCTCCATCGTCTCCGCGGAGCGCGTGCAGGCAGAGCTGGTGAAGCTGCTCCGCGCCCCCGACCCGGTGCCGGGCCTGAGGGTCCTCGTCGACGCCGGCCTGGCCGCTGTCGTCCTGCCGGAGCTGCCGGCGCTGCAGCTGGAGGTCGACGAGCACCACCGCCACAAGGACGTCTACGAGCACTCCCTCACCGTGCTGCGCCAGGCGATCGAGCTCGAGCCCCGCTACGGGCTCGACGCCGACGGTCCTGACGTGGTGCTGCGCCTGGCTGCGCTCCTGCACGACATCGGCAAGCCGCCCACGCGGCGCTTCGAGCCCGGCGGCGGCGTGAGCTTCCACCACCACGAGGTGGTGGGCGCCAAGATGACGGCTCGCCGGATGAAGGCGCTGAAGTTCGACAAGGAGTCCACCAAGCAGGTCGCGAGGCTGGTCGAGCTGCACCTGCGGTTCCACGGGTACGGCGGCGGCCAGTGGACGGACTCGGCGGTGCGTCGCTACGTCACCGACGCGGGTCCCCTGCTCCCCCGGCTCCACGCGCTCACGCGCGCCGACTCCACCACGCGGAACAAGCGCCGCGCCGAGCAGCTGCAGCGCACCTACGACGACCTCGAGGTCCGGATCGCGGCGATCCGCGAGCAGGAGCAGCTCGACGCCGTCCGGCCCGAGCTCGACGGCGCGGCCATCATGGCGCTGCTGGGCGTCAGGCCCGGCCCGGTGGTCGGGCGGGCCTACAAGCACATGCTCCAGGTGCGGCTCGACGACGGCCTGCTCGGTGAGGACGCTGCGCGCGCCGAGCTGCTGCGGTGGTGGGCCGAGCAGCCCGAGTCGCAGGCGCCCGGCGCCTGAGCCGCCTCGTCCTCACCAGGACGACGACCGGACCGCGCGACTGACGAGGGCCCGGCGTTCCACGCGGAACGCCGGGCCCTCGGTCGTCGGGTCGAGTGGTCGCGCGGCGCAGTGGTCGACCTGCCCGGCGTGGTGGTCACCGGGCCGGACGACGTACCTGCGACGTGCGGCGTGCTCCTGCTGTCGGGGTCGTCGGGCCGCGTGGAGGTCGACCGCCCTCGACGCGCTCGAGCTGGACCGTGGACGGCGCACCGCTGCCCTTGGTGCCTCTCACCGAAGGGGGGCGCCCCCCGCCCAGCGACCACCGAGACGTTCCCCGTGGAACGCGTGGAACGCCAGAGCTGAGCGGGCGGATGGTCGCAGCGGCGTGCAGAAGTTCAGCAAGCGGCTCGATGATGGAAGTCAGGCGGACTTCCGCACGCCGCCACGGCCACCCACAGCCGTCTGGCAGAGCTCGGAGGCCGCGGTCAGCACCTCCGCGACCCACTCCCGGTCGAACATGACCTGCTCCCACGCGAAGCGCAGCACCGTCCAACCGTCGGCGACCAGTTCGTCGTACCGCCTGCAGTCGGACGCCAGGGCCTGTCGCCTGCCGTGCCACTCGAAGCTGTCCGCTTCGGCGACGAGGCGCAGCCGCGGGTCCACGAGGTCCGGCCGCACGAAGCTTCCGCGCACCTCGAGCGGCAGCTGTGGTCTGAGCCCCGTCACCCCGGCCGTGATCGCGATGCCGCGCAGAGCCGACTCGAAGGGGTTCGCAGGCTCGGCCGAGGCGTAGCGGGCCACCCGCAGGACGGACTGCCGTCCGGCTCCTCGCGTCCGCTCGGCGCGGTCGAGCAGCTCCGACTCCTCCACGAGGTGTCGCCTCATCGCGGAGTCGGCGACAGCCAGGGCCTCAGGGAACGGCATCGTGCGAGCGCAGTCGACGACGGTGCGCAGAGGGGTCGTCACAAGGCCGTCGACATCGCCGTCCGGCAGGTGCGACCAGTGCGGCACCAGGCCAGACGCCGCTGCGGGCGTCAGCCGGCGGTTCCGCCGGACCGTGACGTGGGGGAGCTCCGGTGCCGAGACGAGGTCCAGCAGCCAGAGCTGCGCGGCGCTCGCGTGAGATGCGACTCCCCCGGCCTGCGCGGCCGCCAGCAGCGGGGCGGTCTGGCTCGACAGCGCGTAGGTGCCGCGGGCCACGCGCAGCACAGCGCCGCAGTCGACGGCACGCGCCAGCACCCGGTGGTGGACGTCGAGCTGGTCCCTGCGGGCGACACCACCCAGCTGCCAGACCTGACGGCGGACCTCAGCGATCTCCATCCCGGAAGGGTGGAAGCACGGCCGGCGCCGATGTGGATCTTGTCCACAGGCTGTCTGCCCGGTCGCACCGGCGTGCAGAGATCGCCCGACGAGCGCACGGAACGCCGTTCCGACCACTTCTGCACGCCGCCGCGACCACCAGGTCGGTGCGCAGCAGCGCCGCGTCCGTCACCGCGGACCTCCTGGGCCGGTGGCCGGGCTGCGGTGGAAGCCTGCCCGTCCGCAGCTCCCCCGCCGCCACGGCCAAGGGCTCGAAGTCCACCGCCGACAGCCACCGGTCGAGGTCGGCACGCGCGGGCAGCGTCCCGTCTCCTCGGGAGCCGGGTCCGCCCTCCCTGCCCGCGCGGTCCTCCACCGGCCCGCGTTCCCCGTGGAACGCGTGGAACGGCGCGAGTCGCTCAGGAGGCCCTGGCTCCGGCGCGCGACGACGCAGCGCTCAGGGCTGCTACCGCCACCCACCAGGCGGCGACCGCCACGAGGACTGGCACCGAGTAGCCGTCCACCGGAAGCACGAGGGCGGCGAGACCGGCCGCGGCGACCGTCGCCGCGTTGGTGAGCACGTCGTAGAGCACGAAGACGCGCCCCCGGAAGCTGTCGTCGACCCCTGTCTGCACCAGGGTGTCCACGGAGATCTTCACGCTCTGCGCCGTGAGACCGAGCAGCCCGGCGGCCACCACGAGAGCGGTCGGACCGGGAGCCAGGACCAGCACCAGGGGAGCCGCCGCCGAGGCGGCAGCGGCGAGGACCGCCCACCGCTGGGGCCCGAGCCGCCTCGCGGCCACGGGCGTCAGCGCCGCGGCCAGCGCGAAGCCGAGGCCGGACGCCAGCGTGACGGCTCCTACGAGAGCGGTCGCGGCCAGCAGGCCCGAGCTGCTCCCCGTGCTGCCTGCCGGTGCAGCGCTCGCCGGGGAGTCGGCCGCTGTGCGCGCGTAGAGCAGCGACAGCACCAGCGCGACGCCGTACCCCAGGCGGTGCGCGCCGATGAGCAGCAGCGCGCGGGCCGCCGTCCGCCGCTCGCGCAGGTGGCGCAGCGCACCGACCAGGTCGCGCTCCGGACGGGCGTGTTGGGCGACGTCGTCGGCTCCGGGGCCGAGCTCGTCCCGGCCGATGCGCAGCGCGACCGTCCCCGCGGCAGCGCACAGCAGCACCGTGCCGAGGAGGAGGCGCGCGTCGCCCACGTCCCCGAGCCCGACGAGGGGGTGCACGGCCAGTGCGAGGGCGCCGGCGGCCAGGGCCGTGGCGCTGCCGGCGGTGGGGACGACGGCGTTGGCGGCCACGAGGTCGCGCGCCGGCAGCACCCGCGGCAGCGACGCCGAGAGCGCCGCGAGCAGCAGGCGGTTGACCGACAGGTACGCCAGCGCCACGACGAGCACGGCCACCGGGGGACCGGCGACGACGGCGAGCGACGCGGCCAGGGCGAGCACGGCCCGCGTCGCCGACGCCACCACGAGCACCTGGCGCCGGCGGAACCTGTCGAGCACAGCCGCCGCCCAGGGGCCGACGATCGTGAAGGGCAGCAGGAGCACGGCCATCGCGCCCGCGATGGCGGCGGGCGAAGCGGCTCGCTCGGGGGAGAGCAGCACGAAGGAGGCCAGGGCCGCCTGCAGCACCCCGTCGCCCGCCTGTCCCAGCAGGCGCACCCCGACGAGCCGTCGCGCACCTGGCGCACGGGCGACCGCGGCGGCTCCGGCGAGCAGACCCGAGGTCTCGCGCGTGGAGGGGGTGGAGGGGGTGGACGGCCGACGGCCCGGCTCCTCAGAGGGGGCCGGGCCGTCGGTGTGGGCAGCGTCGATGGGTCCAGTGTCTCCCACCGGCACCGCGGGTGGTGCCTGGGTCAGCGCTCGTTGGTGCCGGCGATGAAGGCCTCGACGTCGTCCTTGGCCTTGTCGTCGCGCTTCTGCACCGGCGGCGACTTCATGAAGTAGGACGACGGCGACGTCAGCGGGCCGCCGATGCCGCGGTCCAGGCCGATCTTCGCGGCGCGCAGCGCGTCGATGATGACGCCGGCCGAGTTCGGGGAGTCCCAGACCTCGAGCTTGTACTCCATGTTCAGGGGCACGTCGCCGAAGTTGCGGGCCTCCATGCGCACGTAGGCCCACTTGCGGTCGTCGAGCCACTCGACGTAGTCGCTCGGACCGATGTGGACGTTGCGCTTGCCGAGGTCGTGGTCGACGTTGCTCGTCACGGCCTGCGTCTTGGAGATCTTCTTGGACTCGAGGCGGTCGCGCTCGAGCATGTTCTTGAAGTCCATGTTGCCGCCGACGTTGAGCTGGTACGTCCGGTCGACGATGACGCCGCGGTCCTCGAAGAGGCGCATCAGCGCGCGGTGCGTGATGGTCGCACCGATCTGGGACTTGATGTCGTCCCCGACGATCGGCACGCCGGCGTCGGTGAACTTCTGCGCCCACTCCGGGTCGGAGGCGATGAACACCGGCAGCGCGTTGACGAAGGCGACCTTGGCGTCGATGGCGCACTGCGCGTAGAACTCCGCGGCGTCCTCGGAGCCCACGGGCAGGTAGCAGACCAGGACGTCGGCACGGGCGTCCTTGAGCGCCTGCACCACGTCGACCGGCGCGGCGTCGGACTCCTCGATGGTCTCGCGGTAGTACTTGCCGAGGCCGTCGTGCGTGACGCCGCGCTGCACCGGCACGCCCAGCGGCGGCACGTCAGCGATCTTGATGGTGTTGTTCTCCGAGTTGAAGATCGCCTCGGACAGGTCGAAGCCGACCTTCTTGGCGTCCACGTCGAACGCGGCCACGAACTCGATGTCCGAGATGTGGTACTCGCCGAAGCGGACGTGCATGAGGCCGGGGACGGTCGCGTCGTCCGCGGCGTCCTTGTAGTACTCGACGCCCTGGATCAGGGACGCGGCGCAGTTGCCGACGCCCACGACGGCGACGCGGATGGAGCCCATCCGTTCTCTCCTCACTGGTTGGACGACAGCTGGCCGGTCGGCTGGCTGGTACTGCTGGCCGGTCCCTCCCCGTCAGCGCCGGATCGCGCGGAGGGGGAGGGCGGCGGTGCTTGCGGGGACCTGGACGGCGCCCCGGGCCCGGACCCGGAGCCGCGCTCGCGCTCGACGAGCTCGTCGAGCCAGCGCAGCTCCCGCTCCAGGGAGTCGGTGGTGTGGCGGTGCAGCTCCGCCGACCAGCTGTCGGCGCGGGCGCTGGCGCCGGCGGCGCTGACGCGCTCGAGGCGCTCGACCACGCGGGTGCGGCGCCCCTCGAGGATGCGCAGCCTGGTGGCGGGGTCGGTGCTGCCGAAGAAGGCGAAGTGGACGTCGAACTGCTCGTCCTCCCACGTCGCAGGACCGGAGCTGGCGAGCAGCGAGCGCAGCTGGGCGCGGCCGGCGTCGGTGAGCTGGTAGACGACGCGGCTGCGCTTGCCGGCCAGCGGCGGGGTGGCGGTGGTGGGCGAGCTCTGCGTGATCCAGCCGCGCTCCTCCATGGAGCGCAGTGCCGGGTAGAGGCTGCCGAAGGAGATGCGGCGCCGCAGGGGGCCGATCACGAGGTCGATGCGCTTGCGCAGCTCGTAGCCGTGCAGAGGGGCGTCGTCCAGGAGGCCGAGGACGGCGATGGTCAGCGCGTCGGAGCCTCGTGCCACGCGCCGTCCCCCTCTGCTGTCGTCCCGGACGCCCGCTCAGCGGGGCGCGGGCGCAGTGCTGATGTATCGGGCCGATACATCAGCGGACTGTAGCGACGCAGCGGTGCGTGCGCGACTCGTGACCCACCCGTGCAGCCGAAGACCAGTGCCGCTTCAGGTCAGCGCCGCATACTGGCGGGGACTCGAGACCGCTCCGCCCGCGGCACCACCCGAGCCCAGGACGGGCCGGAGGCGCCCGCACGACTCCAGGGACGCACCCGGTGCCTTCTCACCCCCAGGCCCCCAGCCGCCGCTCCGCCCCCGCCGCACGCCCGACGGCCCGCACGGCCGACCCGCGCCACGGCGGTGCCGGTGGGCAGCGACCGCCGGCGCCGAAGCGCCGGCGCCGCTGGCTGCCGTCGTGGCAGCTGGTGGTCAGCGGGCTGCTCCTGCTGGTGATCATGGTGGTCGGTGCCGGGGCGTTCGCCTACGCCACCACCTCGACGCCGTCCATGAACGGTGACGCGCTCAAGGCGACGACCACCGTCTACTACAGCGACGGCACCACGGTCATGGGCGAGCTCAACGACGGCATCGACAGGAAGCCGCTCGAGCCGGACCAGATGCCCAAGTCCGCGAAGGACGCCGCCGTGGCCTCGGAGGACCGCACCTTCTACGAGAACAAGGGCGTCTCCGTCACCGGCATCGGTCGTGCGGTCTGGGGCGTGCTGACGGGCAACCCCGACCTCGGCGGCGGGTCGACCATCACGCAGCAGTACGTGAAGAACATCACCGGCAACGACCAGCGCGCCTACACGCGCAAGGCCACCGAGGCCATCCAGGCCCTCAAGGTGGACCAGCAGTACTCCAAGGACCAGATCCTCACGAGCTACCTCAACACCGTCTACTTCGGGCGCGGCGCCTACGGCATCGGCGCCGCCACGGAGGCCTACTTCGGCCCGGACGCCGACCCGACGCAGCTGACCAACGAGCAGGCCGCGCTCCTCATCGGCATCCTCCCGGCCCCCTCTGCGTGGGACCCCGCGGTCGACCAGGCGAACGCCCAGAAGCGCTACACGTACGTGATGGGCGCCATGCAGCAGATGGGGTTCGTCTCCGCCGCTGAGGTCGCGGCCAACCCGACCATCCCGCCCACGGTCGACCAGCTGAAGCCGGAGTGGTCCAAGGGCCCCAACGGCTACATCCTGCAGGCCGTCGTCGAGGAGATCGCCAACCTCGGCAAGACGCAGAACTTCACCGTGGGCACCCTCGACGGCGGCAGCCAGACGCTGACCACGACGGACCAGGTGGAGACCGCCGGCCTCACGGTGGTGACCACGGTCGACAAGGGCCTGCAGGACTCCGCCGTCGCGACCATGGAGGACCCGAAGGCCTACCCGACGAACGGGCGGCCGGACACCGTGCGCGCGGGTCTCGTGTCCGTGGACCCCGCCACCGGCGGTGTCCGCGCGATGTACGCCGGCGAGGACCCGCAGACGCAGTACGACTCCGTCACCAAGGGCTCCGCACAGGCGGGGTCGACCTTCAAGCCGTTCACGCTCCTCGCGGCGCTCGAGAGCGGGGAGTACACGCTCTCCGACACCTTCGACGGAGCGAGCCCGCAGACCTTCGACGGGTACAGGGTGAAGAACTACGGCAGCGGCAACGGCGAGCAGTTCGGCGACATCAACCTCGTCAAGGCCACCGCCGACTCCGTGAACACCGTCTACGTGCACCTCAACGAGGAGATCGGCCCTGACAAGACGGCCGACGTGGCGAAGCGGCTCGGGGCGCCGGTCGCCGACAACGAGACGGACCTCCTCTCCAACGTGCTGGGGACGTCGACGGTCAGGCCGATCCAGATGGCCCAGGCCTACGCCGCCCTCGCGAACGGGGGCGAGGTGCACACGGCGCACTTCGTGAAGTCGATCAACCAGGGCGAGACCCCGCGGTACACCGAGGACCTCCGACCGACGGCCACCTTCGACCAGCAGGCCGTGGCGGACACCGTCTACGCCATGCAGCAGGTGACGAAGAGCGGCGGCACCGCGGCCAGCGTGGGCAGCGCCTTCGGCAAGCGCCCGATCGCCGGCAAGACCGGGACGACGAACGACAGCTACGCCGCCTGGTTCAACGGCTTCACGCCGCAGCTGCAGACCGCTGTCGTCCTCTACAACAGCGGCGAGGGCGGCAAGCAGCTTCCCCTCGGCTCCTGGGGCGGCGTCAGGAGCGACATCACCGGCGGCACCATCCCCGCCAAGATCTGGACCTCCTACATGACCAAGGCGCTCAAGGGCACGGACGTCCTGCAGTTCCCGAAGCCGTCGAAGCAGGTGAGCGCCGCGCCCTCGCCGACGGCCACCCCGACGCCGACCGAGACCGCGACGGCCTCCCCCTCGGACACGCCGACCGACGGCGCGACCGACGGGGCCACGGACGGCGCCACGGACGGCGCGACCGACGGTCCCGGGAACGGCGGCGGCAACGGCAACGGCGGCGGGAACGGGGGCGACGGCGGCGACGGCGGCGAGGACCAGGGCGACACCGCTCAGGCCGCCGGCCCGCCCGGTCTCGCCGACCGCGTCGCGGCGCGCCTCGGCCAGGCGCGCCCCGGCCAGCAGGCGACCGGCGGCCCGGCGGGCCCCGGCGGGCGCGGCCAGGGCTGACCGGGACCGGTCGGGACTGGCGGCGGCCACCGGCAGCGGGTGGGGGACGATCTCGGACGTGGGTGCACCCAGCCGCAGCGACGCCGTCGTCAGGGCCGCCAGCGAGGCGGTGGGTGGCCCGCTCGGTGACCGCGCCGCCACGACACCTCCCCCGGGTGCGGGCGGCCGCCTGTGGGGTGCTGCTCCCCTGCTGGCGCTGGCGGCCGTCGTGCCGGTGGCCCTCGCGGCGCTGACCCGCCAGCACTGCCGCGCCACCGGGTGGGCGTCGCCCGACCAGTTCGTCCACGCCTGCTACTCCGACGTCCCCGCCCTGGTGGCGAATGCCGGCGGAGCCAGCGGCCAGCCGCCGACCACCGCCGTCGTCCTGCGCCTGCTGGAGCTCGTCGGCACCACGCCCCGCGGCGCCTTCGACACCTCGGTGCTGCTGGCCGCGCTCGCGCTGTCCCTGGCCGCGGTGCTCGTGGTCCGGGCGCGCACCGGGGCGGCGGGTGCCTCCGGCTGGGACGCCGCCCTCGTCGCCCTCAGCCCCGTGGTCGTCACCGCCGGGCTCGTCTCCGTGGACCTCGTGGCGGTGACCCTCCTCGCCGGAGCGCTGCTGGCCCTCGCGCGCCGACGCCCCGCCGTCGCGGGCGCGCTCGTGGGTGTCGCCGCGGGTGTCAGGCCGGCGGTCGCGCTCGTCGTCGTCGCCGTCTGGCTCGTGGTGCTCCTCGGTCGGCGGTCGCGCCGCGGCGCCCCGGCCGCGGCCGAGACCGAGCCGCTCTCCGCCCTCGACGCCCTGGCCGCCACGGCCGCCGCCGTGCTCGCCGGCGGCCTGGTGACGCTGGTGTCGAGCATCCCCCTGGGCGGGCTGGACGGCGGATCCCGCTGGTGGGACGGCTCGGGCGGGGCGGGCTTCGGCTCCCTGTGGCTGCTGCCCGGCCTTCAGGGGGACCTGCCCGACGGCAGCCGGCTCCCCTGGTCCGCCCTCCCCGCTGGGGCCGTGACGGCCCTGGCGGGAGCCGGGCTGCTGGTCGTCGTCCTCCTCGCGACCGCTGCGGCGGTCCGCACGGCGGGCGCGGACCCCGTCCGCCGCCTCGCGGCCGTGGCGCTGGTGCTCGTGGCGGGTGGGCTCGCGGTCTCCCCCAGCGTGCCCGTGCAGGCCACCCTGGTGGTGCTGCCGCTGGCCGCCGTCGCCGCGCCGCGGTGGCGCGACCACCTGCCCTGGGCGCTGACCGAGTGCGCCTACGCCACCGGGACCTGGCTCTACCTGTACGCCACCAGCTCCGAGGACGGGCGCGGGATGTCGCCCGGCGGGTACGCCGTCCTGCTGGTGCTGCGGCTGGCGGCGCTCGCCCTCCTCGCCGTGCAGGGCGTCAGGACGACGGCGAGGTCGGCCGCGCCCGCCGGCTCGCGGCGTGCCGCGCGTGCGGCGGACGACGACGTCCGGGACCCCGTCCCGCAGCCGGTAGACTGACCTGCTGGTCCGGGTCCCCGGACCGCTGCCGCCCGCGAGGGCGGCGCCTCCTGTCACGGAGAGACCGTGACCGCCGAGTCCAGAGGAGGTGGGTCGCTGATGCGCGCCTACGAACTGATGGTCATCCTCGACGCCGAGCTCGAGGAGCGCACCGTCGCTCCCTCGCTCGACAGGTTCCTCAACGTCGTCCGCGCCGACGGTGGCACCGTCGAGAACGTCGACATCTGGGGCCGTCGTCGCCTGGCCTACGACATCGACAAGAAGTCCGAGGGCATCTACGCCGTCGTGACCATGAACACCGAGCCGGCCACCGCCAAGGAGCTCGACCGCCAGCTCAACCTCAACGAGGCCGTGCTGCGCACCAAGCTCCTGCGCCTCGAGACCGCCTGAGACCCGCTGTCGGCGCCGGCTGCTAGACCGGCGCTGGACGCGGACCGCACGCGACGACACACCCAGCTGCTGAGGAGCACCCCATGGCCGGCGAGACGACGATCACCGTCATCGGCAACCTGACGAGCGACCCCGAGCTGCGGTTCACCCCGTCCGGGGCTGCCGTGGCCGGCTTCACCGTGGCCTCCACGCCGCGGACCTTCGACCGCCAGAGCAACGAGTGGAAGGACGGGGAGACCCTGTTCATGCGCTGCTCGGTCTGGCGCGACGCGGCGGAGAACGTCGCCGAGTCCCTGACCCGCGGCACGCGGGTCATCGTCACCGGCCGCCTGGTCTCGCGCTCGTACGAGACCAAGGAGGGCGAGAAGCGCACCACCATGGAGATGCAGGTCGACGAGATCGGCCCCTCCCTGCGGTACGCCAACGCCAAGGTCAACAAGACCCAGCGCTCCGGCGGTGGGGGCGGTGGCGGCTTCGGCGGCGGCGGCCAGGGCGGCGGCGGCTTCGGCGGCGGCTCCGGCGGCGGGGGCGGCTTCGGCGGCTCCTCCGGTGGCGGCCAGCAGTCCAACGACCCGTGGGCCACCGGCCCCTCGGGGGGCGGCGGCGGCCAGAGCTCCGGCTCCGGCGGCGGCAGCTGGGGCGGCGGCTCGTTCAACGACGACCCGCCGTTCTGACAGACGGATCTTCCAGACCCACAGACCAACACCCACCATCCCGGCCCCTGCCAGCGGGGCCGGGCTCCGAGAGAGGGAGCTCCACGATGGCCAAGCCCGCTGTGCGCAAGCCCAAGAAGAAGGTCAACCCGCTCAAGGCGGCGAAGATCACCACGGTCGACTACAAGGACACCGCGCTGCTGCGGAAGTTCATCTCCGACCGCGGCAAGATCCGCGCCCGCCGCGTGACCGGTGTGTCCGTCCAGGAGCAGCGCCAGATCGCCACCGCCGTGAAGAACGCGCGCGAGATGGCCCTGCTGCCCTACACCAGCTCGCCGCGCTGACCCCCGGCTGACAGAGGAGACCGAGAGATGAAGCTCATCCTCACGCAGGAGGTCACCGGCCTCGGTGCCCCCGGCGACGTCGTCGACGTCAAGGACGGCTACGGCCGCAACTACCTCGTCCCCCGCGGCCTGGCCACCGGCTGGACCAAGGGCGGCGAGAAGCAGGTCGCGCAGATCCGCGCGGCCCGCGCCACCCGCGAGCTGGCCTCCATCGACGAGGCCAAGTCCGTCAAGCAGCGCCTGGAGTCCGCTCCGGTGAAGCTGCAGGTGCGCACCGGCACCGGCGGGCGCCTGTTCGGTTCCGTCACGCCGTCGCTGGTCGCCAGCGCGGTGAAGGACTCCACGGGCACGTCGATCGACCACCGCAAGGTGGAGATCGGCAACCCCATTCGGTCCACGGGCGAGTACACCGTGCAGGTCCGCCTGCACCCCGAGGTGTCCGCCTCGATCGACGTGCAGGTCGTCCCGGAGGCCTGAGCCCCGCTGACGCGCTGCAGCGCCGCTGCACCACCTCGACGCCCGTCCCGCACCCGCGGGGCGGGCGTCGACGTGTCTGCCGACGACGACGGGGAGGACGACGCCGCGGCCAGCGTCCACCGCCCGGCTCGCACCGCCACGCCGCAGCCTCGGCGGCCGGGTGGGGTCGCGACGTGCCGGTGGGGATGTCGGGGCCCGGGTGGAGGCCCTGAGGCGGGCTCCAGCGACCCCAGCCGGCCTGGGCGTCCCCGGGTCGACCGCGAGACTGGGCCGTGAAGACGAGGGGCCCCTCGGGCTGGCCCTCGGAACGCCCATGACCCACAGCGACGCTGCGCGGAGCCTCCATCAGCGCTCTGTCACCACCGGCGCGTCGGGTGCGACACGCCGGTGCAGCGACACGCCGACACCTCGAGTTCACCCTGTGGACGGCTCGTCGTCCACACCCAGTGGATGGACGTCAGGGCAGGTCGCAGCCTGTGGAGTCGTGATCACCACGGAGTTATCCACAGTTGTCCACAGGTCTGTCCCCAGGTTGTGGACAACTCAGGTCTCCTCCACCGCAGGTGAGAGGGCTGCCGCGACCGCCTGTCCACAGGGGCGCCGCGCCAGCAGCCGGAGATCGCCGCCGCAGGCCCCCACGGGCGCTTACCGTCGACAGCACCACCGAGTCCGCGGCAGCAGGCGGCGAGCGCCCTCCGGCCCCCGTCCACCCCTGTTCCGCCGTCGGCCCACGGACTGTCGGTGGTGGGTGGCTAGATGTGGTGAGCGGTCCCGGCAGCGGGACGGACGAGACGAGCAGGGACGGGTGAGCGGGCGACCGCTCAGGAGAGGCGGGAGGGCTGACACGGATGTCGCTGGCCGACCTGGAGCCGTACGAGTCCTCGGCGGGCCCCAGTGAGGAGCTGGGGCGCACGCCCCCGCAGGACGTCGCCGCTGAGATGAGCGTGCTGGGCGGCATGATGCTCAGCAAGGACGCCATCGCCGACGTCGTCGAGCAGATCAGGGGCACGGACTTCTACCGGCCCGCCCACGAGCTCATCTACGACGCGGTCATGGACCTCTACGGTCGCGGCGAGCCGGCAGACGCCATCACGGTGGCCGCCACCCTCACCCGCAAGGGCGAGATCGGGCGCGTCGGTGGCCCCGGGTACCTGCACACGCTCATCTCGTCGGTGCCGACCGCGGCGAACGCCGGCTACTACGCCCGGATCGTGCGCGAGCGCGCCGTCCTGCGGCGCCTCGTGGAGGCCGGGACGCGCATCGTGCAGCTCGGCTACGCCGCGGAGGGCGGCGACGTCGACGCCCTCGTCAACACCGCCCAGGCCGAGGTCTACGCGGTCACCGACCAGCGCCAGACCGAGGACTACGTCCCGCTGGGCTCCACCATCGAGGCCACGATCGACGAGATCGAGGCCTCCAGCCACCGCGGCGACGGGATGATCGGTGTGCCCACGGGCTTCGCCGACCTCGACGCCCTCACCAACGGCCTCCACGGGGGCCAGATGATCGTCATCGCCGCCCGCCCCGCCATCGGCAAGGCTCTGGCGCTGGACACCCAGCTGCCCACACCCACCGGCTGGACGACGATGGGTGAGGTCTCGGTCGGGGACTGCGTCATCGCCGCTGACGGCACGCCCACCCGGGTGGTCGCCGCGACCGACGTCATGCTCGACCGCCCCTGCTACGAGCTCGTCTTCGACGACGGCACCACAGTCATCGCCGACGCCCAGCACCAGTGGGCGACCCGGACTCGTGCCGAGCGACGCAGCGGCCGATCAGCGTCGATCAGGACGACCGAGGAGATGGCCCGATCGGTGCGCTGCGCGACCGCTGACGAGCGGGTCGAGCACAGCGTGGAGGTGGCGCAGCCGCTCCAGCTCGAGCGGCAGCCGCTGCCGGTGTCCCCCTACGCCCTCGGCGTGTGGCTCGGTGACGGGCACACGGACGCGGCCCGCTTCACCACAGCGGACCTGGAAGTCGTCGCCCGCGTCGAGAGCGAGGGGTACGACGTCCGAGCCGTCGCCGGGACCATCAGCTACTCGTGGCGCCTGCCGCAGCCGCAGGTGGCTGAGGGCAGCTGCGTCGTCTGCGGCGCTGCCTTCACGCCTCGGGCCAGCCAGGTGCGCTCGTGCGGCCGCTCGTGCGGCGGCCGCGCGAAGACCGTCAGCGCGCCCGTCGCAGAGCCCGCGTGCCCCGACTGCGGCCGGTCGTCGTCAGGTCTGCGTCGCTGTTCGAGCTGCCACGCCGCCCACGGGTCCGTCCTGGGCCTCCTGAGGGGGCTCGGAGTCCTCGGGAGCAAGCACATCCCGGCGTCCTACCTCCGCGCGAGCGAGCGACAGCGTCGTGAGCTCCTGGCCGGGTTGCTGGACAGCGACGGGACCGTCAACCCCACGGGGAGCGTGCAGTTCTCGGTCACGGACGAGCGTCTCGCCCGCGACGTGCAAGAGCTCGTCCTGAGCCTCGGCTACCGGTGCGCTGTCTCGACCCGCCCTGTGGCGGGCCGAGGCCCGGAACGCTCGACCTGCTTCACGATCACCTTCTCGACTGACGACGACGTGTTCGCGCTCGAGCGCAAGCGGCTCGTGCACAAGGATCGCCGCCGTCCGTCCACGGAGAGGCTGCGGCAGCGCTACGTCGTCGAGGTCCGGCCTGTGGCCAGCGTGCCGGTGCGGTGCATCGAGATCGAGCACCCCTCGCACCTGTACCTGGCGACGCGCTCGATGGTGCCCACCCACAACTCGACCATCGGGCTGGACATCCTCCGGTCGGCGGCGATCAAGAACAACATGCCCGCCGTCGTCTTCTCCCTGGAGATGGGCAAGACCGAGATCACCATGCGCCTGCTGTCCGCCGAGGCGAAGGTGCCGCTGCAGAACATGCGCAAGGGCACCATGCGCGAGGAGGACTGGACCCGCCTGGCCCGCACCATGGGCGCGGTCAGCGAGGCGCCCCTGTTCATCGACGACAGCCCCAACATGACGCTGATGGAGATCCGCGCCAAGTGCCGCCGGCTCAAGCAGCAGCACGGGCTGAAGCTCGTCGTCATCGACTACCTGCAGCTCATGACCTCCGGCAAGAAGGTCGAGAGCCGCCAGCAGGAGGTCTCGGAGTTCTCCCGAGCCCTCAAGCTCCTCGCCAAGGAGCTCGAGGTGCCCGTCATCGCCATCTCGCAGCTCAACCGCGGCCCCGAGCAGCGCACCGACAAGCGCCCGGCCATGGCCGACCTGCGCGAGTCCGGCGCCATCGAGCAGGACGCCGACATGATCATCCTGCTGCACCGCGAAGACGCCTACGAGAAGGAGAGCCCCCGCGCGGGCGAGGCCGACCTCATCGTCGCCAAGCACCGCAACGGGCCCACGGACACCATCGTCGTGGCCTTCCAGGGCCACTACTCGCGCTTCGTGGACATGGCCACCGGCTGAGCGCCCCAGCCGGTGGCCCCGACGTCAGGCGACCTCGGCGTCCATCGCCGCCACGAAGTCGCGCTTGACCGACCGCCACGCCTCGTCCGTCATCGTGCGGCGCCAGTACGGCGAGCAGGACATCTCCGAGCGCTCCAGCCCCCTGTCGAGCAGGAGGTGGCGGCGGACCGCCCTGATCTCCTCCGCCTCGCCGTGCACGAAGGCGTGGACGGTGCCGTCGGGCCACTCCAGGGCGCGCGTCGCCTCGAGCAGCAGCGCCGCGTCCCGCTCGTCGTCGTGGGTGCGGTGCAGCCACACCAGGTCCGTCCCCGCCGGCGCCGACAGCGGAACCTCGTGCTCCGGGCCGTCGCAGACGAGCCGCACCACCGCGGTGGCGTCGGTCGGCAGCGCCTCCAGGGAGGCCGCGACCGCCGGCAGCGCCGACTCGTCGCCGAGCATGAGGTGCCACGCGGCGGCCGGGTCCGGCCGGTAGCCCGACGCCGGTCCCTCGAAGACGAGCACGTCACCGGGCTCTGCCGACGCGGCCCACGGCCCCGCGACCCCCGCGTCGCCGTGCACGACGAAGTCAATCGCCAGCTCGCGCGCGTCGGCGTCCCAGGAGCGCACGGTGTACCGGCGCCGGGCCGGCAGCTGCTCGCGCGGCAACCCGGCCTCGCGCAGCGCCCTCGGGTCGAACACCGCACCGTAGGGCGCGCCCGCCGGGGGGATCGCCACGTTGACGTACGCGTCGGTGCCGTCGGCGGACCGGAAGCCGTCGAGGCCCGGGCCGCCCAGCACCACCCTCACCAGCGTCGGGGTCAGCCGCTCGGTCCTCACCACTGATCCGTGCACGGCCCCATGCTAGACGCGCGAGTTAGGTGACCCTTACCCCTGCAGCAGCCACAGGGGGTCGTCGAGGAAGCGGCGGGCGCACTCCACGGAACCCGGCAGCTGCGCGTCGAACAGGCCCGGTGGCAGCGCGTCGGCGCGGTGCCCGGTGGTCCACCCCAGCAGCTGCAACCGGCGGAGCATCGCCAGCGCGCAGGCGTGCACGAGGTCGGCCTGGGTCAGCGGCGACACCTCGCGGTAGCCGGCCACCCACGCCCGCGCCATGGCGGGGGCGTACGGCTCGTGGTCGACGAAGCTGAGGGCCGCGGCGAAGTCGTACAGGTAGAAGCCGAAGCCGCAGTCGTCGAAGTCGATGACCGTCAGCGCCCCGTCGGCGGTCGCCATGATGTTGGACGGGCGCAGGTCGGCGTGGATGAGGCCCCAGTGGTCGCGGGTCGCGGGGAGGTCGGCCAGCAGCTCCAGGGCCCGCGCCTGCGCCCTCCCGAGCAGCAGCTCGTCCTCGGGGCTCTCGACCGCCTGCTCCCACGGCCCCCAGCGGGCCGTCGGTCCGACGAGGTCGGGGACGTCCCACGTGAACCGCTCGAAGGCGTGCGGCGGCTCCCAGGACCGGGCGTGCTCGTGGAAGAGCGCGGTCCACCGGCCGATGGTGCGGTAGCACTCGGCGGGGTCGTCGAGCTCCTCCAGCGGCGACCCCTCCACGAAGCGCGTGGAGACGCACGCCCACCCGTGCCCCCGGGTGTCCTTGACGACGGCGGTGAAGCCGCCGCGCACCGTGGGCACCGGGTCGATGAGGCGCACCTCGTCGAGCGCGTGCAGCGCCCCCAGCCAGGCGATCTCGCTGGCGATGGCCGCCGGGCCCCCCACGTACCCGGGCTGCGACACCCGGACCACGCCCACCGGCCGGCCGTCGAGGTCGAGCCGGAAGGTGGCGTTCTCCGAGACGGTGATGAGGGGCATGTCCACCCGCATCGGCTCCAGCCCCCACGCCGCGCACACGCCCCGGTGCAGCCAGTACGGCGCCGGGGCGCCCTTCCCGAGCGCGTCGAAGGCGTGCAGGGAGACGTCGGTGCTGGGCTGCTCGACGGGCTGCTCGACGGGCTGCTCGACGGGCTGCTCGACGGGCTGCTCGCTCGGGGTGTCGAGCCCGTCCGCCGCGGCGGTGGAGGCAGGGGCGGTCGGGGCGGTCACCGACCGATGGTGGCGAACCGGACGTCGCGCGCGGGCCGACGAAACAGGTCCTTAACGCGGCTCGCGCAGACTCCGCCCGTGACCGCCCCGTCGACCACCCGCTCCACGATCATGGACACCAACAGCTTCCGCCCGGAGGACGCCGAGGGCGTCAGCGAGCAGACGCTGGCGCTGACGCGCCGCCGCTCGCAGCTGCTCGGACCCGCCTACCGCCTCTTCTACCGCGACCCGGTGCACCTGGTGCGCGGGGTCGGGTCTCACCTGTTCGACGCCGACGGCGAGCGCTACCTCGACGTCTACAACAACGTCGCCAGCGTCGGGCACTGCCACCCGCGGGTGGTGTCCGCGGTGCAGCAGCAGGTGGCCACGCTCAACACCCACACCCGCTACCTGCACGAGGCGGTGCTCGACTACGCCGAGGACCTGCTCTCCACGGCGCCCGACGAGATCGGCCAGCTCATGCTGCTGTGCACGGGCTCGGAGGCCAACGACCTCGCGGTCCGGGTCGCCCAGGCCCACACCGGCGCCAGGGGCGTGGTGATCTCCTCCGAGGCCTACCACGGCAACACCGACACCGTCTCCCAGCTCTCACCGGCCCTCGGCACCGCTCAGCCGATCGGGGAGTGGGTGCGCACCGTGCCCGCCCCCGACGCGCGGCTCGCCGCCGCGGAGGGCTGGGACGACCTCGGCGCCTGGTTCGCCGCGAAGGTCGCGGCCGCTGCCGACGAGCTGGAGGACGCCGGCTTCGGCGTCGCTGCGCTCCTGGCCGACTCGATCTTCTCCTCCGACGGCGTCTTCCCCGACCCGGCCGGGTTCCTGGCGCCCGCCGTCGCCGAGGTCCGCGCCCGCGGCGGCGTCTTCATCGCCGACGAGGTGCAGCCCGGGTTCGCCCGGACCGGCCGCGCCTTCTGGGGCTTCGACGGCCACGGCGTGGTGCCGGAGCTCGTCACCACGGGCAAGCCGATGGGCAACGGCATCCCCGTCTCGGGGCTGCTCGCGCGCTCCGAGGTGCTGGCCTCCTTCGCCGACCACCTGCCGTACTTCAACACCTTCGGCGGCAACCCCGTCTCGGTGGCAGCGGCGCAGGCGGTGCTCGACGTCATCCGCGACGAGGACCTGCAGGGCAGCGCCCTGCGCGTCGGGACCGCGCTGCGAGACGACCTGGTCTCGCTGTCCGCCCGCACGGACCTCCTCGGTGAGGTGCGCGGGTCCGGGCTGTACATCGGCCTGGAGGTGGTGGACCCGGAGACCGGCGCTGGGTCGAAGGCGCTGGCGCTGGACGTGGTGGAGGCGCTGCGGCAGCGTCGCGTGCTGACCTCCGTCTGCGGCGCCGGTGGCGACGTGCTCAAGCTGCGGCCGCCGCTGGTCTTCTCCGCGACCGACGCGGCGTGGCTGCTGGAGGCTCTCGACGACGCCGCCCGCGCCGTGGGAGCGTCCCGCCGCGCAGCGGGCAGCTGACGCGCGCCAGGGGCGTCCGGACGACGTCCGGACGCCCCTGGCGGCGGTCCTCTCGGGCGAGCTGCGGCTCTGGCCGGCTCAGACGGACAGGACGGTGCCCACGCGGAGCCGGTCGGGGTCCGCACCGATGACCGCGGCGTTCGCGGCGTGCAGCGCCTGCCAGGTGGTGCCGGTCGAGGCGGCGATGCTCGAGAGCGTGTCACCGGATCGCACCGTGTACCCGCCGGACCCGCCGGACCCGCCGGAGCGCTCGGTCGACCGGGACGCGGTGGGCGCCTCCCGCGAGGCCACCACCTCGCTGGAGCTGCCCGCCGCGTCGGCGCCGGACAGGCCGAGCTTCGCGGAGCACGCGGGCCAGGCGCCCCAGCCCTGCACCGCGAGCACCCGCTCGGCGACGGCGATCTGCTGCTCGCGGCTGGCCAGGTCGGCGCGGGAGGCGTACTGACCGCCCCCGAACTCGCGCCACGTGCTCGACGAGAACTGCAGGCCGCCGTAGTAGCCGTTCCCGCTGTTGATCGACCAGTCGCTGGTGCTCTCGCAGACCGCGAGGCGGTCCCAGGTGCTGGCGGAGGCCGCCTGCGCGGCGGTGCCCGACAGGGCCACCAGCGGTGCTGCCGCCAGTGAGGCTGCTGCCGCGAGGGCGAGCAGGCGACGACGGGAGCTTCGGACCGGGGCGTGTGTCTGCTGGGTCATCAGGCCGCCCACCCTGACACAGATCACCGAGAGTGTCGAAAAACCTCGTAGAACCCCATTGTCGTCACGGCTAGTAGTCGACGGGGGGTCCGCAGGTCAGACGGACAGGACCTGCCCCACGAAGATGCGGTGCGGGTTGCTGCCGATCACGGAGGTGTTGGCGGAGTAGATCGCCTGCCACGTGGTGCCCTGCGCCGCGGCGATCTTCGCCAACGTGTCACCGGCCGCCACCGTGTAGGAGCCGCCCGTGCGGGCCGCGGAGCGGGACGCCTGCGGGCTGCGCTGGGCGGTCACGTCGGCCGCGGGGGCGGCCGCTGCCGGTGCGGCGCCTGCGGACCCGGCCTTGTCGGCGGCTCCCAGGCCCAGCTTGCGCGAGCAGGCCGGCCAGGCGCCCCACCCCTGCGCGTCGAGGACCTTCTCGGCGGTGGCGATCTGCTGCTCGCGGCTGGCCAGGTCCGCGCGGGAGGCGTACTGCCCGCCGCCGAAGCCCTTCCAGGTGCTGGCCGAGAACTGCAGTCCGCCGTAGTAGCCGTTGCCGCTGTTGATGGCCCAGTTGCCGGTGCTCTCGCACTGCGCGAGGCGGTCCCAGGTGGCGCCCGTGGCGGCGGACGCGGGCGCCGCCACGGCCACGACGGGTGCCGCGGCGACCGCGGCGGTGGCCGCCACGCCGAGCGCCCGGCGGGTCAGGCGGCTGGGCTCGGGCTGGGCGCGGTGGCGTGCGGTGCGGCTCACGGGTGACCTCCGTGTCGACGGTGCTCCGGTCCGGTCGCCGTGCTGCTCGACCGGGCGTTCGCCCACAACCTACGGACGGCGTGTGCGCCCGTGGGTGCTTTTGGGGGAACTTGTGGACGAAGCGCCGCGGGCTACCGTCGTCAGGTGACCTCCGACGGTCCTGTGCGCACGGATCCGCGCACCGGTCCGTCCGGTCGCCCTCGCACGGTGCTCCACGTGGACCTCGACGCGTTCTACGCGGCCGTGGAGCAGCGCGACAAGCCGTCGCTGCGCGGCAAGCCGGTGGTGGTCGGCGGCACGGCGTGGCGCGGCGTGGTGGCCACCGCCTCCTACGAGGCGAGGGCCTTCGGGGTCGGCTCCGCGATGCCCACGGCGGCGGCGCGGCGGGCCTGCCCCTGGGCCGCCTACCTCTCCCCGCGCTTCGAGGCCTACCGCGCCGCGTCGGCGCACGTGATGGCGCTGCTCGCCGACCTCGCGGGCCCGCCGGGGCTCCTGGAGCCGCTCTCGCTGGACGAGGCCTACGTCGACCTGAGCGGCTCGTCCACGGGTCCCGACGACGAGGCGGTCCTCGCCGCCGCGGTCGCCTTCCGGGAGCGCGTGCGCGAGCAGGTGGGCCTGACGGCCTCGGTGGGGGTCGGGACGAGCAAGCTGGTGGCCAAGGTGGCCTCGGACCTGCGCAAGCCGGACGCGCTCCTCGTGGTGCCCGCGGGTGCCGAGCGATCAGTGCTCTCACCGCTGGGGGTGCGCTCGCTGCCGGGCGTGGGACCCGCCACCGAGGCCCGCCTGGCCGGGCTCGGCGTGGCCACGGTGGGCCAGCTGGCGGCGACGGACGAGCGCGAGCTGGTCTCCCTGCTCGGGAAGGCGGCGGGCGCGGCGCTGCACGCCGCCGCGCTGGGCGTGGACCCGCGGCCGGTGGTGCCGGAGAGGGAGGCCAAGTCGGTGAGCGCCGAGGAGACGTTCCCCACCGACGTCGTGGACCGGTCGGTGCTGTCCGCGGAGCTGCGGCGGATGGCCGAGCGGGTGGCGCAGCGGCTCCAGGCCTCCGGGGTGAGGGGCCGCACGGTGACCGTCAAGGCCCGCCGGTACGACTTCACGGCGCTGGCCCGCTCCGCCACCACCGCCGGCGGCCCGGGCGTGGTCACCGCGGAGGAGATCTGCGCGGCGGCCGCGCCGCTCCTCGCGGCCATCAACACGACGGGCGGCCTGCGGCTGCTGGGCGTGGGCGTCTCGGGCCTGGTGGGCGCCCTCGACGGGCTCGACGACCCGGTCCAGGGAGACCTGCTCGCCGACCTCCTCGCGCAGGCCTCCGCCGCCCCCGCCCCGGGGGCGGCGGACCCCGAAGCGGAGCAGGAGGACGACGACGGGAGCGCGGACGCCGGGCAGCCGGAGGTGCTGGCGGCTGGTGCCTCCGCCGTGCTGTGGCGCCCGGGCCAGGACGTCGTCCACCGCGAGCACGGGCCGGGGTGGGTGCAGGGCTCGGGCGTCGGCCGGGTCACGGTGCGCTTCGAGGGGCCGCACACCGGAGTGGGGCGGGTCCGCACCTTCGCCGTGGACGACGGCGACCTCGCGCCTTCGGGACCGCCGGTCTGGTGACCCCTGTGGCCCGAGTCCCGTGATGGATGGGGTTGGTGTTCCACGTGGGACGCATGTGGTGTGTCGTGTCCCGTCGGTCGGGTTCATGCGGCACACTGGGCGTGCGCGGCAGAGTCCGGAGCGCCGAGCCCAGCGCTCGCGCCGGACCGCCCACCCGATCACCTCCCGCGCCGCGCCGGCGTGACGCCCCGGCGGGAGGTGGCCAGCCACCAGCGCCGAGGCGGACGCCCGCGCGCCGGACCGGCCTGCGCCGCGCCCCGCGCGCCGCGGCCCGAGAGGAACCCCCACCGTGTCTCCCACCAACGCGCCCGGCCACGGCAACCCCGGCCACAACGGCCCCGGCCACTCCGCCCCGGGCCGCACCGCCGGTGCCGCCCCCCGCGACGGCTCCGGCGAGGGCGGCCAGCAGCGCCGCCGCCGTGGCGGCCGCGGCCGCGGCGGCCAGGCGGGCGCTGCTCGCCCGGCCTCGGCCCCCCAGGGCTCCCGGGTCCTCGCCCCCGGGTCCCTGGCGCCCGGCGCCCCCCGCGCCGGTGCCGTGCAGCCGCCGGCCCCCCGCGCCGAGAGCGCACCGCCCCAGCGCGCCGCGCAGGCCGCCGTGCGTCCCGCCTCCCCGTCGGACCCGTCCACCGGGGAGGCCACCGGGGCGTCGTTCGCGGAGCTCGGCGTCCCGGCCCCGCTCGTGGCCTCGCTCGAGGCCCGCGGCGTCACCAGCCCGTTCCCCATCCAGGCGGCGACGCTCCCGGACACCCTCGCCGGTCGTGACGTGCTCGGCCGCGGTCGCACCGGATCGGGCAAGACCATCGCCTTCGCGCTGCCGCTGGTCGCCCGCGTCGCCGCGGGACAGGCCCCGCGGACACCCCGCCGCCCGCGCGGCCTCGTGCTGGCCCCCACCCGCGAGCTCGCCACGCAGATCGCCGCCACCGTCGAGCCGCTCGCGCAGGCCGCCGGGCTGCGCACCACCGTGGTGTTCGGCGGGGTCCCGCAGGGCCGCCAGGTGACCGCCCTGGCTGCCGGCGTCGACATCGTCATCGCCTGCCCGGGTCGCCTCGAGGACCTCCTGCGCCAGCGCGAGCTCACGCTGGACGGCGTCGAGGTGACCGTCCTCGACGAGGCCGACCACATGGCCGACCTGGGCTTCCTGCCCGGCGTGCGCCGCCTCCTGGACGCCACCCCCCGGGGGGGCCAGCGCCTGCTGTTCTCCGCCACCCTGGACAACGGCGTCGACGTGCTGGTCAAGCGCTTCCTCGTCGACCCGCTGACCCACTCGGTCGACAGCGCCACCGCCCCGCCGCCGGCGATGACCCACCACGCGCTGCACGTGGCCGACGCGGGCGCCAAGACCGAGGTCGTGCGCCACCTCGCCTCCGGCACCGGCCGCCGGGTGCTCTTCCTGCGCACCAAGCACCAGGCCAAGAAGCTGGCCAAGCAGCTCACCGCGTCGGGGATCCCCGCGGTGGACCTGCACGGCAACCTCTCCCAGAACGCGCGGGTTCGGAACCTCGACGCGTTCTCCTCCGGCGAGGTGAAGGTCATGGTCGCCACCGACATCGCCGCGCGCGGCATCCACGTCGACGACGTCGAGCTGGTGGTGCACGTCGACCCGCCGACCGAGCACAAGGCGTACCTGCACCGGTCCGGCCGCACCGCCCGTGCGGGCTCCGGCGGTGACGTGGTCACCGTGGTGCTGCCCGAGCAGGGCCGCGAGGTGGCGCAGATGATGCGGCAGGCCCGGATCACCGCCGAGCAGCACCAGCGGACCACGGCCGGCTCCGAGGTGGTCCTCCGCCTGACCGGTGAGGTGGCCCCGCACGTCGAGCCGGCGCCCCCGGCACCGCCGGTCCAGCCGACCCGCTCCACCAGCGGCGCCAGGAGCGGCGGCTCGCGGCGCGGTGGCACCGGCTCCCGCAGCAGCGTCAGCGGCGGTGGTTCTGGCCGCGGTCGCCAGGGCGGCCAGGGTGGTCGCCGGGGTGGCCAGGACAGGCTCACCTCATTTCGCTAGTCAGGCCTTCCGATATTCGGTGAGGGCAGCCTCACCGAATATCGAAAGGGCCTCGTGATTTATCACGAACGGCCGCTGACCTGGGGTGTTGCATTAGATATTCCGGTGCGGAGCCGATAAGGTCATCGACGAGCGCTTTTCCGTACCGACTCCTGGAGGTCACCGTGGCCACGCTCGAGATGCCCGCCGTCACCGAGTGCACCGTCGCCGGCTGCTCGTACAACCACGACGGCTGCCACGCCTTCGCCATCACCGTCGGGTCCGCCGACGGCTCGGCGGACTGCGGCACCTTCATCCCGCTGGGCCGCAAGGGCGGGCTGGACAAGGTCGTGGCGCAGGTGGGTGCGTGCTCGCGCAGCAACTGCGCGTTCAACACCGACCTCGAGTGCACCGCCAGCTCCATCCGCGTGGGCGCCGGGGCGAGCGGCTCGGACACCGCCGCCTGCCTCACCTTCCAGGCCTCCTGACCCCGCTCCCGGCCCCGGGCCGGGCCCAGCAGGACCACCGACCGCCGGTCGTCGCCCCCCGCGACGGCCGGCGGTCGTCGTCTGCGGGGGTGCGCACCCCCGCGGCACGCACCCGGGAGACTGACCCGGTGCGCGCGTGGGTGGTGTGGGGCGTCGGCGTCGCGGCGTACGTCGTGGCGGTGCTGCAGCGCACCTCCTTCGGGGTGGCGGGCCTCGACGCGGTCGACAGGTTCGGGACCACGGCGGCCGCGGTCTCCGCCTTCACCGTGCTCCAGCTCCTCGTCTACGCCGCGCTGCAGGTGCCCGCCGGCGTCCTCCTGGACCGGTTCGGCACCCGGAGGCTCGTGGTCACCGGTGGTCTGCTCATGGCCGCGGGCCAGCTCGTGCTCGCCGTGGGCGCGGTGCTGCCGCTCGCCGTGGTGGGGCGCGTGCTCGTGGGTGCGGGCGACGCGCTGACGTTCATCAGCGTGCTGCGGCTCGTGGGGGCGTGGTTCCCGGCGCGCCAGGCGCCGGTCATCACCCAGCTCACGGGCCTGATGGGCCAGCTGGGCCAGGTGCTGTCCGCGGTGCCGCTCGTGGCGGTCCTGTCGGGGCCGGGCTGGACCCCGGCCTTCGCGTCGGCAGCGGCCCTCGGCGTGATCGCCACGGTCCTCGCGGCCCTCCTCGTGCGTGACGCCCCGGGCGTGCGCTCCCGCTCCGGCCCGCCGCTGAGCTGGTCCAAGGCCGGCCGCGACCTCGTGCGGGCCTGGCGGAACCCCGGGACGCGGCTCGGCCTGTGGAGCCACTTCGCCACCCAGTTCCCCGGCACGGTCTTCGCGCTCATGTGGGGGTTCCCCTTCCTCGAGCGCGGTGAGGGCGTGCCGCAGGCCACGGTCAGCGCGCTCTTCACGTCCTACGTCGTCGCCGGGCTCGTGGCCGGCCCGCTGCTGGGCGTGCTCGTGGCCCGGCACCCGCTGCGCCGCTCCTGGCTGGTGCTGACCATCGTCGCCGCCAACGCGGCGGCCTGGACCGCGGTGCTCCTGTGGCCGGGACCGGCGCCGCTGTGGCTCCTCGGCCTGCTCGTCCTCGCGCTCGCCAGCGGGGGGCCGGGGTCCATGGTGGGCTTCGACTACGCCCGCACCTTCAACCCCGCGGACCGCCAGGGCACGGCGACGGGCATCGTCAACGTGGGCGGGTTCGTGGCCAGCCTGCTGACGGTGCTGGCTGTCGGCGTGGTGCTCGACGCCACCGGCGGCGACTACTCCCTGGGCGACTTCCGCGCCGCCTTCAGCGTGCAGTACGTCGTGTGGTCCGTGGGCCTCGTCGGGGTCCTGGTGACGCGCCGGAAGGTGCGGGCGCAGCTGGCGGCCGAGGGGGTGGTGGTGCCCCCGATCCGCGTGGCACTGGCCCAGCGCTTCCCGCGCCGGGTCCGGGCGGGTGCCCCCGTCAGGCGGGGGGAGGAGCGATGACCGGCAGCGAGCCGGTGGTCACCGGGTCGGGCGGCGCGATGTCGGAGGGGCGCAGGCGGTAGACCCGCAGGTGCAGGTCGTAGTACTTGTCTGTCTCCCCGACCCACTCCATGCCGAGGCGCCGCGCGATCCACTCGCCGCGGTCGTTGCCGGGGCGGACCACCGCGAAGACCTCCGAGGCGCCGCGGTCGAAGGCCCACGCCGCCAGGGCGCGCGCGCCCTCGCTGGCGTAGCTGTGGCCCCAGTGCTCCGGAGCCAGCTGCCAGGCGATCTCGAGGTCCTCGCCGTGCGGCGGCATGGTCCGCAGCACCAGCGCGCCGACCACGGCGCCGTCCTCCTTGCGGGCCAGCGCCCAGCGCCCGACGAACTGCTCGACGTCGTCGCCCTCCCTGACCTGCTCGGCGCGCCACTGCTCGAGGCGCTCGGCCATGGCCTGCTCGTCCGGGACCGCCTCGGCCGCCGGCGCGAGCCAGCGGGAGACCCTCTCGTCACCGAAGACGGCGAGGGCGGCGGCGGCGTCGGAGCGCTCCCAGTCGCGCACGACGAGGCGCTCGGTGGTCACCAGGTGGGTCACGCGGGCCACCGTAGCGCCCGGCGCCGGAGGGGACACCCGACGAAGATCCGGCCCGCGGTGGGCGACGATGCGGGGGTGACGCCGACGACCCGAGCCGCCGACGTCGTCCTGCTCGGCGGTGGCGGCGCCGGCACCGCCGTCCTCCACCACCTGGCGCTGCACCTGCTGCGGCAGCGGCAGCGCCGCCCGCTGCGCGTCGTCGTCGTCGACCCCCTCGACAGGCTGGCCGCGCGCCCGGCGGACCGCACGTGGTGCTCCTGGGTGCCGCGCGGGGGACGCGCGGAGGCCGAGCTGGGGCCGGCGGTCCACCGCTGGTGGCCGACGGTGCTGGTGGTGGCGCGCGACGGGTCACCGGTGCGGCTGGACCTCGCCCCGCTGCGCTACGCCATGGTGCGCGGTGAGGACTACTACGCCCACGTCGCCGCGCTGGTCGCCCGCGCCGTCGACCGCGGGGCCCTGGACCTGGCGCACCTCCCGGTCGCCGCGCTCGACGTGGAGGAGGACGCCACCGCGGCGCGGGTGGTGCTGCCGCAGGGCCACCTGGTGGCCCCGGTGGTGCTCGACTCCCGCCCCGCCCCGCCCGCGCGGCCGGGTGCCTCCAGTCTCGTGCAGCACTTCCTCGGGCAGCGGGTGCGCGGCGCCGAGGGCTCGGTGGACCCGGACCGGGCCGTGCTCATGGACTTCTCCGTGCCCCAGCCACCGGTCGGCCTCGCGTTCGGCTACTGCCTCCCCAGCGACACCGCGACGTCCCTCGTGGAGCACACGGCATTCGTGCCGGAGCCGCTGGCGGCGCAGGAGCAGGCCGCCGCGCTGGCCGCCTACCTCCCCGGGGCGCTGGGGACGACGACGAGCGCCGGCCTGCACGTGGAGCACGTCGAGGCCGGCGCCATCCCCATGACCGACGCCCCCTTCACCCAGCGGCCGGCTGCGCCGCCGGGACAGCGCCGCAGCCGCGTGGTGAGGCTGGGGACGGCGGGCGGTGCCGTGCGCCCGTCCACCGGGTACGCGTTCACCGCCATGCACCGCGCGGCGCGCGCGCTGGCCGGCCAGCTGGCCGCGGGCGTGCCCGGTGACCGCCTCGACGTGCCTCGGCCCTACCCGCGCCGCCACGCGTGGATGGACGCCCTCGTGCTCCGCGCGCTGATCGACGGCCCGCAGCGCGGCGGTCTCGAGGGCCCGGACTTCTTCGTGAGGCTCTTCACCCGCAACCCCCCGCAGAGGGTGCTGCGCTTCCTGGACGGGCTGACCGGTCCCGCGGAGGAGCTGGCCCTCATGGCCACCTCCCCGCGGGGCCCGATGCTGCGGGCAGCGGCCCGCGACGCCGCCTGGCGCCTGGGGGGCGGGCGGTGACCCGGCTCGGTGGGCGCACCGGGAGCGGCCAGGGAGGGAGGCGGACGGGGTCGACGGGGTCGACGGGGTGGTCGGGGTGGTCGGGGTGGTCGGCGCGCCGCCGCCTGCTGCTGGGTGCCGCGGTGCTGGCGGCGCTGGCCGCCGCGCTCGGTGCGGACGTGCTGGCCCACGGCCTGGTCAGCCGCCTGGACGAGCCCGCGAAGGAGCTCGGCGAGCGGCTGCGCTCCCGGGAGCTCACCCCCGTGGTGCGCCTGCTCTCCGACCTCGGCACCACCCCGTACCGGGCCGTGCTGGCGCTGCTGGCGTCGGTGCCCCTGGCGCTGCGGTGGGCCTCCTGGCTGCCCGTGGCCTACGCAGCGCTCGTGGTGGGTCTCGCACCTGCGGTGAGCGCGAGCACCAAGCGCCTGGTGGGCCGGCCCCGACCTCCCGCGGCGGAGGCGCTGGAGCACCCGCTCGACCCCTCCTTCCCCAGCGGCCACGCCACCGCGTCGGCGGCGCTGGCCACCGGCCTGGCCGTCCTGGCGGTGGTGGCGCTGCGCAGCGCCTGGGCGCGGGTGGCGGCGGTCTCGGCGGCGGGGGCCTTCGCGCTGGTGGTGGGGCTCACCCGCGTCTACCTCGGTGCGCACTGGCTCACCGACGTGCTGGCCGGCTGGTGCACTGGCGCCGCCGTGGCCCTCGCCCTCGCTGCGGCCGTGCGCCCGTGGCTCCGGGGCCGCCCTGATGTCAACACACCTTGACACTCGGCAGGATGTCAAGCAACCTTGACGTCGTGGGGACCCACGACGAGGAGGTGGCGGCCTTGGCGGCACTGGTGGCGCGAGCCGCGGACGACGACCCGCTGGAGGCGCTGGCCGCCCTGGCCGCGGCTCGCCGGGAGCTCGAGGCGCTGGAGGAGCTGGCGGTGCGCAGGGCGCGCGTGCGGTCGGCCTCGTGGGCCTCGATCGCCCTGGCCATGGGGGTGACCCGGCAGGCCGCCCACCAGCGCTTCCGGCTCTCGCGCTGGGGCGACCGCTGAGCGCACCCGCGCCCCCTCCAGCCGCGCCTGCGGTCCCGGTGCGGCGCGAGGGGCTGAGGACGCTGGTGCCCCACCTGCGCGAGCACCGCGGCCCGCTCGTCGCCGCGGCGGCCCTCTCGCTCGTGACGGCCGCGACGGGCCTGGCCCAGCCGCTGCTGGTGCGGCGCGTCATCTCCGCCGTCCAGGACGGCTCCCCCGCGGGGCGGGCGGTGGCGGTGGTGGTCGTCGTCCTCGTGGCCGGGTCGGTGGTCGGCGCCTTCCAGCAGTACCTGCTCCAGCGCACCGCCGAGGGCGTCGTCCTGGCCACGCGCCGACGGCTGGTCGGACGGCTGCTGCGCCTGCCGGTGGCCGAGCTCGACGCCCGGCGGACCGGCGACCTCATCTCGCGGGTCGGGTCCGACACCACGCTGCTGCGCGCGGTGGTCACCTCCGGTCTGGTGGAGGTGGCCTCCTCGGCCCTGCTCGCCGTGGGCGCCGTGGTCGCCATGGCCCTGGTCGACCCGGTGCTGCTCGCCGTGACGCTGGTCGCGGTGGGCGTGGGCGCGGCGGCGGGCGTCACCGTCGGCCGCAGGCTGCGCCAGCTCGCGCGGGCCTCCCAGGAGCGGGTCGGGGCGATGACCGCCGCCGTCGAGCGAGCACTCGGAGCGGTCCGCACCCTGCGCGCCTCCGGGGCCACCGACCGCGAGGTCGACGCCGTCGGGCGCGCCGCCGAACAGGCCTACGACGCCGGCGTCCGCGCCGCCCGCGTGCAGGCGGCCATCTCCCCCCTCGTCGGTGTGGCCGTCCAGGGCGCCTTCGTAGCGGTGCTCGGCGTCGGTGGGTACCGGGTCGCCAGCGGGGCGCTGTCCGTGGCGGACCTCGTGGCGTTCGTCCTCTACCTGTTCGTGCTGGTCCTGCCGCTGGGGCAGCTCCTGGGTGCGTACTCCCAGCTGCAGCTGGGACTGGGGGCGCTCTCCCGCGTGGAGGAGGTGCTCGCCCTCGACGAGGAGGACCCCGCGTCCCGCCCCGCCGCCGCGGCGGCCCCGGTGGTGGGGCCGGTGGTGGGGCCGGCGGGCGGGGTACCGCTGCTCGAGCTGGACGGCGTCGCCTTCGCCCACCCCGGCAGCGACCGGCGCGTGCTCGACGGCGTCTCGTTCCGCGTGGACCCGGGCACCAGGACCGCGCTGGTCGGTCCGTCCGGCGCTGGCAAGTCGACTCTCCTGGGCCTGCTGGAGCGGTTCGCCGACCCCGTCGAGGGCAGCGTCCGCCTGGACGGGACCGACCTGCGCGACCTGCCCCGCGCGGCGCTGCGCGCCCGGCTCGGCTACGTCGAGCAGGAGGCGCCCGTGCTCGCGGGCACCCTGCGGGAGAACCTGCTGCTCGCCGCGCCGCGGGCCACCGACGAGGAGGTCGCGGACGTGCTGGCGGCCGTGGGCCTCTCGGCGCTGGCCGAGCGGTCTCCCCTGGGGCTGGACGCCGAGGTCGGGGAGGGCGGGGTGCTGCTGTCCGGCGGGGAGCGGCAGCGGCTGGCCATCTGCAGGTCCCTGCTGGCCCGCCCCGAGCTGCTGCTCCTCGACGAGCCCACCGCGAGCCTCGACGCCCGCAACGAGGCCGCTCTGGCCCGTGCCCTCGACGCCGTGCAGCGGAGGGCGACGGCGCTGGTGGTGGTGGCCCACCGGCTGTCGACGGTGGTCGGCGCCGACCAGATCGTGGTCCTCGACGCCGGGCGCGTGGTCGGCACCGGGCGCCACGAGGAGCTGCTGGTCAGCACGCCGCTGTACCGCGAGCTGGCTGCCACGCAGCTGCTCGTGTCCGGCTGACCGCCTCGGGACCCGTCCTCCGCGGGCGAGCGGCGCGCGGGGCGTGCAGGCTCGGGAGGTGAGCACGATCCCCGGTGACGACCGCTTCGCCCAGCCCGTCCCCGGTCAGGTGGAGACCACCCCCGGAGACCCCCTCGACGCCGCCGCCGACCGGCCGCCCCTGCGGGTGGTGCTGCTCGACGTCAACGAGACCCTCAGCGACACCTCCGCGCTGGCCGCCGTCTTCGAGGACGCCGGGGCACCGGGCCACCTCGCGCCGGCGTGGTTCGCCGGCGTGCTGCGGGACGGGCTGGCGCTGGCCCTGCACGGCAGCTGCCCGCGCTTCGCCGAGGTGGCGCTCGCCGGCGCCCGCACCGCGCTGGCGGGAGCCGGCGTGGACCCCGGGCGGCTGCAGGACGCGGCGGTCTCCGTGGTGGAGGCGCTCGGGTCGCTGCCGCTGCACCCCGACGTCGTCCCCGGCCTGCGGGGCCTGCGCGACCGCGGCCTGCGGCTGGTGCCGCTCAGCCAGGGCGCCGCCGGGACCACCGACCGGCTGCTCGCCGCGGGCGGCGCCGGCGACCTCGTGGAGGGCGCGCTGTCGGTCTCCGACGCGCCGGGCGGGCTGTGGAAGCCCGCGCCGAGCACCTACGCGTGGGCGCTGGACCAGGTGGGCGCCTCGCCCGCGGAGGCGCTGCTGGTCGCCGTGCACCCGTGGGACCTCGACGGCGCCGCCCGGGCGGGCCTGTCGACGGCCTGCGTCGACAGGGCCGGTGGCTCGCCGTACCCGGACGTCATGGCCGAGCCCGACCTCGTGGTCCCCGGCCTGGACGCGCTCGCCGACCTGCTGCGCTGAGCGGGCGCGCTGCGCCCGCTCAGGACAGGCCGAGAGGACCCGCCAGGTACTGGTAGCCGACGAAGGCGACGACGTCGAGGAGCGTGTGGGCGACCACCAGCGGCATCACGCGGCGCGTGCGCCAGTACACGAGGGCGAAGACCACGCCCATGACGAGGTTGCCGAAGCCCGGTCCGTAGCCCTGGTAGAGGTGGTAGCTGCCGCGCAGCAGCGCGCTCGCCGCCACCACCCAGACCACCGTCCAGGTCTGCGGCGGCAGGCGGCGCAGCCACGCGGGCCGGCGCAGGCCCAGGCGGGGCAGCCGGTCGAGGAGGTAGGCGACCACGAGCACCTCCTCCAGCAGCGCGTTCTGCAGGGCGGAGAGCACGAGGACGGGCACCGTCCACCAGTTCTCGGCCAGCGCGGACGCCTGCACCTGGGCGGTGATCCCGACGGCGCGGCCGAGCACGTACAGGCCGAGGCCGGGGATCCCGATGAGGGCCGCCAAGCCGACCCCGTGCAGGAGGTCCCGGCCAGGACGGCGCAGGTCCAGGCCGATCCGCCGGCACACCCGCCCCACGGCCGGCAGCAGCGGGCCGCGGCCCGAGGTCCCCCCGGCGAGCAGGAACAGGCACAGCGCCACCGGCACGAGGGCGAAGCCGATGCCCAGCAGCTGGTAGGTCAGGTCGAGGTAGGGGCGCGGGCTGCGGGAGGGGTTGAGCGTGGCGGTGCCGGCCGCGACGCCGCCCGCGGCGGTGGCCAGCGCGATGAGCTGGACGACGGCGTAGACGCCCGAGCGGCCCAGCGACAGCGCCGCCACGAGCAGGACCTCGCCGAGGACCCGTCCCCGCTCGAGCGGCTGCTCCTCCACCTCGCCGACGGCGGCTCCAGCGGCCGTGCTGCGCTCCACCTGCGTCACGGGGCCAGTGTCCGTGCGCGCGCTGGGAGCCCCCTGGGAGCGTCAGCGGTGGACGGCGTCCGCTGCCCCACCCCTCGCCGGCTCGACGGCGGGCTCGGGAGCAGACCTGTCGTCGTGGCTGTCGTCGTGGCCGCCGCCGTGGCCGTCGTCGACCATCGTGGCCTCGTCGAAGGGCGTGCGGCCGGCCAGCACGTCCTTGACGCGGTCGTGGTCGACCTGTCCGGTCCAGTGGCCGATGAGCACCGTGGCGATGGCGTTGCCGGCGAAGTTGGTCACGGCGCGGGCCTCCGACATGAACCTGTCGATGCCCACGATGAGCCCCACCCCGCCCACGAGCTCGGGGCGGTGGCTCTGCAGGCCGGCCGCCAGGGTGGCCAGCCCGGCGCCCGTGACGCCGGCGGCCCCCTTCGAAGCGATGATCATGAAGACCAGCAGGCTGATCTGCTCGGGGATGCTCAGGGGCTGCCCGGTCGCCTCGGCGATGAAGATCGAGGCCATCGTCAGGTAGATCGCGGTGCCGTCGAGGTTGAAGGAGTACCCGGTCGGCACGACGATCCCGACCACCGGACGGGCCACGCCGAGGTGCTCCATCTTGGCGATGAGGCGGGGCAGCGCGGTCTCGGAGGACGACGTCGAGACGATGAGCAGGAACTCCCGGCCCAGGTACTTCAGCAGGCTGAAGACGTTGAGGCCGGTGGCCACCCGCAGCACCGTGCCGAGCACGAGGAACACGAAGATCGCGCAGGTGGCGTAGAACGCCAGCATGATGCGCAGCAGCCCGAGCAGCGCCTCCCACCCGGTGTCGGCGACCACCCCGGCGATGGCGCCGAAGGCGCCGATCGGCGCCACCCACATGATCATGGCGAGGACCTTGAAGACCACCTTCTGGAACACGCCGATGCCGCGCAGCGCCGCCTCGCCGGCGCTGCCGCCGAGGGACTGGATGGCGAAGCCCACGAGGAGCGCCACGAAGAGCGTGGACAGCACCTGCTCCTGCACGAGCGGGGAGACGAGCGTGGTGGGGATGAGGTTGAGGAGGAACCCGCCCTCCTCGGCCTCACCGGCCGGCGGCTCGTAGCCGCTGGCCCCGCTCAGGTCGAGCCCGTCGCCCGGGTGCACGAAGTTGCCGACCACCAGGCCGATGGCCAGGGCCAGCGTCGACATCGCCAGGAAGTACCCCAGCGCCAGGACGCCGACCTTGCCGACCGTGGCCGCGGCGCGCACCGACCCGATGCCCAGCACGATCGTGCAGAAGATGACCGGCGAGATCATCATGGTGATGAGCCGGACGAAGGCGTCCCCCAGCACCGACAGCGAGCTGCCGACCCCCGGGAAGAGCCCGCCGACGAGCGCACCGAGGACCACGGCCGCGATGACCGCGATGTAGAGCCAGTGCGACCTGTCGCGCCGGGTGCGAGGGGGCTGGGGCGGCTGGGCGGGCGCTGTCGACGTCGACACGCAGCCGGACGCTAGACCCGCTCGGGGCGCTCCGCCCGTCGACGCGGACCCCGGGGCGGCTCAGAGCAGGCCGAGGGCGGCGCGCGCCGCCCGCCCCGCCGCCGCGCCGTAGGAGCCGCCGAACAGCTGGGCGTGCACGAGCAGCGGGTGGACCTGGTGCAGCCGCACCCGCTCGCGCCAGCCGTCGGCCAGCGGTGCCGCCTCGTCGTACGAGGCCAGCACGCGCTCCAGGTGGGGCAGGCCGAAGAGGGCGAGCATCCCCAGGTCCGTCTCGGCGTGACCGCCGTGGGCGGCGGGGTCGACCAGGACGACGCCCTCCGCCGTCCACAGCGCGTTGCCGCTCCACAGGTCCCCGTGCAGCCGGGACGGAGGGCGCCCGTCGTCCCACGCGCCCTCCTCGAGCCTGGCGCACAGGCGCTCGAGCACCCGCGCGTCGTCGTCGTCCAGGGCGCCGGCGTCCCGGGCGGCCGCCAGGTGCGGAGCCAGCCGCAGGCGCGCGAAGAAGGCGCCCCACCCCCCGGGCGCCGCAGTCGCCCCGGGCGCGTGGGGCAGCCTCGCCGTGCCGATCCAGCCGTCGTCGTCCCACCCCGCCGGGGGTGAGCCGTGGTGCGGCGCGCCGGCGGCGTGCGTAGCGGCCAGCTGCCGGCCGAACCGCTCGGCCGCCCCGGGGGTCGGGGGCACCTGCTGCAGCCTCGGCAGGACGATCCGCTCGCGGGTCACCTCCAGGACCGGTGGCACGGGGACGCCGCCGGCGGGCACCGCCTCGGCGAGCCAGGCGAGACCGGCGGCCTCGACGGCGAAGAAGCCCTCCGGGGCGCTGGCGCGCGACTTCACGAACGGGTCGTCGGTGGCGCTGCCGGCGAGCTGGTGGTCGGGGGCACGCATCCCACGGTCTTACCGTGGAGGGGTGAGCACCGGCATCGTGGGCCTCGTCCTGTGGGGCACCGTCGTCGTCATCGCGCTGTTCGTCGCGCTGGTGGCTCGCGCCGCCTCCAAGGAGCGCCGCGAGGGTCCCCGCAGGCACCTGCGCGAGCCCGTCCTCAAGGGCTGGGACCAGGTCGTCCCGCCCGGCCAGGAGCGTTCCCGCCGCTGAGGACCCCCGGGCGGGCGTCGCAGGTGTCCCCGCGCCCCCGGCGGGGTAGGTCGTGGACATGACCAGCCTCCCCAGCACGAGCACCACCGCAGCGGGCACCGGCGCGGTGCCGCTCGGCGACACCGGCATCGACCTCCACCCGCTCTGCCTCGGCGGCAACGTCTTCGGCTGGAGCGCCGACGAGGAGGCCTCCCGCGCCGTGCTCGACGCCTACGCCGAGGCCGGCGGCAACCTCGTGGACACCGCCGACGTCTACTCCGCGTGGGTGCCCGGCCACACCGGCGGCGAGAGCGAGACCGTCATCGGCCGCTGGCTCGCCGACCGCCACCCCGGCGGCGGCGCGGTGCACGTGGCCACCAAGACCGGGGCCGCCGAGGGCGCCGAGCTGTCGCCGTCGGCCGTCGACGCCGCGCTGGACGCCTCCCTGGGCCGCCTCGGGCTCGACTCCGTGGCGCTCTACTACGCCCACCGCGACCAGGAGCAGCGTCCGGTGGAGGAGGTCGTGCGGGCCTTCGCCGCCACCGTCACCAGCGGGCGGGCCCGCGCCTGGGCGGTGAGCAACTGGAGCGCCGAGCGCATCGACGGCGCCGTGGCGGCCGCGCAGGAGGCGGGACTGCCCGGCCCGGTCGCCGTGCAGAACGCCGGGAGCGCCGTCACGCGCACCGACCCCGCCGTCGTCGCGGCCTGCCGCCGCCACGAGCTGCTGGCGATGCCCTACGGGGCCCTGGCCTCCGGGTTCCTCACCGGGAAGTACTCGCGCGGCGGCGAGGTGCCCGAGTCGGTGCGCGCCGAGGGCGTCGGGAAGCGCTACGGCGACGACCGCAGCTGGGCCGTGCTCGACGCGGTCCGCGCCGTCGCCGAGGCCCGCGGGGCGGAGCTGAGCACCATCGCGCTGGCGTGGCTGCGCGCGCAGGGAGCGGTGCCGATCGCCTCGGCCCGCACCCCGCAGCAGCTGCCCGCGCTGCTGGCCGTGACGGCCGTGGAGCTGTCCGCCGACGAGCTGGAGAGCATCACCACCGCGGGCCTGTGACGCGCCGACCGGCGGGTCCCCGGGCGGGGACCCGCCGGTCAGGCGGTCAGGCGTCTGGTGGTCAGACGGTGCGCGCGAGCTCCTCGGCGATGCCGGTGTAGGTGCCGGGCGTCAATGCGAGCAGGCGGTCGCGGGCGTCGCCGGGCAGGCCCAGCCCCTCCACGAAGGCGCGCATGCCGTCGGCGTCCACCCGCCGGCCCCGGGTCAGCTCCTTGAGGCGGGAGTACGGGTCGTCCATGCCGGGCACGCCCGCCACCGAGGCCGCCCGCATGACGGACTGCACCGCCTCGCCGAGGACCTCCCAGTTGGCGTCGAGGTCTCGCGCGAGGGCGCTCTGGTCGACGTCGAGCCCCGCCAGGCCCTTGCGGACGTTGTCCACCGCCAGCAGCGAGTGGCCGAAGGCGGTGCCGATGTTGCGCTGCATCGAGGAGTCGGTGAGGTCCCGCTGCAGGCGCGAGGTCACCAGCGTGGAGGCCAGCACGTCGAGCAGGGCGCTGGAGACCTCCAGGTTCGCCTCGGCGTTCTCGAACCGGATCGGGTTGACCTTGTGGGGCATGGTGCTGGAGCCGACGGTCCCCTGGCCGCGGACCTGCGCGAAGTAGCCCAGCGAGATGTAGCTCCACACGTCGGTGCACAGGTCGTGCAGGACGCGGTTGAAGCGGGCTACGTCGCTGTACAGCTCCGCCTGCCAGTCGTGGCTCTCGATCTGGGTGGTCAGCGGGTTCCACTGCAGGCCCAGGCCCTCGACGAAGGTGCGGGACACCTCCTGCCAGTCCGTGGTGGGGACGGCGACGACGTGCGCCGCGTACGTCCCGGTGGCCCCGTTGAGCTTGCCGAGGAAGTCGGCGCGCTCCACCCGCCGCAGCTGGCGGTCCAGGCGCGCCGCGGTGACCGCGAGCTCCTTGCCGAGCGTCGTGGGGGTGGCGGGCTGGCCATGGGTGCGGGCCAGGGCGGCGTCGCCGGCGGCGGCGTGCGCCATCTCCACCAGCTGGGCGTGCAGCGCTCGCGCGGAGGGCAGCCACACCTGCTGGACGGCGCCGCGCACCATGAGCGCGTAGGACAGGTTGTTGACGTCCTCGCTGGTGAGGCAGAAGTGGACCAGCTCGACGAGGTCAGCGGCGCTGCCGCCGGCCAGCTGGCGGCGCAGCCACACCTCCACGGCCTTGACGTCGTGCACCGTCTCGCGCTCGATCGCCGCCATCTCCTCCACGACCGCCGGGCCGAAGCCGTCGACCAGGGCGCGCAGCGAGGCGACCTCCTCGGCGGTGAGCCGGCGGGCGCCCGGCACGGAGCCGGTGGCGGTCAGGTGGACCAGCCACTCGACCTCCACGCGCAGCCGCTCGCGGTTGAGGGCCGCCTCGGACAGGTGCTCCACGAGGGGGGAGACCGCCGCGCGGTAGCGGCCGTCGAGGGCGCCGAGGGCGTAGCCGGCTTCGGCCAGGGGCGCCGACGACGACGGCGCAGCTGCAGGCGTGGGGGTGCTCACGGAGCCTCATCCTCCCAGGCGCGGCAGGACCCCCGCGCCAGGTGGCGCGGGGGTCCTGCCGGGCGCCCGCGGGGCGGGCGCGTCCTCGGCGTCGTCCTCGTCGTCGTCCTCAGGCGACGGACGCCACGCGGACCGGGATGCCGGCGGCCATGCGCAGGTGCGGGGTGTCGACGAGGAGCAGCTGGGCCTGCGGCTCTGGGACGGCGCCGGAGCAGCCGGCGGACCCCACCACCTGGCCCGGCAGCACCCGGTCGCCGGGGCTGACGCGCACCGAGCGGCGCTGCAGGTGGGGCAGCACGGCGTAGCGGCCGCCCCCGCAGTCGAGCACCACGTGGTTGCCCAGGACGGCGCGGGCGCCGAGCAGCTCGCGGGCGGCGTCCAGCAGGCCCCCGGCCAGACGGGCCAGGGTGCTCTGGCGGCAGGCGTGGTCGCGCACGCCGTCGATCACGCGGAGCACCGTGGCGTCGGCGGGGGCCACCACCGGCTCGCCGAAGGTGGCGGCGTCACCCACGGGCAGCAGGCCCAGGCGGCGGGCGGCCGCGGCGCGGCGGCCCGGCACCGGCACGGCCGCGGGGTCGGGGACGGCGACGTCGAGGACGAGGCCCACCGCGTGCGCGCGGCCGTAGGAGCCGGGGCCGGTGGCGCCGGAGTCGTCGGCCTCCACGCAGTGGCCGGCCAGCGGTGCGGACAGCAGCTGCACCGACGACCACCGGCCGCGCGGAGCGAGCACCGACAGCAGCGCCGCCGTCGCCACGAGCAGCACGCCGAGCAGCCCCGCGGCCGTGGCGGCGTCGCCGGCCTGCTGGGGCCAGGGCAGGGGCAGCAGGTGGAGGGCCACGCTGCTCACCACCAGGGCGCCGCCCAGCAGCGAGGCGGTGCCGCGGGCCCGCGCGCAGGCGCGGACGGCCAGCGGTGTGCGTGCGGGGGCCGCGACCAGCTCGAGGGTCGTCCCCGGTGACGTCCGCCCGGGCGGCGTCGCCTCGGCGCCGCCCTCCAGCAGCACCAGCTCGTCCAGCAGGGAGCGTGAGGGGTGCGGGATGTCCGGCAGTGCGGTCACTCGAGCACGCTAGGCAGGCGGAGCGCCGGATCTGCGGCGCCACGCCGGTGGGTCCACGGGGAACCTCGTGCGGACCCGTCGAGCGTCGGGCAGCTCTCGGGCGGGTCGTCAGGGCAGGCGACGGCCGCCGCGCGGCAGCACGGCGTCCCCGGCGCGAGCGGGGTCGAGGGGGACGTCCGTCAGGAGGACGGCGGAGCCGCGGCGCAGGCGCCCCGAGCCCAGCGGCTCGCACCGCAGCCCGCCCCGGCCCCGCAGCGCGGCGTGGGCGCCGGGCGCCAGCTGGCGGTCCATCCACGCGCAGGGAGCGGCGGGCCGGCGGCCGGCGAGCAGCACCGGGCCCTCGCCGCAGTCCAGCGCGAAGGTCCGGCCTCGCAGCGGCGCCAGCTCCGCTCCTCGGAGCACGACGTTGCGCCGGGCGAGGAGGGGGTCGAAGGGGGCAGCTCCCAGCTGCGCCGCGACCGCCTCGAGCGCTTCGACGGCGAGCAGGGTGACCGCGGCGTCCATGTGGGCGGCCTTGCCGAAGAACCTGTCGCCGACGATCCCCTTGCCGGCGACCACGTCGGCGGTCTCGCGGTCCTCTGCCGTCGGGCCGGCGTCGTCGCCCTCGAAGGGGAGCGGGCCGTCCTTGGGGCGGCCGAAGTACCGGTGCACGGGCGAGACCAGCAGGTGCAGCACCTCGACCGGCGTCCTGCAGACCAGCGGGGCCAGCGGGTCGGTCGGCTGCTCGGTCGGGCTGCTCACCGGTGCAGCAGCCCGGGCCCGCAGCGCACCTGCACCTGCGCCACGCGCCAGCCACCCGCGGCGGCGGCGGCCAGCACGGTCCCGGGGCCGGCGCCGTCCACGGCGCTCAGCAGCTGGCGCCGCACGGCCAGCGCGGGGACGGCGTCCGCCAGGCGCAGGGGCCGCCCGGCCGCGTCCCGCGGACCCGGGCGCCCGTCCGCCTCGGCCAGCTCGGCCAGCCGGCGGTCCATCCGCCGGGCCACCGCGGCGTCGAGCGCGCGGCGGTGCAGCGGCCACCTGAGCAGCGCCGCAGCGCCCCACCCCGCGCGCCGCACCGCCACGACGAGGTCGGCGCTCCCGCGAACCACCGGCTCGGCGAGCCGCTCCAGCTCGCGGGGGTCGACGCCGCTGCGACCGTCGAGCATCGCCACCACCGGAGCCGTCGTGCGCTCCAGCCCCGAGGTGCAGGCGGCCTCCAGCCCGTCGGGGGCGTGCGCGTCGAGGGGCGCCACCACCCCGCGGTAGCCCTCCGGCAGCCGCTCCAGCACCCAGGCCGGCGCCCGGCCGCGCGCCGCGGCGAGGACCGCGTCGACCCGGGCGGTTCCCGGTGGCGGGGAGCAGGCGAACGTCGGCTCGAGGTCTCTCGCGGCGTCCCGCACGCTCTCCACGAGGCCCGACGGTACGTCGCTGAGCACGTCGTGCGCCCACAGGTGCCGGTCCAAGGGCGCGTCGTCCACAGCTCCGGGCTCGAGCGGCGACGCGGTCGGGCCGCCGGTCGACCATCGCGGGGTGACCCAGACCACCTCGAGCGTCCTCGGCGGGGACGTCCGCGACCTCGCGGACGACCTGCGGGACCTGGGCGTCCACGCAGCCGCCGCTGCTGCTGCGGGTGACGCGCTGGCCGAGCTGGCGGGCCGTCTGCGGCTCGCTGCCGCGACCGTCGAGGCTCAGGCGGCCGCGCACCGCGGCCTGCTCGCCGTCGACTGGACCGGAGCCGCTGCGACGGCGTTCGCCGGGCTCGTCGCGGTGCGCGTGGTGCAGCTGGAGCGCCTCGCCGCCGACCTGGCGGGCCTCGCCGGCACGGCGTCGCGGAGGGCGGCTGCCGGTGACGCCCTGCGGGCCGCCGCCGGGTGGGCGTCGTGAGCCCGGGCACCGGCCTCGACGTCTCCGGTGGGGTGGGAGGAGCGGGAGCCGAGCTGGACGACCTCGACCACGCCGTGACCGTCCTGCACCGCGGCGCAGCGGACCTGGAGGACGCCGTCACCGGCCTGGACCTGGGGCGGAGCCTGGTCCTGGGGATCGACGGGGTGCTGGCGGACCCGGGGTCCGTGCTCGCCCTCGAGGGGGAGCTGGTGGCGCTCCGCCACGAGCTGCAGCGGCTCGCCGAGAGCACCGAGGGGCTCTCCCGGCTGGTGGCCGCCTGCGCCACCGGGTACCGGACCGCGGAGGAGGCCGAGCGCCACCGCTGGGCGGCGCTGGGCGCGCTGGTGGGGTCGGCCGATCCCCTGCTCGTCACGGCCGGCTGGGTGGTCACCCGGAACGTCTCGGCGTGGAGGCGGTCGTCTCCGGACACCGGCGGGGGAGCGCCCTCCGCCGCCGGAACCCCCGCGGGGACGGCGGCCGGGCCCCCTGGCGGACCACCGGGCGGGCTCCAGCTCCCGGCCGACCCTCCTGGACCCGGGCTCAGCGGGTGGCTCCCGGACAGCGCCGACCCGCAGCTGTCCCGGGCGCCAGGCGGTCCCGTCCCGGCGCTGCCCGGTCCAGCGCTGCACGGTCCGAGCGCACCCGGTGGACCGCACCCGGGGGCCGCCCAGCACCCGGACGGCATGACGCTCCTCGGGCGCCTCGTCGGCCCGGGGGAGGAGCCCTTCTTCGGGATGCTGGCCGCTGCTCTCGTCGGACCCGCGGCGCTGGTGGCGCCGGCGGCCCCGCTCCTCGCGGGGAGGGCGGCGCGGGCCGGCGCCGCCCAGGGCATCGGGACGAGCCGCAGGACGGTCGTGGTCCCGGAACCCGTGCCTCCGGCGCAGGCCGCGGCCGGGCCTCCGGCCGGGGTCGGTGACCTCTTCCGGCGCATCGGGGAGACCGCAGGCGCTCCGGGCTCGGCGCTGCACGTCCGCGTCGAGCGGACCACCCACGCCGACGGCAGCCGCTCGGCGGTGGTGTACCTGCCCGGCACGGAGGACTGGTCGACGGGGTCCAGCAACCCGGCCTCGCTGGACGCGATCCTGCGCGGGGTCGCCGGGGACCGGTCCGCCTACACCGACGCCGTCCTGCAGGCCGTGGAGCGGGCCGGGGTCGGAGCGGACGAGCCGGTCATGCTGGCCGGCTACAGCCTGGGCGGCGTCGTGGCCGCCCAGATGGCGGCCGACCCGGCCGTCCGGTCCCGCGTCGACGTGCAGGCCGTCGTCACGGCGGGGGCGCCCATCGGCCACGTCGACCTGCCCTCCCACGTGCAGGCGCTGGCGCTGGAGCACACCGAGGACCTCGTGCCCGCCCTCGACGGCATCGCCAACACCGCCTTGGAGTCCCACCAGGTCACCGTGAGGGCGCCGACGCCCGGTCAGCTGGGCGCCCACGCCCTCGAGGGCTACGCGCTGCTCGGTGACGCCGTCGACGGTTCGGACGACGTCTCGCTCACCGCCAGCCGCGAGGCGACCGGGCGGTTCTTCGCCGGGCCCGGCTCCACTTCCGTGGTCACCGAGGTGGAGGCCCGCCGGGTCAGCCGGTGAGCAGCCGGGTCAGGCCCGGGCGCGCTCGCGGCGCTCGACGCGCAGGTCGTCCATGTCCTCCAGCTCGCGGCCCTTGGTCTCCGGGACGGCCTTGAGCACGAAGAAGAAGGACAGCAGGGCCAGCACCGTGTACAGCCCGTACGCCAGGGGCAGACCCACCTCCGCCAGCGGCGGGAAGGTGGTGGAGATGACGAAGTTGGCGATCCACTGGGCCGCGGCGGCCACCGACAGCGCGGCGGCGCGGATGCGGCCCGGGAACATCTCACCGAGCAGGACCCAGACCACGGGGCCCCAGGTGATGCCGAACGAGACGATGAAGAGGTTGGCCGCCACCAGGGCCACCGGGCCCCAGGGAGCGGGCAGGGACAGGTCCTGGCCGTCCGCGGTGCCCTGGGTGAACGCCAGCGCCATGGCGCCCAGGGACGCGGTCATGCCGAGCGAGCCGGCCAGCAGCATCGGGCGGCGGCCCACCTTGTCGACCAGGGCGATGGCGATGAGCGTCACGAGCACGTTGGTGACGGCGGTGATGACGGAGAACAGGCCCGACTGCTGCTCGTCGAAGCCGACCGAGCTCCACAGCGAGGTGGAGTAGTAGAAGATCACGTTGATGCCGACGGCCTGCTGGAAGACCGAGAGCAGGATGCCGACCCAGACGATGGGCTTCAGGCCGAGGCGCGGACCGCGCAGGTCCCGCAGGGACGGCTCGCGCTCGGCCGCCAGGTGCTTGGCGATCTCGGCGATGCGGCGCTTCACCAGCCCGCGGTCCTTGAGGCCCTGGATGCTGGCCAGCACCCGCCCGGCCTCCTCCTGGCGGCCCTTCGCCACGAGGTAGCGCGGGGACTCGGGCACCGCGAGCGCGAGCGCCGCCCAGACCACCGCGGGGATGACGCCGACGAGGAACATCCAGCGCCACGCGGGCAGGCCGAGCCAGAAGTCGCTGGCGGCGCCGTCCGCAGCGCCGGCGAGCAGGGCGTTCGAGACCAGGGCGGACAGGATGCCGACCGTGATGGCGAACTGCTGCAGCGAGCCCAGGCGCCCGCGGATGGCCGCGGGGGAGACCTCGGCGATGTAGGCCGGGGCGATCACCGAGGCGGCGCCGATGCCCACGCCCCCGACGGCCCGCCAGAGGATGAGGTCCCACACGGCGAACGCCAGGCCCGAGCCGATGGCGCTGACCGCGAAGATCGCCGCGGCGATGACCATGACCCGCGTGCGGCCGAACTTGTCGGCCAGCGGGCCGGCGAACCACGCGCCGACCGCCGCGCCGAGCAGGGCGCACGAGACGGTGAACCCCTTGAGCAGCGCTCCGATGCTGAACTGGTCCGCCAGGGCGTCCACGGCGCCGTTCACCACCGAGGAGTCGAAGCCGAACAGGAAGCCGCCGACGGCGGCGACCACGGCGATCGCGACGACCTTCCCGGTGGTCTTCTCCCCGCCGGCGCGAGTGGTCCCGCCGCTGCCCTGCGTCGTGCTGCTCACCCGGGCACCATCCTCCTGACGGGGTGGCCGCGCACGCCGAGAGCGCACCGTGATCACACCTCCGGGTGAGGCGGCGCGCGGCATACGGTGGCGCCCGTGAGCAGCCCGTCCTCGTCGTCGTCCTCGTCGGCTCCGCGCCTGCGCGCCGCGGTCAGCGCCCTGCCCGGCTACCTGCCCGGCCGCCCCGCGCCGGTCGGTCCCGGCGGGGCCTCCTACAAGATCTCCTCCAACGAGAACCCCTACCCGCCGCTGCCCGCCGTGCTCGAGGTGGTCCAGCGCGCCGCCGCAGAGCTCAACCGCTACCCCGACATGGGCTCGGCCGACCTCGTCCACGCCCTGGCCGAGCACCTCGACGTGCCCGCGGCCCGCGTGGTGCCGGGCACGGGGAGCGTGGGCGTGCTGGGCTCCGTGCTGCAGGCGGTCTGCGAGGCCGGTGACGAGGTGGTCTTCGCGTGGCGCTCGTTCGAGGCGTACCCGATCGTCGTCGGGCTCTCGGGGGCCACGCCGGTCCCGGTGCCCCTGGACGGCGCGGGCCGGCACGACCTCGGCGCGATGGCCGACGCCATCACCGACCGGACCCGCCTGGTGCTCGTCTGCACCCCGAACAACCCGACCGGGCCGGTGGTGGGCGCCCAGGAGCTGGAGGCCTTCCTGGCGCGCGTCCCGCGCGACGTGCTGGTGGTGGTGGACGAGGCATACCTGGAGTTCGTGAGGGACCCCGCGGCCGCCGACGGCCTGGCCGTCCACCGCGCCCACCCGAACGTCATGGTGCTGCGCACCTTCTCGAAGGCCTACGGCCTCGCGGGGCTGCGGGTCGGCTACGCCGTGGCCCACGAGCCGGTCGCCGAGGCGCTGCGCCGCACCGCGGTGCCCTTCGGCGTCTCCGGCATCGCCCAGCTGGCGGCGGTCGCGTCGCTGCAGCAGTCGGACGCGCTCCTGGAGCGCGTGGACGCCATCGTCGACGAGCGCGAGCGGGTGGCGGCCGAGCTCACCCGCCAGGGCTGGCGGATCCCGCGGTCCGAGGCGAACTTCGTCTACCTGCCCGTCGGCAGCTCCACCCCCGACCTCGTCGCCGCCTGCGCGGAGGCGGGCATCTCGGTGCGCGGCTACGCGAGCGACGGGGTGCGGGCCACCGTGGGCGACGTCGCGGCGGACGACGTGCTGCTGGAGGTGTGCGGGGCGTTCCTGCAGCGCTGGAGCCCGGACCGGGTGGGCTGACCAGCCCGTCGAGGTGGCCCTGCGAGGACGGGGTGGCGCGCCGCTTCCGCTGAGACCTACGGGACCGTAAGGTACGGTTCCGTAGGTAATCCAGCACAGGAGGTCGCGTGCCCCCCGTCGCCCCCGCGCCGCAGGTCCCGGTGCAGCTGCTCAGCCCCAGCGGGGTCCGGCGCAGCCGGCAGACCGACGAGCACGAGCACCCCGAGACCGAGCGCTACGCCGGTCTCGTCGACGAGGTCGGCCACGAGCAGCTCCGCGCCCGGTACCGCGACATGGCGATGGTCCGCCGGTTCGACGTCGAGGCGACCGCGCTGCAGCGCCAGGGCGAGCTGGCCCTGTGGGCCAGCTGCACCGGCCAGGAGGCCGCCCAGGTGGGCGCCGGCCACGGCCTCGCCCCGCAGGACCACGTCTTCCCCACCTACCGCGAGCACGGCCTGGCCTGGGTCCGCGGCGTCGACCCGCTGCAGGTGCTCCAGCTCTACCGCGGCGCCAGCCACGGAGGGTGGGACCCGAGCGACCACGCCTTCCACCTCTACACGCTGGTCATCGGCGCGCAGCTGCCCCACGCCACCGGCTACGCCATGGGCGTCCAGCGCGACGGTCTCGTGGGCACCGGCGACCGTGGCCGCGACACCGCCGTGATGGCCTGCTTCGGCGACGGCGCCAGCTCCCAGGGCGAGGTCAACGAGGCCCTGAGCTGGGCCGGCGTCTTCAGCGCCCCGGTGGTCTTCTTCTGCCAGAACAACGGCTGGGCCATCTCGGCCCCCGCCTCCCGCCAGAGCGCCGCTCCCCTGCACGCCAGGGCCGCGGGCTTCGGCATGCCGGGGGTGCAGGTGGACGGCAACGACGTCCTCGCCGTCGAGGCCGTGGTCCGCGCGGCCGCCGACCGCGCCCGCAGCGGCGCCGGCCCGACCCTCGTCGAGGCCGTCACCTACCGGATGAACGCCCACACCACCTCCGACGACGCCGGGCGCTACCGCACCCGCGAGGAGGAGGAGTCCTGGCGCGCCAAGGACCCCCTCGCCCGCGTCGAGGCCCACCTGCGCGCCACCGACGGCGCCGACGACGCCTTCTTCGACGCCGTGCGCGAGGAGTCCGACGAGCTGGGCGCCCGCGTGCGCCGCGGGGTCCGCGAGATGTCCGACCCCGCCCCCACGTCGATGTTCGACCACGCCTACGCCGCCGAGCACCCGCTGGTCGCCTCCGAGCGCGCCTGGCTGGAGACCTGGCTGGCCACCGAGCCGGAGGAGGCCCGATGAGCGCCACCACCACCCGCCCCGCCACCACGAGCAGCACCGGCGCGCCGGGCGGCGCCGGGCCGGCCGCGGCACCCGCCGGCCCCACCACCCTCACCCTCGCCAAGGCCATCACCGCGGCCCTGCACGACGCGATGGCCGCCGACGAGAAGGTCCTGCTCATGGGCGAGGACATCGGCCGCCTCGGCGGCGTGTTCCGCGTCACCGACGGCCTGCAGGCCGCCTTCGGCGAGGACCGCGTGGTCGACACCCCGCTGGCCGAGGCGAGCATCCTCGGCACCGCGGTCGGCCTCGCGCTGCGCGGCTACCGGCCCGTCTGCGAGATCCAGTTCGACGGGTTCGTCTACCCGGCCTTCAGCCAGATCGTGTCCCAGCTGGCCAAGATGCCCGCGCGGCTGGCGGGCACCGCCCAGCTGCCCGTCGTCGTCCGGATCCCCTACGGCGGCGGCATCGGCGCGGTGGAGCACCACAGCGAGTCCCCCGAGGCGTACTTCGCCCACACCGCGGGCCTGCGCGTCATCACGCCCGCCACCCCGCAGGACGCCTACTGGATGCTGCGGCAGTCGCTCACCCAGCCCGACCCGGTCGTCGTCATGGAGCCCAAGCGCCGCTACTGGGACAAGGGCTCCGTCGACACCTCCGCCGCCGCCCTGGCCTCCGCGCCGGGCCTGCACTCCGCGCGCGTGGCCCGCCCCGTCAGCGACGCCCGCGTCTCCGAGGGCGGCGCCGTCACCGTGGTCGCCTACGGCCCCACCGTCCGCGTGGCGCTCGACGCCGCCCTGGCCGCCGCGGAGGAGGGCGTCGAGCTGGAGGTCGTCGACCTGCGCAGCCTCTCGCCGCTGGACGTCGGCGTGGTCGAGGCCAGCGCCCGCCGCACCGGGCGCGTCGTCGTCGTCCACGAGGCGCCGGTCTTCCTGGGCATGGGGGCTGAGGTGGCCGCGCGCGTCACCGAGGGCTGCTTCCACTCCCTCGAGGCGCCCGTGCTGCGCGTGGGCGGCTTCTCCGTGCCCTACCCGGCGGCCCGCATCGAGGAGCACTACCTGCCCGACGCCGAGCGCCTGCTCGACGCCGTCGACCGCGTGCTCGCCTGAGCACCCGGCACGCGACCACCGCAGTGACCACCGCCCGTGAGGAGGCGTCCGTGACCAGCACGACCAGCTCCACGAGCACCCAGCACTTCCTCCTGCCCGACGTCGGCGAGGGCCTCACCGAGGCCGAGGTCGTCAGCTGGCGCGTCGCCGTCGGCGACGTCGTGGCCGACGGCGACGCCGTGGTCGAGGTGGAGACCGCCAAGTCGCTGGTCGAGCTGCCCTCGCCGTTCTCCGGCACGGTGGTCGGCCTGCTCGTGCCCGAGGGGACGACCGTGGACGTCGGCACACCCCTCATCGCCGTCGAGACCGCCGCACCCGCGGCCGGCTCCGGCGCCACCCCCGACCACCCGCACCGGCCCGCGCCGGTGGCGCCCACCGGGCAGGGCGGCTCGGGCCTGGAGGGCGGACCCGTCTCCGCCGTCGACCACGAGCACGAGGTGGAGCGGGAGGCGGTGCTCGTCGGCTACGGCGTGCGCCCCGCCACCCACGGCCACCCCGCCCGCCGCCGGCGCACCGTGCGCAGCCAGCGGCCCGGCGCCCCGACCGGGGCGCAGGCCCCCACCGCGCCGTCCGCCCCGCGCCAGGGCGGTGCCTCCGACCGCCCGCTCGCCTCGCCGCCGGTGCGCGCCATGGCCCGCGACCTCGGCGTGGACCTGGCCCGCGTGGTCGCCACCGGCGACGGCGGCCTGGTCACCCGCGACGACGTCCGCGCCTTCGTCGACGCCCGCGGCGCCCTGCCCGAGGCGCCGGCCGCGCAGCCCGGCCAGGTGGTCGAGCTGCCCGACGGGGGTGCCGGCAGCCCCGTCGGCGCTCCGAGCGCTGCGTCGGAGCCGGAGCGCGAGACCCGCATCCCCGTGCGCGGCGTGCGCCGCGCCACCGCGCGGCAGATGGTGGCCAGCGCCTTCACCGCTCCCCACGCCACCGCCTTCGTGACCGTGGACGTGACCCGCTCGATGAAGATGCTCGAGCGGGTCCGCGCCGAGCGCGAGTTCCGCGACGTGCACGTCTCCCCGCTGCTCCTGGTGGCGCGGGCGGTGTGCCTGGCGGCGGCGCGCCACCCCGGCATCAACGCCAGCTGGGACGAGCTCGCGCAGGAGATCGTCATCAAGCACTACGTCAACCTCGGCATCGCCGTGGCCTCGCCGCGCGGCCTGCTCGTGCCGAGCATCAAGGACGCCCACGAGATGTCCCTGGTGCAGCTGGCCCACGCCCTCGGGGACCTCGTCTCCACCGCGCGCGCCGGGCGGTCCCAGCCGGCCGACCTGTCGGGCAGCACCCTGTCCATCACCAACATCGGCGTCTTCGGCGTCGACTCCGGCACGCCGATCCTCAACCCCGGCGAGGCGGCGATCCTCTGCGTGGGCCAGGTCGCCAAGAAGCCGTGGGTGCACAAGGGGAAGGTGAAGCCGCGCGACGTGGTGGAGCTGTCGGTCTCCTTCGACCACCGCCTCGTCGACGGGGACCTCGGCTCGAAGTTCCTCGCCGACGTCGCCCGCGTCCTCGAGCGGCCCGACACCGCCCTGCGCTGGGCCTGAGCCCGTCCGGGACCGCGACCGGGCGCTCGGCGGCGGCCGGTGGGTGCGGGCCGTCAGTCGGTGCTGAGCCGGCCGGCGAGGTAGCGCAGGGCCGCCAGGTAGCCCTCCGGGCCCATGCCGGCGACGACGGCCGCGGCCACCGGCGAGATGTAGGAGTGCGCCCGGAACGGCTCGCGCGCGTGCACGTTGGTGAGGTGCACCTCCACCAGGGGGGCGGTGAGCTGGGCGCACGCGTCGCGCAGCGCCACCGACGTGTGGGTCCACCCCGCGGGGTTGAGCACCACGCCGGCGCCGAGGTCGGCGGCCTCGTGGACCCAGCCGATCATCTGGCCCTCGGTGTCCGTCTGGCGGCACGTGAGCTCGAGCCCCAGCTCCGCGGCCACCGCCGTGCAGCGGGCCTCCAGCTCGGGCAGCGTGGTCGACCCGTACACCGCGGGCTCGCGCAGGCCCAGGCGTCCGAGGTTGGGGCCGTTCAGCAGGAAGACGGGTGCGCTCACGGCGCCTAGGGTGCCAGCCGTGTCGAGGACCCTGCAGGTGAGCGTGCTCCAGGTCGGCTACGACGACGACGAGCCGGTGGCCGCCCGGGTGGAGCGCGTGGCGCAGCTGGTGGCCGACCAGCGCGGAGCCGACCTGGTGGTGCTGCCCGAGCTCTGGGCGCCCGGCGGCTTCTCCTACCGCGAGTGGGAGGCCCGCGCCGAGCCGCTCGACGGACCCACCGTGCGCGCGCTCGCCGACGCCGCGCGCGCCGCCGGGGCCGTCGTGCACGGCGGCTCGCTGGTGGAGCGCACCGAGGAGCCCGGCCCGCAGGGCCGCCACCTGTGGAACACCTCGGTGGTGCTCAGCCGCGACGGCGGGCTGCTGGCGAGCTACCGCAAGGTGCACCGGTTCGGCTTCGGAGCCGGCGAGCCGCTGCTCATGGAGGCCGGCGAGGACGTCGTCGTCGTCGACCTGCCGTGCGGACCGTCCGGCGAGGCGGTCCGCACGGGCCTGGCCACCTGCTACGACCTGCGCTTCCCCGAGCTCTTCCGCCGCCAGGTGGACCTCGGCGCCGAGCTGGTGCTGCTGCCGGCCGCCTGGCCGGCGGCACGACTGGCGCACTGGCGGCTCCTCACGCGCGCCCGCGCCGTGGAGGACCAGGTGCTGCTGGTCGCCGTCGGGACGGCGGGCACGCACGCGCGCACGCCGATGGCCGGGCACAGCACCGTCGTCTCCCCGTGGGGGGAGGACCTCGCCGAGGCCGGCGACGGGGAGCAGGTGCTGCGCGTGGGCCTCGACCTCGGCGAGGTGGCCCGCTGCCGCGAGCAGTTCCCGGTGCTCGCCGACCGGCGCCTCTAGCGACCAGCCCGTCAGCCCGTCAGGCCGTCGCGGCGACGGCCTCGTGCAGGGCCGTCGCCGTGAGGTCCACCACGTCGTCGACGTCGCCGGGGCTGCTGGCGAAGGGCAGCCGCAGGTGGAGGCGGTCGCCGTCGGACAGCACGCCCAGCACGGTGGTGCCCCGCGCGTCCACGGCGACGGGCAGCGCGTCGGCCAGGTCGGCGGTGCCCCGCCAGGAGGGGCCGTCGAGGAGCATCCGCGACCGGGCTGCGGGGCCGCACCGGCGCAGGCCGTCGAGGAGCTCCTCGCGCAGGTCCACCCGGAGGCGCTCCAGCGCCTCGGCCTCCCAGTGCGCCACCGGGTCGGGGACCGCGGCGGCGAAGGCCGCGGCGTCGACCTCCTCGCAGCGCGGCGCGCGGTGGCAGTGGACGTGCTGGACGGTGCCGCGCAGCAGGCGGCGCCCGCGCCAGCTGCGCAGCGCCGAGGCGAGGCTGTGGCAGCTGGCCAGCAGCTCCAGCGCCGCCGGGCGCTGCGACGGCGGCACCTCCTCCAGCTCGAGCCACACCTGGACGCTGGCCAGGGGCACCGTCGCGTCGGGGAGCGCCGCGCTGCGCTCCACCTCCAGCACGCTGGTGCCGGGCGGCGGACCCACGGGCGGCAGGTCGGGCAGCACCGCGTCCGGAGGGAGGAGCAGCACGACGCGGCCCTGCTCGTCGCAGCCGTGCAGGACGCCGGTGCTGCGCCACCCGGCGACGGCGAGGACGGCGACGCCGGAGCCGGCGGCGACCGTGCGCGCGGTCACCGCGGCGGGCAGGAGGGCGGTCGAGGCGGGGGACGCGGGGGAGGCGGTCACGGACGGCAGTCTGGACCGAGGGGTGTGAGGAAGGCAAGGCTCACCTAACTCCGATCGCCCGGGGCGGGCGCGTGCGCGACGTACCCTCGACGGGTGGTGCTCGAGCGGGACACGACCACCGTCCGCAGCGACGGTGGCGCCGAGCGCTCCCCCGTGGCGCTGGCGCTCGTCCTCGGCGTCCCCGTGGCGCTGGTGGCCCTGGTCGTCTCGATGGTCGCCACCGGTGCCGCCGTGCCCGGGGTCCTCGGGGACGCCGGACCGGTGGTCCGCTGGGGCCTGCCGGTGCTGCGCACGACCGCGGACCTCGCCGTCTCGGTGGTGCTCGGCTCGCTGCTGCTCCTCGCCGTGGCCCTGGTGCCGGCGTCCCCGGCGTGGCGCGCCGTCAGCCGGCTGGCCGCCGGCGCCGCCGTGGTGTGGGTGCTCGCCGCCGTCGTCCAGCCGGTCCTCACCTACGCCGACATCGCCGGGACCCCGCTGAGCAGCGGCGGCCTGGGGGGCCAGATCGGCTTCTTCCTCACCCAGGTGCCGCCCGGACGCACGGCCCTCGCCACCGCGGTGCTCGCGGTGCTGGCCGGAACGCTCGTCGCCCTGGGGACCGCGACACCCACCTCCGCCGCCGTCGCGGGCCTCCTCACGGCGGCGGCCCTCGTGCCCATCGCCCTGGGCAGCCACGGCAGCACGGAGGGCGGCCACCACACCGCCGTCTCCGGCTGGTGGCTGCACGCCCTGGGAGTCGGGGCCTGGGTGGGCGGGCTCGTGGCGCTCGCCGTCGCCGGTCCCCACCTCGGCCGCTCGCTGCCGGTGGTGGTGCGGCGCTACTCCGCGCTGGCGCTCGGCTCGTTCGGGCTGGTGGTCCTGTCCGGCCTGGCCAACGGCTGGGTGCAGGTCGGCGCGACGCCCGCCGGGCTGCTCAGCCCCTACGGCGCGCTGCTCGGCGTGAAGACCGCCGCCGCGGTGGCGCTCGGCGCCGCCGGGTGGGTGCACCGACGCAGCGCCATCGCCACCCTGGAGGTCGCCGGTGCCGCCGGTGGCGCGAGCGCGGGCCGCCCCTTCTGGCGGCTCGTGGCCGTCGAGGTGCTCGTCATGGCCGCCACGGTCGGCGTGGCGGTGGCGCTGGTGCGCACCGGTCCCCCCGCCGGCGCTGACGACGGCCCGCGCACCCTGGCCGCGCAGCTCACCAACGACGTCGTCCCACCGCTGCCGGCCACACCGGTGCGCCTGCTCACCGAGCCCGCGCCGGACCTGCTCTGGCTGGTCGCCTGCGGCGCGCTGGCCGTGCTCTACGCCGCGGGCCTGCGCCGGCTGCGCACCCGCGGCGACCGCTGGCCCGTCGGCAGGTCGGTGTCGTGGTTCGCCGGCGTCGTCGTCCTGGCGTGGGCCACCTCGTTCGGGCCGCAGGCCTACATCGACCTGCTCTTCAGCGCCCACATGGTGGCGCACATGACGATCATGATGGTGGCGCCGATCCTCCTCGTGGCCGGCGCGCCCATCACCCTCGCCGTGCGCACGCTGCCCAAGCGCCGCGACGGCAGCCGCGGCCCGCGCGAGTGGCTGCTGCTGCTCGTCCACTCCCGCTGGGCGCGCTTCGTCTCGCACCCGCTGGTGGCGGCGGTGCTCTTCGCGGGCAGCGTCATCGTCTTCTACTACTCGCCGCTGTTCGGGCTGGCGCTGTCCACGCACCTCGGCCACGAGCTCATGGAGGTGCACTTCCTGCTCACCGGGTACCTGTTCGCCTCCGCGGTGATCGGTGTGGACCCCGGTGCCTGGAACCCGCCCTACCCCCTGCGCCTGCTCCTGCTGCTCGCGACCATGGCCTTCCACGCGTTCTTCGGGGTGGCGCTGACCGGCGGTGACGAGCTGCTGGCCGCCGACTGGTTCTCCCGGCTCGGCCTCGGCGTGGACGCCCTCGCCGACCAGCGCACCGGCGGCGCCATCGCGTGGGGCATCGGCGAGATGCCGACCCTGGTGCTGGCCATCGTGCTGGCGGTGCAGTGGTCGCGCAGCGACGAGCGCGAGACCCGCCGCCGCGACCGAGCCGCCGACCGCGACGGAGACGCCGAGCTGACCGCCTACAACGCGATGCTGGCCGCCCGCTCGGGCACTGGCCAGCAGGGTGCTGGTAAGCAGGAGCGGTGAGCGGCACCACGAGCGAGACCCCGTTCTCCGACCTCATCGCGTACACCCGGCTGCCCCGCACGGGAGGGCTCGCGCTCTCGCCCGACGGCACCCGGCTGGTCACGGCGGTCTCCCAGCTCGACGAGCGCGGCGGGCGGTCCACCACGGCGCTGTGGGAGGTCGACCCGACCGGCCGGCGGGCGGCCCGGCGGCTGACGCGCGGTGCCAAGGGCGAGTCCGCGCCGGTCTTCACGCCCGCGGGCGACCTGCTCTTCACCTCCGCACGCCCCGACCCCGCGGCGGCGGAGGGCGACGACGACGCGCCGGCCGCGCTGTGGTGCCTGCCGGCAGTCGGCGGCGAGGCGCGGAAGGTGGCGGTGCGCCCCGGCGGCGTCGCGGGCGTGGTCGTGGCCCGCGAGGCCGGGACGGTGCTGCTCGGCAGTCCCACGCTGCCCTCGGCCACCGACGCCACCGCCGACGCGCGGCTGAGGAAGCTGCGGAAGGACTCCCGCACGAGCGGCGTCCTGCACGACGCGCTCCCGGTGCGGATCTGGGACCACGACCTCGGCCCCGACCGGCACCGCCTGCTCGTGGCGGCCTCCGGCGGCGGGGTGGACGTCGGCGCCGTGCTGTCGGGCACGGGCGGCCGTTCCGGCAGCGGCGAGGACCGCCTGGACCTGCGCGACCTCACCGGCCACGTCGGCGCCGCCCTCCCCGACGACCCCGCCTGGGCGATCACCGCGGACGGCTCCACGGTCGTCACCGAGTGGAACGTCGCGGAGGCGCGCGGAGACTCCCGTGTCAGCCTCGTCGCGATCGACGTGGCCACCGGAGAGCGGCGCACGCTCCTCGACGACCGCTCCTACGACCACACCGCGCCCGTCGCGGCGCCCACCGGCAGCCGCGTCGCGGTGCTGCGGTGGCGGCGCGCGACGCCGTCGCAGTCTCCTGACGTGGACGTCGTCGTCGTGGATGCCGACGGCAGCGAGCGGTTCGTGCTCGCCGCCAGCGACGAGTGGGACCGCTGGCCGACCTCCCTGGCCTGGGCGCCCGACGGCGGGTCGCTGCTCGTCACCGCCGACGACGGCGGGCGCTGCCCGGTCTTCCGGGTCACCGTCCGGCCGCTGTCCGCCGAGGTGGAGCGGCTCACCCCCGACGACGGCGCGTACTCGGACGTCGTCGCCTCGCCCGACGGCCGGTGGCTCTACGCCCTGCGCTCCGCCGTCGACGCCCCGCCGACCCCCGTCCGCATCCCTGCCGCCGGGGGCGAGCCGGAGGTGCTGCCCGCACCGGCCCACGCCCTCGGCGCCTGGGGCGCGAGCGGCCCGGAGCTGCCCGGCACCCTCACCGAGGTCACCGCCGCCGCGGCCGACGGCACCCCGCTGCGCGCCTGGCTGGTGCTGCCGCACGACGCGGGCCCCGACAGCCCCGCACCGCTGCTGCTGTGGATCCACGGCGGCCCGCTGAACAGCTGGAACGCGTGGAGCTGGCGGTGGAACCCGTGGCTGGCCGCTGCTCGCGGCTACGCCGTGCTCCTGCCCGACCCGGCCCTGTCCACCGGGTACGGCCTCGACTTCGTCCGGCGCGGCCTGGGGCGCTGGGGCTCCGAGCCCTACACCGACCTCATGGCCGTCACCGACGCCGCCGTGGCCCGCGACGACGTCGACGCCGAGCGCACCGCCGCCATGGGCGGGTCCTTCGGCGGGTACATGGCCAACTGGGTGGCCGGGCACACCGACAGGTTCCGCGCGGTTGTCACGCACGCCTCGCTGTGGGCGCTCGACCAGTTCTCCGGCACCACCGACTTCCCCGCCGAGTGGGCGCGGGAGATGACCGCCGAGATGGTGCGCGACAACTCCCCGCACTCCCATGCGGACGCCATCAGCACACCCGTGCTCGTCATCCACGGGGACGACGACGACCGCGTGCCGGTCGGGGAGGCGCTGCGCCTCTGGTACGACCTGCTGAGCAGGTCGGAGGCGGCAGACGGCAGCAGTCCGCACCGCTTCCTGCTCTACCCCGACGAGGGCCACTGGGTGCTCGGGGCCGGCAACGCCCGGCTCTGGTACGCCACCGTCTTCGCCTTCCTGGACCAGCACGTGCTGGGCCGGCCGTGGACCGCACCCGAGGAGCTCGGATGACCGACCAGCTGAGCGAGACGACGACGAGGGTCACGAACGTGCGCTGGGGCGTGCTCGCCACCGGTGGCATCGCCGCCACCGTGAGCGGCGACATCGCCCTGGTGCCCGGCGCGGAGCTGGCGGCCGTGGCCTCCCGCGACGCGGGGCGGGCGGCCGCCTTCGCGGCCGAGCACGGCGTCGCCCGCTCCTACGGCTCCTACCGGGAGCTCGTCGAGGCGGGCGCAGACCGGCAGTCCGAGACCGGGCTCGACGCGGTCTACATCGCCACCCCGCACGCCCAGCACGTGGCGCTCGCCCGCGCGTGCGTGGAGGCGGGGCTGCCCGTGCTCGTGGAGAAGCCGGTCGGCTGCACCGCCGCGGCGACCCGCGGGCTGGCGGAGCTCGCGCGCGAGCGCGGCGTCTTCGTCATGGAGGCGCTGTGGGCCCGGTTCCAGCCCAACCTCGTCCGCCTGCGCGAGCTGCTGGCCTCCGGCGCCATCGGCGAGGTCCGCTCGGTGGCCGGTGACCTCGGCTTCGCGCTGCCGTACGACCCGGCCCACCGCCTGTGGGACCCGGCGCAGGGCGGCGGCACGCTCCTCGACACCGGCGTGTACCCCGTGTCCTTCGCGCAGGGCGTCTTCGGCGGCTCCCCGCGGGCCGTGCACGCCGTCGGGGTGCTCGCCGAGAACGGCGTCGACGCCGAGGCCTCGCTGCTGCTCGACTGGGGCGGCGGCCGCACCGCCCGGCTGGGCTCCACGCTGCTCGCCCACGCCGGGGGCGCCGGGACCATCACGGGCACGAAGGGCCGCATCGAGGTCGCCGGTCCGCTGCACAAGCCCGCCCGCCTGCAGGTGTGGGCCGACGGCGCCGGCCGCGACGACGAGCCCTCCGAGGTGGTGGAACGTCCCGTGACGGGACGGGGTTACGTGCACATGGTCGAGCACGTCCACGAGTGCCTGGCCGCCGGGCTCGTGGAGAGCCCGGTCATGCCCATGACCGACTCGGTCGCCGTGGCGGAGGTGCTCGACGCCGCTCTCGACCAGCTCGGTGCCGTGCACCGCGACGACGACACCGCCCTCGCCTGACCCACCCGCTGGAGCCCCTCGATGACCTCTCCCGTCCGTGATCGTGGACAGTCGGCCACCTCCACCTCCACCTCGCTGAAGCGCACCCGCGTGCGCGCCCCCGAGCTGGTGGGCCGCCGCTGGGTCGGCACCGGCGGTGCCGAGCTGTCCCTGGCCGACCTGCGCGGCCGCATCGTGCTGCTCGACTTCTGGACCAGCTGCTGCGTCAACTGCCAGCACGTGCTGGACGAGCTGCGCGAGCTGGAGCACGAGTTCTCCGACGTCCTCGTCGTCGTCGGGGTGCACTCCCCGAAGTTCGCCCACGAGGGCACCGTCGAGGCCGTCGACGCCGCCGTCCTGCGCTGGGACGTGCGCCACCCGGTGCTCGACGACCCGCAGCTCACCACCTGGCAGGCCTACGCGGCGCGCGCCTGGCCGACGCTGACCGTGGTGGACCCGGAGGGCTACGTCGTCGCGTCGATGAGCGGCGAGGGCCACGCGCACGGGCTCGGCGTGCTGCTGCGCGAGCTGGTGGCCGAGCACGAGGCCAAGGGCACCCTGCGCCGCGGCGACGACCCCTACGTGCCCCCGCCCGCGCCGGACAGCGCCTTCGCGCTGCCCACCGCGCTGCTGCCCCTGCCGGCGAGTGCTGGAGGCGGCTACCTGCTCTCCGACACCGCGCACCACCAGCTCGTCGTCCTCGACGAGGACCTCGCCACCGAGCGCGCCCGGATCGGCACCGGCGAGCGCGGCCTCGTGGACGGTGGTCCGGAGCAGGCGCGCCTGTCCGAGCCGGTCGGCCTGACGCTCCTGCCGCCGGACGTGGCCGCGCGCGTGGGGTGGGACGTGGCCGTGGCCGACTCCACCAACCACGCCGTCCGCGGCCTGCGGCTGGCCGACCTGTCGCTGGTGACGCTCGCCGGGACCGGGGCGCAGCTGCGCCGCCGGGAGGGCGGTGGCCCGGCCCTCGAGCAGGACCTGTCCACGCCGCTCGACACCGCCTGGTTCGACGGGCAGCTGGTCATCGCCATGGCCGGTGTCCACCAGTTGTGGGCGCTCGACCCGGCCCCGGCCGGCCCGGCAGGGGCTGTCGACGCCACCGGCGGCGTGGTCCGCGTGCTCGCCGGCACCACCGCCGAGGGCCTGCGCGACGGCGCCGCCGAGCAGGCGTGGTTCGCCCAGACCGGTGCGCTGGAGGTCTCCGCGGACGGCGGCCGGTTGTGGGTGCTGGACGCCGAGACGTCAGCGCTGCGCTGGGTGGAGCGCTCCGGCGACGGCCCCGCCGACCGCGAGGTGAAGGCCGTGGAGGACGACCGGATGGCCAACGTGCTCCCGGTGGCCGGCGCCGGCTACGAGGTGGGGTCCGTGGTGGGCACCGGCCTGTTCGAGTTCGGCCTGCGCGACGGCGAGGCAGCGCAGGCGCTGCTGCAGCACCCCCTCGGGATGGCGCTGCTGCCCGACGGGTCGGTGGTGGTGGCGGACACCTACAACGGCGCGCTGCGCCGCTACGACCCGCTCGGCGGTGACGCGGGCGAGGTGACCACGCTCGCCAGCGGTCTGGCCGAGCCGACCGCCGTGGCCGTGGAGCTCGACGACGACGGGCGAGCGGCGACCTTCGTCGTCGTCGAGAGCGCCGCGTCGCGCCTGACCCGGCTGCAGGTGCCCGCGGCGGCGTCGAGGCTGGCCGGGGAGGCCCAGCGCGTCAAGCGCCCGCCCACGCCGCTGGCACCGGGACCGGTGGCGCTGCGCGTGGCCTTCACGCCGCCGACCGGGCAGAAGCTCGACCACCGCTGGGGAGACCCGACGCGCCTGGTGGTCTCCTCCTCGCCGGAGGGCCTGCTCAGCGCGGGTGCCGGCGACGCCGAGGGGCTGGCGCGGGACCTCGTCATCGACCCCTCGGCGCTGGAGCCGGGCGCCACCGGTGTGCTGCACGTGTCGGTGCAGGCCGCCGCCTGCGACGGGGACCCGGTCACCGGTGAGGTGCCCGAGTTCGCCGCCTGCCACCTGTACCAGCAGGACTGGGGCATCCCCGTGGTGCTCGACGAGGAGGGCCCGTCCGAGCTGGCCCTCGACCTGCGCGGCGCCTGACACCTCCCGTCCCGCACTCGCGCACCCGAGTGCGGCTTCGGGGGTGGGTGGTGCCGCACTCGGGTACCCGAGTGCGGCATGAGGGGTCGGGGCGGTCAGCGCCAGGGGGCGGCGTGGCCGAGGTGCGCCAGCACGGCCAGCACGCGGCGGTGGTCGTCGTCGGTGGACGTCAGCCCGAGCCGGGCGAAGATCGACGCGACGTGCCCCTCCACCGTCCGCTCGGTGAGCCACAGGCGCCGGGCGATGCCGGCGTTGGTGCGGCCCTCGGCCATCAGGGCCAGCACGTCGCGCTCGCGCGGCGTCAGCGCCTCCAGCCCGCTGCGCGCCCCCGATCCCCCTCCGCCGCGGCCGCCGAGCAGGCGGCCCACCACCTCCGGGTCGAGGGCCGAGCCGCCCGCGGCGACGCGCCGCAGCGCGTCGAGGAAGTCGTCGACGTCGAGCGCGCGGTCCTTCAGGAGGTAGCCGAACCGGCCGGAGCTCACCAGCTCCACCGAGTGCCGCACCTCCACGTGCTGCGAGAGCAGCACGATGCCCAGCCCGGGGTGGCGCCGGCGCAGCTCGCGGGCGGCGCGGGCGCCGTCGTCGGTGAGGTCCGGCGGCATCCGCACGTCGATGACGGCGAGGTCGGGCTCGTGCGCGGCCACGGCCGCCAGCAGCGCGGGCGCGTCCGGGGCCCTGGCGAGCACCTCGTGGCCGGCGTCCTCCAGCAGCGCCGCCAGCCCCTCGCGGAACAGCGGGGAGTCCTCCCCGATCACGATCCGCACGGCAGTCGCACCTCCAGCAGCGTGCCCGCGCCCCGCGGGCTCACCAGCCGCAGGTCACCACCGGCGGCGGCCACCCGGTCCGCCAGGCCGGCCAGCCCGGACCCCGCCGCGAGGGACGCTCCGCCGCACCCGTCGTCGCGGACGCTGACCACGAGGGCGTCGTCGTGGCGGGCGGCGCTCAGCGCGATCCGCTCGGCGCCGGAGTGCTTCACGGCGTTCGCCACGGCCTCGCTCGCCACGTAGTACGCGGTGGTGGCGACCGCCTCCGGCACCGCGCGCCGCCCGGCGTCCGACCCGTCGTCGTCCTCGAGGTCCATCCGCAGGTCGACGGGCACCGGCACCCGCTCGAGCATGGAGCCCAGGGCGGCCCCCAGCCCGTCGCCGAGGCTCGCCGGGCGCAGGCCGTGCGCGATCTGCCGCAGCTCGGCCACCGCCGTCGACAGCTGCTGGACCGCCCCGTCGAGCACCCCGTCGAGCGGGCCGCCCGGTGCTGCTCCGGGGCCGAGCACGTCGAGCGCCCCGCTCGCGAGCCGCCGCTGCGCCAGGCGGAGCGCCACGCCGAGGCTCACCAGGCGCTGCTGGGCGCCGTCGTGGAGGTCCTGCTCGAGGCGGCGGCGCTCCTCCAGGGACGCCTCGAGCAGCCGCCCGCGGCTCTCGGCGACGTCGCGCAGCGCGGCGGTCAGCCCGACCCGCAGCCGCACCACCTCCACGACCAGGGCGGCAGCTGTCGCCGCCTCGCGCAGCAGGGTCCGCGGCGCGCCCGGTGGCGCGACCAGCACGCCGACCTCCTCGCCCGCCACCTCCACGGGCACCACCTGCTCTCCGGCCGCGACCGGCGGCAGCGCCGCGCCGTCGGCGTCGACGTGGTCGTCGGACGCCGCGCCCGGCAGCCGGTACCCCACGCGGACGGGCGCCCCGAACGCCTCGCTGAGCACCGCCTGCAGCCGCTCCGGGCGCACCAGACCCGCGTGGGCCCGCGCCTCCAGCGACGCGACCGCACCGAGCACGCGCTGGCGCGCCGGGTCGACCCGGCGGTCCACGACCCGCCGCAGCCGGGCGCGCACGGGGGCCAGGGCCGCGGCGCACACGGCCGTGGTGGCGGCTGCCAGCACGGGGGACTCGCGGCCCAGCCACAGGCCGCCCAGGAAGGCCGCCAGCGTGTAGACGCCCAGCAGGACCGTGGACAGCAGCGCGCAGGTGGTGGTGGCGGCGAGCGCCCTGTCGACGTCGTAGAGGTCGTGCCGCAGGACGGCGACGCCCGTGGCCGCCGGGATCGCCAGGCCGACGGCCACCAGCCCGAGCACCGCGAGGTCCGGGCCGTCGAGGACGAGGTAGGACAGCCAGCACACCAGCAGCGTCAGCGGCACGAAGGTCGCACCGAGCAGGAACCACGTCAGCTGGGCCCGCTCCACGCCCGTGCTGCGCCGGTAGCGGCGCACCGCGGCCACGAGGGAGGCGACGAGCAGGCCGAGCAGGGCGAACGGCGCCGCCGTCCACACCGCCGCCGCCACCGCGCTGACCCCGGCACCCGCCGGGAGCGGCGCTGGGACCCCCGGGAAGTGGGTGGTCGCCGCCGGGACGAGGAGCAGGGCCCCGAGGTGGGCCAGGGGCACGCCCACCACGCCCGCCGCGACCAGCCGCCACCGGGGGCCCGGCAGGCGGGCGGTGGGGAACAGGAGCAGCAGCAGCGCCGGGGGCACGTACCAGGCCATCCAGGAGGCCTCGGCCAGCGCGGCGCCCCACGGCGTCGCAGCCAGCACGGGCGAGGGGGCGGTCACCAGCGCCGTCCAGGCGTCGCTCACGCCGACGAGGCACGGCACCAGGCCCTGCAGACCGAGCAGCGCGGCCACCGGGCTGCCCGGGCGCCGCACCCCCACGAGCAGGGCGACGACGAGGGCGACCAGGCCCACGAGGTCCATGAGCGCCAGGTAGAGGACGGGGACGAGGGCGGGGGCGAGCAGCGCCAGCCGCGCGGTGGCGACCACGCAGGCCAGCGCGGCGGCACCGCAGGCCACGGCCCCGGCCAGGCCCGGGCCGAGCGCTGCCGGCCGGGCCGCCAGGTGGAGCTCCTCAGCGGCCACGCGCCGCACCGTAGGCCCGCGGCGCGCCCGCGGACAGGGGGCCAGCACCCGGGTCTGGACCGGGTGCTGCCACGGCAGACGCGCCGCGCCGGGACGCGCCACCGTGTCGCCGTCCCGCCGTCGCCCCGCTCGTCCCGCCGTCGTCCGGAGGTCCCCCGTGAAGCGCTCCGCAGCCCTCGTCACCGGCCTGGTGCTCAACGCCCTCTCGGGCCTGGCCGGTCTGCCCACGCTCGTGTCACCGACCACCGGGCCCGCGCCGGTGGTCATCAACGTGGTCACGGGGATCCTCGGCATCGTCACGCTGGTCGGTGTGGTGCTCGTCTGGCGCTGGCGCAGCGGCCGGGTCGGCCTCGGCGTCACGCTCATCGTGGTCAGCCAGCTCCTCAACGCGCTGTCCGCCGTCCCCGCGTTCTTCGCCGACATCCCCACCGGCTACAAGGCGGCGATCGCGGTGGGCGTGGTGGTGACGCTGGTCGGCGTCATCCTGGTGCTCCCCGCCCGCCGCGCGGCTCGGGAGCTCACGGCGTCGCCGGTGTGAGCGGCAGCACCGCCCTGACACGCCCGCCGGCGGGCGTCGGCCCTGCCTCCAGCGAGCCGTGGAGCTGCTCGCAGCGCTCCCGCATCGACGCGGTGCCGACGCCCGCCAGCCACGCGGGCGTCGGTGCGCCGTCGTCGTCGGCGGTGACGACCAGGGCGCCGTCCACCACGGCGAAGACCACTCGGACCCGCAGCCCCTCGCCCGCGCGGTCGGGGTGCTCGCGCGCGTGGCGGGCGGCGTTGATGACCGCCTCCACGGCCACGCGGTAGGCGGCCACCTCCACGGCTGCGGGCAGCGACGGCGGCCGCTCCTCGTCGACCACCTCCACCACCAGCGAGGACGCGTGCGCCGCGCCCAGCCGCGCCACCTGCTGGCGCACCGCGCCGGCCAGACCCCGCTCGTCCAGCGCCGGCGGGCGCAGGCCCACCACGAGGCGGCGGACCTCCGCGATGGAGCCGGAGACGTCCTCGCGGAGCTCGGCGAGCAGCCCGTCGGCCTGTTCGGGGTCCGTGCGGACGAAGTTGCGGGCGGCGTCGGCGCTGTAGGCGATGCCGGTGAGCACCGGGCCGAGCCCGTCGTGCAGGTCGCGCCGCAGCCGCCGCCGCTCCTCCTCCAGCGCCGCGAGCGCTCGCGACCGCTCCACGGCCAGCTGCTGGGTGAGGGCGAGGCCGTGCATCGCGCGGGCCAGCGGGGGCGCCAGCAGGTCGAGCAGCCGCCGCAGCTGCCCGGCCGCCTGCTCGTCGGGCAGGTCGACGACGACGGCGAGCTCGCCCACCGCCTGCTCGCCCACGGCCAGGGGCACCCGCACCGGCGTCCCCCGCCCGCGCTCCCCGCCACCGTCCGCGCTGTCACCGTCGTCGCGGACGGCCGCGGCCAGCAGGTCGACGTCGCCCCAGAGCTCGACCCTCGCGGCGCCCAGGTCGGCGCGCAGCGAGGCCACCCACGCCGACGGGTCGCTCTGGGAGCGCAGCTGGACGCCGAGGTTGCTCATCACCGCCACCGGGTCGCGCCGGCCGCCGAAGAGCAGCTCGTCGAACAGCCACCGCACCAGCAGCGCCACCGGGTGGAAGGTCGCTGCGACCCCCACGGCGAGCAGGGCGTTCCCGGCCTTGCCCGGCGGTGAGCCCGTCGACGCCTGCACGAGCACCTGGCCGAGGGTGAACAGCGCCAGCGCCACCTCCACGCTGACCGCGTACCCGGCCAGCTGGGCGACGAGGCGCCGCACGTCCACCACGAGGGGCGCGCGCAGGCCGACGACGAGGGCCGCCAGGGCCGCGGCGCCCCCCAGCAGGACCGCCAGCGCGGCCACCGCCGACCAGCGGCCGTCCGCGGAGACCCCGAGGGGGGCGTCGGGCGGGCCGTCGACGGCGAACAGCGCCTGCCCGGCCACGAGCACCGGGGCGACGACCCCGGCGACCAGCCACAGCCAGCGCGTGCGCTCGACCTCCCGGCTGCGCTCGGTGCGCCACCACAGCAGCGACGCGAGCGCGACGACCAGGGCGCCGCCACCGAGCACGTCGAGGACGGTGCCGGTGAGCACACCGGTGGCGGTGACCGCTCCGGACCCGAGCACCGCGGCGACCAGGGCCCTGTCGACGGCGGCGTCGCGGCGCCGGTCCGCCACCGCGTCCGTGTGCAGCGGGACCGCCGCGACGACCGCCGGCAGGGCCACGCTGCACGCCACCACGACCGCGGCCGTGGACAGGCCGGCGGCGGCGCCGGCGGCCGCCAGCGGTGCGGAGGCACCGGCCACCAGCAGCAGGCCCGCGGCGACCAGCAGCGCCACGGCGACGCGACGGCGGTCAGCCGTCGGTGCGTCGTGGGCTCCTCCGGGCCCGATGAGCAGCACCGCGGCGCTCGCGGCGCACACCGTCGCGCTGCCCAGCACGGGCAGGTGGTCGACGACGGCGCTCACGGGCGGGCCGCAGGCGTCAGCCGGCAGCGGGCCGGGCGCCCAGGCCGTGCTCGCGGGCCAGCACGATCGCCTCGGCGCGGCTCGCCACCCTCAGCTTGGCGAAGACCGAGGAGATGTGGTTGCCGACCGTCTTGGGCGCCAGGCCCAGCCCGCTGGCGATGGCCGTGTTGCTGTGTCCCGCGGCGATGGCGTCGAGCACCTGCAGCTCCCGGTCGGTCAGCTCGGGGAACGGGCGCACCGGCGCCTGGGAGGGCGCCCCCGACAGGCGCACGACCAGGCGCGCGGCGACGTCGGGGGCCAGCACCACCTGGCCCGCGTGGACCGCGTGCAGGGCGCGGGCGATCTCGTCGGCGTCGGCGCCCTTGAGGAGGTAGCCGCGGGCGCCGGCGCGCAGCGCGGCGACCACGGTGTCGTCGTCCTCGAACATCGTCAGCACGAGGACCGCGGCTCCTGGCACGGCGGCGGTGAGCCGGGCGGTGGCGGACACACCGTCCATTCCCGGCAGCTGCACGTCCATCACCACCACGTCGGCCGCCAGCAGCTGCGCCTCGCGCACGGCGTCCTCACCGCTCGCGGCCTCCCCGGCCACCTCGATGCCGGGCAGCGAGGACAGCAGCGCGCGCAGCCCGCGGCGGACCACCGGGTGGTCGTCCACCAGCAGCACCCGCACCGGGGCGGCGGTGTCCACGGCTGTCACCGGTCCGGCGTCGTCCTCCCGCACGCCGCCGAGCATGGCCCCGCGGCGGGTCCCGGACCAGGGTCTGCGTCCCCGCCGCCCGGGGGACCTCCCGGTCGGGTGGGGGCCTGCCCCCTCAACGGGGACGCCCCTGGCGGCCAGCCTCGTCCTGCCCCGCCGTCCGGCGCCCGACTCCCGAGGAGCAGCCATGACCACCCACCCCGCCACCGGGTCCGCCACCACCTCCGGCGCCGCGACCCGCCGCTCCCGTCCACTCGGTCCTCTCAACCACGTGGGCCTGGTGCTGGCGTCCCTCCTGGCGCTGGCCGACCTGAGCGGGGTCCTCGTCGTCGACCAGCCCACCGGGACGAGCGCCCAGAACGGCCCGCCGACGGAGGTGCTGTGGTTCGCGTTCGCCATGGGTGTCGTCACGCTGGCCGGCGTCGCCCTCGCGTGGGCGGGCAGGTGGCGCGCCCCCGCGGTGCGGCTCGCAGCGGTGGCGCGGATCCTCTCAGCGCTCACCGCGGTCCCCGCCTTCTTCGTGGGCGGGGTCCCGGCGGTGCTGCTCGTGTGGGCGGCGGTGACCGTGCTGGTGACGGTCGTCGCCGTCGTCCTCATGCTCCTGCGTCCCCGCCGCCGGGCCTGACCGGACGCCTCCGACGGGGGACGGCGTCCCCCCACGCAGGTGCTGGCCCCGCTGTGGCGACACCACCCGGACCACCACGATCAGCGCTGTCCGAGCACCTCCCTGCTTCCCCTGGAGACCCACCGTGGACCCGCTCGTGCTCGGCCTGCTCGTCGGCCTGGCCTCCGCTGCCCCTCTCGGCCCGCAGAACGCCTACCTGCTGCAGGTGGGCCTCCAGCTCCCGACCGCCAGGGCGTGGGGCGCCGCGGCCCTGGTGGTCGGGCTCGACGTCTCGGTCTCCCTGGTGGGCGCGGGCCTGGCCGGGCGGCTGCTGTCCGAGGCCCCCCACCTGCGGGTGCCCGCCCTCGTCGTCGGCGCGGCGGTCCTGCTGGTCATGGGCGGGCAGATCCTGTGGCGCACCCGCCCCCGCCGCGCTCCCCGCCACCTGCTGGCTCTCGGGACGACGACGGCCGCGACCGGCGCCGTCCCCGGTGCTGCCGTCGGCGGGTGGAGCCGCCGGCGCCTGGTGCTCGGGGCGCTTGCGGTGACCTGGCTGAACCCGTCCGCGCTGCTCGACTCCTCGCTGCTGTTCGGAGGCCTCGTGGCGTCGGCGCGGCTGGCTGACCTGCCGGTGCTCGTGCTCGGGCTGTGTGCGGCGTCGGTGCTGTGGACCGCCGGCTTCGTCGGGGTGCTGCGCGCCGTCCGGGCGCGGCTGGTGGAGCGCGCGCGGTGCTGGGTGGAGCGGGCGGCAGGAGCGGTCGTCGTGGTGGTCGGGCTGCGGTTCGCCGCGCAGGCCGCCGGCGTCCTGTAGCCCCCCTCCGGCCCCGCTCCGGCGGGGCCTCACCACCTCAGCGGTACTGGCTGACCATCACCGCGGTGGTGCCCGGCTCCAGCGGGCGGAACGTGTGAGGCAGGTCGGCCGGGTAGGCGACGTAGTCGCCGGGGGCCAGCTCCACCGGGTCCTCGAGGATGCCCGCCAGGGCCCGGCCGGTGGCGATGACGAGGTGCTCGACGGTGCCGGTGGCGTGCGGCTCGGAGTTGCGCGGGGCGCCCGGCTCGGCGGTGATGCGGTACACGTCGAAGCTCACGCCGGGCGTGCTCGCCGCCAGCAGCGTGGCGCGGAAGTGGGCGCTCTCGGCGGCCAGCGTGGGTCCCTCGCCGGCGCGCAGCACCCGCACGGCCGGGGCGGGCGGGTCCACGAGGGCGGAGAACGGCACGCCGAGCGCGGTGGCCAGCGACCACAGGGTCTCCACGCTGGGGTTGGCCGAGCCCGACTCCAGCTGCGACAGCGTCGACTTGGCCACGCCGGCGCGGGTGGCGAGGTCGCCCATGGTCAGTCCGGAGCGCTGGCGGTGCTGGCGCAGGGCGGCGGCGATGGCGGCGATCGGCGCACCGCCGGCCACCACCGGCTTGTTCGGTTCGTCGGTCATGCGGTTCGCCTTGACGAACGTCGTCCCATGCGCCCATCCTCGCAGAGTGAGTTCGCCACACCGAACACCTGGTCTCGCAGACCGGATCGCCGATCGCGTGCGCGGCGTCGACAGGACGCTGCTGCGCGACGTCCTGCTCGTCTGCGCCGCGGACGGCGTCGTGGGCCTGTCCTTCGGCGCGGTCGCCGTCGCCTCGGGCACCCCGCTGTGGGTGCCGGTGCTCCTGTCCGTCGTCGTCTTCGCCGGCGCCAGCCAGTTCGTCTTCGTCGCGCTCGTCACCGGCGGCTCGTCACCGCTGGTGGCGGCCCTCACCGGCACGGTGCTCAACGCGAGGATGGTGCCGCTGGGCATGGGCGTGGCCGACGTCGTCCCCCGCACCGGGTGGCGCCGGCTCGTGGCCGCGCACCTGCTCACCGACGAGTCCGCCGCCTTCACCCTCCCGCGCCGAGACCCGGACGAGCGGCGCGCGGCCTTCTGGCTGACCGGCGTGCTGCTCTTCGCCCTGTGGAACGCCGGCGTCCTCGTGGGGGCCGTGCTGGGGGGCACGGTGCTGGCCGCCGTCGACCCCGCCACCCTGGGCCTGGACGCCGCCTTCCCGGCCGTGCTCCTGGCGCTGCTGGTGCCCGCGCTGCGCACCTCCGCCGACCGGCGCACCGCGCTCGCCGGCGCCGTCGTCGCCGTCGCGGCCGTCCCGGTGCTGCCCGCCGGGCTGCCCGCGGTCGCCGCCGTGCTGGGCGTGCTCGCCGGCCGCTCCCGCCGCGGTGGCCACGGCGCGCCGGGCGGGGGTGCGCGGTGAGCTGGGGGGCCGAGCACTGGGCCGGCCTGGGCGTGCTCGCCGTCGCCACGCTCGCCCTGCGCCTCCTGGGGCCCTGGCTCGCGGCGCGCGTCGGCGGAGGGGCGCGCGCCGAGAGCACCGACGCGCTGCTGGCGGGGCTCGCCGTCGCCGTGCTGGCGGGTCTCGTGGTCACGCAGGCGCTGTTCGACGGGCGCTCGCCGACGGGCTGGGCGCGCCCGCTCGGCGTCGTCGTCGCCGGGGTGCTCGTGTGGCGGAGGGCGCCCTTCCTCGTGGTGGTGCTCGCCGCAGCCGCCACGACGGCGCTGCTGCGCCTGCTCGGCCTGCCCTGACCCCCTCACCCCGGCCCGGCCACCCTCCGCGCACTCGGGTGCGCGAGTGCGGTCCGGAGGGGGTCGGATGGAGCACTGGGGTGCGCGAGTGCGGGGTGGAGGCGCCAGAGTGCTGTCCGTGGCACCGAAGGCACCGGCGGAGGAGCTCGACGTCGACGGCGTCGCCGTCCGCTTCACCAGCCCCGACAAGGTCGTCTTCCCGGCGCTCGGCGCCGAGGGCGGCACGAAGAGGCACCTCGTGGAGTACTACCGCTCCGTCGCCCAGCGCGGCGAGGACGGCGAGCTCGGCCCGCTCGTGCGCGCCCTGCTCGACAGGCCCACCTACGTGCAGCGCTTCCCCGACGGCGTGGACGGCGAGGAGGTCTACCAGAAGCGCGTCCCGCCGCACGCCCCCCCGTACGTCCGGACGACCCGGGTGACCTTCCCCTCCGGGCGCCACGCCGACGCGATGCGCGTCGACGCCGCTGCCCCCCTGGTGTGGGCGGCGCAGATGTCCACCGTGACGTTCCACCCGTGGCCCACCCGCGCGTCCGACACGGACCCCGACGCCGTGGAGCACCCCGACGAGCTCCGCATCGACCTCGACCCCCAGCCCGGCACCGGCTTCGCCGAGGCCCGCGCCGTCGCCCTCGACGTCGTCCTGCCGCTCCTCGACGAGCTGGGGTACGCCGGGTTCCCCAAGACCTCCGGCGGCCGCGGCGTGCACGTCTACGTCCGCATCGAGCCGCGCTGGGAGATCAAGCAGGTCAGGACGGCGGCCATCGCGTTCGCCCGCGAGGTGGAGCGGCGGGCTGACGGCCGCGTCACCACCGCGTGGTGGAAGGAGCAGCGGACGCAGGCGATCTTCGTGGACTACAACCAGAACGCCCGCGACCACACCATCGCCTCGGCGTACTCGGTGCGCCGCACGCCCCGCGCCACCGTCTCGACCCCGGTGACCTGGGCCGAGCTGGCCGACGTCGAGCCGGACGACCTCACCATGGCCACGGTGCCCGCGCTGCTGGCCCGCCGCGCAGACCCGATGCGCGGCCTGGACGACGTCCACCACGACCTCACCCCGCTGCTGGAGATGGCCGAGCGCGACGCCGCCGCCGGCGAGGGCGAGATGCCGTTCCCGCCCAACCACCCCAAGCAGGACGGCGAGCCCAAGCGCGTGCAGCCCAGCCGCGACCGGGCGCGTCCCGGCGGCCCCGACGACCCCGCCCGCTGAGGGGGTCGTCGTCGGCGGCTGTTCGGGTGACGGGGGTCACCTGGGATCGCGGCGCGGGCCGCCGTCCTGACCATCGTCGTCATGGGACTCGGAACGGGCATCTTCCTGCTGGTCGTCGGTGCGATCCTCGCCTTCGGCGTGCGTGACGGCCTCACCGCGGTGGACCTCACCGCCATCGGGTGGATCTGCATGGGCGCGGGCGCGCTCTCGCTGGTCCTGGTGCTCGCGCTGAGCCGCCGCCGTGCGGTGTCCAGCAGCACCACGTACGTCGAGCGCCACGACGGCGTGCCGCCGGGCGCCTGAGGGTCGCCTGCGGCTCGCGGGCGGGCGGCGCGCAGGCCCCGCACGTAGCGTGGTCGGTGCGTCCACCCACCCGCGAGGAGAGTGACCACGATGGGCTTCCTGGACCGACTGCTCGGCCGCGAGGACCGCTCCCGCCAGCGCCAGGCGGCGAGCTACCCGCCGGCGCCGGGCTACGGCCAGCAGACCGGCTACCGCACCGACCCCCCGGGCGGCGTCCGGCCCGTCAGCTCGCAGCGCTCGCCGCAGTCCGAGGACGAGCGCGCCGTGGAGCGCTACCGCTACCTGCTGCGGACCGCCCCGCCGGAGCAGATCGAGCAGGCGCACGCCGAGGCGTTCGCCAAGCTGACGCCGCAGCAGCGCCAGCAGGTGCTGGCCGAGCTCGGCAGCCAGGTGCCCGCGAACGAGCGCGCCCGCACCGACGACCCGCGCGACCTCGCCCGCATGGCCACGCGTGCCGAGATGCGCCAGCCCGGCACGCTGGAGCGCAGCTTCTCCGGCGGTGGCGCGGGCGGGATGGGCGGTGGCCGCGGCCTCGGCATGGGTGCCGTCATCGGCGGCAGCCTCCTGGCCAGCGTCGCCGGCGCCTTCATCGGCACCGCCATCGCCGACGCGATGTTCGACGGCTTCGACGGCAGCGAGTACGCCGAGGGCTTCGAGGACGGCGCCCAGGCCGACATGGCCGCCGACGGCGCAGACCCCGGGTACGACGACGGCGGCGGCTACGACGCCGGGTACGACGGTGGCGGGTTCGACGGTGGCGGCGACTTCGGTGGCGGCGACTTCGACGTGTGAGCCCGCCCGGCCGCTGAGGACGACGACGAAGGCCCCCGCCCTGCTGGGCGGGGGCCTTCGCGGTGCTGACGAGCGGACGACGGGAATCGAACCCGCGCTATCAGCTTGGGAAGCTGAAGTTCTACCATTGAACTACGTCCGCGTGGCGCTCCGGGGAACGACCGCCACCAGGGTAGCAAGGGCCGGACGGGGCGTCAGACGCCGTCCCGCTTGTAGCCGAAGAACGAGCGCTTGCAGATGAGCTCGGCCACCTCGGTCGGGACCATGTCCTGCCAGGTCTCGTCGTGCGCGGCGATCCGCTTCAGCACGTCGCGGGACAGGATCGAGAGGTAGTCCGGGTTGAACTCCGACAGGTGCACGAAGCTGCCCCGGCCGGAGAGGTAGTCGAAGAGCGGCTGCAGCTGCTCGCCCACCTGGACGTCCTCGACGGTGACGACGTCACCGGACGCGAGGTCGCGCTTGGGGTAGACGAAGAGCTTCAGCTCGTTCTTCAGCAGCCGCCCCCAGCTCTCCAGCAGGCCGCCCTGCAGGTGCGCGTGGGTCTTCTCGTCGAACAGCGCCTCGAGGCTCGGCAGGCCCATGACCATGCCGATCCGCTCGGACGTGCGCGCCTGCAGGTAGGCGGCGAGGCGGTGGTAGTCGGCGAAGTTGGAGATGAGCACCGTGCTGCCGGTGGCCGAGAGCAGGTCGGCGCGGGCGAGGAAGTCGCGCCGGTCCACCTTGGAGCCGCCCGCGAGCAGGTTGCTCATGGTGAGCTCGGTGAGCGCCAGGACCTCCTTGCCGGCCACGGCCGGGTCCTTGGCGAACTCGCGCTTGGCGCACTCGAGCATGTCGATGTTGACGTGCGTCGGCGGGCGGAAGCTGCCGCGCTCCACCAGCACGGGGCGCTTGCGCAGCGCCTCGGAGGGCTGGAGCACCTCGCGGTCGGCGCCGAACATGGCCACGCCGCTCAGGCCGAGGTTCACCAGCTGGAGCGCCATGAGGCGGTTGTCGACGCTGCGGAACTCGATGCCCGAGAACTTGATCATGTCGACCTCGATGCGCCCCGTGTTGAGGCGGTCGAGGAGGCTCGCCACGATCTCGTCGGGCTCGGCGCGCTCGAAGAACGCGGCGTGCAGGAGGTTCACGCCGACGATGCCGAGCGCCTCCTGCTGCTGGGCGGCGTCGTCGTCGAGCATCCGGACGTGGACGACGATCTCGTTGGGCTCGTCCTCGGGGTGCGCCTGGAAGCGCACGCCCATCCAGCCGTGGCACTCGTTGCCGCCGCGGTAGCTGCGCGCCACCACGGTGTCGGCGAAGGCGAAGAAGCAGGTGTCGTCCCCGCGGGCCTCGGAGAGGCGCTCCACGTTGAGCGTGTACTCGTGCTCCAGCATCGCCTGCAGGCGGCCGAGGGAGACGTAGCGGTCCGAGCGCCCGTACACGGCGTCGGAGACGGCCATGTCGTACGCGGACATGGTCTTGGCGATCGTGCCCGCGGCGCCGCCCGCGCGGAAGAACCACCGCGCGACCTCCTGGCCGGCGCCGATCTCGGCGATGGTGCCGTACCAGCGCGGGTCCAGGTTGATCCGCAGCGCCTTCTGGAGGGTGTCCTCGCCGACGTCCATGCCGCCCATCCCGTCGTCCCGTCCGTCCCCCGCGCCCGGGGGGCGCGGACCTCGCAGCGAGCGGTCACCATCGACACAGCACTTGTCGCTGCTGATGATGGCGGTCCCGCGGCTCCCGGACCACCTCCCCCGGTGGATCCGGGGAGAACTGCCTGTGTCATCGGCGCCTCGGGTCCCCGACTGGAGCCCGACGGGGGCCCGCGGCGCGCCCACTACCTTGGCCCCGTGCTGCTCTCCGACCGCGACCTCCACGCCGAGGTCGACGCCGGGCGGGTCGTGCTCGAGCCCTGGGACGCCGCGATGGTCCAGCCCTCGAGCATCGACGTGCGCCTCGACCGCTACTTCCGGCTCTTCGACAACCACAAGTACGCGGTCATCGACCCGGCCGAGGAGCAGCCCGAGCTGACCCGGCTGGTCGAGGTGGAGCAGGGCGAGGCCTTCGTGCTGCACCCCGGCGAGTTCGTGCTCGCCTCCACGTACGAGGCCGTCACCGTCCCCCACGACCTGGCCTGCCGCGTCGAGGGCAAGTCGTCGTACGGCCGGCTCGGCCTGGTGACCCACTCCACCGCGGGCTTCGTCGACCCCGGCTTCTCCGGCCACATCACCCTCGAGCTCAGCAACGTCGCGACGCTGCCCATCAAGCTGTGGCCGGGCATGAAGATCGGCCAGCTGTGCTTCTTCCGCCTGACGAGCCCGGCGCAGCACCCGTACGGGAGCACGCGGTACGGCTCGCGCTACCAGGGCCAGCGGGGACCGACGGCGTCGCGCTCCTACCTGAACTTCCAGCGCACGGACGTCAGCGCGGGCTCCCCCGCCGCCGACGGCGACTGAGCACCGGTCCCGCCGTGGCCTCCCTGGTGCTCGGGCGCGACGCCGGGCGCGCGCTGGCGGGCCACCACCTGCTGCTCCTGCCCGACGAGCTCCCCGAGTCCGTCGTCCTGGGGCTCGTCCGCGCCCGCCACCCCGACCTCGTGGCCGTCGGTGGCGCCACCTGGCGCCTGGGCCGCTGGACCACGCTGCGCGGCCCGCTGCTCCTGGACGCCGCGGCGGCGGCCGGGTCGGGCGTGCCCGACCCCTGGCGGTGCGCGTGGGTGCTGGAGTGCCCCGTGGAGCGCGGCGACCCCCCGATGCCCGGCACCACCGACCGCGAGGGACTGCACCGCGCCTTCCCCGACGGGCTGCCCGTCATGGCCGAGCGCCGCGCCCTCGACCTCGCGCTGGCGCTGGCGCGCCGCCTCGAGGGCGCCGTCCGCGTGGCCCCCCTGCCGTCGGGCCGGGGGTGGGCCCTGCTGCGTCCCGACCCGCTCTCCTGGGTGGACCGGACCGTGCTCAGCCCCAGCTGGGTGGCCCCCGAGGAGGCCCTCGACATCGCCGCGCACGCGGTGCCCGGCGTGGAGCTGGCCGTGGAGGGCACCCCCTGGGAGGGGCTGGCGCCCGAGGCGGTGGCGGCGCTGGAGAGCACCCACGACGACGACGCGCCCCCGCCCGAGGCGCGCGAGGCACTGCACCGCGCCGCTGACGCGCGTGACGCGGCCGTCGCCGCGGGCGAGGACGTGCTGGACGCCTACGCCCTCGTCGTCCCCCTCCCCGAGGGAGGTGTGGTGCAGCTCGAGGTGGCGGGCGCCGCCGAGCCACCGCCCGTGCTCCACGGGGTGCCGTGGGCGGCGACGGCCGTGACCTACAGCGCCGTGTGGTGGCCCGACGACCCCGCCGCCGCCGAGCACGAGGTGCCGGCCCCCGACGTCCGCAGGGCCCGCGCCCGCGCCGGCGCGGTGGTCGCGGCGCTCACGGACGCGCTCGCCGACGAGGTCGGCGGAGTCGTGGTCGACGCGGACGGCTTCCCGCTCGCCTGACTACAGGAGCACCTCGCCGAGCCAGCGGACCACCGGGCCGAGCAGCAGCGCCAGCACGGGGGCCGCGGCCCCCAGCATCCCGAGGACCACGAGGACCGCGACGACGCGCGCCAGCAGCGAGGGACGCCCGGCACCGGGCTCCCTCAGCGACCTCAGCAGCCCGTCCACGCCGCGCCAGACCAGCCGGTCAGCCGCTGACGTCCTGCAGCTTCTTGGGCAGGTGCCCGGCGCTCTTCTCGTAGAACTTGGCCGCCTGGCGGGTGGCCAGCATGCGCACCACGCCCACGAGGGCACCGGAGACGACCGCCCAGCCGACGGCCTCGGCGAGCGCGACCTGCGGGCTCAGCGGGTTGGCCGGGGGCTGCTTGCCGGTGGCGAGCACCCAGAGCTTCTTGATGACGGAGCGGGCGGCCGACTGCGCCGCCAGACCGCTGCCCGTGCCCAGCACGGTCCACACGAGGTTTCCCACGGCGCCAGCCTCCCAAGCGCACTGGGAGCCGTCCAGCGGAGGGCGTAAGGTTGCGCCGATCGACAGGGGAGCGCTGACCTGCTGGGAGGCGCTGAGAGTGCGGGAGACCGCAGACCCTCGAACCTGATCCGGCTCGCACCGGCGTAGGGAGTCGAGCTTTCTGCCGCCGCCGCGGCGTCCGACACCGGGCGCGGCGGTGCGGCACCCCTCCTCGCGACCCTGCTGGGAGGCACCTGATGAGCACCACTGAGAAGCACCACGGACCCACCGGCGGGTCCTCGCGCGCCGGATCGCGCGCCGGCACCGTCGCGACGCTCGTCCTGGCCACCGTCGTCGTGGCCGTCGCGGCCCTGTTGTGGTGGGGGCCGACCTGGTTCTCGTTCCTCGACGACTCCGGCGGTGACGCCGCTCCGCAGCCGCTGGTCGGCGTCCTCGCGCTCGTCCTCGGCGCCCTCGCGATCGTCGGGTGGCGCACGGCGCCCCGGCGCTCGTGGCGCGTGGTCGACATCGTCGTGGCCAGCGTCCTCGGCGTGGCCATGGGCCTCGTCTTCACCGCCTGGAACCTGGGCTGGACGCCGGTCTCCAACGCCCTGGCGTTCTTCCCGCCGGCGTCAGCGCTGCTCGTGGGCGTGTGGCTGTCGGCCGGCGTCGTCGGCGGCCTGGTCGTCCGCAAGCCGGGCGCGGCGGTCTTCGTCGAGCTCGTCGCGGCCGTCGTGTCGGCGCTCATCGGCAACCAGTGGGGCTTCGCCACCGTCTGGTACGGCCTGCTGCAGGGCCTGGGCGCCGAGGTGGTGCTGGCGGTGCTCCTCTACCGCCAGTGGGGCGTGGTCGCCGCGATCGGCGCCGGCGCCGGGGCGGGCGTCGTCGTCGGGATCCTCGACACCGTCCTGTACTACCCGGAGTTCGTGCTCGGCTGGAAGGTGGCCTACGTCGCCTTCGCCGTCGTCTCGGGGATCGTCATCGCCGGGCTGGGCGGGTGGGCGCTGACCCGGGCGCTCGCCCGCACCGGCGCGCTGGCTCCGCTGGCGTCCGGCCGCAACGCCGAGCGGGTCTGACCCCGCCGTGACGTCCGGCCCGCTGCTGCGCGCCCGCGGGTGGGGGTGGCGGTGGAACGCCCGCCGCGCCCACGCCGTGAGCGGCCTCGACCTCGACGTCGAGGCCGGCGAGCGCGTCCTGCTGCTCGGCGCCTCGGGGGCGGGCAAGTCCACGCTGCTCGCGGGCGTCGCCGGGCTGCTGGACGGCGGTCCGGACGGCACCGGCGAGGCGGAGGGGCAGCTGCTGCTCGACGGCGTGCCCGCCCCCGAGGCGCGGCTGCGGGCCGTGGCCGCGGGCGAGGGGAGGGCCCGCACCGGGCTGCTCCTGCAGGACCCGCAGGCCCAGACCGTGCTCGCCCGCGTCGGAGACGACGTCGCCTTCGGCCTCGAGAACCACGGCGTGCCCGCCGAGCGGATCTGGCCCCGCGTCGACGCCGCCCTCGCCGACGTGGGGCTGGCGCTGCCGCGCCAGCACCCCACGGCGCACCTGTCCGGCGGCCAGCGCCAGCGCCTCGCGCTCGCGGGCGTGCTGGCCCTGGAGCCGCAGCTGCTCCTGCTCGACGAGCCGACCGCCATGCTCGACCCCGAGGGAGCCGCCCGGCTGCGCGACGTCGTCGGCGACCGCCTCGGCGCCACGGGCGCCGGCTGCCTGCTGGTGGAGCACCGCGTGGACCTCTGGGTGGACCTGGTCGACCGCGTCGTGGTGCTCGCCCCCGGCGGTGGGGTGCTCGCCGACGGCCCCGTGGGGCGGGTGCTGGCCCAGCGCGGGGCGGAGCTGGCCGCCGCGGGCGTCTGGGTGCCTGGCCGCCACCCCCGGCCCGCCACCGCTCGCCGGGTGGCCGGCGCCGGACCGCCACCGCCTCCCCTGCTGTCGCTGGACACCGTCGCGGTGGGACGGCGCGGAGGTGGCGCTCCGGTGCTCAGCGGGGTCAGCGCGGGGGTCAGCGCCGGGTCCGTGACCGCGGTCCGCGGGGTCAACGGCGCCGGGAAGTCCACGCTGGCCCTGGCGGTCGCCGGTCTGGCGCTGCCGGTGGCGGGCCGGGTGCGCGCTGAGCCGGAGCTGCTCGGAGACCCGCCGCCGGCGCCACCGCGCCGGCGCTGGCGCGACCGCCACCGTTCCGCGGACCGGGACGACCCCGCCCGCTGGGCACCGCGGGAGCTGGTCTCCAGGGTCGGCTCGGTCTTCCAGGACCCGCGCCACCAGTTCGTCGCGCAGACCGTGGCCGACGAGCTGGCGGTCGGCCCGCGCCGCCTCGGGCTGCCCGAGCACGAGGTCGGCGAGCGCGTCGAGGAGCTGCTGGAGCGGCTGCGCCTGGACCGCCTCGCCCGCGCCAACCCGTTCACGCTGTCCGGTGGTGAGCAGCGGCGGCTGTCCGTCGCCACCGCCCTGGCCACCCGCCCCCGCCTGCTCGTGCTGGACGAGCCGACCTTCGGCCAGGACGCCCGCACGTGGGCCGAGCTGGTGGCCCTGCTCGCCGCCCTGCGGGCCGAGGGGGCCGCCGTGCTGGCCGCCACCCACGACGACGCGCTGTGCCACGCGCTGGCCGACGCCACGTGGTGGGTCGGCGGGGGTGCGGTGCGCGTCGAGCCGCGCGGGGCGCTCACCCCCGGCTGCGCGGAGGGCGCTGCGTGAGCACGGGCCTGCTCGACCCGGGAGCGGTCCGGCCGACACCGCTGAGCCGCGCCAACCCGGTGGCGAAGCTGGCCGTGGCCACGCTGCTCGCCGTCGTCCTGCTGCTGTCGGTCGACGTGGTGACGGCCGGCACCGCGGTCGCGCTGGAGCTCCTCGCCCTGCCGCTGGTGGGCCTCGGTGCGGGCGCGCTGCTCCGGCGCAGCACCCTGCTGGCGCTGGCAGCGGTCCCCACCGCGGTGCTCACGGCGCTCGTGGGCGTCGACTCGGGCTCGGTGCTGCTGGCCGCCGGGCCGCTCAGCGTGACCAGCGGCTCGCTGGAGGCCGGCGCCGCCGTGGGTCTGCGCGTGGTGGCGATCGCGCTGCCCGGCGTCGTCCTGCTCGCCACCACCGACCCCACCGACCTCGGCGACGCCCTGGCCCAGGTGCTGCGGCTGCCGGCGCGGTTCGTGCTGGCCGCGCTCGCCGCCTTCCGCGTGGTGGACGTGCTGGGGGAGGAGTGGCGGCAGCTGGGGCTCGCCCGCCGCGCCCGCGGGCTGGGCGGCGGTGGCGCGGTGGCCGGGGCGCGTGACGCGGCGGGCCGCACGTTCGTGCTGCTGGTCATCGCGGTGCGGCGGGCGACCGTGCTGGCCACGGCCATGGAGGCGCGCGGCTTCGGCGCCGGTCCTGCTGAGCGCCGCACGTGGGCGCGCCCGAGCCGGATGCGACGGGCCGACTGGGGGGTCGTGGCGGGCGGGGTCCTCCTGGCGGTCCTGGCGACGACGGCGGGCGTGCTCGCGGGGACCTGGCGGCTGCTGCTGACGTGACGCGCACGGGTCGGTGCGTGCTCTCCGGAGCGCTGCGGCCGGTGCCGTGACAGAACTGTGACCTCGCGCAACCACCCGCAGACGCCCGACCGGGGCGCGCCATTACCACGAACGGCGGGACTGACGACACACGCGCGTCACAAACGCGCAACCGCACCGGAAACCTCTCAGGTCAACCTCCTGCCTGTGAGCGCAGAGACCGTGATGACCCGAGTGCCGACCCTCCGGGCGGCCGCCCCCCTCGCCGCGCCGGAGCAGGCTCCGAGCGCGGCCCTGCTGGCCCAGCCGTGGTCCTTCGTGGCCGGTGGGCAGCGCCTCGTGGTGCGCCCGGCGCGGGTGCAGGACCTCCCGGTCCTCGCCTCGCTGCTGGTGCGCTGCTCCCCCACCACCCGCCTGGGCTGGTCCGGCCGCGGCGGGACCGTGCTGCCGCTCGTGCAGCAGGAGGCCTGGCTGCGCGAGCCCGGCGCCGTCGTCGTCGAGTCCGCCCCGGGCCGTGCGGTGGCCGTGGGCGCGCTGCGCCCCGCCACGTGCACCGGCGAGGAGGACCCCATCGCCATGGCCGCGGAGGTCCTCGTGCAGGACGCGTGGCAGCACCGCGGCATCGGCTCCACCCTGCTGGCGCACTTCGCGGGCGCCCTGCTCGTGCAGGGGCGCACGGAGCTGCAGGTCCACCCCGACGCCGACCCGGTGGCCTCGCAGGCCCTGCTGTCCGGCCTCGGGGCGCGGGTGCGCGGCCAGCGCCACGCGCACGGCCGCTGCCCGCGGGTGCACGTGCCGCGGACCGCCGTCGACTCCCTCGGTCCGCTGCGCGAGCTGTCCTACCGCTGAGTCCGCGGCACCAGACCCGCCCGCGGGCCCGGCAGCGTCGCCGGGAACAGCTGGCACCACCTGAGAGTTGAGTGAGACAGGCTCAAGAAGAGCCGTCCCGGTTCGACAGAGCCGACGGGGCGCGCGAGACTTGAGCGGAAGTCACTCAGCAGTCTGCTCTCAGGAGGAACACCATGGCCCGAGCGGTCGGCATCGACCTGGGCACCACCAACTCCGTGGTCGCGGTGCTGGAGGGCGGCGAGCCCACCGTCATCGCGAACGCCGAGGGGGCCCGCACCACGCCGTCCGTGGTCGCGTTCGCCAAGTCCGGCGAGGCGCTGACCGGCGAGATCGCCAAGCGCCAGGCGGTCACGAACGTCGACAGGACCATCTCGTCCGTCAAGCGCCACATGGGCACGGACTGGACGCAGACCATCGACGACAAGAAGTACACGGCGCAGGAGATCTCGGCCCGCGTGCTCCAGAAGCTCAAGCGCGACGCCGAGGAGTACCTCGGCGAGCCGGTGACCGACGCCGTCATCACCGTCCCGGCGTACTTCAACGACGCCCAGCGCACCGCCACCAAGGAGGCCGGTGAGATCGCGGGCCTCAACGTCCTGCGCATCATCAACGAGCCCACCGCGGCGGCCCTGGCCTACGGCCTGGACAAGGGCAAGGAGGACGAGCTGATCCTCGTCTTCGACCTCGGCGGCGGCACCTTCGACGTGTCCCTGCTCGAGGTGGGCAAGGACGCCGAGGACGGCTTCTCGACCATCCAGGTGCGCGCCACCTCCGGTGACAACCACCTCGGTGGTGACGACTGGGACGCCGCGATCCGCGACTGGCTGGTCAAGCAGGTCAAGAACAAGGACGGCGTCGACCTGTCCAAGGACAAGATCGCCATGCAGCGCCTCCGCGAGGCCGCTGAGCAGGCCAAGAAGGAGCTCTCGTCCGCGACGAGCACCAGCATCAGCCTGCAGTACCTGTCCATGACCGAGAACGGCCCGGTCCACCTCGACGAGAAGCTCACCCGGGCCGCCTTCGAGGACATGACCCGCTCGCTGCTCGAGCGCACCAAGGCCCCGTTCAACGCGGTCATCAAGGACGCCGACGTCAAGCTGAGCGACATCGACCACGTGGTCATGGTCGGCGGCTCCACCCGCATGCCCGCCGTCGGCGAGGTCGTGCGCGAGCTGACGGGCGGCAAGGAGCCCAACCGCGGCGTCAACCCCGACGAGGTCGTGGCCGTGGGCGCCGCGCTGCAGGCCGGCGTGCTGAAGGGCGAGCGCAAGGACGTCCTGCTCATCGACGTCACGCCGCTGAGCCTGGGCATCGAGACCAAGGGCGGGGTGATGACCAAGCTCATCGAGCGCAACACGGCCATCCCGACCAAGCGCTCGGAGGTCTTCACCACCGCCGACGACAACCAGCCGTCCGTGCTCATCCAGGTCTACCAGGGCGAGCGCCAGCTGGTGCGCGACAACAAGGCGCTGGGCACCTTCGACCTCACCGGCATCGCCCCGGCCCCGCGCGGCGTGCCGCAGATCGAGGTCACCTTCGACATCGACGCGAACGGCATCGTCCACGTCTCGGCGAAGGACCGCGGCACCGGCAAGGAGCAGCGCATGACGATCTCCGGGGGCAGCGCGCTGTCCAAGGAGGACATCGAGCGCATGGTCAAGGACGCCGAGGCCCACGCCGAGGAGGACGCCAAGCGCCGCGAGGAGGCCGAGGTCCGCAACTCCGCGGAGCAGCTCGCCTACTCCACCGAGAAGTTCGTCTCCGACAACACCGACAAGCTCCCCGAGGAGGGCGTGACCAAGGTCCGCACCGCCATCGCCGAGCTGAGGACGGCGCTCGAGGGTGACGACACCGACGCGGTGAAGGCCAAGCAGGAGGAGCTGGCGAAGGTCAGCCAGGAGCTCGGCTCCGCCCTGTACAGCCAGGAGGACGCCGGCTCAGCCGGCGCCGGTGCAGCCGGTGCCCAGGGCGCCTCGTCCTCGACGTCCGCCCAGGACGACGTGGTCGACGCCGAGGTCGTCGACGACGACACCGAGGGCCGCAAGTGACCGCTGGTCCCCAGCAGCCCCAGCAGCCCCAGCACCCGGAGGAGCCGGTGGTCGTGCGCGACAGGCGCCGGCTCGACCCGGAGACCGGTGAGGTGCGCTCCCCGGCCGCGGACCCGCAGGTCCCCGGCGCGGGGGGTGCCCCCGCCGGGGCCGACGGGCTCGAGCAGGACGAGGCCGCCGAGCGCGCTGACGAGCAGGGCGTCGCCGACGTCACCGACGAGCTCGCGGCCTCCCTCGCCCTCGCGGAGGAGCGCCTCGGCGACCTCCAGCGGCTCCAGGCGGAGTACGTCAACTACCGCCGCCGGGTCGACCGGGACCGGGACGTGGCTCGCGCCTCGGCCACGACCAGCCTCCTCGAGGCCCTGCTGCCGGTCCTCGACGACGTCGAGCTGGCCCGCCAGCACGGCGACCTCGAGGGCGGACCGTTCGCGTCCATCAGCGACAAGCTGGAGGCGGCCCTGGGCCGCTTCGGCCTCTCGCGCTACGGGCAGGTCGGCGAGGTGTTCGACCCGTCCGTGCACGAGGCGCTGATGCACGCCGAGAGCGCGGAGGTCGCTGAGACCCTGGTGACCACCGTGCTGCAGCCCGGCTACAAGGTGGGGGAGAAGGTGCTGCGGCCCGCGCGGGTCGCCGTGACCTCCCCCGCCTGAGACCCCACCAGACCCGACCCGCGCCCCGGCACCCCCGGGGTGCGGGTCGGGCCGTTCCAGGAGGAACCGCATGGCCGGCCAGGACTGGCTCGAGAAGGACTTCTACACGACGCTGGGCGTCTCCAGCGACGCCTCCCAGGACGACGTGCGCAAGGCCTACCGCAAGCTGGCGCGCACGCTGCACCCCGACGCCAACCCCGGCGACGCCTCCGCGGAGGCGCGCTTCAAGGAGGTCGGCGAGGCGTACTCGGTGCTCAACGACCCCGAGCAGCGCCGCCAGTACGACGCCGTGCGCGCCATGGCGGGCGGGCGCGCCCGGTTCAGCTCCGGCGCCGGCGGCCCGTCGGGCCCGGGAGGCGCCGCCGGCTTCGAGGACCTCTTCGGCGGCCTCTTCGGCGGTGCCGGTGGCGGTCAGCGCGTGCGCTACGGCGGCGGTGCCCCCGGAGCCGGCGGTCCTGACGTCGAAGACCTCCTCGCGAGCATGTTCGGGGGAGCCGGCCGCGGTGCTCCCGCCGGCTTCCAGGCGCCGGGGGGTGCCGGTGCGGGCCCGGGTGGCCGTCGGGGCGGCGGCGTGGACCTCGACGCCGAGACGACCCTGCCCTTCGCGGACGCCGTCGGCGGCGCGACGGTCACGCTCAGCGTGGACGGGCAGCCGCTCACCACGCGCATCCCCGCGGGCGTGCGCGACGGCCAGCGCATCCGCCTGCGCGGCAAGGGCCGTCCCGGCCCCCGCGGCGGTGAGCCCGGCGACCTCTTCATCACCGTGCACGTGCAGCCGCACCCGGTGTTCACCCGCGACGGTGACGACCTGAGGGTGACCCTGCCGGTGACCTTCGACGAGGCGGCCCTCGGGGCCGAGGTCACCGCTCCCACGCTCGACGGCGGCACGGTGCGCCTCAAGGTGCCGGCGGGCACGCCGTCCGGTCGCACGCTGCGGGTCAAGGGCCGCGGCGTGCGCCGCGGCGAGAGCACGGGCGACCTGCTGGTGACCACCCAGGTGGTGGTCCCGCAGCGCCTCGACGGTGCCGCCCGCGCCGCCGTGGAGGCCTTCCGCGACGCGGTCGCGGGCTCGGACGGCGCCGACCCCCGCGCCGACCTGCTGGCCCGCGTGCGCGGCGCTGCCGCCGGAGGGAGGTGAGCCGAGGTGGACTCCGGTGACCAGCGCTCCGGCCTGCACCCGGACGCTGCCGTCTTCGTCATCTCCGTGGCTGCGGAGCTGGCGGGGATGCACCCGCAGACCCTCCGCCAGTACGACCGGCTGGGGCTGGTCTCGCCGTCCCGCGCCTCCGGGCGGGGGCGGCGGTACTCCCCCCGAGACGTCGTCATGCTCCGGGAGGTGCAGCGCCTGTCGCAGGAGGAGGGCGTGAACCTGGCCGGCATCAAGCGCATCCTCGAGCTGGAGGACCAGGTCAGCGCGCTGCAGGCGCGCGTGGAGGAGCTGACCGCCGAGGTCGCCCGCGTCTACGAGGCGCTGCAGCGCTCCCGGCGGGTCTTCGCCGCCGGTCCCGAGGGCGAGGTCGTCGCCGTCGAGCGCGGCCGGCGGCCGCAGCGGCCGGCCTCGACCTTCGCCCCGTCGGGCGCTCTCGTCGTGTGGCGGCCCCCGTCGCGCTGAGCCCCGGCTGGGTCGGGGCTGTCGGACCCCGCCCGTAGCGTGCCGGGCGGCGCTCGGGACCGGTCCGCCTTTCTGGGGAAGTCCACCCGTTCGTCGAACACCTGTTCTAGAGTCGGGGGTGTTGGACGGGGTGGGGCTGGTGCGGTTTCACCACGCACGTCACACTCGTCACGTCTGTCACTCTTGTATTTATGCTGGGCCCTGCAGGCGAGGACTGAGGAGGCGGCTCCGGTGATGCGTGTGGACCGCAGGGTCGTCGAGGCCCTGGACGAGCACCGCCGTCTCGTCGACGAGCAGGGCTGGTCGGTGGTGTCCGTCGGAGGCGCCGGCCGCCGCGCGCTGCCGTTCTCCCACACCGTCGGCCTCACGCGGGTCGGGCACCCCGAGCTGCTCGTCAGCGGCCGCGCTCCCGCGGAGGCCCGGTACCTGCTCGGGGTCCTCGGGGACGAGGTGCTCGCCGGGCACCGCTTCCACGTCGGTGACCTCCTCCAGCGCACCCCGTGGCCGTCGCTGCGCCTGCTGCGCGTCTCCTCGCCGGACGCGCTCGTCGTCGCCCAGGCCGTCGCCGCGGACGACGCCGAGGTGCCGGCGCTCCAGCTGGTCTGGTGCGACGACTCGGGCCGCTGGCCGTGGGACGCCGAGCGCCCCGCCGGTGCCGTGCACCAGCAGCTCTTCGCCCGCGCCCCCAAGGTCGCCGCTCCGCGCCAGCTCTGAGCGGGCCGGGCGCCAGGTGCGGTCCACCGCCACCGCTGACCGGTGACCGCTGGCTCGCTGCTCTGTCGGTCGCCTCAGCGCCAGGGGCGAGCGGACCGCTCGCTCCAGTAGGCGGCGGGCTCCTGCGCGAGCGGGACCAGCGCTGCCAGCGCGTCGTCGTCGAGGTCGAGCTGCGCCGCTGCCGCACCGCGGGCCACCTGCTCCGGCGTGACCGCCCCGGACAGCACCACGCCGGCCCACGGCTGCGCCAGGGCGGCGTCCAGCGCCAGCTGGTCCAGCGGTACGCCCACCTGGTGCGCCAGGCGCTCCGCGCCGGCGTCGCTGCCGGGCGCGAGCCGGCCGTTGGCCAGCGCCTCCTTCACCACCACGAGCACTCCCGCGGCGGCGGCCTCGGCCAGCGCCGGACCCACCGAGGGCTCCAGCGCGTTCCAGGTGCTCTGGACGGCGGTGAAGAGCGGCTCGCCGTCGACGCGCACCTCCAGCGCGGCGCGCACCACGTCGCCCTGGTGGGGGCCGGACGTCGACAGGCCGATCCGCAGGCCCTGCTCGCGCTGTGCGGCCAGCGCCCGCAGCAGCGGGCCGTCACGCAGGACCGGGCTGTCCGGCGTCACGGAGTGCACCTGGTGCAGGCGCAGGTGGTCGCCGAGGAGGTGGCGGGTCTGCGCGAGCTGCTCGGTGAAGGCGCCCAGCGAGTGGTCCTTCACCTCGTGCTGCTCGGCGTCCATCCGCCAGCCGCCCACGTACCGGTACCCCCACTTGGAGGCCACCACCAGCGACGGGTCGGTCGCCACCTCGGGCCGGGCGGCCAGCCAGTGCGCGAGGAACTCCTCCGCCCGTCCGTAGGAGCGGGCGGCGTCGAGGTGGCGCACCCCAGCGGCCCACGCCGCGTCGAGCACCGCGGCGGCGCGGTCGCGCATGGCCTCGACGGACCTGTCGGCGCCGAGGTCGCCGTCGCGACCGGCCGTGATGTAGGCCGGCCTGCCCAGCGCGGCGAGCCCCAGCCCCAGGCGCAGCCCCTTGCGCGACCCACCCGCTCCCGCAGCCACGGACCCGAGTCCTACCGCACGCGCGGTCCGACGTCGACGCCGAGGACCCCCGCGGCCCGGTCGGGTGCGCGGCGGGGGTGGTGCCACTAGCGTCGAGGGTCGTGACAGACCTCGCCGCCAGGGCCCAGACGCTGCTCGACCTGCACCGCGCCCCGGAGCTGCTGGTGCTGGCCAACGCCTGGGACGTCGTCTCCGCCCGCGCGGTGGCCGCCGTCGAGGGCACCCGGGCCATCGCGACGCCCAGCCACGGCATCGCCGCCACCTTCGGCTACGAGGACGGCGAGCAGATCCCGCTCGACCTGCACCTCGACATGGTCGCCCGGATCGCCAGCGCCGTGTCCCTGCCGGTGACCATGGACTTCGAGGCCGGCTACGGCGACCCGGGCGAGACCACCCGCCGCGCGATCGCCGCCGGCGCGGTGGGCGGCAACCTCGAGGACGGCCTCAAGCCGCTGGAGGAGTCCGTGGCCGCCGTCGAGGCGAGCCTGCGCGCCGCCCGCGACGCCGGCGTTCCCGGCTTCGTGCTCAACGCCCGCACGGACGCCTTCACGAAGGCCCCCCAGGGACAGGACCCGGCCGACACGCTCGCCGAGGCCGTCAGGCGCTGCAAGGCCTACCTGGAGGTGGGGGCGCCCGTCGTCTTCGTCCCCCGCGCGGCGCGGCGCGAGCACGTGGAGGCGCTCGTCTCCGAGCTCGGCCGCGGCGTGGTCACGCTCATCTCCATCCCCGGCGCCTCGCTGCCCGCGCGGGAGCTGGAGGCCCTCGGCGTCGCCCGCCTGTCCACCGGCCCGTTCACGCAGCGCGTGGCGCTGACCGCCCTGCAGGACGCGACCGCGGAGCTGCTGGCCGGGGGCGTCCTGCCGCCCGGCACCCGCGCGCTGAACTGACCGGCGCCCGCTCTCAGGCCTCGTCGACCACGACCGCGCGGTCACCCGCGCGCCGGCTGGCCCTGCGCCGGTCCTGCGGGCGGGCTTCCGGGCCGCCGGCCACCACCACGGCGCCCTCCCTGCCCTTGGCCAGGTACATCGCCTCGTCGGCCCTCTCCTGCAGCCCCACCGCGGTGGTGGCGTGCAGCGGCGCGACGGCCACACCGGCGCTGGCGCCCACCGACGCGGTCGTGCGGCCGAGGCGCACCGGCCGCGCGAGCGCCGCCACCGCCCCGGCGGCCCGCTGGCGCGCCACCTCGCGGTCGGCGCCGGGCACCACCAGGGCGAACTCGTCCCCGCCGAGCCTGACCACCACCTCGCCGTCGGCGGCGCCCTCCCGCAGGCGGTGCCCCAGCTCCACGAGCAGCTCGTCACCGGCGGCGTGCCCGAGGGTGTCGTTGACGGCCTTGAACCTGTCGAGGTCGATGACCACCAGGGCCACCTCCTCGCCCCGCTCCACGCCGCTGAGCGCCTCCTGCAGCGCGCGGCGGTTGCCCAGCCCGGTGAGCGCGTCGGTCATGGCCTGCGTGCGGATGGCGTTCAGCGCGTCGAGCTGGCGGAACACCACCACGGTCTTGGCCGTCAGCAGCACGATCGTGGCGAGCGCCGCCCACGCGGCCGCCGTGGACAGGGGTGAGACGAGGTGCCAGGCGAGCATGACGATGCTGCCGGCGGTGAGCGCGATGGGCGCGATGATGACGTCGGAGGTGCTCTCCAGCGCCGTCGCGCCCGCCGCCGGGTCGTGCAGCAGCGCCGCGGCGGCGAGGGCCACCGCGGCCGCCGCGCGCAGCAGCGCCGCCACCACGACGGCCGCGCCCGACCCGGTGGACCCGAGCAGCCCGGCGACCTCGGCCGCGAACAGCAGGGAGCCCACGGCGGCCAGGGCCCGCATCCGCGGATCGCGGGGACGCACCAGCAGCATCGACGTCACGGTGAAGCTGCTGGCGATCTGGGCGGCGCCCGCGGGCACCAGCAGCACGGTCGCCCAGGCCTCGCCGACCCCCGGGGACCGCAGCAGCAGCGGCGTCCCCAACGCCCACGCCAGACCCAGGCCCAGGACGGCGCCGCTGGTGACGTCGAGCCAGCTGCGGGCGGCCGAGGTGACCAGCCGCGCGCGCAGCAGCCGCATCTGCACGGCGATGGTGCCGGTGCTGAGGAGCAGCGACGCCGCGCCGCTCACGAGCAGCGGGCCGGCGCTCCCCGACACCGGGGCGGCGTCACCCGCGGACGCGAGGAGCAGCAGCACCAGGCCCGCGAGGGCCGCGGCCGCGGCGGGGCCGCTGGTGCGGCCGCGGGCACGGGCGAGGACGAGGAGGGCGGCGGCCGCGACCGCGACCGCCCCCACGACGGCGGGGCTCACGCCCTCCACGCAGGCCTCCGCGCCACGATCCCCCCTGGTCCGCCGCCATGATCCCCTGACCCGGCAGCGGTGCATCCTCTCAGCAGGTGGTGCCGCCCCGTGAGGCGGACGTGACACGACCGGGCTGGCGGCGCGAGCGGCGGGCCCGGCAGGATCGGGCCATGGCAGACGAGTCATCCACCCCCTCCACCAGCGCGCGCGCCGACATCGGCGTGACGGGCCTGGCGGTCATGGGCCGCAACCTGGCCCGCAACTTCGCCCGGCACGGCCACGTGACGGCGCTGCACAACCGCACCCAGTCCCGCGTGGACGAGCTGGTCGAGCAGTTCGGGGACGAGGGCGACTTCGTCGCCTCCACCGACCTGGAGTCCTTCGTGGCCTCCCTCAAGCGCCCGCGCCGCGTCATGATCATGGTGAAGGCCGGGAAGCCCACCGACGCCGTCATCGACGAGCTCGTCCCCCTGCTGGAGGAGGGCGACATCGTCATCGACGGCGGCAACGCCCACTTCGACGACACCCGCCGTCGCGAGCAGGCGCTGCGCGCCAAGGGCCTGCACTTCGTGGGCACCGGCGTCTCCGGCGGGGAGGAGGGCGCCCTCAACGGGCCGAGCATCATGCCCGGCGGCTCGAAGGAGTCCTACGAGGCGCTCGGCCCGATCCTGGAGTCCATCGCCGTCGACGTCGACGGCACCCCCTGCTGCACCTACGTCGGTCCCGACGGCGCCGGCCACTTCGTCAAGATGGTGCACAACGGCATCGAGTACGCCGACATGCAGCTGATCGCCGAGGCGTACGACCTGCTGCGCCAGGGCCTCGGCAAGAGCCCCGCCGAGCTCGCCGACGTCTTCCGCACCTGGAACGAGGGCGACCTGGAGTCCTTCCTCATCGAGATCACCGCTACGGTGCTCGACAAGGTGGACGCCGAGACCGGCAAGGCGCTCGTCGACGTCATCGTCGACGCCGCCGAGCAGAAGGGCACCGGCCGCTGGACGGTGCAGACCGCCCTGGAGCTGGGCGTGCCCGTGACCGGCATCGCCGAGGCCGTCTTCGCCCGGTCGCTGTCCGGCTCGGTGGACCAGCGCAGGGCCGTGCAGGCCGCGGGCTCCCTGACCGGTCCCACCGGGGCCTCCCTGGAGGGCGCCGACGCCGAGGGCTTCGTGGACGCCGTCCGCGACGCGCTCTACGCCTCCAAGGTGGTCGCCTACGCCCAGGGCTTCGACATGATCCAGGCCGGGAGCGACCAGTACGGCTGGGACGTCGACAAGGGCGCCATGGCCACCATCTGGCGCGGCGGCTGCATCATCCGGGCGCAGTTCCTCAACCGCATCAAGGAGGCGTACGACAAGGACGCCCACCTGGCCTCGCTGCTGCTGGACGACTACTTCGCCTCGGCCGTGGCGAACGCGCAGGACTCCTGGCGCCGCGTGGTGGCCACCGCGGTCCGCCTCGGGGTGCCGGTCCCCGGCTTCTCCAGCGCGCTGGCCTACTACGACGGCCTGCGCCGGGAGCGCCTCGGGGCTGCGCTGGTGCAGGGCCAGCGCGACCTGTTCGGCGCGCACACCTACGGCCGCGTCGACAAGCCCGGCACCTACCACACGCTGTGGTCGGGTGACGGCTCGGAGGAGCGCCAGGACACCGAGGGCCAGGGGAGCCACAACCCCCACTGACGCACGTCGTCCGCCCACAGGCGGGTGTCGCCGGAGCTCCGTCCACAGGGCCCGGCGGCACCCGCCCGCTGCTGTCCGGACCGCGCCCCAGCCTGGCCGCGAGCGGGTCGGGCGACCCGCAGCGAGGTGGGTGCAGCGGTGGGACAGGTGTACCGGGGACCGTGGGACGGGTCGGGCTGCGCGTGCGGGCGCTCCGGGTGCGGGTGCTGGCGCGGGGAGCCGTCGCGGCAGGAGTGGCAGGAGCTGCTGGACCAGCTCGACGACGACCTCGACGACGACCTGCGCGAGGACGGCTGGGAGGACCCCGACGACGAGGGCGGCTGGGGCGCGGGCGCCTTCGGCCAGAGCCCGCCGCGGAGCGCGGAGGAGCTCCTCGCCGACGCGGGTCACGCCCTGCGCACGGGCGGGCGCACCACGGCCGCGCAGGTGCTCGCGGCCGGTCTCGAGGGCGAGGTGCACGCGGCCGTCAGGAGGCTGCTGCTGGAGGTGCTCGAGCGGCGCTGGGACCGCGGTTGGGAGCCCGCCGACGTGCTGCGCTGGACGAGCCGCCAGCTGGGGGCGGACCGGGTGCCCCTGGCAGGTCTGGCGGTGGGCGCCGAGCTGGCCAGCCGGAGCCGCTCGCACCTGCCGCGGCGGTTCCGCCGGCAGGTGGAGGCCGCAGGCCTGGAGCTGCGGGAGGCGGCCGGCGGCTTCCTGCGCGCCTCGGGGGCCGACCAGCGCTCGCTGGGCGGCGCGGGGGCGGCGTGGGCGCCGGTCTGGGCCGTGGTCGCGGTGCAGGCGCTCGAGCTGGCCCTCGAGCTGGACCGCCAGCCGCCGCTGCCGGTCGTCGGGGCCGCGCCCGAGGAGTCCTCGTGGTCGCGCACCGACGCACCGCTGGAGGGGGTCGACCTCAAGGTGCTGGAGCGGGTGCGGCTGCTGCTGGCCAAGGCCGAGTCGACGACCTTCCCCGCGGAGGCGGAGGCGCTGACCGCCGCGGCGCAGAGCCTCGTGACCCGCCACAGCCTGGAGGCGGCGCTCGCCGCCACCACCCGCGACGGGTCCTCCGGGTCCGGTGGTGCGCCGAGCGGTGTGCGGATCGGGGTGGACGCCCCGTACGAGGGGCAGAAGGCGGCCCTGCTGGCGGCGGTGGCCCGGGCGAACCGGTGCAGCGCGGTGTGGCTGCGGTACGTGGGGTCCTCCGCGGTGGTCGGCTTCCCGGCGGACCTCGCGGCGGTCGAGGTGCTGTTCGCCTCGCTGCTGACGCAGGCCGTCCGGGGCATGACGGCCGCCGGCGCCGACGTCCGGCCGGGCGCGCGCACGCGGCGCCCGGAGTTCCGCAGGGCCTACCTGGAGTCCTTCGCGCGCCGCATCGGCCAGCGCCTCGACGAGGCGGCGCGCGCCGGCGACGCCGGCGTCACGGACCAGCGCCTGCTCCCCGTGCTGCGGGAGCGGTCGGAGGCCGTCGACGCCGCGGTGGCCGACGCCTTCCCCGACCTCGTGCAGCGCCGAGGCCCGCGGACCCTCGACCGGGCGGGGTGGGCCTCGGGCTGGGCCGCCGCCGAGCTGGCCTCCCTGGACGCGGGCCACGCCGTCTCGGGCCGGGCGGCGCTGCCGAACGCCGGGGGCGCCTAGCCCTCGCTGCTCGGCAGCGGCCGGCGCTGCGCTCCTGCCGGTCACGGGTGGCAGGAGTGCGGCGCCGGTCGCGGGGTAGGGCGGGAGAGCAGCTGGTCGAGCAGGCGCCGGCGCGGCCCCACACCGAGGAGCCTCCGTGTACCTCCACGTCCAGCAGCTCATCAACGAGATCGCCCAGGACGAGCCGGACCCTGCGGCCGCCAACGCCCTCCAGGAGGGGCTCGGCGGCCAGTTCGGCGAGATGCGGACGATGATGCAGTACCTGTTCCAGTCCATGAACTTCCGCGGCGACCCGCGCTCGAAGCCCTACAAGGACCTCATGCAGGGCATCGGGACCGAGGAGATCAGCCACGTCGAGCTCATCGGGACGACGATCGCGCGCCTCACGGACGGCTCCCCGCGCTACCAGGGGAAGCAGACCGATCCCCTGGACGCGCCCGGCGGCGGCGGAGCGACCCCGCTGGCGAGCGCGCTGTCCGAGGGCAACATCCACCACTACCTCGTCGGGGCGCAGGGGGCCCTGCCGGTCGACTCGGCCGGCAACCCGTGGAGCGGCTCCTACGTCTACAACTCGGGCAACCTCGTGCTCGACCTGCTCTACAACCTCATGCTCGAGTCGACGGGGCGGCTGCAGAAGTGCCGCCTGTACGAGATGACGAGCAACAAGACCGCCCGCTCGACGATCTCCTACCTCATCGTCCGCGACCAGGCGCACGAGAACGCCTACGCGCGGGCGCTGGAGACCCTCGGCGTGGACTGGAAGAAGACGCTGCCGATCCCCAAGACGAACGCCGAGCGCTTCCCCGAGGTCGCCGCGCTCGTGGAGAAGGGCCTGCAGAGCGTCAACTACACGTTCGACCTGACCGGTGCGAGCGAGGCGAGCAAGATCCTGCGCGGGCCCTCGCCGTCGAACGACGGCACCGAGCTGTCGGTGCCGCGCCAGGCCCCGGAGGGCGGTGAGCCGATCACCGTGGCCCCGCCGCGGTTCGAGGAGTACGCCCCCGGCGCCGACCCGGAGCTGCTCGAGCTGATCGCCGCCACGGCGGAGCTGGAGGCCGCGGAGGTGGAGAACAGCTTCGAGGCCGTCGCCAGGGGCTGACGGCCTCGACGGGCCCGACCCGTCCCGGCGGAGGCCGGGAACAGGGGTGGTGCGGATCGGGTTGAGTCTCATAGGCTCAACTCAGTTCGCACCACCCCGGAGGTCCCGTGGAGCTCAAGCTCACCACCAAGAGCCAGGAGGCGCTGGCCACTGCCGCGTCCAGCGCCGTGGAGGCCGGGCACGCCCACGTGCTGCCCGCCCACCTGGCCCTCGCCCTGCTCGAGCAGGACGGCGTGGCCGCCGCCCTGCTCGCCGCGACCGGCGCCCCGGTCGCCCCCGTGCGCGAGCAGCTGCGCGCCCAGCTCGCCGCCCTGCCCTCGGCGTCCGGCGCCACCGTCGCCACGCCGCAGCTCTCCCGCCCCGCGCTGCAGGCCCTCACGGCCGCGCGCACCGCCAGCGAGGCCCACGGAGACGCCTTCGTCTCCGCTGACCACCTGCTCGTCGGGCTGGCCAGCGTCGACGGCCCCGAGTCCGTCGCGCCGCTGCTCGCCCGCGCCGGCGCCACCCGCGACGCGCTGCTGGAGGCGCTGCCCGGCGTGCGCGGCGGCGCCCAGGTCACCAGCGCCGACCCCGAGGGCACCTTCAAGGCCCTGGAGCAGTACGGGGTCGACCTCACCGCCCGCGCCCGCGAGGGCAAGATCGACCCGGTCATCGGCCGGGACGCCGAGATCCGCCGCGTGGTGCAGGTGCTCGCGCGCCGCACCAAGAACAACCCCGTCCTCATCGGCGAGCCCGGCGTCGGCAAGACCGCCGTGGTGGAGGGCCTGGCCCAGCGCATCGTCGACGGCGACGTGCCCGAGTCGCTGCGCGGGCGCCGCCTCATCAGCCTCGACCTCGGCGCCATGCTGGCCGGCGCCAAGTACCGCGGCGAGTTCGAGGAGCGCCTCAAGTCCGTCCTCGACGAGATCAAGGGCTCCGACGGCGAGGTCATCACCTTCATCGACGAGCTGCACACCGTCGTCGGCGCCGGCGCCTCCGGCGGCGAGGGCGGCCTGGACGCCGGCAACATGCTCAAGCCCATGCTCGCTCGCGGCGAGCTGCGCCTGGTCGGCGCCACCACGCTGAGCGAGTACCGCGAGCGCATCGAGAAGGACGCCGCCCTGGAGCGCCGCTTCCAGCAGGTCTTCGTGGGCGAGCCCTCCGTCGAGGACACCGTCGCCATCCTGCGCGGCCTCAACGAGCGCTACGAGGCCCACCACGGCGTGGAGATCACCGACGCCGCGCTCGTGGCCGCCGCCAGCCTCTCCGACCGGTACATCACCGGCCGCCAGCTCCCCGACAAGGCGATCGACCTCGTGGACGAGGCCGCCTCGCGCCTGCGGATGGAGATCGACTCTTCCCCCGAGGAGATCGACGCCCTGCGCCGCTCCACCGACCGCCTGCGCATGGAGGAGATGGCGCTCGCGGCCGAGACCGACCCCGCGTCCCTGGAGCGGCTGGAGCGGCTGCGCGCCGACCTGGCCGACCGCACCGAGCAGCTGGCCGCCCTCACAGCCCGGTGGGAGCAGCAGAAGGCCGGCCTCAACCGGGTCGGTGAGCTGAAGCAGCGCCTCGACGACGCCCGCTCCCGCTTCGAGCGCGCCTACCGCGACCTCGACTACGCCGCGGCCTCCCGCATCCAGTACGAGGAGATCCCCTCCCTGGAGCGCGACCTCGCCGAGGCCCAGGCCGCGGAGGAGGGCGGGGGCGCGGCGGCTGGCGGTGAGCCGCTGGTCGGCGAGCGCGTCGGTCCCGACGACATCGCCGCCGTGGTCGCCGCGTGGACGGGCATCCCGGTCGGCAGGCTGCTGGAGGGCGAGACCGCCAAGCTCCTGCGCATGGAGGAGGTGCTCGGGCAGCGCCTCGTCGGCCAGCGCGAGGCGGTGCGCGCCGTCTCCGACGCCGTCCGCCGCGCCCGCGCCGGCATCTCCGACCCCGACCGCCCCACCGGCTCCTTCCTCTTCCTCGGGCCCACGGGGGTCGGCAAGACCGAGCTGGCCAAGGCCCTGGCCGACTTCCTCTTCGACGACGAGCGGGCCATGGTCCGCATCGACATGTCGGAGTACGGCGAGAAGCACTCCGTCGCCCGCCTGGTCGGCGCGCCCCCCGGGTACGTCGGGTACGAGTCGGGAGGCCAGCTCACCGAGGCCGTGCGGCGCCGCCCGTACAGCGTCGTCCTGCTCGACGAGGTGGAGAAGGCCCACCCGGAGGTCTTCGACGTGCTGCTGCAGGTCCTCGACGACGGCCGCCTCACCGACGGCCAGGGCCGCACCGTGGACTTCCGCAGCACCATCCTCGTGCTGACCTCCAACCTCGGCAGCCAGTTCCTCGTGGAGCAGTCGCTGAGCGCGGAGCAGCAGCGCGAGGGCGTCATGGCCGCCGTGCGGGCCGCCTTCAAGCCGGAGTTCCTCAACCGGCTCGACGAGGTGGTCCTCTTCGACGCGCTCTCCACCGAGGACCTCGCCCGCATCGTCGACCTGCACGTCGACGCGCTCGCGCGCCGGCTGTCCGACCGGCGCCTGCAGCTGCACGTCACCCCGGCCGCGCGAGAGCTGCTCGCGCTGGAGGGCTGGGACCCGGCGTACGGCGCCCGTCCGCTGCGCCGGCTGGTGCAGCGCGAGATCGGGGACGCGCTCGCCCGCGAGCTGCTCTCCGGCGGCGTCCAGGACGGCGACGCGGTGCTCGTGGACACCTCCTCCGACCCGCTCGGCGTGGGCCGGGACCGCCGGGCGCTGAGCGTGCGGCGCCTCGAGCCCGGTGAGCAGGTCCCCGGTGCGGCCGGGGGGACGGACCGCGACGGCGAGCTGAGGGCGCTGCCCAGCGCCTGAGCCGACCCGCCGGACCAGGACGACGACGAGGGCCGGGCGCCGCACGCGCCCGGCCCTCGTCGTCGACCTCCGGGACAGGCGCCCGGGAGCGCGTCGGCCGGGTCATCGGCGCGCGGGGCTCAGCCGAGCAGGGCGCTGACCTCGTCGGCGATCGCGTCGGGGCGCTCCACCAGCATCATGTGCCCGGTCCCGGCCACCACGCGCATCCGCGCCTGGGGGAGCGCGTCCGCCAGGGCCTTCGCGTGGGCCGGCGGGGTCAGCCGGTCGTGGTCGCCCACCACCACCCGCACGGGCGTCCCGGCGGCGGCCAGCAGCGGCAGCGCGGCGCTCTCGTCGTGCGCCATGAGGGCGGAGAACCACTCGCCGGTGGTGCGGCCCGAGACCCGCCCCATGGCGCGCATGGTGTCGGCCACCAGTCGCGGGTCGACCCCGGGGCCGTAGTTGGTGCGCTGCGCGAGCAGCCGCGGCGCCCGGGGCACCAGCACGTCCTGCGGGAGCCGGGCCAGCGCCGCCATGAGCGGCACCAGCGGGCGTCCCGCCGAGGACAGGCCCCCCGCCGACGTGCTCACCAGCACCAGCCCGCGGGTGCGGGGGCCGAGCAGGCCCGGCACCCGGGCGCTCGCGGACAGCAGCGCCATCCCGCCCATCGAGTGCCCCACCACCACCAGCGGGCCCTCCGGAGCGCACGTGTCCACCACGGCGGCGAGGTCGTCGGCGAGCCGGGAGATGGCGGCGACCGGACGCGCCGCGGGCGCCAGTGGGCCGCGGGCCGCCGACGAGCCGTGCCCGCGCTGGTCGTAGCGGACCACGCGGACGTCGGGACGCGCCTCGGCGAGCGCCGCGACCGTGCGGTCCCACACCACGGCGCTGAGGGTCCACCCGTGCACGAGCACGACGGTGGGCGGCGCGGTCCGGCGACCGGCCAGGCGCTCCCGCCAGCGGGGCGCCGGCGGGCGCGCCGGCTCGCGGACGTAGGTGGCCAGGGCGGCGCCGTCGTCGGCGAGCACCCAGCCGTCCGGCTCGCGCGGTCCCGCCGGGACCGGGACGCCGTGGCCCTCGAGGGCCTCCACCGCCTCCGCGTGCAGCGAGCGCCGCTCGCGCGCCGCGGAGCGCGGGCGCTGGCCGCCGAGGCGGCGCGTCGAGCCGGCAAGGCCGGCCTCGCGCCACCTCCGCCGCGCCGGCAGCACCCGCTTCGCGGCCGATCGGCGCTCAGCGCTCACCGGCGGCGCTCAGGCCAGGTCGACGACGACGGGGGCGTGGTCGGAGGCGCCCTTGCCCTTGCGCTCCTCGCGGTCGATCGACGCGCCCGTCACCCGGGCGGCCAGCGCGGGCGAGCACAGCGCGAAGTCGATCCGCATGCCCTCGCGCCGCGGGAAGCGCAGCTGCTTGTAGTCCCAGTACGTGTACGTGCCCGGTCCGGGGGCGTGGGGTCGCACGACGTCGGCGAAGCCCGCGTCGACCACGGCGTAGAACGCGTCCCGCTCCGGCTGCGTCACGTGCGTCGAGCCCTCGAACACGCTCATGTCCCACACGTCGTCGTCCTGGGGTGCCACGTTCCAGTCCCCGCAGAGCGCGACCTGCGCCTGGGGGTCCCGCTGGAGCCAGTCGGCGCCGGCGGTGCGCAGCGCGGCGAGCCACTCGAGCTTGTAGGCCAGGTGGGGGTCCTCCAAGGACCTGCCGTTGGGCACGTACAGGCTCCAGACCCGCAGGCCCCCGCATGTGGCGCCGATGGCCCGGGCCTCGGCCGCGGCCTCGACGTCCGGCGACGACGACCATGCCGGCTGACCCGGGAAGCCGACCTCCACGTCCTCCAGGCCCACGCGGGACATCACGGCCACGCCGTTCCACTGGTTCAGCCCCACGTGGGCGACCTCGTAGCCGACCTCGCGGAACGCCTCGTAGGGGAACTGGGCGTCCTTGCACTTGGTCTCCTGCAGGGCCACCACGTCGACGTCGCTGCGCTGCAGCCAGGCCACGGCCCGGTCGACCCGGGCGCGCACGGAGTTGACGTTCCAGGTGGCGATCCGCACGTCCGCGACGCTACTGGACGGCGCTGACGGCCACCCGGCGCGGCGGTGCCGCGCGGAGGCGGGGCCCGGCGAGCGACCGGTCAGGAGCCGGTCAGCAGTCGGTGCACGGCGCGCAGGTGGCGCCGGCGGGCTGGGTGGCCGCGCCCCTGCGCTCGCCCTCGCGGGCCTCGTCGCGCCCGGCGGCGGCCAGCTGAGCGGCCTCGTCCTCCAGCGCCCGCACGCGCTCGGCCTCCAGCGCGGCGGCCAGGCGGGCTTCCTCGCCGTGCAGCACCGGTGCGTGGGCCAGGGCCCGCCGGGTGAAGACCGCGTACACGGCCAGGGCGACCAGCAGGGCGCCGGCCATGATCAGGCCCATCGAGGTGGCCGGGGCGAAGGGCAGCGCCCCGCCCAGAGGCGCGGCGGCGGCGGCCACGCCGTGCTGGGAGGCGCCGAGCAGGGCGGCGGTCGCCCCGGCGGCGGTGGCGTGGCGCTCCAGCGCCAGCACGGGGCTGTTGGGCATGACCAGGCCGACGCAGAACATCGTCATCCACAGCGGCACGAGCAGCCCGAGCAGCCCGCCGACCCCGGTGACGGCAGCCGCGAGCAGGAGCAGGCCGCTGGCGGCGCCGGCCACCAGACCGGTGACCAGCAGGCCCTGCGAGGAGAACCGGTGCACCAGGGAGCCGTTCACCTGCGTGCCCAGGACGAGCATGCCGCCGCCGGTGGCGAAGGCGACGCCGAACTGCGCCGAGCTGAGCCCGTACTGCTGCTGGAACGCGAAGGACGACTGGGCGACGTAGCCGAAGATCGCCGACATCGACATGCCCGCCACGAGCACCAGCCCGATGAGCGCGGGGTCGCGCAGGAGGCCGACGTACCCGCGCAGCGCCGGGGCCAGCCGGAAGCGCCGCCGCTGGCGCGTCGGGACGGTCTCCGGCAGGAGCACGCCGACCGCCACCGCGAGGGCGGCGGACAGGACGGCGAGCGCCACGAACAGGCCGCGCCAGTGGAACAGCTGCAGCAGCACCCCGCCGATGGTCGGGGCGAACAGCGGTGAGACGCCCACGATGACCATGAGCCGGGCCTGCAGCCGCGCGGCGCCGCGCCCCTCGAACTTGTCGCGGACCACGGCCAGCGCGATCACCGACGCCGCCGAGGTGCCGAGGCCCTGGAGCACGCGCAGCGCCGAGAGCACCTCGATGGTCGGCGCGAGCGCGCACAGCAGGGAGGCCACGACGTGCACGCCCAGACCCGCCAGCAGCGGCCGGCGGCGGCCCACGGCGTCGGACAGGGGACCGACGAGCAGCATGCCCAGCGCGACGCCGACCATCGTGCCGGTCAGCGTCAGCTGCACCTGCGAGGGGGAGGCGCCCAGCTCCGACTCGAGCTCGGGGAAGGCCGGCAGGTAGAGGTCGATGGTGAAGGCGCCCAGCGCCGCGAGGCTGCCGAGCAGGACCACCCAGGCGGCGCGGCGGCGCAGCGGGAGCGCGGTGAAGTCGCGCTCGCGCGGCACGGCGGCGGGGGTCGAGGAGGCGGAGGAGCGGGGCGCGGCAGAGGTCGACACGGGAGTCGGCACGGTCCTCGTCGGACGTCGGGGTGGGAGCGGTGGTTGATCGATACAACCAGCCGCTTCCCAGTCTCCCACGGCAGGAGGCGTTCGTCACGGGAGAACCCGAAGGAGCGGTCGGGATGTCGTGGGCAGGGCGACGAGGACGCCCGCGGGGAGCGCGGACGGTGCGCGGCTCACTAGCCTGCGGCCGTGACCAGCGACGCGACCGCCCCGCCGCCCCAGGCCCGTGCCCGCCTCCTCCAGCTCATCTCCGACCTCGCCGTGGTGCGGGGCCGGGTGACGCTCTCCTCCGGCGCGGAGGCCGACTACTACGTCGACCTGCGCCGCGTCACGCTGCACCACGAGGCCGCGCCCCTGGTCGGTGAGGTGCTGCTGGACCTGCTCGCCGAGCAGGTGCCCGGGGGCCTGGAGGGCGTCGACGCCGTCGGTGGGCTGACCATGGGCGCCGACCCCGTGGCCTGCGCCCTGCTGCACGCCTCCCGGTCGCGCGAGGCGGCGGGCGGCGCGGCGCGCCCCCTGGACGCCTTCGTGGTCCGGAAGGAGGCGAAGGCGCACGGCCTGCAGCGCCGCGTGGAGGGCCCCGACGTCGCGGGGCGCCGCGTCGTGGCCGTGGAGGACACCTCCACCACCGGCGGCTCCGTGCTCACCGCCGTGACCGCGCTGCGCGAGGCCGGTGCCGAGGTGGTGGCCGTGGCCGTCATCCTCGACCGGGCCACCGGCGCCAAGGAGGTCGTCGAGGCCCAGGGGCTGCCCTACCTCACCGCCTACTCCGTGGACGAGCTCGGGCTCTGACCCGCGCTGCGCCCGTCGTCGTCGTGCTCCCCCTCGGGGGAGGTGCCGCGGCGGCGGGCCAGCCGCCGCCTCACCGCGGCCACCACCGGCACCACCACGGACAGCGCCACCGCTGTGCCCGCCACCGCGTACGCCGCCGTCTTCAGCCACGGCACGGTGGCCGCGAAGTAGCCGAGCACGATCAGCCCCGCGCCCCAGACCAGCGCCCCGGCGAGCGTGGCGGCGAGGAACTGCGAGTACCGCATCCGCGAGACGCCCGCGAGCACGGGGACGAAGGTGCGCGCCCACGGGATGAAGCGCGCCACCACCAGCGCCACCGGGCCGAAGCGCTCGTAGAACGCCTCCGCCCGGGCCAGGTGGGCGAGCACCTTGGGCGGCCGCTTCTCCAGCCAGGGCCGGCCGTAGCGGGCTCCGGTCCAGTAGCCCACGGCGTTGCCGAGCGTCGCGGCCACCGCCGTGCCCCCGGCCAGCAGCCACAGGCTCACGCCCGGTGACGCCTGGGCGACCAGGCCGGCCGTGAAGAGCACGGTGTCACCGGGCATCCAGAACGCCACGAGGATCCCGGACTCCACGAAGACGAGGCCCCACACCACCGCGTAGAGGGCCCCGGCGGACAGCTCGGCGAGGTCGGGCACGGGCCTGGTCGCTCGCTCGTCGTCAGACGAGGTCGACGACGTCCGCGATCGAGTCGACGGTGCGGTGGGGGCGGAACGGGTAGCGCTCCACGTCGGTGCGGGAGGTGGAGCCCGTGAGCACGAGGATCGTCTCCAGTCCCGCCTCGATGCCGGCGACGACGTCGGTGTCCATCCGGTCGCCGATCATCACCGTGCTCTCGGAGTGCGCGTCGATGGCGTTGAGCGCCGAGCGGAACATCATGGGGTTGGGCTTGCCCACGTAGTACGGCTCGCGACCCGTGATCTTGGTGATCATCGCCGCGACGGCGCCCGTGGCCGGCAGCTTGCCCTCCAGTGACGGCCCGGAGGCGTCGGGGTTGGTGGCGATGAAGCGCGCGCCGCCCTCGATCAGCCGCACCGCGCGGGTGATCGCCGAGAACGAGTACGTGCGGGTCTCACCGAGCACCACGTAGTCGGGGTCGGTCTCCGTGAGCGTGTACCCGGCCTCGTGCAGCGCCGTGGTGAGGCCCGCCTCGCCGATCACGTACGCCGAGCCGCCGGGGTTCTGCTCCGCCAGGAACTGGGCGGTGGCCAGGGCCGAGGTCCAGATCGACTCCTCCGGCACGTCGAGCCCCGAGGCGTGCAGCCGGGCCCGCAGGTCGCGCGGGGTGTAGATCGAGTTGTTGGTGAGCACCAGGAAGCGTCGCTGCCGCTCCACCAGGCGCGCCAGGAAGGCGCTCGCGCCAGGGATGGCGGAGCCCTCGTGGACGAGGACGCCATCCATGTCCGTCAGCCACGTCACCGGGGCCGCTCGCTCGCTCACCCGGCCACAGTAGGCCGACGGGGTGATCGCGCGCGCGGCGCGCCGGGTGCGGCGGCGGGCGTCACGACGTGGTCGTCTGCTCCCGGGGGGCGCCGGGAGCGCCGTCGGGCGGGGTGCCGCCCTGACCGCCCTGACCGCCGCCGCCGCTGGGGGCCGACATCCCGGTGGCCGCCTGGGTGGTCGCGTCGATGCCCACCCTGAGGTTCACCACGCAGCCGCTGGTGGCGTCGCCGGTGACCGTCGGGGTCTGGCTGGCGCCCTGGTCGTCGCTGAAGACGTTGTCCGTGGCGAGGCTCACCTGCGCGAGGTTGGTGACCGACTGCTCGTAGCCGCTGGTCGCGTAGACCGCGTCGCAGACGTCCTGCGGCAGGGCGACCTGGGAGGTCGCGATGGCGTTGCTCGCGTCGGTGATCGAGGAGGAGTCGGGGTAGACCTCGAAGTGGATGTGCGGCCACCGGCCGGAGTAGCAGGCCGGGAAGACGCTCGTGAACTCGACGCGGCCCGAGGAGTCCGCCACCTGCACCCCCCGCAGGTAGTTCTCCGACGTCAGGCCGTCGCTGTACATCGAGTACTTCCCGTCGCGGTCGCAGTGCCAGACGTAGACGGCCGCGCCCTCGTACGCGGCGCTCCCGTCCGCCAGGTCCACCAGGTCCAGCTGGAGCGTCATGGGGACGCCCTGCGCCGTCGTGGTGGACGTGCCGAAGCTGGAGCGGATGTCGGACCTGATGATGCCGCTCTCCTCCAGCGCGTCCGGGCCGTTGGAGCCGTCGCCGGGGTAGGGGCCGGCCGTCTCCTCCGGGATCTCCGCCAGCGCGGAGGACGCGGTCGTGGCGCTCGTCGACGAGGTGGAGGAGGAGGTGCTCGCAGCCTCCGAGCTGCCGCACGCGGCCAGCACGCCGGCGGCGGCGCCCGCGCCGCCCAGCTGCAGCAGGCGGCGCCGGTCGAGCAGGGTCGCCACGTCGAAGGCGACGCCCTGGTCGTCGACGTCCTCGTGCTGGCGCGGAAGGACCCGCCCCTCGTAGGTGCGCAGCTCCGGGTCCGCGCCGCGCCTGCTCCGGAAGATGCCCATGACCGCTCCGTCCCTCTGCGGCTCCGCGCTGCGCGGGGCCGGCCTGCGACCAGGTTGGGGCGGGCGCCGGCTCCGCCCCTGGGAGCTCGCTAGGTGCCCGCTGTGGAGGTCGGACGCCCGGGCGGCAGGCTGTCCGCGTGGTGGGGCGGACGGCGGTGGGGCGCGCTGGGGACGACGACGAGCGGGCGCGCGTGGTCGGCGTCGGTCCCTGGGCGGACGAGCGGGGCGGGACGCCGCCCGAGGACCCCCGGCTCGACCCGCAGCTGCTGCGCGAGGGCGACCGGCGCAACGTCGTCGACGGGTACCGCTACTGGACCGAGGCGGCGATCCGCGCCGACCTCGCGGAGCGCCGCGCGCGCGACTGGCCGGGTGCTGAGCTGCACGTGGCCGTCGAGGGCTTCCAGCACGACATGAACGTCGGCTCGGTGGCGCGCACGGCCAACGCCGCCGGTGCGGCGGGCTTCCACGTGGTGGCGGACCGCCGCTGGAACCGCCGCGGCGCGATGGCCACGGACAGGTACCTGTCCGTCCACCACCACGCGGGTGCCGCCGACCTGCTGGTCTGGGCGCGGGAGCGCGCCCTCGTGGTGGTGGGCCTGGACAACGCGCCGGGCGCGGTGCCGCTGGAGACGACGGACCTGCCCGCCCGGTGCCTGCTCGTGGTGGGTTCCGAGGGCCCGGGCCTGTCGGAGGAGGTGCTGGCGGCCAGCGCGCTGCTGGTGGAGATCGCCCAGTTCGGATCGACGAGGTCGATGAACGCCGGCGCGGCGGCCGCGGTGGCGGTGCACGCGTGGCTGCGCCGCCACGCGTTCGGGCAGGTGCCACCGACCGGGTGACCGGAACTGGTTGCCGCAGGTGATCGATGTGCGGTCCTGAGGCAACGGTGTGAGCGTTCCCAGCGGTCTCCGCCACGGGAGGTGGGGGCCGTGAGGAGCGCGACGTGCCACACCCACCCACCCCGGCCACCGGGCAGCCCGCCAGGAAGCGGCTGGCCGACCTGGCCTTCGACATCCGCTCGGTGATCGGCGCCCTGTTCGTCGTCTACGGGCTGGTCTGCCTGGTCTGGGGGCTCGTCTCGTTCCCGCAGGCCGCCGCCGAGAAGACCGGCGGCGTGAACCTGAACCTCTGGGCCGGCCTCGGCATGCTCGTCATGGGGGCCGCCTTCCTCGTCTGGGTCGTGGCGCGGCCGCTGACCCAGGACGACCCCGCGGTCCGCGAGGCCCTCGAGGCCGAGGCCGCTGACGGCGACGACGAGGGAGGCCGCCCGTGAGCGCTGTGCTGGGCTCCCCGGTGCTGGCCGCCGGCACCACGGGCGCCACCCGCATCGACGCCGGCGCCGGCGACTACGTGCTGGTGGCCCTCTACTTCGTCGTCGTCCTGGGGATCGGGCTGCTCGCCCGGCGGCGGATCTCCTCGAGCCTCGACTTCCTGCTGTCGGGGCGCTCGCTGCCCGCGTGGGTGACGGGCCTGGCGTTCGTCTCCGCCAACCTCGGCGCCATCGAGCTGCTCGGGCAGGCCGCCAACGGCGCGCAGTTCGGCGAGCAGGCGTTCCACTACTACTGGATCGGCGCCATCCCGGCCATGGTCTTCCTGGCCCTGGTGATGATGCCCTTCTACTACGGCTCGAAGGTCCGCAGCGTCCCCGAGTTCCTCGGCCGCCGCTTCGACGCCAAGACCCAGCGCCTGCAGGGCCTGCTGTTCGCCCTCGCCTCCGTGCTGCTGGCGGGCGTGAACCTCTACGCCATGGCGATCGTGGTGAACGCCCTGCTCGGGCTGCCCACCTGGCTGGCCATCGTGCTCGCCGGCGTCATCGTGCTGGCCTACACCTTCCTCGGCGGGCTGTCGGCGGCCATCTACAACGAGGTGCTCCAGTTCTTCGTCATCGTCGCGACGATGGTGCCGCTGACGCTCGTCGGCCTGCACCGCGTGGGCGGCTGGGGCGGTCTGGTGCAGCAGCTCACCGACCAGGGCAGCGGCTCGATGCTGCAGGCCTTCCCCGGCAGCGACCTCACCGGGATCGCCAGCGGCGTCGGCTCGACCGTCGGGGTGGTCCTCGGCCTGGGCTTCGTCACCTCGTTCGGCTACTGGACGACCAACTTCACCGAGGTCCAGCGCGCCTTCTCGGCCCGCAGCGCCTCCGCCGCGCAGCGCACCCCGCTCATCGCGGCGTTCCCCAAAGTGCTCATCGCCCTGGTCATCATCATCCCCGGCATGATCGCCGCGGTGCTCGTGCCCGGCATCGCCGCGCTGAAGACCGGCGGGTCGAGCGGCGGGGCCACCTACAACGACGCCGTGCCGCTGCTGCTCGACGAGCTGCTGCCCAACGGCTTCCTCGGCGTGGCCCTGGCCGGCCTGCTGGCTGCGTTCATGGCCGGCATGGCGGCCAACGTCAGCTCCTTCAACACCGTGGTCACCTACGACCTCTGGCAGGACTGGGTGCGCCCCGGCCGCGACGACCAGCACTACCTGCGGGTGGGCCGCGCGGTCACCGTCATCGGCACGGCGCTGGCCATCGGCACCGCCTTCATCGCGGCCGGCTTCACCAACATCATGGACTACATCCAGACCCTGTTCTCCTTCTTCAACGTGCCCCTGTTCGCGGTCTTCGTCCTGGGCCTGTTCTGGAAGCGGATGACCGGCTCGGCCGGGTTCTGGGGCCTCGTCAGCGGCACCCTCGGCGCCGTCGTCGTCTTCGTCCTCAACCAGACCGGGGCGCTGGCGCTGTCGGGCCAGGGGTCGAGCTTCCTCGGCGGTGGCGTGGCGACCGTCGTCGCCGTCCTCGTGGGGTGGCTGGTCTCCAAGGCCGGCCGGCCCAAGCCGGAGTCCGAGCTGCGGGGGCTGGTCTGGTCGCTCACCCCGGCCGCCGAGCGGGCGGTGCCCCGCGAGCCCGGCGTCCTGCGCTCCCCGGCGGTGCTGTCGGTGTCGGTGCTGGCGCTGGCAGCGGCGGGGTACGTGGTGTTCGCCGTCATCTGACCCGGTGGGAGGATCAGCGGCGAAGCTCACACGAGGAGGGACCACGCATGCCCATCGCCACTCCCGAGGTCTACGCGGAGATGCTGGAGAAGGCCAAGGCCGGCTCCTTCGCCTACCCGGCGATCAACATCACCAGCTCGTCCACCATCACCGCAGCCATCCAGGGCTTCGCGGAGGCGGGCAGCGACGGCATCATCCAGGTCTCCACCGGCGGCGCCGAGTACGCCTCCGGCTCGACCGTCAAGGACATGGTCCGCGGCGCCGAGGCGCTGGCCGAGTACGCCCACCACGTGGCCAAGGGCTACGGCGTGAACATCGCCCTGCACACCGACCACTGCCCGGCCGACAAGCTGGACAAGTACGTGCGCCCGCTGCTCGCCATCAGCGAGGAGCGCGTGAAGAACGGCCGCGACCCGCTGTTCCAGTCGCACATGTTCGACGGCTCCGCCGTCCCGCTGGAGGAGAACCTCTCCATCGCGGCCGAGCTGCTCGAGCGCTCGTCGGCGGCCAAGGTCATCCTCGAGATCGAGGTCGGCGTGGTCGGCGGCGAGGAGGACGGCGTCGCCAACGAGATCAACGACCAGCTGTACTCCACCCCCGAGGACGCCATCGCCACGGCGAAGGCCCTCGGCGTGGGCGAGAAGGGCTACTACCTGACCGCCCTGACGTTCGGCAACGTGCACGGCGTCTACAAGCCGGGCAACGTCAAGCTCAAGCCCGAGGTGCTCAAGGCCGCCCAGGACGCCGTCTCCCAGGAGTTCGGCGGCGGCGACAAGCCCTTCGCGCTCGTCTTCCACGGCGGCTCCGGCTCCACGGCCGAGGAGATCGGCCAGGCCGTCGACTTCGGCGTCGTGAAGATGAACATCGACACCGACACGCAGTACGCGTACACGCGTCCCGTGGCCGACTTCATGCTGAAGAACTACGACGGCGTGCTGAAGGTCGACGGCGAGGTCGGCAACAAGAAGCAGTACGACCCGCGCGCCTGGGGCAAGATCGCCGAGGCCGGGATGGCCGCGCGCGTCAAGGAGGCCTGCGAGCACCTGCGCTCCGCGGGCACCTCGCTGAACGGCTGAGCGACCCCTCGAGCACGAAGGCCCCCCGGCAGCAGCCGGGGGGCCTTCGTCGTGGTGGGCGGACCCGTGCGCCGGGCTGCGCGGGACCGCTGACGCGCGCCGGTGCGGCGGGGGAGGCGAGCGTCAGGCGACGAGGCCGCCGCCGGGGCCGTCGCTGCCGTCGTCGCTGCCGTCCGGGAGGGTGTGGTCGATGCCGGGGTCGTCCTCGACCACGCGCAGGACCTGGCTGATGCTCGTCACCTGGATGAGGAAGCGGACGAGGTCGGGCGGACGGATGAGTACGAGCTTCGCCGGGCTGCGGGAGGCCAGCCGCGCGAGGAACGCCACGCCCGTGGAGTCCATGAACGTGACGTTGCGGACGTCGACCTCCACCGGCAGGCCCGAGGCCTCCGCGTCGGCCGAGGCCTCCAGGAGGTCCTGGCCGAGCTCGGCGTCGACCTCTCCGGTCAGCACCACGCGCGTCTTGCGACTGCCGAGGATGACGTGGACGGACCCGGGCTCGCCCCCGTCCTGCACCTGCTCGTGACCTGCCACCCGCACCTCACCTCCACTCACGCCACACCGCTCCCCGTCCGCGGCGACCGCTGCACCCGCTGTCTGGAGCGCGCACGGCTCCCCGGACGATACGGGGTGGGTGGCCCCGGACGGCAGCGGCCCGCCCGGAGCACCTCCCACCAGCGCCCGGACGGCGGACGGGCCCCGCCCAGCGGGCTCTCAGGTCGTCGGGCTGCGCCACGGTCCCGGGCTCGACGACGGGGCGCAGCGGTGCTCGACGTCGACCTCGTAGCAGTCCAGGGCGCCGCACAGCTCCAGCACGAAGCCGACCCGCTCGTCCGCGCCCCGCAGGACGGCGCGCGCCCCCGAGCGCTTGGCCGTCTCCGCCAGCGCGATGAGGAAGGCGGCGCCGGCGGAGTCCACGAAGGCCACCGAGCACAGGTCCACGACGACCTCGTCCACGCCCGGACCGCCGGCCAGGGCGGTGAGCTCCGGGAAGCGCGCGCGCTCGGCCAGGTCCAGGTCACCGTCTGCGCGGACGCTCAGCGTCGTGCCCGTGACACCGCCCTCGATCACGGACAGCGACGGTAGCCCACCGGAGCGCACACGGTGCACGCCGGTGCACGCCGGTGCACGCCGGTGCACGCGGCTGCAGCGCCTCGTCCGACCCTCGCCTGCGCGGCCCCGGCCTGCCGGTCGGGCCGGGCGGCGGCAGGATGCTGGCATGTCCTCCCCGATGTCCCTGCCGACCCCGGGCGCCGCCGGGAGCCACGGCGGCACCGTGCCGGGTCCGCCCCCCACGCTGCTGCCCGACGACGGGCCGGAGGCCGCCGCGGCGGCGCTGCTGCGCGACGAGGTCGACCCCGCCGACGTCGCCGCCGCGCACCCGGCTGCCAGCCTCGCCTGGTCGGTGCTGGCCACGCGCGCGTACGCGGCGGGCCAGCTGGTGGAGGCCTACGCCTACGCACGCACCGGCTACCACCGCGGGCTGGACGCCCTGCGCCGGGCCGGGTGGCGCGGCGCCGGCCCCGTGCCGTGGCACCACGAGCCCAACCGCGGGTTCCTGCGGTCGCTGGCCGTCCTGGGGCGCGCCGCCCGCGCCATCGGCGAGGACGACGAGGCGGACCGCTGCACGCAGTTCCTCAGCGCCTGCGACCCCGACGCGGCCGACCGCCTGGGCGGCGACCTCACCCCGGGGACCTCGTGAGCCCGGCGGACGCACCCGCCGCCGGCGGCTCGCCCCGGGTCGACGTCGTCGGTACCGGGATCTCCGGCGTCGCCTGCGCGCAGGCCCTGGTGGGGGCCGGCTTCGACGTCCGGGTCCTCGACCGCGGCCGCCGGCCCGGGGGGCGGCTCGGCCTGCGCAGGGTGGAGCTCGCCGACGGCTCCCAGCACCTCGTCGACACCGGGGCCGCCTACTTCACCGTCTCCGACCCCGACTTCGCCGCCCTCGCCGCGGGCTGGAGCACCGACGGCCTGGCGCACCCCTGGACCGACACCTTCAGCCTGCTCGGCCCCGACGGGCCCCGCGGCACCAAGGCCGGCCCGCAGCGCTGGAGCGCCCCCGGCGGGCTGCGCTCCCTGGTCGAGCGGCTCGCCGCGGGGCTGGAGGTGACCTCCGGCCACGCGGTCAGGTCGGTGGGCGTGGCCGACGGGATGCCCGCGCTGGACGGCCGGCCGGCCGACGCGGTGGTCCTCGCCATGCCCGACCCGCAGGCGGGCCGGCTGCTCGACGTCGAGGCCTCACCCGGCCTGGCGTCGGCCCGGCGCGTGCTGTCGCGACCGTGGGACGCCGTCATCACCGTCTACGCCGCGTGGGACGAGGCCTGGTGGCCGGCGCTGGACGCCGGCTTCGTGGCCGACGACGACCTGGTCTCCCTCCTCGCCGACGACGGCTCCCGCCGCGGGGACGGCGCCCCGGTGCTCGTCGCCCACACCACCGCCGACGCGGCGCGGGGCGCCCTCGGAGACCCCGACTCCCTGGTCCGGCCCGTGCTGGAGCGGCTGCCCCACCTCCTGGGCGCGGCCCCCGGCGACGTGCCGGAGCCCCGCGCGGCCGCCGCCCACCGGTGGTCCTTCGCGTCGCCGTCCCAGGTGCACGACGCTCCGCACCTCCTCACGGCCGTCGCCGGTGGCCTGCTGGGCGTCTGCGGCGACGCCTGGGCCGCCACGTCCAGCGGCAGGCCGCGCGTGGAGCAGGCCTGGCGCTCCGGGCGGGACCTCGGCCGCGAGCTGGCCGAGCGCCTCGCCTGACGCGGGGCCGGCCGCTCAGCGGGGCACGAGCACCTGCCACGCGTCCCCGGCGCAGCGCCAGCGCCAGCGGGTGCGGGCCTGCGAGAGGTCGCCGTCGGCGTTCACCTCGAACGCGCGCCCGTCCACCGCCTCGACCACCACGTCGGCCCCGCGGACCGTGGCGGTGTCGCGCCGCTCCACGTGCTGGCCGCGGACCATCGCCGCCGCGAACCCCGCGCGCGCCAGCGGTCCCGTGGCTCCCGAGACCACCACGTCCACCAGCCCGTCGTGGGGGGTGGCCAGCGGGGACAGGCGCGCACCGCCGCCCACGGTGCTGCCGAGGTTGACCGCCACGAGCAGCACGCCGGAGCTCCCGTCGTGCACCACCTCGCCGTCCACCACCACCCGCAGGTGCCAGGGCCGGGCGGCCACCCCCGCCGCGAGCGCGCCCGCCGGGTAGGCCAGCGCCCGCAGCGCCCTCTTCGCCGTCTTCGCGCGCTTGGACGCCGAGACCCCGATGCCGGCGTGCACGGCGTTGACCACCACGCCGTCCTCCCGGCCGTGCTCGTCGAGGGACACCACGAGCTCCACCGGCGAGGGGCGCCCCTCCACCGCGGTGCGCGCCGCCAGCGAGGCGGCGCCCACCTGCAGGCCCAGGCTGCGGGCGAGGTCGTTGCCGGTGCCGAGGGGCACCAGGCCGATCGGGCCCACCCCGCGCACCCGCTCCAGCCCGCCGAGGGAGTGCAGCGCGCTGATGGCCGCGTGCACGGACCCGTCACCGCCGAGCACCACCAGGCGGCGCCCGTCCAGCCCCGCCAGGGCCCGGCGCAGGTCGTCGGGGCCGCCGGTGCGGGCCACCTCGAGGCCGCCGGGCGGCAGCGAGGCCTCCAGCACCGCCAGGGCGTCGCGCGCGGCGGGCGTGCGCGCCGAGCCGGCGCTGGCGTTCACCACCGCCAGGGCCGCGCTGACGACCTCCACCGGTGGCTGGTCGGGCTCGTGGCTGCTCACCGGGCCAGGGTCGCAGCACCCGGGGGCCGTGCGCCGCACCCGAGCACCCGCGCCGGAGCACCCCCGTACGAGCACGGGCACGGATTCGGGCCGGGACCGCCGGACCCGCTAGCCTCGGGAGGTAATGACCCCGAGACCCGCAGGAGGGTCCGCTCATGCCCGCGATCGTGCTCGTCGGGGCCCAGTGGGGAGACGAGGGCAAGGGCAAGGCCACCGACGTCCTCGGCTCCCGCGTCGAGGCCGTGGTCAAGTTCAACGGCGGCAACAACGCCGGCCACACCGTCGTCGTCGGTGACGAGAAGTACGCCCTGCACCTCCTCCCCTCCGGCATCCTCACGCCCGGCGTGACCCCGGTCATCGGCAACGGCGTGGTCATCGACCCGTCGGTGCTCTTCGAGGAGATCGAGGGCCTCACCGCGCGCGGTGTCGACTGCTCCAAGCTCCTGGTCTCGGCGAGCGCCCACCTCATCGCGCCGTACCACCGCACGGTCGACAGGGTCACCGAGCGGTTCCTCGGGGTGCGCCGCATCGGGACGACGGGCCGCGGCATCGGCCCGGCGTACGCGGACAAGGTCAACCGGATCGGCCTGCGCGTGCAGGACCTCTTCGACGAGAAGATCCTCGCCCAGAAGGTCGAGGGCGCCCTGGAGACCCGCAACCAGCTGCTGGTCAAGGTCTTCAACCGCCGCGCGATCACCGTCGACGAGGTCGTGGAGGAGCTGCTGTCCTACGCCGACCGGCTGCGCCCCATGGTGCGCGACACCGGCCTGGAGCTGACCCGCATGCTCGACGCCGGCCAGACGGTGCTCTTCGAGGGCGGCCAGGCGACGATGCTCGACATCGACCACGGCACCTACCCGTTCGTGACCTCCTCCAACGCCACGGCGGGCGGCGCGTGCACGGGCTCGGGCATCCCGCCGAACCGGGTGGACCGGATCGTCGGGGTGGGGAAGGCGTACATCACGCGCGTGGGCGAGGGGCCGTTCCCCACCGAGCTCCTCGACGAGGTCGGCGCGGGCCTGCGCCGCGCCGGCGGCGAGTTCGGCACCACCACCGGCCGCCCGCGCCGCACCGGCTGGTACGACGCGCTCATCGCCCGCTACGCGTCCCGCGTCAACGGCCTGACCGACCTCGTGCTCACCAAGCTCGACGTGCTGACCGGCTACGAGCGCATCCCGGTGTGCACCGCCTACGACGTCGACGGCGTCAAGCACACCGAGATCCCGCTCACCCAGACCGACTTCCACCACGCCAAGCCGGTCTACGAGGAGTTCGAGGGCTGGACCGAGGACATCAGCGGCGCCCGCGAGTTCTCGGACCTGCCGAAGGCCGCCCAGGACTACGTGCTGGCGCTGGAGGAGCTCTCGGGGGTTCGCATCAGCGCCGTCGGGGTGGGCCCCGACCGCGACCAGATCGTCGTCCGCACCGACCTGCTGGAGGGCTGAGACCCGTGCCGAGCACCGCCGTCACCACCCCGACGACGACGAGCGCCACGACGACGAGCGCTGACCGCACCTCGGCGGCGGGCGTGGTGCCGGCGTCGCGGCCGGTGGACGCCGCCGCCGTCGCCCGCGCCCGCGAGCTCGACAGCGCGCACGTCTTCCACTCCTGGTCGGCCCAGAAGCTCATCACGCCGATGGTGGTCACCGGGGCCGAGGGCTCCTGGGTGTACGACGCCGAGGGCAGGCCCCTGCTCGACTTCTCCAGCCAGCTGGTCTTCACCAACATCGGGCACAGCCACCCGAAGGTCGTCACCGCCATCGGCGAGCAGGCCGCGACGCTGGCCACCGTCGCGCCGCAGCACGCGGTCGGCGTGCGTGGCGAGGCCGCGCGCCTCATCACCTCGCACCTGCCGGGGAGCCGCCTGAACAAGGTCTTCTTCACCACCGGCGGCGCCGAGGCCAACGAGAACGCCGTCCGCGCGGCCCGCCAGCACACCGGTCGCCGCAAGGTGCTGGCCCGCTACCGCAGCTACCACGGCAACACCCAGACGGCGATCCACCTCACCGGTGACCCGCGCCGCTGGGCCAACGACTCCGGGGCCGAGGGCGTCGTGCACTTCTTCGGCCCGTACCTGTACCGGTCGGTGTTCCACTCCAGCACCGAGGCCGAGGAGTGCCAGCGCGCGCTGGAGCACCTCGAGCAGGTCATCGCCCTCGAGGGCCCGAGCACCATCGCCGCCCTCGTGCTCGAGTCGGTGCCGGGCACCGCGGGGATCATGGTGCCGCCGCCGGGCTACCTGGCGGGCGTCCGCGAGATCACCCGCCGCCACGGCATCATGCTCGTCCTCGACGAGGTGATGGCCGGGTTCGGGCGCACGGGCACGTGGTTCGGCTACGACGTCCACGGGGACGGCGAGCGCATCGACCCCGACCTCGTGACCATCGCCAAGGGCGTCAACTCCGGCTACGTGCCGCTCGGCGCCGTGGTGCTGTCCGACGAGGTCGCCGCCACCTTCGACGAGCGCGCCTTCCCCGGCGGGCTCACCTACTCCGGGCACCCCCTGGCGTGCGCCGCGTCCGTCGCCACCATCCGCGCCATGGAGGAGGAGGGCGTGGTCGAGAACGCCCGCCGCCTCGGGGAGGACGTCATCGGTCCGGCGCTGCGGGAGATCGCCGAGCGCCACGACGTCGTCGGCGAGGTCCGCGGCACCGGCGTCTTCTGGGCCGTGGAGCTGGTGAAGAGCCACGAGACCCGCGAGCCCGTGGTGCCCGCCGGCGCCACCGGCGCCGCGAACGCGCCCATGGCGGCGTTCACGAAGGCGTGCCTGTCGCGCGGGCTGCTGCCGTTCGTCAACGGCAACCGCACCCACGTCGTGCCCCCCTGCACGATGAGCGACGACGAGGCCCTCTGGGGCCTGCAGCAGCTCGACGCAGCCCTCGGAGAGGTGTTCGGCGCGTGAAGGTCCTCGTCATCGGCTCCGGCGCCCGCGAGCACGCGCTCGCCCGCTCTCTGGCCACCGACGACGCCGTCACCGCCGTCTGGGTGGCCCCCGGCGGCCCCGGCCCGGCCGCCGAGCCGGGCGTGCTCGGCTGCCTCCCGGTGGACCCGTGCGACGGCGACGCCGTGACCGCGCTGGCCCAGGAGCTCGGCGCCGACCTCGTCGTCGTCGGTCCCGAGGCGCCCCTCGTGGCCGGTGTCGCCGACGCCGTGCGCGCCGCGGGGATCGCCTGCTTCGGCCCCTCCGCCGACGCCGCCGAGCTCGAGGGCAGCAAGGCCTTCGCCAAGCAGGTGATGGCCGCCGCCGGCGTGCCCACCGCCATGGCCCGCGTCTGCACTGCGGTCGAGGAGGTCGCCGAGGCGCTGGACCTCTTCGGGGCGCCCTACGTGGTGAAGGACGACGGCCTGGCCGCTGGCAAGGGCGTCGTGGTGACGTCGTCCCGCGCCGACGCCCTCGAGCACGCCGCGGCCTGCCTGTCCCGCGCGGGCGCCCAGGTGGTGGTCGAGGACTTCCTCGACGGCCCCGAGGTCTCCCTCTTCGTGCTCTCCGACGGCACCTCGGTGGTGCCGCTGGCCCCCGCCCAGGACTTCAAGCGCGCCCTCGACGGCGACGAGGGCCCCAACACCGGTGGCATGGGCGCCTACTCGCCGCTGCCGTGGGCGCCGGACGGCCTGGTGGACGAGGTGGTCGAGCGCGTCGCGCAGCCCGTCATCGACGAGATGCGCCGCCGCGGCACCCCCTTCGCCGGCGTCCTCTACTGCGGCCTCGCGCTGACCTCCCGCGGCGTGCGGGTGGTGGAGTTCAACGCCCGCTTCGGTGACCCCGAGACCCAGGTGGTGCTCGCGCGGCTGCGGACGCCGCTGGGCGCGCTGCTGCAGGCGTGCGCCGCGGGGCGCCTGGCGGACCACCTCGCCGACGTCGGGCCGCTGCGCTGGTCGCGCGGCGCCACCGTCGTCGTCGTCCTCGCCGCCCCCGGGTACCCGGCGTCGGCGAAGACCGGCGGGGTGCTGACCGGAGCCGGCGCGGGGTCGCCCGGGGACGCTGCGTACGTGCTCCACGCGGGCACCGCCCTCGACGCCGACGGCCAGCTCGTCTCCGCGGGCGGCCGGGTGCTGTCGGTGGTCGGGTCCGGGGACGACCTCGCCGCCGCGCGCAGCGCCGCCTACGACCGCCTCGCCGCGGTCTCGCTCGAGGGCGGGCAGTGGCGCACGGACATCGCCGCCGCGGCGGCCGGGGGAGCCCTCACCGCCCGCTGACGGACCAGGTGGCCGGACGGGCCGCTGCGGGGTGATGATGCGCTGTGGCCGCCAGCGCAGGCGAGGTCGAGCTCGTCGACCTCTCAGCGGCCGACGACGCCCCCGGACCGCCCCGGGCCCCCCGCCGCCGGGCCAGCCGGCCTGCGGCGGCGCTCCTCGCGGTGCTGGTGGTGGCCGTCCTCGGCGCCGCCGGGGCGTGGCAGCACCGCTCAGCCCTGGAGGAGCAGCGCGCCCAGGCGCAGGCCGCCGCCGAGGAGCAGCGGCTCAGCGAGGGCAGGGCCGCCGCCAACGCCCTCGAGCAGCGGGTCCAGCAGGTGAGGTGGGCCAACAGGGCGGTCACCGACGCCGTCACCGGCGCGACGAGCACGCCGCTGCACGTCCCCGGCGCCGCTCCCACGCCCTGGCCGGCGGGAGCCTCCGGGGGCCTGGTGTGGGCGCCGGCCGACCTCGGCCCCCGCGCCGCTCACGCGGACGAGCCGCTCGACCTGCAGGCCGTGGGGGCGTGGCCCGGGACCTCGGGTGAGCCGGGGGCGCAGAGGATCGGGTACCGGCTGGTGACGGGTCTGCCCGCCGCCAGCGGCGGCACGCCGTGCCTGGTGCCGTCCGTGCGCATCAGCCAGTGGGGCTACGACCAGGGCGGCGACCCGGCGCTGGACTGCCGGGTGATGGCGTCCGGGGTGCGCGGCACCGCGCTGAGGGAGGGCACCTCGGGTGCGGGCGCCTCGCAGGTGCAGGTGCGCGAGGTGGTGCTGGTCAGCGAGGGGCGCGCCGCCTCGGTGGCCGCGTGGAGCACCGGGGGCGCTCCGCTGGTGCTGGACGGGCCTGCGCTGGGCGCCGCCGCCGCGGCGCTCCTCGCCTCGGCCGGCGGGTCGTGAAGCACCGGCCGGCGCGGCCGCGGGCCGCCTCCGGCGAGGACGACCCGCTGAGCGGGCTGGTCGACCTCGACGACGACCGCTGGACCGTCGCCCTGGACGACGACACGGGCGCGGCGGTCACCCCGGTCACCCCTCGCGGCCGCCCGGCCGGGCCGCGAGGTCGTCGGCGGCTGCTGCTCGCCGCGGGCGCCGCCGCGGTCGTCGTCCTCGTGGCCCTGTCCCTGGTGCGCCACGAGCAGCAGCGCGAGCAGCTGCTCGCCGCGGAGCTGCAGGCCCAGCGGCTGAGCGCCTGGCAGGCCCAGCAGCGCGCGGCGGCCGACCACGACCGGCGGCAGGTGGACGCCCTCGCGCTGCTCCCGGAGGACCTCGCCTTCCAGCAGCGCCTCATGGCCAGCGCCCTGGCGGGCGCGGCTCCCCGGCTCCCCGACCTCGACTGGTCGACCGCCACCACGCGCACGGAGCGGACCACCGCCCAGCGCCTGGGGGACGGCTCGCCCCGGCTGCTCGACGCGCAGCGCACGGCCCGGCCCGTCCAGGACGACGGGACCGGGGACGACCCGGGGACGGCCGTGCCCGTCGCCGCGGCCGCCGGGACGCAGGTGGTGGGCCTGGCGCTGGGCAGCGCCCCGACCTCCAGCGTCACCTGGCGGATCACCACGCCGCTGTCCACGCCGGAGGTCACCGACCCGTGCGCCGTGCCCGGGGCCGTCACCGTGCCCGGCGGCCCCGACGCGCCGGTCTGCCGGGTGCGGACCACCACCAGCCCGTCCGGGGAGCAGCACGCCGTGGCCCTGAGGACGTGGCAGCTGCTGCTCGGGAGCCCGGGCGACGCCGCGCCCGTCCGCGAGGTGACGGTGAACCAGGCGGTGCTCCTGGTGGAGCAGCGGTGGACGTTCTCGGTGGCGGCCACCGCCGTCGGCACGCACGGGACCGCCGCGTCCGTGCCGCTGCTCAGCGCGGACCAGGCGGACCTGGCCGTCCGCTGGGCGGCCGACCTCGCCCGCGGGCTGCCCACCCCCGCGCCGCTGCGCGGGACGCCCCTGACAGGGTTTGACGGGTGACCACGCTCCCCGGCGACGCCGCACCCGACCAGCAGCCCGAGGTGCCGGGGTGGCGCCCGCTGCACGCCGGCAAGGTGCGCCAGCTCTACACGTCCACCGAGGACCCGTCGCTGCTGCTCCTCGTGGCCAGCGACCGCATCAGCGCCTACGACCACGTGCTCGCCACGCCGATCCCCGACAAGGGCGCGCTGCTCACGGCGATGAGCCTGTGGTGGTTCGAGCAGCTGGAGGACTGGGGCCTGGTCCGCCACCACGTGGTGGGCGCCGGTCCCGAGCACGGGGTCCCGGCGCAGTTCGCGGGCCGCGCGACGGTGGCGCGGCGCCTCGACATGCTCCCGGTGGAGTGCATCGCCCGCGGCTACCTCACGGGGTCCGGGCTCGCCGAGTACCTGGCCACCGGGTCCCTCGCCGGCGTGGAGCTGCCCCCCGGCCTCCAGGACGGCGACCAGCTGCGCGCCCCCCTGTTCACCCCCACCACCAAGGCCGCCGTCGGCCTGCACGACGAGCCGGTCAACGAGGCCGGGGTCGCCGCGCTGGTCGGCGCCGAGCGCGGGGCGCAGCTGCGCGACGTCACCGTGGAGCTGTACGCCCGCGGTGCCGCGGTGGCCGCCGAGCGCGGCGTGCTGCTGGCCGACACCAAGGTCGAGTTCGGCCTCGACCCCGACGGCGACCCCGCCGACCCCGCCTCCCTCGTCCTCGGCGACGAGCTCCTCACCCCCGACTCCTCCCGCTTCTGGCCGGCCGACGGCTGGCAGCCCGGGCGGGCCCAGCCGAGCTTCGACAAGCAGTACGTGCGCGACTGGCTCACCTCGCCCGCCTCCGGGTGGTCGCGCACCTCGGCCGAGCCGCCGCCGGCGCTGCCCGACGACGTGGTCGAGCGCACCCGCGCCCGCTACGTCGAGGCGTACGAGCGGCTCACCGGGCGCCGCTGGCACTGACGGCGACCATCGGGCAGCGTGGGCGCGTGCCCACGCCCTCTCACACCCACGACCTGCACCCCTCCGACGAGCGGACGACGGCGGCCGCCGACGTCACCGAGACCGACGTCGTCGTCATCGGCGGCGGCCCGGTCGGGGAGAACGTCGCCGCGCGCGCCGTGCGCGGCGGCCTGAGCGCGGTCATCGTCGAGACCGAGCTGCTGGGCGGGGAGTGCTCGTACTGGGCGTGCATGCCCTCCAAGGCGCTCATCCGCCCGACGCAGGCGCTCGCCGCCGCCCGCCGCCTGCCGGGCGCGCGCGAGGCCGTGACCGGCTCCGTCGACGCGGCGGCCGTGCTGGCCCGGCGCGACTCCTTCACCTCCGGGTGGGACGACGGCGGCCAGGTGGAGTGGGCCGTCGGGGCGGACATCACCGTGGTGCGCGGGCACGGGCGCCTGGCGGGCGAGAAGCGCGTGGAGGTCACCGCCCCCGACGGCTCGACGACGACGATCGCCGCGCGCCGCGCCGTCGTCGTCGCCACCGGCTCCACGCCGTCCCTGCCGCCGGTCGACGGCCTCGGCAGCACCCCTCACTGGGGCAGCCGGGAGGCCACCAGCGCGGCGCGGGTGCCGGGCAGCCTCTTGGTGCTGGGCGCCGGCGTGGTGGGCTGCGAGCTGGCGCAGGCGTTCGCGCGGCTCGGCTCTCGGGTGACCCTCGTGGCGTCCTCGACGCTGCTCAGCAAGAACGAGGCGAGGGCCGGCGAGCTGGTGGCCGACGCGGTGCGCGAGGACGGCGTCGACGTGCGGCTCCACGCGAAGGCCGCCTCGGTGGGCCGTCAGGGCGAGGACGGGCCGGTGACGCTCGTGCTGGCCGACGGCACCGAGCTGACCGCCGACGAGCTGCTGGTGGCCACCGGCCGGCGGCCGGCGGTGGGCGACGTGGGGCTCGACAGCGTCGGCCTGCCCACCGATGCCGCGCTCGCGGTGGACACCACCGGCGCGGCCACGGGCCTGGACCAGGGGCCCGAGCCGTGGCTGTACGGCGCCGGCGACGTCACCGGTGACGCGCCGCTGACGCACATGGGCAAGTACGTCGCCCGGGCCGTCGGAGACGTCATCGCCGCCCGCGCGAAGGGCGAGCGGGTGCACGACGGCGCCTGGGGCGCCCACGCCACCACCGCCCAGCAGCGCGCCGTCACGCAGGTGACCTTCACCGACCCCGAGGTGACGTCGGTGGGCCTCACCGCCGCGGCCGCCGGCGAGGCGGGGCTGCGCACGCGCGTCGTGGACCTCGACATCGCCGTCGCCGGCTCCGCCCTGCACGCCGACGGGTACACCGGGTGGGCGCGCATGGTGGTCGACGAGGACCGGCGGGTGGTGGTCGGCGTGACGTTCGTCGGGCCGGACACCGCCGAGCTGCTGCACTCGGCCACCGTCGCGGTGGTCGGGGAGGTGCCGCTGGAGCGCCTGTGGCACGCGGTGCCGAGCTACCCGACGATCAGCGAGGTCTGGCTGCGCCTCCTGGAGGCCTACGGCCTCTGAGCTGCGGCGTGCGCGCTGCGGACCTCGGCGTGCGGAGACCTCCCAGCGGGTCCACAGTCGGCGCCGTGACGACGTCGTCGGCGCCCTCTCGGGGGCGCACCTTCCGCTCCGACCTCCCCGCGCGCCTCGACCGGCTGCCGTGGTCTCCCTGGCACGTGCGCATCCTCGTCGGCCTCGGCACGGTGTGGATCCTCGACGGCCTGGAGGTGACCCTCGTCGGGGCGCTGTCCGACAGGCTCACCGAGCCGGGCAGCGGCATCTCGCTGACCGCCGGCGACATCGGCGTGGCCGCGGCCGTCTACGTGGCAGGCGCCTGCCTCGGGGCGCTCTTCTTCGGCGTCCTCACCGAGCGCTACGGCCGCAAGAAGCTGTTCATGGTCACGCTGCTGGTCTACCTCGGCGCCACGGCGCTCACGGCCACCGCCACCGAGGCGTGGATGTTCTTCCTGTGGCGCTTCCTCGCCGGAGCGGGCATCGGTGGGGAGTACGCCGCGATCAACTCGGCCATCGACGAGCTCATGCCGGCCCGCCTGCGCGGCCGGATCGACCTGCTCGTCAACGGCTCGTACTGGATCGGCGGGGCGGCCGGTGCGGCGCTGACGCTGGTGCTGCTCGACGAGGGGATCCTCCCCGCGTCGCTGGGGTGGCGGCTCGCGTTCGGCGCGGGCGCGCTGCTGGGGCTCGTCGTCCTGCTGGTCCGCCGGCACGTGCCCGAGAGCCCGAGGTGGCTCAGTCTGCACGGCCGCCACGACGAGGCGGAGGGCGTGGTCAGCGGCGTCGAGGAGACCGTGGAGCGGGAGGAGGGCCGGCTGCCCGCGGTCGACCCCGACCGCTCGCTGGAGATCACCGAGCGGCCGCCGGTGCGCATCGGCGAGGTGGTGCGCGCCGTCTTCGGGACGTACCGCAAGCGCTCGGTGCTGGGCCTGAGCCTGTTCATCGGGCAGGCGTTCCTCTACAACGCCGTCTACTTCACGCAGGGTCTCGTGCTCGGGACGTTCTTCGACGTCGACAGCGCCAAGACCGGGCTCTACATCATCCCGCTGGCGCTGGGCAGCTTCCTCGGTCCGCTGCTGCTGGGGCGCTTCTTCGACACCGTCGGGCGCCGCAAGATGATCACACTGTCCTACGTCGGGTCGGGCGTGCTGCTGGTCGGGACGGCGCTGCTGTTCCAGTCCGGGGCCCTGTCGGCGTGGGGCCTCACGGCGTGCTGGACGGTGGTCTTCTTCTTCGCCTCGGCCGGTGCGAGTTCGGCCTACCTCACGGTCAGCGAGATCTTCCCCATGGAGACCCGGGCGATGGCGATCGCCTTCTACTTCGCGGTGGGCACCGGCATCGGCGGGATCATCGGCCCGGTCCTGTTCGGCCGCCTGGTCGAGACCGAGCAGGTCTCGATGGTGGCGTTCGGCTACTACCTGGGCGCCGCGCTGATGATCGCCGCCGGCGGCGTCGAGGCGGTCATCGGCGTGGACGCGGAGAACCAGTCGCTGGAGGACATCGCCGACCCGCTCGGCTCCTCCTCCGCACAGCGCTCCTGACCGTGGTCATGGGCGATCGGCCACCCAGGTGGCCGATCGCCCATGATCACCGAGGCTGGTCAGAACTCGTGGACGCCGCGGCCGCCGTCGTCCCTGATGTCCACGTCGCCGCACAGCCGGCCGATGTTGGCCAGGTAGCCCTTGCGGCCGACCGCCGACAGCAGCGCGTCGTGCACCGGCACCGCCGCCACCGCCGGGGCGACCGCGCGCAGGAAGCCGACCGTCATCGCCGAGGTGGCCCACGGGGCGTTGAGCGGCAGGGCCAGCACGTCCACGCCCTCGGGGGTCGTGTCGTAGGCGTCGCCCGGCACGAACAGCACCGGCTCACCGGGCGCGCTGACCACCAGGCCCGTGTTGCCCACGCGGGGCACCTCCGGGTGGATCACCGCGTGCTGCCCGCCGACGGCGCGCACCGTCAGCGCCCCCAGCTGCAGCACCTCGCCCGGGTGGAACGCGGCCAGGTCCACGTCGCCGTCCTGGCCCAGCCGGGAGTCGGTCAGGGACGCCGCGGTCTCCGGCTCCGCGCGCAGCAGCACCCCGTCGTTCCCCTCCAGCAGCGCCGGCAGCTTCTCGACGTCCACGTGGTCGGGGTGCTGGTGGGTGACGACCACGGCGTCGAGGTCGCCCAGCTCCTCCCAGCCGGTGGAGAAGGTGCCCGGGTCGACGAGCACGCGGCTGCCGGCCGCCTCCACGAGCAGGCAGGCGTGTCCGAGGTGCGAGATGCGCATGGCTGCATCGTGGACCGACGGAGCACCCGCCGCGACCCTCTAGGCTGCTCACCCGTGGGACGCGTGCTGGTCCAGGTGATGCCGAAGCCCGAGATCCTCGACCCCCAGGGGAAGGCGGTGGCAGCGGCGCTGCCGCGCCTCGGCCTGACCGGGTTCGTGGACGTGCGGCAGGGCAAGCGGTTCGAGCTGGTGGTCGAGGGGCCGGTGACGGACGAGGTCCTCGCGCAGGCCCGCCGGGCCGCCGAGCAGCTCCTCGCCAACCCCGTCATCGAGGACGTCGTGGCCGTCGTCGACGCCGACGCCGAGGTGACGGCCGGGGCGTCGGCGTGAAGATCGGCGTCGTCACCTTCCCCGGCTCCCTGGACGACCGCGACGCCGCGCGCGCCGTGGTCCGCGGCGGCGGGGAGGCCGTGGCGCTGTGGCACGCCGACGCCGACCTGCGCGGGGTCGACGCCGTCGTCCTGCCGGGCGGCTTCTCCTACGGCGACTACCTGCGCGCCGGCGCCATCGCCAGCATCGCGCCCGTCATGGGGACCGTCGTCGAGGCGGCCCGCGGCGGCATGCCCGTGCTGGGCATCTGCAACGGCTTCCAGGTGCTGTGCGAGGCCGGGCTGCTGCCCGGCGCGCTCGTCCGCAACGACGTGCGCACCTTCGTCTGCCGCGACCAGCGCCTGCGCGTCGAGGACGCCTCCACCGCCTGGACCTCGTCGTTCGAGGACGGCCAGGAGATCGTCATCCCGCTCAAGAACGGCGAGGGCGGCTACAACGCCGACCAGCGCACCCTCGACGAGCTCGAGGGCGAGGGCCGCGTCGTCTTCCGCTACCTCGGCGGCAACCCCAACGGCTCCCAGCGCGACATCGCCGGCGTCCGCGACGCCTCCGGGCGCGTCGTGGGCCTCATGCCGCACCCCGAGCACGCCACCGAGCCTGGCTACGGGCCGACCGAGCAGGGCGGCGGCGCCAGCGGGAACGGCACCGACGGCCTGGGCTTCTTCACCTCCGTGCTCCAGGCGCTCGCGAGCGCCTGAGCCGTCGGCCGCTCGGGTGGTGACGCACCGCACTGCCACAGCGGGCCGAGTGGGGGCGTCCTAGTCGAGTGGACCGACCGACCGACCTGACCGGGCGCACCGGAGGGGACCCCGACGAGGGCCCCGAGGACGTCGCGCGCGCCTTCCGCGCCGCCCTCGACGGCACGGACACCCCGTCCACTCCGGGGAGCAGGACGACGGCGACGGCGGGCGGCGCTGCCGGGCAGCGGCCGCCGCGGCCGTCCGCGCTGCTGTCGGCGGTCGAGCGCCGGGCGGCCCAGCTGCAGCGGCGCCGCCGGGCGACGGTGCTGGGGGGCGCCGCGGCAGCCGCGGCGGTGGCGGTCTTCGTCGGCAGCCTCGTGCTGCCCGGGCTCGACCTGTCGCTGGGCGGTGCGCAGAGCAGCTCGGCGGGTGGCGGAGCGGGCTCCAGCGCCGAGAGCGGGGACTCGGGTGGATCCGGGGGTGCTGCGGCACCCGCCGCCAGCGCCTCGGGCCCCACCGCGCTGCAGGACCGCGCCACCGGCACCACGGCCAACTCGGCAGCGGCCGACGTGCCGACGCTCAGCGAGGCGTCGATGCTCACCGCCGCCGACCTGTCCGGCGCCTTCTCGGTGCCGGTCCAGGAGTCCGCGCCGGCCCCGGAGTCCACCCCCGGTCTGACGCTGGGCGCGTGCGTCGACGGGGACGCTGGCTCCGTGGAGGCGCCGCAGCTGTGGCGGGTCGACCTGGTCGCCGCACCCTCGGCGTCCGCGGCGGAGCCGCCGGGCGTGGTGGAGCGCGTCGCCGTCGTCCCCGAGCCCGCTGCCGCGACGTACGCCCTCGACCGGGTCCGGCAGGCGGCGGCCGGCTGCACCGGTCCGGGCCCGGAGGGCACCGAGCCGACCACCGAGCTCGACGCGAGCGCCGTGACGCCCGACGGCGGGCAGGCGCTCGTGCTGGCGTCGACGTCCGGCCAGGGGTCGCCGACGCTGCAGGTGCTCGTCGCCGTCGGCAGCGAGGTGGTCCAGCTGCAGGTGACCTCCGACGCGCCCAGCGCGCAGGCCGCCTACGACGCGCTCGTCCCCGCCGTGCGCACCGCCGTCCAGCGCGCCACCGGCGGTGCGGCCTCCTTCTCCGCTCCGCTGCCCTCCGCGGGGGCGCCGTGAGCGTCGTCTCCCTGTTCCACCGGCCCCGCACCTCCGAGGCGCGGGGCTTCGAGGACCTCGTGGCCGCCCGCAGCGGCCCGCTGCTGTCCATGGCCCGGGGCCTGGTGCGCTCCGAGGCGGACGCGGAGGACCTCGTGCAGGAGGTGCTGGCCAAGGCCCTGGTCAGCTGGGAGAAGGTGAGCGCTGCGTCCGACCCGGCCGCGTACGTCAACCGGATGCTCGTCAACCAGGCGATGAGCTTCTGGCGGCGGGCCTCCACGCGCCGCGAGCGGACGACCGAGCCCGAGGAGCTGCCCGAGCCGGTGGCCGGGGGCGTCGACGACGGCGCCGGCCACCGTGGCGACCGCGACGCGCTGCTCAGCGCGCTGCGCCGCCTGCCGCCGCGGCACCGGGCGGTGCTGGTGCTGCGCTACTACGAGCAGCTGCCCGACGCGGAGATCGCCGACCTGCTCGGCATGGCCCAGGCGACGGTGCGCAGCAGCGCCGCGCGCGGCCTGGCCGCACTGCGCCGCGACGGCGTGCTGCTGGGTGGAGAGGGCTCCACCGAGCCCGCCCGCTGACGGCGGCGCTGCTGGCACCCGCCTGCAACGGGGTGTTCTTCCGCCGCGTCTTGCGCACGTGATCCTCGCGAGGGCCTTCGCGCTCGGTGCCGCCGCCGTGCTGTCCCCGGCGCTGGCCGCTTGCGGCCCGTCCACCGCGGTCGTCGACCCAGGGGCCGCGGGGGTGGCGACGGTCGGCGGCGTCGCGCACTCGGCACTGCACGACACCGCCCGGTGGGCCTCCCCACCTCCCCTGGCGTCGCGTCGCCGGCTGCTGCAGGCCGCCGATCTCGACGAGGCGCTCCCCGGCGGTTCCGCAGCGGACCGCTGGCACCAGGCGATGGTCGACATGCAGTCCGCGTGGCTGCGCCGCCAGTGCGAGCGCGGACCGTTCGGCGACGACGGAGGGCCGACCGCTGCCGCCGGGACCGCCCCCAGCGGGGAGGTGACGCAGGCCTGGGCCCGCGGTGTCGTGAGCCTGGAAGGGCCCAGCCAGTTCGCCACCACCGAGGCCCTGCGCTGGGACGACAGCGGGCAGGCCGCATCCGCATGGGTGGCAGACGTCGCCGCCGAGGCCGAGCGCTGCGAGGGCGCCGTCGTCGTCGACCCCCTGGGGACGGCGGAGAGCGGCGGAGCGTCCGCCGGTGGCGGCGCTGACGTGGTGGTGGTCGCCCGGTCGTGGACGGGCAGCGGCGCGGACCTGGCTCCGGGGGACGGGCCCGGCGTCCGGTGGAGCGCGGTGGCGCTCGTGGCGGTCGGGGCGACGGCCCTGCAGGTCGAGCTCACCGAGGCGGGTGCGTCAGCTGGGGCCGCGGGCGCCTCCGTGGCGGCGCTGCTGGAGGTGACGGCTGCCCGGGTGCAGGACGCCGACGACGCCGTGCGCCTCAGCGGTGTCGACGACACTGCGCTCGCGCCCTTCGACGACGACGCCGTGCGGGAGGCCGTCCCTCCGCTGCACACCGTCGGCCCGCCGCCGGAGGTGCTGCTGGACAGCGCCGGCGACGTGGCCGCCGCCTTCCCCGACAGCGGTGCGTGGGAGGGCGTCGGTGAGGCGGCCGTCGGCGGCGGGTGGCTCCTCTCGTGGTGCGACCCGGGGACGTGGCTGCCGCTCGGGACCGCCGAGCAGCCGTCCGAGGTGGGTGGCCTCTGGGTGCCCGAGGGGACCGCTCGGCAGGACGGCCCGCCTGCCCTCCTCGTCGACGTCGACGTCCTGCGCTGGTCACCCGACGCGGTGGCTGCGCCCGGATCGCCCGCGGGGTACGCGTGGGCCGACGCCGTCAGCACCGACGCGGCCGACTGCCCGCGGGCGCACACCGCCGCCGCGGGCGCGCTGCCGGGCACGTGGTCCAGCGCAGCCGTCACCGCCGACGACGACGGTGCGTGGCGCGTGCAGGTCGCCACCACCGGTGGTCCGACCGCCGTGCGGGTGCGCGTGCGCCTGGCCGCAGGCGCCACCGAGGCCCAGGCAGACGCCGCCGCCACGTCGGCGGCGGCGCTGACGAGGCGGGTGGTGGCGAACGTCGTCCGCGCCGACACCGCAGCGCTGGAGCGCTCGTGAGCCCCGGCGCCGCCCCAGCCGCGCGCGGCGGCGCGGCGGCGCTCGTGGTCGTCCTCCTGCTGACCGGGTGCGCCGGGGGCGTGACGGCCCGCACGCCCCCGGCGGGCACCTCGCAGGCGCCGGACCCGCTGCCGCCCGGTCCCCTGCTGACCACGGACGACCTCGACGGCGCGCTCCCCGGCCTGTCGGCCGACGCCGGGCTGCGTCCCCGGTGGGAGCTCAGAGACGACCTGTGGGAGCTGAGCCTCCTGCGCGCGCGGTGCGGTGCCGACCCGGCGTCGTCGGCTGCGGCCATGCCGGCGCCGTCGGGGCCGGTCACCGTCGAGCACCGCGCGGAGCAGTGGTGGCAGGGCACCTCGCCCCAGTACGCCACCCTCGACGTGCTGCGCTGGCCCGACGGCGAGGGCGGCGGGGCGCAGGCGTGGGTCGACGGCGCCGTCGCCGCGGAGGCGACGTGCCGGGAGGCCGTCGTCCTGCCCGAGCAGCCGGGAGCCGACGGCGGGCCGGAGGTGACGGCGGTCGTGCGGCCCTGGGAAGTGCCCCACAGCGGGGGCGGTCCGGGCACGAGGCCGCTGCCGCAGTGGCAGGTCGGGGGCTTCGCCGTCGACGGGTCCACGGCGCTCGTCGTCCGGGCGGGGCAGTGCAGCGCACCGACGGCGCAGGCGGCGTGGGAGCTGGCCGCACCGGGACTACCGGCGCTGCTGGCGCGGGTCGCGCAGCGGGCGGAGCGCTCGACAGCGGCCTCGTCGTCGTCCTGACCTGCGGTGTTCTGACGCGTCCACGCAGGTCACTACGCTCTGGGCACGTGAGCCTGCTCGACACCGTGGACCACGCCGCAGCGACGCCCGACCACGAGCTGCCCTACGGCGAGCTCGGGCTCAAGGACGACGAGTACGAGCGGATCTGCACGATCCTCGGCCGCCGCCCCACCGCGTGCGAGCTGGCCATGTACTCGGTCATGTGGAGCGAGCACTGCTCCTACAAGTCCTCCAAGACGCACCTGCGCCAGTTCGGGGTCAAGACCACCGACGCGATGCGCGAGAAGCTGCTGGTGGGCATCGGCGAGAACGCCGGCGTCGTCGACATCGGCGACGGCTGGGCGGTCACCTTCAAGGTGGAGAGCCACAACCACCCCAGCTACGTCGAGCCCCACCAGGGCGCGGCGACCGGCGTCGGCGGCATCGTGCGCGACATCCTGGCCATGGGCGCCCGGCCCGTCGCCGTCATGGACTCCCTGCGCTTCGGCGCGCTCGACCACCCCGACACCGCCCGCGTGGTGCCCGGCGTCGTCGCCGGTGTCGGCGGGTACGGCAACTGCCTGGGCCTGCCCAACGTCGGCGGCGAGGTCATCTTCGACCCGGTCTACCAGGGCAACCCCCTGGTGAACGCGCTGTGCGTGGGCACCATGCGCCACGAGGACATCCACCTGGCCAACGCCACCGGCGAGGGCAACCTCGTGGTGCTGTTCGGCTCCCGCACCGGCGGAGACGGCATCGGCGGCGTGTCCGTTCTCGCCTCGGAGACCTTCGACGAGGGCGGTCCGTCGAAGCGGCCCGCCGTGCAGGTGGGCGACCCGTTCGCCGAGAAGCTGCTCATCGAGTGCTGCCTGGAGCTCTTCCACGCCGGTGTGGTCGCCGGCATCCAGGACCTCGGCGGCGCCGGCCTGTCCTGCGCCACCTCCGAGCTCGCCTCTGCCGGGGACGGCGGCATGGCCGTCCGCCTCGACGCGGTGCCGCTGCGCGACTCCTCGCTGCGCCCGGAGGAGGTGCTGATGAGCGAGTCGCAGGAGCGGATGATGGCCGTGGTGGAGCCGCACCACCTCGACGCGTTCCTGGCCATCACCTCCAAGTGGGAGGTGGAGGCCACCGTCATCGGCGAGGTGACCGGCACCGGCCGGCTGCAGATCACCTGGAACGGCGAGACCGTGGTCGACGTGCCGCCGCGCACCGTCGCCCACGAGGGCCCCGTCTACGTCCGCCCGTGGGCCCGCCCGGCCGACATGGACGTGCTCCAGGCCGACCCGGCCGAGGCGCTGGAGCGCCCGACCTCCGGTGAGGAGCTGCGCGGGCAGGTGCTGCAGCTGGCCGGCTCCGCCAACCTCTGCAGCCGCGCCTGGATCACCGACCAGTACGACCGGTACGTGCTCGGCAACACCGCCCTGGCCATGCCCGACGACGCCGGCGTGGTGCGCGTGGACGAGGAGAGCGGCCTCGGCGTGGCGGTGTCGCTGGACGCCAACGGCCGCTTCGCCCACCTCGACCCGCGGGTCGGCGCGCAGCTGGCGCTCGCGGAGTCCTACCGCAACGTCGCCACCGCCGGTGCGGTGCCGCTGGCCGTCACCGACTGCCTCAACTTCGGCTCCCCGGAGGACCCGGGCGTCATGTGGCAGTTCTCCGAGGCCGTCACGGGGCTCGCCGACGCCTGCGTCGAGCTCGGCGTGCCGGTGACCGGGGGCAACGTCAGCTTCTACAACCAGACCGGCCACGAGCCGATCCACCCGACGCCGGTGGTGGGCGTGCTGGGCGTCCTCGACGACGTCGCCCGCCGCACCCCGTCGGGCTGGGCCGAGTCCGGCCAGCAGATCTACCTGCTGGGCACCACCCGCGAGGAGCTGTCGGGCTCGGAGTGGGCCTGGGAGGTGCACGGCCACCTCGGCGGTCTGCCGCCGGCTGTGGACCTCGAGCACGAGAAGGTGCTCGCCTCGGTGCTGGTCAACTCCTCGCGCGACGGCCTGGTGGACGCCGCGCACGACCTGTCCGAGGGCGGCCTCTCGCAGGCCCTGGTCGAGGGCTGCCTGCGCCGCGGCGTCGGTGCCCGCGTGTGGCTGGGCGAGCTGTGCGAGCGCGACGGCGTCGACGCAGCCACCGCGCTGTTCAGCGAGTCGGCCGGTCGCGTCGTCGTCGCCGTCCCCCGCGAGGAGGAGGTGCGCTTCACCGACATGTGCAGCGCCCGCGGGATCGCGCACCTGCGCATCGGCGTGACCGACGGCGTGGAGGCGGCCGGCGAGGAGGCGGTGCTCGACGTCTCCGCCGACGCCCCGCTCTTCACGGTGCCGCTGTCGGAGCTGCGCGCCGTGCACACCCGGACCCTCCCCGAGGTCTTCGGCTCCTGACCCCCCCTCCCCGTCCGTGATCATGGACGAACGGCCACCAGACCGTCCGTGATCATGGGCAGTCGGCCACCAGACCGTCCGTGATCATGGGCAGTCGGCCGCGTCGTCGCCTCCGCGCGGCAGGTCGTCCACAGGCTCGACGCTGCCGCGGGCAGGGGTGGGCCCGGTGGCGCCACGCTGCAGCGGTGGTGCGGCTTCCCGTCCTGGCTGACGTCCTCCCTCCCTTCACCCGGTCGACGCTGGCGGAGGTGGGCCGGACGCGGCACCAGCTGGCGGCCCTGCTCGCCGGCGGCGCCGTCGTCCAGCCGTTGTGGGGGGTCTACCTGGACGCGCGGCTCGTCGGCGACCCGCTCGCCGTGGCCCAGGCGTCGTCCCTCGCGCTGCCGCCCCACGTCGTCCGCTGCCGGGCCACGGCCGCCGTGGTCCACGGGGTCGACCCGCGCGGACCGGCGCTGGACACCTCCCCGGTGCCTCTGCAGGGCCTGGTGCCGGCCAGCAACCGCACCCCGAAGTGGCGCGGGGCGTCGATCTTCGAGGCGCCGCTGGCCGCGCACGACGTCATGGAGGTCGGCGGGGTGCTGGTCACCACCCCCCGAGCGCACGGCGCTGGACTGCGCCCGCTACCTGTCCCCGCCGATGGCGCTGGCAGTGCTGGACCGCATGGACCGGCTCGGACTGGTCGACCCCGAGGTGCTGCGGGTGCGCATCGAGGAGTTCAAGGGCGACCGCGGCGTAGGGCAGGCGCGCTACCTCATCGTGCACATGGACGGTGGCGCAGAGTCCTACGGGGAGTCGTGGTTCCGGCTGCGGCTGCTGGATGCGGGCTTCCCGCGTCCTGACGTGCAGGTCTGGGTGCCGGAGCATCGGCCGGGTGCGATGCGGTTGGAGCTGGGGTGGGAGGGGTTGCGCAAGGCTGGTGAGTACGACGGGGAGGAGTTCCACTCCACGCAGGAGCAGCGGGATGCCGACGATGCGCGCCGGCTCCGGCTGGAGCGGGAGTTCGGGTGGCGGGTGCTGCCGGCGCGCAAGGGTGCGGTGCTGGGGCGGTCGCTGGAGCTGGAGCTGGCGTTCGGGGAGCTGCTGGGGATGGAGCCGTAGATCCGTCAGCGGACGTGGTGAGGGTGGCGGACGCCCATGATCACGGTGGGAGGGGTGGCCGACCGTCCATGATCACGGTGGGAGGGGGTGAGGGGGTCGGTGAGCGGTGAGACAGTGGGAGGCGTGCCAGCCCGTCGACGCACCGATCCCGCGGCCGGCCGCGAGGCGCTGAGCCGCTGGCGGTCCGACCCCTCCGCCGCCGACAGGACGACGACGGCCACCGCCGTCCGGTCCACCCTCGAGGACCTCGCCGAGCGCGCCCCCGGCCACAGCGTGGAGGTGCGCGTGGCGCCGTTCGGCGTGGTGCAGTGCGTCGAGGGCCCGCGCCACACGCGCGGCACACCGCCCAACGTGGTCGAGACCGACGCCGCCACCTGGCTGTCGCTGGCCACCGGAGACCTGCGCTGGGCCGAGGCCGTCGACGCCGGCCGGGTGCGCGCCAGCGGTTCTCGGGCCGACCTGTCGGACCTGCTCCCCCTGGTCCCGGCGGGTGCCGCGTGAGCGCCGACCAGCCCGACCAGCCCGAGCAGCACCCCGAGCGGCTCCAGCGCCCCGAGCCGCCGCGCCGCGTCCGGGTGAACCGCAGCCCCCGCTACGGCGTGTTCCTGGTGGGCGGCGCGCTCCTCGGCGCCGTCGTGGCCCTCGGGCTCACCTTCAGCGAGCCGGCCACCGAGTACGGCTACGCCTCCACCCTGGGCTACCTCGTGGTGGCGCTCGGCCTGCTCGGAGCCCTGGTCGGCGGTCTGGCCGCGGTCGTGGCGGGTGCGGTGCTCGAGCGCCAGCAGCGGCGCCAGGAGGACCGCGACCGGGGGAGTCGCCAGGCCCCTCCGCAGGGCGGCGCGGCCCCGCGCGGGCAGGGCCGTCGGCGGGACTGAGGCTCGCGGCGGCGCGAGCAGCGTCCGCTCTGTGGGAGCATGGTCGCGTGGCTCGCCCCGACGGTCGACTCAGCCACGACGTCCTCCCCGGCGAGAAGGGGCCGCAGGACGCCTGCGGCGTCTTCGGCGTCTGGGCCCCCGGAGAAGACGTCGCGCGGCTCACCTACTTCGGCCTCTACGCGCTGCAGCACCGCGGCCAAGAGAGCGCCGGCATCGCCACGAGCAGTGGCGAGCAGATCCTCGTCTACAAGGACATGGGGCTCGTCTCCCAGGTCTTCGACGAGGCCTCGCTGGAGGCGCTGAAGGGGTCCGTGGCCATCGGCCACACGCGCTACTCCACCACCGGCGCCAGCCGCTGGGAGAACGCGCAGCCCACGCTCGGCGCCACCGCCGCCGGCACCGTGGCCCTCGCCCACAACGGCAACCTCACCAACACCTCGCACCTGCGCCGCCTCGTGGCCGAGCGCGCCGAGGCGCGCGGCGAGCCGGAGGCCGGTGAGGTCGCCCGCGGCAACACCACCGACACCGCCCTCGTGACGGCGCTGCTGGCAGGAGACCCCGACCGCACCCTCGAGGCGACCGCGCTGGAAGTGCTGCCGCAGCTCAAGGGCGCCTTCTCGCTCGTCTTCATGGACGAGACCACGCTCTACGCCGCCCGTGACCCGCACGGCGTCCGCCCGCTGGTGCTCGGCCGCCTGGAGCGCGGGTGGGTGGTGGCCAGCGAGACCGCCGCCCTCGACATCGTGGGCGCCTCCTTCGTCCGCGAGGTGGAGCCGGGCGAGCTGGTGGCCGTCGACGCCGACGGCCTGCGCTTCTCCCGCTTCGCCGAGGCAACCCCTCGCGGGTGCGTGTTCGAGTACGTCTACCTGGCCCGCCCCGACACCTCCATCGCCGGCCGCGGCGTCCACGAGGCCCGGGTCGAGATGGGGCGGCGCCTGGCGGCGGAGCACCCCGTCGAGGCCGACCTCGTCATCCCGACCCCGGAGTCCGGCACCCCCGCGGCCATCGGCTACGCGCAGGCCTCCGGGATCCCCTACGGGCAGGGCCTGGTGAAGAACGCCTACGTCGGGCGCACGTTCATCCAGCCCAACCAGACCATCCGCCAGCTGGGCATCCGCCTCAAGCTCAACCCGCTGCGCGACGTCATCGCCGGCAAGCGCCTCGTGGTCATCGACGACTCGATCGTGCGCGGCAACACCCAGCGCGCCCTGGTCCGCATGCTGCGCGAGGCGGGCGCGGCCGAGGTGCACGTGCGCATCTCGTCCCCGCCCGTGCAGTGGCCGTGCTTCTACGGCATCGACTTCGCCACCCGCGCCGAGCTCATCGCCTCCGGCCTCGGGGTGGAGGAGGTCCGGCACAGCCTGGGCGCCGACAGCCTCGGACACATCTCCCTCGACGGGATGGTCGCGGCCAGCGGCCAGCCGCGCGAGCGCCTCTGCACCGCCTGCTTCACCGGCAGCTACCCCGCCGGCGTCCCCGACGAGGGACGTCCGGTCGCTCGTGGAGCAGCGGCCGGGCCCGTGCACGACGAACCCGCGCAGGGTGAGCCCGCCGCGCCCGGAGAGGGCGTGCCCCTCGGCGTCGCCATCGACCGCGGTGACCTCGGACGCGTGGAGCCCGCCGCTCAGCAGTGAGCGCCCCGTGCCCGCCGTCCCGCTGTCCCGCCGCCCCCACGAGCCCGCCTTGGAGCCTGACCCCGCCATGAGCACCTCCACCCCGTCCGCCCCCTCCTCGACGGCGACGCCGCCCTCCGCTCCCGCGCCGGGCGCGTACGCCGCGGCGGGCGTGGACGTCGAGGCCGGTGACCGCGCCGTCGTCCTCATGAAGGAGGCGGTGGCGCGCACCCACGGGGCGCAGGTGCTCGGCGGGGCCGGCGGCTTCGCGGGGCTGTTCGACGCCAGTGCGCTGCTCGGCTACCGCCGCCCGCTGCTGGCCACGAGCACCGACGGCGTGGGCACCAAGGTGGCCGTGGCGCAGGCCCTGGACCTGCACGGCACCGTCGGCCAGGACCTCGTGGCGATGGTGGTCGACGACCTCGTGGTCTGCGGCGCCCGCCCGCTGTTCATGACGGACTACATCGCCTGCGGCCGTGTGGTCCCCGAGCGCATCGCCGCCGTGGTCGGGGGCGTCGCGCGGGCCTGCGAGGAGGTCGGCGCGGCGCTCGTGGGCGGTGAGACCGCGGAGCACCCCGGTCTCCTGGGGCCCGACGAGTACGACGTGGCCGGTGCCGCCACCGGCGTGGTCGACGCGCACGCGCTGCTCGGTCCCGACCGGGTGCGCGCGGGAGACGTGGTGCTGGCCATGGCCAGCTCCGGGCTCCACTCCAACGGCTACTCCCTGGTGCGCCGCCTGCTGGCCGACGCCGGGTGGGGCTACGAGCGCCACGTGGAGGAGCTGGGGCGCACCGTCGGCGAGGAGCTGCTGGAGCCGACCGCCCTCTACACGAGGCCGTGCCTGGCCCTGGCGGACGCCCTGAGCGAGCAGCTCCACGCGTTCTCGCACGTGACCGGCGGGGGCCTCGCGGCCAACCTCGCGCGCGTGCTCCCCACCCACCTCGACGCGGAGGTGGACAGGTCGACGTGGACCCCGCAACCGGTCTTCCGGGTGCTGGCGGACCTCGGAGGCGTCAGCCGCGAGGACGCCGAGGTGACCTGGAACCAGGGCGTCGGCATGCTCGCGCTGCTGGCCCCTGAGGCTGCTGACCAGGCGGTGGAGGTGCTGCGGACCGCCGGCGTCCGGGCGTGGGTGGCCGGCGCGGTCTCAGGTGCGGACGCAGAAGCGACCGCCACCGTCCGGGGCTCCAAGGGAGTGGACGGTGGCGGTGCGCGTCTGGTCGGAGACCACCCCGCGTGAGCGGAGGGGTCTGGCACCGCGCTGCGGGCCTGTCCTCAGGCGGACCTGAGGAGGGTCCTCAGCGCGGGCGGGGAGCCCAGTCGTCGTACGGGTCGTACTCGTCACCGTCGTCGTTGTCGGACGACGGCTCCCGGTTCGCCCAGACGGGCGGTGCGGCGCCCCCGAGCTCTCGCTGCAGAGCGGAGAGGTCGGTGTTCGGGCTGGAGTACTTCAGCTCCCGAGCGACCTTCGTCTGCTTGGCCTTCTGACGGCCGCGCCCCATGGCGTCGACCCCCTTATGCGTCGTGCCGGGGCAGGCCCATGGGGCGGCCCCGGAGCTACCGGCTCTCGATGTGGCCACGATACAGGTTCGAACGGGTCAGGCCGCATCCGACGGCGCCAGCGCGGCACGCCGGACCCCCGGACGGCTCATCCCCGACCTCGTGCGCGACCCCGTCGCGCCGCTCCCGGGGCGTGCCGGACCTGTCCCGACCTGCCCGAACAGTCCCTGGGCGTCCCCTGCGGGTCCTCCCGGGGGTTTCTGGGGGCCACCGGTGACTGGTTCGGGCGGGTCTGCGCCGGTCATCCCGCGGTAGCCCCCCGCCCACCCCGCGATGGCCCTAACGGGCTATGGCGGTACGGGCCGGACATGTCGGACGATCCTCCTACGCCGTCCGCGGTGCACCCCCTGCAGCGGTGCCGGTCGGCGACAGGAGACGCCATGACGACGATCCAGACCTCTTCCCCCGAGGGTCTCGCCACCGACGCCGCCGCGACCGCCGCTCCCGCCACGGTGGCGGCAGCCCCCGCAGCGCAGGCGCTGCTCACGCCGTCCGAGGTCGCCGCCCTGTTCCGGGTGGACCCCAAGACCGTGACGCGCTGGGCCAAGGCCGGCAAGCTCACCTCGATCCGCACCCTCGGCGGGCACCGCCGCTACCGCTCCGCCGAGGTCATGGCGCTGCTGGAGCAGGTCGCCCCGGCCGAGGCCTCCCTGCCCTCCCCGCGGGCCTCCGAGGACGACGCCACCGCCTGACCGGGCGCTCAGGCGCCCACGTAGTCAGCCAGGTGCTGCCCGGTCAGCGTGGACCGGGCGGCCACCAGCTGCGCCGGCGTCCCCTCGAACACCACGCGCCCGCCGTCGTGCCCGGCGCCCGGGCCCAGGTCGATGATCCAGTCGGCGTGGGCCATGACGGCCTGGTGGTGCTCGATGACCACCACGGAGCGGCCGGAGTCGACGAGCCTGTCGAGCAGCCCCAGCAGCTGGGCGACGTCGGCCAGGTGCAGGCCGGTGGTGGGCTCGTCGAGGACGTACGTGCTGCCCTTCTCGCCCATGTGCACCGCCAGCTTGAGGCGCTGGCGCTCGCCGCCGGACAGCGTGGTCAGCGGCTGGCCGAGCGTGAGGTAGCCCAGGCCCACGTCCACCAGGCGCTCCAGCACGGCCGCGGCCGCGGGCACCCGCGAGGCCCCCGCGGAGAAGAACGCCAGCGCGTCGGCCACCGGCATGGACAGCACCTCAGCGATGTCGCGCCCGCCGTCCTGTCGGGGTCCCCCCAGCAGCATCTCCAGCACGGGGGCCTGGAAGCGCCGTCCCTCGCACTCCTCGCACGGCGTCGAGACCGTGCCCGACGTCGGGAGGTCGGTGAAGATCACCCCGGCGCCGCTGCAGGCGGGGCAGGCGCCCTCGGAGTTGGGGCTGAACAGGGCGGGCTTGACGCCGTTGGCCTTGGCGAAGGCCTTGCGCACGGGCTCCAGCAGGCCGGTGTACGTGGCGGGGTTGGAGCGCCGCGAGCCGCGGATGGCGCCCTGGTCGACGGTGACGACGCCCTCGTGCGAGGACAGCGACCCGTGCACGAGCGAGCTCTTGCCCGAGCCCGCCACGCCCGTGACCACGCACAGCACGCCGAGGGGGACGTCGACGTCGACCCCGCGCAGGTTGTGGGTGCTCGCACCGCGGACCTCGACGGCGCCCGTCGGCGTCCTCGTGGTCGCCTTGAGGGTGGCGCGGTCGTCGAGGTGGCGGCCGGTGAGGGTCCCGCTGGCCCGCAGCTGCTCCACGGTGCCCTCGAAGACCACCTGGCCGCCGGCGCTGCCGGCCCGGGGGCCGAGGTCGACCACGTGGTCGGCCACGGCGATCACCTCGGGCTTGTGCTCCACCACGAGCACCGTGTTGCCCTTGTCGCGCAGCTGCAGCAGCAGCTCGTTCATGCGCCCGACGTCGTGCGGGTGCAGCCCCACCGTCGGCTCGTCGAAGACGTACGTCACGTCGGTGAGCGCCGAGCCCAGGTGCCGGATGAGCTTGACGCGCTGCGCCTCGCCGCCCGACAGCGTCCCGGAGGACCTGTCGAGGCTGAGGTAGCCCAGCCCGATGCGCGTGAACGCGTCCAGGGTGTCCTGCAGGCCGTCCAGCAGCGGCGCCACGGTCCGGGAGGCCGGGTGGGTGCGCAGCTCGCGCACCCAGGCGGCGACGTCGCTGACCTGCATCGCGCAGACGTCGGCGATGGACAGGCCGGCCACCTTCGAGGAGCGGGCCAGCTCGTTGAGGCGGGTGCCGCCGCAGTCCGGGCAGGGGGTGAACGTGACCGCGCGCTCCACGAAGGCGCGCACGTGCGGCTGCATGCCCTCGACGTCCTTGGACAGGAACGACTTCTGGATGGAGGGGATGAGCCCGGTGAAGGTCAGGTTGATCCCCTCGACCTTCACCTTGGTCGGCTCGGAGTGCAGCAGCGCGTGCAGCTGCTCGGGGGTGAAGTCGCGGACGGGTGCGTCCGTGGGGAAGAGGCCGACGGCCCGGAAGATGCGGCCGTACCAGCCGTCCATCGTGTAGCCCGGGATGGTCAGCGCGCCCTCGTCGATGGTCTTGTCCCTGTCGAACAGCGCGTCCAGGTCGAAGCCGCTGACGGTGCCGCGCCCCTCGCAGCGCACGCACATGCCGCCCTGCACGTGGAAGCTCTTGCGCTCGACGCTCTTGCCGTCGGCCTTCTCCACCGTCACGGCACCCCTGCCGCTCGCCGTGGCCGTGTTGAAGGAGAACGCCTGCGGGGAGCCGATGTGCGGCGTCCCCAGCCGGCTGAAGAGGATGCGCAGCAGCGCGTTGACGTCCGTGGCGGTGCCGAGGGTGGAGCGCGGGTTGGTGCCCATGCGCTCCTGGTCGACGATGATCGCCGTCGTCAGGCCCTCGAGGACGTCGACGTCGGGCCGGGCCTGGCTCGGCATGAACCCCTGCAGGAACGCCGGGTAGGTCTCGTTGATGAGCCGCTGGCTCTCCGCGGCGATGGTCGCGAACACCAGCGAGCTCTTGCCCGAGCCCGAGACGCCCGTGAACACCGTGAGGCGCCGCTTGGGCAGCTCGACGGTGACGTCCCGGAGGTTGTTCTCCCGGGCCCCCACCACGCGGATGAGGTCGTGGCTGTCCGCACGAGGGGGCGGCGCTGCGCTCATGCCGCACATCCTGCCGCCGCCCGCCGACAGCGGGGAGCGCCGCGGCGCCTACCGCTGGGACGGCCCCCTGCGGGCCTTCAGCAGCTCCAGCGCCACCGGGACCAGGGAGACCACCACGACGACGACGATGATCGGCAGCACGTAGCGCTCGATCCCGGGGATGCGCGTGCCGAGCAGGTACCCGAGCAGGGTCACGCCGAGCGACCAGACCAGCCCGCCGACCACCTGCCAGGTGGTGAAGCGGGCCGCGGGCACGCCGACCGCGCCGGCCAGCGGGTTCATGAGCGTCCGGACGACCGGGATGAAGCGGGCCAGCACGATGGCCTTGCGGTGCCCGTAGCGGTCGAGCACCCCCTGGGCGCGCAGCACGCCGGCGTGGAGCCGGGGCCGGTCGGGCCGGTGCAGCAGCGGCGGTCCCGCGCGGCGGCCGATGAGGTACCCGGTCTGGGCGCCCAGCAGGGCCCCCGCGGCCGCGGCCACCAGCGCCGTCGTCAGGGGGAGGTGGGTGGCGCTGGTGACCGGCGTGGCGGCGAGGATGCCCGCGCTGAAGAGCAGCGAGTCGCCCGGGAGGAAGAACCCGACGAGCAGCCCGGTCTCGGCGAAGAGCACCGCGAACAGGCCCACCGCCCCGAAGGAGCCCAGCAGCTGCTGGGGGTCGAGCAGGTTCCCCACGTGGCCTCGCGCGTCCTCTCGTCGGCGCCGGGCGGAGGGCTCCCCGGCTGCCGGCTGGCCCACGCTCGCACCGATCACCGGCGGCCGCGCGCCGGAGGGGGCCGGTGACGGAGAAGGCCCTGACCGGCGGCTTCCGCCGGGTCAGGGCCTCGAGGTGCTGGTGGCCAGGAGCGGGGTCGAACCGCTGACCTTCCGATTTTCAGAAAGACGTCAGGCGTCTCTACCCGTCTCATGACGGCTCTCCCTGCCTCTGTTCCTGCTGCTCGGGTGGCTTGCAGAGGTGGTTGTGCGCCGTCGCGAGACGGGTAGAGACGGGACGAGACGTGACACTCGCGTGCCACTGTCACGCCTTCACCCGATGGCGGCGATCGCCTGCTCCGCCAGGGCGACCACGGCTGAACCGATGGCCGTACCGGTCCCCGACACGGCGACCTCGGAGACCTTGGCGAGCAGCTCGCGCAGCCGCCCGCGATCCGGCTGCGGTGCGGAGGCCTCGGCGCGGAGGTCCGCAGAGACCTGCGCGGCGACCTGCGTCTGCGCCGAGTCAAGCCCGAGGATGCCCCGCGCGTCGTCGAGCGCCTGCGCGACGCCCAGGACCTGCTGGCGCGTCTCCGTGCTGATGGAGATGGACTGCTGAGCCCCGGGACTGTGGTCCGCGATGTTGATGTTGCCGCCGGTGATGTTGTAGTTGGTCACCGTGCTCGGCGAGGGCACGTCATCGCCGGGGAGGCTCGGGGAGACGTCGTTGACCGAACGCTTGGACTCCACCACGTCCTCACCAGCGGCGGTGATGCTGGGACGCGGGATCCCCCCGCCCCAAGAGCCCTGGCCACGGAGGAAGCCCTTCTCCGCCAGCCAGCGAGTCGCATCCTCGATCTCCTGCTGCGAGAAGCCCAGGCCGTAGTAGTAGCCGTAGCCGGTCTGGTGAATCCAGCTGATGATCGGGTGGCTGTCCCCCCGAGCGTTGCTGTCGTACAGCCACCGCAGCACCGCGTCGCGAGCCGCGCGGCGCCGGCCGACGATGTCACCACGCCGGCTGCGTAGCTCGTCGATGAAGTCGATGCCGCGCTGGGTGAGGGAACAGGACGTGCCCGAGAAGCCGAGTACTCGAAGAGGTCTCACCCAGCCGCGGTTCTCGAAGTCAGTGAGGTAGCCGGCCAGCGTCTCGACGCCGTAGCTCGGCTCCTGCTCGGCGAGCTGGCCGTAGCGGACATCGACCATCGGCTTGCCTTCCGCCTGGTCGTACAGCCAGTCGAGGATGGTCAAACGCTGGAGCCACGACTCGGACAGGGGGTAGCCCTCGGTGAAGTCCACGTCGCGGAGAGTAGGGACGACCTCTGACAGCCCGGGATGACGGCGGCCGGCTCCTCCGCCACCGGATCGTCATCAGGGGCCGTGAAGACGCCGATGCCCCTCCGGGAGGTGACCGAAGGGGCATCGGGTGGTCGCCTGGCGAGGGCAACCGACCGTGCAGCGCGGATCGGGCGGAGGACGGGCCGCGGACACGCTGCACGGGGTCTCAGGAGGTGGCGATCCGCACGATCCGCGACGGAGCCGCGTACCCAAACCCGACGCGGCAGGTGAGCCGCAGGGCCACCTGGTCGGTGCTGAAGAACGCGGAGCGGTCCACGTCCAGGGTGGCGCCCTTGCGGAGCACCACGAAGCTGGTCGAGCCATCCAGTGCCCACACGACGCCTGCCGGCACCGCGGCGGAGACGTACAGCGGCCTGCCCTCGATGGTGCGCCGGGTCGGCTGAGCGGCGTCGGAGTTGGGCGCGAGCAGCGGCACCTGCGAGCCGGTCGCCGCCTTGATCTTCGCCAGTGACAGCGCCGTAGTCGGACCAGCCACGAAGCTCGTGACCTGCCCGCCCGCCTGCTCGATCTTCGACGCGGCCTCAGCGAACGGGTCGAGGCTGGTGAAGTTGCTACCGGCCGAGACGGTCTGCACCTCGGAGCCGTTCGCGGCGGCCAGGGCCTGCAGACCAGCTTGCGCCGGGGCCGGGAGGTCGCCGAACCAGGCACCGTCGAGGTTCTGGGCCAGCTTCGCCACGAGCCCGTCGCCCAGGGCGTTGAGCGGGTCGATCTCGGCGTCGTCGACCTCCTCGGAGGACACGACGGAGATCGCGGCGACCTTGGTCGGCCGCACGACGACGGACGTGAAGGACGCGTCGGTGAGGTCGATGGGCGAGGCCTCATCGACCCAGCCGCCGCCGGGCAGCGCGCTCATCACCGGGATGCGGTACTCGGAGCGGTCGGTCTGGCGAAAGGTCGCGGTGCGAAGGGCGACGGACTCGGCGACGAGAGGTCGGACGACGAGCTCGGCGACCTGCTCGGGGGCGAGCAGCGGTGCGCCGGAGGTGCGGTTCAGGGCCACGGTGGGTCTCCAAAGGGTGCGAAGGATCGGTGTCCTCCGCGCCCTCCGTCACGGGCCACGCGGGTACCCCTCCCGGGGCCAGGTGCAGCACATCCCCCGGGCTCCCTGACGGCCCACGCGGCGAGGCGGTGCTGCTGATGTCGATGTTGCTTGGCATGGGCCGTCCAGCGGTGGGACTACGTCGTCCTCGGCACCGGCGTGGCTGACCGGCTGATCGCAGTCCTCCGGCTAGAGTCCGCCCATGCCCGAGTGGCTGGTGGATCTCACGAAGTGGCTTGCGACGGCTGCACCGCTGCTGCTGGCGTTCCAACGCTTCCTGAACGCGCCGAACGCGCGGCGAGCCCGGTTCCGGGAGGACGTCGAGCTACTGGAGAAGTTGCCCGCCGGGCGCGCGCACGAGCTCATGCAGGCGCGCATCATCCGGAAGCTTGAGCTGGAAGACAGCGTCTACGCGCCAAGTCGGGACACCGGCCCGATGGTCGGGGCACTTGTCATGACTGCGCTGCTGGCCGGTGCTGTCTGGTGGTTGTTCAGCGATCCCTCGTGGTGGCGGACAACCCTGGGGGTCATCGCTGCCCTCTTGATGGCGTTCTTCGCGTTCGGCGCAGCCGAGAGCGGTGCCGAGGTCCCTCGCGATGCGAAGGGCAAGCGGATCACTCCAGCGGCTACCCCCGGCACTTGACTGCCGAGCGCTGCTGATCCACCAGCCAGCACCGACTACGCCGGGCCCAGCTCCCCGCGGCGGGCGCGCAGGTCGCGCAGGTGCCAGTCGCCGCCGTCCGTCGCACCGGTCGGCGACCACACCGGGTCGAACAGGTGCGGGAACTCGGTGCGGGCCTCAGCGGCCAGGGTGGGCACGTCGTCGAGGGTGCAGCCGATGCCCCAGAGCATGTACTCCAGCCCCCGGCGGTCGGGCCGCGCGAGGAAGCGACCGGCGGGGAGAGCCGCCCAGACCTCGGCGTTCGTCAGCCCCGTGTCGTGGGCGGCGGCGCGCCAGAGGGTCGCAGCGGCTCGGTAGCGGTGGGCGGCCAGCTCGTCGCCCGACACCAGGGACCACACGGCCGCGTCGCGGACGCGCAGGCACCGGGGTGGCTCGGTGACCGGGGCAGCGGCAGGGGGGCGCAGGGACGGCATCACGCGCTCCGAGGAAGCTGCTGGACGCCGCGCATGCCTCGACGCTGCGCCTGCCGCAGCGGGCCAGAGGGGGTCTGGCTGGTGGAGTAGCCCTGGGGGACCCTGAGCGCCACGAAGATGCGGGCCTGCGCGAGCGCGAGCTGCCGAGACTCGGCGATGGCGGGGTGCACGCGGCGGGCACCGCGGGCGCTGGTGACCATGTAGCCGTCCTCAGCGACCGCGGCGTCGAGCGCGGCGATCTTGTCGGCCATGGCGCAGGCGGTGGCGAGGATGACCAGCTCGTGCACGTCGAACGTCAGGTGGGTCAGCAGCCGGTCCCACAGGGCGGCGCCGTGCTCGCCGAGGGTGGCCGGCGCGGGCGCGGGCGTGGGGGCGGTGTCGGTCATCGCGGCCTCTCTGGGCCGTAGGGGGCCCTGTGTCGACTTCTACTCAGGTGTTCGCGCATCGGGCGGCTCGCTCCGTAGGTCTCTCCTTGGACGGGTCGAGGGGGCACTGGCCAGGGTGTTCATGAGACGGCGCCCGGGTCAGAGGTCGGCATGCCAGGCAGCGTCGAGGCGCGGACCTGGGAGAACCGTCTCGCTCGAACGCTCGGGCTGAGGAAGACGACGTCGGTGGTCGAGTCGCGCACCTGCTGCTCCGACGCGCCAGCCGCGAGCAGAAGCTCTCGCTCGCCGAACGACACAGCGCGCGAGAACGACCACGTCTCGCTGTAGCCGTCGTGCTGTCCGCCGTCGAGGTTCGACCTGATCGCAGCGCGATCGCGATCGACGATCGTCATCACGTCCTCGTCGCGACCGACGAGACACGACGGCGCGTGACGCGAGAGGAGCCCCTGCCGGGGGGCCACCCACACCGCCCCCTGGCACCGTGGGCACGTCGGGGCAGTCACCGGTCGCCCCTGAACAGCGAGGCCCAGCCGCCCACTCGGGGCAAGGGGGCTCTGGCCCCGCCGTCGAAGTCCGCCCCGGTCTTCGCGGGGCGGGCCACGGCGAGGCCAGGGCGCTGTGCAGCGACGGCGGCCGCGGCCTCAGCGACGAGGTCAGGGTCGACGACGCCGTCCTGGTCGAGCAGCTCGTCGAGGGTCACGCCGCCCAGCTCGGGGGTCAGGACGTCGCCGGGGGCAGCGAGGGCGGTGGCGGCAAGCCGGTGGACCTCGCGGGTCTGGGCTGCGGCGAGGCGGGACTCAGCGGCCTCGGCGCGGGCCACGGCCTCCTGGGCACGGAGGCGCTGCGCACGCCGCCCAGTGGGCTCGTCGGGGGTCTCCTCAGCGCCGGGGGCGTCCTCGACGTCGGGTGCCTGGGGCTCCGCGGCGGTCGTGTCGACGCTCACCAGGCCACCGCCACGCCGGTCGCGGTGAGGAACGTCCGGGTCCGGGCGCCGTCGGCGACGCGGATCGTGACCAGCCCGTCCAGGTCGACGATGTGCCCCAGGGCTACGAGCTGGGCGGCCTCGACGCTGGCGACTGGGCGCTGGTCGATGACAACCCACGAGGTGCCGGCCGGGCGGGGGTCGCGCTGGTGCAGCTCCGCGACAGCGGTGGCCGCGGTGGCGAGGTCGGAGTCGAGCAGAGCCAGCTCCTCGTCGAGGGCGAGGCAGGTGCCGACCTCGTGGTCAAGCGGCAGCAGCGACGCGCGGGCCGGGGGCGCCCCGGCGTAGCTGCCGCCGGAGCACTCGTCGCAGCGGGCAGCGCCGTCACGGGTCAGAAGGGTGACCGGGTCGCCGGTCAGGGGGTGGGTGAGCATCGTGTTCCGTCCGTTCGTTGATCTGGGCACCGGCCGGGTGCCTCACGCACCAGCCTCCCGAAGATCGCGGCGGCGGTGGGGCACCATCGGGCGTCAGCGCTGCACCCGCGGCCACCAGCGGGTCCGGGTGCCGTCGAGGGCCAGCTCGACCACGACGCGGTCGGTGGTGGCCGTGACGCCGCGGGCCTGCCAGCAGTCGGCTTCCGCGCCGGTGGTGGCGCGCTCGGTGCGGGCGGGCAGCCCGGCGTCGCGGAGGCGGTGCAGCGCGGCGAGGTCGGTCACCGTCTCGCCGGCCAGCTCCTCGGCGATCGTGCAGCCGTTGACGTGGTCGAAGTCCGGGGCCTCGGTGCCCGGGGCGGTCGAGCCGCAGCCGGGGCAGCCCCCGCTCACCAGCGACGGCGGCAGCGTCATCCGGCCCTGCCGGGGCACGCGGCTAGCCACGGTGCCGTCGGGGTTCCCGACGACGTCCTCCCACTGCACGACGGCGCCGTCCAGCAGTGCGGCGGCTGCCGGGGTGAAGCGACGGCGGGGTGCGGTCATGGGCTCTTCCTCTGGGTCAGGCCGCGGACGCGGCGGTCGAGCAGTCAGCGCGATGGCTGCTGCCTTGGGAGCAGGACGAGCACGGCTCGCCGAGGGCGTCGGTCAGGTCGACACCAGACAGCGCGGGGAGGAGAGCAGCCCTCGACGCGGAGGGGGTAGGACCCGTTCCCGACCCGTTCTCACCTGTTCCGGAGTACGGGTTGGACCCGTTCTCCGTACCCGTTCCCGGTCCCCGGTCCCTAGACCGGGAACTGGTACGGGTTGGGTCCTGGGGGTGGGTGGAGGTCGACCCGTTCTGGTCGACGGAGAACGTCTTCGCTGCCGCGTCGCCCGCGTAGGGCTTGGCTGAGCGCAGGGTGTTGCCGCCCCCGTTGCGCGCCGGCCCGTCCGCGACGAGGTAGCCCTCGGCCTCCAGCAGCTCGACCGCCTTGAGCGCAGCGCTCCTGTTGCCCCCCGCGCGGTTCGCCAGCGAGTTGCGGCTGAGCGGCTCGGGGCTGTTCTGGGCTGCCTGGGAGACGCGCTGCATCAGCGTCGTCGGGCGGAAGGTGTCGCCGCCGCTCTCAGCCGGCTGCGCGAGGTCGGTGCGCGGCGGGTCGAGCGTGGCGACGATGCGGCCGGGGTTGGTGGAGTCGATGGTGAGCACCGCGGTCTCCTGGGTGCGGTCACTCTTGCGCCAGGTGCCTGAGTAGGGCCGAACACGTCCGCCGCGGTCCTTCGCGACGCGCAGCGCGAGTGAGCCGCGCATGCCGACGCCGAGGGGGCTGACGACCTCCACCACGTAGGCCGCGCCGTCGAGGGCGGACATCTTGGCCTGCCCGCCGATGGCGAACCGTCCGCGGGTGTCGGCGTTCTTGGTGACGTGGTCGACCATCACGACGGCGCCGCCGGTGCGCTGGGCGAGGCGGCGGGCGACCTCGCGGACCCAGCGGGTCACCTCGTCGTTGTCGGTGCTGGTGGCTGCGATGGTGGCCAGCGCCTCGGTGACCCCGTCGAGGATCACCAGATCGGCGGGCTGGCGGAGCAGCTCGAACCAGGCTTCCTGCTCGGCGCGGCTGGTGTTCGGCCCCACCTCGGGGCGGCGGTAGTCGAAGCGCTCAGCGATATCGGCGCGCTTGACGCCGAGGCCCAGCAGGCGGCCCACGACCGTCCCCGCGTCGGACTCGTAGTCGAGCATCACGACTCGCCGGCCATCAGCGAGGACGTCGCGGGCACCCACGAGTGCGGCCCAGGACTTGCCGCTCTCAGACTCGCCGTGGAAGGAGTGGACCCGGCCGGCGTACAGCAGTGCCCGGCCGTCAGTGCGGCGCAGCAGCTCGGGTTCCTGCGGCTTGTGGGTGCCGTCGAGGTAGGCCGTGAGGTCGATGCGGCCCCACGACGGCGACTCCGTCGTGTCGTCCTGCTGCTCGGTCAGCGTGTCCGCGTTCCTGATGGACGCGGGGTCGTGGGGGGTGTCCCGCTCGTCGAGGGGGACGCCGGAGTCTTCCCACGCCGGCTCGTCAGGCATCGGTCGGAGCCCCAGGGAGTCACGGGCCTGGTCCTCGGTCATGCGGGCGGTGCGCTCGACGGCGTCGCGCCAGCAGCGGCCCGCTTCGCGCTCCGGGTTCTCGCTGCTGCCACGGGTGGGCAGTGCCTCGAAGAGCCGGGCCACGACCTCGCGCTGTCCGGCGGCCAGGTCGACGTCGGTGATGAGCCCGAGGCGCTTGGCGGCGGCGAGCTTGCACTCACGCGAGAACGTCCAAGAGTGCCACTCACCGCGAGGCGGGTCCTCCGCGATGCCGGCCAGCAGCTTGGTGACGTAGGGGTGGGTGTGGGCGGCCGTGGGCCAGCCGTCCGGCGCTGCCAGCACCTCCGAGCTGAGGTCAGCGCGGTTCGCATCGACGCTCAGTGCCTCGACCCACGCGACAGGCAGCCCCGGGAGGTCGTCACGGCTGGGCACGACCCCGGGCGGCAGGCTGACGCCGTCGGGACCGGTCCAGTAGTAGGTCCGGCCCTCGGGGTGGATCGACGGCGCCACGACGGCGTAGCGGTGACCGTGCTGGATTACCTCGACGTGGGAACCGAACCCGGCGGTGGAGAGCTGCCCGACGAGCACGGTGCCGGGCGGCACCCGGAACCACCGGATGCCGGAGACGCCATCGTTGCGAGAGGTGGACGTGAACGTCCGGGGCAGCGGCTCCAGCACGCCCTCTGCTCGCCTGACGGTCTGCGCGCCCTGCTTGCCGGCGTAGCCATCGACATCGATGCCGACGACGTCGTCGGCGACGCGCATGCCGAGGTTGGCCGTGGGGTTGTCCTCGATGGTCGCCAGGATGTCCGGCCAGGACAGGTCGACGCCGGCTGCGCCCGTGATGCCCCGGGGAGGCTCGGCCTTGCACCGCGGGGGGAGGGGGAACGGGCTACCGAGGCCCGACTGGTAGACGTCCTCGGCGCCGTCAGCGAAGGGGGTGGGCTGACGCTCGCCGTCAGCGTGGGGAGACATCGTCAGCCGGCCCGCACCGATGCGCGCAGCTCGCGCAGCAGAGCACCGGAGGCGCGGAGACGGGCGGAGTCGCGGTTGCCCGCGTTGCCGTTGCGGAGGATCTGGTCGATGACGGCACCGCGGGAGGCCTGGAACACGTGGACCAGCGCAGCGGTGGGCGTGCGCCCGGTGCGCTCGACGAGGTCAGCGATCTCGGCGCGGACCGCGGCCTTGTCGACTTCGCGGACCTGCTCAACCCAGCGCCCCCGGGCGACCTGGGGCAGGGGCTGCGGCTTCACGATGCGGCGCTCAGCTCGGGGGTCTCGCCGAGCATGCGGCGCAGCTCGGCGGTCAGAACGCGGGTGCTGCTGCCGACGGTGATCGACGGCAGCTCGCCGGAGTGCACGAGCCGGTAGGCCGTGGCGCGACTGATGCGGAGCACGGTGGCAGCCTCGGCGACCTTGAGCGCGGGGGTGTCTCGCCAGTCCGAGACGGAACTGTTGGGCGTCATGAGATGAAGCTACACCACAACCGGTGACCATCATGGTGCACAACGACAGGTTTCGTCTCGGGCGGGCTCACTCGTCGGCGGGCGCCCGTAGGCTGTGGGTCATGGGAGACGAAGCGACAGGCTTTGACCGGGGAGTCATGGGCTACCGCAGGGACCGCAGCGGAACCGTGTGGCGGATGACGGCAACCGGGCGCGGGCATGGCGGGCGCTGTGAGGTGACCGACCTCCGGCTGGAGAGCGGAGGCCTGGGACGGTTGACCGCAACGCTGCTGAGCCAGTTGGAGAGTCAGCTCTCCGACGTGCGGCAAGCGCTGGACGCAGGAACCTCGTTGCCGCCGGCAGCGTCGCCGTCGATGTTCGGAACCGACGAGGAGCTGGCAGGCGCCTGGGGGCGCCCCACCGCCGCCCCGGCTGAGCTGCCGGCCGCCAGCCGTGGGAAGCGTCGCGGACCCGTCCGCGATGACACCGTGTGGCGACGGCGCGCGGAGACGATGGCAGCAGCCTGGCGCGAGCGTCAGCCGATGATCCAGGCGCTTCGCGACCTTGAGCCCGGCGCGAGTGAGTCGACGTACCGCAAGCGCATCGACCGCGCGCGGGAGTGGGACCGCGACACCGGCGCCGGCATCCTGGCCGACGTCGGCCGGGTGCAGGGGTCGCCCTTCTTGGTCAAGGCGTACCCCGACCCGTCCCCGGAGGAGATCAACGACGAGTGGCTGGACCCCGCGACCGGGGAGCCGCGCTCGTGAGCGCCGAACCGATCACGAAGAAGACCGCGAAGGACGGCACCGTGAGCTACTGGTGCCGCATCGACGTCGGGCTCGACCCGGCCACCGGCAAGCGCCGGCAGCGCCGCAGCTCGCACAAGACGATGCGCGAGGCCCGCGCATGGCTCGCCGAGCGCCGCGTCGAGGCGGCTCGGGGTACCTACGTCGAGCGGACCGACACCACCGTCGGGGAGTACCTCGACCAGTGGCTCGCTGGCCGGCAGAACCTCCGGCCCTCGACGCGGTCGGGCTACCGGCTCGCACTCGCGCCTTACGTCGAGCAGCTCGGCGGGGTGCCCGTCCGGAACCTGAATCGTCGGCACCTTGAGGACGTCCGCGACCGGCTCCTCTCGGGCGAGCTGCGGAAGGTCGGCATCCGGAACGGTTCTGCCCGTGTCGGCGGCAAGCCGATGTCCCCCCGCAGTGTGTGCATGGGGCTCGGCCTCGTGCAGCAGGCGCTCGACATGGCGGTCCGCGACGACATCGTGGTGAAGAACGTCGCAACCTACGTCGAGCGCCCCACAGGTGACGCGAAGGCGGGGGCGGCCTGGTCGGCGGAGCAGGTCGAAGCCTTCCGCGCCGTTGCGCTCGACGACCGCCTCGCGGGGGCATGGGCGTTGTCCCTGCTCGGCCTCCGTCGCGGGGAGGTCTGCGGCTTGAGGTGGGACCGCGTCGACCTCGACGCGGGGCTTGTCCACGTCGACTCGACGCGGGTCTACGTGGCGGGAGAGGAGATCTCCAGCAAGCCGAAGACTCGACGAGGAGTCAGGACGGTCCCGCTGCCGGCGTGGGCGTTGGAGGCCTTGCGCTACACCAGGTCGCGGCAAGCCCACGAGCGTGCCGCTGCAGGGCTGCCCGGCCATGTCGGGGAGTACGTGGCGGAGAACGAGGTGGGCGCACCGGTCCGACTCGAGTGGTACTCCGACGCCTTCGCTCGTCTGGCGAGAGAGGCCGGCGTCCCAGTCATCCGCCTGCACGATGCCCGGCACACGTCGGTGACGCTGATGCGTGCCAAGGGAGTGCCGGATGCCACGACCGCGGCGTGGCACGGGCACTCCGAAGCGGTGATGCGCTCGACCTACACCCACGTGGGCGTTGATGCGATGCGCGCCGCTGCTGCGGCCTTGTGACAGTCCTGTGCCACTGAGTCTGCTCATCGTGACTGATGCGAGAAGCAAGGACGGCCCCGACCGGCGTTTTTGCTGGTCAGGGCCTTGCAAGATGGTGGCCAGGAGCGGGGTCGAACCGCTGACCTTCCGATTTTCAGTCGGACGCTCTACCAACTGAGCTACCTGGCCGGGCAGGCCATCTCTGGCGTCTGCTCGGGTCTTGCTGGCGACCCCGACGGGACTTGAACCCGCGACCTCCGCCGTGACAGGGCGGCGCGCTAACCAACTGCGCTACGGGGCCATCGGGGCTCTCACCCCGGTGACACTGGTCTTGCTGTACCCCCAACGGGATTCGAACCCGTGCTGCCGCCGTGAAAGGGCGGTGTCCTAGGCCACTAGACGATGAGGGCGAGCCCTCGAGTCGAGCGTCCTAGGTCTCACGCGGACGTTGACCGTCGAGGACGTGGATGAGCATAGCGGGTGTCTGGAGTGGGTACGGCACTCGGGTGGGCGCGCCACCCCGGCGCGCTGCTGACCAGGAGGACTGCACCTGTGAAGACCCGCGCGATCGGCGACCGCACCGTCTCGGAGATCGGCCTCGGCGGCATGCCCATGTCCATCGAGGGTCGGCCGGACCGCGAGCGGTCGATCGCCACCATCCACGCCTCCCTCGAGGCGGGCGTCACGCTCATCGACACCGCCGACGCCTACCACCTGCACGGGAACGAGGTGGGGCACAACGAGGAGCTCATCGCCGAGGCCCTGCGCTCCTGGGGCGGCGACACCAGCGGTGTGCTCGTGGCCACCAAGGGAGGCCACCTGCGCCCCGGTGACGGCTCCTGGACCCAGGACGGCCGCCCCGAGCACCTCAAGGAGGCCGCGAAGGCGTCGGCGAAGCGCCTCGGCGTGGACGCGATCGGCCTGTACCAGTTCCACCGCCCGGACCCGTCCGTGCCCTACGCCGACTCGGTGGGCGCCCTGGTGGAGCTGCTGGACGAGGGCGTCATCCAGATGGCCGGCATCTCGAACGCCGACCCGGCGCAGATCCGGGAGGCCAACGACGTGCTGGGCGGCCGGCTGGTGAGCGTGCAGAACCAGTTCTCGCCGGCGTTCCGGTCCTCGCTGCCGGAGCTGGAGCTGTGCAACGAGCTGGGTGTCGCCTTCCTGCCCTGGAGCCCGCTCGGCGGCATCTCCGGCGCCGCGGAGCTGGGCGGCTCGCACGCGGCGTTCAAGGAGGTCGCCGAGGAGCGCGGGGTCAGCCCCCAGCAGGTGGCCCTCTCCTGGGAGCTGTCCCTCGGCGACGTCGTCATCCCGATCCCGGGGTCCAGCCGTCCGGAGACGGCGCGCGCGTCGGCCGAGGCCTCGGAGCTGGTGCTCACCGCCGACGAGGTGAACCGCCTCTCCGCCGCCTGAGGCACCTCCCGTGATCATGGCCGGTCGACCGCCCCTCGGGTGGCCGACCGCCCATGATCACGGTCGGGGACGGGTCAGAGCGGGTGCGTGAGCAGGGTGTCGAGGTGGGCCCGCAGGGCCGCGGGCATGTCGGTCGGCGCGGAGCTGTCGCGGTCCAGCAGCCACTGCACCTGCAGGCCGTCCATCACGGCGACGACGACGGGCGCGTGCACCGCCGGGTCGACCCCGGCGCGCAGGTCGCCGTCCTCAGCGGCCTCCCGCAGGGACCTCTCGAGGTTCGCGCGCGTGGTGGTGTACCTGTCGGCGAAGTACCGGTGCCCGGGGTGGTCCGGAGCGGTGGACTCCGCCGAGAGCACGCAGTAGAGCTCGACCTCGCCGGGCTCGGCGGCGTTGGCGGCCACGATCTCCACCAGCGCCCTCAGGGCCGCCGTGCCGCGAGCCCGGATGACGCCGAAGCGCTCCTCGGAGACGGCGTCGCGCCGCTGCAGCACCGCCTCCAGCAGCGCCTCCTTGGTGGGGAAGTGGTGCAGCAGGCCGGGGTGGGAGATGCCGCAGCGCGCCGCGATCTCGCGCAGGGAGGCCGAGCGGTAGCCGACCTCGCCGAAGAGCGCGCGGGCGGTGTCGAGGATCTCCTCGCGCCGCAGGCGCCCCTTCGCGTAGCCGCGCAGGGGCTCCTGGCCGGCGGTGGAGGTGCTGGTCACGTCCACCATGGTGACAGGTGATCTCCGGGGTGATCCATGCCTACCGGGTGGTTGGAGTTCACCGTACGCTGCCGCCCATGACCACCGACGGAGCTGGATCACCCACCGACCGCGCCCAGCGGGCCCCCCTGGACCCCGAGGCGGTCCTCGCGGCGCTCTCCCTGGAGGAGCAGGCCCGTCTGCTCGACGGGTCCGACTTCTGGCACACGCAGCCCCTGGACGAGCACGGCGTGCCCGCCGTCATGGTCACCGACGGCCCCCACGGCCTGCGCAAGCAGCCCACCGACGGCGACCACCTGGGCCTGGGCGGCTCCGTGCCCGCCACCTGCTTCCCGCCCGCCGCCGGGCTGGCCTCCTCCTGGGACGTCGACCTGCTGCAGCGCGTGGGCACCGCCCTGGGCGAGGAGTGCCGGGCCGAGGGCGTCGCCGTCCTGCTCGGCCCCGGCGTCAACATGAAGCGCACCCCGCTGTGCGGGCGCAACTTCGAGTACTTCTCGGAGGACCCGGTGCTCGCCGGAGACCTCGCCGCCGCCCTCGTGCGCGGTGTGCAGTCCCAGGGCGTCGGCACCTCGCTCAAGCACTTCGCCGCCAACAACCAGGAGACGCACCGCATGAGCGTCTCCGCGGAGGTGGACGAGCGGACCCTGCGGGAGGTGTACCTCACGGCCTTCGAGCGCGTGGTCCGCACCGCCCAGCCCTGGACCGTGATGTGCTCCTACAACCGCATCAACGGCGTCTACGCCAGCCAGGACCCGTGGCTGCTCACCCGCGTGCTGCGCAACGAATGGGGCTTCGAGGGGCTCGTGGTCTCTGACTGGGGCGCTGTCGACGACCGCCCGCTCGGCGTGGCCGCCGGGCTCGACTTGGAGATGCCGTCGTCCTCCGGGGCGTCCACCGCCAAGGTGCTCGCCGCCGTGCGCGAGGGCCGCCTGTCCGAGGCCGACGTCCGCACCGCCGCCCGCCGCGTGCTGCAGCTGGTGGCCAGGGCGCAGCCCGGCCTGGCGGAGCCCCGCCCCTACGACGCAGCCGCCCACCACGCCCTGGCCCGCGAGGCCGCGCAGCGCAGCGCGGTGCTGCTGAAGAACGACCCCGTCGGCACCTCGGCCGGTGCGGCGCCCCTGCTGCCGCTGGACGCCGCCGCCGCGGGCGTCGTCGCCGTCGTCGGGGAGATGGCGCGCACGCCGCGCTACCAGGGCGCGGGCAGCTCCCAGGTGGTGCCCACGCAGCTCGACGACGCCCTCACCGCCCTGCGCGACGACCTCGAGGGGACCGGCGAGGTGCGCTTCGCCGCCGGGTACTCCCTCGACGACGGCGAGCAGGACGACGACGGCGCGCTCGCCGACGAGGCGGTCGCCGCGGCGCGCGGCGCCGACGTCGTCCTGCTCTTCCTCGGGCTGCCCGGCTCCTACGAGTCGGAGGGCTTCGACAGGACCCACCTCGACCTGCCGGCGTCGCAGCTCGCGCTGCTCGACGCCGTGCTGGAGGTGACCGAGCGCGTCGTCGTCGTGCTGTCCAACGGCTCCGCGGTGCGGCTGCACCCCTGGGCCGACCGGGTGCCCGCGCTGCTGGAGGGGTGGCTGCTGGGGCAGGCCGGCGGCTCGGCCGTGGCCGACCTGCTGGTGGGGCGCGTCAGCCCGAGCGGGCGGCTGGCGGAGACCCTGCCGCTGCGCCTGGAGGACACCCCGGCGTTCGGCGCCGGGTTCCCCGGCGAGGGCGGCGTGGTCCGCTACGGCGAGGGCGTCTTCATCGGCTACCGCTGGTACGACACCCGCAGGGCCGCGGTCTCGTTCCCGTTCGGGCACGGGCTGACCTACACGACCTCCGCGTACGACGCCCTGTCCGTGGAGGTCACGGGTTCCGGGGCCGACGCGGGGCTCCGGGTGGCGCTGACGGTGACCAACACCGGATCGCGCGCCGCGGCCGAGGTGGTGCAGGTCTACGTGGCCGACCCGGTCGCCGAGGTGGCGCGTCCGGACTCCGAGCTCAAGGCCTTCGCCCGCGTCGAGCTGGAGCCGGGGCAGTCTCGGGCGGTGTCGTTCGAGCTGGACGCGCGGGCGCTGTCGTACTGGAGCCCCGTCCAGCGCCGCTGGGTGGTCGAGGGCGGTGCGTTCGAGGTGCGGGTGGGCGCGTCCTCGCGCGACGTCCGGCTGCGCGAGACGGTGCAGGTGACCGGCGAGGACCTCACCCCGCCGGTGGCCGTGGACGCCGAGATCAGCACCTGGCTCGACCACCCGGTGGCCGGGCCCGCGCTGCGGTCGGTGCTGGAGCGGTCGGGCGGCGGGTTCGCCGGGATGGTCGACGACCCCGAGCACGGGGCGATGTTCCGCGCCATCCCCCTGGTGCGCATGGCCCGCTTCCCCGGCTTCCCCGCCACCGAGGCCGAGCTGGCGCAGATCGCGGAGCGCGCGAACGCCTGATCCCCCTCCTGCCCGTGACCGCGGTGGTGAAAGGACGGTGGGGGTGCCGGACATGGGCCAGGGTGAGCACCGTGGCCGGTGGGGTTGACGAGGACGAGGCGGCCCGGCGCGCTCGCTTCGAGGCGCTCGCGGCCGAGGTGCTCGAGCCCGTCCGGCGCTACCTCGCGCGCCGCGCGGGCGCGGCGGTGGCCGACGACGCCCTGTCCGACGTGCTGCTCGTGCTGTGGCGCCGTCTTGACGACGTGCCAGGACCCCCGGAGGCCCTGCCCTGGGCGTACGGCGTGGCGCGCGGGTGCCTGGCCAACACCGAGCGCTCGGCCCGGCGGCAGCGGCTGCTGGCGGCGCGCGTCGCCGTCGTCGACCCGCCCGGCGTGGTGGGCCTGCGCGGCGACGAGGACGACGACGGGCGCCCCGACCCGGGCCCGGTCCGCGAGGCGCTCGCGGCGCTCGCGGTGAGCAGACCGGCGTCGGCCGAGGTGCTGCGGCTGTGGGCGTGGGAGGAGCTGGCGCCGGCGCAGATGGCCGTGGTGCTCGGCGTCACCCCCAACGCCGTGAGCATCCGGCTGCACCGCGCCAAGAAGGAGCTCGCCGTCGAGCTCCGAAAGACCGGCGGTGTTGCCGGACAGGTGGGGGCAGGAGGGCGGACGGGGTGAACGACGACGAGCTGCGCGCGGCGCTGCGCGGCGCCGACCCCGCGACCTCCCTCCCGCCCGCGGACCGGGCGTGGGTCACCGACCACCTGGAGGACGCCGTGACGAGCACCCGCCCCACCCCCGCCGCGCAGGCCTGGGACGCCGACGGCCGGCGCCGGGCCGCGCGGCGCCGCCGTCCCTGGCTGGTGGGGATGGCCGTGGCGGTAGGCGTCGCCGCGGCGGCCGTCGTCGCCGTCCCGGTGGTGCTCTCGCGAGCCCCAGGCCTGGAGACCACCGCGCTGACCGCCGAGCCCTTCGACCCCGCGACGGCCTCGTGCCTCCCCGTCCCGGACCTCCTGCCCGGGGTCGACACGGCGTTCGCCGGGCGCGTGACGTCGGTGGACGGGGACCGGGTGGTGCTCGAGGTGGAGCGCGCCTACCGCGGGGAGCCGGGAGACCGGGTGGTGGTGGACGCCCCGCAGCAGGACGGGACGTCGGCGGCGCTGGTCGGCGGATTCCCCTTCGAGGTGGGCGGGGATTACCTCGTGGCCGCCACCGCCGGTCGCGTCGCGGTGTGCGGGGCGTCGGGGCCGGCGGACTCCGCGCTGCAGAGCGAGTACGACCGCACCTTCGGCTGATCCGGTGTCCCGCCGAGCATGCAGAANNTTCTGCATGCTCGGCGGGACGGTCCCGTGACGACGGACTCGCAGGAGTGCCCCGGGCGGGGCGTGCGAGGGTGGGCCGGTGCCCGTGGAGATGAGCGAGGAGGAGTTCGAGGACGCCGTCGCCGACGGCCTCGACGCCCTGCCGGAGGAGCTCACGCGGATGATGAGCAACGTCGTGGTGCTCGTCGAGGACGAGCCGCCCGAGGGGGAGGACGAGATCCTCGGCCTCTACGAGGGCATCCCCCTCACCGAGCGCGACTCCGGGTGGGACGCCGGGGCGCTGCCGGACCGGATCCTCGTGTTCCGCGGCCCGACCCTGCGCGCGTGCGAGACGCGCGAGGAGGTGGTCGACGAGGTCGCCGTCACCGTGGTGCACGAGGTCGGCCACCACTTCGGCATCAGCGACGAGCGCCTCCACGAGCTCGGCTGGGCCTGACGCCCGCACCAGCGGCGCCGCTGGGTGGATCCGCGCCACTGCGTGACTGGCACGGGGTGGCCCCGTGCCAGTCCTACTGGCACAGGGCCACCCCGTGCCGGTCAGCGGGCGGGACCGGCGCCGCCGGGCACCCCGAGGAGCGGGTCAGCGGCGCTTCGCGCGGCGCGCGGCCTGGCCGGGGTTGCGCAGCAGGTCGAGCACGGCCCGCTCGACGGCCCCGTGCGTGCCGGGCTCCCCGAAGGCCGCGCCCTCGCCGAGGTCGGTCAGCGCGGGCTCGATCGTCGTCCCGTCCTCGAAGAGGTCCACCACGCGCGGGTCCACGTAGGAGGCGCGTGCCACTGCCGGGGTGTTGCCGAGGTACTCCGAGACCTCCCGCATGGCCCGCGCCACCGCGCGCTTGCGCGCCGTCGGCGACTCCGCGGCGTGCGTCGACACCGCCAGCGCCACAGCCGCCAGCACCGTGGCGTGCCAGGTGCGGAAGTCCTTCGCGGAGACGTCCTCCCCGCCGAAGGCCGCCTTGACGTACTCGTTGATGTCGGAGCTGGTGACGTCGTGCCACCCGGCGGCGTCCTTCCACGCCAGGAGGTCGTCACCTCCGCCGCGCCGCCGCTTCATCACCCCGACGGCGTCGTGCACCTCGGCGTCCACCAGCCGCAGCGTGCGCCGCTTGCCGTGCTTGGCGGTGTAGTCGAAGACCACCGCGGACCCGTCCAGCCGCACGTGCTGCTTCTCGATGGTCGCCAGGCCGTAGGACTGGCCGCTCTCCACGTAGCCCTCGCCGCCGATCCGGAAGAACCCCAGGTCCAGCAGCCGGAACGCGCACCCCAGCGACCGCTCGCGCGGCATCCCCGGCAGCGCCAGGTCCTCGGCGGCCCGCGCACGGGCCTCGGGCAGCCGCTCGGCCACCTGCAGCACCCGCTCGAACTTCGCGCGGTCGCGCTGGAGCCGCCACTGCGGGTGGTACAGGTACTGGCGCCGGCCGGCCTCGTCCGTGCCGACCGCCTGGATGTGGCCCTCGGCCTGGGGGCAGATCCACACCTCCTTCCACGCCGGCGGGATGACGAGCGCCCTGCAGCGCTCGCTGTCCGCCGCGGGCAGGCGCTTGCCGGAGCCGTCCAGGTACGTGAAGCCCTTCCCGGAGCGGCGCCGGGTCCAGCCCGGCGCGTGCGGGGAGACGGTGAGCAGCTCCAGCTCCTCGACCTCCACGGCGACGGCGGCGCTCACGGCGACGTCACTTCTTGAGGGGGTCGTTGCCCCAGTTCATGAGGGAGTAGCGCCAGCGCGAGTGCTCGACGTCGTCCTCGGGTCCGCCCTGCGCCGCGTGGCGGTCGACGTAGCCGACCACCTTGCGCATGTGCTGGACGTCGTCGTCGGTGAGGTCGTCCTTCTTGGTGCGGAGGATCTCGACGATCCGCCGTCCCGAGGCGTGCCCGGTGGACTCCCCGGAACCACCCGACTTCTGCCCGACCTCCTGCGACTCGTCGGTCTCGAGCCAGTCCTCCAGCTCCTTCGCCGTCATGTTCACGGCGCTCTTCCAGTCGTCCCAGACCTCGTCGAGTCCGTCGGCGCGCTTCGTCACCCGCCGATGGTCCGTCGGGCGGCGCCGGCCCGCACCTCCGCGGCGCCCACCCGCCACGCTCGGCGCAGCGGCCGCACGCACCCCGGGCGGCGCGCGGCATGCTGTGCCCCGTGCTGGTCACCAACCACGTCCTGGCCGGAGCCGTGCTCGGAGCCGGACCGCTCGCGCAGCGGCCCGCGCGGGCCTTCGCCACCGGGGTGGTGTCGCACTTCGTGCTCGACCGCGTGCCGCACTGGGGCGACGAGCGCCGTTCCGTCTTCCTCGTGACGGCGGTGTGCGACGGGCTCGCGGGACTGGCGGCCATCGCGCTGGTGGCGCGCGCCAGCAACCGCCAGCGGCCCGCGGTGCTGCTGTCCGCCCTGGCGGGCATGGCCGGTGGCGCGTTCCCCGACCTCGACAAGCCCAGCACGCTGTTCTTCGGCCGCTCGCCGTTCCCCGCGCGCTTCGACGCGTTCCACGGGCGCATCCAGCGCGAGAGCCCGCGGCGCCTGCCGCAGGAGTTCGTCGTCGCTGCCGCTCTGGGCGCGATCGTGGCGCTGCTGCTGCGCGGCTCCCGCCGCAGCTGAGCGCTGTCGTCGTCCCCTGGGGACGACGACGGGGTCAGCTGCCCTGCGAGACCTCGGCCACCGCGGCCGCGCGCTCGGGGCTGCCCGGCTGGGTGGACTCCAGCAGGCGCTGCAGGTGCGCCAGCGAGCGCGACGCCTGGGAGCGCAGCGACGGGCCGCCCACCAGCGGCAGGTGCGACGCGGCGTGCTCGGCGGTGCTGCGCGCGCCCCCGGACTCGGGCGCGATCCGCAGGGTCACCTCGGTGTGGTGGGCCCCGGGGAGGCTGTGGACCTCGGCCTCGAAGTGGCCGGTGCCCTCGACGTCCCACTCGAGGCGGTCCATGACGGCGCCGTCGCGCCCCCCGGTCAGCCCGGGCAGGCCGCCGTGGTCGTGCAGGTGCTGGGCCACCTCGCCCGCGGGACGGGCGATGGCCACCGTCTGGACGACGGTCCACTCCGGCCCCGGCTCGCCCACGCGCCCGATCGGGGTGGTCGGGCGCTCGGCGCTCCTCGTGCCGCCGGACGACCGGCGGGCGCGCAGCAGCAGCCACGCGGACACGCCGGCCAGGCCGGCGAAGAGCACGAGGGGCAGGGAGGAGCGCCGGTCGTTGTCCACGGGCCCGATGATGGCCGCACCGGCGGCCGTCGGCCACCGCGAGGAGATCGCCTCGCCCGGACGGCGGCGCGCGGACCACCCCGGAGGCGGTGGAGATCCACATGCCCCTGCCCGGGTGCGGTGGCACGTTCGGGTGATGAGCGAGAACGCCGACGACACCCAGCTCGACCCCGACGGCGACCCGGCCAACCTGCCCTCGCCGCCGGACACCTCCGGCGCCGCGCCGAAGGACGTCTCCGACACCGCGCCCGTCCAGGAGGACCCGGAGGACGACGACGACCCGGACGCCGACCCGGGGAACCTGGGCTCCTCGCGCCGCCACGTCTGAGGTGGCCCGCGCCTGAGCACGCCCAGCCCTGGTCGCCCGGGCAGGATGGGCGGGTGGCCGAGCTGGACTACGCCCTGCTGGCGGACTACGCGCGCGTCGACGCCGACGGCACCCTGACGGCGGTCGGCGCGCACCGCACCGTCATCGCCGTCCCGCAGCTGCCGGCGCAGCAGGTGCTGGCCGCCGCGGGACGGCTGTGGATGGGCCGCCGCGAGCCCGCCGCGTGGCTCGAGCTGTCGGCCCGCACCCCCGAGGGCGACGTCGGCACCATCTCGGCCTGGGAGGTGCGTCCGGGGCTGGAGCAGTCGGAGGCCTCCGGCCGGGTGTCCGCGTGCTTCGCCGTGGCGGTGGTGGCGCCGCTGAGCAGCGCGGGCGCCCACGCGCTCGTGCTGTCCGTCAATGACGCGGTGGTCGCGGAGCTGCCGTTCGGCGTCGTCGTCGAGGTCTGAGGTCGCCGGGGTCCGCGCCGCGGCCCGAGGTCCGGGCGGCCCGCGCCCACAACCCCGCTTCGGCGAAACCGGCACGTCGCGGACGGTCGCGGTCTAGCGTCAGCGACGTGGGACGACCCGCCCTGGCGACAGGGGCCGCAGGCCTGGTGAGCACGCACGTCGAGACCCTCGACCCGCTCACCGGGCGGTGGGTGCGCGCTGCGATCGCGCACGGCATGGGGCGCAGCCGCTGGGTGGCCCGCTGCCGCCTGCGGGGCGCAGACGGCGAGGCCCGCCAGGTGCGCGCCACGGGCGCGACGCAGCGGGAGGCCGAGGCCGCGCTGGCCGAGAACCTGGCGCGCCGGGCCCGCTCGGAGGCCGCGGCGGCAGCTGCCGCCGACGACCGCGTGACCACCGTGGCCGACACCGCCGCCACCTGGCTCGACGTGCTGGCCGCCACCGGCGCCCGCCCCGGCACCCGCGACCTCTACCGCCGCTCGGTGGTGGCGCACCTCGTGCCGCGCCTGGGCATGCTCAAGGTGCGGCACCTGTCCGCGTCCGTCGCCGAGCGCTGGCTGGCCGAGGTGGCGGACAGGTCGGGCCCCGCCGCGGCCCGGACCGCCCGCAACTGCCTGCGGGGCGTGGTGGACGTGGCGCTGGCCAAGGGCGTGCTGGAGGCCGACCCCCTGCACGGCGTCGAGCTGCCCGTCACCGCGGCCCCGGCCGCCGCTCCCGTGCTCACCGTGGCCGAGGCCGCGCACCTGCTGGTGGTCGCCGCGGCGGACGCCGACGCGGTCCGCCACGGCCTGACCGACCTCGTGGCCCTGCTGCTGGGCACCGGCGCCCGCCTCGGGGAGGCGCTGGCGCTGCGCTGGGCCGACGTCGACGTGACGCCCGGCGCCGCCGGCGTGCGGGTCGCGGCGCGCCTGGACCGGGCGTCGGGCCGCGCCACCGAGGTGCGCCGCACCACCGACGAGCGGTTCGTGCCGATCACCGACTCCCTCGCCGCGCTGCTGCGCGCGCGCCGCCAGCGGCCCAGCGCCGACGTCGGCGAGCAGGCGCTGGTCTTCCCGACCTCGCGCGGCACCGCCGCCGACCCCGCCGCCACGACCCGCCGGCTGCGGGCGCTGTTCGACGCTGCGGGCCTGCCGGGGGTCACCTCGCACGCGCTGCGCGCGACCCGCGCCCAGCGCCTGCTCGACGCGGGCACGGACCCCGCCGAGGTGGCCCGCCTGCTGGGCACGTCCCGGCTGCGCACCGGGGAGGTGCACACCACCGGCGCGGTGCCGGCGGTCGCCCCGGCCGCGCTGATCCCCCGCCAGCGCCACGTGGAGCTGGCGGAGGACCAGCGGGACGCCGCAGCCCCGGGTCAGGGCGCGGGCGCCTCCGCGGGCGCCGCGTCCCGCTGAGCCGGCGACGGGAGCCGGTAGCGCACCAGGCGGGCGGAGTTCACCGCCACGAACACCGACGAGGCGTTGTGCGCCACGGCGGCCAGCACTGGTGACAGCGCGCCCGCGGCGCCGAGCGCCAGCCCGACGCCGTTGACGGCGATCGAGGCGCCGTAGTTCTGGCGGATGAGGCGCAGGGTGCGGTCGCCGAGGTCGCGCAGGTGCAGCAGTCGGCGCAGGTCGTCACCGACCAGCGCGACGTCGGCCGTCTCCACGGCCACGTCGGTGCCCGACAGGCCCATGGCGATGCCGAGGTCGGCCAGGGCCAGCGCGGGGGCGTCGTTGGTGCCGTCCCCGACGACGGCGACCACGTGCCCCTCCGCCTGCAGCTCGCGCACGACGTCCTGCTTGTCCTCGGGCATGACCTGGGAGCGGAACTCGGTGATGCCCAGCTCGGCGGCCACCGCGGCGGCCGTGGCGGGGTTGTCGCCGGTGAGCATGACGACGCGCCGCACGCCGGAGGCCCGCAGCGCGTCGAGCACCTCGCGCGCCTCCGGGCGCACCTGGTCGCGCAGGCTCACCAGGCCGGTCAGGACGCCGTCCACGGCGAGCAGCAGCGGCGTCTCGGCCTGGGCCTGCAGCCGCTCCACCCAGTCCCGGGCGCGCTCGTCCACCTCGACGCCCTCGCGGTCCATGAGCCCGGGGCTGCCAACGAGCAGCACGCGTCCGCTGGCGAGCACGCGCATGCCGAGGCCGAGGATCGCCTCGCACTCGTCGTGGGTGGGGATGACGAGGTGGCGCTCCTCGCCCGCCCTGATGACCGCCTGGGCGAGCGGGTGCTTGGAGTGCACCTCGGAGTTGGCGGCCTCGGTGAGCACCTGCTCCGGGGTCCAGTCCTCGCGGAAGGACAGGACGTTGGTGACCACGGGGCGGCCGAGGGTGAGGGTGCCGGTCTTGTCGAAGACGAACGCGTCGACGCGGCCCGCGGCCTCCAGGTGGGAGCCGCCCTTCATGAGGATGCCGCGGCGGGCACCGTTGCCGATGGCGGCGCTGATCGCCGTCGGCGTGGCCAGGCCGACGGCGCAGGGGCAGGCGATGAGCAGCATGGTCATGGCGCGGCGCACGTCGCGGGTGACTACGAGCACGCCGAGCGCGAGCGCGAAGGACGCGGGCACGAAGCGGCGGCTGAACGCGTCGCCGACGGTCTGCACGGGTGCCCGGTCGGCCTGGGCGTGCTCGACGCGGGCGACGATGCGCCCCACGGCGGTGTCGGAGCCGGTGGCGGTGGCGCGCACCACGAGGCGGCCGCGCAGCACCACGCTGCCGGCCAGGACGGCGTCCCCGACCGCGCGCTGCACGGGCAGGTTCTCGCCGGTGAGGGCGGCCTGGTCGACCACGGCCTCGCCCTCGACCACCTCGCCGTCCACGGCGAGGGTGGACTGGTCGTGGGCGACGACGAGGTCGCCGACGCGGAGCTCCTCCAGGGGCACCCTGACCTCGACGGTGCTGCGCAGCACCTCCCCCTCCACGACCTCCGCGACCTCGCGCTGCACCCACGCCTCGGTCTGGGCGCCGGTGAGCAGGTCGGCGATGGCGCGCCGCGTGCGGCGCAGGGTGAGGTCCTGCAGGTACTCGCCGATGTTGAGCAGCCACAGCACGGTCAGGGCCACCACGTTCTCGCGCAGCAGCAGGCTGGCGATGGTGGCCGCGGTGACGAGGACGTCGGTGCCCAGGCCCCGGCCGGAGCCGATGGAGCGCAGCGCGCCCTTGAGGAAGGGGTAGCCGGAGAAGATCGTGACGCCGGTGGCGACGGTGCGCGAGGTCGGCCCGAGCAGCGGGGGCCTGCCGAAGGCGTACCGGCGCAGGCCCAGCAGGGCCAGGGCGACGCCGCCCACGATGATGCGCGCCACCTCGCCGTTGCCGACGTCCGCCGAGCGGGGCGTGCGGGAGGCGACCGCCCCGGCGGCGACCCCGGCCGCGGAGGCCGCGGCGTCGCAGAGCTGCTCCAGGGTGGTCCGGTCGCGGTCGCAGTGGACGACGACGGCGCCGGTCACCGGGTGGGCCCGCACGAGGTGCACGCCGTCGAGGGAGTCGAGGGCGTCCTCGGCGGCCACCGCGCGGGCCGGGTGCCCGCGCAGCCAGTCGGCCTGCAGGCGCACCCGGCCGCCGGCGTCGGCGGCCACCCTGACCCGGGGGCGGTCGCCCGCCCCGCCCGCCCCGCCGGTGGCTGCGGTCTCGGCCGTCACGGCGTGCTCAGTGGTCGTGGTCGTGGCTGTGCCCGGCCGAGGGGGTGCGCGGCACGGGTGCGGGCTCGCCGAGCTCGGCGTGGGCCTGCGCGACGACGTCGCCCGTGGCCAGCCGCAGCTTCTCGACGCCCACCTCGGCGGCGCGCGAGGCGCGGATGCCCAGCTTGGCGGTGCCGACGGCGCTGCGGCGCAGGGCCGTGCCGCCGCGGCCGTCGGAGAGCGCCTTGACGATGCCGGCCGAGGCGGCGGCGGTCAGCAGGAGCCGACCGAGGGGAGCGACGACAGCGACCACGGGGGCCTCCAGATCGTGGTTCTGCGGGGCGGGGGCGCGACCATGATGACAACCGTTCTCGTCATGGGCGCGCTGGGGCGGTGCTTGATCATAGGACCGGCGCAGGATGGTCATCCCGGCGTCGGCCGCTGGTCACCCGCGGGTGGCCCACCGGACCGGCGGCGCGCCCAGCCTGGCCGCGTGAGGGTCGCGATCGTCACCGACTCGTTCCTGCCCGCGATGAACGGCGTGGTCCGCTCCGTGCTCCGGGTGCTCGAGCACCTCCAGCGCGAGGGCCACGCAGCGCTCGTGGTGTGCGCCAGCCCGGGCGCCCCCCGGACCGTGCACGGCGCGATGGTGGTCGACGTCCCCTCCCTGGGGCTGCCCGGCTACACCGAGGTCCGGGTGCCGCTGCCGTCGGCGACCCGGCTGCGCGCCGTGCTCGCCGCCTTCGCCCCCGACGTCGTCCACCTGGCCTCGCCCTTCGGCCTGGGCGGCACCGCCGCGCGCGCGGCCAACGGCCTCGGCGTGCCCGTGGTCGCCGTCTTCCAGACCGACGTCGCCGGCTTCGCCAGCCGCTACCCCCTGACCGCGAGGATCGGCACCGCCCAGGAGGCGGCCTGGCGGCGGGTGGAGGCGATCCACCGCCGGGCGGAGCTGACGCTCGCCCCCACCGCCACCGTGGCCGGGCAGCTGCGGGCCCGCGGCATCCCGCGGACCCGCGTGTGGGCGCGCGGCGTGGACGACGCCTTCGACCCGGCCCGCCGCGACCCCGCCCTGCGCGCCCGCCTCGCCCCGCACGGCGAGGCGCTGGTCGGCTACGTCGGGCGCCTGGCGCCGGAGAAGCGCCTGGAGGACCTCGCCGTCCTGACCGGGGTCCCGGGGACGCGGCTCGTGGTGGTGGGGGACGGGCCGTCGCGGGCGCGGCTGCAGACCCTCCTGCCCGACGCCGCCTTCCTGGGCCAGCTGGCCGGGGAGCGCCTCGCCGCCGCCGTCGCCAGCCTCGACGTGTTCGTCCACACCGGGGAGCACGAGACCTTCTGCCAGGCCGCCCAGGAGGCCCTCGCCAGCGGCGTGCCCGTGGTCGCGCCCGCCGCGGGCGGCCTGCTCGACCTGGTGGACCCCAGCCGCACCGGCTGGCTGTACGCCCCCGGCGACCTCGCCGGCCTGCGCGGGCACGTCGCCGACCTCGCCGGTGACGCCGCCAAGCGCCGGGCGCTGGGCGAAGCCGCCCGCGAGCGCACCCGCGGGCGCACCTGGAGCGCGCTGTGCGGGCAGCTGCTCGAGCACTACCGCGACGCGCTGTCCGTCACGGTCTGAGCGCCCGGCGTCACGGACTCCCGAGCTCAGGGGTCGAGCTCAGAGGTCGAGCACGTGGTGGGCGCCCATGACCACCAGCATCTGGCGCGCCGTGCCGTGGAGCCCCTCGAGCCGCAGCCGGTGCGGGCGCACCTGGCGCGAGAGCCCGATGAGGAAGCCCAGCCCGGCGGAGTCGACGAAGCCCACCTCGTGCAGGTCGACCACGCGCACCCCGGCCAGCTGCTCCGGGGCCAGGCGGTGGCCGGCGACCGCGTAGACGTCGATGTCCCCGCTCAGCACCAGCCGGCCGGGGTCGGCGGGGTCGAGCGCCATGCCCGGCGGCTGGGGCGACTCGTCAGCGGACACCCGGCCATGCTGGCCCACCCGGCGGCTCACCGCACAGGCACCCCGGCCCGGCGCGCCTCCCGGCCCCCGGGGGCCACCCGTGCGACGGTGATCGGGTGGGCGCGGCTCTGGTGCGGCGGGCTGCCGCCTCGGCGGTGGCCGGCGCGCTGACCCTGGGCGCGCTCGCCGCCTCCGTGGTCGCCCCGCCGCCGGCGCAGGCGGCCACCGCCCCCGCGCGCTGGTGGGGCCCGGACCGCTACGCCACCGCCGCGGCGGTCTCCCGCGAGGCCTTCCCCGACGGCGCGCACGACGTCGTGGTGGTGAGCGGCACCCGCTTCCCCGACGCCCTCGCCGCTGCGCCCCTGGCGGCGCAGCTGGGCGGCCCGGTGCTCACCGTGCCGCCGGGGCCGCTGCCCGCCGTCGTGCGCACCGAGCTGGAGCGGCTCTCCCCGGCGGTGGTGCACGTGGTGGGCGGCTCCGCGGTGGTGGGGGACGACGTGGCGCAGCAGCTGGCCCCGCTGGCCTCCGAGGGCGTGGTGCGGCTGCAGGGGGCCGACCGCTACGAGACCGCGGCGTCCGTGGCCACCACGGACTTCTCCGGCGCCTCGGAGGTCGTGCTCGCCTCGGGGCAGGACTTCCCCGACGCGCTCGCCGCCGGCTCCGCCGGGGCTGCGCTGGGCTCCCCGCTCCTGCTCACCGAGCGCGGCGCGCTCCCCGGCCCCACCAGGGCGGCGCTGACGGCGCTCGCGCCGACGCGCATCACGCTGGTGGGCGGACCCGCGGTGGTCACCCCGGACGTGCAGCAGCAGCTGCGGGCGCTGCTGCCGGACACCGTGGTGGTCCGGCTCTCCGGCGACGACCGCTACGCCACCGCCGCGGCGGTGGCGCGCGACACGTGGGAGTCGGTGCCCTCGACCCTGCTCGCCAGCGGGGAGGTCTTCCCCGACGCCCTCGCCGGCGCCGCGCTCGGCGCCCCGCTCCTGCTCACCCGCCGCGACTGCCTGCCCGCGGCCACCGCCAAGGCCTACGCCGACCTCGGCGTGCAGCAGGTCACCGGCCTCGGCGGAGCGGCCGTGCTGTCCGACGCCTCGCTGACGGCCACCCCCTGCCGGTGACGGGGACCACCGGGGATCAGGACGACGACGGGCGCAGCCGGGAGGTGAAGCGCCGCAGCCTCGCCAGCCCCTCCACCAGGTCGGCGCGCGAGGCCGCGTACGACAGGCGCACGTGCGTCTCGGCGGTCGCAGCGCCGAAGTCCCGTCCCGGCGTCAGCGCCACGTGCTCCTCGGCCAGCAGCCGCTCGCACAGCTCCCACGCCCCCAGGCCCGTGGCGGAGACGTCGACGTAGGCGTAGAAGGCGCCGTCGGGGGCCACCGGCACCTCGAGCCCCGCGCGCCCGAGCCCGTCCAGCACCAGCGCCCGGCGCTCGAGCAGCTCCAGCCGCCGCTGCTCCACCAGCGCCAGGGACTCAGGGGTGAAGACCGCCAGCGCCGCGTGCTGGGCCGGTGTGGAGGCGCAGATGAAGAAGTTGGCGGCCATCCGCTCCACGGCCTCCACCGCCCGCTCGGGCACCACGGCCCAGCCGAGCCGCCACCCCGTCATCCCCGTGTGCTTGGAGAAGCTGCCGATGACGACTGCGTCGTCGTCCAGCGCCAGCGCGCTGCGCGGCGGCGCGCCGTCCACGGGGTCGGCCAGGTCCAGGTAGATCTCGTCCACCACGCACCAGGCCCCGCGCTCGCGCGCCAGCCGGCAGACGGCCGCGAGCTCCGCCGGGTCCACCGTGGTCCCGGTCGGGTTCGAGGGGGTGGCCACCAGCAGCGCGCGGGTCGCCGGCGTCCACGCGGCCGCCGCTGCGGCCGCCGACAGCTGGTAGCGGGTGGCGGGGGTGGTGGGCACCTCCACCGCTCGTCCCCCGAGCGCCCTGACGATCTGCCGGTTGCACGGGTAGGAGGGGTCGGCCATGAGGACGTCGTCGCCCGGGTCCACGACCAGGGCCGTCACGAGCACCAGCGCCGCCGACGCCCCCGAGGTGATGACCACCCGCCGCGGGTCCACGTCCACCCCGTGGCGCTCGCGGTAGCGCCGGGCCACGGCCTCGCGCAGCGCCGGCAGGCCCAGCGCCGGGGTGTACGGCAGCGGCCGCCCGTCGGTCACCGCGTGCAGCGCCGCGAGGACGGCGGGCGGAGCGCCCTCGTCGGGCTCGCCCAGGCTGAGGGCCACCACGTGGTGCCCCTGGGCGCGCAGCTCGGCGGCGCGAGCGGCGAACGCCATGGCGTGGAAGGGCTCGACGGCCAGGGCGCGGCGCGAGGGGCTGGGCGGTGCGAGCGGGGCTGCCACCCGCGCAGGCTGCCACGTCCGCCGGGCTGCCCATGACTCGCGCGGTGCTTGCCCTCCAGGTGGAGGCCCCCCGGCCCGATGTCGACAGGACCCGGGTCGTGACCGTGCTCGGGGCTGGGGGAGGAGGACGACCGTGTGGGGACGAGCTGGGGGACGGCCGGGAAGCGGTGCCGGGGTGCAGCACCCGCGTGACGTGGAGGCCCTCGAGGCGGTGCTGACCGCGCTCGACGCCCCGATGGTCGACGAGCTGGAGGTGCAGGTCCGCATCTCGCAGGTGCTGGCCCAGCAGCTGCGCTGCACGTACGCCGCCGTGTGGGTCCCCGACGCCACCGGGGAGTTCGTGCTGCGCGCGGCCAGCGGCTCCCTCGCGAGCCGCGTGGAGGGGGGTGGCGCGCTGGGCCTGCGGGCCTCGACCGTCGCCGGTCCGGACCACCGCACGGTGATGGCGGTGACCCACCCCGTGAGGCTGCCGCTCGCAGCCGGCACCAGCCGCGCCGCGGAGCGCTGCGAGCGGTTCGTGCGCGCCGGGGCGACGCACGGCGCGCTGCTGCCGATCGTCGAGGACGGCCGCACCGTCGCGCTCCACGAGCTGCGCGGCACGGTCCCGCTGCCCTTCTTCGACGGCCGCGAGGAGAAGTGGGCCGCCATCTCGCGCATCGCCGCGCACGTGGTCGGCACCGTCCGCGCGCGCCGCGACACCGCGCAGGTGCTCGAGGACCGCGAGGCGGTGACCACCGTGGTCACCGCCGTCAACGCGGCGCGCAGCCGCGAGGAGGTGCTGAGCCGCGCTCTCGACTCCGTGCGCTCGGCCTTCGGGTGGGCCTACGGCTCGTTCTGGGCGATGGACACCGCCGCGCGCGAGCTGCGCTTCGCGCAGGAGTCCGGGTCCGCCGGTGAGGAGTTCCGCCGCGTCACCCTGGCCGCGTCCTTCGCCGAGGGCGTCGGGCTGTCCGGCCGCGCCTGGCGCGCGCGGGACCTGGTGGCGGTGGAGGACCTCGGCGAGATCACGGACTGCGTCCGCGCCCCTGCCGCCCAGCGCGCCGGTGTGCGCTCCGGCGTGTGCTTCCCGGTGGTCGTCGGCGGGGCGGTGATCGGGACGATGGACTTCTTCACCACCGTCACCACCACCCTGTCCGACTCCCGCGCCGCGGCGCTGCGGCAGGTGGCGGAGCTGGTGACGCTGCGCCTCGAGGCCCTGCAGCGCTCCGAGGACGACGTGCGCGCCGCCGGCGCCCTCTTCGACACGGTCTCGCGGCTGCGGTCGGCCTCCGACGACGCCGCCCGAGTGGGCGAGGCGGGTGCGGCGCAGGCCCGCGCGGTGGAGCAGGAGGTGCAGGCGCTCAGCGCGGCCTCGGCCGCCATCGGGGACATCATCAAGGTGATCTCGTCCATCGCGGCGCAGACCAACCTGCTGGCCCTCAACGCCACCATCGAGGCGGCCCGCGCGGGTGAGGCCGGCCGAGGGTTCGCCGTGGTGGCGGGTGAGGTCAAGGAGCTCGCGCGGGCCACCGCCCAGGCCACCGAGGAGGTCGCGCAGCGCATCGCCGACATCCAGCGCTCCTCGACCTCGGTGGCGGAGGGCATCACCGCCGCCGCCGCCACCATCGGGCAGCTGGACGCGGTGCAGGCGCGCACCGCCGACGTCCTGGCCGAGCAGGCCGCCATGGCGGGCGCCTTCGAGGGCGGCTCCACCCGCTGACGCGCCCGACACGCACCGACGAGGGCCGCTCTCCCCGCGCAGGGGAGCGGCCCTCGTCGTCCTGGTCCTGCTCCTCCCCCGTCACCTGCTCGATCACCCCAGCGACGGGGTGGCAGGCCACCGCCGCCTCGTCCCATCTCGCACTTTCCGCGGAAAGTCCGCCAAGGACCCCCGCCCATGTGGCACTTTCCGCGGAAAGTGCGCCAAGGACCCCCTCCCGGTTCGCGCTTTCGGCGGGAAGTGCGAACCAGGGGGAGGACGACGACGAGGGCCGCCCGGCGGGTGCCGGGCGGCCCTCGTGCTGGACCCCGCCTGCGGGGGCGCAGGGCTCAGCCGTGCGGCGGCCGTCCCGCGGCGTCCGGGACGGTGGCGAGGAGCTCCTCGAAGGGGCGCAGCGGGCCGGCGAGCGGACCCGTGACGCCGAGGGCCAGGTCGGCGATGCGCTCGCCGGCCCGCCCGTCGCCGTAGGGGCTGGGCGTGCGGGCCAGCCTCGCCAGGTGCTCGGGGCGCAGCAGCTCCGCGGCCGCCTGCGCCACCCCGGCCGGACGCGACAGGCGGCAGAAGCCGGCCGCCACGCTCTCGGGGCGCTCGGTGGTGGTGCGCACCACCACCATGGGCCGGCCCAGGACGGTGACCTCCTCCTGCAGGCCACCGGAGTCCGAGACCACGAGCACCGCGCGCTCGACCAGCGCCAGGAACGTCGCGTGGTCGACCGGCTCGACCAGGTGCACCGAGGCGGGCACCGGGAGGCCCCACGCGGTGATGCGGGCGGTGGTGCGCGGGTGCGCCGGCAGCAGCACGGGGGCCGGGAGGTCTCCCAGGGCGCCGAGCAGGGCGGTCAGGGCGGCGGGGTCGTCGGTGTTCTCCGGCCGGTGGACCGTGGCCAGCACCACGTCGTCCCGCTCGAGCCCGGCCCGGCGCAGCACGTCCTGCGCGGCCCGCGGGCCGTGCGGGCCCCGCAGCGACGCGTGCACCGCCTCCACCACGGGGTTGCCCGTGACGTGGACGGCGTGGGGGTCGGTGCCGGCGCGCAGCAGGTTCGAGGCGCTCTCGGCGGTGGGGGCGCAGTGCACGTCGGCGAGGGCCCCGATGAGCAGGCGGTTGACCTCCTCCGGCATCCCGCGGTCCCCCGAGCGCAGTCCCGCCTCGACGTGCACCACGGGCAGGCCGAGGTAGTGCGCGGCCTGGGCGCCGGCGTTGGCGCTGTTGGTGTCGCCCTGGACCAGCACGGCGGAGGGAGCGAGCTCGCGCAGCTGCGCTGACAGGCCGACCACCATCGCGGCGACCTGCTCGCCGCGGGCCAGGCCCGCCAGCGACGCGGCCGGTGCGGCGACGTCGGTGAGCCCGCACGCCTCCACGAAGGACCCGGCGAGCGCCCGGTCGTAGTGCTGGCCCGTGAGCAGCGTCCGGGCGCGGGCACCGCGCGCGGCGAGCGCGTGCACGACCGGCGCCATCTTGATGATCTCCGGTCGGGTGCCCATGACGACGGCGACGGTCCGCCCGTCCGCGCGACCGCGGGAGCTCACGAGGCACCCCCGGCGGCGTGCGGCGCGGGGGCCGGCCGCAGCGCGCGGCGGGCGGCGCCCGCCACCACGGCGGCGCCGGCCAGCGCGATCGGCAGGCCCGCCGCGGGCACGGCGGGGGTGGGGACGACGACGGCGTTGCGTCCGCAGGTGACGGCGCCGACGCGCACCGCTGCGGTGCCCGACAGCAGGCCCAGCTGCAGCGCGGTGGTCGACACCGGGCCGGCGGTCGCCTGCGTGCCGGTGGACCCGGTGCTGACCGAGACGAGGCCGAGGAGGCTGCCGCTGGTGCCGGCGCTCACCGCGGCGGTGGCGCCGAGAGGTCCGGTGAGCTGGCCGCCGATGATGGTGGTCTTCGTCGACGAGGTCCCGGTGCTGCTGGCGGTGCAGCTGGAGACGACGGCGTCAGCGGTCAGCACGACCGTCGACGTCAGGGCGATCCGCACCCCTCCGCTGCCGGCGCTGACGGCGCACGTCCCGCCCGGGCCCACCACCACGCCGCCCCCGCTGCCCACCAGGCCCGCGCACGAGCCCGAGAGGCCGGTGGCGAAGGCGCGCACGTCCGCCACCGCCACGCCGGCCGTGACGATGCTCTGACCGCCCAGCACCCCGCTCGGGGTGGGGCCCCGGTCGTCGGAGGTGCCGTCGCTGGAGGCCGAGACCGGTGCGACGGCGAGGTTCGCACCCGCCGCCGTCGTGACCGTCAGCGGGCTCGCGGTGGCCTGCGAGGTGTCGGCCTGGGCGGCGCCCACCGGCACCGCCACGAGGGCGGCGGTGAGCACCGCGGCCGCCGTCGTCGTCCTCCGCCAGCTGGTCGTGCTCATCGCTGTCCTCCTGCGGTGGTCTCGGCGTGCTCGGGCGTCCGGGGGCGGGGGATGGCCCCCGCCGGCGCTGCGGCCGGCGCGACGCGGCGCGCGGTCTTCTTCCAGTCGGTGCGGCCGCGCACGGTGCGCCAGAAGGCCCACCACACGGCGACCTGCAGCAGGTAGGCGTAGGCGGCGTTGGCCACGGACAGCAGCGCCGCGCGGCGCCGCGTGACGTGCCCGCCGGTGGTCTCGCGGTACAGCGGCCCCCACATGACGTGCGGGACGATGCCGAAGACCACGGCGAGGGGCAGCAGCCCCCAGGCCCCGCTGACCCACCAGCCGGACGCGCCGCCCGCGGTGGACAGCGCGTAGTGCACGTCCACGGCGATCGCCGCCGGGAAGACCACGGCGCCGACGAGCTGCGTCCACGGCACGGACAGGTAGTAGGTGATCTCCAGGGCCGCGGTGAGGGGGACGTTCGGGGAGGTCACCACCTGCCACCAGTACCTGGCGCACTGCATGCCGCCCTGGGCCCACCGGCTGCGCTGCCGCAGCAGCGGCTTCACGGTGCGCAGCCCGGTCTGGGCCACGAAGGTCTCCCCGCAGTACTCGGTGCGCCCGCCCGTGAGCAGCACGTGCAGGCCCAGCTCGAAGTCCTCCAGCAGCGAGCCGTGCCAGGGCGAGCCGTGCTCGGCGGCGATCCGGTCCAGCGCCGACAGGCGCGTGAACTGGCCGTTGCCGCCCATGCCGACGCTGCCGGTGGCGCGCCGCAGGGTCTGCATGGCCGCGATGGGACCGGAGAACTCCAGGTCCTGCAGCTGCACCAGGAGGGGGTCGCCGCCGGGTGCGCGGGACGTCGCGAGCTGCAGCGGGCAGGTGCTCGTCAGCGCGTCGACGTCCTCCACCACGCGCACCAGCACCTGCACCGCGGAGACGGTCGGGTCGCCGAAGAGCGTGGGACCGCACACGGTGGCCAGGCAGGACCTGTCGAGGCGGGCGTCGGCGTCCACCACGCCCACCACGACGCGGGTCCGGTCGACCTCGGGCCCGAGCGCCGCGTCGATCGCGCGCCAGGCGGCGTTGAGGGCCGCGCCCTTGCCCTGCCGCGCCTCGGGGAGGCGCCGGCTGACCAGGCGGACCTGCGGGCGGGTGGCGGCCAGCTGCGCGAGCAGGGTGCCGGTGGCGTCGGAGGAGGCGTCGTCGACGCACCAGACGACGGCGTCCGGGAAGGTGGTGACGAGGTGGTCGACCGTGCCGACGACCACGCCCTCCTCGTCCAGGCACGGGACCACGAGGTGGAAGGCGTGGTCGGCGCGCGCCGCGGGGAGGTGGTCGCCGCGGCGCACGAAGCGGTGAGTGATGAGCCCGACGTACGCCAGGAAGGCCACGCAGAGCAGGAACGCCGCGGTGTTCAGCAGCGCCAGCCAGGAGCGGGGGTCATCCACGGCGCACCCCCCTCGCCCCGCGGGTCACCAGGAAGAGGAAGAGCAGAGCGGCGCCCACCACGCCGACGGTGCTGACGGTGGTGCCCACCAGCACGTGCGTGGCGGAGTAGCCGCGCTCCAGGCCGAGCGCGCGGATGCCGCAGAGGATCACCAGCAGCCGCACCTGGTTCGTCACCGCGACGACGGCGACGGCGGCGCCGAGGGCCGCCAGCGTGCGGGGCGCCGAGGCTCGCTGGAGCGTCAGCACCAGACCCGCCGCGAGCAGGAACGGCACCAGGAGGAAGGCGACGGTGCAGCCCAGGGTGATGCCGTAGCCGACGGCGCGCCCGTCCAGGTCGAAGGTGACGGCGGTGCCGACGCGCTGGACGTCGGGCGTGCCGACGGCCCTCGCCACCTGCTCCGAGACCGCGGCCTCGGCGACCCGCAGCCACCGGCCGCCGACCAGCACGGCGACGACGGCGGTGGCGGTCCCGGCGGCGACGGCAGGCCTGGCCAGCCCGAGGTCGAGGTCGTTCTCGACCGCCAGCGCCGCGAGCTGCTCGCGCGGTGACGCCGGGGTGGCGGGGGTGCTCACCGGGTGGCCCGGTGGCGGGCGGAGAGCAGGTCGCCCTCGGCCGCCACCCAGACCTCGGCCAGGGACGTCTGCCCGCGCCGCACCGCGCTCCCGGCGCGCGCCTGCGGCGCCGCCGAGCGGAGCTGCTCGAGCACGCGCTCGGAGACGGCGAGCGGTCCCTCCTCGGGGGTGCTGGTGGACAGGACGCCGAACTGGCGGGCGCCGGTGCGGGCGACGACGCCGGCGGAGCCCGAGGACTCCCGCAGCGCGCCGGCGAGCCGGCGGAGAGCGCGGGTGGAGCTGACGGTGCCGACGTCCACCACGGTGACCGCGGCCGGCTCGGCCAGGGAGCGGCCGCGGTCGTCCTCGTGCTGGAGCAGCTGGCCCCACGAGCGGCGGTCGGGCAGGCGGGTCAGGTGGTCGCGGCTGGACGGCTTCCGGGCCCAGTCCTCGCGGCGCTCCTGGTCCACGCGGTGCAGCTCCCGCGCCAGCGTGGCGCCGAGGAAGGAGGCGTTGCGCGTGACGCGGGCCCGCAGGGCGTCGTCGTCGGTGGTGGGCGTCCTGGACCAGCCGCACAGGGAGCCGACCAGGCGGCCGCCCTGGAGCAGCGGCGCGCCCACGTAGGCGCGCAGGCCGAAGCGCTCGGCCTTGGCGCGCACCTCCGGGTCGCGGCGGCGGCGCAGGTCACCCGCGAGCGCCGCCTCCGGGCCGCGCTGGAGGGAGGCGCACAGCGTGTCCTCCCAGCGGTGCTCGGCACCCACCGGGACGACGCAGCCCTCCGTGCCGGCCAGCACGGTCCAGCCACCGGCGACGACGCGGGCCACGCCCCACATCTCGAACCGGTCCCCGGCGTCGGCCGCCAGTCCGTCGAGGGTGAACGCGGTGCACGGCTCCCACAGCGCCGCTCCACCCGACACCTGGACCGCCAGCGCACTGTGCTCGACCAGCGTGGTCATGGTTCCCCTCCAGAGAGCTCCGCCGGTCTCCGCCCGCGCCTCTCGAGCGGATCCGGTGCTGGAGTGGTCGGCGGTCGCTCGGGGCGGCCGGAGGCCTCTGCCCATGACGGGTCGCCGGCCTGAGGGTGAGGACCTGCGGCGCTGCCCCCGGTGCGCGGAGGGGCTGGCCGCCACGGCGCGGCAGGGCGCGGCGCGCGCGGTGCAGCCGGGGGCGGTTCCCGGTCGGCGCCCACGAGGTGGGTTCCTCGGGCACTCCTTCTAGTACTTTTTGCCAATGCTTCTAGGTAGGGGAGCGCAGAGGCAGGCGCTCACCTCCGCGCTCTCCCGGGCGGCGACCGGTCAGGGGGCTTCGGTGCTGATCACCGGGCCACCGGGCAGCGGCCTCAGCGCGCTCCTCGAGGAGCTGGCCGAGGCGGCCTCCTCCGCCTCCGCGGACTGGCTGGTGCTGCGCGCCCGCGCTGCGCGGGATGAGTCCTCCCTGCCGCACGCCCTGCTCCACCAGGTGCTCAGCCCCCTGCTGGCCGAGCTCGACGGTGTGCTCGACGAGGGCCGCCGCTCCGCGCTGGAGGCCGCCGTCGGCGTCCGCGCCCCGGACGAGGGCCGGGTGCCCGTGGCGATGGCCGCCCTCGGAGCCCTGGAGGTGCTCGCCCGCCACCGCCCGGTGCTGGTGGCCGTGGACGACGCGCACTGGGCGGACCCGGGCAGCGCCGCCGTCCTCCGCTTCCTCGCCCGCCGGCTCGCCCGCACCGCGGTGTGCCTCGCGCAGGTGCTGCCGGACGAGCAGATGGCGCAGCCCCCCGCTGAGGCGGCAGCCGGCCGGACCGGGGGTGCCGGGACCGACGAGGTGGTGGTGGTGGTGGTGGAGCCCCTCGGCGACGCGGACTCGTTCGCCGTCATCGACGCGGAACGACCCGACCTCGACCCGCTGCTGCGCACCGCCGTGGCCGAGCTGTCGGCCGGCCGTCCCCGCAGGCTGGTGGACCTGGCGCGCCTCACCGAGCCGCTCGGCGCGGCGGCCGGGCCGGACGCGCTCCGCCGGAGGCTGCTGCGCGGCTCCCCGCACCCGTCGGTGGCCGCGGCCCGCCGGGCCCTGGACGGGGTGCCTGAGGACGCGCGGCGCGAGCTGGCCGCGCGGGGGCTGCTCGACGACCCGGCCGGCGCGCACCTCACCGCCCTGGTGGCGCGCACGGGCACGGCCGCCGGGCAGCAGGCCGGCGCCCACGACCGGCTCTCTGCGGGGGAGCCCCCCGCGGCCGACCTCCTCCTGGCCGCCGTCGCGGCCGAGGCCGCAGAGGAGGCCGAGACGGCCGAGCTCCGCGCGGCCTGGGCGCTGCGCCTGGAGGAGGCCGCCCCAGCGGCGCCGCCCGCCGCGGGCCGGCGGATGGCGGCCGAAGCGCTGCGCCAGCGCGTGCTCGCCGACCCGGCGGCCGCGGCGGGCCTGGCAGGTCCCCTCGAGGCTGCGGCGCGCTCCCTGCTCGGGGTGGACGCCCAGCGCAGCGGGGAGCTCTTCGCCCTGGCCGCCGACCTGCACCTCGCCGCCGACGGCGGGAGCGGCGCAGCGGAGCCCGGCTCGGCCGGCGCTGCCGCGCTGCACCGGGCGGCCGAGGTGGCGCTCGCAAGCGGCCGCACCGGGCGCGCCCACGACCTGGCTGCGCGCGCCGCAGCGACGGACGGCGGGGGTGCTCGCAGCAGCGCCTCCTCCGGAGCGCACGAGCGCTGGCGCGGGCTCGCGGCCCTGGCCCGCGGCGACCGGGCCGCCGCCGTGGAGCACCTGCAGGACGCGCTGGGCCACCTCGCGGCCGCGGCAGCCACCGCGCAGGGCCCCGGGGTCGCCGGAGGTGAGGGGGACGCCGGCGCGTCGGGAGCAACCGAGGAGGTCCTGGCCACCGGCACGGCGCTCGTGCTGGTGGCCGGACGCCGCGCGAGGCCGCTCGCCGCGCTGGACGCCGCCCTGCCGGTGCTGCCCGCGGACGTCGCCGCCCGGCTGCGCTCGGTCTCCCGGCTCGCCCTGCCGTGGGACCGCACCGGCCCCGCGGAGCAGCGGCGCGCCCTGGACGACGCGCTCGAGGTGCTCTCGGGCGCCGGACTGCCGGTGCTGCGCCTCGCAGCCGACGCCGGCCGCCTGCTCGGCCGGAGCCAGCAGGTGGGCAGCCTCTGCCGGTCGATCGCGGCCGCCTGGCCCACCACCGGTCCCGCCGCGGTGGACCTCCACCTGGCCCTGGTCGCGGTCTCGCTGGACCTCACCGGGGTCCCGGAGGCGCGCCACCACGTGCAGCAGGCGCGAGCGGCGCTGCGCCACGCGCCCGAGGCGGCCGCGGCCGTCGGGCAGGCCGAGCTGCTCCTGGAGCGCCTGGGGAGCGGCCAGGTCCCGGACGGGGCGCTGCCGGACGCCGTCGACCTGCCCGAGAGCACGGAGCGCTCCGGCGCCGTGTGGTGCCGCGCCCACGCCCACCGCCTGCGGGGGGACCTGGCCGCAGCGGCCGCGGAGCTGCTCGCGCTGTGGCCGCCGGACGGCGCCCCCGCCGACGCCGGCGCCCTCCTGAACGCCCTCCCCACGGTCCATGCGCTGCGCGAGTCGGGTGCGGACCCGGCGGCCCTGGCCCGCGTGGTCGAGCAGGTCACCGCGTGGGCCGCCGGCAGCGGGGCGCCGCTGGCGGTCTCCAGCGCCCTCGCGTCGCGCGCCACCGCCAGCGAGGACCCCGCCGAGCAGCGGGCGCTGCTGGAGGAGGCGGTCGCGGCTGCGGGCCAGGGGCCGGCGGCCGCGGCGCCGCAGCTGGCCCTCGGCATGCTGCTGCGCCGCTCGCGGCACGGGGTCTGGGCGCGCGAGCCGCTCGGGGCGGCCCTGCGGATCTTCGAGGACCACGGCTCCACGGCCTTCGCCGAGCTCGCGCGCCGAGAGCTCGAGGCGACAGCGCCCCAGCGCCCGCCCCGCCCGATGGGGTCGGCGGTGCTCACCGGCCAGGAGCGCACCGTCGCGTCGCTGGCGGCCAAGGGCCTCGCCAACGCCGACATCGCCCGCAGCCTGGGGATCAGCGCGCGCACGGTGGCCCACCACCTCCAGCACGTCTACGCCAAGCTCGGGGTGCCCGGTCGACAGCACCTCCGGGCCCGGCTGGAGGACCGGTGACGGGCGCCGCGCACCCCCGGGCCTCAGTCGAGGTCGCCGGCTCCACGCGCGCGGGCCGCGGCCTGTCCGCTGCTGCGCACGCCGTACTTGCGGCGCGCCGCGGCCAGGTGCTGCACCACCGTGCCCTGGGCCACGCCCAGGGCCTCCGCGATGCCGGTGGTCGAGAGGCCCCGCTCGACGTGGAGCAGCACGTCGCGCTCGCGCGGCGTCAGCACCACGGCCACCCGCCGGGAGCGCTCGGCCTCCTCCAGGCGGCGCAGGTCGTCCTCGGAGACGAGCACCGCGCGGGACCCGCGGCTGCTGCTCAGGACGACGCGCACCTCACCACCGGCCACGGCGTCGAGCAGGCGCAGCCAGTCCTGCGAGGAGGCGGTGGCCTCGTGCCTCGGGTGAGCGGGCATCAGGACGTCCTGTCCGGCGCGACGGCGGAGGTGCGTGCAGGGTGGACACAGTACGCGGCCGGCCCCTGCGGACGGCGGGGTCACGACCTCGTCAGCCACCCGGAGCCCCACCCGTGGTGAGCACCGGGGCGGGCGAGCGCGGGGGAGGTGAGGACCTGGAGGAGCACCAGCCCCGCCGGACGGCGCTGCGGGCGGCGCGCGCCCTGCGAGCCGCCGCCGGTGCCGACGCGCCCGCCACCGACCTGGCCGACCGCCTGGCGGCCGCGGCGGCGGAGGCCCTCGGGGCCGAGGGCGCCACCATCAGCGCCCTGTTCGCCCCCGGCATGTCGGTGCCCGTGGGGGTCAGCGACCAGGTGGCCGCGCGCGCCGAGCAGCTGCAGTTCACCGCCGGCGAGGGCCCCTGCTGGGAGGCCTACCGGACGGGGGTCGCGGTGGTGGCCGACCTCTCGGACGTCCCCACGTCCCGCCGCCGCTGGCCCGCCTACGCGCGGGCCCTGCAGCACGAGACCGGCTACGCCCTGGTGGTGGCCGTGCCGGTCCGCCTCGCCTCCGGGCTCCTCGTGGCCCTCAACACCTACGAGGCGTCCCCCGCCGGCCCGCCCTGGTGGCTCGACGCCTCCCGGGTGGGCGCGGCCCTCGGTGAGGTGCTGGACGAGGCCTCCCCGCCCCCCTCGGCCGGGGGAGCCGTGTGGCTCGACTCCTCCACCACCGCACGCCGCAGCACCGTGTGGACGGCCGAGGCCGTGCTCATCGACAACGCGCCCTTCCTCGACCACGACAGCGCGCTGGACGCCCTGCGCACCTACAGCCTCATCGAGGGCACGACCGTGGACGACGCCGCCGCCGCCCTCCTGGCCGGACGCCTGACCACGCGCGAGGTGCTGGGCCGCTGAGCGCCCGCTGAGCGCCCACTGAGCACCGCTGGCCGGGGCCGACCGCGCGGCGCACGCGCACGGCCCGGGCGTCGCCTACCCTCGGACCCGGCCGCCGAGCACGCTGACGGTCGAGCTCGAGAGCGGAGACCTGTGGACGGGCGAGCGGTGTCCACGCAAGACCTGCCGGCGGTGCGCAGCGCGCTGGCCACCACGACGTACCCGCCGGAGGTCGCGTCGGTGCGGGCCGCGCGGCGGTTCGTCGTGGACGTGCTGTCCTCCAGCGGGCTGCCCGGGCTCGCCGACGACGCCGGCCTCGTGGTCTCCGAGCTCGCGGCGAACGCCGTGCTGCACGCCCGCAGCCCCTTCGACGTCGTCGTCCAGCGGCTCCAGGCCGGGGTGCGCGTCAGCGTGCGCGACTCCTCGCCGGCGATGCCCGTGCTCGTGGCGCCGAGCGCCTCCGCGATGAGCGGTCGCGGTCTGGCGCTCGTCGAGCGCCTGGTCGCCCGGTGGGGCGCCGGCCCCTCGCGCGGGGCCGGCAAGAGCGTGTGGTTCGAGATCGACGAGGAGCCGGCCGGCGACCCCGTCCCCGACGTCGCCGAGCTCAGCGTGGAGGAGCTCCTCGCCGCGTGGAGCGACGAGGTGGACGCCCTGGCCGACGCCCCCCGCGAGCTGGTGGTGCCGGTGCCCCCGGCGGGACCGACCTCCGAGGTGGTGCTCCCGGTGCTGGTCGCCGCTCACCTCCTCGCGGCGAAGGAGCGCATGGACGACGTCCTGCGCGAGCTGCAGCTGGTGCTGCTGGCCCAGGGCGGCGCGGGGACCGCCGGGGTGGGGGACCGCGCCCTCGGGGTCGCCCGCCGCCTCGACGAGGCCGCCCGCGCCTTCGACGACGTGCGCCGGCAGGTGCGCCACCAGGTCAGCCGCGCCGTGGCCGACGGCCAGGAGCGGGTGGCGCTGGTCCTGCAGCTGCCCCCTGGCACCGCCGAGCGCGCCACCGCCTACCGTGACGCGGTGGAGGCCGCGGAGGTGCTGGCCGAGCTCGGCGGGGCGCTGCTCAGCGCGGCCCGGACCCCCGCCCAGCAGCGCGCGGTGCGCCGGGCCTACCTCGACGAGGTCATCGCTGCGACCCGCGGCTGAGAGGACGCGCGCCGCCCGGCCGGCGGCGACGCGGCGCAGGCCCGCGCTGTGGGCCGAGGCGCTGCTCGTGGTGGCGTTCCTGGTCGCCTACGAGTCGGTGCAGCGCCTCGCGGGTGACGACGTGGCGGCGGCGTTCGCGCACGCCCGCGCGCTGCTGGGCGTCGAGCAGGCGCTGGGGCTGGCGCCCGAGCAGGTGCTCGACCGGGCGGTGGCCGCCTCACCGGTGCTGTCGCTGCTCTCGGCCGCCTGGTACTCCGCGCTCCACTACACGGTCACCCCCGCCGTGCTGGCACTGGCGTACTGGCGCCTCCCGGCGCTCTACCGGGCGGTGCGCAACGCCTTCTTCGCCACCACCGCGGCGGCCCTGGCCGGCTACTTCCTCCTGCCCACCGCGCCGCCGCGGCTGCTGGCGGGGTACGTCGACGTGGTGTCCGCCACGGCGGGGACAGGGTGGTGGTCCGCTGCCCCGCCGGTCGGCACCAGCGGGGTGGACCAGCTGGCCGCGATGCCGTCCATGCACGTGGGGTGGTCGCTGTGGTGCGCCCTGGTGCTCCTGCTCGTGGTGCGGCGGCGGTGGCTGCGGACGGTCGTGCTGCTGCACCCGGCGGTGACGGTGCTCGTGGTGCTGGGCACCGGCAACCACTGGCTGCTCGACGTCGTGGCCGGGGCCGCGCTGACCGCGCTCTCGTGGACGGTGCTGGTGCGGTGCAGCGCCGCGGACGGCACGGCCGCCGCGGCCCGCGCCGGGGACGGCCGTGACCTCGTGCGCGAGCCCCGCTGAGCCCGCAGGCCACCACGGGCGGTCGGCCACCTGCAGCGCCAGGCCGTCGTGCACGCGCCAGGTCCTCGAGGTCCTGTCCGGCCTCGAGGACCTGGCGCTGCGCTGCGACCTGGCGCTGCACGACTGGTGCAGTGCGCGACCAGCGGGAGCTCAGGCGCCAGCGCTGCTGTAGGCCTCCACCGGCGGGCAGGAGCAGACGAGGTTGCGGTCCCCGAAGCTGCCGTCGATGCGGCCCACCGGCGGCCAGTACTTGTCCGGGTCCGGCCCGGCGGGGAAGGCGGCCAGCTGGGCGCTGTACGGCAGCTCGCCGGACAGCGCGCGCTCGGCCGTGTGCGGAGCGCCGCGCAGCGGGGACGCCGCCAGCTCCCACTCGCCGTCGGCCACCTTCTGCGCCTCGGCGCGGATGGCCAGCATCGCGTCGACGAACCTGTCGACCTCGGGCAGGTCCTCGCTCTCGGTGGGCTCCACCATGAGCGTGCCGGCCACCGGGAAGCTCGTGGTGGGGGCGTGGAAGCCGTAGTCGATGAGCCGCTTGGCCACGTCGTCGACGGTCACGCCGGTGGCCTTGGTGAGCGGGCGCAGGTCGAGGATGCACTCGTGGGCCACGAGCCCGCCGTCGCCGGTGTAGAGCACCGGGTAGGCCTCGCCCAGCCGTGCAGCCACGTAGTTGGCCGACAGCACCGCCGTGGCCGTCGCCGCCGCCAGGCCCGACCCGCCCATGAGGCGCAGGTAGGCGTACGAGATGGGCAGGATGCCCGCCGAGCCGTGCGGCGCGGCGGCGATGGCGCCGGTGCCGCCGGGAGCGGTGCGGCGGGCCGGGTCCGGGTGGGCCTCGTGCGTGGGCAGGTGCGGGGCCAGGTGCGCGCGCACGGCCACCGGGCCGACGCCCGGTCCGCCACCGCCGTGGGGGATGCAGAAGGTCTTGTGCAGGTTCAGGTGCGAGACGTCGCCGCCGAACTCGCCGGGCTTGGCGTAGCCGAGCAGGGCGTTGAAGTTGGCGCCGTCCACGTACACCTGGCCGCCCGCCTCGTGCACCAGCTCGCACACCCGCGTGATGCCGGGCTCGTACACCCCGTGGGTGGAAGGGTAGGTGACCATGATCGCGGCGAGGTCCTCGCGGTGGGCCTCGCACTGGGCGCGCAGGTCGTCGAGGTCGACCGAGCCGTCGGGCGCCGAGGCGACCACCACCACGCGCATGCCCGCCATCACCGCCGAGGCGGCGTTGGTGCCGTGCGCGGAGCTGGGGATGAGGCAGACGTCGCGCTGCTCCTCGCCGCGGGCGCGGTGGTACCCGCGGATGGCCACCAGGCCGGCGAGCTCGCCCTGCGAGCCGGCGTTCGGCTGCACCGAGACGCTGTCGTAGCCCGTCACCTCGGCCAGCCACGCCTCGAGCCGCTCCACGAGCACCCGGTAGCCCTCGGCGTCCTCCGCGGGCGCGAACGGGTGCAGGTCGGCGAAGCCGGGGAGGCTGATGGGCTCCATCTCGGCGGTCGCGTTGAGCTTCATGGTGCAGGAGCCGAGCGGGATCATGCCGCGGTCGAGGGCGTAGTCGCGCCGCGAGAGGCGGTGCAGGTAGCGCAGCAGCGCCGTCTCCGAGCGGTGCTGGTGGAACACCGGGTGCTCCAGGTACGGCGTGGTGCGCAGCAGGTCGCGGGGGAGGGCGTCGGGGGTGCGAACGTCGAGGTCGGCCAGGGCGCGCTCGTCGGTGGCGGCGGCGTCCAGGCCGAAGGCGCGCAGCACGCGGCCGACCACCTCGAGGTCGGTCCGCTCCGAGCAGGAGACGCCCACGTGGTCGGCGTCGGCCAGGCGCAGGTGCACGCCGGCCTCGCGCGCCGCCGCCACGACGGCCGCGGCGCGGCCGGGCACGCGCGCCAGGACGGTGTCGAAGAGCTGCTCGTGCACCACCTCGACGCCGCCCTCGCGCAGGGCGGCGGCCAGCACGGCGGCGGTGCGGTGGGTGCGCTGCGCGATCGCCCGCAGGCCGTCCGGCCCGTGGTAGACGGCGTACATCGAGGCCGCCACCGCGAGGAGCACCTGCGCGGTGCAGATGTTGCTCGTGGCGCGGTCGCGGCGGATGTGCTGCTCGCGGGTCTGAAGCGCCAGGCGGTAGGCGCGCTGGCCGGAGGAGTCCACCGAGACCCCCACCAGACGGCCGGGCAGGTTGCGCTCCAGGCCCTTGGCCACCGCCATGAACGCGGCGTGCGGGCCGCCGTAGAACAGCGGCACGCCGAAGCGCTGCGAGCTGCCCACCACCACGTCGGCGCCCAGCGCGCCGGGCGCCTCCAGCAGCGTCAGCGCCAGCAGGTCCGCGGCGACGACGAGGCGCCCGCCCCGCTCGCGCACCTGCTCGGCCAGGCCGCGCAGCGCGGGGACGCGGCCCGAGGCGCCGGGGTGCTGGACCAGCACGCCGCTGACCCGCTCGGGGACCCCGGCGGCACCGGCCAGCCCGGCGGACAGGTCCGTCACCACCACCTCGACGCCCATGGCGGCGGCGCGGGTGCGGACCACCTCGACCGTCTGGGGGAGCACGTCGACGTCGACGACGAACGGGCCCGTGGCGCTCTTGTCGGCGCGCCGCACGAGCGTCATCGCCTCGGCGGCGGCGGTGCCCTCGTCGAGCAGGGACGCCCCCGCCACCGGCAGCCCGGTGAGGTCGGAGACCAGGGTCTGGAAGTTCAGCAGCGCCTCGAGGCGGCCCTGGGAGATCTCGGGCTGGTACGGCGTGTAGGCCGTGTACCAGGAGGGGTTCTCGAGCACGTTGCGCCGGATGACCGGCGGCGTGGTGGTGCCGTGGTAGCCGAGGCCGATCATCGGCTCCAGCGGCCGGTTGCGGCTGGCGAGCTCGACCAGCTCGGCGGCCACCTGGCGCTCGGTGCGGGCCTCGAAGAGGTCCAGCGGGCCGGAGGTGCGGATGCCGGCGGGCACTGCCGCGTCCATGAGCTCGGCGAGGGAGCCGTGGCCGACGACGGCGAGCATCGCGGCCACCTGCTCGGCGTCGGGGCCGACGTGGCGGGCGGTGAAGGCGTCCTCACCGAGCTCGGCGAGGGTGGAGTGGTCTGACACGGAGGCTCCCGGGGCGCGACGCAGCGGTCCTCCCCCTCAGTCACCCTCCAGTGAGCTCCTGAGTCGCCTCGCCCGCGCGGTCCTGGTGCCTGAGAGGTTCCGGGGAGGGTTGCCCCTTCGGCGCCCTGCTCGCCGACGGTCCGTCACCGGTCCGGCGTCAGGGCTCTCCCGCGCGGGATGAACAGCAGCACCACGGTACCCCGTCAGCGCGTCGCCCGGGACCGGCGGAACCGGGTCCGCGGAGCCGCCCGCCGGGTGCGCCGCAGCAGGTGGCACGCTCTGGGCCGTCCGACCGGACCCCGTGCAGACACCCGAGACGACCGGAGGAGCCCCCGTGGCCCAGGAGACACCGCTGGCGGGCGTGCACCGCGAGCTCGGCGCCAAGCTGGTCGACTTCGCCGGCTGGTCCATGCCCGTCAGGTACGGCTCGGAGACCGCCGAGCACGTCGCCGTCCGCACCGCCGCCGGCCTGTTCGACCTCAGCCACATGGGCGAGGTCGAGGTGAGCGGGCCCGAGGCCGCGCGCGCCCTCGACAGGGCCCTGGTCGGCCGCGCCTCGGCCATCGGCGTGGGGCGCGCGCGCTACTCCCTGGTCGTGGGCGAGGACGGCGGGACCATCGACGACCTCGTCGTCTACCGCCTCGCCGAGGACCGGTTCCTCGTGGTGGCCAACGCCGCCAACAGCGGCGCGGTGGCCGCTGAGCTCGCGGTGCGGGCCGAGGGGTTCGACGCCGACGTCCACGACGCCTCCGGCGAGTGGGCGCTCGTCGCGGTGCAGGGACCGCGCTCGGTCGACGTGCTGTCCGGGGTGGTCGAGGTGACCGGCTCCGGCGGCGCGGACCCGGCCTCGCTGCGCTACTACGCCATCGCCCCCGCCGTGCTGGCCGGCCACGACGTGCTGCTGGCGCGGACCGGGTACACCGGCGAGGACGGCTTCGAGGTGTACTGCCGCCCCGACGCCGCCGAGGGCGTGTGGCGGGCCCTGCTGGCGGTCGGCCGACCGCACGGCCTGGTGCCCGCGGGACTGTCCTGCCGCGACACGCTGCGCCTGGAGGCGGGCATGCCGCTCTACGGCCACGAGCTGACCCGCCAGACCACGCCGTTCGAGGCGGGCCTGGGGCGCGTGGTGGCCTTCGACAAGCCTGACGGCTTCGTCGGTGACGCGGCGCTGGCGCGCCGCCGGGACGAGGGTCCCGCCGTCGTCCTCGTCGGGCTGGTGGCCGCCGGCAAGCGGTCGCCGCGGGCCGGCCAGGCCGTGGTGGACCCCTCGTCCGGGGAGGAGGTGGGCGCGGTGACCAGCGGCTCGCCGTCGCCGACCCTCGGACGCCCGATCGCCATGGCCTACGTGCCGGGCGATCTGGCCGACGCGGGCACCCGGCTGGAGGTGGACGTGCGCGGCAGCCGCGAGCCGGTCGAGGTGGTGGCGCTGCCGTTCTACGCGCGGGAGCGCTGAGCCAGGACCACCAGCTCCAGGCCCGGCCGGTCGGGCGCGTCGCGGACCTCGACCACGTCCAGGCCCGCGGCGGCCACGGCCGCGCCGACCTGCTCGCGGCTGCGGAAGCGCAGCACCGAGCGCGAGGTGAGCACGGCCCCGTCGGCGGCGAACGCGAAGTGCTGCGTGAAGACGACGGTGGGGGAGGACGGCGGCCCGCTGACGTCGTCCACCTGGGTCCACGTCCGCACGTCTCCGACGCCCGGCAGCCGCCGCACGCGCTCGGTGGCCGCCCGCGTCCACGCCTCCCACCCGCGGGCCTCCGGCACGCGCGTCTCGAGCACCAGGTGCCCGCCGGGGACCAGCGCGTCGTGCGCGGCGCGCAGGAGCGCCGCCCAGCCGTCGTCGTCGGTGACCGCCTGCGCGGCGTTGCCGGTCATCGTGACCAGGTCGACGACGACGGGCGGCTGCAGCCGCCCCAGCACCCGCGCGTCCCCGTGCACCCACCGGACGCGGTCGGCGCCCGGCTTGGCCGCCGCGACGGACAGCGAGCCCGCTGCCGGGTCGAGCCCGGTCACGTCCAGACCGCGCTCGGCCAGCAGCAGCGCGAGCACCCCCGTGCCGCACCCCAGGTCCAGCACCCGGCGCGCGCCGAGCTCGGCGGCCAGCGCCAGGTAGGGCTGGAGGTCGGAGCGGTCGGGGTCGAGGGCGTCGTAGACGCTCACGAGCCGCGGGTGCTCGTAGTGCGCGTCGGGGGCCACCGGCCCATGCACCCACGGCGACCCCCTCTGCGTCGAGGGGGTTCCCGCCGAGGCGACCGAGCGTCAGCCCTGCGGGATGTCGCCGGTGGCGGCCAGCTCGAAGGCGATGTCGTGCAGCTTGCGGTTGGTGTGCTGGCTGTAGCGCGCCAGCAGGTCGAAGGCCTGGTCCGCGCTGAGCCGATGCCGCTCCATGAGGATGCCCTTGGCCTGGCCGATGATGTCGCGGTTGGCCAGCCCGCGGCTGAGGTTCTCCACCTTCTGGGCGCTCGCGACGGCGACGGCGGCGTGCGCCGCCAGCAGCAGCCCGACGTCCTCCGACTCGTCGTCGAAGGCGGCCGGTGCCCCGGCGAGGAGGTTGAGGGCACCGAGGTTGTCGCCGTCCACGTAGAGCTGCAGGCACAGCATGCTGGCCGCGCCGACCTCCCCGGCGCGGGCGGCGAGCCTCGGCCACCGCTCGGTCTCGGCGCCCAGGTCGTCGACGCGGGTGGTCTGGTGCTCGAAGGCGGCGTCGAGGCACGGTCCCTGTCCGACCTCCGTCTGCAGGTCGTCCAGGCGCCGGCCGGTGTCGCTGGTCGCCGCGGCCGAGACCACGGTGCGGCGGGCCCGGACCAGCGAGATGGTGCCGTGCTCGGCGTGCGGGACCAGCGCGACGGCCGACTGCACCACCCTGTCGAGCACCTCCTGGGAGCTCGGGTCGCCGTGCATCTCCCGCGCGAGCTCCGCGAGCTGCCGCGCCAGGGCGCCGGCGTCCGTCCGTGGCTCAGCTGCGCCGGTGGAGCCCTGGTCTGCGCCCATCTCGCCAGCGTGGCAGTCATGGGCACCGGCCACCTCTGGATCAGCCACCGGGCCACCTCACATGCGCAGGGTCTGGCTGGGCAGCTCCCCGAAGGCCTCCAGGTGGGCGGCGGCGAACCTGCCCGCGTTGGCGAACCCCCACCGCGCCGCCACGGCGGCCACGGTCTCGTGCGCCGGGTCGGCGCTGCGCAGCTCGCGGTGCGCCAGCTCCAGCCGCACCCGGCGCAGGTGGCCCAGCGGCGAGGTGCCCAGGTGCCGCCGGAACCCGTGCTGCAGGGCGCGCGGGGTGGCGCCCGCCGCCGCGGCGATCTCGTGCAGCTGCACCGGCTCGTGCGCGCGGGCCTCGATGTGGGCGACGGCGCGGCGCACCGTCGCGGGCATCGGGCCGGCGGGCTCGCGGAGGTGGTGCTGGGAGGTGGCGGAGTGGGGGAAGACGTGCAGGCAGGCGACGGCCGCGGTGCGGGCCATCTCCGCGGCGAGCAGCGGTGAGCCCAGCGGCGAGTCCGGGTCGGCCAGCGCGCCGGCGACCAGCTTGAGCAGCGAGCGCCAGTACCGGTGTGCGGCCGGTGAGACCGGGGTGAGCGCTCCGAAGGTCACGGGGCCGTCCGCCAGGAGCCGCGCGGCGTCGTCCACGTGGTGCGACGGCAGGCGGAGGGTGGTGACGTCGAAGCCGTCCATGGCGAACTCGACCGGGGTGCCCAGCGGGTAGAACGCGACGTCGCCCGCGGTGGCGGTCACGCTCCCGACGGGGCTGTCGACGTGCACGCTGCCCGCGTGCACGAGGAAGAACGTGAAGTCGCTGAACCCCTCGGCGCTCGTCCCGCTGTAGTCGATCGACGTGCGCACCCGGTCGGCGCCGAGCCCGGGGACGTCGTGGGTGAGCGCGGAGAAGCGGGCACCCTCCCGGATCGGTGCGAAGCGGGAGGAGTTCTCCGCGTACGTCTGCCGGATGAAGCCGGTGACCTCGGACTCGTCGGCCGAGAAGACGGTGCGGTGGACGGGGGTCGGCGGTGGTGCTGTCGGCATCCGTGGCTCCACGGGAGTCGCCGGGAGGGTGTCTGCTCGCCCTCGGGACAGTCTGGTGCGCGGAAGGCCGCCGAGCGAAGGGCTGGGCGCCAGGAGGTGGTGCGCCGGTGGCGCGGGGTGCCACCGTGGAGGAGCGCCGAGGGGTTCTCCGGGACCCCCTCGGCGAAGCCCGGGCGGGTTCCACCCCCGAGCCCACCCGGGCGCCCGCCGCCCCCTGCGCCGCGGTCGAGGGGCGCGCGGCACCGACGCCGCCCACACTCGGAGGATGAGGCTCGTCCTGCGCGACGGGGCGGAGGCGCCCGAGCATGCCGGCTGACCCGGTCACCCGCGTCGTCGTGACGGGCGAGGGGCCGCTGCTCGTCGACGGTCCCCTCGAGGTGGAGCTCCCCGGCGGTGCTCGCGTGCGCTCCGACCGCCCCGTCGTGGCCCTGTGCGCCTGCGGGAACAGCCGTCGCTACCCGTTCTGCGACACCAGCCACCGCCGCCGCGTCCGCACCCGCCAGGAGCCGTCATGACCGACACCGCGACAGACCCGGCGACCGACCCCGCGGCCGGCGCGCGCACCAGCGCGCCCCCGCTGCCCGGCGCTCGCGGGCCGCTCTCGGAGGCGGTCCTCGCCCACCTGCGCGGACCGTCGGGCGCCCTCGCCGGCGCCTGCGCGCCCCACCTGGACGCCGCCGACCCGTACGGCGACGACCTGCAGCTCGCGCTGTACGCCTGCTACGAGCTGCACTACCGCGGGTTCGAGGGCGTCAGCGACGACCTCGAGTGGGACCCCGCGCTCATCGCCCTGCGGCGACGCCTGGAGGAGCGCTTCCTCGCGGCGGTCCGCGGTGACGTCGCCGGTGGCGACGACGTCGCGGGCGAGGTCGACGCCCTGCTCGTCGAGGACGTCGACGCCGTCGGGGTGTCCGCCCACCTGCGCCGGCGCGGTGAGCTGTGGCAGCTGCGGGAGCACGTCGCCCTGCGCTCGACCTACCACCTCAAGGAGGCCGACCCGCAGGCGTGGGTCATCCCCCGGCTCGACGGTCCGGCGAAGGCGGCCCTGGTCACCGTGGAGCACGACGAGTACGGCGCCGGCCGTCCCGAGCGCATGCACGCCCGGCTCTTCGCCGACATGATGCTCGAGCTCGGGCTGAGCGACCGCTACGGCGCCCACGTCGACGTCGCCCCCGCGGCCGTGCTCGCCGAGGTCAACCTCATGTCGCTGTTCGGCCTGCACCGCGCGCTGCGCGGTGCCCTGGTGGGGCAGTTCGCGGCGGTGGAGCTGACCTCCTCGCCCGGGTCGGCGCGGATGGTCAGGGCGGCGGAGCGCCTCGGCTGCGGGCCGGCCACGGTCGGCTTCTACGCCGAGCACGTCGAGGCGGACGCCGTGCACGAGCAGGTGGTGCGCCGCGGCGTCATCGCGCCGCTGCTGGCCGCCGAGCCGCACCTGGCCGCGGACGTCGTGCTGGGGATCCAAGCGGCCGGGCTCCTCGACGCCCGGCTCACCGAGCACCTCCTGGGCGCCTGGTCGCAGGGCCGGTCCGCGCTGCGCGGGCCGCTGCCGGAGGACTGAGCGCTCGGCCGCTCGCCTCAGGGGCGGCCGAGCGCCCCGGGGCCGTCGTCGACCCCGCCGGGGAGGCGCCGGGGTCCGGCCTCGGGCGGGCGCGGCCGGTCCTGCGGGTACAGCCGCACGGCCACCAGCGCCACGTCGTCCTCGGTGCGGTCGGACAGCATCCGCTCCAGCACCGCGTCGCACAGGGCGTTCGCGTCGAGGTCGAGCGCAGCCAGGTCGGCGAGCACCGACCGCAGCCGCGCGAGGCCCTCCTCGAGCGACTGCCCGCGGCGCTCGACCAGGCCGTCGGTGTACAGCAGCACCGTCGAGCCGCGCGGCAGGACCGCGACGTGCTCGTGGCGGTCGGTCCCGGGGAGGACTCCCAGCAGCAGGTCCGCCACGTCGGCGGCCAGCTCGTCCACCGCGCCGTCGGGGAGCACCACCACGGGGGGCGGGTGGCCGGCGTTGGACCACCGCAGCACGGTGGCGCCGCGGGCCTCGTCGTCGTCGGTCTGCTCCAGCCGCGCCACCACGGCGGTGGCGGTGGTGCCCACCCCGAGGGTGCGCATCACCTCGTCGACCTGGCTGAGCAGCGCCGCAGGGCCGGTGGGGGCGACGGCGCCCAGGCCCCGCAGCAGGGTGCGCACCTGGCTCATGGCCGCCGCGGCCTGGGTGTCGTGACCGACGACGTCGCCGATGACGAGCACCGTGGCGCCGCCGGGCTGCAGGAAGGCGTCGTACCAGTCACCTCCCACCTGGGCCGCCTCGGCAGCCGGGGTGTACCGGACCACCACGTGGGTGTGGTCGGGCTCAGGTGGCGCGGTGAGCAGCGAGCGCTGGAGGCCCGACGCGAGGTCGCGCTGCTGGCGGTAGAGCCGGGCGTTGTCCAGGGCCAGACCCGCCCTTCCCGCGACGTCCACGGCGGTGTCCAGCTCCTCCGGGCTGAGGGGGGCGCGCTGCGCGCCCGCGAACAGGCTGAGCACCCCGAGCGTGCGCCCGCGGGCGCGCAGCGGCACCACCGCGCCGTGCGCGGGGGCCAGGCGGGTCAGCACGTCCACGGCCTCAGGGTCGCTGAGCGCAGCGGAGACGGCGGCCGTGGCGTCGCCGGGGACGACGACGGGCCGGCCGGTCGCCAGTGCCCGCAGGAGGAACGCCTCGGGCCTCAGGGCCTGGAGCCGCAGCCCGGCGTACTGCTCGACCAGCGCCTGCTGGCCGGGGTCGACGTGGGCGCCGCCGACGTCGCGCAGCCCGCGGACCCCGCCCGCGGCGGGGCGTCCGCTGACGTCCGGGTGGTCGTCGTCGACCAGGGTGACCAGCGCCCAGTCGCCGAGCCCGGGGACGACCAGCCGGGCCAGCTCCCTCAGGGCCTGCTCGGCGTCCAGGTGCTCCACCAGCGCGGTGGTGACGTCGGCGATGAGGGCGGTCCTGCGCGCGGCGGCGGCGGCGGCGTCCTGGGCGCGGCGGCGCTCGGTGATGTCCAGGAAGTAGACCGAGAGCCCCTCCGCGGTGGGGACGGCGCGCACCTCGTACCAGGCGTCCAGCGGTGCCGGGTAGTGGGCCTCGAAGGTGACCGGCTCTCCGGTGCGGACCGCCCGCCGGTAGTGGGTCTCGAAGTCCGAGGAGACCGACGCCGGGAAGAGGTCCCACATGCTGGCGCCCAGGAGCTCGGCGCGGGAGAGCTGCAGGAGGCGCTCGGCGTGGGTGTTGACGTAGGAGAACCGCCAGGACCGGTCGAGGGCGAAGAAGGCCGCGTTCATGGCCTCGTGCACGGCGGCGACGGCGGCCTCGCCGGCTCGGGTGCCGGTGATGTCCAGCGTGGCGCCGAGCAGCCGCTCCACGTGGCCGTCCGGCCCGCGCAGCGGCCGGCCCTTCGCGCTGATCCACCGGGTGGCGCCGTCGGGCAGCAGCACCCGGTACTCGCACTCGAAGTCGGTGGCCCCCTCGATCGACGCCGTGAGGGTGCGCGAGACGCGCTCGAGGTCGTCGGGGTGGACCCGGTCGTTGAACGCCTCGATGGTCCTGTCGAACTCCTCGGGGGAGTAGCCGAACTGCTCCACCAGGCGCTCGTCCCAGTGCAGCTGGCCGGTGGTGAGGTCCCAGTCGAACGAGCCGACCCCCGCCGAGGCGATCGAGAGGTCCCACAGCAGCCGGCGGGCCTCCTCCTGCACGGGTGCCGTGGTCGAGGACGCGAGCTCCAGGGCGGTGGTGGCGAAGGCAGCCAGCTGCTCGAGCACCCGCTGCTCCTCGGCGGTCCAGCGGCGCGGCAGCGGGTCGAAGACGCACAGGGCGCCGGTCACGCGACCGTCCGCGGAGACGAGCGGTGCCGCGAGGTAGGCGCCGACGGGCCCGGACGCGACAGCGGGCAGACCTGCCACCCTCCCGTCCGCGGACGTGTCGTCGATGACCACGACGCCGCGGCTGACCGCTGTCAACGAGCACAGCGCCTCGTCGAGCGGCACCTCCTCCGCCAGCCCGCGGGCCAGGCCGGCCGCCGCGGCGATGGTCTGCACCTCGGTGAGCAGGGAGACGTGCGCCGCGGCCGTCCCCAGGAGGTGCATCGCGAGCTCCGCCAGGTGCTGCAGCGCGGGAGCGGCCGCGGCGTCCGCCGCCAGGCGGGCGGCCGCGCGGCTGGACGGCAGACCACCGGCGGACGGCAGGGGCCTCGTGATGCGCCGGGGCGCCTGGTCTCCTGCAGCTGTCACGACGGGTCCGCCTCCACGAAGCCCGACGCTCATGCTCGACGTCGCGGGTGGCCGGTGCTCGACCGGTGCACCATCCTCGCGCAGCCCGGCGGGTGCCTGCGCCCCCGAGGGGGCGGTGTCCGGGAAGGCGCCCCGAGATCGGGCGCGTCGGGCATCCTGTCCACCGTGGGGATGACTCGGGCAGCGACCTGGTGATCAGCGGTGGTGAGGACCACCCGCTGAGGCCGGCTCCCCGGTGGGCGTGGATGGGCGTGGCGGCCTGCGCGGCGCTGGTCGCCCTCGACCTGGGGTCGGGCGCCCTGTCCGGTGACCGGGTCGCCTCCAACGTCGCCGGGACCCTGGCGCTGGCCCCCACGCTGACGGGCATCGGCGGGTCGCGGCGCCACGTCGGCCTGGTCGGCGCCGCGGCCACCGCCTCGGCGGTGCTCATCTGCCTCCTCGACGGCGTGCCCCTCCTCACGGGGGCGGTCCGCTGCGCCGTCGTCGCCGTCGCGGCGGTGGTGGTCGCGCTCGTGGCGGGTGCGCGCCAGCAGCAGCTGGCCCAGCTGCAGGACCGCCGGCAGGCCGCGCGCACGCTGCAGGCCGCGATGCTCACCGAGCTGCCCCAGCCCGACCACCTGCAGCTGGCCTCGCGGTACCTGCCTGCCAGCAGCGGGGACCAGGTCGGCGGCGACTGGTACGACGCGCTCGTGGACGCGCACGGCTCGACCGTGCTGGTCATCGGGGACGTCGTCGGCCACGACATCCGCGCCGCGGCGACCATGGGGCAGGTGCGCGCGGTGCTGCGCACCTGCGCCGTGCAGGGCGGACGGGCGCCGTCCCAGGTGCTGGCCGCCACCGAGGTGGCCCTCGACCGCCTGGGCCTGGACGTGCTGGCCAGCGCCACCGTGGTGCGCATCGACCAGAGCCCCGTGGAGGCCGAGCGCGGGCTGCGGCGCATCACGTGGTCCAGCGCCGGCCATCCGCCGCCGGTGCTGCTGGTGCCGGCACCGCGCGGGGGCTCGGGCGCGCAGGCCCAGGTCCTGCGCCACGGGGGTGATTGCTCCCCCGGCTCGGCGGTGCAGAGCGGGGAGCAGGGGGCCGACGTGCTGCTCGGCGTCGGCAGCGGGCACGCGAGGGTCGACCACTCCTGCGAGGTGCCGCCCGGCGCGACGCTGCTGCTCTACACCGACGGGCTGGTGGAGCGGCGCGACGCCGACCTCGACGTCGGCACTGCGGCGCTGTGCCGGGTCCTCGAGGCCGAGGGGTCCCTCGGCCTGGAGGACCTCCTCGACGAGGGGCTGCGCCAGCTGGTCGGCGACGAGCACGGGGACGACGTGGCGGTCCTCGCTGTGCGTGCGCACAGCGAGGACGGCCCCCGTCCGGCGGAGGCCGGCCCGTCCCACGGAGCCGGCCCCGCCGACGCCGACGGGCTGCCGCCCGCCCCTGACGCGGCGCCCCTGGCGCCGCGGCTCGCGACCGGCTGAGGCTCGTACCGGGACGCGTCGGGGGCCTGCCGTCCGCGGGGCTACAGCCCCTGCCGATAGACGAGCATGAGCACCGCCCGTGGACGCGACCGGAGCGCCGGCCCCGACGTCGAGGCGCTCCAGGCCGCCTGCGAGCAGCTCGTCCGGACCGCGGCGGACCCGTCTGCCGCGCGCGCTCTCGTCGTCCGGGTGTGGGCCCTCGGAGCGGCTGCGGCCGACGACCTGCTCCTCGACCTGTGCGACGTCGCGGCGAGCAGCGCCGCGCGCACCGGGGCGGAGCCGAGCGCCGCCGACCTGCTCGACGCGCTGGGACGCCACGACGCCGCCGGGCAGCTTCGCACCGCCGTCGACCGCGGTGTGGCGGAGCACCGGGAGGCGGGGGCCCGCGCCGCGCGCGCAGAACGCGCTGCGGACGCGGCTCGCGCCGTCGTCCGCATCGCGACGGTCACCCACCACCGACGCGTCCGGACCAGCGCGGCCTGAAGCCGCGCCGACCGCCGCGCGTCGAGCGGCCGGGCGCCCGTCAGCGGCGAGGCAGCGACCTGTCCGCGACCAGTCCGGTGACCAGGGCGTAGACGGCCTTGTGGACGACGTCGACGACGAGGTCCGGGCGCGACCACGTCCACGGCGGCGCCCCGACGCCGGTGCCGTTCTCCAGGGTCTGGTCCACGGCGAGGCGGACCCCGGTGAAGACGGGCCAGGCCGCCGCGCCGCGCAGTCCGCGCTGGGCCATCACGGCCCGCAGCACCCCGACCGCCGCGCCCTGCCCGTAGTGCATCACCCAGACCACCGGCGTGCTGTCGTGCACGTCGCGACCCAGCAGCGCCTGCAGGGTGTGCGCCGGCATGAAGGAGCCGGTGCGGCCCGTCACCGCCTGCTCGGCCTTCTCCGTCGCCGTCATCGCCGCCGCTCCCAGCGCCCCGGCGAGCAGGCCCACCACCACCGTGCGCCGGCCGGTGCCGACGGGGGCCACCGCGTCGACGGCGTCCTTGACGCGGTCGGAGGCGGCCAGACCGAGGGCGGCCAGCGCGTTCCACGGCGGCCGGCGGGAGACCTTCGGGTGCGGACGGGTCGGGGAGGCGGTGCGCGCCGCCTCCCAGGCGGCGCCGATGGCCTGCAGCTCGGCGTCGTCGGCCACCTGCTGCAGGCGGGGCAGCAGGTCGTCCTCCTCGTCGTGGGCGTCGTGGCGGATGACGGCGAACGCCTCGCGGACCTGCGCGTCGTAACCGGGGGCGCGGGGGTCGGCGCGCTGCAGCGCGTGCAGGAGGTCGTTGACCTGCTGGTGGTCGCCCTCGATGTGGGCGGTCAGCTCGTCCCCGGCGTCGGGGAAGTGCTTGCGGTAGGCCGGGAAGAGCACCACCTCCTCGGCGAAGGCGTGGCGCAGGGCCCGCTCGCCGAGCTCGGCGACGATGCGGCCGCGGGCGTCGGGGTCGGGCTCGTCGTCGTAGGCGCGCATGAGCTCGTCGAGCGCGCGGTGGTCGGCGCTCTGGCGGTCCACGATCGAGCCGGGTCCCCCGCGCTGCCGCTCGCTCTGGTCGGGCACCGGCACGAGCCAGCTCTTCCTCGGCCGGTCGTTCTCGTCCTCGCTCACCGTCGTCCCCTCCGGGGTCGTCGCGGCGGCGCTGGTCTCACCGTGCTCCCTCCGTCCTACCCCAGCCCGCGCACGGCCGCACCTGCGGCTGTCGCCGCCGACCGGGCCCGGTGGTCGTGCCGCAGGAGGTGCTGCGGCGTGCTCGTGACCCGTCAAGGCGGGGCCCGATGAGGCCGATGGTGGAGGAGGAGGAGGGGGGACGAGTGCGCGAACCGGGGCAGACGCAGGTGCGAGTGCTGGCGCTGGTGTACGCCGTCAGCGGACTCCTCCTGCTGGTCTCCGCGGCCACGCCCCTCAGCCCGAGCTCACCGCTGGCGGTGATCCGCACCCTCGGCGTGGCGGGCGTCGCCGTCGCGGTGGCGCTCCCGCTGCTGGGCCGGCGCTGGCCGGCGGGCACCGTCCACGCCGCGTTCGCGCTGTTCTCGGTCCTCGTGGCGGTCGCTGCTGCCGTGTCGGTGACCGCGGTGGGGGTGGTCGGGCTGGGGCCGGCGGTGATCGCCGCCTGCCTTTACGCCGCCCACGCCTTCCCGGTCTCGACCGGCAGGGTCCACGTGCTGCTCCTGCTGTCGGCGGCGACGGCCGGCGCACTGCTCAGCCCCGCCGGTACGCCCCTCGTCCCGTGGTCGATCGTCCCGGTGACGGGGGCAGCGGTCTTCGAGGTGCACGGCCTGCTGGTGCGCCGGCTGCAGGCGGCGGCCGACCTGGACCCGCTGACCGGAGTCGCCAACCGCCGCCACTGGCACGAGGTGGCGTCGCGCGACCTGGTCAGGGCCCACCGGGCTGGTCGACGGCTCAGCGTCGTCCTCATCGACCTGGACGGCTTCAAGGCCGTCAACGACGTCCACGGGCACGCCGCGGGAGACGAGCTGCTGAGGGAGCTGGCGCGGTGCTGGCAGCGGGAGCTGCGCCGCGAGGACCTGCTGGGGCGCCACGGTGGGGACGAGTTCGTGATCAGCCTGCCGGGCACCAGCCCCTCGGAGGCCGCGGCGCTGGTCGCACGGCTGCGGTCCAGCCATCCGATGCCCTGGTCCGCGGGCATCGCCACCTCGGACGAGGGCTGTGACGCGACGTCCCTGCTGGCCCGGGCCGACGCCGACCTGTACGCGCACAAGCGGGCGAGGCAGAGCGCCGGTCCGCGTGACGAGGTGCCCGACGCGCTGCGCTGACGCCGTCCGCTGACCCGGAGCTCGACCGCGGCCACCGCACCGGCCCCTCCCGCCGTGGCCGACGGGGAGCCCCTCAGCGCTCGTGGGCGAGGCGGTCGACGAGCTCCTCGACCCGCTGGCCGATGTCGTCGCGGACGAGCCGCATCCGCTCCACCCCCTCGATGCCGCGAGCCGACGGCTCGTCGGTCTCCCACACCTCCACGGGGGTGCCGCCGACGGGCTCGACGCGGGCCTCGCCGCCGAGGACGACGACGAGGTCGGCGTCCCGCACGTCGTCGTCGGTGAGCTGGTGGGTGCGGGCGGTGGAGATGTCGACGCCGACCTCGGCCAGGCTCGCCACCGACTGCGCGTTCAGCTGCTCCCCGGCCCGGGTGCCGGCGGAGGAGACCTGCACCGCCAGGCCCCGCTGCTCGGCGGCCCGGCGCATCAGGCCGGCGGCCATCTGGGACTTGCCGCCGTTGCGGACGCAGACGAACAGCACGCGGGGCTCGCTGGTGGTGAGGGGCTCGTCAGTGGTCATCGGGTGCTCCGAGAGGTCACGGCTGCTGGGGGGACGGTGGGGTCGTCGGGGAAGAAGCGGCGCCCGGCCCACAGGGCGACGTAGACGAGCGCGACGAGGACGGGCACCTCGATCAGGGGGCCCACGACGCCGGCGAGGGCCTGGCCGGAGGTGACCCCGAAGGTGCCGATGGCGACGGCGATCGCCAGCTCGAAGTTGTTGCCCGCGGCGGTGAAGGACAGCGTGGTGGTGCGGGCGTAGTCCAGCCCGATCAGGCGGCCGAGGACGAAGCTGCCGCCGAACACGACGACGAAGTAGGCCAGCAGCGGCAGCGCGATCCGCGCGACGTCACCGGGGGCGGAGATGATGGCGTCTCCCTGCAGGGCGAAGAGCAGCACGATCGTGAACAGCAGCCCGTACAGGGCCCAGGGGCCGAGGCGGGGCAGGAAGCGCTGCTCGTACCAGTCGCGGCCCTTGGCCCGCTCCCCGACGGTGCGGGTCAGGTAGCCGGCGAGCAGGGGGATGCCGAGGAAGACCAGCACCGAGACCACGATGGCGGCCACGGAGAAGTCCGCGCTGGTGGTCGGCAGGCCCAGCCACACGGGCAGCACCTGCAGGTAGAACCAGCCGAGCGCTGCGAAGGCGAGGATCTGGAAGACGGAGTTGATCGCCACCAGGACGGCGGCGGCCTCGCGGTCCCCGCAGGCCAGGTCGTTCCAGATGAGGACCATGGCGATGCAGCGGGCCAGTCCGACGATGACCAGGCCGGTGCGGAACTCGGGCTGGTCGGGCAGCAGCAGCCACGCGAGGGCGAACATCAGCGCCGGCCCGAGGCCCCAGTTCAGCACCAGGGAGGCGGCCAGCATCCGTCGGCCGGCGGTGTCGGAGCTGACGCGGCCGAGCTGGGTGTAGCGGACCTTGGCCAGGACCGGGTACATCATCACCAGCAGGCCGAGGGCGATCGGCAGGCTCACCGAGCCCACCTCGACGGCGGAGAGGGCGTCGTCCAGGCCGGGGACCAGGCGGCCGAGCGCGAGCCCGAGGGCCATCGCACCGGCGATCCAGACCGGCAGGAACCTGTCCAGCGCCGACAGGCGGGCGAGCACCGGCGCCTCCGGGCTGGCGGTGGGGCGTTCGGAGACGGTGTCACTCACGGCGTGGGGTCCTCGGGCTGCGTGGGCGGGGTGGCCTCGATCGGAACCGTGGCACGGGCATCGACGAGCGTCAACATAGACGGTCGTGGATGTCTGGTGGCACACTCGTTTCGTGGCGACCGCCGTGCAGCTGACCCGCACCGCTCCAGGCGCGGTCGACGAGCTCGACGTCCCGGCGGCCGGTGCCGAGGCGGTGACGTGCTGCGCGCCCCTGGTGCGCGAGCCGCTGAGCGCCGAGGACGCGGTCGTGCTGGCTCGCACGCTCAAGGCGGTCGCCGACCCCGCGCGGTTGCGGCTCCTGAGCCTCGTCGCCTCCCACGACGGCGGCGAGGCGTGCGTGTGCGACCTCACCGAGCCCCTCGGCCTGTCCCAGCCCACCGTGAGCCACCACCTGAAGGTGCTGGTGGAGGCGGGGCTGCTGACCCGTGACAAGCGAGGCGTGTGGGCCTACTACGCCCTGGTCCCCGGGGCGCTGGACTCCCTGGCCGGGGTGCTGACCACTTGATGGACCGACCGCCCCGCGTCGACCGCGGAGCGGGCAGAGCGGGAGGAGCGCGGCCGTGATCAGTCCCAGGACGGCCCGGGCCGAGGACGTCGTCGTCCGCGCGATGACCGAGCAGGACTGGCCGGCGGTCCGGGAGGTCTACGCCGCCGGCATCGCCACCGGGCACGCCACCTTCGAGGCCACCCCGCCCAGCTGGCACGACTTCGACGCGGCCAAGGCCCCCGAGCACCGGCTCGTGGCGGTCGACGCCGCCGGGGGAGTGCTGGGGTGGGCCGCCGTCGTCACGGTCTCGGACCGCTGCGTCTACGCCGGGGTGGTGGAGCACTCCGTCTACGTCGCCCCGGACGCCCGAGGTCGCGGCGTGGGCCGGCTGCTGCTGGACGCGCTGATCGCGTCCACCGAGGCCGCTGGTGTGTGGACCGTCCAGTCCGGCGTCTTCCCCGAGAACACCGCCAGCCTGGCCCTCCACGCCGCCGCGGGGTTCCGCACGGTCGGGGTGCGCGAGCGGCTCGGGCTGATGAGCCACGGACCGGAGGCCGGGCGCTGGCGCGACGTGGTGCTCCTCGAGCGCCGCAGCGACCTGGTCGCGACCGGCTCCCCCCGGAGCGCTGTCCGGCCGGCGCCCCGCTGACCCGGCGCGGTGCGCCAGGTCCCGGGGCGGCGGCGGCAGGCGCCTCCCGCCGCTGCCGGGGCAGCGGCCTCGAGGTCAGCGCGAGCTGGTGCGCTCGGCGCGGGTGAGCTCGTCGTGGTGGTCGTCGCCCTCGACCTCCTTGGCCAGCAGGCCGGAGCCGAGCGCCCACAGGGCGGAGCCGATGATCGCGACGTAGACGCCGACCTGCGCGGCGAGGTCGTCACCGCGCTCCAGGCCGCCCATCGGCTGGAGGGCGAAGGCCACGAACTGCACGGTCGCGGCGAGCCCCGAGGCCATGGACACGAGCGTGAGGCCGCGGTGCTGACCGCGTCGGGCCCGCTTGGCGGCGTAGAGCATCGCCAGCAGCAGGCCGAGGGCCAGGTAGGCGGTGAAGGGGACCAGGGAGTCGGTGGCGTAGCCGGTGCGGGGGTCGCCCTCGCCGGCCGGGTCGACCCAGTCCATGAAGGGGGCGACGTTGAGGACGACGACGCCGAGCGCCGCGACGCCGAGACCGGCCTTGCCGGCGCGCCGGTCGTCGCGGGTCCCGCTGGCCGAGCTGCCCGGCGTCCTGCCGGTCCCGTCAGCGCCGTGGTGGTTCGAGGAGGTGTTCGCGGGGGTGGTCATGAGGACTCCTTGGGTGGCCGTCGGCTGCGCCGGTGGCCGGGTCGAGCGCTGCGCACGGGTTCGGCGCAGGACCTGGGCTCTGCGCCCAGAGGTCGGGGGGTCAGCCGTCAGGCGCGCAGGTGGGCCGCCGACTGGCAGGTGAAGGGGTCGCCGGCCTTGAGGCCGACGCGGTTGAGGTGGCCGATGATCGAGCGGTAGGACCCGACGAGGGTCTGCTCGGTGTAGGCGATGCCGTGCTCGTCGCAGAAGGCGCGCACGATCGGCTGCACGCGTGGCAGGTTCGGCCGGGGCATGCTCGGGAAGAGGTGGTGCTCGACCTGGCGGTTCAGCCCGCCCATGGCGAAGTCGACCCACGCACCCCCGGAGACGTTGCGCGAGGTGAGCACCTGCCGGGACAGGAAGTCGAGCCGGGCGCCGCGGTCGATGACGGGCATGCCGACGTGGTTGGGGGCGAAGGCGCCGGCCATGCACACGCCGAGCACGGCCAGGTGCACGACGACGAAGGCGAGCGCCTGCAGCGGGGTCATGACCAGCAGCAGCCCGGTCAGGTACAGCCCCCAGTGCGCCGCCAGCAGGGCCACGTCGGTCCAGCGGCCCTTGGCGCCGCGCGCCGCCAGGGCGCGGGCGGAGGCCACGTGCAGGTTGGCCCCGGCCAGCAGCAGCAGGGGCAGGAAGAACCACCCCTGGTGCCGGGTCAGGCGCGCCTTCAGGCCGCGGCGGCTGCGCGCCTCCTCCTCGTGGAAGGCGACG
>NZ_VDMJ01000060.1 GCF_006335115.1 Streptomyces sp. NP160
ACCTCGCCGAGGCGCTGCTGATGCCGCTGCGAGCGGACTGCGTGCAACTACTGGCGCCCCGGTCATGCCCGTCGGCGCAGTGACCCGCGCGGTGCTGCGCGCCGACTGACCGCGCCAGCGCGAGCCTGCCGCAGGCCGGCGCCTTTCGAGATCTCGGTGAGCCGACACTGCCGGATCCTCCGATGGAGGCCGGTCAACAGGCGAGCACGGGCCCGACGAGGCTTCTGAGCGCTAGCGACGCCGTCGGTCGCAGAAGGGATCGTCCACCGGTGGGCACCCGGTCGGAATGCACGGCCCCGCCGAGACGCTGCAGTTCCCGGTCGTCCAGTTCCGCGTGTCGTGTTCCACCACGTCCCCGGTAGCAGTGCGGCGGCGGTCTGACCTCCACCAGCGAGGTCGCGACGCCGCCGCGTGGGCCGGCCGGTCCTGCAACGTGCGGGACCGACAACCCTTGAGGAGTGGTTCGCATGGCACAGGGAACAGTCAAGTGGTTCAACGCCGAGAAGGGCTTCGGATTCATCACTCCCAACGACGGGGGCGCTGACGTCTTCGTCCACCACAGCGAGATCGACGCCCAGGGCTACCGCAGCCTGGACGAGGGCCAGAGCGTGGAGTTCGAGGTTGGCCAGGGCCAGAAGGGCCCCCAGGCCCAGGGTGTCCACACCCTCTGACCCCCCATGTGGGGTCGAGCTCCTGCGGGGCCTGACCCATCAGTTCGACCAGAGCCCGCCGGCCCCCTCCCGGGGTCGGCGGGCTCAGCCGCCTACAACGCCCACCCAGCCTCGCGGGCATCCGCTGCTTGGCGCGACTGGGTCCGCGTGAAGACGTTGGCGGCCGCGATGCCTGGCTGTTCGCTGCGCATCCTCATCCGGTCAGCGGCACGCTGAGGATCCATCTCTGGTCCGCGTCTCGCCGTGGACCCTTCGAGCCCGCCACTGCCACCCGAAGCGCTTCTGGCTGGCCCGCAGCGCCCGGGGCGGGAGCCCTCATGTCGCCGTCCGTCAATGGCTCGGTGGCGCCTGCAGGGCTTGGTGCACGGTCTTGGGGGTGCGACCGAGCAGGTCCGTGAGCAGGGGCGACGTCGCAGCGAAGTAGCCCTGTTCAGCGGCTTGGTACATGCCCAGGGTGAAGCGAGCCACGAACTCCGGTCGCCCAGCGCCGACCTGCGCGCTCACCCACTCCTCGGGCTCGACCAGCGTGCGCTGGATGCGGTGACCGGCTACGTCGGAGGCGATCGCTGCGACCTCTTCGAAGGTCGGCGCCTCGGCGGCGGTCACGGTGAGGGGGCCCTCCAGGCCGCGCTCGCCCGCGGCCAGGGCGCTGATGATGATGGCGGCGGCTTCGGCGGCGTCCTCGCGCGCGGTCCAGGACACTGGTCCGTCGCCGGGCACGGGGATGACGCCGGTGGAGCGCCAGTCGCCGGTCAGCCAGGTGAGGCTGTGGGCGTAGAACCCGTTGCGCAGGGAGGTCCACGGCAGACCGCACGCGTCCAGCAGCGCCTCGGTGGCCGCGTGGTCACGGCCCGGCCCGAACGTGGTGCGCGGGGAGGCGCCCTGGTGGCTGGTGTACAGGACGCGCCCGACCCCCGCGCTGACCGCGGCGTCGATGGCGGCTGAGTGCAGGGCGACCGCGTCGGCGCGCTGGTCGGAGGAGGAGACCAGCAGGAGCTGGTCGGCTCCGGCGAAGGCAGCGGTGAGGGTCTCCGGGCGGGCGTAGTCGCCGTGACGCACGGCCACCCCGCGGTCGGCGAAGTGTTGTGCGGCGGCGGGGTTGCGGGCGACGACGACCAGGTCGGTGGCCGGGGTGCGGGTGAGCAGGTGCTCCACGGTGGCCCCGTTCAGGGCGCCGGTCGCTCCAGTGACGATGATCATCACAGTCTCGCTATCAGTGGTATCGGATCGCCGGATCGGCGGTAACACAGTGATAGCAGGACTGCGCTATCGTTGGCAACATGTCCGTCCCCACTCGTGAGCACGACCGGTCCCGCAGCCCAGGAGCGGGCAGCGGGCGGGAAGCGGTGCGTGAGCGGTTGATCGAGGTCGCCGTCGCGCTGCTGCACGAGCACGGGCCAGCCGCAGTCACCACCCGCGGCGTCGCCGCAGCCGCCGGGGTCCAGGCCCCGACCATCTACCGGCTCTTCGGTGACAAGGACGGCCTGCTGGACGCCGTGGCCGAGCACGCCGCGATGACCTTCGTGGCGGCCAAGGCCAAGATCGCCCAGGCGGCAGCTGACGAGGACGCCGATCCCTTGGAAGACCTTCGCGCCGCGTTCCTCGCGCAGGTGGACTTCGGAGTCGCCAACCCCGCGGTGTTCAAGCTGCTGTCAGACCCCGAGCGGGCTCGCCGTTCCGGCGTTGCCGAGGCCGGACGGCGGGTGCTGCAGGCCCGGGTGCACCGGTTGGCGCTGGCCGGACTGCTGCGGGTGGAGGAGGCACGGTGCGTTGACCTGGTGCAGGCGGCTGGCACCGGCGTCATCCAGACCCTGCTGTCCACCGGCCCTGAGCGGCGAGACGAGGGCCTGGCTGAGGCGATGTGGGCGGCGGTGATGAACCAGGTGCTCCAGCCGTCGACGGGCTCAGCGGGAACGGATGACCGTCTTGCGGCGACGCTGGTGACCTTCCGCGCGATCGCCCCCGACATGCCAGGACTCAGCCAGGCTGAGCGGGCACTGCTCATCGAGTGGCTCAACCGCCCCAGGAGCGGCGGAGCAGACGCTGTCGTGGACTGACGGGGCTCAGGCATCGGGCAGGGACCCGTTCCGGCACTCACCAAGGCCCAGATGGCGACTCGTTCTAGCCCGATCGACGACCGCGTGTCGGTCGGCGTCTCGCTGACGACCGCCTCCCAACCGCCACACCCTCTGGCGCGTACCGGTGGCCGCGGCGATGACCAGCTGTCGGGATCGCTGCCCGGTCAGCGTCTCGCTGCCCATGGCTACCCGGGTATGGCTCACCAGGCTCGGCGGTGTTCAGGACCGATCCTGGCAGAGGCGGTTCAACGAACGTCGACGACGATGCGCTGAGGGTCGCTCAGCGCCAGCACGCGGTACTCGCTGACACTTTCGTCCAGGCCGAGCAGGACCTGCGCCTGCCCCTCCCAAGCACCCCCGACGTAGATCTGATCCACAAGGTCACCGCTGCCGTCGATGGTGCCGGTGAACGCCGCCCGCCCCGCGGAGTCGACCCCTCCGTCGCTGCCGTTGGCGATGCCGGTGACGTTGAGGTTGAGGAAGCGACCTCCCTTGACGTCGAGCAGCTCTCCTGAGGCGTCCTGCACCGGCTGGGGCACTGCGGTGGCGTACCAGCCGGCGACCTGTCCCGGCGCACCCTCCAGGTCGAGCACGACGCGCTCGTATCCCTCATGCTCCCCGAGACGGGCCGCGGTGATGCTGGACGAGCCGGACCCGGGTCGTTCACCGGCCTGCTCCAGCGGCACGAACGGCGCCCGCCCATCGCCAGTGCCGACGTCATCAGGGACCGGTGTGCTGGAGGGTGTGCTGGCAGCGGAGCTGGCCGGTGGTGTGACCGGAGTGGTCGCGGTGGCGGTGCTCAGCGGCTGGCCAGCGGAGGAGGTCTCCGGCGCGGAGCCTCCGCAGCCGGTCAGGCCCACAGCGCTCACCAGCGCGGTGGCAGCCAGAGCCGTCGAAGTGCGTCGCACGGGGTCTCCGTCCTCAGGTGCTCACGTCGGGTGTCGGTCTCGTTCTGCTCATCGTGGTGGCAGCTGCCGTCCGCGGCATGACGCAGGGCGGCCAGACCTCATCGAGGAGGTCATCGGCTTCGGAGGCGTAGCGCACCGGGACATCCTCAACAGACGCTCCTACGAACGTCGGCGTCTCGCTGACCATCGCCCTGGGTCACACGACGAGCCTCCGTCCCGCGCGAAACCAGGTGCGTCGGTCGGGTTCCCTCGTGACACTGCACCGATGTCGGGCCCGGCATCTCTCGACCTCCTACGCCCGCGCGCCCTGGCCAGAGGTGACCTCGTGGCCGTCGCTTCCCTGTCCGGCCCCCTGCACCCCCAGTACGCCAGCGACCTCGACGCCGCCGTCGCCGAGCTCGAGCTGATGGGCCTCAGGGTGCACCGCGCTCCTCTGCTGCAGGCAGGGCGCAGCCACTGGTGGAGCGCCGCCCGACCCGCCGAGATCGCTGACGAGCTCAACGCCCTGCTGCGCGACCCCAAAGTCCGTGCCGTCTTCGCCCACGACGGCGGCCAGACCGCTCTGGGCTACCTCGACCTCATCGATCTCGACGCCATCAGGGCCGATCCCAAGCCGATCCTCGGGTACAGCGACATCTCCCTGCTGCACCTGGTGTTGCACGCCCGCACCGGGCTGGTCGGCTTCCACGCCGACCTGGCCACCCCCGGTCTGGGCGGGGCGTGGCAGCGCGCCTCCCCGGCGCGCAGGAGCAAGCTGCGCGACCTGTACGTCCAGCTGCTGACGAGCACCGAGCCGATCGGTGCGCTGCCGGCTACCCCGTCATGGCAGTGCTGGCGCCCCGGACGAGCCGAGGGGCCCCTGCTGGGCGGTGTCATCAACCGCATCGTGCTCGCGCAAGCCACCCGCTACGCCCTGCCTCTGGAGCGCTTCGAGGGCGCAGTCCTGTTCTGGGAGGAGATGGGCGGGCAGGCGGCGTACGTGTGGAGCTACCTGCACGTGCTGCGCCACGCCGGCGTGCTGGACCGGATCGCCGGGATGGTGGTGGGAGTGCCGCACACCATCGAGGGTCTGGAAGGCCCCGAGGCGTCACCGTCACTGGCCGAGATCGTCCTGGACGTCCTGGGTGATAGGGACATCCCGGTGCTGGGCGGGGTTGAGGTCGGACACGCGGGCGCGAACCTGCCGATGCCGGTCGGTGTGCGGGTGGCTCTGGACGCCGGAGCGCCACGGCTCTCCTTACTCGAGCCGGCGGTGCGCGAGGCGGGTCAGAGCCGCTGAGCACAAGCCGTCAGGCTCCTCGCGGTGGCTGCTGCACGGCCCCTCCAGTCGTCGCAGTGACGATCGTTGATCAGCGGACGAGTGCCTCGGCGCCTGCGGAGAGGACCCGCGCTGTGCCACCGACTGAGCAGGGGCCTTGACGCCAGAACTGGTTGCGGCGTGGCCGACCAGCGTCAGAGGACGTGGACGTCGTAGAGAGTCGCCTTGCCGGACGCATCGACGTCGACCTGGGCGCTGAGGTCGCTCGGCGACTCTTCGGTGGTCCACAGGGGCAGGTTGATCGTCCAGCTGCCGTCGTCCTCGTGCGTGACGTGGCACTCCTCGTGGTCCCAGATCTCTTCAGGCTGATCGACCAGGGTCGCGCCGTCGTCGCCGTACTCCTCGATCCAGGTCATCTGCTCGGGGCGCTCTCCGCGCACGAGGGCGTCGAGCTCGGCGCGGATGGCCGGACGCAGGTGCTCGGGGACCGAGTCGAACTCCTCGTCGTCTGAGGTGAAGTCTGCGTCTGCCACGTCCTGTCCTTCCGTTCAGTACTGCTGCCGTTGAGGATCATCGGGCCGGGTCGTGGCTATGTCACCGCCCTGGCTCGATCGGAGTAGTTGGCTCTCCGCCAGGCACGGCCGGACCGTTAGAGAACCGCTGACCGCCCGCCTCGGAGCACCTCACGGCGCGCTGGCGCTCAAGGCCGCCATCCGTCGCAGATGGGATCCCCGCACCGGGCGGGTCGAAGCGCCGGGCACCCTGACCGAGGACGCACCAGGCGTGGCAGTTGCCTCTTGCCCGTTCCGGTCGGGCTGTCCTCAGCGTCGACCTCTTGCCTGAACCGACTCGCGGGCGGGTGCCCGGTTGCGGTTCGCCCACGGGCAGCCAGGCTGCGGGGATGGGCGAGCTGCAGACCACGGCCGCTGGCGAAGGGGCCAGTACTGACGATGCCGAGGCTGCGGTGGCCCGGCCGTCCGCAATCGGCCACGTGCGGTTGACCGTCACCAACGCCCACAGGTCGAAGGCCTTCTACAGCTGGCTGCTGGGCGCCAGCGCGCTCCGCACGGACTTCACCCACCTGTGGGGCGACCCCTCCGTGCGCGAGGACCCCGACAGGGTCTACGGCGGCTGCAGCTTCACGGTGGGCAGGCAGGTGCTGGGGCTGCGGCCGGTCGCACCGGCTGAGGACAGCTTCGACCCCGACCGCGTGGGCCTGGACCACCTCGCACTCACCGTCGGCTCACGCGACGAGCTCGAGGCCGCAGCACAGCGACTGGCAGCAGCCGGCGTCGAGCACGGCCAGGTGAGGGACCTGCCGGCGTTCGGGGTGACGATCCTGTCCGTGCAGGACCCCGATGGCATCAACCTCGAGCTGTCGGCGCCGCTGGAGCCCTGAGCACAGACCTGCTCCGGCGGGCCTGGCGCCGAGCAGGAACCGCACCGCCGGCCCCTGCCCCGGATCCAGCCGCGGGCCTCGGGCACGGGCCGCTGGCCTGGTGCCCTGTGGCCGCCAGCGCGCGTGCCCGCTGCCCGCCTGCTCGGCGTGTCCGACCGCGCGTCGGCCCTGGTGCACCAAGCGCCACAGGGGCGGGTGCTCGCCCCGACGCGGCTGTTGGTCGCTCCGCGGGATTGCGTCGCGCGCGACCGGGTAGTGGAGGTGCATGACCAAGACGTGGTTCATCACCGGCGCCTCGCGCGGCTTCGGCCGCGAGTTCACCAAGGCGGCCCTGGCCCGCGGTGACCGCGTGGCCGCCACCGCCCGCGACACCTCCAGCCTCGACGACCTGCGCGCTGAGCACGGCGACGCGCTGCTGCCGCTGCAGCTGGACGTCACCGACCGCGCCGCAGACCGCGAGGCCGTCGCCCGCGCCGCCCAAGAGCTGGGCCGACTGGACGTGGTGGTCAACAACGCTGGCTACGGGCACTTCGGTGCGGTCGAGGAGCTCAGCGAGGCCGACCTGCGCGAGCAGATGGAGGCCAACCTCTTCGGGGCGGTGTGGGTGACGCAAGCGGCGCTGCCGGTCATGCGCGCCCAGGGCAGCGGGCACATCATCCAGATCACCAGCGTCGGTGGCATCGCCGCCTTCCCCGGCATCGGGGCCTACCACGCCTCCAAGTGGGCACTCGAGGGGCTGACCGAGTCTCTGTCTCAGGAGGTCGCCGGCCAGGGCATCAAGGTCACCCTGGTTGAGCCGGGTGGGTTCTCCACGGACTGGTCGGGGGCCTCGGCGCACCACAGCGAGGAGATGCCCGAGTACCAGCCGGTGCGCGACGCCACCCGGGAGCGGTACTCCACGGCGACGCCGGGTGACCCGGTTGCTGCGGCGCAGGCGCTGCTGCGGGTCGTCGATGCGGAGGAGCCGCCGCTGCGGGTGCTGTTCGGCAGCGGCCCGACCACCGCGGTGCCGGAGCTGTACGCGAAGCGGCTGGAGACGTGGAAGCAGTGGGAGGGCGTATCCCGGCAGGCCCAGGGCAGCTGACCGCCGTGCGGAGGGCCACCGATCACCGCCCGCCTCGGGAGGATCGTGGCGCGCCGGCACTCGAGGCCGCCGTCCGTCGCAGATGGGATCCCCGACCGGGCTGTAGATGCGGCAAGGAAAGGACGCGCGTCGCAGCGCTGGACGTAGACGCTGCACCATCGCTAGCGTCGCCGTGTGCTCATCTCACGCACCGGGTGGTGGCCGTCCTCGCGACGGCCCTGACCTGACCTCACGGGCTGTCGACGGACAGCCCGCTGCGCGCACCGCCGTACCGGCGCTCCACCCGCCGACAGCTCCTCACCAAGGAGCTCCACAGATGACCACCACCGCCGGCGCCACCCAGGGTTTCGCAGCCGGGGACTCCTTCGCAGTCGCCGCCGCCCGCAGCGCCGACCTCGAGGCGCAGATCACTGCCCACCCCGAGCGCTTCCGCGTTCTCACCGGAGACCGCCCCACCGGAGCACTGCACCTCGGTCACTACTTCGGCACCCTGGCCAACCGCGTTCGCCTGCAAGACGCCGGCGTCGACGTCGTCCTCGTCGTCGCCGACTACCAGGTCATCACCGACCGCGACAGCGTCGGAGCCTTGTCGACGACAGTGCTGGAGCTGGTGGCGGACTACCTCGCCGCGGGCATCGACCCGGTCAGGACGACCGTCTTCGCGCACAGCGCCGTCGCGGCCCTGAACCAGCTGATGCTGCCCTTCCTCAGCCTGGTCTCCGACGGCGAGCTGCGCCGCAATCCCACCGTCAAGGCCGAAGCGGAAGCCAGCGGTAGCAGGCCCCTGTCAGGCCTGTTGCTGACCTACCCGGTGCACCAGGCCGCGGACATCCTGTTCTGCAAGGCCAACCTCGTCCCGGTCGGACGCGACCAGCTTCCGCATGTGGAAGTCACCCGCACCATCGCGCGGCGCTTTAACGAACGCTACGCCGGCGGGCGCCAGGTCTTCCCTGCACCGGATGCGCTGCTGACAGCGGCGCCGGTGCTGCTGGGCACCGACGGCACGAAGATGAGCAAGTCCCGGGGCAACGCCATCGAGCTGCGGGCCAGCGAGGACGAGACCGCTCGCCTAATTCGGGGCGCGAAGACTGACAGCGACCGGGTCATCACCTTCGACCCGGTGAACCGGCCGGAGGTGGCCAACCTGCTGCTGTTGGCGTCGTTGTGCACTGGGCGCAGTGAGCAGGCGCTCGCTGAGGAGGTCGGAGGCGCGGGGTCGGGGGCCTTGAAGGGGTTGGTCACTGAAGTGGTGAATGAGCACCTGCGCCCGTTGCGGGTCCGCCGCGCTGACATCGCGGCTGACCGGGGTCAGCTTCTCGGGGTGCTGCGCGCTGGCAACCTCCGGGCAAGGGAACTGGCTGAGGCGACGCTCGACGAGGTTCGCGAAGCCATGGACATGACCTACTGAGGCGCTGTCCCATCGGTTCGACTGCTTCGTGAAGGGACCGCTTACCGCACGTCTCCGCGCACGCTCAGCGCGCCGGCAGTTGAGGCCGCTGTCCGTCGCAGAAGGGATCGCTATCCGAGCACTCGAGCGGCAACGCGATACGAGCCCGGTCCCTGCAGTTCCTGCAGTGCAGCCCCGCGACCAGCGATGGTCCTCAACAGGGCCTCAGCGGTCCTTGCACCCCCGGGCCCCGCTAGAAGTGCCACTGCATGTCGGCAGCAACCAGCCGCACGTCGTAGGCGCGCCTGCTGCCTCGCGCCAGGGGGACGAGAAAATTGGCCCCGTCCCTGGCAGCGCTGCTCCGACGCGCTGTGGAAGTTCGCTACTAGGCCGTGTCTGACGGATCAGCGATCGGGGTAGTACCCCGACGTGGCCGCTGACGAACGGCATGACCTCAAGGACGCCGAGTGGGCGCTGCTGGAGCCCTTGCTGCCTGACTGCACCCCACGCCGTGGTGGGCGCTGGAGTGACCACCGGTTGATCGTGGACGCGGTGCGCTGGCGGGTGCGCACTGGCTGTCCCTGGCGTGACCTGCCCGATCGCTTCGGCCCTTGGCAGACGGTGTACTCCCGTCACCGCCGCTGGTGCGCGGACGGGACCTGGACGTCTGATGGGTCTTGCTGCCAGCGATCAATGTCTCGCCCCGTGTCTGTC
>NZ_VDMJ01000061.1 GCF_006335115.1 Streptomyces sp. NP160
GGGCCGGCCGCCGAGGCAGCCCCCAGGTGTCCCAGGTGCTCGGGCAGGGTGCCACCGCGCGCGGCCAGCGCCTGGGCGTACAGCCGCCCCGCGCGGTAGGAGGAGCGCACCAGCGGACCGGCCAGCACCCCGGTGAACCCGATGCTGTTCGCCTCGGCCTGCAGGGCCACGAACTCCTCCGGCTTCACCCACCGCTCCACCGGGTGGTGGCGCGGGGAGGGCCGCAGGTACTGGGTGATCGTGATGATGTCGCACCCGGCGTCGTGCAGGTCCCGCAGCGCTTGCACGACCTCCTCGTAGGTCTCCCCCATCCCCAGGATCAGGTTGGACTTGGTCACCAGACCGGCCTGGCGGGCGTCGGTGATGACCCCGAGGGAGCGCTCATAGGTGAAGGCCGGGCGGATCCGCTTGAAGACCCGCGGCACGGTCTCCACGTTGTGGGCCAGCACCTCCGGCGCCGAGGAGAAGACCTCCGCGAGCTGGGAGGCATCCCGGTTGAAGTCGGGGATCAGCAGCTCCACCCCCGTCCCGTTGCCGTCGACGGTGTCGTTGGCGTGGATCCGCCTGACGGTCTCGGCGTACAGCCACGCGCCGCCGTCGGCGAGGTCGTCGCGGGCGACGCCGGTGATGGTGGCGTAGCGCAGCCCCATGCTCGCCACCGACTCCGCGACGCGGCGGGGCTCGTCGGCGTCGAAGGCGGCGGGCTTGCCGGTGTCGATCTGGCAGAAGTCGCAGCGGCGGGTGCACTGGTCACCGCCGATGAGGAAGGTGGCTTCCTTGTCCTCCCAGCACTCGAAGATGTTGGGGCAGCCGGCTTCCTGGCAGACGGTGTGCAGGCCCTCTTTCTTCACCAGTCCGTGCAGGGCCTGGTACTCAGGGCCGGTCTTGGCGGTGGTGCGGATCCACTCGGGCTTGCGCTCGATGGGCACGGCGGCGTTGCGGGCCTCCACCCGCAGCATCCGACGTCCCTCAGGTGCCAGCGTCATG
>NZ_VDMJ01000062.1:0-1286 GCF_006335115.1 Streptomyces sp. NP160
CCTCGACGAGGCCGACCACAGCATGTACGCGGTCAAGCGCCGGCACCGCCGCGAGTCCCGGCCGAGGAGCGCTGGCAGACTCCCGGGGTGACGCCAGGCACGGGAGCACCGTCCGCCCAGGGGTCGGCCGGGGGTCCGGGCCAGCGGCCGGGCCGGCTGGTCGAGCGCATGCGCCCCTTCACCACGACCGTCTTCGCCGAGATGAGCGCGCTGGCGCTGCGCACCGGGGCGGTGAACCTCGGTCAGGGGTTCCCGGACACCGACGGGCCCGCCTCGCTGCTCCACGACGCGGCCGAGGCCCTGCGCAGCGGCCACAACCAGTACCCGCCGGGGCCGGGCGTCCCCGAGCTGCGGGAGGCCGTCGCCGAGCACCAGGCGCGGTTCTGGGGGCTGGACGTCTCCCCCGCCGACGTGCTCGTCACCACCGGCGCGACCGAGGCGATCGCCGCGGCCGTGCTGGCGCTGACCGGCCCGGGCGACGAGGTGGTGGTCCTGGAGCCCTACTACGACTCCTACGCCGCCACCGTCGCGCTGTCGGGCGCCACCCGCCGCACCGTGCCGCTGCGGGGCCCCGCCTTCGAGCTCACCGAGCAGGCGCTGCGCGCGGCGTTCACCGGGCGCACGCGCCTGCTGCTGCTGAACTCGCCGCACAACCCCACGGGGCGCGTGCTCACGCGCGCCGAGCTGGAGCTGGTGGCGCGCGNNGCACGACGTCGTCGTCGTCTCCGACGAGGTCTACGAGCACCTCGTCTTCTCCGGGTCCGAGCACGTGCCGGTCGCCTCCCTGCCCGGGATGGCCGAGCGGACGCTCGTCGTCTCGTCGGCGGGCAAGACGTTCTCCGTGACCGGCTGGAAGGTCGGGTGGGTGCACGGCCCGTCGGACCTGGTGGGAGCCGTGCGGGCGGTCAAGCAGTTCCTCACCTACGTCTCCGGCGCCCCGTTCCAGCCCGCCGTCGCGGCCGCGCTGCGGCTGCCGCCGGAGGTCTTCGCGGACTTCGCCGCGCAGCTGGAGGCCAAGCGCGACCTGCTGTCGGAGGGCCTGGCCGCCGCCGGCTTCGCCGTGAACCGGTGCGAGGGCACGTACTTCGTCACCGCCGACGTCCGGCCGCTGGGGCTGGCCGACGCCTCGGCGCTGGCGTGGCGGATGCCGGAGGAGGTCGGCGTGGCCGCGATCCCGGTGCAGGTGTTCTGCGACGACCCGGACGCCGCGCCCTCGCTCCTGCGGTTCGCGTTCTGCAAGCGCGACGACGTGCTGCACGCCGCCGTGGAGCGCCTCGCCGCCGCCG
>NZ_VDMJ01000062.1:1342-1481 GCF_006335115.1 Streptomyces sp. NP160
GCTGGCCGGGCTGCTGCGCTTCTGGGACCTCGCCCGTCCGCACGCCCTCGTCTTCGACGAGGTGTACTACGTGCGCAACGCCTGGACGATGCTCGCCACGGGCATCGAGATGCGCTGGCCCGACGGCAGCGACCAGGAC
>NZ_VDMJ01000062.1:1514-1980 GCF_006335115.1 Streptomyces sp. NP160
CCGTCGGTGGGCAAGTGGATGATCGCGATCGGCGAGCAGCTGTTCGGGGTGCAGAGCTCCTTCGGGTGGCGGTTCTCCTCGGCGCTGTTCGGCACGCTGTGCGTGCTCCTCGTCGCGCGGGCCACCCGCCGACTGCTCGGGTCCACGCTGCTCGGCACCACCGCGGGCCTGCTCCTGGCGGTGGACGGGCTGTCGCTGGTGATGAGCCGCACCGGGATCCTCGACGTCTTCCTGGCGTTCTGGGTGCTGGTGGCGTTCTCGCTCCTGCTCCTCGACAGGGACTGGATGCGCCGCCGCCTGGCGGCCGCCGTGGTGAGCGGCGCGGGCTGGCCGCGCCTGTGGTGGCGTCCGTGGCGCCTCGCGGCGGTGGTGGCGCTCGCGCTGTCGTGCGGTGTGAAGTGGTCGGGCCTGTACTTCACCGCGGCGTTCCTGGTGATGAGCGTGCTGTGGGACGTCGCGGCGCGGC
>NZ_VDMJ01000062.1:2099-2742 GCF_006335115.1 Streptomyces sp. NP160
CGCCGGCGCTGCGGTCGCTGTGGAAGTACCACCAGGACATGTGGCAGTTCCACACCACGCTGGACTCCCCGCACGCGTACAAGTCCTCGCCGTGGGCGTGGATGGTGCAGGGCCGGCCGACCTCGTTCTACTACCAGGGCCAGGCGCAGGGCGTCACCGGCTGCGGCGCCGACTCGTGCACCGAGGCGATCACGTCGCTGGGCAACCCGGTCGTCTGGTGGTCGGGGTGCGTGGCGCTGCTGGTCGTGCTGTTCTGCTGGGCGCTGCGGCGCGACTGGCGCGCCGGAGCGGTGCTCGCGGGTGTGGCGGCGGGCTGGCTGCCGTGGTTCACCGTGGGCGACCGCACGATCTTCCAGTTCTACGCCGTGGTCTTCGCGCCCTTCGTGGTGATGGCGGTCGTGTACTGCTTCGGGCTCATGATCGGGCCGCCACCGCCGGCGCAGCTCGCGGGGGCGTCGGCGAGCGGCGTGCTGGCGGGACGGCGGCTGGCGGGTGTCGTGGTCAGCGGCTGCGTGGTGGTGCTGGCCGTGGTGGCCGCCTCCTACTTCTGGCCGGTGTGGACCGCCGAGCTCATCACCTACGACGCCTGGCGGGCGCGGATGTGGTTCGCCTCCTGGATCTGAGGGTCAGCGGCGGCGCAGCG
>NZ_VDMJ01000063.1:0-906 GCF_006335115.1 Streptomyces sp. NP160
CCAGCCCCGCTCGCGCCCGAGGGTGTCCATGACCACCTTGTACGGCCCGTAGAAGGTGTCCACGGCGGCCTGGGAGGTGTCCGCCACGAAGCCGTGGCTGTGCGAGGCCACCGGGAGGGCCATCGGGTCGTGCCCGCCCTGCACCGCGGCGCGGTGGAACAGGTCCACCAGCGGCGCGAAGCGCTCCGGCTGCCCGCCGATGATCGCCAGCGCCAGAGGCAGCCCCCGCACGCCCGCCCGCACCACGGACTCCGGGTTGCCGCCCACGCCCACCCACACCGGCAGCGGCTGCTGCANNCAGCGCCGCGCGGTGCTTCCCGCTCCACGTGACGGGCCCCTCCTGCCGCAGGGCGAGCAGCAGGTCCAGCTTCTCGGTGAACAGCTCGTCGTAGTCGGCGAGGTCGTAGCCGAACAGCGGGAAGGACTCGATGAACGAGCCCCGCCCCGCCAGCACCTCCGCCCGGCCCGACGACAGCAGGTCGAGCGTGGCGTACTGCTGGTACACGCGCACCGGGTCCTCGCTGGACAGCACCGTGACCGCGCTGGTCAGGCGGATGCGCCGCGTGCGAGCGGCTGCCGCGGCCAGCACCACGGCCGGTGCCGAGGAGGCGTAGTCGGGCCGGTGGTGCTCCCCGAGGCCGTACACGTCGAGGCCCACCTGGTCGGCCAGCACCACCTCCTCCACCACCTCCAGCAGGCGCTGGTGGGCGCTGGGCGCAGCGCCGGTCGCCGGGTCGGGGGTGATCTCCGCGAACGAGCTGATGCCGATCTCCACCCCCCTGACGCTAGGTCACGGGTCGGTGAGATCACCGGAGGATCCGCCCACGGCGCCCGCCCCGGTGGAGAGGATGGGGCACGTGCTGCCCCTCACGCGCGTCCGCCGGGCCCAGATCGCCGCCGCCGGCG
>NZ_VDMJ01000063.1:924-1266 GCF_006335115.1 Streptomyces sp. NP160
TCCGCCTCCGCGGCCCCGCCTGCTCCGCCACCGGCGCCCACGGCGTCCGCCACCCTCACCGCCGCTGCGCCCACGAGCGCCACGGCCGGCCCGGAGGCGTCCGTGGCCGGTGGCGCGCCCGTGGCGTTCGTCGGTGACGGGCTGGACCCGGCCGGTGCCGCCAACGACTGGTCGGCGCTGGCCGCGACGGCCCTGAACGGCGCGGGAGCCCCGGTGGCGCGCAGCGTGGCCGCTGCCGACGGTGCCGGCTGGGCCGCCCGGGCCGCCGACGGACGCACCTTCTCCGACCTGCTCGACCAGGTCACCAGCGACCAGACCCGCGTGGTGGTGCTGCTCGGCAGC
>NZ_VDMJ01000063.1:1303-1798 GCF_006335115.1 Streptomyces sp. NP160
CGAGGGCGAAGGCGCCCCAGGCGCAGGTGGTGGTGGTCGGTCCGCCGTCGCTCGGCGATGCCGGCTCAGCAGCCCTCACCGCCACCCGCCGCGCGCTGAGCGCCGCCACCGCCGAAGCAGGGGTGGTCTACCTCGATCCCGCTGCCACCGGCTCGGAGCTCTCCGCCGACGCCACCACCACAGCCGACGGGTCCGTGCGCCTCACGCCCGCGGGCCAGGTGGAGCTGGCCGACCAGGTGCTTCCGGTGCTGCAGCGGCTCCTCGTGGCGCCGAGCGCGGGCTGAAGCCGCGGCGCCTTCGCGCCGATGAACAGCACGTGACCGACGAGCAGACCGCCACCGCCACCGCCACGCGGGTCCCTGCGCCCGCAGTGCCCGCGCCGGCCCCCGCGTCCGCGCTCGAGACCGCCGCGCCGCTCGTGCCCGCCCGCGACGACTTCACGTTCACCGCGCCTCCGGCCCGCCGCACGACCGCAGCCACCGCCGCGCCCGCGCG
>NZ_VDMJ01000064.1:0-534 GCF_006335115.1 Streptomyces sp. NP160
GCAGGCCCCGACCAGACGGCCCGATCAGGACGGGGTGCTGGCCCGCTCCCGCAGCCGCTGGGACACCACCGCGGTGACGCCGTCGGAGCGCATCGTCACGCCGTAGAGGGCGTCGGCGATCTCCATGGTCCGCTCCTGGTGGGTGATGACGATGAGCTGGCTGGAGGCGCGCAGCTCCTCCAGCACCGCNNAGCGCGACGGCGGTCAGCGAGCGCTCCCCGCCCGAGAGCAGGCTCAGGCGCTTGACGCGCTTGCCCGCCGGCCGGGCCTCCACCTCCACGCCCGTGGTGAGCAGGTCGGAGGGGTCGGTGAGCACGAGGCGGCCCTCGCCGCCGGGGAAGAGCCGCGGGAAGACCCGCTCGAAGGCCGCGGCGGTGTCGGCGAACGCCTCGGCGAAGGCCTGCTGCACCCGCTCGTCGACCGTCCGCACGATCTCCAGCAGGTCGGCGCGCGTGGTGCGCAGGTCCTCCAGCTGGGAGGTGAGGAACGCCGAGCGCTCCTCCAGCGCGGCGTACTCCTCCAGCGCGAGGGGGT
>NZ_VDMJ01000064.1:606-771 GCF_006335115.1 Streptomyces sp. NP160
TGCTCGACGCGCGCCACCTCCTCGCGGTGGGCGGCGTCCGTGAGGGCGGCCAGCTCCGCCGCCAGCACCTCCACGGCCGAGCGCCCCTCGCGCACGGCGCTGGCGGAGACCTCGCGCTGGCCGGCGGCCTCCTCGCGGACGCGCCCGGCCTCCTCGAGCACCCGC
>NZ_VDMJ01000065.1 GCF_006335115.1 Streptomyces sp. NP160
CCTGCTGGCCGGGGTGCTCGACGGCGCCACCACCCAGGGCATCCTCGCCACGGACGCCGAGCACAGGATCACCGTCTTCAGCTCCGGCGCCGAGCGGCTGCTCGGCTGGGCCGCGGCCGAGGTGGTGGGCGGCAGCCCGCTGCGCTTCGTGCGGCACGCCGAGGTGCACGAGCGCGCGGCGGAGCTGGGCCTGCCGGTGGGCGCCGCGGTGCTGCTGGCCGGGCTGGCCCAGGGCGGGCACACCACCCGGCGCTGGACGCTGGTGCGCCGCGACGGCTCCACCTTCACCGGCGAGGTCACGCTCACGCAGACCCACGACGACGACGGCGCGCTGCGCTCGACCACCGCCGTCATCACCGACGTGACCGCGGAGGTCGCCGCGGACCAGCGGCGCGCGGAGGCGGAGCTGCAGTTCCGCCTCGCCTTCGAGACCGCGCCCACGGGCATGGTGCTCATGAGCCTCGAGCCGGGCGACCTGGGCCGGCTGACCAGGGTCAACGACGCCTTCGCGGCCTTCGCGGGGCGCACGCCCGCCGAGCTGGTGGCGGGGCGCGTGCGCGACCTGCTGCACCCCGAGGACGCGGTGGGCCACGTCGAGCGGCTGGAGCGGGTGGCGCGGGAGCGCAGCACGGAGACCACCTCCCGCGAGCAGCGCTTCGTGCGCCCCGACGGTGCGGTGCGCTGGGCGCGGACCACGCCGTCGCTGGTGGAGCCTGCCGACGGCGGTCTGCCGCACCTGCTGGTGGTGGTGGAGGACGTCACCGAGGCCCGCCACGCGCAGGCGGCGCTGGTGCACGCCGCGCTGCACGACCCGCTCACGGGGC
>NZ_VDMJ01000066.1 GCF_006335115.1 Streptomyces sp. NP160
GATCCACGCCACTCCCTGACTGGCACGGGGCGCCCCTGTGCCAGTCCTCCTGGCACGGGGCCGCCCCGTGCCACCACGGGGGGTGGGTCAGCGGTAGGGCGGGAGCCAGCCGGCGAGGCGCTGCGCCCCGGCGGTCACGCTCGGCGGCACGGGGACGCCGCCCGGGACGTCGTCACCGGTGCGCGGCGCCCCGACGGCCGTGTGCAGCGGCAGCACGCCAGCCCACACGGCGTCGTCCTCCGCCGCGTCCTCGCTCGCCCCGGCGGCGCGGACCTTGACGCTGGCCTCGGTCAGCGGCAGCCGCAGCACCAGCGTGGCGGCCAGCTCGCGCCGCGTGGGACGGCGCACCTCGTCCCAGCGCCCGGGCATGAGGTGCTCGGACAGGACCCGCAGCGCCTCCTCCTTCTCCTCGTCCGGCACCACGGTCGGCACGCCGTAGACGACGGCGCAGCGGTAGTTCATCGAGCTGTCGAACACCGTGCGGGCGTAGACGACGCCGTCGAGCACGGTCACGGTCGCGGTGACGGTCTGCCCGGCGGCCGCCGCGCGCAGCAGGCCCCCGCCCGTGGAGCCGTGCAGCAGCAGCGACTCGCCGTCACGGGCCGCAGCGATCGGCAGGACGACGGCGGCCGGGGTCGGCGACTCGCCCACCACGGCGACGTGCGCGACGAGCGAGCTGTCGAGCACGTCGTGGAGCGCGGCGCGGTCGGTGACCTGGCGGTGGCCGTACCGGGTGAGGCGGGTGCGGTCGGTGACCGGCAGCTCGGGCGCGGTGGTGGCGGGGGAGGTGCTCACGGGAGCAGACTGGCCGCTGAGTGGTCTGCGCGTGCAGGCCACTGGCGGTGGTCGTGAGCAGTCCACTCAGCGACCCTTCCACTGGAGACCACCAGGAGCCCGAGGAGGCCAGCGTGCGCACCGCCGTCGAGCTCGACCTGCCGCTCACCCTCCAGCGCGGAGGCGCCGCCCCGCTGCAGCTGCAGCTCGCCGACGCCCTGCGGGCGGCCGTCCGCGAGCACCGGCTCCCGCCCGGCGCGCAGGTGCCGGCCACGCGCCGCCTGGCCGAGCAGCTGGGCGTCTCCCGCGCCACGGTCACCGCCGCCTACGAGCAGCTGGTCGGGGAAGGCTTCCTCGAGGCCCGCCACGGCAGCGGCACCCGCGTCAGCGGGCACCTCGGAGCCCTGCCGACGCCCCGCACCGCCGAGGCCGGGCCGCGGCACCGCGCAGCGCAGCACCCCGGCGCGGTGGACCTGCGCCCCGGCCGCCCCGACACCTCCCGGCTCGCGGACACCGCGTGGCGCAGCGCCTGGCGCGCGGCAGCGCTCGCCGACGTCCCTGACGGCGAGCCGCCGCCCGCGGGTCTGGTCCCGCTGCGCGAGCAGGTCGCCGCGCACCTGCGCGCGGCGCGGGGCCTCGACGCCGACCCCGCAGACGTCGTCATCACCGCCGGCACCGGCGACGGCCTCGCGCTGGTGGCGCACGTCCTGCGCGCCCCGGCCGGAGACGACGGCGGCCGCACGCCGCGCGTCGTCGTCGAGGACCCGGGGTACCCCTCCTCGGCGCGCTGCCTGCGCCGCCTCGGCGCGCAGCTGGTCCCGGTGGACGTCGACGACGACGGCCTGCGCGTGGAGCGGGTCCCCGCTGACGCTGACGCCGTGCTCGTCACGCCCAGCCACCAGTACCCGTGGGGCGGGGTGCTGCCGCTGGAGCGCCGCGTCGCCCTCCTGGCGCGGGCGCGCGAGGCGGGCGCCGTCGTCGTCGAGGACGACTACGACGGCGAGTTCCGCTACGGCGCGGCCCCGCTGCCGGCGCTGGCGTCGCTGGCTCCCGACCTCGTGGTGCACCTCGGGACGTTCTCCAAGGTGCTCTCGCCGTGGCTGCGGGCGGGCTACCTCCTGGCGCCGCCGACGCTGCGCGAGGCGCTGGCCGACGTGCGGCGGGACCTCGGCGCCCCGGTCAGCGGCGTGCTCCAGCGCGCGCTGTCCGCCCACCTGGCCGGTGGCGGGCTGCGGCGGCACGTCGCGAGGGTGCGCCGCGACCACGCCCACCGCCGCGACCTCCTGCAGCGGCTGCTCGCGCAGCACCCCCACCTGCGGGCCCGCGGGGCGGCGGCCGGACTGCACCTCGTGGTCGAGCTGCCGGCCGGGACGGACGCCGCCGTCGTCCTGGAGCGCGTGCAGGCCGACGGGTTCCTGCTGGCGGACCTCGCCGCGTACGCGGTGGCCCGCACCGACCTGCCGCCGGCCCTCGTCCTCGGCTACGGCGCCGCCACCCTCGGTGAGCTGCGCGGAGCCGTCGCCGCGCTGGCCCGCGCCGCGCGGTGAGCCGCGTGGCAGGGTGCGGGGCGTGATCCGCTCCGTGGGCCGTCGGCCGGTGGTGGTCGGGCACCGCGGCGCGAGCGTGCGGCGCCCCGAGCACACCCGCGCCGCCTACGAGCTGGCCGTCGCCGAGGGCGCCGACGGGGTGGACGTCGACCTCGTGGCCACCGCCGACGGCGAGCTGCTGGTGCGGCACGAGGCCGAGCTGTCCGACACCACCGACGTCGCCGACCGCCCCGAGCTCGCGCACCTGCGCACCACGCGCGTGGTCGACGGGGTGTCCCTGACCGGCTGGTTCTCCCAGGACCTCACGCTCGCGCAGGTCCGCACGCTGCGGGCGCGCGAGCGGCTGCCGCAGCTGCGCCCCGCGAGCGCCGCGCACGACGGCGAGCAGCCGGTGATGACGTTCGCCGAGGTGCTGGCGCTGCGCGAGGAGCTGTCCGCACGAGCCGGGCGCCCGGTGGCGGTGTGGCCGGAGCTGAAGCACCCCGGGCACTTCGCGGCGGCGGGTCTGGCGCTGGAGCCGCTGCTGCTCGCGGCGCTGGAGGCCTTCGGGCTGGTGGGTCTTGACGGCGGGCCGCGTCGCGGCGGGGCGGCCGCTGCCGGCGCCGTCGTCGTCCAGTGCTTCGAGGTGGCACCGCTCCAGCGGCTGCGTGCTGACGCCCCGGGGCTGCGGCTCGCCCAGCTGACGCAGCCGACGGGCGCCCCGCCGGACCTGCGGCTGGCGGGCGACCACCGCGACTACGCCGACCTGTGCACCCCGGCCGGCCTGCGCGAGCTGCGCGGGTGGGCGGACGTGCTGGCGCCGCACCTGGTGCAGGTGGAGCCGCGCGACGCGCGGGGTGTGTCCGCGCGGAGCCGGCTGGTGGACGACGCGCACGCCGCCGGGCTGGCCGTGGTGCCGTACACCGTGCGGCCGGAGAACACCTTCCTGCCCGCGGAGCTGCGCAGCGGCGGTCCGCGCGGCGACCTCGCCGCCCGCGGCGACGTGGAGGCGCTGCTGCGGCAGCTGCGCGAGGACGGGGTCGACGGGCTGTTCACCGACGACCCCGCCGCCGCGCTCGCAGCCTTCGCCTGACCCGGCGGGCGAGGCGCGCGCTGCCTCAGCCGGCCTTGACGGCCAGCACCTGGCAGGGGGCGTGCAGCAGCACGGTCTGCGCGTCGCTGCCGAAGAGCAGCTTGCCGGTGGGCGTGCGGCGCCGGATGCCGATGACCACCAGCGAGGCGCCCAGCCGGTCGACGGCCTCGAGGATGTCGGCGGCGCCGCCGGCCTGGTCGCCCAGGCGGTGCTCCAGCTCGTACGGGACGCCGGACTCCTCCAGGAGCGCCTTCACCTCGGCGAGGTCGTCCTCGGTGGCGTAGCCGGGGTCGGAGTAGGCGTCTCCCTTGGTGGTGTTGAGCACGTGGAGGGACTCCCCGCGCAGGTCGGCCTCCTCCAGCGCCGCCACGAGCGCAGCGCGCCCCTCGGGCTTGGGCACGTAGCCCACGACGATCGTCACCAGGTACCTCCGCTGTCAGAGTCGTTGCGGTGCGGGCGGTCGAGCTGCTCCGGGGAGTGCGGCCTCGTGGCCGCGGCCACCAGGTCGTCCTCGCGCTGCGCCTCGGCGAACACGGCGGCGTCCAGCCGCGCCTGGCGGCGCTTGAGCCACTGCGAGCCCACCAGCGCCAGCACCACGAGCACGTACACCACGGCGGCGAACGGGCTGGTGACCAGTGCCGTCGCGTCGCCCTGGCTGATGGCGAGGGTGCGGCGCAGCTGCTCCTCGGCGATCGGGCCGAGGATGAGGCCCACGATCGCCGGGGCGATCGGGAAGCCGTAGGAGCGCATCGCCCAGCCGATGCCGCCGAGCACGAACAGCAGCACGAGGTCCTCGATGGACGCTCCCACCGCGTAGGTGCCGAGCGCGGCGAAGGTGAGGATGCCCGCGTACAGGTAGGGGCGGGGCAGGCGCAGCACCTTCACCCACAGGCCCACCAGCGGCAGGTTCAGCACGAGCAGCAGCACGTTGCCGATGTAGAGGCTGGCGATGAGCGCCCAGACCAGCTGCCCCTCCTCGGCGAAGAGGTTGGGCCCGGGCTGGATGCCGTAGCTCTGGAACGCGGCGAGGATGATCGCGGCGGTCGCCGAGGTGGGCAGGCCCAGGGTGAGCAGCGGCACGAGCACGCCCGCGGCCGAGGCGTTGTTGGCGGCCTCCGGGCCGGCGACGCCCTCGATGGCGCCGTGGCCGAACTCGCTGGAGTGCTTGGACAGCTTCCGCTCGGTGGCGTAGCTGAGGAAGGTGCCGAGGTCCGCGCCACCGGCGGGGATGGTGCCGATGGGGAAGCCGATCGCGGTGCCGCGCAGCCACGGCTTCCAGGAGCGCTTCCAGTCGCTGCGCGTCATGCCCTTCCCGGCGATCGGCACCAGCGGGATGGGCCCGCGGCGCAGCCGGGACGCCACGTGCAGCGCCTCCCCGACGGCGAAGAACCCCACCGCCACGACGACGACGTCGATGCCGTCCGCCAGCGTCGGCAGCCCCAGCGTGAACCGCTGCTGGCCGGTGAGGCTGTCGGTGCCGATGACGGCGATGAACAGGCCCAGGGCCAGGGAGGCGAAGCCGCGGGCGGGGGAGGCCCCCAGCATCGCGGCCACCGTGAAGAAGGCCAGCACCGCCAGGGCCACGTAGTCCGCCGGCCCGAGCTTCACCGCGATCCTCGCCACGGTGGGCGCCACCAGGGACAGCGCGACGGTGGCGATGGTGCCGGCCACGAACGACCCGATGGCGGCGGTGGCCAGCGCGGCCGCACCGCGCCCGGCCTTGGCCATCTTGTTGCCCTCGAGCGCGGTGACGATCGACGCCGACTCACCGGGGGTGTTGAGCAGGATCGACGTGGTCGACCCGCCGTACATGCCGCCGTAGTAGATGCCGGCGAACATGATGAACGCCGCGGTGGGCTCCAGCGTGTACGTCAGGGGCAGCAGCAGCGCCACGGTCATGGCCGGCCCGATGCCGGGCAGCACGCCGACGGCGGTGCCGAGCATCACGCCGATGAGCGCGTAGAGCAGGTACATCGGCTGCAGGGCGGTGGAGAAGCCCTCGAGCAGCCCAGCGACGTCACCCAAAGCCGACGACCCCCTCGAGCGGGCCCGCGGGCAGGTAGACCCCGAGCACCTGCGTGAAGACGATGTGGACCACCGTGTTGAGCACCACGGCGACGAGCAGCGCGCGCCACCACGGGCGGGCGCCGAGGGCCCACGCGGTGCCGCCGAACATCAGCGACGCCGCGATCGGCCAGCCCAGCGGCTCGACGAGGACGACGAGCGCGGCGAAGGCGCCGGTGAGCTTGGCGACGGCCACCCAGTCGGCGCCGCCGGAGGTGTCGACGTCCTCGCCCCCCTCCACCTCGCCGCGGTCGCCGCGCAGCTGCGCCACGAGCAGCGCCACGGCCGACAGCACGAGGATCGCGCCCACGGCGTACGGGAAGGCCCGCGGTCCGACCGCGTTGGACGAGGCGGGGATGGCGATCGTGTGCGCCTCGACCAGGGCGAAGACGCCGAGCCCCGCCAGCACGGTCGTGACGACGAGCTCCCCGACGGGCAGCCGCCGCCTCTTCGGGCGGGCGGACGCCGCGGTGCTCCCGGCGGGGCTCTCGGGAGGCGTGTCGAGCGTGCTCACGAGGTCAGGCCGATCTCCTTGAGGACGCCCGCGATGCGCGTCTGCTCCTCGCCGAGGAAGGTCTCGAACTCCTCGCCGGACAGGTAGTCGTCGGTCCAGCCGTTGGTGGCGACGAGCTCGGTCCACGCCTCGGAGCCGTGCATGTCGTCGACGAGCTTCTCGAGCTTGGCCTCGGCCTCCTCGGAGATGTTCGGGGGGGCCACGACGCCGCGCCAGTTGGTGAGCTCGATGTCCAGGCCGGCCTCCTTCAGCGTGGGGGCGTCCACGCCCTCCACCCGCTCCGCGCCGGAGACCGCCAGGGCCCGCAGCTCGCCGGCCTCGACCTGCTCGGCGTACTCGCCGACCCCGGAGATGCCCGCGCTGACCTGGTTGCCCAGCAGCGCCGCCAGCGACTCGCCGCCACCGGAGTAGGGGATGTAGTTGAGGTCGCTGGCCGGCACGCCCGCCTCCTGGGCGAGCATCCCGGCGAGGATGTTGTCGGTGCCGCCGGCGGAGCCGCCCGCGATGGAGACCCCGCGACCTTCGCTCTTCATGGCCGCGACCAGGTCGTCGATGGTCTGGTAGGGGCTGTTGGCGGGGACGACGATGATCTCGTCCTCGCTGGTCAGGCGCGCCAGCGGCGTGGTGTCGGCCAGCGTCGCCTGGGACTTGTTGGTCTCCACGGCGCCGACCATCACCAGGCCCATCACCATGAGGAAGTCCTCGCTGCGCTCGTTCTTGAGCTCGGCCAGGCCCACCGTGCCGCCGGCGCCGCCGACGTTGCTGACCTGCACGCTGCGGGCGAGCTCGTCGGCCTCGATGGCCGAGCCCATGGCGCGGGCGGTCTGGTCCCAGCCGCCGCCCGGGTCGGCGGGGGCCATGATCTCCAGCCGGTTGATCGGCCGGGCGCCGCCGTCGCCGCCGGAGCCGGCGCTCGCGCTGCCCGAGGCGCACGCCGCGGTGGCGAGCAGGGCCGCGGCGCCGGCGCCGGCGAGGGCGGCGCGCAGGGCGCGGGAGCGCAGCGGGCGGGTGCTGGCGGTGGGGGTGGTGCTGGGCACGTGGCGACCTCCTCGTCGTCCGCCCCGTCCTCGGGGCGGAGAGCCGTGCGGCTCGATGACGACGAGGGTGTTCGGTGCGTCCAGCGGATGCCCAGCATGCGGCCGTAGTGGTGGTACCGGCCGTTGCGGTGGTTCTGGTCGTATCGGTCACGCGCATCCGGGGTCGGGCCGTTCCCCGTGCCTGCGGCGGTCGGTGATGATGGGTGCATGCGCCGGCCGATGCCGCTCGGCCCGCAGCTCCTCGCGCTGCAGGCCCTCATCGTGCTGTCCTGCGTGGTGCTGGCCGGCTTCGCCGCCGTCTCGCTGCAGCAGCGCCAGATCCGCCAGGCCTACGGCGACCAGATGATGGCCGTGGCCCGCAACGCCGCGACGCTGCCCGACGTCGTCGAGGCGTACGAGCAGCCCGGTGGTCCCGGAGACGACCTGCAGGACCTCGCGACCCTCCTGCAGCAGGCGTCGAAGGTGTCGTTCGTGGTGTTCCTCGACAGGGACGGGATCCGTCTGAGCCACCCCGACCCAGAGCTCATCGGCTCCCCGAGCACCACCAGCGCCGCGGAGGTGCTGCGCGGGGAGGAGTTCCTCGGCACCCAGACCGGCACGCTCGGGCCGTCGCTGCGCGCCAAGGTGCCGGTCCGCGACGCCTCCGACCGCATCCTCGGAGCGGTCTCGGTGGGCATCGTCGAGTCCGAGCTCGACGACGACTTCACCGAGGACGTCCCCTGGCTGGCCGCCTGGCTCGGCGGCGCCGCGGTGCTCGGCTCAGCAGGCTCCTACCTGCTCACGCGCCTGGTCCGCCGCCGCATCATGGGTCTCGAGCCCGACGAGATCGCCCGCCTGCTGCAGGCCCGCGAGGCGATGCTCCACGGCATCCGCGAGGGCGTGCTCGCCGTGGACGAGCGGGGGCGCGTGGTGCTCGTCAACGACGAGGCGTGCCGCCTGCTCGACCTCGACGGGACGGACGGAGCGCTGAGCGGGCGGTCCGCCGCCGACGTGCTCGACCCCGCCGCGCTGGAGCTGCTGGAGGCCGACGACGACGCCGTGGACGCGCCCCTGCTCGTGGGGGAGCGCGTGCTGCTGGCCAGCCGCACCCCGGCGCTCGTGCACGGCCGGCGCGTGGGGCGCGTGCTCACCGTGAGGGACCGCACCGAGCTCTCGGGGGCCGTGCGCGAGCTGGACGGGCAGCGCAGCCTCACCACCACGCTGCGCGCGCAGGCGCACGAGTTCTCCAACCAGCTGCACGTGCTGCAGGGCCTGCTGGAGCTGGGCCGCACCGCTGACGCCGTCGCCCTCATCGACAGGCTCGGCGGCGGCGGACGGCTGCTGTCCGGCGCCGGGCTCGGCGGCGTGGAGGACGCGTCGGTGTCGGCGCTGCTCATGGCCAAGGCCGCCCTCGCCCGCGAGCGCGGCGCCGAGCTGGTGGTCTCTCCGGTCACGCGGGTGCCCGAGGGCGCCGGCGACGACGTCGTCACCGTGCTCGGCAACCTCGTGGGCAACGCCCTCGACGCCGCCGGGCAGGGTGGGCGGGTGCTCGTCGACGTGCGTGCTCTCGGGCCTGACGGGCGGTGGGTGGTCACCGTCGACGACGACGGGCCGGGCGTTCCCGAGGCGCTGCGCGAGCAGGTGTTCCGGGTGGGCGTGACCACCAAGGCCGGGGGCGACGGCCGCCACGGCCAGGGCATCGGCCTGGCGCTGGTCGCGCGCGTCGCGGCGCGCCGCGGCGGTTCCGCGGCGGTGACCCGCTCCGAGATGGGCGGCGCGCGCTTCGAGGTGGTCCTCGGCGGCGGGACGGTGCGTCCGTCGTCGTCCTCCGAGCTGGCGGGGGCCGGGGCGTGAGCGGGACCGTCGCCAGCACCGTCAGGGTGCTCGTGGTCGACGACGACGTCGCGGTCGCGTCCCTGCACCAGGCGTACGTCGGCACCCTCGAGGGGTTCGCGTGCGTGGGCGTGGCGCACCGGGGCGCCGACGCGCTGCGCGCCGTGGAGGCGCTCGCGCCCGACCTCGTGCTGTTGGACGTGCACCTGCCGGACGTGCCCGGCACCGAGGTGCTGCGGGCGCTGCGGGCCAGCGGGTCCGACGTCGACGTGGTGGTGGTCACCGCGGCGCGCGAGCTGGAGGTGGTGCGCACGTCGATGGCCGGAGGGGTGGTCGACTACCTCGTCAAGCCGTTCTCGCTCGCGCTGTTCACGGAGCGGATGCGGGCCTACGCCGCGCACCGGCGGGCGCTGGCGCGCACGGGAGCGGCCGGTGGTCTGGGCCAGGACGACGTCGACAGGCTGCTCCACCCCGGCGGCGCGGCCGCTGCGCCGCGCGCGCCCGAGCAGCTGCCCAAGGGCCTGTCGCACCGCAGCCTGGAGCTGGTGGTGCAGGTGCTGCGCTCGGCCACCGAGCCCGACCTGTCCGCGGGGGAGGTGGCAGCGCGCTGCGGCATGGCGCGGGTCAGCGCCCGCCGCTACCTCGAGCACCTGGAGCAGACCGGCCGTGCCGTGGTGAGGCCCCGGTACGGCGTGGCCGGCCGCCCGGAGAACGGCTACGCCTGGCTGCACCGCTGACGCCGCTGGCTGGGCGCGCCGCTCCTGCGACGAGCGGGGGAGCGGGCGTCACGACCGGGGGCTCGGCGGGGCGCCCAGCAGGGGATCGTTAGGCTCGCGGGCGCACCCCGCGTGCAGGCTGGGCGGCCCACGAGCAGGTTCCGCCGGCGCGCGGGACACCCGCAGCGGCCGACGATGGAGGCGCAGCCCCAGTGGACCTGTACGAGTACCAAGCACGCGACCTGTTCGAGTCCCACGGCGTCCCGGTGCTGCCGGGCCTGGTGGCCACCACCCCCGAGGAGGCCCGCGCCGCTGCTGAGCAGCTGGGCGCCGGCGTCGACGGGAAGGTCGTCGTCGTCAAGGCGCAGGTGAAGGTCGGCGGCCGCGGCAAGGCCGGCGGCGTCAAGGTGGCCCGGTCGCCCGAGGAGGCTGCTGACCGGGCCAGCGACATCCTCGGCATGGACATCAAGGGCCACACGGTCCACAAGGTGATGATCGCGGCCGGCGCCGACATCGCCACCGAGTACTACGTCTCCCTGCTGCTCGACCGCGCCGAGCGCCGCTACCTCGCCATGGCCAGCGTCGAGGGCGGCATGGAGATCGAGCAGCTCGCCGTCGAGCGCCCCGAGGCGCTCGCCCGCGTGGCCGTCGACCCGGTCACGGGCATCGACCAGGCCAAGGCCGACGAGATCGTCGCGGCCGCGGGCTTCGGCGAGGACGTGGCGGCGCAGGTCTCCGACGTCCTGGTGAAGCTCGGCACGGTGTACCGCGAGGCCGACGCCACGCTGGTGGAGGTCAACCCGCTGGTGCTCACCGGCGACGGCCGCGTGGTGGCCCTGGACGGCAAGGTGTCGCTGGACGACAACGCCTCCTTCCGCCACCCCGAGACCGCCGCGCTCGCCGAGGAGGAGGCCGCCGCCGGCGACCCGCTCGAGGCCAAGGCGCGCGCCAGCCACCTCAACTACGTCAAGCTCGACGGCGAGGTCGGCATCATCGGCAACGGCGCGGGGCTCGTCATGAGCACCCTCGACGTGGTCGCCCAGGCCGGCGAGGAGTTCGGCGGCGTCAAGCCGGCCAACTTCCTCGACATCGGCGGCGGCGCCTCGGCGCAGGTCATGGCCAACGGCCTCGACGTGATCCTCGGCGACCCGCAGGTCAAGAGCGTCTTCGTCAACGTCTTCGGCGGCATCACCGCGTGCGACGCGGTGGCCAACGGCATCGTGCAGGCGCTGGAGATCCTCGGCGACGAGGCCACCAAGCCGCTCGTCGTCCGCCTGGACGGCAACAACGTGGTGGAGGGCCGGCGCATCCTCGCCGAGGCCGCGCACCCGCTGGTGACCGTGGTGGACACGATGGACGGCGCGGCCCGCAAGGCCGCCGAGCTGGCTGCGGCCTGACGGCCCGGACCGAGCAGCGAGGAGAACAGAACCATGGCGATCTTCCTGACCTCCGAGTCCAAGGTCATCGTGCAGGGCATGACCGGCTCCGAGGGCCGCAAGCACACCCAGCGCATGCTGACCTCCGGCACCACCGTCGTCGGCGGGGTGAACCCCAAGAAGGCCGGCGAGACGGCGGAGTTCACCGGCGCCGACGGCTCGCCCGTGCAGGTCCCGGTCTTCGGGTCCGTCGCGCAGGCCGTCGAGGAGACCGGCGCTGACGTGACGGTCATCTTCGTGCCGGCCTCCGGCACCAAGGCCGCTGCCGTCGAGGCGATTGACGCCGAGGTGCCCCTCGTCGTCGTCATCACCGAGGGGGTGCCGGTCAAGGACACCGCGGAGTTCTTCGCGCACGCCCAGGCCAAGGGCACCAGCCGCGTCATCGGGCCGAACTGCCCCGGCCTCATCACCCCGGGCGCGTCCAACGCGGGCATCATCCCCGCCGACATCACGCCCGCCGGGCGCATCGGCCTGGTCAGCAAGTCCGGCACGCTGACCTACCAGATGATGTACGAGCTGGCCGACTTCGGGTTCTCCACGGCGGTCGGCATCGGCGGTGACCCGATCATCGGCACCACCCACATCGACGCCCTCGAGGCGTTCCAGGCCGACCCGGACACCGACGTCATCGTCATGATCGGCGAGATCGGCGGCGACGCCGAGGAGCGCGCGGCGGCGTTCATCAAGGAGAACGTCACCAAGCCGGTCATCGGCTACGTGGCCGGCTTCACCGCGCCCGAGGGCAAGACCATGGGCCACGCCGGCGCCATCGTCTCCGGCTCCGCGGGCACCGCCCAGGCCAAGAAGGAGGCCCTCGAGGCCGCCGGTGTCAAGGTCGGGCGCACCCCGTCCGAGACCGCGGCGCTGGCCCGCGAGGTCATGCAGTCCCTGGCCTGACGGCCACCGCGACGGGCGCCGCGCCCCTC
>NZ_VDMJ01000067.1 GCF_006335115.1 Streptomyces sp. NP160
CGCCGGTGGTTGAACCAGTCCACGTACTCCGCCACCGCGATCTCCAGATCCTCGATGCCCTTCCACGGGCCCCGGTGACGGACCAGCTCGGCCTTGAACAGGGAGTTGAACGCCTCGGCCAGAGCGTTGTCATACGAGTCGCCGGTGCTCCCCACCGACGCGACAGCGCCGGCCTCGGCCAGACGCTGGGTGTAGCGAATCGCGACGTACTGCACGCCCTTGTCCGAGTGCGCCACCACGCCGGCGACGTCGCGGCCGGCGTGCTGGCGGGTCCACAGACCCATCTCCAGGGCGTCCAGGGCCAGGTCGGTGCGCAGGCTCGTGGACACCTGCCACCCCACGACTCGCCGGCTGAAGACGTCGATGACGAACGCCGCGTACACCCACCCGGAGAACGTCCGGCAGTAGGTGATGTCCGCGACCCACAGCCGGTCCGGGGCCGGCGCGGTGAACTTCCGCTCCACCAGGTCCGCACGGGTCTCAGGCCCCGTGCCCGGGATCGTGGTGCGGGGGCCCTTGGCCCTGCTCACACCCCGAAGCCCCGCGGCGCGCATCAAGCGTTCCACGCTGCAGCGGGCCATCGGCTGCCCGCGCCGGAGGAGCTCGGCGTGAACCTTGCGCGAGCCGTACACGCCGTAGTTCTCCGCGTGCACCGCGCGGATCGCCGCGGTGCGAGCGGCATCGATGACCGACCTCATCGAGGGGCGCCGGGAACGGGCGGCGTAGTAGGTGCTCGGGGCGACCTGCGTGCCAGCAGCGCTGAGCACCGTGCAGATCGGCTCGACCCCGAAGCGGTCCTTATGGGCGTCGATGTAGGCGACGATCACTTCAGTCGGCGGTCGAGCTCCGCCGCGGCGAAAAACGCTGAGGCGGTCTTGAGGATCTCGTTGGCCCGGCGCAGCTCGCGGTTCTCCCGCTCCAGCTCAGCGATCCGGCGGGCTTCGTCGGTGGTGGTGCCCGAACGCAGGCCCTCGTCGACCTCGGCCTGGGAGACCCAGTTCCTCAGCGTCTCGGCGTTGATGCCCAGCTGTCCACCGATGCGAGCCAGGGCGCCTGGGCGGGTGGCTGGGTCACGGCGGGCTTCGACCGCCATCCGGATCGCTCGCTCGCGCAGCTCATCGGGGTACTTCCTCGGTGCCGCCATG
>NZ_VDMJ01000068.1 GCF_006335115.1 Streptomyces sp. NP160
GGGTCGGTGGGTCGGCCGGTCATGGTGACCCTGTGGGAGCGCCGGAGTCATCGGCTGTGGCGAGGTGGTCCCGGCGGAGGTCAGTACCCGTCCGGCAGGGTCAGCCCGGACCTCGACGCCAGGGCGAGGGCGTCGGCGCGGTCCTCCGGCTGCGGCTCGTACCCCAGGTGGGCGCGCAGCTGCGACTCCGCACTCACGCACAGCACCTCCACGCCGTCGAGCAGCCCCGTGGTCGGGGGTCCGTGGTGGAAGGGCGGGTCGGGCGGGAACAGCTCCTGGTCTCCCCCGCCGTCGGCGGTCGGGGTGACGGGGTGCAGGTCCACCTCTCGGCCGTCGGGGTGCCGCACCGCCAGCGCTGTGGGCAGCCACTCCCTCAGGACGGCGAAGCCCGCGTCCGACAGCAGCCGCCGCGCCCGCGGGACGTCGGTGACGGGGAGGACGACGTCGAGGTCGGCGTGCGGCCGGGTCTGCTCACCGAGCAGGGCGTCGACGCCCCACCCGCCGTCGACCCAGAGCTTGATGCCCCCGCGCTCGAACAGGCGCAGCAGGCCGAGGGCGGCGGAGGCGGTCATCACGGGCCGATCCTGCTGCGGTGTGCGCCGAGGGCGCCACGGAGATCGGGTGCCGAGGGCGGGCCCCGCCCCGGGGAGCTGGTGGAGCACCGGGCGCTCTGGCCCCGCCGGGTCCAGAGACCCGCGCGTCGCGGACCCGCACGCACCTGCCATGATCCGGTCGGCCCCCGGTCCGGCACCGCGAGCGTGCAGCAGCACCGCGCTCGGCCGGAGGTGGCCAGGCGACGGCGAGGCGCGACGTGCAGATCGCAGCTGAGAAGTACGACCGGGGCCGGTTCCGCGTCCTCGCGGTGAGCGGCGAGGTCGACGTCTACAGCGCCCCGTCGCTGAAGGGACTCCTCGTCGACGTCATCGACAGCACCTCCGCCTCGCGCGGCCAGGACGGGTCCGAGACCCCGACCAACGGCGTCGTGCTGGACCTCTCGGGCGTCCCCTTCATGGACTCCGCGGGCCTGGGCGTGCTGGTGGGCGCGCAGCGCCGGGCGCACGGCGCCGGCCTCGCGCTGCGGCTCGCCGGTGGGTCGGCGCAGCTGCACCGGCTGCTCGCCATGACCGGGCTGGTCAAGGTCCTGCCGCCCTTCGCCGACGTGGCCGCCGCCACCGCCTGAGCCGGCCGGGCAGACCTGTCAGGCCGTGGCGCGACGGGCCGTCAGCGTCAGCACCGCGAGCACGGCGCAGACACCCGCCGAGACGCGGTCCAGCACCACCAGGCGCACCCGCCGCAGCACCCCGGACAGGCCCGCCCCGGCCAGCGCCCAGCAGCTGTCGAACACCGCGGCAGCAGCTACGAACAGCAGCCCCAGCACCGCCAGCTGCGCCCACGCCGGGCCTGCCGCGGGGTCGACGAACTGCGGCAGGAACGCCACGAGAAACAGCGCGGTCTTGGGGTTGAAGACACCCACCAGCAGGCCGCGACGCGCTGACAGGTGCAGCGGCCCGCTCCCCTGCTGCGACGCCGCGCCGGTCCTGAGGTCGGCCAGCGTCCCCTGGGAGCGCGACCGGAGCGCCTTCAGCGCCAGCCAGAGCAGCCAGACCGCCCCCGCGACCTTCACGGCGGTGAAGGCGGTGGCGGAGGCGGCGACCAGCGCCGACAGGCCGACCGTGGCGGCCAGCACGTGCACGGCGTTGCCCACCTCCACCCCGGCGGTGGCGGCCAGACCGTGCGCGCGGCCGTGGCGCAGGGAGACGGCCAGGACGACGGCGACCGCCGGTCCGGGGAACGCGGCCAGGGGCAGGGCGGCGGCCAGGAGGAGCAGCACCGTGGAGGTGGTCAGCACCCGCGCAGTCCGGCCCTGGCGCCCACGTCGCGGCAGGGGTCGACGGCGACTTCGCCGACCCCGTCCGTCGACGCCTGCGCGCGCGGGGTGGCAGCATCGGCGCTGGTCCGGGGTGGTCCGGGTCGCACCGGCCTGGTCAGCGCCGGACGGCGGGTGACGGGAGGGTGCATGGAGGTCGGCGACCGCTTCGGCGGCTACCGGCTCGACGCGCAGCTCGGCCGCGGCGGCATGGGCGTGGTGTACGAGGCGTACGACACCGTCCGCGAGCGCCGCGTGGCGCTGAAGGTGCTGGTGCCGCACCTCGCCGACGACGAGACCTTCCGGGCGCGGTTCCTGCGCGAGGCGCGCACGGTGGCGGGCCTGAGCAGCCCGCACACGGTGCCGGTGCACGACTTCGGGGTGCTCGACGGGCACCTGTTCCTGGACATGGCGCTGGTCGACGGCAGCGACCTGGCGGTGCTGCTGTCGCGCGGCCCCCTCTCGCCGGTGCGCGCGGTGGGGATCACCGAGCAGGTGGCCGACGCCCTCGACACCGCGCACGAGCGCGGGCTGGTGCACCGCGACGTCAAGCCGGCCAACGTGCTGCTGGCCCGGCGGCGCCCTGACCAGCCGGACTTCGCCTACCTGTCGGACTTCGGGCTGGCCCGCTCGACGTCGGGGAACGACGGCCTGACGGCCACCGGCACGGTGGTGGGCACCGCGGACTACATGAGCCCCGAGCAGATCGAGGGCCGCCCGGTCGACGCCCGCAGCGACGTCTACGCGCTCGGCTGCCTGCTGTTCCACTGCCTCGCCGGGCGCCCTCCCTACACCGGCTCCAACCAGGTGCTGGTGCTGGACGCCCACCGCACCGCCATCCCGCCGGCGCTGCCGGCGGGCGGCACCTGGGGGGACCTCGACGCCGTCATCGCCCGGGCCCTGGCCAAGGACCCGGCCGACCGGTACGGCTCGGCGGGGGCCCTCGCCTCCGCCGCGCGCAGCGCTCTCGCCTCCGCCGCCGCCAGCGGCGCAGCGCCGACGGCGGTCGGTGTGCGCACCGCTCCGACCCCCGCCGTCTCCGAGCCGGTCGCGGCTGCGCAGCCGGACCCGGGCTCCGCCGGCCTGCAGCACCTGCAGCACCAGATGGCGCAGGCCTCACCCACGGGCACCGTCGGCGCGCCGCGCCGGAGGGGGCCGGGGCGGGGCGCGGTCGTCGGGATCGTGCTGGGGGCGGTGGCGCTGGTCGTCGTCCTCGGGGGTCTGGCGGCGCTGGCGCTGGGGGTCGCGCTGGGCGGCGGCTCGTCGTCGGCGGCGACCGGGTCCGGCACCGCCACCGGGTCGAGCTCCGCGACCGGCGGCGCCACCTCCGGTGGGGGTCCGGCACCAGCGGACCCGCGGCTCGGAGCCACCGCCGCCGACGAGGTGCTGCCCGAGGACGCCGCGCTCCTGGAGCAGCTGCCCCGCGAGCTGACCGGGTGCCGCTCCGCCGCGCTCGACGCCTACGGGGGGCAGACCGCGGTGGCCGCCGTCGCCTGCTCCGCCCAGAGCCTGTCAGGGGCCCGCGTCAACGTGCTCCAGTTCGCCGACGAACCCGCCCGCGACGCCGCCTTCGGCGAGTACGCCGGCCTCTCCGCGGAGCCGAGCGGCACCGACCGCTGCCCCTCGGCCGACGGCTCCGGGCCGTGGAGCGCTCCCGACGGCTCCAACCGCGGGCAGGCGGTCTGCTACGTCGTCCCCGACCCCGGGTCCACCGACGGCGACGACCTCGCCGTCATGGCGTGGTCGGTGACCGGGCAGAGCTTCTTCCTCACCGTCCACGACCCCAGCCGCCCCGACCTCTCCACCCTCTACGCCTGGCAGCAGCAGCACGCCTCGCACTACGCCGCCGCGCCCTCGACGCCCGCAGCGTCGGCCTGAGCGGCCGCAAGCGTCTCGCCAGCAGGCTGCAAGCGGCCCGGCCCACCCTCCTGCCCAGACCCGGGCGGCGTCCCGGACGGCGCAGCAGGCGTGACGGCGGGCGGGGCCCGCGGACGAGGAGCGAGACGTGGACATCGGGCAGCAGTTCGGCGGCTACCGCATCGAGGCGCGGGTGGGCCGCGGCGGCATGGGGGTGGTGTACGAGGCGTACGACACCGTCCGCGAGCGCCGCGTGGCGCTCAAGGTGCTCTCCCCCGAGCTCGCCGACGACGAGGGCTACCGGGCGCGGTTCCTGCACGAGGCGCGCACGGTGGCCGGCCTGAGCAGCCCGCACGTGGTGCCGGTGCACGACTTCGGCGTGGTGGACGGACGGCTGTTCCTCGACATGGCGCTCATCGACGGCAAGGACCTCGCGGCGCTGCTGGCCGCCGGGCCGGTGAGCGCGGCGCGTGCGGTGGGGATCGTCGAGCAGGTGGCCGACGCCCTCGAGGTCGCCCACGAGCGCGGGCTGGTGCACCGCGACGTCAAGGCCGCCAACGTGCTGGTGGTGCGCCGCCGCGCGGACCAGCCCGACTTCGTCTACCTGTCCGACTTCGGCCTGGCCCGCTCCACCTCCCCGGCGGCCGGTGCGGCCGGGCTGACGGCCGTCGGCACGGTGGTCGGGACGGCGGAGTGCATGAGCCCGGAGCAGATCGAGGGCCGCCCCGTGGACGCCCGCAGCGACGTCTACGCGCTCGGGTGCCTGCTGTTCCACTGCCTCACCGGCGCCGCGCCGTTCACGACGACGAGGGACGGCCGTCCCGCCAGCGCCATCAGCGTGCTGGACGCCCACCGCGCCGCGCCGGTGCCCCTGCTGCCGCCGGGCGGCCCGTGGGGCTCGCTGGACCTGGTGCTGGCCACGGCGATGGCCAAGGACCCCGCGCACCGGTACGCCAGCGCCGCGGCCCTGGCACGCGCGGCCCGGGAGGCGCTGTCGGGAAGCCCCGTGAGCAGCCCCGTGAGCGCCCGGGCGGCGGCTCCGGTCTTCGCGCACGCCGCCGCCGGTGCCCCTGCACCCGGTGCTCCTGCGGCCGGCGCCGGCTCGGCCCCCGGCGTCGACACGGCCGAGACCATGGCCGCCCCCGCCCGCACGGTGCCGGCCACCACCGCTGCCGGCACCGCTGCCGGCGCCGCGGGTGGTGCCTTCGGACCGGCCTACGGCGGCCCTGCGCCGCTCGCAGCCGCGGCCGGCGCCCCGCCCGTCCCCCCGGCGCCGACCCCGCCGCAGCCCGGCCCGGCGATCCCGCAGCCGGGCGGCCACACCGTCCAGCCGGCGCCGCAGGGGCGCAGGGGGCTAGGCCCCGGGGCGGTCGTCGGGATCGTCGGAGGCGGCCTCGCCCTGCTCGGCCTGGTCGCGGCCGGCGGCCTGCTCGCGGCGGGTGCGCTCTCCGACGACGAGCCGGCCGCCGCCTCCTCGCGCACGCCGGAGCCGGCCGCGAGCGCGCCCGCGTCACCGTCGTCGTCCCCGTCCTCGTCCTCCAGCGCGTCCCCGAGCACGCCGGCCACGCCCGCGCCGCCGGCGATGGTCCCCAACCCCGCGCTGGGCGCCACGACCACCACGGCGATGGACCAGTGGCACCAGGCGCTGCTGGCGGCGCTGCCCCGTGAGCTCAACGACTGCCAGCCGATCGACCGCGACGAGGTGGGCGGCATCGCGGCCACCGCGGCCGTCAGCTGCCTGGGCACCAACCTGCCCGGCGGTGAGGTGTACGCCATGTCCTACCCCGACGAGGCCACCCGCGACCGCGCCTTCAACGCCTGGGCTGGGATGGACACCAACACCAACGGGGAGTGCCCCAACAACAGCGGCGCGGGCCCGTGGAAGACGCCGTCGGGTGCTGTCGGCGGGACCGCGGCCTGCTACCAGGTCTTCGACGACCCGGAGGACCCGGACTCGACCTCGCACGCCGTCATGGCGTGGACGGTGGCGGGCCAGCCGGTGTTCCTCACCGCCTTCGACCCGTACAGCAGCCTCGTGCCGCCGCTGCTGCAGTGGCAGCAGGCCCACGCGGCGGACTACGCCACCACGGTCCCGGCCACCGCTGCGCCGTCCGCTGCGGCCAGCGAGGTCTGAGCCGCCACGACCCTCGCGAACCCCACCCGTCCCATCTGCCACACCCGTCGCCACCTGCAGCAACACGCCGGCGGCGCGCTCCCGCGGCGCGCCGCCGGACGGCGTGTCTGCGACGGATCCGCTCACGGACGACCTAGCGTCGTGATCACGGACCCACCGTCCGCGGACGACCAGGAGGCAGTTGTGGCACGCGAGCGGGCGATCGACCTGACGGCCCTCGTCGAGGGGGCACGGCCCGAGCAGGGCCGCGTGCCCACCCCGCGCTTCCCCTCCTGGGAGGACCTCGGGCTGCAGGGCACCCCGACCGCCGCGGCGGCCGCCGACGTGCTGGCGGCGCCCGCGACCCGCCGCCGCGACCTCCGCGCCGGGGGGACCGCCCCCGTCGCCGCCGAGACCCGCTGGGTCTCGCCGCTGGAGCACGCCGACGAGCGCTACGACAGCGGCTACGACAGCCGCTACGACGACCGCTACGACGACCGCTACGACGACCGCTACGACGACCGCTACGACGACCGGGCCCCCCACGCGCAGCGATACGGGTACGTCGAGGAGCAGGTGCCCGCCCAGGACTGGTACGACGACGACGCCTACGCGCACCTCCCGGCGCCGGCCCGCACCCCCCGCGCGGCGGCCCACGAGCTGCCGCACGAGCTGCCGCTGCCCGCGGACGCCGAGGCGGACCTGCCCTACGAGGAGGCCCCCCGCCGCCAGCGCCCCCCGGTGCTCACGTGGCTGCTGGTGGCGGCCGCGCTGGTGCTCACCGGCATGGTCGGCTACCTGCTCGGCGCGAGCGGTCCCGCCGCCGAGCTGGCGTCGGCGCGCTCGGCGCTGTCGTCCGCGCAGCAGGCGCAGCAGTCGGCTGAGCAGCAGCTCGCCGCTGCGCAGCAGGCGCAGGCCACCGTCCAGGACGCCGCGCAGGACGCCACCGCGGCGGGCAGCGCCTCGCTGGACGCTGCGCAGGAGCCGGCGAAGGCCGTGGCGAGCGCCACCGCCAAGGCCTCGGCCAAGGCGTCGGCCGCGCCCTCCGCCAGCGCTCAGCCGGCCACCGCCGACGCCGCGGGCGTCTCCCCGGGCAGCGGCTCCGCCGAGGCGCCGGCCGCCTCGAAGGCGCCGTCGAAGGCCCCGTCCAGCGACGAGGGCACCGGCAGCGGCTCCGGCTCCGCGGGGTCGGAGGACTCCGGCTCGATCGGCACCGACCCGGCCGCCCCCGCCGCCGACCCGGTGGGCTGACCAGCCCCTGGAGCACCGGCTGCGCCACCTGCCGCTGGGTCAGAGGAGCAGGGCGCGCACCGCGTCGAGGTCGTCGGCGTCCGCCGCGGTCTTGTCGGGGCGGTAGCGCAGCACCCGCGCGAAGCGCAGCGCCACGCCCCCCGGGTAGCGGCTGCTGCGCTGAGCGCCGTCCAGGGCCACCTCCACCACCAGCTCCGGGCGCAGCACCACGCCCCAGCGCGGCTCGTCGGCCGCGAGCTGCGGGAAGGTGGCCGTCTGCCAGGCCAGCAGCTCGTCGGTCATCCCCTTGAAGGTCTTGCCGACCATCACCGGCGGCCCGCCCGCGGGGTCCCGGGCGCCGAGGTGGATGTTGGACAGCGTCCCGGTGCGCCGCCCGTAGCCCCACTCCGCGGCCAGCACCACGAGGTCGAGCGTGTGCACGGGCTTGACCTTCTGCCAGGCCTTCCCGCGGCGACCCGCGGCGTAGGCGGAGGCGAGGTCCTTGACCACCACGCCCTCGTGGCCGTCCGCCAGCGCCCCCGCCAGCGCCTGCTCGGCGGCCGCGGCACCGGGCCGCCGCACCCCCGGCATCCGCAGGGCTGCGTGCTCCGGCGCGGCCAGCAGCGCGTCCAGCGCCGCGAGCCGCTCCTCGAGCGGCTCGTCGAGTAGGTCGCGCCCGTCCACGTGCAGCACGTCGAAGAAGAACGGGCTCAGCAGGACCCGCGCCGCGTCGTCGTCCTCGGCTCCCGGCGCGCTGCCGAAGCGGCTCATCGTGTCCTGGAAGCGGCGGGGGCGGCCGTCGTCGTCCAGCGCCAGGGTCTCCCCGTCGAGCACCGCGGCCTCGCACGGCAGGGCGAGCACGGCGGCGGCGATCTCAGGCACCCCGTCGGTGATCTCGCGCAGGGTGCGCGTCCAGACCCGCACCGGCGGGGTCGCCGACCTGTCGAGGTGCACCTGGATGCGGGCCCCGTCCAGCTTGGGCTCGACGACGACGTCGGCGCCCAGGGCGGTCAGCGCGTCGGCCACGGTGCCGCCGGGGCTGGCGAGCATCGGCGCCACCGGGGTGCCGACCCGCAGCCGCACCTGCCCCAGCGCGTGCGCCGCCGCGTCGGGTCCGCCACCGGCAGCGCCGGCGGCCAGGGCCGTCGCGGCGGTGGCGGACAGGCTGCCCGACAGCATCGCCGCGCGGCGCACGGCGGCGGCCGGCGCGCCCGAGGCGGCGGCCACGGCGTCCAGCACCACGCCCTCCAGGGCGCCCTGCCGCAGCTCGCCGGTGACGAGCCGCACGAGGAAGCTCCGCTCGGCGTCCGTGGCGACGGCGAAGAGCTCGTCCAGCAGCGCCTCGCGCCGCGCGGCCGAGCCCGCGCCGGAGGTGGCGGCGAGCCGCTCGAGGGCGTCGTCGACGGCGAGCACCTCCAGCCGCGGCTCGGCGGCACCGGTGCCACCGGCCCGGCCGGCGAGGGTGCGCCAGCCGACGCCCAGCTTGCGCTGGCGAGCCTCCCCCGCCAGCCAGCTGGTCACCACGGGGACCTCGGACGGCGCTGCGGCGCGCAGCACCCGCGCCACCTCCTGGGCCTTCGCGGAGCGGGAGCGGGTGGCGGCCACGGCCGCCGACGCGGCGACCACCTCGGCGAGCAGCACCCGCCGATCGTCGCAGCGCCGCAGCAGGTCAGCGCGCCGGCGAGCGGGGACCGCTCGGCCGGGTGGGCGAGCGGACTGCGGCGAACGGATGGCGGTCGAGGGCGCCCCCTCAACCAGCGCTGGACCGTCCCCGATCCAGCCAGCGACCGTGTCCGCCCCGAGAGGACGACCGACTGATGAGCAGCACCACCGAGACCGTGCGCACCGCGGTCGTCCCGCGCCAGCGGCGCGACCTGACCGGCTTCGACTTCGTCGCCGTCGACGTCGAGACCTGGAACGGCCGCACCGGGTCCATCTGCGCGGTCGGCCTGGCCGTGGTCCGCGGCGGCGTCGTGGTCGACGAGTACGAGGCGCTGTGCCACCCGGCCGCGGCGCTGGGCGAGGCCGACTACCGCCACATGGCCGCCAACCGGCTGCAGCTGGGCGACATCTACCACGCGCAGACCTTCACCGAGCTGTTCGAGACCGTCAGCGCCTTCGTGGGCGACCTGCCCGTGGTGGCGCACCAGGCCCCGGCCGACGCCGCGCACCTGGCGAGGGCGTGCGAGGTCGCCGGCCTGGACGCTCCGGCGTGGGAGTGGCACTGCACCGAGGCCATCGCCCGCAAGGCGCTGGACCTGCCCAGCTGGGCGCTGCCCGACGTCGCCGCGGCGCTGCAGCTGGCGCGCTTCCCGCTGCACCAGTCCGGTGCGGAGGCCCGCGCCACCGCGTCCGTGCTCCTGGGCCTGGCCGCGAGGACCGGCGCCGTCCGCCTGGGGCACCTGCCCCGCTGAGCCGGCGACCCCACAGGGCCGCCAGCCGGCCTCGTCGTGCAGGAGACCCGCCCCGGAGCCCCCGGGTGCGGGTCTCCTGCACGGTCAGGGTGGGGTCGGACCGCGCATCGTGTCGAGCAGCACGCCGCTGACCAGCGTCATGAGCGCCCCGGGGCTGCCGTCGTCGGGGACGCCGTCCCAGGCGACGGGCTCACCGCGCTCGGCGCCCACGGGGTAGAGGCTGACGCCCCAGCTGCGGTGCTCCGCGCGGCGGGCGGCCAGGCAGCCGTCCACCTCCGTGATGACGAGGGCCTGCCCGTCGTCGAGCGTGACCTCGATGGCGCGCAGCTCGTCGCCGTCGTGGGTGAGGGCCGCCTCGAGGCCGGCGCGGTCGAGGAGCTGCAGCACGTCGCCGTACTCCCCGTGCCCACCGGACGGCGCCGGGGGTGCGGTGGGGGGCGTCGTCGCCCCGTCGCGAGTCACCCGCCCCACCCTGCCGCACGCCCCCCGTCCTGGCGACCGCGCACGGCGGTGCGGCGCTCCCCTGCGAGGGTCAGGACGACGACGGCGACCAGCCGAGCGCCGGCCCCAGCGAGGCCGCGAGGTCGATGAGGATCTGCTCGTAGTCGGCGGCGGCGAAGGTGAACGGCAGCGCGAACACCGCCTCCTCCACCGCTCGGAAGCCGGCGTGCTCCCAGAGCCGCTCGGCGATCTCGGCGCTGGAGCCGACGAGGTCGCGCGCGAAGAGCAGCCGCGCCGGACCCTGCGGCCTGGCGGTCCGGGCGTCGCGGGAGGCGGCGTACTCGCGGTACCTGGCGGCCTGGGCCGGGGTGGCCGAGTCGGTGGGGATGACGACGAGGCCCTGCGAGACGCGCCCGGCCCCTCCCCCGGCGCGGTAGGCCTCCACGTGGGCTGCCTGGACGGCGCCGAAGTCCCAGGCGTGGTCCTCCTCGGGCCCGGCGCCCGGGCGCTGGCCGACGCCGTCCTCCGCCCTCACCACCGAGGAGAGCAGCAGGTTCAGGCCCTGCTCCCCCGCCCACCGGGCCGAGGAGGTGCTGCCGACACCGCACCACGTGCGCCCCACCAGCCCCGGCGAGTGCGGCTGCACGCGGTCGGAGAACACCTCGACGCCCAGCGCGGCGCGGGTGCCGGCGGGCTCCCCGCGCAGCAGCGCGAGCAGGCGCTCGCCGCGGCGGTGGGAGAAGTCCTCGACGTCGGCGGTGTCGGGGTAGAGCGCCTGGCGGACGTCGTCGAAGCGCATCGGGGTGCCGGTGGAGAAGCCGGGGTTGAGGCGGCCGCCGGAGAGCACGTCGACCGTGGCCCAGTCCTCGGCGACGCGCAGCGGGTTCTCCCAGCCGAGCGGGGTCACCGCCGTCCCGAGCTCGATGCGGGTGGTGCGCTGGGTGGCGGCAGCGAGCACCGCGACGGGCGAGGAGATGCCGGGCTGCAGGTGGCGGTGGCGCAGCCACGCGGAGTCGAACCCGAGGCGCTCGCCCAGCTCGATGACGCGCAGCACCTCCTCGTGCCCGGGGCCCGGGTCGTCCTCGGAGAAGGTCCCGATGGTGAGGAAGCCGAGCCGGCGCAGCGGCTCACCCGGGTGCGGCACGCCGCTCACGCTAGCCCCCGCCCCGCGGCACCGACGACGGCGAGGAGGGGCCCGACGAGGGGGTGCTGCTCGCGCCCGGACGCCGCCGCCGGCCCCGTGAGCACGAGGCGGCGGCGCAGCTCGGGCAGCAGCGGCAGCAGCCGCGCGTCCGGCGGCACGAGCGACGCGGAGAGCTCGGGCACCACGGCCACGCCGTCGCCGCGCGCCACCATCGCCAGCAGCGACGGGAGCCCGGCCACCTCCGCCACGGGGCGGAACGGCAGCCCCGTGGTGCGGTGCAGGGCGCGCAGCTGCACCTGGCAGCCGCCGCCGCTGGAGAGCAGCCGGTCGGCGGCGAGCTCCGCCAGGGACACCACGGGCTGCTCGGCGAGCGGGTGCCCGGCCGGCAGCACGGCGCACAGCAGGTCACCCGGCAGCTCGACGGCACCGGGACCGAGGTCGCGCTGGTCGGGGTCCACCAGGACGGCGACGTCGGCCAGGCCCGCGTCGAGCCAGTCCGGCATCTCGGGGTCGTCACCCTCGAGCACCTCGACGGTGACCGCTGGCAGCGCCTCGGCGAGGCGGCGCAGCAGCTGCGGCACCAGCCCTGCGCGCACCGACGGGACGACGGCGAGGCGCACCGCCCCGTGCGGCGCTCCGCGGTGCTCGGCGGCCGCGGCCGTCAGCCCCGCCAGCGCGTCCAGGGCAGCGCGGGCGTGCGGGAGCAGGGCCCGCCCCATCGGCGTCAGGGCCACGGCCCCTGCCCCGGCGCGCCGGTCGAGCACCGGGGCGCCCACCTCGGCCTCGAGCGCCTTCACCGTGCCGGAGACCGCCGGCTGGGACACGCGCAGCGCGTCGGCCGCTGCCGAGAACGAGCCGTGGCGCGCGACGGCGTCGAGCGCGCGCAGCTGGGCCAGGGTCACCGCCATCAGAAGATCTTATGGCTCAGCGGCCCGGCTTCTTCGACGCGCAGCGCTCCGCTGCCCAGACTGGACGTCCGTGAGCACCACCTCCTCCCCCTCCCGGTCGGCGCGCTCCACCCGGCCGGGCTCCCCCGCCGGGCCCCGCGCCGGCGTGCTGGCCGCCTACGCGGCGCTGGCCCTCACGTGGGGCAGCAGCTTCCTGCTCATCAAGGTGGCGCTGGGTGGCTTCACCGTGGGCGGCGTCGCCGTGGGGCGGATCGTGCTGGGGGCGGCGGCGCTCGCCGTCCTCGTGGTCGTCTCGCGGACCCGGTGGCCGCGGGAGCGCTGGCTGTGGGGGCACCTCGCGGTGGTGGGGGTGCTGCTGTGCCTGGCGCCGTTCCTGCTGTTCTCGTGGGCGGGCGAGCACCTGCCGTCGGGGCTGTCGGCGATCCTCAACGCCACCACGCCGATCTGGACGGCGCTGGCCGTCACCGCGGCCGTGCGCAGCGAGCGGCTCACGCGCGGCCAGGGAGCCGGGGTGGCGCTCGGGGTGGTGGGCGTCGCGGTCGTCATGGGGCTCTGGCGCGTGGTGGGCGACGCCTCCTTCGCGGCCTCGGTGCCCGCGCAGCTCGCCTGCCTCGGCGCGACCGCCTGCTACGGCGCGGGCTTCGCGTGGATGCGGCGCTTCGTCACCGGCCGGCACGGGCACGGAGCGCTGGCGGTCGCGGCCGGGCAGGTGGGGTCGGCGGCGGTGCTCGGGCTGCTGCTCTCGCCGGTGCTCGTGCCGCAGCTGGTCGCGGGCGGTGGGCCGCTGGGCGGCGTCGGCGTCGCGCCGGTGCTGGCGCTGGTGGGGCTCGGGGTGCTGGGCACGGGGGTGGCCTACGTCTGGAGCACGTTCGTGCTGGTGGAGTGGGGTTCGCTGGCGGCCTCGAGCGTCACGTACCTCACGCCGGTGGTCGGAGTGCTGGCCGGTGTGCTGGTGCTGGGCGAGCGGATCACCTGGAACGAGCCGGTGGGCGCGCTCGTGGTGGTGGTGAGCGTGCTGCTGGTCCAGAGGCGCTGGCCCCGCCCCCGCACCCCCCGTCCGTGATCACGGAGGGGTGGGGTCGTCAGAGGGCGGCGCGCAGGGCGTCGAGCAGGCGGGTGACGTCCTCGTCGGAGGTGTACGGCGCGGTGCCCACGCGGATGCCGGGACCGTCCAGCGCCCCCGCCCGCTGCAGCGCGCGGTAGGGCTCCTCGGCGTAGAACCAGCCGGCCGGCGCGAGCACCCGCTGCTCCGCGAGCGCCGCGGACACGGCGGCGGCGTCGCGGCCGGGGGTGGAGAAGTACAGCGTGGGCGTGCGGTCGGCGGCGCGGGAGTGCACGACGACGGCGCCGCGGTCGGCGAGCTCGGCAAGCCCCGCCTCGATGCGCCCGCGCAGCCGGTCCTCGTGGGCCTCGGCGGCGGCGCTCGAGGCGGCGAGGCGCTCCCGCCGGGTCCCCGGCGCGGCGACCAGCCCCGCCAGCGCGTCGACGGCCGCCGTGACCCCGGCGAGCTGCTCGTAGGGCAGCGTGCCGAGCTCGAAGCGCTCCGGGACGGCGTCGGTGGACGGGACCAGCTTGTCGGGGTGGAGGGTCTCCAGCAGGGCCGGGTCGGCGGCGAGGACGCCGCAGTGCGGGCCGAGGAACTTGTACGGCGAGCACACCCAGAGGTCGGCGCCGGACCGGCGCAGCGACGGGAGCTCGTGCGCGGTGGCGTGCACGCCGTCCACCCACAGCAGGGCGCCCACGGCGTGGGCGGCGTCGGCGATGCGGCGCAGCGGCGGGCGCGTGCCGAGGAGGTTGGAGGCGCCGGTGACCGCGACGAGCCGGGTGCGCTCGGAGAGCACGCCGCGCAGCCCGGGCGCCTCGCCGTCGTCGTCGAGCACCAGCTCGGACGTCTCGGCGTCGAGGTCGAGCCAGCGCACCACGGCGCCCGCCCGCTCGGCGGCCTGCACCCAGGGGCGGACGTTCGCGTCGTGGTCGAGGCGGGAGAGCACCACCTCGTCACCCGGCCGCCACGTGCGCGCCAGCGCCCGGGAGAGGTCGTAGGTGATGGCGGTGGCGGAGCGGCCGTGGACGACGCCGCGGGGGTCGGCGTCGAGCAGGTCGGCGGCGGCGGCACGGAAGTCGGCGACGCACCTCTCGGCCAGGCGCTGCGACGGGGAGGTGGCCCCGCGGTTGGACAGCGGCCCGGTGAGCGCCGCGGCCACGGCCTCGCCGACCTCGCGCGGCGTCTGCGTGCCGCCGGGCGCGTCGAACAGCGCCCACCCGGCGCCGGGCCCGGCCGGGTCGAGGGACGGGAAGCGTGAGCGGAGGGCGTCGACGTCGAGCGCGGAGGGGCGGGCGGCCTGGCTGGCGGCGGTCACCCGAGCATCCTGGCCCCCGCGGTCAGCGCCACCACGGCCAGGTCCCCGGGGCACCGGGAGGTGGCCGACCGCCCATGATCACGGGCGGGGGCGGTCACCAGGGCCAGGGGGACGGCCAGCGGCGGCGCTCGGCGTCGGCGCGCTGCCACCGCTCCTGGGCCACGTCGGCCTCCACCCGCGCCGCGGCCAGCTCCCCCAGCAGCTCGGGGAAGTCGCGGCAGCGGTACTCCAGCGCCAGCACCCGGTCCTGGGCGGTCCGCAGCGCGCGGTGGCAGCGGCGCTCCTCGTCCTCGGCGGCGCGCCGCAGCCGGTCGCTCTCGGTGCGGTGCGCGCGCTCGCGCGCCAGCCGCTCCTGCTCGTCGCGGCGGCGGCGGTCCTCGTCCTCGCGCTCCCTGCGCCGGCGCTGCTCGTCGACCTGGCGCCGCTCGGCCTCCTCCAGCGCCCGCCGCCGGTGCTCGGCGTCGGTGCGGCGGCGCTCCTCCTCGCGGCGCAGCTGCTCCTCGCGGCGCCGGCGCTCGTCCCACGTCATCGTGACCCGCCCCCTCGCGGCACCCACCCCCACGGCTGCCGCGTCGCAGCGTGCCACTCGCGCCTGCCCATGACGACCCGGGCGCCTGCACGACTCCTCCACACCTCCGGCACAGCGCGTCCGCCACCCGGCGCGCCCGCGTCCCTAGCCTTCGGGACGTGGTCACCGCCCAGCAGCCCCCACCAGTCACCCGCCGCGCGCAGGTGGTCGTGGTGGAGGACGAGCCCGCCATCGCCGGCGCCGTCGCCGCGCGCCTGCGCGCCGACGGCCACGACGTCACCCTCGCCGGTGACGGCCCGGCCGGTGTCGCGGTGTGCCAGCGGGTGCGCCCCGACCTCGTGGTGCTCGACCTCATGCTCCCCGGCTTCGACGGCTACGAGGTGTGCCGCCGGATCCAGTCCGGCCCGGACCCGCTGCACGCGGCGGTGCTCATGCTCACCGCCCGCGACGACGAGGCCGACCTCGTGCTCGGCCTGCGCCTGGGCGCCGACGACTACCTCACCAAGCCCTTCAGCCCCCGCGAGCTGTCCGCGCGCGTCGCGGCGCTGCTGCGCCGCGCGGCCCGCTCCACCCCCGCCCCGACGACGACGGGCGCCGCTGCGCGGCAGTCCCCCCGGCTGCGCCTGGGCGAGGTCGCGGTGGACGTCGAGTCCCGCCTGGTCCACCGGGGCGCGCACGTCGTGCACCTGACGCCCACCGAGTTCGACCTGCTGGTGCGCCTCGCGGAGCGCCCCGGCGCCGTGGTCTCGCGCGAGCAGCTGCTCACCGACGTCTGGGGCTGGCGCGACCTCGACGGCCGTCGCGGCGGCGCTGAGGCGTCGACGACCACCCGCACCGTCGACAGCCACGTCGCGGCCCTGCGGCGCAAGCTCGGCGACGACGTCGTCAGGACCGTCCACGGCGTCGGCTACGCCGGAGCCCTCCCCGGACCGGCGTCCACCCCGTGAGCCTGGACAGCCCCCTGGCCTGGGTGACGTCGATCAAGGCCAAGCTCGGCGCGGTGGTGCTCGGCTCGGTGGTGGCGGGCCTGGCCGGCGGGGCGTTCCTGCTGCTGCAGGGCTTCCGCATGCGCTACTCCCTCGTCATCGCCGTGGTGGTGTCCGTGGTGGTCATCCAGCTGCTGGCCCGCGGCGTCACCGCCCCGCTGCGGGAGATGGCCGCGGCCGCCGGGCGCATGGCCCGCGGCGAGCACGGCGTGCGCGTCAGCCCCGCCGGCCGGGACGAGGTGGGCCAGCTCGCCGCGGCGTTCAACTCGATGGCCGCGGAGCTGGAGCGCACGGACGCCCAGCGCCGCCGCCTGGTCGCCGACGCCAGCCACGAGCTGCGCACCCCGCTCACCGCGCTGCAGGCGCAGCTGGAGAACCTCGCCGACGGCGTCACCGAGCCCGACCCGGCCGCCCTGGAGGTGGCCCTCGCCCAGACGCAGCGCCTGTCGCGCCTCGTGGCCCAGCTGCTGGACCTGTCCCGCCTCGAGGCCGGCGAGGTGCCCCTGCACCGGCGGCCGGTGGTGGTGCGCGACCTCCTCGAGGCCGCCGCCGCCGAGGCGCGGGCGCAGTGCGCGGCGCTCGGCCGCGACGTGGCCGTGGTGGTCGGTGTCGAGGAGCGCGACGACGACGGCGGGGGCCTCGTGCTCGACGCCGACCCCGAGCGCCTCGCGCAGGTGCTCGCCAACCTCCTCGACAACGCCACCCGCCACTCCCCCGCCGGCTCCGCGGTGCGCGTCACCGGCAGGGCGGCACCGCCGGGCGAGCGCCCCGGGGTGGTGCTCGAGGTGCGCGACGCGGGACCCGGCGTCGACCCCGCCGACCGCGAGCGCGTCTTCGACAGGTTCGCCCGCACCGACACCTCCCGCGCCCGCTCCGCCGGCCAGACCGGCGGCAGCGGCCTGGGCCTGGCGATCGTGCGGTGGGTGGTGGACCTGCACGGCGGGTCCGTGCGCATCGCCGACCCCGACGACGGCCCCGCCGGCCTGCAGCCCTCCGGCGGCTGCCGCGTGGTGGTCACCCTCCCCGCCTGACCCCGCCGCTCCACCCGCTCCCCGTGATCATGGGCACCCGGCCACCACGGGGGCCACCACCCGCCTGCCCCCCGGAGGTCCGCCGTGCCCGCACCCGCCCCCGCCGAAGCCCCGGCACCGCTCCCGAGGCCGGGCCGGGACCTGCTCCCCCACGCACCCGCCGCCCCGGCACGGGCGCTCCTGGCGGTCGCCGCGGTCGCGGCGCTGGCCGCCCGCGTGCTCGTCGGTGAGCGCCCCGGGCTGGGCCTGGCGGTGCTCGCGCTGGCCGTCGCCGTCGCCGTCCTGGTGGTCCACCGACCGGCCCGGCCGACGGGCTGGCAGCGGGTGCACGGCACGGCGGCCGTGCTCCTCGCGAGCTCCGCGGCGCTGCGCGACGCCGGGTGGGTGGTGGCGCTGGACCTGCTCGCCGCGCTCGCCCTCGCCGCCCTGGCGCTGGCGCCCGCCGGCCCGCGGCGGGCGTGGAGCGCGGTGGTCCTCGCCCCGGTGCGCCCGCTGGCGCGGATCGGCCCCGGCGCCGGGTGGACAGCCCGCGGGGTGCGCCGCCTGCTGCTCCTGCGCGCGGCGCGTCCCCGACGGGGCGCGCAGCGGTGGCCGTGGCTGGTGCCGTCGACGCGCGCGGCGGCGCTGACGGCCGTGCTGCTGGTGGTCTTCGTCCCGCTGCTGTCCAGCGCCGACACCCGCTTCGCCGCCCTGCTCGACGCGCTCACCGGCAGCGCAGGCACCTGGCTCGCAGACGCTGCGTCGCAGCTGGTGCGAGCGCTGCTCGGCTCCCGCCCGGACCTCGTGGTGGGCCGCGTCGTCGTGTTCGCCCTCGCCGCGGTGGCCGTCTCGGCGGCGCTGCGCACCGCGTGGGACTCCGCACGCCGCGACCCCGCCGCCGACGGCCGTGCGGCCGTCGACGGCCGGCCGCCGCGCCCGGCCCTGACCCGCCGCGTGGAGTGGCTGCTGCCGCTGGGCGCCCTCGACGCGCTGTTCGCGTCGTTCCTGCTGGTGCGCCTCACCGCCCCGGGGGTCGCGCAGACCGCCGGTGCCACGCTGGCCGGGCAGGTGCACGCGGGGTTCGCGCAGCTGGTGGTCGCCACGGCGCTGGTGCTCGCCGTCGTCGCCCTGGCGGTGCGGTGGACGCCCATGACGGCCGGGCCGCGCGCCGCCCTGGCGCTGCTGTGCCTGCTGTCCCTCGGCCTGGACGCCGCGGCGCTGGCGGACCTGCGCGCCTACGTGGACGCCTACGGCCTGACCCGGCTCCGCATCGGCGTGGCCGTGGTCTGCGCCGGGCTCGCCGGGCTGCTGGTGCTGCTGCTCGTCGCCGGGGCGCGCTGGCAGCGCCGCCGCCGCCAGCCGTGGGTGCCGCACGCCGCGGTGGCCGTGGCCGCCGCGTGCCTGCTCGCCCTGACCGCCGCCGACCCCGACGCCGCGATCGCCCGCGCCCAGCTGGCCCGCCCCGACGCCGACACCCGGTACCTGGCCACGCTGTCGGCCGACGCCGGCCCCGTGGTCGCCGAGGCCCTGCGCCGGCGCCCGGGCGCCCTCGGAGCCGACGGACCGTGCGTGCTCGCCCGGCTCACCGGTGCGCTGGCGGACCCGCAGGACGACGGCGAGGGGTGGCCGTCCGCCAGCGCCTCGCGCGCCCGCGCCGCGCAGCTCGCCGCCGCCCAGCGCTCCGGTCAGCTGCCCGCGTGCTCCTCGGGCGCCTGGGGAGGCTGGGGAGGCTGACCCGGCGGGTGCTGCTCGCCGCGGCGCCACGCGACCAGCTCCTGCGCGGCCATCGCCCGCGCGTACAACCACCCCTGCACCTGCTGGGCGCCCAGCGCCCGCAGCGCCGCCGCCTGCTCGCTGCTCTCCACGCCCTCGGCCACGGCCACCAGCCCCAGGCTGCGGGCCAGCCCGATGACGGCGGAGGCGACCTGCGGGTGCCCCTGCGACAGCTCCAGCACGAACGACCTGTCCACCTTGAGCGAGTCCAGCGGCAGGGTGCGCAGCCGCGCCAGGGAGGAGTACCCGGTGCCGAAGTCGTCCAGGGCGATCCGCACGCCCATGGCGCGCAGTCGCAGCAGGCGCGCGCTGGCGGCGTCGCCGTCCTGCATCAGGGCGGTCTCGGTGACCTCCAGGCAGAGCCGCTCGGGCGGCAGCCCCGTCTGCGCCAGCACCGCGGCGACGTCGTCGACGAGGTGGGGTGAGCACAGCTGGATGGCGGAGAGGTTGACGTTGACGGCCCGCGGCGCCAGGTCACCGAGCTCGGCGTCCCACCGCAGCGCCTGCCCGCAGGCCTCCCGCAGCACGAACAGCCCGACCGCGTCGATGAGGCCGTTCGCCTCCGCGGTCTCCACCAGCAGGTCCGGCGGCACCAGTCCGCGCTGCGGGTGGCGCCAGCGCACCAGCGCCTCCACCGCAGGCAGTGCGCAGCGCTCCGGGCCGTCAGCGGCGTCGGCGACGTCCAGCACCGGCTGGTACTCCACGGTGAGGTGGCCCGCCGCGAGCGCCTCGCGCAGCTCCAGGGTGAGCACGAGCCTCTCGTGCGCGTGGGTCCGGGCGGCCTCGTCGCACAGCGCCACGCGGTCCCGGCCGGCGCGCTTGGCGCGGTACATGGCGATGTCGCAGTCGGCCAGGACGTCGTCGGGGGTGCGGTGGCGGTCGGTGGCGCGGGTCACGCCCACGCTGGCCGCGACGTCGAGGCGCACGCCGTCCAGCTCCACGCCCTCGCGCAGCCGGTCCAGCAGCTGCTCGCCGACGGCCAGCGCCGTCGGCTCGTCGGGGACGCCGTCGCACACCACCACGAACTCGTCGCCGCCCCAGCGGGACACCACGTCGCCGGCGCGCACCACCGAGCGCAGCCGCTCCGCGACGGCCACGAGGAGGCGGTCACCGGCGTCGTGGCCGAGGCTGTCGTTGATGACCTTGAAGTTGTCGAGGTCGAGGAACACGCAGGTCATGGACGAGCCCGCCGCAGCGGCGCTCCCGCCGGCCGCGGGTGCCAGGCGGGCGGTCATGGCCTCCACGAGGGCGGTGCGGTTGGGCAGCCCGGTGAGGGCGTCGTGCCGGGCCTGGTGGGCCAGCCGCTCCTCGAAGGCGCGCCGGTCGGTGAAGTCCTCCGCGGTGCCCACGAAGCCGGCGCCGTGGCCGGGGCTGGCGGTGGGCGACAGGCGCAGGTGCACCCAGCGCTGCTGGCCGTCGCTGCGGCGCAGGCGCACCTCCCCCGCCGACGGCGCACCGCCGAGGGCCCGCTCGACGCACTCCAGCACCGCGGGCAGGTCGTCATCGGCCACGCGGTCCACCCAGGCCGTGCCCAGCAGGTCGGACTGGGCCTCGCCGAGCAGGTCGCAGAACGCGTCGTTGACGTGAGCGAGGCGCAGACCGGCCTCGGAGATGATGGTCGGCACGGGGCTGTGCTCGACCAGCGCCGCGAAGCGCCGCTCCTGCGCGCCGGCGCGCTGCTGGGCGGCGCGCTCGGCGGGGGTGCCGACCGGCGCCAGCGACAGCGCCCACGTCCGGCCGGTGGAGGCGGGCAGCGCCTGCATCAGCACCGGCACCAGCGTGCCGTCGGCGGTGAGCACCTCCACGTGGGACCGGCCGGGCCGTCCGCGGCGCAGCACCTGCGGCTGCAGCTGGTCGGGCCCCAGCGGCGCGAGCAGCCGCACCACCGGCCGCCCGACGAGCTCACCGGCGCCGGCGCGCAGCAGGTCGTGGCAGGAGCGGTTGGCCCACAGCACGCGCGCCTGCTCCAGCGGCACCGCGGAGGCGCGCCGGCCGCGGCGCGGCGCGGAGGGGACCTCCACCACGAGCAGCGGGTCGGAGGCGGCCAGGCCGGCGTCCAGCAGGGTCCGCATCACCAGGCGCTCCTGCGCGGGCGTGGCCCGCCCCGCGGTGGCGACGAGCGAGAGCGGTACGACCTCAGCGCTCACGCCGCGCCCTGCTGCTGGTGCGCCGGGCCCTGCAGGACCCGGCGGACGTGGAACCCCATGGTGGTCCTCCCGGTGGTGCTCGAGCCCGCGTCCGTCGAGCTCGCACCCCTGGCATCGACACCCGGGCGCAGAACTCGAGCCCGCCCCGGGCACCGGCTCGCGGTTCCCACGTTCGGCCCCGTCCGCCCACCGCCGCCTGGCGACCCCCGCGCGGATCCCGCGATGATCACCCGGTGGGCTCCACCGACGACGACGAGCGCGCGGCCGCCCTGGTGGCGCTGCACGGCCACTACGGCGTCCACCCGGACACCGAGCCGGCCGCAGCGGCACTCCCTGCGGTGGCGCGGTGGCTGCTGGGCGGGCTCGTCGCCGTCGTCGTCCTCGGGGTGCTCGTCTGGGCCCTCGTGGCCGAAGGCGCCAGCCTGGTGGACACCGCGGTGCCGGGCGACGGGCTGGACGGCGTCCCGTGGGAGGTGCTCCTGCTGGTCGGGGCCTGCTTCCGGCTGGTGCGGTGGGTGCGCTCGGGCGCGCCGCACACGGAGGTCGGCGGTGACGGGCTCGTGGTGTCCTCCGGGCGCGGCCGGCGGCGGATCGGGTGGCACGACGTCGCCGCCGTGGTGCCGGCGCGGCGCTTCGCGTGGTGGCCGACGGCCGTGCTCACCGACGGCACGCGCGTGGAGCTGCCGGGGGTGCCCCCCGAGGTGGCCGCACGGCTGGCGGAGGTGCTCGGCGCCGCCACGCGGCAGCCGCCGCCCGCGAGGTCGCGTGACGACGACGCGGACGGCGGCTGGGACGGCCCGTTCCGGACCGGGAGCAGCGGCGGCTGAGGGTCGGCAGGAGTGGTCGTGCTCCCGCCGACCACGGCGGGAGGACTGCAGGACCGGGGACCCGCGCGCGGTTTCCACGTCCGGCCTCGTCTGGCCCACCGCCGCCTGGCGACCCCCGCGCGGAGCCCGCCATGATCACCCGGTGGGCTCCACCGACGACGACGAGCGCGCGGCCGCCCTGGTGGCGCTGCACGGCCGCTACGGCGTCCCCCTGGAGGTCTTCCCCGCGTCACCCTTGCTGTCGGTGCTGCCGGCAGCGGTCCAGCGGCGGCTGAGGAGCCTCCTCAGCGTCCTGGTCCCCGCCACCGGCCTCGTCGTCGCGCTCGGAGCGGTGGTCTGGGCGTTCGCGGCCGACGGCGGCTCCCTCACCAGGCAGGTGCTGACGGGCGGTGGCCTGACCGGCGTGCCCTGGGAGGCGCTCCTCGTCCTCGCCGCGGGGTGCGCGGTGCTCCGCTGGGGGCGGTCCGCGCAGACGCGCACGGTGGTCGACGCCGACGCGGTCGCGGTGACCTCGGGGCGCCGCGAGCGCCGCGTCGGGTGGGACGAGGTGAGCGGGGTCGAGCCGGCGCGGCGCTTCGAGACCTGGCCGACGGCCGTGCTCACCGACGGCACGCGCTTGGAGCTGCCGGGGGTGCCCCCCGAGGTNNCGTTCCGGACCGGGAGCAGCCGCGGCTGAGGGTCAGGGGGCCGTCGACCCGCTGGTGGCCGCGACGGAGATCAGCACGATGAGCCCGACGACGTAGAGCACGCCGAGCGCGGTGAAGACGATGCCGAGCCACATGCCGGCGGTCGCGAGCCCGCGGCCGCTGTTGCCGTTCCTGTCGATGTTCTTGCGCCCGATGATCCCGAACACGATGCCGAGCGGCGAGAACACGAACGCGAAGACGATGGCGAGGATCGCCATGGTCTCGGTGGGGCGCTGCACGGGGGCGGTGCCGTAGCCGTACTGGGTGGGCTGCTGGGACACGGTGTCTCCCTGGACGAGGACGCTGCGGGCGGTGCTGGGCAGCGCATCGTGGCGCAGCCGGTGCCTGGAGCACCAGCGGCCGCGCCGAGGTGCAGCCGACCGCCTCGGGCGCGTCAGGACGGAGTGGGCACCCCCCGGCGGCGGACCTGCTCCGACACCGCCGCACGCACGTCACCGCCGGTGCACGCCCCCTCGCGCAGGAGCACCGCGAGCAGCACCCGCGCCTGTCCCGCCCGCAGCAGGCCCGACGGCACGGCCCCGGCCGCGACGAGGTCGGCACCGCCTCCGCCGTCGCCGTAGGAGGCCACGACCGGCCCGTCGGGCACGCGGGTGGTGAGCACCACCGGCGCACCCGCGGCGGTGGCGCGCCGCACCGCCGCCACGACGGCCGCGGTGGCGTTGC
>NZ_VDMJ01000069.1 GCF_006335115.1 Streptomyces sp. NP160
CGCGCGCGGGCGCCGCCTGGACGACCCGATGCTCATCGCCGTCGCCGTCCTCGAGGTCGCGCTCCTGGTGCAGGCCGTCGTCGGGTTCGTGGCCCTGGCGGTGACCGACCGCGCCGTCGACGGCGTCGTCTTCGGCAGCTACCTGGTCACCACGGTCCTCGTGCCGCCCGTCGGGGCGTTCTGGGCGCTGGGGGAGAAGTCGCGCTGGGGCACCGGGGTGCTGCTCATCGCAGCGCTGACCACCGCCATCCTCGTCGTCCGCCTCGAGCAGGTCTGGAGCACCGGTGCCTGACAGCCGTCCTGCCGCCCGCGCCTCGGGGGCCATGCGCCACGGGCCGGGCCGCGTGCTGGTGGCCGTCTACGCCGTGCTGGGCCTGTCGGCCACCGTGCGCGGCCTCTACCAGGTGCTGTTCCAGTTCTCCGAGGCGCCGCTGGCCTACCTGCTCAGCCTCTTCGCCGGGATCGTCTACGTGGTGGCCACCGCCGCGCTGGTGCGGGCCACGCCCGGCTCCTGGCGGGTGGCGCTGGTCGCGGTGCTGGTGGAGCTCGTGGGGGTCCTCACCGTGGGGGCGCTGACCGTCCTGGACACCGCCGACTTCCCCGACGGCACCGTCTGGGGCGAGTTCGGCCGCGACTACGGCTGGGTCCCGCTGGTGCTGCCGCTGCTGGGGCTGGCGTGGCTGCGGCGGACCCGTCCGGGCCGGTGAGACCGCGGTGACCCGCGACGCGCCGGCGCGCCCAGGTCCTCGTCGGGCCCTCGTGGTCGGCTGGTCCAGCGTCGTCCACGGCGAGGCGACCGCCGGCGACGTGCTGTCCATGCGCGCGGTCGAGGCGGCCCTGCTCGCCGCCGGCGTCCAGGTCGACCTCGCCTGGAGCCCGGTCATGGCCACCGCCCCCGGCGCCGGGGGAGTGGAGCTCCTCCTCGCGGACCCGGACGACTACACCGACCTCGTGTGGGCCTGCGGCCCGCTGCACGGCTGCCCGGTCGCCGAGGTGGCGGCGCGCTTCGCCGGGCTGCGCCGCACCGCCGTCGGCGTCTCCGTGGTCGACGACGACGACGAGGGCCTGGGCGCGTGGGACCTCGTCCTTCCCCGAGACGCCCCCGGGCGACCCGGCGTGCGCGACCTCGCCGCCGGCCCCGCCGCGGCGCTGGCCCGGGACCTGGCGGCGGCCGCGGCGCCGCCCACGCCGTCGTCCGGGCCGGCGGGCACCGGCGTGCTCGGGGTGTACCTGGCCCCCGGGCAGGCGGAGTACGGCGAGCGACGCCGCCACGACGCGGTGACCGAGGCGCTGGGGGAGCGGCTGGCCGCCTCGCCGCACGCGCGGCTGGCGCTGGACACCCGGCTGGACCCGCGCGGCTGGCGCGACCCGAGCACCCCGGCCGAGGTGCTGGCGCTGCTGCGCCGCTGTGACGCGGTGGTGACCATGCGGCTGCACGGGCTCGTGCTCGCGCTCGCCGCGGGGGTGCCCGCCGTCGCCGTCGACCCGGTGGCCGGCGGCGGCAAGGTGAGCGCGCAGGCTGCGGCGTGGGGGTGGCCGGCCGTGGTCGGGGCTGAGCAGCTCCTGGGCGGGGCGGCCGCCGGGTCGGCCCTCGGGTCGGTCGACGACCCGCTGGGCGCGCAGCTGGGCTGGGCGCTGGGGGAGCTGGGGCGCGCGGCCGCCCTGCAGGCGGCGCGGGAGGCCCCGGCCGCCGGGCGCGAGCAGCTGGAGGCCCTGGTCGCTGCTGTCCTCGCGTGAGAGGACCGGCAGCGCGCTGCGGACCGGTCGACCGGGGCCGAGGCCTGATAACGGAACCAAGCATGGTGATCATGACCTTCCCGGTGCGGCGCCGACCGCTGGTCGGCGCCGCACCGGGAGGAGCCCAGGGGAGCGCTCAGCCGCGCCAGTCGGCGCTGGGCACCCGCTGGTGGCGGAAGACCCACACCCGCAGCAGCAGGAAGCGCAGCACGGTCCCGGCGAGGTTGGCCGCGGTCAGCGCGACCACCTCCACCACGTGGGAGGCGCCCGGTGCGACGGCGTCCAGCAGCACCAGCGACCCCGACGTCAGGCCCCAGCAGATGGCGAAGACCACCAGGCCCTGCGCCTGGTGGCGCCCGACGTGGGCGCGTCCGCGCACCCCGAAGGTAAAGGCGCGGTTGGCGGCGGTGTTGGCCACCGCGGTGAGCAGCAGCGAGGCGAGGTTGGCGCCCTGGGGCCCCAGCACGGGCCTGAGCACCAGGTACAGCAGCGCGTAGGCCAGCGTGCAGGTCACCCCGACCACCGCGAAGCGCAGCACCTGGGACAGCAGCCCGGTGGGGGAGGTGGGGGAGGGGCGGGTGACCAGGGCGGCGTGCACGTCGGCCAGCGGCAGCTCCCCGCGGGCCAGGGAGGCGCCCAGGCGCGCCAGGCCGCGCAGGTCAGCGGCGGCGGTGGAGACGATGTCGACGCGGGAGTCGGGGTCGTCCACCCAGTCCACGGGCACCTCGTGGATCCGCAGCCCCGCCCGCTCGGCCAGGACGAGCAGCTCGGTGTCGAAGAACCAGCCGTCGTCGACCACCAGCGGCAGCAGCGCGGTGGCGGCCTCCTTGCGCATGGCCTTGAAGCCGCACTGGGCGTCGGAGAAGCGCACCCGCAGCGTCGAGCGCAGCAGAGCGTTGTAGCAGCGCGAGATCACCTCCCGCTTGGGTCCGCGCACCACCCGGGAGGCGCGGTGCAGCCGGGTGCCGATGGCGACGTCGGAGTGCCCTGAGACCAGCGGCGCCACCAGCGGGAGCAGCGCCGACAGGTCGGTGGACAGGTCCACGTCCATGTAGGCCACCACCTGCGCCGGGGAGACGGACCACGCCGCGCGCAGCGCCCCGCCGCGGCCCTTGCGGTCCAGGTGGACCACCGCCACACCGGCCCCGGGGCGACCCAGCTCCTCGGCCAGCGCCGCGGCGGTGACCAGCGTGGCGTCGGTGCTGGCGTTGTCGACCACGGTGATGCAGAACGAGTACGGGAGGTGCTCGCTCAGGTGGGCGTGCAGGGCCCGCACGCACCCGGGCAGGTCCGTCTCCTCGTTGTAGACCGGGACGACGACGTCCAGCACCGTCGTCTGCGCCGTCGTCCGCACCGGCGTCCGCACCGTCGTCTCCGCCGGCGCTGACCCGACCACCTCACCGGCGGCCGCGGCCTCAGCTGCGCCGGGGGTCGCACCGGGGGTCGGACCGCGACCGGCGGTGCGGCCCCCGGCGACGTCCGTGGTCAGGTCCGCGCTCAGGTCCGCGCTCAGGTCCGCGCTCAGGTCCGCGCTCAGGTCCGCGCTCAGGTCCGCGCTCAGGTCCGCGCTCAGGTCCGCGCTCAGGTCCGTGGTGAGGTCCGTGGTGAGGTCCAGCGGGTCGCCGTCGACGAGGCTCACGCCCACGACGCTGGGGCGGTCGGCTGGACCTGGCAGGTGCACCACCTGGGCGACCTCTGTGAGCCCGTGGCCCCCCGCCCCGGGCGCGCCGGCGCCGTCGCGCGTCGCACCGCTCACGGGTCACACCGGTCCACGCCCCCGAGCGTAGGCCCGCACCGCCGCCGTGGAGAGGTCCTCCAGGTCCCGGTCCTCCAGGGCCAGCACGGCCAGGGTGGTGGTGAAGGCCAGGCGCAGACCGCGGTCCGACAGGGGCAGGCCCGCCGGCCGCAGCGCACCGGTGCGCAGGTCGGTGGAGGGCCGCACCCGCAGCCACAGCGCGGCCGGGTCGGACCCGCGCAGCAGCGAGGCCAGCACCGCCCGGTCGGCGAGCCAGCCCGACAGCGCCGTGCGCGCAGGCTCGGGCAGCTTCCAGGACCGGGGAGCCAGCCCGCCCTCGATGCGCACGTGCGTGGCCACTGCCGGGCTGCCGGGGCGGCCGGACCCGTCGAGGCTGCCGGTCCTGGGGGGCCAGCCGTCACCGGCGTCGGTGGCGCCGGGGGCCAGGACGACGTCGCCGTCAGCGCCGTCAGCACCGTCCGCGCCGTCAGCACCGGCGTCATGCGCTCCGGCACGCGAGGCGCCTGCTCCGCCGGTGGTGCTCTCAGCGAACAGCGGGGGAGTGACCGCGTCCCCGTCGATGTGAGAACCACTGACCGGATCGATGTGAGGAGGCGCTGGTGTGCCGTGTGAGGTGACGGCAGGGGTCGTGTGAGTGGCGGTGTGAGTGGTTGTGTGAGTGGTCGTGTGAGTGGTCGTGTGAGTTTCAGTCGCGGTGGTTCCGTGTGAGGTCGTGACGTCGGCCAGGCGCAGTGTGGCCATGACGTCCTCGCGCTCCCCGGTGAGTGCGAGGAGGTGGACGTGGGCGCAGAAGCGGGTCCACACGGCCGGGTGCACGGCCAGGGGGCGGGCGTCGGGGTGGGCCTTGACCAGCAGCCGGCGGACGGGGTCGGGGTCGGGGCCGGGGGCCAGCGGCGGGGCAGGCATGCGCAGGACGCCGGACAGCGCGGCGGCGGTGCCCACCGGGACGGCGCCGGTGGTCTCCGCGTGCTGCGTGAGGGCTCGCACGGCGCTGGCG
>NZ_VDMJ01000007.1 GCF_006335115.1 Streptomyces sp. NP160
CAGTAGACGACTCCCCTCGATGCGTTGCCCCAGAGCACCCACTGAACCGAGGAGGACCCGTGCAGGACGACGAGCAGCGCCGGAACGACAGGACGTCGACCCCGCGCTCGAGCGGTTCTCGCTCGGGGGACCGCGGGACGTCTTCCCCGCGCGGCGGTGCTGGCGCCGGCCGCTCCAGTGGAGCGCCAGGAGGCGCTCCGCGCGGTGGGACGTCTCGTGGGGCGGGACGTCCTACGGGTGGCAGCGGGTACGGCGGTGGCCGCAGCGGTGGCGCCCCGCGGGGCGAGCGTCCGTCGTGGACCGACCGCGGTCCCCGGCCCGCGCGTGACGACCGTGGGGCTGACCGTGGGGCTGATCGCGGTGGTGACCGTCAGAGCGGTGGCGGCAGGCCCTTCCGCTCCCGCGACGGTGAGCGCCCCCAGAGCGGTGGCTCTCGGTTCCAGGGCTCTGAGCGGCCGCAGCGGTCCGATGCCCGGGGTGCTGGAGCGGGACGCACGTTCCGCGGAGGGTCGCAGGAGACCACCGGTGGTCGGGCCGGAGGTCGGCCCGGCGGCCCGGGGACGGGGGACCGGTCCGCTCCGCGCGCCGGCGGGTACGGAGCCCCGCGCAGCGGTGCGCCCGCTCGCTCCGGTCCCTCCTCGTGGGGCGGCGGTTCCGCCCGCGGGGGTGCGCCGTCGCGCACTGGTGGTCCTGCTCGCGGGGGCGCCGCCGGCGGTGGGCGTCTCGCTGGCCGTGACGGCGGCGCCGGACGACCCGGCGGCCAGGGCCGCCCCTCGAGCGCTGCACGCCCGTGGGACAGGGACCGCACCGCTCCGTCCACCTCCCGCCGGGGTCCCGCGCACCGCGACGAGCCGCGTCTGCCCGACACGATCACGGGGACCGAGCTCGACCGCGAGGTGCGCTCGGACCTGCTGACGCTGTCCAAGGACACGGCCGTGGTCGTCTCGCGGCACCTGGTGGCCGCCGGCCGGCTCCTCGACAGCGACCCCGAGGCCGCCTACGCCCACGCGGCGGCCGCCGCGCGCCGCGCCGGCCGCATCGGGTCGGTGCGCGAGGCAGCGGGCCTCGCCGCCTACGCCGCCGGCCGCTTCGAGGACGCCCTCCGCGAGCTGCGCACCGCCCGGCGCCTCACCGGCTCGGACGTGCACCTGCCCGTGCTCGCCGACTGCGAGCGCGGCCTGGGGCGCCCCGAGCGCGCACTCGACCTCGCCGCGACCCCCGAGGCCGCGCGGCTCGACCTGGCGGGCCGCATCGAGATGCGGATCGTCGCGGCGGGTGCCCGGCAGGACCTCGGCCAGGCCGAAGCGGCGGTGGTGTCCCTGCAGGGACCGGAGCTGGAGGGCAAGGGCCGCGAGCCGTGGCGCGCCCGACTGCTGTCCGCCTACGCGGACGCCCTGGAGGCGGCCGGCCGCCACAGCGAGGCGCAGACGTGGCTGCAGCGGGCCGCGGCGGCCGACACCACCGGGGAGACCGGTGCCGCCGACCGCCTGTCCGGTGACGACCCGGACGAGCAGGACGACGTCGTCGTGTACGACCTCCTCGAGGACGCCGAGGACGCCGAGGACGCCGAGGACGCCGAGGACGCCGAGGACGCCGAGGACGCCGAGGACGCCGAGGACGCCGAGGACGCCGAGGACGCCGAGGACGCCGAGGACGCCGAGGACGCCGAGGACTCCGAGGACTCCGAGCCTCGCAGCTGAGTTCGATCGAGAGCCCCGCGGCGCCGTCCGCGGGGCTCTCGTCGTACCGTCGCCGGGTGTCCAGCGACCCGGGAGCCCCCAGCGGCGGTGCGTACGAGTGGCTGCAGCGCGGACTGGCGCTGCTCGACAGCGGAGACGCCGAGGCGGCGGCCGTGCTCCTGGAGCGCGCCAACCGCGACCAACCCGGCTCCGCGAGCGTGCTCGAGGCGCTGGCGCGCGCCCAGTTCGACGCCGGCCGCGTGGGAGAGGCGGCGACCACCTTCGCCGCCCTCGTCGAGACCGCGCCCGACTCCGACTACGCCCGCTTCGGCCTCGGGCTGAGCCTGTCCCGCCTGGACCGGTTCCCCGAGGCCGCCGAGCAGCTGGCGCTGGCCGTCGCCATGCGTCCCGACCGTCCCGAGTACCGGGACTCCCTCACCCAGGTCCGGGCGACGCTGCGCGCCCGCAAGGAGGCCACCGGTGGCTGAGAGCACCGACCCCACCCCGTCCACGCTGGCCGAGGTGCACGACCTGCTGCTCTTCGATCTCGACGGCGTCGTCTACGTCGGCGAGGACGCCGTCCCCGGTGCCGTGGACGCCATCGGCCGCGCCTACGACGACGGGCGCGCGATCGGGTACGCCACGAACAACGCCTCGCGCACGCCCCAGGAGGTCGCCGGCCACCTGCGACGGCTCGGCATCGCCGCGCGCGACGAGGAGGTGACCTCCTCCTCGCAGGCGGCCGCGCAGCTGGTGCTGGAGCGGCTCGGCGCGGGAGCGCGCGTGCTGCCCGTGGGCGGCCCCGGAGTCCGTGCGGCGCTGCTCGAGGCGGGCCTCGAACCCGTCGGCCCCGACGACCAGCCCGCCGCCGTCGTGCAGGGGTTCGGCCGGCAGCTGGGGTGGAGCGACCTCGCCGACGCCGCCGCCGCGATCCGGGGCGGCGCCCTGTGGGTGGCCACCAACACCGACCTCACGCTGCCCACCGAGCGCGGGCCGGCCCCCGGCAACGGCTCCCTCGTGGGAGCGGTGCGCAACGCCGTCGACGTCGACCCCCTCGTCGCGGGCAAGCCGCAGCCGACCCTGTTCCACGCGGCGGCGCAGCGCGCCGGCGCCCACCACCCCCTCGTCGTCGGCGACCGCCTGGACACCGACGTCGCGGGCGCGGTCAACTCCGGCATGACGGGGGCGCTCGTCCTCACCGGCCTCACCAGCGCCCTGGCCCTGCTCGCCGCCCCCAAGGGACAGCGGCCCGACCTCGTCCTGCCCGACCTCGGCGCCCTGCACGCCCCCGCCCCGAGTCCTGCCCGGACGGTGGAGGGCGGCGCGACCTGCGGCCGTGCCCGGGTTCGGCTCGCCGGCGCCCGGATCGACGGCGCCGACGGCTCACCCGGCCCTGGCGCGCCCCTGGAGGACCTCATGGACCTGCTGCGCGCCGCCTGCGCCGCCGCCTGGGCCTCCAGCGGGTCCGGTGCGGGCACCACCGGGGAGCTGGCGGTCGAGCCCGCCCTCGCCGCAGCCCTGGCCGACCTCAGCGTCCGCTGCCGCAGGGAGCAGCCGTCGGGCTGACCACCGCGTCTGCCGGGTAGCGTGAGGACGGCGCACCAGCGCCGACCAGGGCCCACCAGCTGGGTGCACGGGAGGGGAGCCATGACCTTCGAGGGACTGCGCGGCTACGCGCAGGCGGCGAACGACCTCTCCGCCATCGCCCGGGCGCGCCTGCTCGAGGCGGTGCGCGAAGCGGTGCGCAGCGAGGTCGAGCGCGCCGGTGTCGCCGTCGGCCTGGCCAGCGCCGAGGAGGTGGCCGCCCTCAAGCGCTCCGTCGACAGGCTGCAGCGCCGCGTCGCCGCCCTCGAAGGCGCCACCCAGGGCGGGGCTCCGTCGTCGTCCTCGCAGAACGGCAGCGCCGACGCCCCGTCCCGTCCCGCCCGCAGGCCCTCCGCCGCCCGCACCCGCGCCACGTCCCGCAGCGGCGTCGGCGCACGCCCGCCCGCCGGTGCGCCCCACTCGACCCGCCCGGCGGCGCCCGCCGGCCCGCCCACGGTCCCCGACGCTCCGTCGCCCGCCGAGCCGGAGAGCACGACGACGACGGCTGCAGCGGCCGGGGAGGCTGCGCCGGCGCGCCGTCCCTCCGGTCGGGCCACGGCGCGGCGCCGCCCGAGCGCCGCCCAGGCCCGCACTGACGCCGCCGCGAGCGGCGAGGCCGCGCAGGAGGCACCGGCGGCGCCGTCGACGGTGACCCCGGTGCGCCGGCCCCGCAGGACGACCAGCCCCCAGGCCGCCGACAGGGCCGCGGACGAGGCCGCGGACGAGGCCGCCGGCACGGGCGCTGCGCCCGCTCCCGGGACCGGCGCCGGAGCGGACGACGGGCAGAACAGCGGCGGGCGGCCGTGACCGCTCCCTCCGCCGAGACCGCGCCGGACTGCGCGGCTCCGGCCGTCGAGCTGCCCCGCACCGGGGACGCCGCCGTCGACGCCGCTCTCGCCTCGCTGCGCGCGGCCGCGGCGGCCCCCGGTGCCGACCCGCTCGCCGCGTCGCGCGCGCTCGAGGGGGCGCACGAGGCGCTGCGCGCGCGCCTGGCCGACGCCGGGTGACCACCTCGTGAGCACCCCGTGAGCGCGCCGTGAGCCCGGTGGCGCGACGCCAGCGCCTCGACGCCGAGCTGGTGCGGCGGGGCCTGGCCCGTTCGCGCGAGCACGCCGGCGAGCTGGTGGCCGCCGGTCGTGTGACCGTCGGCGGGGCCGTCGCGTCCAAGCCCGCCACGCAGGTGGAGGCCAGCGCCGCCGTCGTCGTCAGGGAGGACGCCGACGACGCCGGCTGGGCCAGCCGCGGCGCGCACAAGCTGCTGGGAGCCCTGGAGGCCACCGGCGTGCCCGTCGAGGGCCGGCGCTGCCTGGACGCCGGTGCCTCCACCGGCGGGTTCACCGACGTGCTGCTGCGCGCCGGCGCCGCGTCCGTCGTCGCGGTCGACGTCGGCTACGGCCAGCTGCTGTGGCGGCTGCGCACCGACGAGCGCGTCGAGGTGCTGGACCGCACCAACGTCCGGGAGCTGACCGCCGAGCAGGTCGCCCCCGCGCCGGAGCTGGTGGTGGCCGACCTGTCCTTCATCTCGCTGCGCCTCGTGCTGCCGGCGCTGGTCCGCTCGGCCGCGCCGGGCGCCGACCTGCTGCTCATGGTCAAGCCGCAGTTCGAGGTGGGCCGCGAGCGCCTCGGGTCGGGGGGCGTGGTGCGGGACCCCGCGCTGCGCGCGGCCGCCGTCCGGGAGGTGGTCGCCGCCGCCGCCGAGCTGGGGCTGCGGCTGCTGGCCTGCGCGGCCAGCCCGCTCCCCGGGCCCAGCGGCAACGTGGAGTACTTCGTGCACCTGCGCGGCGGGGAGCCGCTGCCGGCCGAGGAGGTCGAGCAGCTCGTGGCCACCGCCGTCGCCGAGGGACCGGGAGGAACGCCGTGAGGCGCGTGCTCGTGCTCACCCACACCGGGCGCCAGGACGCCGTCGACGCGGCGCGCCAGCTGGTCGCCCTGCTCGACGCCGCCGGGATCGAGCCGGTGCTGCTCGACGACGAGGCCGCTGACATCCCCGACTGCACCGACGTGCGCCGGGTGCAGCCGGGGAACCTCGACGGCCTCGAGCTCGTCGTCGTCGTCGGCGGTGACGGCACGGTGCTGCGCGGCGCGGAGCTGGTGCACGGGACGGGCGTCCCGCTGCTCGGGGTGAACCTCGGCCGCGTCGGCTTCCTCGCCGAGATCGAGCGCGACGCGCTGCAGAGCACCGTCGACCACGTCGCCGCACGGGACTACGGCGTGGAGGAGCGGCTCACGCTGCAGGTCGACATCGTCGAGGGCGGCGTGGTGCGCGCCACCTCCTGGGCCTTGAACGACGTCAGCGTGGAGAAGGGCGCGCGCGAGCGCGTCCTGGAGCTGGTCACCGAGGTGGACGGGCGCCCGGTGTCCACCTACGGCTGCGACGGCGTGGTCATGGCCACGCCCACCGGCTCCACCGCCTACGCCTTCTCGGCCGGCGGCCCCGTGGTCTGGCCCGGTGTGCAGGCGCTGCTCATGGTGCCGATCTCCGCGCACGCCCTGTTCGCGCGCCCGCTGGTGGTCAGCCCCGACTCGGTGATGGCCGTGGAGGTGCTCGAGCGCAACCAGACCGACGGCGTGGTGTGGTGCGACGGCCGCCGGGCGGTGCCGGTGCACCCCGGCGCGCGCATCGAGGTGCGCCGCGGGCCGGAGCCCGTGCGCCTGGCCCACATCAGCACCGGCCCGTTCACCGACCGCCTGGTGGCCAAGTTCGGCCTGGCCGTGGGCGGGTGGCGCGGACCGGACGACGGCAGCACCGACGACCACGCCGGCCGGCCGGGCCACCGCGGGGTGGGCGGGGCCGGCCACTCCTCCACGCGCCGACCCGCCCCGCCCCGCGGGATCGGGTGAGGGCCGTGCTCGAGGAGGTGCGGATCCGTTCCCTCGGCGTCATCACCGACGCCACGCTGGAGCTGTCCGGCGGCTTCACGGTCATCACGGGGGAGACCGGCGCCGGCAAGACCATGCTCGTCACGGGGCTGGGCCTGCTGCTGGGGGCCCGCGCCGACGCCGGCTCCGTGCGCCGCGGCGCGGAATCCGCCGTGGTGGAGGGCCGCTTCGTGGTGGCGCCGGGCAGCCGCGCGGCCCGGCGGGCCGAGGAGGCCGGCGCCGAGCTCGACGACGACGTGCTGATCGTGGCGCGCAGCGTCTCCGCCTCCGGCCGGGGCCGCGCCCACGCGGGTGGCCGCTCGGTGCCGGTGGCGGTGCTCTCCGAGCTCGCCGACGACCTGGTGGCCGTCCACGGCCAGTCCGAGCAGGTGCTGCTGCGCTCCCCGGCGCGCCAGCGCCAGGCGCTGGACAGGTTCGCCGGCGCCGCGGTGGCCGAGCCGCTGGAGCGCTACTCCGCGGCCTGGCGGCGCCTGGGAGCCCTGGACGCCGAGCTCGCCGAGATCGTGGCCACCGCCCGCGACCGCGCCGCCGAGGCCGAGCTGCTGCGGGCCGGGCTCGACCAGGTGGAGGCGGTGGCCCCGCAGCCCGGGGAGGACCGCGCGCTCGCGGCCGAGGCCGACCGGCTCGACCACGCCGAGGAGCTGCGCGCCGCCGCCGCCCTCGCGCACGCCGCCCTCACCGGCGACCCGCTCGCCGAGGACGCCCCCGACGCCGCCTCGCTCATCGAGGCCGCGCGCCGGCCCCTCGAGGCGGTGCGCGAGCACGACCCGCACCTGGGGTCGCTGGCCGACCAGCTGGCCGAGGTGGGCTACCTCGTCGCCGACGCCGCGGCGGAGCTCGCCTCCGCGGCGGAGGCCGTCGACGTCGACCCGGTGCGCCTGGCGTCGGTGCAGGACCGGCGCGCCCAGCTGACCGCGCTGGTCCGGGCGCTGCCGGCTGCCACCGCCGACAGGTCGGCGCTGGACGACGACGCGCCGACGGGCGTCGACGCGGTGCTGGCCTGGGCGGAGCGGGCCTCCCCGCGCCTGCTGGAGCTGGACGGCGACGGCGACCGCACGGCCGACCTGCGCGCCGAGCGGGAGGTGCTCGTGGCCCAGCTGCTCGACCTGGCCGCCGAGGTCACGGCGGCGCGGTCGGCGGCGGCCGAGCGCCTGGGGGAGCTGGCCACCGCCGAGCTGCCCGGGCTGGCCATGCCGCACGCGCAGCTGATGGTGCAGGTGTCGCCCGCGGCGCCGTCTGCGGGCGACCGCGAGCAGCTGCCGGGGCTCGGCGCCTCCGGCGCCGACGACGTGGCCCTGCTGCTGCGGCCCTCGCCCGGCCAGGCGGAGCGGCCCCTGGCCAAGGGCGCCTCCGGTGGTGAGCTGTCGCGGATCATGCTGGCGCTGGAGCTGGTGCTGGCCGCCAGCGACGTGGTGCCGACGTTCGTCTTCGACGAGGTCGACGCCGGGGTGGGCGGCAAGGCGGCGGTGGGCATCGGGCGGCGCCTGGCGCGGCTCGCGCGCGACCGGCAGGTCGTCGTCGTGACCCACCTGCCCCAGGTGGCGGCCTGGGCCGACCAGCACCTGCGGGTCGCCAAGGCCGTGGACGGGCAGGTGACCGTCAGCGGCGTCACCGCGCTGGACGGCGAGGAGCGCGTGGTGGAGCTGGCGCGCATGCTGGCCGGCCAGGAGGAGTCCGGCTCGGCGCGCGCCCACGCCGAGGAGCTGCTGGTGGCGGCTGCCAAGGAGCGCTGAGGAGCGCCCCGGCGCCGCGCGCCGGGTGCGCCCGTGCGCGTGACCGCGCAGCAGCGGCCCCGGGAGGGGCCGGGTCCGCTGGTAGGCTGGCAGCCCGTGGCGAAACGCGGAACACAGGGTCAGCGCGGGGGTACCACCCGGCACATCTTCGTGACCGGGGGCGTGGCGTCCTCCCTCGGAAAGGGTCTGACGGCGTCGAGCCTCGGCCACCTCCTCCGCGGTCGCGGGCTGCGGGTCTCGATGCAGAAGCTCGACCCGTACCTCAACGTCGACCCGGGCACCATGAACCCGTTCGAGCACGGTGAGGTCTTCGTCACTGACGACGGCGCCGAGACCGACCTCGACATCGGCCACTACGAGCGGTTCCTCGGGGTGGACCTGGACGCCGCGGCCAACGTCACCACCGGCCAGATCTACTCCACGGTGATCGCCAAGGAGCGGCGCGGGGAGTTCCTCGGGCACACCGTGCAGGTGATCCCGCACATCACCGACGAGATCGTCGAGCGCATGCGCGCCCAGGCGGTGCCCGGGCCCGACGGCGAGCCGGCGCCCGACGTCATCATCACCGAGGTCGGCGGCACGGTCGGCGACATCGAGTCGCTGCCGTTCCTCGAGGCCGCTCGCCAGGTGCGCCAGCGGATCGGGCGTGACAACTGCTTCTTCGTGCACGTCTCCCTGGTGCCCTACCTCGGCCCCTCCGGTGAGCTGAAGACCAAGCCGACCCAGCACTCGGTGGCCTCGCTGCGCAGCATCGGCATCCAGCCGGACGCCATCGTGCTGCGCTCGGACCGCACCGTGCCGGAGTCCGTCAAGCGCAAGATCGCCGCGATGTGCGACGTCGACGAGGACGCCGTGGTCAACGCCGTGGACGCCGCCTCGATCTACGACATCCCCAAGGTGCTCCACGGCGAGGGGCTGGACGCGTACGCCGTCCGCCGCCTGGACCTGCCGTTCCGCGACGTCGACTGGACCGCGTGGGACGAGCTGCTGCGCCGCGTGCACCGCCCCGCCCACACCGTGGTGCTGGCGCTGGTCGGCAAGTACATCGACCTGCCCGACGCCTACCTGTCGGTCACCGAGGCCATCCGCGCCGGCGGCATCGCCTGCGACGCGCGGATCCAGCTGCGCTGGGTGGCCTCGGACACCTGCACCACGCCCGAGGGCGCCCGCCGGGAGCTGTCCGGGGTGGACGCGATCTGCGTGCCCGGTGGCTTCGGGGTGCGCGGCATCGAGGGGAAGCTGGGCGCGCTGAAGTGGGCCCGCGAGAACCAGGTGCCGACCCTGGGCCTGTGCCTGGGCCTGCAGTGCATGGTCATCGAGCACGCGCGTCACGTCGCCGGGATCGACGGCGCCAGCAGCACCGAGTTCGACCCCGGGACCCCCGACCCGGTGATCGCGACGATGGCGGAGCAGGAGCACATCGTCTCCGGCGACGGCGACCTCGGCGGGACGATGCGCCTCGGCCTGTACCCCGCCGTCCTCGCCGAGGGCTCCGTGGTGGCCGAGGCCTACGGCTCCACCCAGGTCTCCGAGCGCCACCGCCACCGCTACGAGGTCAACAACTCCTACCGCGGGCGCCTGGAGGAGGCCGGCCTGGTGTTCTCCGGCACCTCGCCCGACCGCGGCCTGGTCGAGTACGTCGAGCTGCCGCGCGACGTCCACCCGTACTACGTGGGCACGCAGGCGCACCCGGAGTTCCGCTCCCGCCCCGACCGCGCCCACCCGCTGTTCCAGGGGCTCGTGGCGGCGGCGCTGGCGCGCCAGGCCTCCGAGCGGCTGCTCGAGGTCACCGCGTGACCCCTGCCGCTGGCACCGGTGGCGCTGGGGGCGGTCTGCCCGCCAGCGCCACCGCCGGGGCCTTCGGCGCCCCCCGCGACGAGCTGGTGACCGCCGCGCCGCGCACCAGCGAGGTGCTGCACCGCGGGTACGTCTGGGACCTCGTCCGCGACGTCGTCGACCTGGAGGGCGTCGCGGGCGGGGCCCTCGGCGCCGGCACGGTGACGCGGGAGCTGCTGCGCCACCCCGGGGCCGTCGGGGTGCTGGCCCTCGACGACGACGAGCGCATCCTCCTCGTCCGCCAGTACCGCCACCCCGTCGAGCACCTCCTGTGGGAGCTGCCGGCGGGGCTGCTCGACGTGGCGGGGGAGCCGCCGCACCTGGCCGCCGCCCGCGAGCTGGCGGAGGAGGCCGACCTGCGCGCCGGCACCTACCACGTGCTGCTCGACTGGTTCCTGTCCCCGGGCGGCTCCGACGAGGCCTTCCGGCTCTTCCTCGCGCGGGACCTCTCCCCGGTGCCCGAGGCCGAGCGCCACCACCGCGAGGCCGAGGAGGCCGGCATGGTCTCCACCTGGGTGCCGCTGGAGGCCGCCCGCGACGCCGTGCTGGCGGGAGACCTCAACAGCCCGAGCCTCGTGGCGGGCGTGCTGGCCGCCTGGGCGGCGCGCGAGCGCGGCTGGTCGGAGCTGCGCCCGCTCGACGCGCCGTGGCCCCAGCACCGGGCCTACCGTTAGGGCATGCCTCTCCTGCGCCGCTCCAAGGCCGACGACTCCGCCGCCGACCAGGCCCTCGAGAAGGCCCAGCACGACGACGGGGGCCGGCTGTCGCAGGCCGCCACGCAGCTGGTGCGCCGCCTGGTGGACCTCGGCATCGACGGCGCCGGCCCGCTGGCACCCGCTGCCGACGCCGCGGCTGCGGCCCGCCGCAAGCACTCCGACGTCGAGGACGCCATCGACGCGCTGGTCTCCTCCTCGACGCGCTCGGCGGCCGTCGGCGGCTTCGTCACCGGGCTGGGCGGCTTCGTGACCCTCCCCGTGGCGCTGCCGGCCAACCTGCTCGGCTACTACGTCATCGCCACCCGCACGGTGGCGGGCACGGCGGCGCTGCGCGGCTACGACCTGTCCTCCGAGGAGGTCCGCTCCGCGGTGCTGCTCGTCCTCGCCGACGAGGACGGCGGCGCGCTGCTGTCGAAGTTCGGGCTCGCCGGCCCCGGCGGCCTGGTCACCCGGCTCGCGCGCAAGCAGCTGGCCGGCCCGGGCCTGGCGGTGCTCAACAAGGCCATCGGCTTCCAGCTCCTGTCCCGCCTGGGCCGCTCCGGCCTGTCGCGCCTGGGTCGCGGCCTGCCGCTGGCGGGAGGCGTGCTGGGCGCCGGCCTCGACGCCTACGCGCTGCGCCGCACGGCGAAGGCCGCCCGCTCCGCCTTCCCGCTGCGCCGCGGCGCGGCGGGAGAGGTCACGGGAGGATCGGGCCGGTGAGCCCGCAGCCCGGCCGCGCGCGCAGCGCCCCCGGCGCGGCGCGCGCCCTGTGGACGGCGGTGCGCCTCGGGCGCCGTCGCGGTGCGCCCCGCACCTCCGCGGTGCTGGGGAGCCTGCCCCGCCTGGTGCCGGCGGTGGTCAGCGGGCGGTACACCGGGTGCTCGCGCGGCCGCCTGCTGCTCATGGCGGCCTCGGCCGCCTACGTCGTCTCCCCGGCCGACCTGCTGCCGGAGGGCCTGCTCGGCCCGGTGGGCCTGGCCGACGACGCCGCGGTCCTCGCGTGGCTCGCCGGAGCGGTGCTGTCCGAGGGGCAGGCCTTCCTCGCCTGGGAGGCGGGCCAGCGCGCCAGCGGGTCGTCGCGGACGGGTGGGCGCGGCCGCCGCGGGCGCCCGGACGTGGTCCCCGGCGACGTCGTCGCCTGAGGCTGCGCGGTCCGCCGCTCGTCGTCCGCCCACAGGCGGGCCCGGCGGGGGCGCGCGGGCGGCGCTGTCCACACCCCGTCCGCGCGGGCAGCGCCCGGCTGGCCGGTCCCGCCAGCGTGGACCCGTGGAGCAGCCCAGGACCAGCGTCATCAGGAGCAGCAGCCCCTTCGAGGTGCTCTCCCTCGCCGAGCACAGCCTCGGCTTCCGCCCCCGCGAGAGCCTGCTGCTGGTCTCGCTGCGGCCGCCGCGGTGGCGCACCGGCGTGGTCGGCAGGGTGGACCTGGCCGCGGCGGACCACCCCGAGGTGGTCGACGCCCTGGTCCGCCACGTGGTCGCCGACGGCGCCGGGCGGTGCTTCGTCGCCGTCGTCACGGACGACGGCGCAGCGCCGGGCGCTGCGCGGTGGCCGCGCCGCGGGCTCGCGCTGGTGCCGAGCCCGAGGGACGGCGGGCCGGAGCCCGCGACCGCCCGCGCCGCGTCGGCGCTGACCGGGCTGCTGGACCTCCCCGCGTCCGACCGGGCCGAGCGCGTCTGCGCCGCCCTGGTGCGCGCCGGCGTCGAGCCGGAACCGTGGCTCCTCCACCGCGGTCGGCTGCACTCCTACTCCTGCGACCTCCCGTGCTGCCCGCCGGACGGGCTGCCGCTGGACCGCCTCGGCGCCACGCAGGTCGCCGCCGAGATGGTGCTCGCCGGGCGCGTGCTGCCCGCCGACCGCGAGGGCTGGGAGCGCGGGCTGCGCTCCGCCGTGGCCGCGGGAGGCCCGGGAGGTCCAGGAGGCCCGGGGGGACCCGAGGACCTCGGCGAGCCCGCCGTCGCCGAGGCCCTGGCCGCGCTCGCGCAGCGCCGTCCACCGGCCGGCAGGGACGTGCGCCGGTCCTGGCGCCGGGTGGTCGGCGCCGAGGGCGCCGCCCCCGGTGCGGGTCTGCGGCTGGCGGCGCGCGACGCCGCCGAGCTCCTCGACGGCCTGCGGCGGCTGCCCCTGCGCGACCAGCTGCTCGCCGCTGCGGTGCCGGGAGCCCTGCCCGAGCTGGCGCCGGTGCCGGCTCGCAGTGCTGCGCGCGAGGTCGACCCCGACGCCGCGCTGGCCGTGCTGCAGCAGCTGGCCCGGCGGGCTCCGCGGCCGTGGCGAGCCGCCGCCACCGGCTGCGCCGCCTACGTCGCCTGGTGCTCGGGGTCCGCCCCGGCGGCCGGCGTCTGGGCCGAGGCGGCGCTGGAGCTGGACCCGCAGCACTCGCTGTCGGCCCTGGTGCTGCAGGCCGTGGGCGTCGGGCTGCCCCCGCCGGCGCGCGGACAGGGCGCTCCGGCCGCCAGCCCGGTCTCGGCGGACGCCGCCGGACAGGGCTGAGGGGGTGGTCGAGGCGTCCAGATGGTGAGACGCGGTGGAGTGCCGCCGTGGCGCTGCCTATCCTCCGAGCAGGTCATGAGCGCCAGCGCCAAGCCCCGGCTCGCTGGCCGGCAACCCCCGCCCGCGGTGGGGTGCCCCGGGTGATGACCTGGCCGCTCCCCGTCCGGGGCAGCGGCAAGCGCGGGCCACGGGCCCGGCGGGCGCCAGCCCGTCGCGCCCTGGCCCCGAGGTCAGGGGAGACTCCTGTGAACGACGGCTGGTCCTTCGAGACGAAGCAGATCCACGCCGGCCAGACGGCCGACGCCGCCACCGGCGCCCGGGCGCTGCCGATCTACTCCACCACGTCCTACGTCTTCGACGACGCCGCGGACGCCGCGGACCTGTTCGCCCTCAAGAAGTTCGGCAACATCTACACGCGCATCATGAACCCCACCACGGACGTGGTGGAGCAGCGCGTCAACGCCCTCGAGGGCGGCGTGGGCGCCCTCGCGGTCTCCTCGGGGCAGGCCGCCGAGACCCTCGCCCTGCTGAACGTCGCCGAGGCCGGTGACCACGTGGTGGCCAGCGCAGCCCTCTACGGGGGCACCTACAACCTGCTGCGGCGCAGCCTGCCCAAGCTGGGCGTGCAGGTCACCTTCGTGGACGACCCCGACGACCTCGACGCCTGGCGGGCCGCGTCGACCGACCGCACGAAGGCGTTCTTCGCGGAGACGGTGTCCAACCCCCGCTCCCACGTGCTCGACATCGCGGGCGTCTCGGGGGTCGCGCACGAGGTGGGCGTGCCGCTCGTCGTCGACAACACCGTGGCCACCCCCTACCTGCTGCGCCCGCTGGAGCACGGCGCCGACGTCGTCGTGCACTCGGCCACCAAGTACCTCGGCGGCCACGGCACCGCCATCGCGGGGATCATCGTGGACGGCGGGCGCTTCGACTACGGCCAGGGCGACAGGTTCCCGGGCTTCACCACCCCCGACGACAGCTACAACGGCCTCGTCTTCGCCCGCGACCTCGGCGTGGGCAGCGCCCTCGGCGCCAACCTGTCCTACATCCTCAAGGCCCGCGTGCAGCTGCTGCGCGACCTCGGCGCCTCCCTGGCCCCGTTCAACAGCTTCCTCATCGCCCAGGGCCTGGAGACCCTCAGCCTGCGCATCGAGCGGCACGTCTCCAACGCCACCCGCGTGGCGCAGTGGCTCGAGCAGCGCCCCGAGGTGCTCTCGGTCTCCTACGCCGGGCTGCCCTCCAGCCCCTGGTACGAGCGCGCGCAGCGGCTCCTGCCCCGGGGCGTCGGCGCCGTGGTGGCCTTCGAGGTCGACGGCGGCGCCGAGGCCGGGCGCCGCTTCGTGGAGGGGCTGTCGCTGCACAGCCACGTCGCCAACATCGGTGACGTCCGCAGCCTGGTGATCCACCCGGCCTCGACCACCCACAGCCAGCTGTCCGAGGAGCAGCAGCGCGTCGCCGGGGTCACCCCCGGGCTCGTGCGGCTGGCCGTCGGGCTCGAGGGGATCGAGGACATCATCGCGGACCTCGAGGCCGGCTTCACCGCCGCGAAGGGCGCATGAGCGGCGCCGCCCGCGGGCAGGGCCCCACCGCCACCGGCCCGGCTGCGCGCCCCGCGCCGCAGCCGCTGCCGGTCAGCGGAGGCTGGCGCGAGGGGGACCCGGTCGGCGACCGCCTGTTCGCCGACCTCGGCCCGCTCGAGCTGGAGGCCGGAGGGTCCCTGCCCGCGGTGCGGCTCGCCTACGAGACCTGGGGGCGCCTGAGCGCCGCCCGCGACAACGCCGTGCTCATCTGCCACGCGCTGACGGCCGACAGCCACGTCGTCGGTGCGGCCGGGCCCGGGCACCCCACGCCCGGCTGGTGGTCGGAGCTGGTCGGCCCCGGGCTGGCCATCGACACCGACCGCTGGTTCGTCGTCGCGCCGAACGTGCTCGGCGGCTGCCAGGGCAGCACCGGCCCGTCCTCGACGGCGCCCGACGGCCGTCCGTGGGGCAGCCGGTTCCCCTACCTCACCATCCGCGACCAGGTGGCCGCGGAGGTCGCGCTGGCGGACGCTCTCGGGGTGCGGCGCTGGGCGGCCGTGGTCGGCGGCTCGATGGGCGGCATGCGCGCCGTCGAGCACGCCGTCACCCACCCCGAGCGCGTGGAGCGGCTGCTCGCCGTGGCCACGACCGCGCGGGCCACCGCCGACCAGATCGCCTGGTGCGCCCCCCAGCTGGCGGCGGTGCGCTCCGACGCGGGCTGGAACGGCGGGGACTACCACGACGCCGCCCCCGGCCAGGGTCCCCACCGCGGGCTCGGGCTGGCGCGGATGGTGGCCCACACCACCTACCGCTCCGCCGCCGAGCTGGACGCCCGCTTCGGGAGGTCCGCCCAGCCGGGGGAGCAGCCGCTGGGCGGCGGCGGGCGCTTCGCGGTGGAGTCCTACCTGCAGCACCACGCCGACAAGCTGGTCCGCCGGTTCGACGCCGGCTCCTACGTGGTGCTCACCGAGGCCATGAACAGCCACGACGCCGGCCGCGGCCGCGGGGGCACCGCGGCCGCGCTCGGGCGCGTCACGGCGCGCACCCGCGTGGTCGCCGTCGACACCGACCGGCTGTACCCGGTCTCGCTGTCGCAGGAGCTGGCCGACGGCGTCCCCGGGGCGGAGCTTGACGTGGTCGCCTCGCCCTACGGGCACGACGGCTTCCTCATCGAGAGCGACGCCATCGCCAAGGTCGCGGCGGAGCTCTTCAGCTCCTGAGCAGCCCGGTCGTGGTGCGCCGGTGCGCGCTGGTTCACGCCGCCCCGCCGGGGGTGGGTAGGTTCGCCCCACGGCGAGACGCGCCGTGTCCGTCGGCTGCCCGTCAGCGGCGGGGGAGTGATGGGGGTGCGATGGCGGTCGTCGTGGGCTTCGCCGGGACCGACGAGGGACGGGCCGCGCTGGCCCGAGCGGCGCAGGAGGCCACCCTGCGGGGCACGTCCCTGCTCGTGGTCGACACCGGCCGAGAGCCGATGCCCGCCGCCGAGCTCGACGCGGCGCTCGCCGCGCTCGAGGTCGAGCACGAGGTGGTGCCGCCGGGCCCGCTGCGCGACGCCGCGGAGGAGGTCATCACCGCTGCGGAGGGCGCCGAGCTCGTGGTCATCGGCCTGCGCCGCCGCTCCAGCGTCGGGAAGCTGATCCTGGGGGCCAACGCCACGCGCATCCTGCTGGAGGCGCCCTGCCCGGTGATCACCGTGAAGCCCGCTGCGTCCTGAGGCGGGTCGCCCCCGACGCGGCAGGGCCCCGGCNNTGCCGGGGCCCTGCCGCGTCCGAACGGGCGCAGTCCTGCGCGTTCGCGGGTCCGAGCGGGGTGGGGGTCCTCAGGACGCCCCGGGCGTGGCACAATGCTTGCCAAGGTCCTCGGCGACGCATGCCCTGTTCCGGGTCGGCCCGGGAAGCAGGACGGCACCCCGGGCGTTGTGAACCCTGTACGGCGGTGCGACCGCCCCCAGTCCGAGATCCGCAGTCGACGAAAGGCAGTCCGTGTCGTCGGTCTCCACGCCCACGCTCCCGCCGGAGTTCAGCCACCCCAGCCTGCAGGAGCTCCTGCGGGAGGGCACCGCGAACGGCTCGGTCCAGGCCGCGTCGCTGCGCACCGCCTGCGAGGACGCGCAGGTGCCCATGAAGCGGATGAAGGCCGTGCTGCGTGCGCTGGAGGCGGCGGAGGTCACCGTCGTCGTCGAGCAGCCCGCCGCGCCGGCGCGCCCCGCCCGCGCCAAGAGCGCCCGCCCCGCCGCCCCGGCCGCCCGTCCCACCACCACCCGCGCCGCCGCCCAGGCCGCTGACGAGGGCGAGGAGCCCCGCCCGGCCCGCGCGGTGGCCGCCGCCACCTCCCGCCGCGCCGCCTCGGCCACCGCGACGCTGGAGGCCGACGGGGACGGCGCAGCCGCCCCCAAGCCCCGCGCCGCCGCCAAGCCCAAGGCCAAGGCCGCCGCGAAGCCCGCCGTCGCCAAGTCGGCCAAGGCCCCCGCGAAGTCGGCTCCCTCCAAGGACGCCCCCGAGGACGACGCCCCCGAGGACGAGAACCCCGAGGACGTCGAGGCGCTCGTGGGTGAGGACGCGGAGGCGGACGCCGCCATCGAGGTCGCCGACGAGACGCCCGAGGCCGCTGCCGACGTCGAGACCGAGGCCGAGGAGGAGGAGGCCGCTCCGGCCCCCGCCAAGAGCGAGGCCGACTCCGACACCGGCTTCGTGGTCTCCGACGCCGACGACGACGACGCTCCCGCCCAGCAGGTCGTCTCCGCCGGCGCCACCGCCGACCCGGTCAAGGACTACCTCAAGCAGATCGGCAAGGTCGCCCTCCTCAACGCCGAGCAGGAGGTCGAGCTCGCCGAGCGCATCGAGGCCGGCCTGTTCGCCGAGGAGAAGCTCGCCTCCGACGAGACCCTCGACCCGGCGTACAAGCGCGAGCTGCAGTGGATCGCCCACGACGGCCGCCGCGCCAAGAACCACCTGCTCGAGGCCAACCTGCGCCTCGTGGTGTCGCTGGCCAAGCGCTACACCGGTCGCGGCATGCTCTTCCTGGACCTCATCCAGGAGGGCAACCTCGGTCTGATCCGCGCGGTGGAGAAGTTCGACTACACCAAGGGCTACAAGTTCTCCACGTACGCCACCTGGTGGATCCGCCAGGCGATCACCCGCGCGATGGCCGACCAGGCCCGCACCATCCGCATCCCGGTGCACATGGTCGAGGTCATCAACAAGCTCGCCCGCGTGCAGCGCCAGATGCTCCAGGACCTGGGCCGCGAGCCCACCCCGGAGGAGCTGGCCAAGGAGCTGGACATGACCCCCGAGAAGGTGGTCGAGGTCCAGAAGTACGGCCGTGAGCCGATCTCCCTGCACACCCCGCTGGGCGAGGACGGCGACAGCGAGTTCGGTGACCTCATCGAGGACTCCGAGGCCGTGGTCCCCGCTGACGCGGTGAGCTTCACGCTGCTGCAGGAGCAGCTGCACTCGGTGCTCGACACCCTGTCCGAGCGCGAGGCGGGCGTGGTCTCCATGCGCTTCGGCCTCACCGACGGCCAGCCGAAGACCCTGGACGAGATCGGCAAGGTCTACGGCGTCACGCGCGAGCGGATCCGCCAGATCGAGTCCAAGACCATGAGCAAGCTGCGGCACCCGTCGCGCTCGCAGGTCCTGCGCGACTACCTCGACTGAGGTCGTCCCGCGCACGGCGAAGCCCCCTCCCGCTCAGCGGGAGGGGGCTTCGCCGTCGTCAGCGCCGTCCGGCGGCGCGACCGGGGTCAGGTGGCGGCGTTCCAGGCGGCGACCACCCACACGGTGGCGGCTACCAGCGCCAGCGCCAGCTCCACGCCGATGGAGAGCAGCACGGTCTTCAGCGCCAGCTGCGTGGAGCGCCACGACGGCGCCCCGAAGCCGAGGCGGGCCGCCTCGGCCAGGTACAGGCCCGCGCAGAAGCCGACCAGGAGGCCGACGACGGGGATCACGAAGATCCCCACCACACCGGCCAGCGCCCCGACGACGAGCGAGCGGGTGGGGACCCCGGCGGCCAGCAGGCGGCGCCCGGTCCACACGTAGGAGGTGGCCCAGCCGCACGCGAGCAGCACCGCGGCCGCGGTGAACACCAGCCAGCCGCCGAGCGTGCCCTGGGCGACGGCCCAGACGAGCACGCCGAGGCCGACGAGCAGGCTGCCGGGCAGGACGGGCAGGACGATGCCCGCCAGCCCCACGACGACGAGGGCGCCGGCGACGAGCGTGACCACGCTCACCGCCGACGCCCTCGGGCGCGGGTGGGGCTCAGCGCTCCTCGGCCGGCGCGGAGGCCGGGGTGGAGGAGGTGAGCCGGTCGGACTGGTCGTGGATCTCGGCCGCGACCTCACGGAGCCGGGCGGAGTGCTCACGCCCGTGGTGGGCGCAGAAGAGCAGCTCGCCGCCGGAGGCCAGGAGGACGCGCACGTAGGCCTGCGCCCCACAGCGGTCGCACCGCTCGGCAGCGGTGATGGGCGGAGTCGTCAGGACAGCGGTCACTGTGGCCCCTTCCGAGTGCCTCGTGGTCCGGGCTGGCGCCAGGACCGGTGGTGGACGCCGGCTGGCGTCCACCAGTCTCAGCATCGAACCACGCCCCGGTGCTTCCCGGCGGGTGGACGCAACCCTTTCGCCGTGCGCGTAACCGGATCGGTGCATCCGGCGCCGCCGTCCTGCGAGCACCGGGCAGGACCCCGGGAGGGTCCTCGGCGAAGCGCACCGCGCTGTCGGTGCCCCTCGTTAGGCTCCTCGGGTGACCTCGACCCCTCAGCGCCCCGCCCCGACCGCTGGTGGTGGCGACTACACCGCGCGCCACCTGTCGGTGCTGGAGGGCCTGGAGGCGGTCCGCAAGCGCCCCGGCATGTACATCGGCTCCACCGACTCCCGGGGCCTCATGCACTGCCTGTGGGAGGTCATCGACAACTCCGTCGACGAGGCCCTGGCCGGGCACTGCACCCACATCGACGTGGTGCTGCACGCCGACGGCTCGGTCGAGGTCCGCGACGACGGGCGCGGCATCCCGGTCGACGTCGAGCCCCGCACCGGCCTGACCGGTGTCGAGGTGGTCTTCACCAAGCTGCACGCCGGCGGCAAGTTCGGCGGCGGCTCGTACACGGCCTCCGGCGGTCTGCACGGCGTGGGCGCCAGCGTGGTGAACGCCCTGTCGGCCCGCCTCGACGTCGAGGTGGACCGGGGCGGGCAGACCCACGCGATGAGCTTCCGCCGGGGAGAGCCCGGCACCTTCGCCGACCCGTCGACCGGGTCGGCGCCGTCGCCGTCGCCCACCAGCACCTTCACGCCCTTCACGGACGCCTCCGAGCTGCGGGTCACCGGGAAGGTGCGGCGCGGGCGGACCGGCACCCGGGTGCGCTACTGGTCTGACCCGACGATCTTCCTCAAGGAGGCGGCGTTCTCCTACGACGAGCTCGTCACCCGGGCGCGCCAGACCTCGTTCCTGGTCCCGGGCCTGACGCTGAGGATCCGCGACGAGCGCGGTCTGACGGGCACCCCCGGGCAGGACGCCCCCCACGAGGAGGTGTTCCGCCACGACGGCGGCATCACGGAGTTCGTCGACCACCTCGCCACCGACCCGCCGGTCACCGACACCTGGCGCCTCCAGGGCGAGGGCCGGTTCAAGGAGACCGTGCCCATGCTCGACGAGCGCGGGCACATGGTCAGCCAGGAGGTGGAGCGCGAGTGCGGCGTCGACGTCGCGCTGCGCTGGGGCACCGGCTACGACACCGAGCTGCGCAGCTTCGTCAACATCATCTCCACCCCCAAGGGGGGCACCCACGTCGGCGGCTTCGAGAACGCCCTGCTCAAGGCGCTGCGCAAGGCCATCACCGACAACGCCCGCAAGCTCAAGGTGGGTGCCAAGGAGGAGCCGGTCACCAAGGAGGACGTCACCGCCGGGATGACGGCGGTCCTCACCGTGCGCCTGGCGGAGCCGCAGTTCGAGGGCCAGACCAAGGAGGTGCTGGGCACCTCCGCGGTGCGCGGCATCGTGGCCAGGGTCGTGGAGAAGGAGGTGGCGGCGCTCTTCGCGAGCCCCGCCAAGGGCACCAAGCTCCAGACCTCCACGCTGCTGGAGAAGGTGGTGGCCGAGTCCCGCGCCCGCGTCACCGCCCGCCAGCACAAGGAGACCCAGCGGCGGAAGACGGCGCTGGAGACCTCCACGCTGCCCGCCAAGCTGGCCGACTGCCGCAGCAACGACGTGGAGAAGTCCGAGCTGTTCATCGTCGAGGGCGACAGCGCCCTGGGCACCGCCAAGCTCGCGCGCTCCAGCGACTTCCAGGCGCTGCTGCCGATCCGCGGCAAGATCCTCAACGTCCAGAAGGCCTCGATCGCGGACATGCTGCGCAACGCCGAGTGCGCAGCGATCATCCAGGTGGTGGGTGCCGGGTCGGGGCGCAGCTTCGACCTCGAGGCCGCCCGCTACGGCAAGGTCATCTTCATGGCCGACGCCGACGTCGACGGCGCCCACATCCGCACCCTGCTGCTGACCCTGTTCTTCCGGTACATGCGGCCGATGGTGGAGGCCGGCCGGGTGTACTCGGCCGTGCCCCCGCTGCACCGCGTGGAGGTCATCGGCAGCGGCCGGGCCAAGAACGAGTACGTCTACACCTACTCCGAGGCTGAGCTGCAGGGCACGCTGGCCCGGCTCAAGCAGGCGGGACGTCGCTGGAAGCCCGACATCCAGCGCTACAAGGGCCTGGGCGAGATGGACGCCGACCAGCTGGCCGGCACCACCATGGACCCTGCCCACCGCACGCTGCGCCGCGTGGGCATCGCCGACGCCGCGGCGGCCGAGCGGGTCTTCGAGCTGCTGATGGGCAACGACGTCGCGCCCCGCAAGGACTTCATCGTGGAGGGCGCCTCCGGCCTGGACGCCGACCGCATCGACGCCTGAGGCGGGCCGCCCGAGGGGCCGCCTGTTACGTCTGGGTTGCGGTCCGGCCGGACCGGTGGTCTCGCCTGGCGGTCGCGGGACCACCGCGCCACTCTGTCGCGATGGCGACGACGGCCTCGCAGACCGCGCAGGAGGAGACGGGACGCCCCGAGCTCAAGCGGGCGCTCGGCACCAAGCTCCTGCTGCTGTTCATCATCGGTGACGTGCTCGGCACGGGCATCTACGCCCTCACGGGCCAGGTGGCCGCGGAGGTCGGCGGGGCGGTGTGGATCCCCTTCGCCGTCGCCTTCGGCGTGGCGATGATCACCGCCTCCAGCTACCTCGAGCTGGTCACCAAGTACCCCCAGGCGGCGGGTGCCGCGCTGTACACGCACAAGGCCTTCGGCGTCCACGTGGTGACCTTCATGGTCGCCTTCACGGTCATGTGCTCGGGGATCACCTCCGCGTCGACGGCGTCGCGGGCCTTCTCCTCGAACACCATGAAGCTCTTCGGCGTCGAGGCTCCGTCGGCGCTCGTGGTCACCGTGGTCGCGCTGCTCTTCATGGCGCTGGTGGCGGCCATCAACCTCCGGGGCGTCGGGGAGAGCGTGAAGACCAACGTGGCCCTCACCCTGGTCGAGCTCACCGGCCTGCTCATCGTGCTGGTCGTGGGCGCCTACGCGCTGCTCGGCGGTCAGGGCGACCTGTCCCGGGCCGCGTCGCTGCAGCTGCCCGACGACCAGTCGGCCTTCACCGCCGTCACCGCCGCCACCGCCCTCGCGTTCTTCGCGCTCATCGGCTTCGAGGACTCGGTCAACATGGCCGAGGAGACGCGCGACCCCTCCCGCACCTTCCCCAAGGTGATGTTCGCGGCGCTCGGCACCGCCATGGTGCTGTACCTGCTCGTCGGGATCATCTCCGTGGCCGTGGTCCCGCTGGACCAGCTCTCCGAGGGGGACACCCCGCTGCTGCAGGTGGTCTCCGCGGGCGCCCCCGGCTTCCCGATCGGCATCTTCGCCCTCGTGACGATGTTCGCCGTGGCCAACACCGCCCTGCTCAACATGCTCATGGCGTCCCGGCTGCTCTACGGCATGGCCCACGAGGGCGTGCTGCCGCGCTTCCTGGGGCGTGTGCTGCGCGGGCGGCGCACGCCCTGGACCGCGGTGCTCTTCGCGACCTCGCTGTCGATGGTCCTCATCAGCGTCGTGTCGTGGCTGGCGACGGCCAACCCCGACTCCTCCGTGGTGAAGAACCTCGGGGGCACCACCTCGCTGCTCCTGCTGGCGGTCTTCACCGTCGTCCACGTGGCGGTCATCGTGCTGCGCCGGGACCGGGTGGAGCACCAGCACTTCAAGACCCCGACGTTCCTCCCGTGGCTCGGGGCCGCGATCTGCCTCTACCTCGTCACGCCGCTGACGCCGCGCGACGCCACCCAGTACCAGATCGCCGCCGCGCTGCTCACGCTCGGACTGGTGCTGTGGTTCTTCACCTGGCTCCACCGCAGGCGCCAGGGGCTGGCGACGCGCGTCGAGGACCCCGCTCGCCTGGAGGGCTGACGAGGGGGGACGCCCAGCGGCGTGCGCCGTCGCCCTCGGCTGGCTAGCGTGCGAGCGCGTGAGCACCAGCGACGTCCCCGAGCCGGTCACGCCGGGCGTGACCTGGCGGCCGCTGCGCGAGGACGACCTCCCGCGCTGGCACGCCCTGGTGCAGGCCGTCGAGGCCGCTGACCGCCCCGCGGAGCGGTACACCGAGGAGGACCTGCGCGACGAGCTGCTGGCCGGGTCGTGGAAGGACCCGGCGCACCGCTCGCTGGCCGCCGAGGACGACGGCGGGCGGCTGCTGGCGTTCGGCCTCGTGGACGTCCGCCCCGGTGACGTGAGCACGGTGCGTGCGTCGCTGTGGGGCGGGGTGCACCCCGAGCACCGCGGTCGGGGGCTGGGGCGCCAGCTCCTGGCGTGGCAGTGCGCCGTGGGCCGCCAGCTCATCGCCGCGGCGCCCGGCAGCGCCCCCGGTGAGCTGGTCCTGCACAGCGACGCCGAGCTCGCCGACCGGACGGCGCTGGCCCGCGCCGCCGGCTTCGAGGTGCGCCGCTACCACCTGGTGATGCGCCGGCGCCTCACCGGGGACGGGGCACCGCCCCTGCCGGAGGTGGAGCTGCCGGAGGGGCTCCGGCTGGTGCCCTGGTCACCCGAGCTGGACGAGCAGGTGAGGCTGGCCCACAACGAGGCCTTCGCCGACCACCGCGGCAGCGAGCCGCGCACCAGCGAGGACTGGAACCGCTGGGTCAGCGGCCACCGCGACGCCCGCACCGACTGGAGCTTCGTGGCCCTCGTCGACCGCCCGGAGGCGGCGGGAGGAGCCGGTGGCGGCGGGGGCGAACCGGAGGTGGCGGGCTACACCGTCGCCTTCGCCTTCGAGCAGGACTGGGTCGACGGCGTGAAGGAGGGGTGGACCGGTCTGCTGGGCACGCGCCGCGCCCACCGGCGACGCGGCGTCGGGGCGGCGCTGCTGGCCGCGAGCCTGCGGGCCTTCGCCGAGGCCGGCATGGACGCCGCAGGCCTCGACGTGGACCGCGAGAACCCCAGCGGGGCGCTGGGGCTCTACGAGCGGCTCGGGTACGCCCCCCACCACGTCGAGGTGGTCTGGGGCGTCGCCGTCCCCCGGTGAGCCTCAGGCGCCCCCGCCGGCACCGCCGTCGGCAGAGCCCTCCCGGGGCGGGCTCCCGGCCACGGCGGTCAGCGCGCCGGCCAGCGGCACGCCCGACCCGTCCCGCTTCCCGGTCGGCTCGGGCAGCGCCACCGGCGCACCGGTGGCGGAGGCACCCCGCGCCGGCCCCGGACCGACCCACGCCAGCGCCAGCGCCCCCTCGCCGCGCAGGAAGCGGTGGCAGCGCACCCCACCGGTGGCGCGGCCCTTGGGCGGGTACTCCTCGAACGGCGCGACCTTGACGCTCACCCCCGGGGAGCCCGGCAGCGCGCCCTCGGCGGCGGCCACGGTGACCACCTCGGTGCGCTCGGCCTCAGCGGCGCCGACCGCCGAGAACGCGACCACGCGCTCCCCGGCGGAGACGCGCACGCCCGCCATGCCGCGCGCCGGGCGGCCCTGCGGGCGCACCAGGGTGGCGCTGAAGCGCAGCAGCTGCGCGTCGCTGGTGACGAAGACCAGCTCCTCGGTGCCGGTGGCGAGCCACGCCGCCCCGACCACCGCGTCGCTGGCGTCCAGCCCGATGACCTCCCAGGAGTCGCGCGCGCCCCACGGCTCGGCGGCCACCCGCTTCACCACGCCCTGCGCGGTGGCCAGCGCCAGCCCGGCGCCCTCGCCGTCACCGGGCTGAGTGGTCAGCGGCACCAGGGCCACGACCTCCTCGCCGGGCTCCAGCGTGACGAACTCCCGCAGCGGCGCACCGCCGGACAGGCTCGGCGCACCCGCCGTCGGCGGCAGCACGGGGGTGTCGACCACGCCCACCCGCACCACGCGGCCCCGCGAGGTGAGCGCGCCGACGTCGCCGCGCGCCGTCGTCCTCACGGCGCTGCGCAGCACGTCGTGGTTGGTGCGCGGGCCGCCCTCGGTGAGCTCCGCGCCCCCCGTGCGCGCCAGCAGGCCCGTCGCGGACAGCAGCACCCAGCACGGGTCGTCGGCGACCTGCAGCGGCACCGCCGCCGTCGCCGGGGCCGCCCCCGCCTCCAGCAGCACCGTGCGGCGCGGGTCGCCGTGGTCGCGGGCGACCTGCGCCAGCTCGTCGGAGACCGCCTCCCGCTGCAGCTGCTCGTCGGCCAGCAGCGCCTCCAGGTCCGCGATCGCCGCGAGCAGCTCCTCCCGCTCGGTCTCCAGCTCGATGCGGGAGAACCGGGTCAGGCGCCGCAGCCGCAGCTCCAGGATGTGCTCGGCCTGCAGCTCGGAGAGCTCGAACACCTCCATGAGCCGGGTGCGCGCCGCGGCGCCGTCGTCGGAGGTCCGGATCACCTGGATCACCTCGTCGATGTCGACGACGGCGATGAGCAGGCCCTCCACCAGGTGCAGGCGCTCGCGGCGCCTGGTGAGGCGGTGGGTGCTGCGGCGGCGGACCACCTCGAGGCGGTGGTCGATGAAGACCTGCAGCAGCTCGCGCAGCCCGAGGGTGCGCGGCTGCCCGTCGACCAGGCAGACGTTGTTGATGCCGAAGGAGTCCTCCAGCGGCGTCAGCCGGTACAGCTGCTCCAGCACCGCCTCCGGCTGGAAGCCGGTCTTGACCTCCACCACCAGGCGCGTGCCGTGCTGGCGGTCGGTGAAGTCGTCGATGGCGGAGATGCCGAGCAGCTTCTTGGCCGAGACGGCGTCCTTGACCTTCTCGATGACCTTCTCCGGGCCCACCGTGTACGGCAGCTCGGTGAAGACGATGCCCTTGCGGCGGGCGGTGATGTCCTCGATGCGGGCGGTGGCGCGGGTGCGGAACGTGCCCCGGCCGGTGGCGTAGGCGTCGCGGATGCCCTCGAGCCCCACGATCCGCCCGCCCGAGGGCAGGTCGGGCCCGGGCACGAAGCGCATCAGGTCCTCGAGGGTCGCGTCCGGGCGGGCGATGAGGTGCCGCGCCGCGGCCACGACCTCCCCGAGGTTGTGCGGCGGCATGTTCGTGGCCATGCCCACCGCGATGCCGGACGCGCCGTTGACCAGCAGGTTCGGGATGGCCGAGGGCAGCACCGACGGCTGCGTGGAGGAGTTGTCGTAGGTGGGGACGAAGTCGACGACGTCCTCGTCGAGCCCGTCCACCATGGCCGTCGCCGAGACGGCCATCCGCGCCTCGGTGTAGCGAGACGCGGCGGGTCCGTCGTCGAGCGACCCGAAGTTCCCGTGGCCGTCGACCAGCGGCAGGCGCAGGGAGAATTCCTGCGCCATGCGGACGAGGGCGTCGTAGATGGCGGTGTCGCCGTGCGGGTGCAGGCGCCCCATGACGTCGCCGACGACGCGCGCGCTCTTGACGTGGGCGCGGTCGGGCCGCAGGCCCATCTCGCCCATCTGGAACAGGATCCGCCGCTGCACCGGCTTGAGGCCGTCGCGGGCGTCGGGCAGGGCCCGGGAGTAGATGACCGAGTAGGCGTACTCCAGGAACGAGGACCGCATCTCCTCGTCGACGTCGACCTCGACCACCCTGCCCGTGGGCGGCGGGCTGCCGGCGGAGGAGGTCGAGGTGCTGCGACGTGCCATGCCCCCATCCTCCCGCGAGGGCCCGACACTCCGGGCGGGACTGGGAGATCCCGGGCGTCCCGGAGCGCCGGCAGCGGTCCCACCTGCGACTCCCGGCGCGCCGGGTCGTCCACAGCCCCCTCCTGGACGACGACGGCGAGGCGTCCGCGCTGCCAGGGTGGGCGCGTGACGGACCCCGCTCAGCCCTCCCCGCCGCCCGGGCCCGGCTGCCCCCGGTGCTCGGCGCCGCTGGTGCCCGCGCGCGCCGCCTGCCCGGCGTGCGGTCTGCGCCTGGTCGGGCCGGACGCCGCCGCCCTGTGGCAGGTCGACCAGCAGCTGGCGCAGCTCCAGGAGCAGCGCGCCGCCCTGCTGGCGTCGCTGGCCGGCGCCTCGGCCCCCTCGGCCGCCTCCGCCGCCTCGGCCGCCTCGGCCGCCTCGGCCGCGCCGCCTGCGGACGCGGGAGCGGCGCCCGTCCCGGCGGCGGCGGTCGGCAGCGCCGGGCCGACCGACCCCTACGGCCGGCCGGTCCTCGCGCAGCCGGGCGGCCCGGTCCTCCCGGCACCGCGGCAGCGCCGCCTCGGCGCGCAGCAGCTCTTCCTGGTCACCGGCGTCGCGCTCGTCGCGGTGGCGGCCGTCTCCTTCACCGCCTACGTCTGGGGCGCCATCGGCGCCCTCGGGCAGGCCCTCGTGCTGCTGGCCGTGTGCGCCGGCGCCGCCGTCGCCGCCCGCCTGACGGCCCGCCGCGACCTGGGCGCCAGCGCCGAGGCGCTCGCGGTGCTGTCCGTGCTGGTCCTGGCGGTGCTCCTGGCCTCGGCCCGCAGCCTCGACGTCCTCGGCCTGCAGTCGGTCGACGCCGACGCCTACGGCCTCGTGGCCCTCCTCGCGGCCGTCGGCGCCTGCGCCGCCGGCGCCCGCTGGCTGCCCGCGGCGGCGCACCCCCGCCGGCCGGCGGCACCGGCGTGGGCTGCGGTGGTCGCCACCGCCGCGGTCCCGACCGCGCTGGCGCTCGCGGTGGACGGCGAGCTGCTCACCTGGGCCGCTGCCGCGCTGGGCCTCGCCGTGCTGTCCGCCCCGGCGGCCCGCCCGCTGACCGCCCGGGCGCGCGGCCTGGGCGAGGTGGGCCTCGCCGTCGGGGCAGCGCACCTGGGCGCGGCGGTGCTCGTGCTGCTCGCCGTGGACGGGGGCGCCGACGCGGTGGAGGGCCGCGGGCCCGACGGCTCCCAGCCCTTCCTGGCGGCGCTCGAGCTGCTGCTCCTCGCGCTCGCCGCCGCCTGGACCGCCGTGCGCGCCGGCCGCCCTCGGACCTCGACCGGGCTCGCGCCGCTCGCGGGCTGGCCGAGGATGCGCCGCACGGCCGTCGTCGTCGCCCACGGCGGCGTCATCGGCGCCCTGGTCTCGCTCGCCTCGGCCGGGGGCGCCTCCGCCCTCCTGCTGCTCGCCCTGGGCGTCTCCGCGGTCGCGGCCGTGCTGCTGGCCGTCAGGCCGCGCCTGCTGCCGTGGCCGGCGCTCGTGGCCGCGCTCGCCCTGGCCGGCGGGTCCCTGCTCAGCGAGCCCGTCCTCGGGAGCGCCCAGGACACCTGGCGGCGGCCTGCCGCCTGGTGCGCCCTGGCGATCGCGGCGCTGCTCGCCGGGGCCCGCCGGCCGGTCGCCTCAGCCCCGGCCGAGGTCCTGGCGGACCGCGCCGGCCTGCCCGTCCCGCGCGCCGTCTGGGCCACGGCCGCGTCCCTGGCGGCCCTCGGCGGCGTGCTGGGCGCCCCGTCACCGCTGTCCGCGCCGCTGCCCGTGGCGCTGGCCCTCGTCGTCGCCGCCGCGCTGCTCGCGCTGTCGGCGCTGGCCCGCGGCCTGCCCGAGGGCGTCCTGGCCGCCGGGTGGGCGCTCGCGTCGGTGGCCGCGCTGCTCGTCTCCGACGGCGGCCCGGTGCACGCCTCCGTCCCGCTCGCCGCCGCCGGCCTGGGCGCGCTCCTGCGGGGCGGTGACCGGCGGCGCACCGCCTGGGCGCTGCCCGGGGTGCTGCTGCTCTCGGCGGCCTGGTGGAGCGAGGCGGGCGACCTCGCCCCCGCGGGCGCCGGCGTGGAGTGGTGGTCCCTGCCGCCGGCGGCCCTGGCGCTGGCGGTCGGCGTGCTCGTCTGGCAGCGCCACCGGAGGCTGGGGTCGTGGGTCGTGCTGGGCGGGGGCCTGGCCGCCGCCCTGCTGCCCTCCGCGCTGGTGTCGGTGGCCGGGACCAGCGCCTGGCGCACCGCCGTCGTGGCCGTCGCCGGGGCGCTCGTCTGCGCCGCCGGGGTGCGCTGGTCGCTGCAGGCGCCCGTCGTCCTGGGCGCCGCGGCCGCGCTCGTGGTGGCGGTCGGCCAGCTCGGCCCCTACGCGCTGGACGCGCCCGCCTGGGTGGGCCTGTTCCTCGCCGGCGCCCTCGTGCTGGTCCTCGCGGTCTTCATCGAGCAGGCCCGCCGGGACGCCGCCCGCGCCGTCGGCTGGGTGCGCGCCCTGCGCTGACCCGGCCCCGTCGCCCTCGGCGCGCCCCTCAGGCGCCGGGGACCCAGGGACGGCCGTGGGCGCCGTCGTGGACCACCGCGCCCACCGGCGCCCGGCGCCGCGCCCGGGGCAGGTCGGCAGCGGGGTGGCCCAGCACCACCGCGGCCGTGAGCCGCTGGCCGTCGGGCACCCCGAAGGCCTCCCGCACCGCCGCCCACCGCCGGTCGGGGACGCCGACCAGGCACCCGCCCAGGCCCGCGTCCACGGCGGCGAGCAGCACGAGGAGGCCCGAGGCGCCGGCGTCGACGTCCCACCACGGCACCGGCCACGCCGAGGCGTCCGCCGGGTCGGGGCCGAGGTCGCCGCGGGCTCGCTCCTTGTCAGGACGGGAGTACCGCTCCACGTACGCGCCCGGGTCGGCCAGGCACACCACCACCACCGGCGCCGTGGTCATCCCGGCCAGCCAGGCGTCGGGGGAGTCGACGTCGTCGCTCGTGGCGCGCCAGAAGCGGTCGCGGTCCGCGGGGTCGGTGAGCACCAGCAGCGAGCGGCCCCGCGACCCGCCGGCCGTCGGACCGCTCACGCCGGCCGCCACCACCGCGTCCAGCACCGCCCGGTCCACCGGCTCGCCGGTGAACCGGCGGACCGCCCTGCGGCGCCTCAGCACCTCGTCCAGCTCCACGCGCCGACCCTGCCACCCGCCTGCCACCCGCCTGCCACCCGCCTGCCACCCGCCTGCCACCCGCCTGCCACCCGCCTGCCACCCGCCTGACACCCCGCCGGGAGCACCCGCCCCGATGGCCCGGCCGGGCGTCGTGATCACCGTCGTCCGACTAGCCTTCACCCCGTGTCACCCACCCACCCCGCGTGGACGCGCGCGTGGGAGGCGGACGTCGTCCTGCGGGACGGCGGCGCGGCGCACATCCGGCCCATCCGCCCCGCCGACGCCGACGCGCTGCAGGCCTTCCACGTGGCGCAGTCGCCGCGCTCGACGTACCTGCGCTTCTTCGCGCCGATGCCGCGCCTGTCCCCGCGCGACCTGGCCCGCTTCACCACGGTCGACCACCACGACCGGGTGGCGCTCGTGGTGCTCGTGGGGGAGGCGATCATCGGCGTCGGACGGTACGACCGGGTCGGCGACGGCGTCGCCGAGGTGGCCTTCAACGTCTCCGACGCCCACCAGGGCCGCGGCGTCGGCTCGGTGCTGCTGGAGCACCTCGTCGTGGCCGCCCGCGAGCAGGGCGTCACCCGCTTCGTCGCCGAGGTCCTCCCCGAGAACCGCAAGATGCTCGACGTCTTCGCCGAGGCGGGCTTCGCCACCACCCGCGCCGTCGAGGACGGCGTGGTGATGCTCACCGTCGACGTCACCCCCACCGACAGGTCCCGCGAGGTGATGGAGGCCCGCGAGCACCGCGCCGAGGCCGAGAGCCTGCGCCGCCTGCTGCACCCGCGCTCGGTGGTGGTGGTCGGGGCCGGCCGCCGGCCCGGCTCCGTCGGCGGGCGCCTGCTGGCCGACCTGGTGGGCGGCGGCTTCACCGGCGCGGTGCACGTGGTCCACCCCGAGGCGGACGTCGTGCGGGGCGTCCCCGCCGTCCGCTCCCTCGCGGACGTCCCGGGACCGGTGGACCTCGCGGTGGTGGCCGTGCCGGCCGAGTCGGTCAACGGCGTGGTCGCCGAGCTGGCTCAGCTCGACGTGCGCGGTCTGGTGGTGGTGTCCAGCGGGTTCGCCGAGGTCGACGCCGACGGCCTGGCCCGCCAGCGCGAGCTGCTGCGCCTCGCCCGCGTGCACGGCATGCGCCTGGTCGGGCCCACGTCCTTCGGGATCATCAACACCGACCCCGCCGTCCGCCTCAACGCCTCCCTCGCCCCCGTGGTGCCGCCGGCCGGCGGGCTGGGGCTGTTCAGCCAGTCCGGCGCGCTGGGCGTGGCCGTGCTCGACGCCGCGAACCGGCGCGGGCTCGGCGTGTCCACGTTCGTCTCGGCGGGCAACCGCGCGGACGTCTCCGGCAACGACTGCATGCAGTACTGGCAGGACGACCCCGCCACCTCGGTGGTCGGGCTGTACCTCGAGAGCGTCGGCAACCCGCGCAAGTTCTCCCGCGTGGCCCGCGGCCTGGCGCGGACCAAGCCCGTGGTCGTCGTGAAGTCCGGCGTGAGCTCCTTCACGGTGCCCCCGGGGCACGCGGTCCGGGAGACCCGCGCGCCGCGGGAGGCCCTGGACGCGATGCTGCGCCAGGCCGGCGTCATCCGCGTGGACAACGTCCACCAGCTCTTCGACGTCGCCCAGCTGCTCCAGACCCAGCCGCTGCCGGCGGGGGAGCGGGTGGGCGTGGTGGCCAACTCCGGGGCGCTCGCGGCGCTGGCCGCGGAGGCCGCCGTCTCCTGGGGGCTGGACGTGGCCGACCCGGTGGTGGTGGCGCCCGAGGCGGACGCGTCGCAGGTGCGCGCGGCCCTCGAGCAGGTCTTCACCGACCCCGACGTCGACGTGGTGGTCGCCTGCCTCATCCCCCCGGTCGCCGAGGTGGACCGGGAGGTGGTGGTGGCCCTCCAGGAGGTGGCCGCGGCCGCCGGCAAGCCGTGCGCGGCGTGCCTGGTGGCGCTCGTCGGGGGCGTCGAGCCCACCCGCACGCTGCAGCCCCCCGCTCCCAGCGAGGGGGACGACGGCGACGGCGGGGGCACGCCCGCGGCGGCCCTGCCCGTCTACACCACCCCCGAGGACGCCGTCAGGTCGCTGGCGGCGGTCGTCCGCTACGCCGCCTGGCGCCGCCGGGACCACGGCACCCGCGTGGCCCCGGCCGGGACGGACGCCCGCGCGGCGCGGGCGCTGGTGGAGTCGCTGCTGTCCGGGCGCACCCCCGACGACCCGCCGCTGCGCCTGGAGCAGGAGGAGGTCAGCGCCCTGCTGGCCTGCTACGGCGTGCAGCTGTGGCCGGTGGTGACGGTGCGCTCGGCGGACGAGGCGGTGCGGGCCGCGGACCGCGTGGGCTGGCCCGTGGTGGTCAAGGCGACCGAGCGGCACCTGCGCCACCCCGGCCTGGGCGGGGTGCGCCTGGACGTCTCGGACGCCCGGGAGCTGCGCGCCCACGTCGACGCCATGCTCGCCGGGCCCGCCGGCAGCGGCGGGGGGACGGCTCCCGCGCTGCTCGTGCAGGCCATGGCCCCCTCGGGCATCTCGGTGCTGGTGCGCACCCTGGAGGACCCGCTGTTCGGCCCGCTGGTCTCCTTCGGGCTGGCCGGCGACACCACGGTGCTGCTGGGGGACGTCTCCCACCGCATCCCGCCGCTGACCGACGTCGACGTGGTGGACCTGGTCCGCACGCTGCGCGCGGCCCCCCGCCTGTTCGGCTACATGGGCACGCCCGCCGTCGACGTCGGCGCCCTCGAGGACCTGCTGGCGCGGGTCTCGGTGATGGCCGACGACCTGCCGGAGGTCTTCTCCAGCGAGCTCTCGCCGGTGCAGGTGGCCGAGCGCGGCCTGGCCGTGCTCGGGGCGCAGGTCGAGCTGGCGGTGCCCGTGGGCCGCTCCGACGCCGGCCGGCGGGTGCTGCCCGCCTGACGTCGGGCCCCGGTGGGAGGATGGCCGACGTGTGGGGTGGTGACGGCGCCGGGCGACGGCGAGCAGAGGGGACCGAGGGCGTCCTGGCGGGCGGCGGGACCGCCGGCGCTCCGGCGGCGGCCTGGCGCAGCGAGGGCCCCGGAGGGGCCGAGCGCCTCCCGGACGAACTGGTCGTCGAGCTCGAGCAGACCGGGTACTACCCGCAGCTGCTCGCCGACGTGGTGCTGCAGTCGCTCGCGGGTGAGCCCCCCGTGGACGCCCTGGTGCACCTCGAGACCACCTTCGACGCCGACGCGGTGCGCCGGCACGTCACCGTGCTCGCCCTGACCGCCACGCGCCTGGTCACCGCCCACGTCGACGACCACGACCCGCCGGAGGCCGGCGGGGCCCCGGTGGCCGTGGCGTCCTCGGAGTCGGTGCCCCTGCACGACGTCCGCTCGGTGGTGGTCGGCCACCGCGTCACCGCCCCGGAGCGGCACCGCCCGGGCGCGGCGCCCCAGGAGCTCACCCTCACCGTGGCCTGGGGCACCCTCAGCCGCGTCGACGTCGAGCCCGCCACCTGCGGCGACCCCGAGTGCGAGGCCGACCACGGCTACACCGGGACGATGACCGCGGACGACGTCTCGCTGCGCATCAGCGCCGACGCGGAGGGGGAGGCGGCGGTGCTGGCAGCCCGCCGGTTCGCGCGCAGCCTGACCCGCGCCACGCGGGCACCCCGCGCGTGACGGCCCCGGCGTGAGCGCCACCGCCTCGGGGCCGCCCGGGACCGGGGGCGCGCTCGCCGACGTCCTGCCGGCCGTGGCGGACCTGCTGGGCGCCCCGGTGCGACAGGAGCCGTCCCCCCTGACCGGGGCGCTGGCGGAGGCGCACGAGGGCGTGCAGCAGGTCTGCGTGCTCCTCGTCGACGGCCTCGGGTCGCGCCTGCTGGCCGCCCGCGGGGGGCACGCGCCGCGGATGCGGTCCATGGCCCGTGCCGCCGGGGCGCCGGGCGCCGCCGTGCTGGCCGCCGGTTACCCCTCCACCACGGCCACCTCGACCGCCTCCATCGGCACCGGCCTGCACCCGGGCCAGCACGGGCTGCTCGGCTACCAGGTGCGCGACCCCGCCACCGGGGTCCTGTTCAACGAGCTGTCCTGGGAGCCCGCACCCGGCGCGGGCGGTCCCGGCGGCGGAGCGGCCGGAGCGCCTCCGCCGGACCCGCGCCGCTGGCAGCCGCGCCCCACCGTCTTCGAGCACCTCGCGGCCTCCGGCGCGGCGGTGACGCGGGTGGGCCCGGGCTTCTTCGACGGCTCGGGCCTCACCGAGGCCACCTCCCGCGGCGGGCGGTTCCGGGCCGCCAGCAGCCTGCCGGCGCGCGTGGAGGCGGGACTGGGCGCCCTGCGCTCCGCGGCGCGCGACCGCACCCGCGCGCTGGTCCACGTCTACTGGGGCGACCTGGACAAGGCCGGGCACACGCACGGCTGGGCCTCGCCGCAGTGGTCCGAGGAGCTGGAGCGCGTCGACGCCGCGGTGGCCGACCTGGTGGCGGGCCTGCCGCCGAGGGCCGTGCTGCTGGTCACCGGCGACCACGGCATGGTCGACGTCCCCGACGACGCCCGCTGGGACGTCGCCGCCGACCCCGAGCTGGCGGCGGGCGTGCAGGTGGTGGCGGGGGAGCCGCGCGCCCCGCAGCTCCACTGCGCGCCGGGGGCCGCCGCCGACGTGCTGGCCGCCTGGCGGGAGCGGCTGGGCCACGTGCTGGAGGTGGTCGGCCGCGAGGAGGCCGTCGAGCAGGGCTGGTTCGGGCCGCACGGCGCGGACGCGGCGGTGCTGGAGCGGGCCGGGGACGTCCTCGCCGCGGCCACCGCCCCCGCGTCGGTCCACGACAGCCGCGTCCAGCGCCCGGAGCTGGCGGGCCTCGTGGGGATGCACGGCGGCCGGACCGCGGACGAGGTGCTGGTGCCGCTGCTGGTGGCCGGGAGCCCCCGCCGGCGCTGAGCGGTCGCTGGGCAAGATGGGGGCGTGGCCGAGCTCGTCTTCTTCTCCGGGACCATGGACAGCGGGAAGTCGACCCTCGCGCTCCAGGTCGACCACAACCACCGCGCCCGCGGTCGCCGGGGGCTGCTCTTCACCCGGGACGACCGCGCCGGGGACGGCACCATCTCCAGCCGGCTGGGCCTGCGCCGCCCCGCCCGCGAGGTGACCTCCAGCACCGACTTCGAGGCCGAGGTGGCGGGCGCCTCCGTCGACGGGCCGCTGGACTACCTCGTCTGCGACGAGGCGCAGTTCTACCGGCCCGAGCAGGTCGAGCAGCTGGCCCGCGTCGTCGACGAGGCGGGGGTGGACGTCTACGCCTTCGGCATCACCAGCGACTTCCGCACCCGCCTCTTCCCCGGCAGCGCCCGCCTCGTGGAGCTCGCCGACCGGGTGCAGGTGCTGCAGGTGGAGGCGCTGTGCTGGTGCGGCGCCCGCGCCACCCACAACGCGCGCACCGTCGACGGCACGATGGTCGTCGAGGGCGAGCAGGTGGTGGTCGGCGACGTCGCGGCCGACGCCGGCGCGGTCGGCTACGAGGTCCTGTGCCGCCGCCACCACATGCGCCGGGAGACCGCCGCGACCGCCGGCCGCGCCACCCCGACCCCGACCCAGACCCCGGCGACGAGCGTCGAGCTGCGGGTCGGTGCCTCCCACCTCGCCTGACCCGGACGGGCCGCGCGACTGAGGGGGCTCAGTCGCGCCGGGGCGCCCCGAAGACGATCTCGTCCCAGCTGGGCACGCTGCGGCGCCTGCGCGCGGGCTGCTCGCCCGGGTCGTCACCGTCGTGCTCGGGGTCCTCGACCCCGTCGGGCGCGGGGACGCCGCGCGAGGGGGTCGGCCGGTCCTCGTCGTCGTGGCGCGCCGCGGGGGGCGCCGGCGGGGCGGCCGGGTGCGGCTCCGTGTCGGCGCCCCGCCAGCGCTCCCGGCGGGTCGCGGGCTCGCGGCGCGCCGTCCCGCCGCCGGGGTCACCGGAGTCGTCGCGGTCAGAGCTGCGATCTGCAGCGCGGCCGGCGGGGCGGACCGGCTCGCGGGGGGCCTCCGGCGCCACGGGTGCGGCCGGCGCGGGTGCGACCTGCAGCGGCTCCGTGGGGGGAGGAGCCGGGACGAGGCCCAGCGGGGCGCGCGGGCCGGCGGGCGCCGGCGGCTCGTCCGCGGCGCCGGCGCCGTCCTGGCCGGGACGCGGCAGCTGCAGACCGCGCGGCGGGGTCACCATGCGCAGGCGGGCCCGCGCCCGGTCGACCTCCTCCTGCAGCTCCACCGCGTCGGGGTCGGAGCCCGGGGGCAGGTCGAGCAGCGCGTTGAGGAGGTCGTCGTCCTCCTCGTCGTCCCAGGGCTCGCCGTCGGGGCCCATGTCGAGCGGGACCCGGCGGCCCCTGCGGTCCCGCAGGGCGTCGAGCAGGTCGAGGGTGCGGGAGGCCAGGTCGTCCGCGGCGGGCGGTCCCTCCTGCGCCCCGGCGAGGTCGCGGTCGAGCTCGTCGAGCTCGCCGCGCCACGCGTCGCCGGCCGGCTCGCCGGCCTCGTGACCGGCCTCGTGACCGGCCTGGTGAGCGGCCTCGTCGTCGCGGGGCCGGAGGTGGCCGGACGGCGGCTCGTCGTCAGCCGCGGAGCCCGCGGGGGCGGAGGGGGCGCGGGACGCGGGCGCGGGCTGTGGCTCGGCGCTGTCGGCCTCCGCCTGCTGCGGGGCGGGGCGCGGCGCGGAGGGCTCGAAGACCGGCCCGGGCACGAGCGGGGTCTCCTGGCCCGTGGTCGGCGCGGCACCGGTCTCGTGACCGCCCTCCAGGCGGGCGTCCTCGGCCTCGACGTCGTAGACGCGCACGGCGGCCAGGCGGCGGCCGGTCGGGTCGTCGGAGGGTGCCGTGAGCCAGCGGGCCTCGTCGTCGAGGGGCTCCAGCACGCGGTTGGAGGGGACGAAGGACCACTGGGCGGACCTGTCGCGGCCAGCGGCCCGGAACGCCACCTGCACCGCCCAGCCGCCGTCGCGCCGCCAGGCGTCCCACCCCGCGGTGCCCGGGTCGGCGCCGCGGGCGAGCAGGCGCGTGCGGACGGCCTCCTCGAGCGTGAGGCGGCCCGGGCCGCCGCGCACGACGGCCAGCCGGGCGAGGGCGGCGATGTGCGCCCGCTCGGCCAGCACGGGCCCCTCGTAGCGCTGCACCTGCTCCAGGGGCACGCCGGCGTCGGCGGCGACGTCGGCGGCGGTCTCGCCGGCCCGGATGCGGGCCTGGATGTCACGCGGGCGCAGCGGCTCGCTCAGCGCGGGGACCGGCGCGCTGACCGGCCCCGCGCTGCGCACCGCGGCCCGCAGGCGCGAGCTCGCGGGCAGGCGGAAGCGGCGCCCGTCCGGGGCCTCCAGCAGCAGCACCGAGGGGTCGGCGGGGTCGGCGCCGACCACCGACAGCTCGACCGGCGCACCTGCACCCGCCGCTGCGGCGTCCGCGGTCCCCCGCGCCTCCTCCAGCCCGTCGCGCACCCGGCCTCCCCGTCTCCTCCGCCGGCGCCGTCGGCGCGGCGGTGTCCCGGCACCCGCCGAGACCCCGAGCAGCCAGGGTGCCACCCGGGCTTCCCCCGCGTCGAGGCGCCGCGTCGGCCGCGCGCGGCGCCCTGCGGATCCGCCCGCGGACCCGGCGGCGGATCTCCCTGCGCCACCGCGAGCGCGTCGGGGCAGGATGTCCTGGTGAGTGCCGAGACGTCCCCGAGCGCCCCGTACGACGCGCTCGTGCTGCTGTCCTTCGGAGGCCCGGAGGGGCCCGACGACGTGGTGCCGTTCCTGGAGAACGTCACCCGCGGACGGGGCATCCCCCGCGAGCGCCTGGTGGAGGTGGGGGAGCACTACTTCGCCTTCGGCGGCCGCAGCCCCATCAACGACCAGAACAAGGAGCTGCTGGCCGCCCTGCGCGCCGAGCTCGACGCGCGCGGCCTGGGCGGCCTGCCGCTGGTGTGGGGCAACCGGAACTGGGACCCCTACCTCACGGACGCGCTCCGGGAGGCCCACGAGGCCGGTGCGCGCCGCGTGCTCGTGCTCACCACCAGCGCCTACGCCTCCTACTCCGGCTGCCGCCAGTACCGCGAGGACGTGGCCGCCTCGCTCATCGCGCTGGCCGGGGAGGGCCGCGCGCTGCGCGCCGACAAGGTCCGCCACTACTTCAACGCCCCCGGGTTCCTCGACGCCAACACCGACGCCGTGCTGGCCGCCCTGGACGAGCTCGACGACGACGTGCGCGACGGCGCGCACCTGGTGTTCACCACGCACTCCATCCCCACCGCGATGGCCGAGGCGGCCGGCCCGGGCGGTGGGGCCTACGAGGCCCAGCACGAGGCGGTGCGCGCCGAGGTGGTCCGCCGGGTGGCGGAGCGCACCGGCGTCGAGCACCCGAGCGCCCTCGTCTACTGCTCGCGCTCCGGGCCGCCCACCCAGCCCTGGCTCGAGCCCGACGTCAACGACCACCTCGAGGCCGTCAGCGCGGCCGGGGCGCCGTCGGCCGTGGTGGCGCCCATCGGCTTCATCAGCGACCACATGGAGGTCAAGTACGACCTCGACACCGAGGCCGCCGAGACGGCCGAGGGCCTGGGCCTGCCGGTGGCCCGGGCGGCGACGGCCGGGGTCCACGGCGCCTTCGTGAGCTCCCTGGTGGACCTGGTCCTCGAGCGCTCCGCGGCCGAGCGGGGCGAGCAGCCGCAGCGCGCGGCCGTGGGGCCGCTGGGACCGAGCCACGACGTGTGCCCGGTCGGGTGCTGCAGGAACCTGCGCACGCCCGAGAAGCCCGCCGCCTGCGGCGCGGACTGGGCCGACCCGCCGGTGGCCGCCGGTGCCCCGGCCGCCAGCGCGTGACGGCCTCCGACGCCGGCCCCCAGCCCTCGCCGGAGGAGGCGGCGGCGCTCGCGGACCTCGCCGAGTGCGCCGCCCGGGCTGCCGGAGCCCTGGTCCGCGAGGGCCGGGCGGAGCGGGGCGGGGTGACGGCCACCAAGTCCAGCCGCAGCGACGTCGTCACCGCCATGGACACGGCCTCCGAGCAGCTCATCCGGCGGGTGCTCCGCGCTGAGCGCCCGCAGGACGCCGTGCTGGGGGAGGAGGGCGGGACCACCGGCGGCACGAGCGGCCTCACCTGGGTGGTCGACCCCATCGACGGGACCGTCAACTACGTCTACGGCATCCCCGCCTACGCGGTGAGCGTGGCGGTGGTGGCCGGTGAGCCGGCCCCGCCGCACTGGCGGCCCGTCGCCGGCTGCGTGCACAACCCCGAGACCGGGGAGACGTGGACGGCGTCCCTGGGCGGCGGTGCGCGCCTCGACGGCGAGCCCGTGCACGCGGCCGCGGGGCCACCGCTCGCGGAGGCGCTGGTCGGGACGGGGTTCGGGTACACCGCGTCGCGCAGGGCGGAGCAGGCGGACGTCGTCGCGCGGCTCCTCCCGCGGGTGCGCGACGTGCGGCGCATCGGCTCGGCCGCCCTCGACCTGTGCTACGTGGCCAGCGGCCGCCTCGACGCGTTCTACGAGCGGGGGCTGAACCCCTGGGACGCCGCCGCGGGCTGGCTCGTGGCGGCCGAGGCGGGCGTGTCCCTGGTGGGCCTCGACGGGGCCGGGGCCAGCCAGGACATGCTCGTGGCCGCTCCCCCCGCGCTCGCGCTCGAGCTGGCGGCGGAGCTCTCCCGGGCGGGCGCGCTGCCGTCCGCCTGAGGGCGCTCCTGTCCCTGCGGCGGGCTCTCCGGAGGCGCTCCAGGCGGCCTGCGGGGGGGCCGGTGCGCGCGGTCGGAGCGGGTAGGGCATGATCCCGGCGCTACCGGGCATGCCAGCGGCGCGCCCGGTGTTGCAGGGGGTCCGTCCACCACGGGCGGCGACGACCAGCAGACGATCACAGCGATTTCCCAGCCGTTTCCCCGCCGGATCCGCGGTGGCAGCCAGTACACCTGGCGGCCCGCCACGGCTCCGCCAGGGCGCGGCCAACGGCCAGCCGGTCCCCACCGCGCCCTGGCCGGACCCCGACCAGCCCCACCACCAGCCAGATCCGGAGCAGCCACCATGGCGACCGACTACGACGCACCGCGCAAGACCGACGACGAGCTCTCCGAGGACTCGATCGAGGAGCTGAAGGCCCGCCGCAACGAGCCCGGCGCCGCCTCGGTGGACGAGGACGAGACCGAGGCCGCCGAGGGCTTCGAGCTCCCCGGCGCCGACCTGTCCGGCGAGGAGCTCTCGGTGCGCGTCCTGCCGCGCCAGGCCGACGAGTTCATGTGCTCGCAGTGCTTCCTCGTGCACCACCGCAGCCAGCTCGCCAGCGACGACGGCGGACAGCTCGTCTGCACGGAGTGCGCGGCCTGACGAGCCTCCCCGCGGCCGGCGGCTAGTCCGCCGGCCGCTCCCGCTCGCCCCGGTCGGAGCCCAGCTCCTGCCGGGGCGCTGCTGCGTCCAGGGCCTCCCGGCTGCCGGGTCCCCACAGGGGGAGGCCGCCGCTGAGCGGCACGTGCACCGCCACCGGCCCGCTCACCCCGTGCCCGGCCAGCGCCGCCACGAGGTCCTCGGGGTGCCGGCAGGAGAACAGCCACGCCGGCGTGGGGTCCTCCGGGTCGCCGAGCCCGACGAGCACCACCGGGTCCACCCAGCCGCGCAGGAGCAGGTGCGTGCGCGCGTCGAGCAGCGGGCCGCGCAGCGCCGTGGCGCGCTCCCCGCGGGCGGCGAGCGCGCCGGTGAGGTGGTGCACCTCCACGCGGGCCTCGCCCACGCGGAGCACGCCGCCGGCGCTGAGCGAGACCACCGAGCTGGCGCTGACCAGCCACGCCACCACGACCAGCGCGAGGACCGCACCACCCACGACCACCCAGTCGGCACCGCCGATGAAGCCGGTCGCCGCGCCGAACGCCGCGGCCAGCGGCACCAGCAGCCACGTGGCGGGCCTCGGCCACAGCCGCTCGGAGAACTCCGGCCCGGCGGTGGTGCCACCACCGGCGCCGGTCGCGCCCCCGTCCGACGCCGGCGGGGCCGGCTGCGGCTGCTGCGCCGCGTCCTGCGGCTCGTGCGGATCACCCACCCCGCCAGCCTCGCACGTCCCGCCGCCGCCTACGCTCGGCCCGTGACAGGCGTGCTCGAAGCAGGGGCCGGGCTCGAGGACGACCCCGCCGGCGTCGCGGTCGTCGCCGCCGGTGGAGGCGTCGAGGAGCTCGAGGTGCCGCTGCAGCGCCTCACCGACGACCTCCCCGACCCGTCCTACGCCCACCCCGGCGACGCGGGGGCGGACCTGCGCTCCGCGGTGGACGCCGTCATCGCCCCCGGGGGGCGCGCGACGCTGCCCACGGGCGTGGCGGTGGCCGTGCCGGAGGGCTGGGCGGCCTTCGTCCACCCCCGCTCGGGCCTGGCGGCCCGCCACGGCGTGACCACCCTCAACGGGCCGGGCACCGTGGACGCCGGGTACCGCGGCGAGGTCCGCGTGACCCTCGTCAACACCGACGCCGACCACCCGTTCCAGGTCCGCCGGGGGGACCGGATCGCCCAGCTGGTGCTGCAGCGCGTGGCCAGGGCCCGCTTCGTCCCGGTCGAGGACCTCGAGCCCACCGACCGGGGCACCGGCGGGCACGGCTCCACGGGGGGCTGGGGCCCCACCAGCCCGACCACCAGCTCCACCACCAGCCCGACCACGAGCACCACGACGACCACGGGGGACGTGCTGTGAGCATCTTCCGGCGCCGCTCCGCGCGCGACGACGAGGCCGCCGAGGCCACCACCGCCGAGGGCGCGGAGGACACCGGGGCAGCGCCCGAGGGACCCGGTGAGGTGCCCGCGAGCGCGCCCTCCGCAGCGCCCCGCGGCCTGTCCCCGCGGCCGCAGGGCCCCTTCGACGTCACCGAGGTCGCCGACGAGCTGCCGCGCGTGGACCTCGGCGCGCTCCGACTGCCCGGCGTCCCCGGCATGGAGCTGCGGCTTGAGGTCGAGGACGGCACCCGGCGCGTCGTGGCCGCCACCGTGGCGCTGGCGGGGTCCACCGCGCAGCTGCAGGCCTTCGCGGCACCCCGCACCCAGGGCATCTGGGGCGAGGTCCGCGACGAGATCGCCGCGTCGCTGGCCGGCTCCGGGGGCGTCTCCCAGGAGGTGCCCGGCCCGTACGGCACCGAGCTGGTGGCGCAGGTGCCCACGCGCCTGCCCGACGGCCGCGTGGTCGCCTCCCCGGCGCGCTTCGTGGGCGTCGACGGTCCCCGCTGGTTCCTCCGGGCGGTGCTGTCGGGGCCGGCCGCCGTGGACGCCGAGGCCGCCGCCCCCCTGGAGGCGCTGCTGCGAGGCGCCGTCGTGGTGCGCGGCAGCGAGGCCATGGCCCCCCGGGACCTCCTGCCGCTGCGCCTGCCGCAGGCACCGCCCGGCGCCGGCCCGCAGGCCGCGCAGCAGCAGGAGCAGCAGGAGCAGCCCGCCCAGGGCGAGGCGTAGCGGCGGCCGGCGCCCGGCCGGGCGACGCCGCCTCCCGCGGCGCGCTCGTCCGGCGCAGCGGGCTGCCGGACTCGCCCGCAGCACTCCTGCGGAGCGCCTACGCTCGTCGCCATGGGCACCGTGAAGTCCCCTCGCCACCCGCTCCTGCGCGCGCTGTCGCGGCTGACGGCGGGCAACGAGCAGCTGATCGCCGAGGACGCTCAGAAGGCCTCCGCCGCCATGGGCGGCACCCCGTGCGCCTCGCTGTCGGGGCGGCGGCGCGCCAGCGTGTCCGGCACCCTGCGCACCGTCACCCTGCGGCCCCGCGCCGGGGTACCGGCGCTGGTCGCGGAGCTGTTCGACGGCACCGGGACGCTCACGGTCATCTGGCTCGGCCGGCGCGAGATCCCCGGCATCGTCCCGGGCGCTGCGGTGCGCGTGGAGGGCTTCGTGGGGTGCGACGACGGCCGCAAGACCCTGTACAACCCCCGGTACGAGCTCGTGCCCGCCACCGCCGCGTCCTGACCCGGCGGGGAGGGCACCGGTGAGCCTGCAGTCCGGCGTCGGGCGGGCCGCCTCCAGCGAGCGGTTCTCGCTCGCCGAGGCCGTCGGAGGACCCCGCGGCGCCGCTGAGGCGGTGCTGCCGGGTCTCGTCTTCGTGATCGTCATCACAGCGACCCGGTCGCTGGTGTGGGCCGGGGGACTGGCCCTGGGCGTGGCCGCGCTGGCGGCGCTGGCCCGCCTCGTGGCCCGCCAGCCGCTGCAGCAGGCGCTGGCCGGGGCCGTGGGCGTCGGGGTCTGCGCGCTCACCGCGTGGCGCACCGGGGACGCCGTCGACTTCTACTGGTGGGGGCTGCTGCTCAACGCCGTGTACGCGGTGGTGCTGGCCGTCTCGACCCTGCCCCTGCCGAAGGCGGGCCCGCTGCCCGGCGGCCCGCTGCCGGTGACCGGCCTGCTCGTCGCGGCGGCCCGGGGGGGCGGGCCCGGCAGCGGCGCCTGGCGGCGCGACCGGGCGCAGCTGCGCCTGCACCGGCGGCTGACCTGGATGTGGGTGGGGCTCTTCGTGCTGCGGCTCGCCGTGCAGACCCCGCTCTACCTGGCGGGGGCGGTGACCGCGCTCGGTGTGGCGCGCCTGGCCATGGGGCTGCCGCTGTTCGCCGCCGCCGCGTGGGTCACCTGGCTGGCGCTGCGCCGCGCCGGCGCCCCCGGCTCCACCGCCTCGGACGCGGCCCCGGCCGCCGACGGCGGTGTCAGCGGCCCTGCTGACCGTCCCGCGGGTCCGACGCCGGGGGCGCCAGCAGGTCCTTGAGGGCTTCCTCGCTGTCCTGCACGGTCAGCAGGAGCAGCTGGTCGCGGCCCTCGAGGGCGTCGTCGGGGGAGGGCGCGATGGGGCGCCCGGCGCGGATGATGCCCACGAGCACGGTGTCCGGCGGCCACTCCACGTCACCGACGCGCGTGCCCGACAGCGGTGACGCCGCGGGCAGCGTCAGCTCGACCATGGCGGCGCCGCCCTGCTGGAAGGTGAACATCCTCACCAGGTCGCCGATGGAGACGGCCTCCTCGACCAGCGCCGTCATGAGGCGCGGCGTGGAGACCGCCACGTCCACGCCCCACGCCTCGTCGAACATCCACTCGTTCTTGGGGTTGTTGACGCGCGCCACCGTGCGCGGCACGCCGTACTCGGTCTTGGCGAGCAGGCTCGTGACGAGGTTGGCCTTGTCGTCGGCGGTCGCGGCGACCACGACGTCGGCGGTGTCGAGCGCGGCCTCGGACAGGCTGGAGGTCTCGCAGGAGTCCGCGAGGAGCCAGTCGGCCTCGGGCACCGACTGCATCTTCATCGCGCGGGGGTCCCTGTCGATGAGCAGCACCTGGTGCCCGTTGCCCAGCAGCTCGCGGGCGATCGAGCGCCCCACGTTGCCCGCCCCGGCGATCACGACCCGCACGACGTCCCCCTCAGCCCGACCCCGGACAGCCTGACCACGACGCTCACTCCTCGACCGCGGGCGGCCGGGCCAGGGCGCGCTCCACGCCCGCGAGGTCGTCCGCGCGGGCCAGCAGGTGCACCTGGTCACCGTCCTGGTGGACCGTGTCGGGGCCCGGCAGCAGCGCCCGCCCGAGGCGCACCAGGAACGCCACGCGCGCGCCGACGCGGGCCTCCAGCGAGGTCAGGCGCGTGCCCACCCACCCGGGGTGCACCTGCACCTGGGCCAGCGACAGCGTTCCGGTGGTGTCCGTGAACTGGCTCGCGGCGCCCTGCGGGAGGATGCGCCGCAGCACCTGGTCGGCCGCCCACGGCACGGTGGCGACGGTGGGGATGCCCAGGCGCTCGTAGACCTCGGCGCGCCCGGGGTCGTAGATGCGGGCGACCACGTTGGTGACGCCGAAGGTCTCCCGCGCCACGCGCGCGGCGAGGATGTTCGAGTTGTCACCGCTGCTGACGGCGGCGAAGGCGTCGGCGGTCTCGATCCCGGCCTCGACGAGGGTGTCCCGGTCGAAGCCGACGCCCGTCACGCGCTCGCCGTCGAAGGCGCCGAGGCGGCGGAAGGCGTCGGGGTTCTGGTCGACCACGGTGACCTGGTGGTCCAGGGCGTCCAGGCGCAGGGCCAGCGCCGAGCCGACCCGTCCGCACCCCATGATGACCACGCGCACGAGGTCGAACCTAGCGCGCCGGCACGGGGGCGGCCCCTCCCGGCCTACCATCGACGCTCGTGCCCATCACGGACGCGGTGAAGCGGCTGCTCGTCGGCAGACCGGTCCGCAGCGACAAGCTCAGCGAGACGCTGCTGCCCAAGCGCATCGCGCTGCCGGTGTTCGCCTCCGACGCCCTGAGCTCGGTGGCCTACGCCCCCGACGAGATCCTGCTGACCCTCGCCATCGCCGGCGCGAGCGCGTACCTGCTCTCGCCCTGGATCGCGCTCGTCGTCGTCGTCGTGCTCGTGGTGGTGGTGTCGTCCTACCGCCAGAACGTGCACGCCTACCCCTCCGGCGGCGGCGACTACGAGGTGGTCACCACCAACCTCGGGCGCACCGGCGGCGTGACGGTGGGCGCGGCGCTGCTGTGCGACTACACCCTCACGGTGGCCGTCTCGGTCTCCTCGGGGGCCCAGTACGCCGCGGCGGCGCTGCCGTTCCTCAACGGCCACGAGGTGCTGCTGGCGGTGGCCGTGGTGGTCGTCCTCACCACGCTCAACCTGCGCGGCGTGCGCGAGTCGGGCTCCGCCTTCGCCATCCCCACCTACGTGTTCATGGGGGCCATCGGCGCCATGGCGCTGGTGGGCGGCACCCGCTACGTGCTCGGTGACCTGCCCCCGGCCGAGAGCGCGGGGCTGGGCCTCATCGCCGAGCCGGGCTACGAGGCCGGCCTGACCGGTCTGGGCGGTGCGCTGCTGCTCGCGCGGGCCTTCTCCTCCGGCTGCGCGGCCCTCACCGGCGTGGAGGCCATCAGCAACGGCGTGCCGGCGTTCCGCAAGCCCAAGAGCCAGAACGCGGCCACCACGCTCGCGCTGCTCGGGGGCATCAGCATCGTCATGCTCTTCAGCATCATCCTGCTGGCCCGCGCCACCGGCGTGCAGTTCGCCGAGGACCCGGCCATCCAGCTCATCCGCGACGGCCAGCCGGTGGGCGACTCCTACGTCCAGGACCCCGTGATCGGCCAGATCGCCCAGGCGGTGTTCTCCGGCTTCGCCCCGGCGTTCTACCTGGTCACCACCGCCACCGGCGTCATCCTCGTGCTGGCCGCCAACACCGCCTTCAACGGGTTCCCGGTGCTCGCCTCGATCCTGGCCCGGGACGGCTTCCTGCCGCGCCAGCTGCACACCCGCGGCGACCGGCTGGCCTTCAGCAACGGGATCATCGCCCTGGCGGGCGTGGCCATCGTGCTGATCATCTCCTTCGACGCCCAGGTCACCAAGCTCATCCAGCTCTACGTGGTGGGCGTGTTCATCTCCTTCACCATGAGCCAGACCGGCATGGTCAAGCACTGGACCCGCCTGCTGGCCACCGAGACCGACCCGCGCGAGCGCGCCCGCATGGTGCGCTCGCGGATCATCAACACCGTCGGCGTGGCCATGACGGGCTCCGTGCTGGTCATCGTGCTCATCACCAAGTTCACGCGCGGCGCCTGGATCACGCTGCTGGGCATGGCGGTGCTCTTCGTGATCATGCGGGCCATCCGCAAGCACTACGACCGGGTGGCCGAGGAGCTGGCCATCGACGCCTCCCCGGCGGCCAAGGTGCTCCCGTCCAAGGTGCACGCCATCGTGCTCGTCTCCAAGGTCCACCGCCCCACGCTGCGGGCGCTGGCGTACGCGCGGGTCTCGCGGCCCTCGGTGCTGGAGGCGCTCACGGTGGACGTCGAGCCGGAGGACACCGCCGTCCTGCAGCGCCAGTGGGACGCGCTCGACCTCCCGGTGCCCCTCAAGGCGCTGGAGTCGCCCTACCGCGAGATCACCCGCCCGATCGTCCAGTACGTGCGGGACCTGCGGCGCGAGTCGCCGCGCGACCTCGTGGTGGTCTACATCCCCGAGTACGTGGTGGGCCACTGGTGGGAGCAGGTGCTCCACAACCAGACGGCGCTGCGCCTGAAGGGCCGCCTGCTGTTCACCCCCGGCGTGGTGGTGGCGAGCGTGCCGTTCCAGCTCAGCTCCTCAGCGGGCGCCGAGGACCGCTGGGAGGGGCCCGCCGCCGGCTCGGTCCGCCAGGGGGGCCTGGCCCGCCCCGCGCCGCCGTCCTCGTCCCCGTCAGCACCGTCGGCTCCGCCGTCCACTGAGAGGAGCCCGCGATGAGCAGCCAGCCGGCGCAGCAGGCCGGCGAGCAGGGCTCGCCCGTCGGCCTGGAGGTGGAGGTCGAGGTCGGCCCCGTCGCCCACGGCGGCCACTGCGTGGCCCGCCACGAGGGCCGGGTCCTCTTCGTGCGGCACGCCCTGCCCGGGGAGCGCGTGGTGGCGCGGGTCACCGAGGGCGCGCCCCGCGACAGCTACTGGCGCGCCGACGCCGTGGCCGTGCTGCGCCTGTCCCCGGACCGCGTCACCCCGCCGTGCCCGTGGGCCGGGCCGGGCCTGTGCGGCGGCTGCGACTGGCAGCACGCCGCGCTGCCCGCCCAGCGCGCCCTCAAGGCGGCCGTGCTCGCCGAGCAGCTGGAGCGCCTCGCGGGCCTCGACGCCGCCGCCCTCGCCCCCGTGACCGGCGACGGCGGGCTGGTGGTCGAGGCCGTCGACGGCGACGGCGTGGACGTCGAGGCGGGGCTGCGCTGGCGCACCCGCGTGCAGTACGCCGTCGGGCCCGGCGGTCGCCTGGGGCTGCGCGAGCACCGCTCCCACCGCGTGGTGGAGGTCGACGACTGCCGGATCGCCGCCCCGCGCGCCGCCGAGGTCGACCCCCGCGCGGTGACGTGGCCCGGTGCCGAGGGCGTCGAGGTGGTGGCCCCGCAGACCGGCGAGGACCGCCTGCTCGTGGTGACCCCGCGCCGCACCGGCGACGGGCAGGGCCGCCGGCTGCGCCTGCCGAACCCGCCCGCGCCGTCGTCCCTGGCGGTGGTGGGCGACGAGGGCCTGGCGCGCGTGCGCGGCCGCACCTGGGTGGCCCAGGAGGTCGAGCTGCCCCGCGGCCCGCGCAGCTTCCGCGTCACGGGCTCCGGCTTCTGGCAGGTGCACCCCGGGGCCGCCGCGGCGCTCGCGGGCGCCGTCGTGCGCTTCGCCGGGCTGGCGCCCGGCGAGGCCGTCGCCGACCTGTACGCCGGCGCGGGCCTGCTCACCGCCGCGCTGGCCGAGGAGGTCGGCGAGGACGGCCGCGTGGTCAGCGTGGAGGGGGACGCGCGCGCCGTCGCCGACGCGCGCCGCAACCTGCGCGACCTGCCCCAGGTGCGCGTGCTGCCCGGCCGGGTGGACCGCGCGCTGGGCGCGATGGCCGCCGACGACGAGCACGTCGACGTCGTGGTGCTCGACCCGCCGCGCGTGGGCGCCCGCCGCGGCGTGCTCGAGCGGGTGGCCTCGCTGGCCCCCCGCACCGTGGTGCACGTGGCGTGCGACCCGGCTGCCCTGGCCCGCGACGTCGCCGTCCTCGCCGAGCTGGGCTACCGCCTCGACGGGCTGCGCGCCTTCGACCTGTTCCCGCAGACCCACCACGTGGAGGCCGTCGCGCGCCTCGTGCGCGCCTGACGGCCGGCGGGCGCCGATGCGGCGCCCGCCGGCCGGGGGTCACGGGGAGACGGTCTCCAGCTGCGGCACCAGCTGCTCCAGGGCGTACTGCGTGGCCAGCGTGGTGCCGAGGGAGAACGCCGAGCTCGTGTCGCCGTCGATGACGAGGGCGTGCTCGGCGGTCACCGCGGGCAGCGCGTTCCAGGCGGCGTCCCCGGTGATGTCGGTGGTGGGGATGAAGATCGGGAACGCGACGACGACGTCGGCGTCGAGCAGGTCCAGCTGCTCCGTCGAGACGTCCACGCTGAAGCCGCCGCTGTTGGCGGGCAGGGCGGCGATCTTCGGGTTCTGCTGGAACCCGAGGGCCTCCATGAACTCCACCCGGCCGCCCAGGGGGTCCGAGCCGTCGCCACCCGGCGCGGCGACGTAGGCGCCCCACCCGTTGGAGGTCTTGGTGGCCACCGTGGCGGTGCGGCCCTTCCACTGCGGGTGGTCGGCGGCGGCCTGCTCGAAGCCCGCGCGCAGCCCCTCGAGCAGCTGCTGGCCCTCGGCCTGCTTGCCGAGCGCGGTGGAGACGAGCTCCATCTGCTGGCGGGTGGTGGTGAGGTAGCTGTCGCCGCCGGTGGGCACGCCGACGGTCGGGGCGATCTGCGAGAGGCGCTCGTAGCGGGCCTGGTCGCCGGAGCTCTTGGTGTCGAGGATGAGGTCCGGCCGCAGTGCGGCGATGGCCTCGTAGGACGGCTCGAGGGTCTCGATGATGGTCGGAGCGGTCGTGTAGAGGCCCGCGGCCCACGGGCCGACGCCCTCGCCGCCGAAGGCCAGCCAGTCCGAGGCGCCGACCGGCTGCACGCCCAGGGCCAGCGCGGTCTCGGCGTCCCCCCACCCCAGCGCGACCACGCGCTGGGGTGCGGACTCGATGGTCACGGCGCCGAACTTGGTCTGCACGGTGGCGGGGAAGGCCCCGCCGGCAGCGCCGCCGGAGCCGCTCGCCGCGCTCGAGGGCGCGGCGCCGGACGCGCCGTCGGAGGCGGTGCCACCGGAGGAGCACGCGGCCAGCGCCGCGGCGATCGCGGTGGCGGGGACGAGGGCGAGCAGGTCGCGGCGGCGCACGGGGTCTCCAGGAGGCTCGGGTGGGGCTGCGGGCGGCTGCGGGCGGCGGGGAGCCGTGGCACCGTGGCCGTCGGGGTGCGGGCCGCGAGGGCGCGGACGTCGACCAGCGACGCCGTGATCTCCCGGTGATCGCAGAGTGAGGACAGGCTAACCTCACGGCTGTGAGGACGGCATGACCAGGGCACGTCGGCGCCGAGCAGCGCTGCTCGTGCTGGCCGCCACCCTGCTCGTGGCCGTCTGGCTCAGCCTGGCCGTCGGGTCCCGCCAGGTCCCCCTCGGCGCCGTCGTCGACGCGCTCGCGTCGGCGCTGGGCGGGGGGAGCGCGCCCGCGGGCTCGGACGCCGGCGTCGTCGTCGACCAGCGGCTGCCCCGCACGGCGCTCGGGCTGGCGGCCGGTGCCGCCCTGGGCGTCTCCGGCGCGCTGGTGCAGGCCGTGACGCGCAACCCCCTGGCCGACCCGGGGATCCTCGGCGTCACCGCGGGCGCCTCCTTCGCCGCCGCGGTGGCGGTCGGCGTGCTGGGCGCCTCGGCCACCGGCGGCGGGGTCTGGGCGGCGCTGCTGGGCGCGCTGCTCGCCTCGGTGCTGGTGCAGCTGGTCGGTGCCTCGGCGGCGGGCGGCGGCGGGCGCGGCTCACCGGTGCAGCTGCTGCTCGCCGGTCTCGCGCTCGGTGCTGTGCTCGCCGGCCTGACCTCGGCGCTGCGCCTGTCCGACCCGCAGGCCTTCTCCGCCCTGGTGGTGTGGGAGAGCGGGAACCTCGCCGACCGGGGCTGGGCCGGGCTCGCCGCGGTGTGGCCGCTGCTGGCGGCCGGTCTGGTGGTGGCCCTGGCCCTCACGCCGGCCCTGAACGCCGTGGCGCTCGGTGACGACCTCGCCCAGGCCCTCGGCGCCCGGGTCTGGCTGGTCCGCGCCGCGGCCGTGGGAGCCGTGGCGCTGCTCGCGGGCGGCGCCACCGCGGCGGCCGGCCCGATCGCCTTCGTGGGGCTCGTGGTGCCGCACGTCGTGAGGTGGGCCGTCGGTCCCGACCAGCGCTGGCTGGTGGCGTGCTGCGCCGTCGCCGCGCCGGTGCTCCTGCTGCTCGCCGACGTCGTCGGACGCGTCGTCCTGCGTCCCGGAGAGCTGCCGGCGGGCGTCGTGACCGCGGCGCTGGGCGCCCCCGTCCTCGTCGCGCTGGTGCGCCGCCAGCGGGTGCCCGCACCGTGAGCGCGACCGTCCGGCTGCGCGGCGGTCTGCGCGGCGGCCTGCGCGGCGGACGCCTGCCCGTGCTGGGAACCCGGGTGCACCGCAGGCCGCTGCTGGTGGGGCTGGTCGTGGCCGCCGCCCTCCTGGCGCTGGCCCTGGTGGCCCTGGGCACGGGGGACTACCCGCTGTCGCCGTCCCAGGTCGTCGCCGCGGTGCTCGACCCGGGGGCGGGCTTCGAGCGCACGGTCGTGCTCGAGTGGCGCCTGCCGCGCGTGCTGGCGGCGCTCGCGTTCGGCGCCGCGCTGGGTGCCTCGGGGGCGGTCTTCCAGTCGCTCACGCGCAACCCGCTCGGCTCACCGGACGTCATCGGCTTCTCCACCGGCGCCTACACCGGCGCCCTGCTCTCCCTGACCGTCCTGAGCGGGGGAGCGAGCGCGGCCTTCTCGGCCACCACCGGGTCGGCCACCGGGTCCACCGGGGGCGGCGCCTCCACCACGGCCGGCGCGCTGGTGGGCGGGATGCTCACGGCCGCCGCCGTGTACGCGCTCGCCCGCGTGCGCGGGTCGGTGCAGGGGTACCGGCTGGTGGTCGTCGGCATCGCCGCGACGGCCGTGCTGCACGCCGTCAACACCTACCTGCTGCTGCGCGCGCAGACGGAGGTGGCCATGGCCGGCGCCGTCTGGGGCGCCGGGTCGCTGTCGCTGGTGGGCTGGGGCGACCTGCGGTGGGCGCTCGCGGCGCTCGCCGCCCTGCTGCCGCTGCTGGCCCTGCTCTCGGCGGCGCTGCGCCAGCTGGAGCTCGGCGACGACGCCGCCAGCGCCCACGGCGTCCCGGTGGAGCGGGCGCGGCTGGCCCTCGTCGTCGTCGGGGTGGCCCTGGTCTCGGTGGTCACGGCCAGCACGGGGCCGATCGCGTTCGTGGCGCTCGCCGCCCCGCAGGTCGCGCGGCTGGTGCTGCGCGGCGCGGGGCTGCCGCTCGTCGGCTCGGCGCTGGTCGGGGCGCTGCTGCTGCTCTCGGCCGACCAGGTGGCCCAGCGGTTCCTCTCCGGGGTGCCGGTGGGCGTCGTCACCGTGGTGGGCGGCGGGGTGTACCTGCTGGTGCTGCTGCTGGCCCGCCCGGGCCGGGGGAGGAGGACGGCGTGAGCTCCCGGCTGGAGGCGCAGCACCTGCGCCTGGGGTACGACGGGCGGGCCGTGGCCGACGACCTCTCCCTCGCCGTGCCCGACGGCTCCTTCACCGCCGTGGTGGGGCCGAACGCGTGCGGCAAGTCGACACTGCTGCGGGCGTTCTCCCGGCTCCTGCGCCCCCAGGGCGGGACGGTGCTGCTGGACGGGCGGGCGCTGGCGTCCTACCGGCCCAAGGAGGCCGCCCGGCGTATCGGCCTGCTGCCGCAGTCCGCCACCGCGCCCGAGGGCATCACCGTGGGCGACCTCGTGTCCCGCGGCCGCTACCCGCACCAGGGGCTGGTGCGGCAGTGGTCGGCCGCCGACGAGGTGGCGGTCGCCGACGCGATGGTCGCCACCGGGGTGGAGGAGCTGCGCGACCGGCTGGTCGAGGAGCTCTCCGGGGGCCAGCGCCAGCGGGTGTGGGTGGCGGTGGCCCTGGCGCAGGGCACGCCGCTGCTGCTGCTCGACGAGCCCACGACGTTCCTCGACATCGCCCACCAGGTGGAGCTGCTCGACCTGTTCGCCGACCTCCACGACGACGGCACGACCGTGGTCGCCGTGCTCCACGACCTCGGCCACGCCGCCCGGTACGCCACCCACCTCGTGGTGATGAAGGACGGCGACGTGGTGGCGGCCGGCCCGCCCGCCGAGGTGCTCACGGCGGAGCTCGTGGAGGACGTCTACGGGCTGGCGTGCGTCGTCGTCCCCGATCCCGTGACCGGCACCCCGCTGGTGCTGCCGCGGGGGCGGGAGGACCGCCGCTCGCGCTGAGGACGGCTCCAGCGGCCGCAGGCCGTTGACCCGACGAGGTATCTTGAGCTCAAGGTACTTCAGTCAGCCGTGCCCGATGACGAACGCACACCGGGCGTGGGCGAGGATGGTCTGCGGTCACCGGAGATCGGGTCGAGCGGGAGGACGGGCATGGCCTCGGGAAGCAAGAGCACCAGCGTCGACAGCTTCGGAGCGAGGGGCGAGCTGCAGGTCGGCTCCAAGAGCTACGAGCTCTACCGCCTCTCCGCGGTGGAGGGCGCCGCCGACCTGCCCTTCAGCCTCAAGGTGCTGCTGGAGAACCTCCTGCGCACCGAGGACGGCGCCAACACCACCGCCGACCACGTCCGCGCGCTCGCCGGGTGGGACCCGAGCGCCGAGCCGGACACCGAGATCCAGTTCACCCCCGCCCGCGTGGTGATGCAGGACTTCACCGGCGTCCCCTGCATCGTCGACCTCGCCACCATGCGCGAGGCCGTCGCCGAGCTCGGCGGCGACCCCGCCAAGGTCAACCCGCTGGCCCCGGCCGAGCTGGTCATCGACCACTCCGTCATCGTCGACGTCTTCGGCCGCCAGGACGCCTTCGAGCGCAACGTCGAGATCGAGTACGAGCGCAACGGCGAGCGCTACCAGTTCCTGCGCTGGGGCCAGGGCGCCTTCGACGACTTCAAGGTCGTCCCGCCGGGCACCGGCATCGTCCACCAGGTCAACATCGAGCACCTGGCGCGCGTGGTCTACGACCGCGGCGGGGTCGTCTACCCCGACACCTGCGTCGGCACCGACTCCCACACCACGATGGTCAACGGCCTGGGCGTGCTGGGCTGGGGCGTCGGCGGCATCGAGGCCGAGGCCGCGATGCTCGGCCAGCCCGTCTCGATGCTCATCCCGCGCGTGGTGGGCTTCAAGCTCACCGGTGAGATCCCGGCCGGCGCGACCGCCACCGACGTCGTCCTGACCATCACCGAGCAGCTGCGCAAGCACGGCGTGGTCGGCAAGTTCGTCGAGTTCTACGGCGAGGGCGTCGGCGCGGTGCCGCTGGCCAACCGCGCCACCATCGGCAACATGAGCCCGGAGTTCGGCTCCACCTGCGCGATCTTCCCGGTCGACGACATCACGCTCGACTACCTGCGCCTCACCGGCCGCTCGGACGAGCAGGTCGCGCTGGTCGAGGCGTACTGCAAGGAGCAGGGCCTCTGGCACGACCCGGCCGCCGAGCCGCGCTTCTCCGAGAAGCTCGAGCTCGACCTGTCCACGGTCGTCCCGTCGATCGCCGGCCCGAAGCGCCCGCAGGACCGCATCGAGCTGTCCGCCTCCAAGGCGGCGTTCCGCAAGGTGCTGCCGACGTACGTGGGCGACGACCTCGACGCCGACCCGGTGGACGCCACCGCGGGGTCCTCCCAGGACGAGGCCCTCGAGGAGACCTTCCCCGCCTCCGACGCCCCCACGGGCTCCGGCGGGAACGGCGCGGCGCCCGTCCACTCCGGTGGGGACCTGCCCACCCCGGCGGGCCGTCCGTCCAAGAAGGTGCCCGTCAGCGTGGGCGGAGGGTCGAGCTTCGACCTCGACCACGGCCACGTGGTGATCGCCGCGATCACCTCGTGCACCAACACCTCCAACCCGTTCGTCATGGTGGGCGCGGGCCTGCTGGCCCGCAACGCCGTGGAGAAGGGCCTGTCGGTCCGCCCCTGGGTGAAGACCTCCTTGGCCCCCGGCTCCAAGGTCGTCACCGACTACTACGAGCGCGCCGGCCTCACGCCGTACCTCGAGAAGCTCGGCTACCACCTGGTGGGCTACGGCTGCACCACCTGCATCGGCAACTCCGGCCCGCTGCCGGAGGAGATCTCCGCCGGCGTGCAGGAGGGCGGCCTGGCCGTCGCCGCGGTGCTGTCCGGCAACCGCAACTTCGAGGGCCGCATCAACCCCGACGTCCAGCTGAACTACCTGGCGTCCCCGCCGCTGGTCATCGCCTACGCGCTGGCCGGCACCATGGACTGGGACCCGCAGACGGACCCGATCGGCACCGGCTCGGACGGCCAGCAGGTCTTCCTCGAGGACATCTGGCCGTCAGCGGCCGAGGTGGCCGAGGTGGTGGGCACCTCCATCACGCAGGAGATGTTCGCCAAGGACTACGCCGACGTCTTCGCCGGTGACGAGCGCTGGCAGTCGCTGCCCACGCCCGACGGCGACGTCTTCAGCTGGGACGGCGAGTCGACCTACGTGCGCAAGCCCCCGTACTTCGAGGGCATGCAGTCCGAGCCGTCGCCGGTGTCGGACATCTCCGGCGCGCGCGTGCTGGCCAAGCTGGGCGACTCGGTCACCACCGACCACATCAGCCCGGCCGGCTCCATCAAGGCCGACAGCCCCGCGGGCCGCTACCTCGCCGAGCACGGCGTGGAGCGCAAGGACTTCAACTCCTACGGCTCCCGCCGCGGCAACCACGAGGTGATGATCCGCGGCACGTTCGCCAACATCCGCCTGCGCAACCAGCTCCTCGACGACGTCGCCGGGGGCTTCACCCGCGACTTCACCGTGGACGGCGGCCCGCAGGAGACGATCTACGACGCCGCGCAGCACTACGCCGCCGCCGGCATCCCCCTGGTGGTCCTCGGTGGCAAGGAGTACGGCTCGGGCTCCTCGCGCGACTGGGCCGCCAAGGGCACCACGCTGCTCGGCGTCAAGGCCGTCATCACCGAGAGCTTCGAGCGCATCCACCGCTCCAACCTCATCGGGATGGGCGTGCTGCCGCTGCAGTTCCCCGAGGGCGAGTCCGCGGACTCCCTGGGCCTGGACGGCACGGAGACCTTCGACATCGCCGGGGTCACCGAGCTCAACTCCGGGACGACGCCGCGCACGCTGGCGGTGAAGGCCACGAAGGAGGACGGCACCGTCGTCGAGTTCGACGCGCGGCTGCGCATCGACACCCCCGGTGAGGCGGACTACTACCGCAACGGCGGCATCCTGCAGTACGTGCTGCGGAGCCTGCTGAGCGCCTGACCAGCAGCGCTGGTCTGACGAGGCCGGTCCGGACGCCCTCCACGGGGGGCGCCGGGCCGGCCTCGTCGCCGTTCCGGCCGTGATCAGGGGCTCCGGCCACCCTGCAGTGTCACGACGACCGCTCTGCGGGGTGGGACGTGGCGCGGAGGGTGGGCGGGGTGTCGAGGACGACGACGAGGGGGCCCGTCCGGCGGGTCGCCGGTCGGGCCCCCTCGCGCGCCCGTGGAGGAGCTGGGGGCTACTCCTTCACGGCGCCTTCGGCGCTGGCCATGATCTTCTTCTGGAAGACGAAGAAGAGCACGGCCACGGGGATGGTCATGAGCAGCGCGGCCGCCAGCTTCAGCGGGTACTGGTTCGACTGGCCCTGCCCGCCCGACGCCAGCTGCGCCACCAGCTTGGTGAGCGTGATGAGGTCGGGGGAGTTGGTGGCCACGATGAAGTGGCTCAGCTCGTTCCAGGACGCCTGGAAGCTGAGGATCGTGATGGTGATGACCGCCGGACGGGCCATCGGCAGCACCACCGACCAGAAGGTGCGGAACGCACCGGCGCCGTCGAGCTTGGCGGCCTCCTCCACGCTGGCGGGGATCGAGGCGAAGAAGTTCCGCATGATGAAGACGCCGGCGGCGTCGGCCATCAGCGGGATGATCAGCGCGGCGTAGGAGTTGTAGATCCCGAGCTGGTTGAGCACGAGGAACTTCGGGATCAGCAGCACCACCGGCGGCACCGCGATGACCGCCAGGAACAGCGCCATCACCAGGGACGACCCGCGGAAGCGCAGCCGCGCGAGGGCGTAGCCCGCCAGCGAGCTGAAGAAGACCCGGCCCGCGGTCACCGACAGCGCGACGATGACGCTGTTGGTGGCCGCCAGCCCGAACGGCAGCCCCTGGAAGAGCTGCACGTACGCGCTGGAGGTCGGCGGGACGGGGAGCAGGCCGAGCGGGTCCGCCGTGGCCGCCGCGTCGGTCTTGAAGCTGTTGGCCAGCTGCACGAGGAACGGCAGCACGTACACCAGCGCCAGCACGGACAGGACGGTGTACGACGTGGCCGTCGTCCACCGGAAGCGCTTCCTGGCCCGGGCGGCCGGCTGCGGAGCGGGGGCGGCGGTGGTGGACCGCTCGGCGGTGGTGGTGCCCATCAGCGCTCCCTCAGCACGGCGCGCTGCACGAGCGTCAGCACGATGATGATCACGAAGAGGATGAACGCGATGGCCGCGCCCTGCCCCCACTGCTGGTTGACGAAGGACGACGTGTAGCTGAGGTAGGCCGGCGTGATGGTGGTCTTGGCGGGTCCGCCCTGCGTGCCGGTGTAGATCTGGTCGAAGACCTGCCAGGTGCCCACCAGGCCGAGCGTCAGCACCGTGAACAGGGTCGGCCGCAGCATCGGGACCGTCACGTGGACGAACTTCTGCCAGGCGTTGGCGCCGTCCATGGTCGCCGCCTCGGAGACCTCCCCGGCGATGTTCTGCAGGGCCGCGAGGAAGAGGAGCATGAACGTCCCCGACGTCGTGAAGATCGCCAGGACGACCAGCGCGCTCATCGCCACGCTGGGCCCGGCCAGCCAGTCCCACCAGGAGACGCCGAGCAGGCCGTGGTCGGCCAGCGCTGCCGGCGCGGAGTCCACCCCCACCACCCCCAGGAGCAGGTGCAGGACGCCGTCGGGGTCGGCGAACCAGTTGGGCCCGTTGATCCCCAGCCAGGCGAGCACCTGGTTCACGGCGCCGGAGGCTCCGAACAGGAACAGGAAGACCACGGTGATGGCCACCGAGCTGGTCACCGACGGGAAGTAGAACGCGGTGCGGAAGAACCCGCGGCCGCGCAGCAGCTTGTCGTTCACCGCGGTGGCCAGCAGGAGCGCCACCACGGTCTGGGTCGGGACGACGAGCAGCACGTACCAGAGGTTGTTCCGCAGGGCCGTGCCCAGGTCCTGCGTGGGCAGGCCGCCGCCCGCCAGCAGGTCGGTGTAGTTCTGCAGGCCGACCACGGGGACGCCGGCCTCGAACGGGCTGCCGCGCCCGCGCCAGTCGGTGATGGACACCCACAGCGCCATGAGCACGGGCAGCGCGACGAACAGCAGCACGAGGGCGAGCGCGGGGGCGGTGAACAGCCACCCCGCCCCGGCCTCCCGGCGGCGCGCCAGGCCGGCGCGCCGCCGCGGGGGCGTGGGGGTGGTGGCCGCGCTCTGCGTGGTGAGGGCGGCCACGGGTCAGCTCCCCGCGCTCTTCAGCGCGGTCTCGAGGTTGGTCTGGGTGCGCTGCAGGATCGCCTGCGGGTCACCGTTCGCCAGGCCCTCGAGCTGGGAGTTCAGGTCGGTGATGACGTCGGAGACGCCCTCCTGGTTCGGCACGGCGGTGGCGTAGTCGGCGCCGGCGAGGAAGGCGGCCTGCGCCGGGAACTCCTGGGAGAACGGCTGCGCCGCGCTCTGCAGCGACGGCATCACGCCGAAGGCCTTGGCGAAGGACAGCTGCTGCTCGGAGGAGGTGAGGTCCTCGACGAGCTCGACGGCGGCCTCCTTGTTCTGGGAGTCGGCGGCCACCCCCCAGCAGTTGGTGAACGTCAGGGTGCCCTTGCCGGCCGGGCCGGCGGGCAGCTCGACCACCGTGTACTCCACGTCCGGGTAGTCGCTGGCCATGGAGCCCACGAGCCAGTTGCCCTCGATGGTCATGGCGGCCTTGCCGGTGCCGAACGCCTCCCCGCCCCAGCCCGCGCCGAGGTCCGCGGCGAACCTGTAGGACCCGTCGGCCATGAGCGACTGCACGTACTGCAGCGCCTCGACGTTCTGCTGGCTGTCGGCGGTGGCCTTCCCGTCCGTGACGAGCCCGCCGCCGGCCTCGGCCATGAACGCCCCCAGCCGGGAGTACTCCGCCGAGGTGGACAGGCCCACGACCCCGTTCCCGGTGAGCCGCTGCGCCACGGTCTTCAGCTGGTCCCACGTGGTGGGCACGTCGGCGTCGGTCAGCCCGGCCCGGGACCACAGGTCGGTGTTGATGACCAGCGCGAGGGTGGAGAAGTCCTTGGGGGCGCAGTACAGCTGCCCGTCGCGCGTGAAGGCCTCCTTGAGCACCGGGTAGAAGTCGTCGGCGTTGCCGAGCTGGTCGCCGTAGGGCTCCAGCGCGCCGCTGGCGGCGTAGGAGTTGAACAGGTCGGAGGAGACGTAGAAGACGTCCGGCGGGGTCTTGGCGGCGAAGCCCTGGCTGAGCTCCTGCGCGAGGTCGGAGGCGGCGCTGACCCGCGCGGGCGTGCCGGACTCCTGGCTCCAGGCGGCGACGGCGTCGGTGACGGCGGTGGTCTCGGCCTGGCCGGAGGAGCCGATGAGCACCTGCAGCTGTCCGCCGCCGCTCTCACCCCCCGAGGAGCCCTGCGAGCCGGAGTCGTCGAAGCCGCTGCCGCCGCAGGCGGACAGCACCAGGACGCCGGCGGCCACGACCGCGGCGGTGGCCAGCGGCCGGCGGGAGCGCCGACCGGAGCGCTCCGAGCGCGAGGTGCTGGTGGGCGTGCTGTCGGACATGGGATCTCCTTCGTCGTCTTCTTCGGCGGGGGGAGGGCTTCGGGGCGGGACGGTCAGGGGCTGGTGCGCAGCACCAGCCGAGGGGCCAGCAGGTGCTGGCGCGCGGGGGGCGGTCCGCCGGGACCGGCCTCGACCTGGGCGAGGAGCAGGTCGACGGCGAGGGTGGCGGCCTCGGCCAGGGGCTGGGCCACGCTGGAGACGCCGATGGCGTGGGCGACGGGGGTGTCGTCGAAGCCGACGACCTCCAGCGGCCGCCCCAGGCGGGCGGCGGCGCCCCGGGCGCCCAGGGCGAGGGAGTCGCTGGCGCACACGAGGGCCGTCGGGGCCGCGCCGCCGCCGTCGGTCAGCGCGCTGGCGACCGCCTCGAACGCGGCGGCGGTGGAGTCGGGGACCTGCAGCTCCACGGCGCCGGCGGGGTCCACCCCGGCGTCGGTGAGCCCCTGCGCCCACCCGCGGCGTCGGTCCTCACCGGTCCCGGACCCGTCGGGCCAGCCGAGGTAGGCGGGGACCGCGTGGCCGGCGGCGAGCAGGTGCTCGGTGGCCGCGCGCGTGCCGGCGGCGCCGTCGACGTCCACCCAGCAGTGGTCGGTGCGCACGGGCTCGCCCGAGCCGGGGGTGGGCCAGGGGCGGCCGAAGGTGGCGAAGGGGACGCCGCGCTCGAGCAGCCACGCGGTGCGCTGGTCGCCGTGGTGGGTGCTCGTGAGCACGAACCCGTCGATCTGGCCGGTGGAGAGCAGCTCGTCGTAGCGGGCGACCTCGCCGGCGTCGTCGTCGGCGGTGAACAGCACCACCCGGTACCCGCGGCCCTGCGCCTCGTCCACCAGGGCGTGCAGGAACCTGTCGAGCACGGAGCCGCTGATGCCGCCGCCCCAGTGCTCCAGGCGCAGCCCGAGGGTGCGGGAGCGGTTGGTGCGCAGCTGCCGCGCCGCCAGCGACGGGCGGTAGCCGAGCTCCTCCACGGCGGCCAGGACGCGCTCGAGGGTCTCCGGCGCCACCTTGGCGGGGGCGTGCAGGGCGTTGCTCACGGTCTGGCGGGAGACGCCGGCTGCGCGCGCGACGCTGACCAGGGTGGCGCGCTCGTCTGCGCTGGTCACAGGCCCCTCCTCTCGTCGGCGAGAGGCGTGCGCAGCGCCTGGGGAGGGCTGCGGCGGCCTCGTCGCCGCTCCGTTTGATCGTTCAAACCGATGCTGAGTACTGTCGTGTCGACCTCGAGGGATGTCAACTCGACGATCCCCCTCCCGCCGACGCGAAGGAGTCCGACGGTGAGCTCCAGCACCACCCCCCTGCTCGAGGCCCAGCCCGCGGCCGCCGCTCCCGCGGCGGGTGCAGCGGGGGCGCCGCGCCTGCTGCAGCCCTGGCTGCACGACCTCGTGGCGGCCCTCGCGCCGCCGGTGCAGCTGTGGTGCGGGCCGAGCGGAGCCGTGGGTGCCGTGAGCTCGGGCGGGCCGGCGCCAGCGGGCGCGCAGGGCCTGTGGTGCGGAGACGTGCGCGTGCTGTCCGCGCTGGTGGCGACCGTCGGCGGCTCCGCGCCGACGCCCGTGCTGGCCTCGCCGGACGGCGCCGACGGCCAGCTGGTGGTCTCGGTGGCCCGCCACCTCGGCGACGACGCCCCCGACCCCACGGTGCGCCTGGAGCAGCACCGACGGGTCACCCCGGACGGGCTGGTCGAGGAGCTGGTGCTCGCCAGCTCCGCGCGCACCCCGGTGACCACCGAGGTGACCGTGCACCTCGCCGCGGACCTCGTGGCCATGGACGTCGTCAAGGGCGGGCGCAGCGCGCCCCCCGTGGCCCCCGAGCACGACGACGCCGGCGTGGCCTGGGAGCGCGACGGCGTGAGGGCGCGCGTGACGGCCCCCGGCGCCGGCGTCGTCGTCCGCGAGGCCGTCACCGAGCTCACCTGGCGCGTGGAGCTGGCGCCGGGGGAGCGGTGGACCGCGAGCTGGCGCGTGGACGCGCGCGACGACGGCGCCGTGGTGGCCGCGGCGCCCCGTGCCGGCTGGGCCGACCAGCTGGCCGTGGCCAGCGGCGACCAGCGGCTCGCGCGGTGGGTCGCCCGGTCGCTGGAGGACCTCGAGGCGCTGCGCATGCGCACCACGGGGGGCGCTGCGGGCCCGATGGGCGACGACGTCTTCATGGCGGCCGGCGCGCCCTGGTACTTCACCCTGTTCGGACGCGACTCGCTGTGGGCGGCGCGGATGCTGCTGCCGCTGGGCACCGACCTGGCCGCCTCCACGCTGCGCGTGCTCGCCGCCCGGCAGGGCGTCCGGGACGACGCCGAGACCGGCGAGGAGCCGGGCAAGATCCTGCACGAGGTCCGACGCGCCGCCAGCGAGGCCGAGCAGGCCGGCGGCACCGCGTTCCTGCCGCCGGTCTACTACGGCACGGTCGACGCGACCTCGCTCTGGGTGTGCCTGCTGCACGACGCCTGGCGCTGGGGCCTCCCCGCCGAGCAGGTCGAGCCGCTCCTGGGCCACCTGGAGGCGGCGCTGGGCTGGATGGCCCGGGCCGCCGACCGCGGCGACGGCTTCCTGCGCTACGCGGGGGCCGGGGCGGGCACGGGCCTGGCCAACCAGGGGTGGAAGGACTCCGGCGACGCCGTCCAGTGGTCCGACGGCCGCCTGGCCGCCGGACCGATCGCGCTCTGCGAGGTGCAGGGCTACGCCCACGAGGCGGCGCTCGGCGCTGCGGCGCTCCTGGACGCCTTCGGCCGGCCCGGGGGCGAGGAGTGGCGCGCCTGGGCCGGCGACCTGGCGGCGCGCTTCCGGGAGCGGTTCTGGGTAGAGGGCGCGCTCGGGCGCCACGTCGCGATCGCGCTGGACGCCGAGGGCGCCGCCGTCGACTCGGTGACCTCCAACCCGGGGCACCTGCTGGGCACGGGCCTGCTCTCCCCGGCGGAGTCGGCCCTGGTGGCGCGCCGGCTGGTGCAGCCGGACCTGGCCGAGGGCAGGGGCCTGCGCACCATGAGCTCGCTCATGGCCGGGTACTCCCCGCTGAGCTACCACGGCGGCTCGGTGTGGACCCACGACACCGCCATCGCCATCACCGGTGCCGCCCGCGACGGCCACGACGAGGCCGTGGCGGTGCTCTCCGCCGGGCTGCTGGACGCGGCCGAGGCGTTCGGCTACCGGGTGCCCGAGCTGCACGGCGGTGAGGCGCGCTCCGGCCCCGGCGCCGTGCCGGCCCCGGTGCCCTACCCGGCGTCGTGCCGACCGCAGGCGTGGTCGGCCGCCTCGGCCGTGGCGGTGCTCGTCGCGCTCCTGGGCGTGCACCCCGACGTGCCCGCCGGACGGCTGTCCGTGGCCCCGGTGCCGGGGGCGCCGTTCGGGTCGCTGCGGGTCGGCGGGCTGCGGGTCGCCGGGTCGCCGGTGCAGGTGGCCGTGGAGGGCGGGTCGGTGAGCGTCGTGGGCGAGGGCGCGGAGGCGCTGACCGTCACGCCCTGACCCGCCCCTCCCCGTCCACGACCACGACGGGGGAGGGGCGGGTGTCGGTGGGCGGTGCTGCACTGCACCTCGTGATGCACCCGTGAGCGCGCACGTGCCCCCCGGCTGGCCCCGCGAGGTCCACCCGCCGGACACCGAGGGCTTCACCCGCACCGCCAGCGCCTGGCTGCTGGACCTCTGCCCGCCCGACTACCGCGCCCACGACGTGCTGGTGCGCCACCCGCTCGTGCTGGCCGTGCTCGCCGGCCACCACGTCGCCGCGCAGGCCCAGGGCCAGCGGCGCGCCGTGGCCACGCTGCGCACGGACCTGGCCGGCGCGGTGGGGGTCGACGTGGTGGAGCGGGCGCTGGACGCGCTCGACTCCGAGCAGGCGCGCCTGGCGGCGGCCTCGCGGGGCGTGGCGCTGGTGGCCGAGGCCCTGCGCGGGGTCCGCCGGCCCCCGCGCCTGTGACCGGCGCCGCGAGGAGCCGGGCGGGGTGACCTCGCCCACACGGCCGTGCCGGGTGTGCAGGTCGTGTGCGGGTGCTGCCGCGCCCAGCGGGTGCGATCAGGTCCGCTGCCTAGACTCGTCCCTCGCACCGCCCCGCACCCCGCGCGGCGGCGCACCACGAGGGGAGGGCAGCCGGTGGGCCTGCTGCCGCAGATCACGAGTCCGCGCGACCTGCGCCGCCTCACCACCGCGCAGGTGTGCGAGCTGGCCGACGAGCTGCGCACCTTCCTCGTGCGGGAGGTCAGCCGCACCGGCGGGCACCTGGGGCCCAACCTCGGCGTGGTCGAGCTGACGCTGGCGATCCACCGCACGTTCGACTCCCCGCGGGACGCCGTCGTCTTCGACACCGGGCACCAGTCGTACGTGCACAAGCTGCTGACCGGCCGGCAGGACTTCTCCGGCCTGCGCAAGCGCGGCGGCCTGGCCGGCTACCCCAGCCGGGAGGAGTCCGTCCACGACGTCGTGGAGAACTCCCACGCCTCCACCTCGCTGAGCTGGGCGCACGGCATCGCCCAGGGCTTCGCGCTGCAGGGCCAGGGCGACCGGCACGTCGTCGCCGTCATCGGCGACGGCGCGCTCACCGGCGGCATGGCCTGGGAGGCGCTGAACAACATCGCCGCCGACGCCGACCGGCGCATGGTCGTCGTCGTCAACGACAACGGGCGCTCCTACGCCCCGACCATCGGCGGCATGGCCCACCACCTCGCCACGCTGCGCACCACGCGCGGCTACGAGCGCTTCCTGGAGTGGGGCAAGGCCACGCTCGCCCGCGGCGGGGCGCCGGGCCGGATGGCCTACGACACCCTCCACGGGATGAAGAAGGGCCTGAAGGACTTCGTGGCCCCGCAGGGCCTCTTCGAGGACCTCGGCATGAAGTACATCGGCCCGGTGGACGGGCACGACGTCGAGGCCCTCGAGCACGCCCTGGGGCGCGCCAAGGCCTTCGGCGGCCCGGTGATCGTCCACGCCATGACCCGCAAGGGCAACGGCTTCTCGGCCGCCGAGACCGACGAGGCCGACAGGTTCCACGCCGTCGGCGTCATCGACCCCGACACCGGCCAGTCCCTGGCGCCCTCGGGCGCCGCCCCGACGTGGACCAAGGTCTTCGCCGAGGAGATGGTGGAGGTCGGCCGCCGCCGCGCTGACGTCGTCGGCATCACCGCCGCGATGCTCATCCCGGTGGGACTGCACCGCTTCGCCGCCGAGCACCCGGACCGCGTCATCGACGTGGGCATCGCCGAGCAGCACGCCACCACGGCCGCCGCGGGCCTGGCCTTCACCGGCCTGCACCCGGTGGTGGCCGTCTACTCCACGTTCCTCAACCGCGCCTTCGACCAGGTCCTGCTCGACGTGGCCCTGCACCGGGCGGGCGTGACGTTCGTGCTCGACCGGGCGGGCATCACCGGCGACGACGGCCCCAGCCACCACGGCATCTGGGACATGAGCCTGCTGGCGCCCGTGCCCGGCCTGCGCCTGGCCGCCCCGCGCGACGCGGCGACGCTGCGCGAGGAGCTGGCCGAGGCCCTCGACGTCGACGACGCCCCCACCGTGCTCCGCTTCTCCAAGGGGGCGGCGCCCGAGTCCGTCCCGGCGCTGGAGCGCCTGGGCGGTCCGCACGGCGTGGACGTCCTCGCCCGCACCGGCACTCCCGGTGAGCGGACCGAGCGCGGGCAGCGCGACGTGCTCGTCGTGGCGGTCGGGGCCTTCGCCCCGCTGGCGCTCGAGGTGGCCGAGCGGCTCGCCGCGCACGGCATCAGCGCCACCGTCGTCGACCCCCGGTGGGTGCTCCCGGTCTCACCGCTCGTGGTGGACCTGGCCCGCCACCACCGCCTGGTGCTCACCGTCGAGGACGGCGTGCGCACCGGCGGCGTCGGCTCCTGCACGGCGCAGGCGCTCGCGGACGCCGGCGTCGACGTCCCCACCAGCGCGGTGGGCGTGCCGGTGAGGTTCTGGGAGCACGGCAGCCGCGCGCAGGTGCTGGCGGCGGCGGGCCTGACCGCCCAGGACATCGCCCGCGGCGTCGCCGAGCGCGTGTCCGGCCTCGCCGACGGCTCGACCGGGCCCTCCGGCTCCGTCGGCCGGGTGGACCCCGGCGCGCCTCTGGCCGAGCGGGGCTGACGCGCGCCACCCTGCTCGCATGCACGGGCAGGGGGACGGCCACGGGGGTCACCAGGACGACGACGACCGGCCGCGGCTGGTGACGCGCGCCGACGTCGACCGGGCCGCGCTGCAGGCCGGGGTGCCCGAGGCGGCGGCGCTGCTCTGGGCGGCGCTCGCACCGACGGCCGCACCGACGGCCCTACCCACGGCCGCGCAGCACGGCAGGGCGGGGCGGCGCACCACCGCCGCCGAGGTGGCGGTCTACACCGGCGGCGTCATTGCGCTGCTGGCGATGTCGGTGTTCGCCGGGTCCGGGTGGGCCCAGTACGGCCCGCGTGCGGGGCTCGGCATCGTCACCGGTTACCTCGTGGTGTTCGTCCTCCTCGCCGAGCTGCTGCGCCGGCGGGCCCGCAGCGGTCCCGGCCCCGCCCGCATGGCGGCGGGGGTGGTCGCCGCGGTGGCCGTCTGCACGGTGCCGCTGGTGGTCTACGCCGCCCACGCCGCCACGGGCGTGCTGCGGCTGCCGTCCTACGCCGACTACGACGCCTTCGACGACTGGGGCGGGTCGGTGTGGATGGCCATGGAGGTCGGCGCGCTGGTGGCTGCGGTCGCCGCCTGGCTGCGGCACCGCACGAGCTTCCTGCTCGCGCCGCTGGTGGCGGCGCTGGCGTCCCTGGTGCTCGACCTGGGGGATGCGGTGAGCAGCAGCACCGGCACCGACCTCGGGCGGCAGGTGGCGGCGTGGCTGCTGGCCGTCGCCCTGGCGGGGGGCGGGGTGGCGCTCGACCGCCGCGGCCACCGGCGGGAGGCCTTCTGGCCCCACCTGGGGTCGCTGCTCGCCGTCGGGCTGGCGGTGCTGCTCCTCGAGGCCGACGCGACGCCCACGGCGCTCGCCTTCCTCGCCCTCGGCGTGGCAGCCATCGCCGCCGGGGTGGTGCTCGACCGGAGGGTCCACCTGGCGCTCGGCGGGCTGTACCTCGTGGGGGCGCTCTCGTACTTCGCGTTCGACGTCTTCGGCGACACGGTGCTCTTCGCCCCCGCGCTCGCCGTCATCGGGCTGCTGGTGCTGCTGGGCGGCGTGCTGCTCGCCCGGCGGCGGCCCCGCGCCGGGGCCCGCTGACGCGCGGTCACGGCCGGCCGCCGGACCCGCCCCTCAGCGCACCCAGCGGGGTGCCAGCGCCACCTCGTCGCGGGTGACCAGCGCCGGGCGGGACAGGCCGCGGCGGTCGGGCTCGGTGGCGGCCCAGGCGGCGGCCACGAAGTCGGCGTCGATGCGGGCGAGGTCGGTCCAGCCCCGCATGCGCGAGGGGACCGCCACCACGCGCAGGCCGGTGCCGTCCGCCTCGGCCAGCCACCGCCGCAGCGGCGCGGAGGCGAGCAGCGTCAGCGCGTCGCAGCCGTCCGTGGGCTCCACCACGGTCACGGCCTGCGCGGGTCCGTGGTCGGGGTCCTGGAGGGCCTCGTGCTCGGCCACCCGCGCGCGCAGCTCCCGCTCCACGCGCTGGGCAGCGACCCGCCCCGCGGCCTCGAGGTGCGCGGCGGCGCTGCGCCACGCGGCGCCCGCGTCGAGGGGGCGCTGGCCGGCGGCCACGGCCTCGGCGTCCAGCCGGGCCAGCAGGTCCGGCCACACCGGGACCGGGTCGGCCTCGCCGGGGACGGCACCGACCAGGCCGAGACCGACGTCGAGGGCACCTCCGTGCACCGTGGCCCGCACCCAGGCGGGGCCCGGGTGCAGGGCGCCGTCGCGGGGCAGGGCCAGGGGCCGCAGGCACCCGCGCAGCGCCTCGGGGGTGACGGCGGAGTGCGCCCGCAGCCAGCTGCGGAGCCGGGGCCGGGTGTCGGGGTCGTCGCTGCGCCGGTCACCGACGACCGCCGCGGCCGCCTGGGCGGACAGGTGGCGAGGTCCGTGCGGACCGGTCAGCAGCAGCCCGTCCGGGGCGGGCACGAGGTCGACGTCGTCCAGCACGCACACCTCCAGCAGCGCCTGGCGCACGCGCAGGCGCCGGTCCGCCGCCAGCCCGGTGCCGGGGGCGGGGTCCTGCGCCGCGTCTCGCGCGGGGTCCGCCGCGGGCGCGGGGCGGCTGGGATCGTGGAGCACCCGGCGAACCTAGCCAGCCCCGCCGACACCGCCTCCCCGGACCGGTCACCGCCTGCCCCGGCCGGGCGAGGGGCGCCCCCCGACCAGCCGCCGACGTGACGCAGCGCAGCGGGCCGCGACCTCATCGGAGCGGGGTGCGCGCCGGCCTCGAGCGCGGCGTCGGCCGGCCTCCGGCTGGCAGACGCCGTCGGACAGGACGAGGATGCGCCGCCGTGAGTCTGTGGCGAACCAAGTCCGTCGAGGCGTCCATCGCCGACACCGAGGAACCGGAGCACTCCCTCAAGAAGGGGCTCGGCGCGCTGGACCTCGTGGTCTTCGGGGTGGGCGTGAGCGTCGGTGCCGGCATCTTCGTGCTCACCGGCCAGGCCGCCGCCTCGAACGCCGGGCCGGCGGTGGCGCTGTCCTTCGTCATCGCCGCCGTGGCGTGCGCGCTCGCGGCGGTCTGCTACGCCGAGTTCGCCAGCACGGTCCCGGTGGCCGGCAGCGCCTACACGTTCTCCTTCGCGACCCTGGGCGAGCTGGTGGCGTGGACCATCGGCTGGGACCTCGTGCTGGAGTTCGTGGTCGGGGCGGCCGCGGTCTCGACGTCGTTCTCCGCCTACCTGCAGGTGGTGCTCGGGCAGGTCGGCATCGCGCTGCCGACGGCCGTCACCGGCGTGGAGGAGGGCGTGGTCAACCTGCCCGCGGCGCTGCTGGTGCTCGCGCTCACCGCCGTCATCGCCACCGGCATCAAGCTCTCCAGCCGGCTCAACCAGCTGCTCACCGCCATCAAGGTCGGGGTGGTGCTGCTCGTCATCGTGGTCGGGGCCTTCTACGTCTCCACCGCCAACTGGTCGCCGTTCGTGCCGCCGTCGCAGGGCTCGGGAGGACCGGGCGGCGGTGAGGAGAGCGCCCTCACCACACCGCTCGTGCAGACCCTGTTCGGCCTGGAGCCCTCGGTGTTCGGCGTCGGCGGTGTCGTCGCGGCCGCCGCGCTGGTCTTCTTCGCCTTCATCGGCTTCGACGTGGTCGCCACCACCGCCGAGGAGACCCGCCGGCCCCAGCGCGACGTCCCCATCGGCATCCTCGGCTCCCTGGCCGTGGTCACCGTGCTCTACGTCGCGGTGTCGCTCATCGTCACCGGGGTCCGGCCGTACACCGAGATCGACCCCGACGACGGCGCTCCGCTGGCCACCGCCTTCACCGCCATCGGCGTGGGCTGGATGGGCTCGGTCGTCGCCGTCGGCGCCTGCCTGGGCCTCGTCGCCGTCACGATGATCCTCATCATCGGCCAGACCCGCGTGGCCTTCGCCATGGCCCGCGACGGGCTGCTGCCGCGCTCCCTGGCCCGCACCGACCCCCGCACGGGCACGCCGGTGCGCATCACGGTCATCACCGGCTCGGTCATCGCCGTGCTGGCGGCGTTCGTGCCGCTGTCCGAGCTGAGCCTGCTGGTGAACATCGGCACCCTGTTCGCCTTCATCCTCGTCTCGGTGGGCGTGGTGGTGCTGCGGCGCACCCGTCCGGACCTGCAGCGCTCCTTCCGCGTGCCGGTGGTGGGACTCGTCGCCTCCCTGTCGGTGCTGGCCTGCCTCTACCTCATGCTCAACCTCACGCTGGAGACGTGGATCCGCTTCGTCGTGTGGATGGCGCTCGGCTACGTCGTGTACTTCCTCTACGCGCGCCGCCACAGCGTCCTGGCGCGCCAGCCCGCGCCGGGCGAGCGGGGCCAGCGCCGGAGCAGCACGCACCGCCCCTGACGGCCTCGTCCGCCCCCGCGGCGTCCCCCGTGGGGGCGGATCGCCGGTGAGGCCGGGCGATCACGGGCCAGCAGGAGCACCCTGAGCACCGGCTGGAGGAGCCGGGCCACCGCGCGGCGGGGTGGCCCGGGCTGAGGGTCCGGCTGACCGCTGGCGAGAGGACGGGACGATGGCGACGCGCACCGAGGACACCTCACCGGGACCGCGGGAGCCCGGAGGGCACCCTGCTCCAGGGGGGCACGGCGGCCCGGGCCTGCAGAAGGGCCTGAGCCAGCGGCACCTCACGATGATCGCCATCGGCGGCGTCATCGGGGCCGGGCTCTTCGTGGGGTCGGGGGAGGTCATCCGCACGACGGGCCCGGGGGCGTTCCTCACCTACGCCCTCACGGGCGTGCTGGTCATCCTCGTCATGCGGATGCTGGGCGAGATGGCCACGGCCAACCCCGGCACCGGCTCCTTCAGCGACTACGCGCGCTCCGCCCTCGGGAACTGGGCGGGCTTCTCCACCGCCTGGCTGTACTGGTACTTCTGGGTCATCGTCGTCGGCTTCGAGGCCGTCGCGGGCGCCCGGATCATCCAGGAGTACGCGCCCGCCCTGCCCCTGTGGGCCATCTCGCTGGTGCTCATGGTGCTCATGACGGTCACCAACCTCGTCTCGGTGCGCTCCTTCGGGGAGTTCGAGTACTGGTTCGCCGGCATCAAGGTGGCGGCGATCGTGCTGTTCCTCCTGCTGGGGGCGTTCTTCGTGCTCGGGGTGTGGCCCGGCGCGTCGATGGACTTCTCCGGCCTGACCAACGGCCAGCAGGGCAGCACGGGCTTCTTCCCCAACGGGGTCGGGGCGATCTTCAGCTCCATCGTCGTCGTCGTCTTCTCCATGGTGGGCGCCGAGATCGCCACCATCGCCGCGGCCGAGTCGAAGGACCCGGTGAAGGCCGTCGCCCGCGCGACCCGCAGCGTGGTGGTGCGCGTCGCGATCTTCTTCGTCGGGTCGGTGTTCCTGCTGGTCTGCATCGTCCCGTGGGACTCCGAGGAGCTGCGGGTCTCTCCCTACGCGGCCGCCCTGGGGGAGATGGGCATCCCCTACGCGCCGCTGGTGATGAACCTCGTGGTGCTCACCGCGGTGCTCAGCTGCCTGAACTCGGGGCTCTACACGGCCTCGCGGATGCTCTTCGTGCTGGCGGACCGCCACGAGGCGCCCAAGGCCCTGGTCCGCCTCGGTCCCAGCGGTGTGCCGCGGGCGGCCATCCTCACCTCCACGGTGGTCGGCTTCCTGTGCGTCGTCGCTGCCGCGATCGACCCGGAGGGCGTGTTCCTCTTCCTCCTGAACTCCTCCGGCGCGGTGATCCTCTTCGTCTACCTGCTCATCGCCGTGAGCCAGCTCGTGCTGCGCCGCCGCACCGACCCGGAGCGCCTCGTCGTGAAGATGTGGCTGTTCCCGGTGCTCACCGTCGTGGCGATCGTCGCGATCCTGGCCATCCTCGTCGCGATGGGCTTCGACGCCGACACCCGCACGCAGCTGTTCCTCAGCCTCGGCAGCTGGGCGGTGTTCCTGCTGCTGTTCGCGGTGACCGCAGGGCGGCGCCGCGCGGCGAGGGAGCGTCAGGGGTCAGCGGCATCATGACGGCGTGAGCATCGAGGGCACCGCCTGGGGCGTCCTGTACAAGACCGCCTACGGCCAGCAGGACCAGCGGCCCTTCTCCCGCGCCACCCTGCGGCGGGTGCTGGAGTTCGCCCGCCCGCACCGGGCGCGCATCGGCTGGTTCCTGCTGGTCGGGGTCGTCCAGGCGGCGCTGACCGTGGCGACGCCGCTGCTGGCCGGGCGGGTGGTCCAGGCCATCACCCAGCGCGAGGCGACCTCGGTCGTGGTGGGCCTGGCCGCGCTCATCGCCGTCATCGCCCTCCTCGAGGCCGGCACGAGCATGCTCAGCCGCTGGCTCAGCTCCACCCTGGGCGAGTCGGTCATCCTGGACCTGCGCACCACCGTCTACGAGCACGTGCAGCGCCAGCCGGTGGCCTTCTTCACGCGCACCCGCACGGGCGCGCTGGTGAGCCGGCTCAACTCCGACGTGCTCGGGGCCCAGCGCGCCTTCAGCGACACCCTCGTGGGCGTCGTGTCCAACACCGTGACGCTGCTGCTCACCCTCGGCGTGATGCTGGCGCTGAGCTGGCCGATCACCGTGCTCGCGCTCGTGCTGCTGCCCCTGTTCCTGGTGCCCGCGCGCCGCGTCGGGCGCCGCCTCGCAGGCCTGCAGCGCGAGGCCGCCGGCCACAACGCCGCCATGACCGACCAGACCACGGAGCGCTTCTCCGCCGCCGGCGCCACCCTGGTCAAGCTCATGGGGGACCCGGCGCGCGAGGCCGCCGAGTACGCGGCGCGCGCCGAACGGGTCCGCGACATCGGCGTGCGCACCGCGGTGGTGTCCTTCTCCTTCGTGACAGCCCTCGTGCTGGTCTCCGCGCTCGCCCTCGCCCTGGTCTACGGCCTCGGCGGCTTCCTGGCGCTGCGCGGCACGCTCGAGGCGGGCACCGTGGTGAGCCTGGCCCTGCTGCTCACGCGGCTGTACGCGCCGCTGACCGCGCTGGCCAGCGCCCGCCTCGACGTCATGCAGGCCCTGGTGAGCTTCGAGCGGGTCTTCGAGGTGCTCGACCTGGAGCCGCTCGTGCGCGAGCGCCCCGACCCGGTGCCGCTGCCGGACGGGCCGCTGGCGGTCGAGCTGGACCGGGTCTGCTTCTCCTACCCGTCCGCGGAGCAGGTCTCGCTGGCCTCCCTGGAGGACGTCGCGGTGCTCGACCCCCGCGGCGGCACGCAGGTGCTCCACGGCGTCTCCTTCCGTGCCGAGCCCGGACAGGTCGTCGCCCTGGTCGGCTCCTCGGGGGCCGGCAAGTCCACCACCGCGTCGCTGCTGCCGCGCCTGTACGACGTCGACACCGGCGCCGTCCGCCTCGGCGGGGTCGACGTGCGGGACCTGTCCTTCGCCGACCTGCGCTCCGCCGTCGGTGTGGTCACCCAGGACGGCCACCTCTTCCACGAGTCCCTGCGCTCCAACCTGCAGCTGGCCGCACCGGGAGCGAGCGACGAGCAGCTGTGGGACGCCCTGGACCGGGCCCGCCTGCGCGAGGTGGTGCTCGACCTGCCCGACGGCCTCGACACCGTGGTCGGGGAGCGCGGCTACCGCCTCTCCGGCGGCGAGCGCCAGCGCCTCACCATCGCTCGGCTCCTCCTCGCCTCCCCGCGCGTCGTCGTGCTCGACGAGGCGACCGCCCACCTCGACTCCACCTCCGAGGCGGCCGTGCAGGCGGCCCTGTCCGAGGCGCTCGCGGGCCGCACCGCGCTCGTCATCGCCCACCGGCTCTCCACGGTGCGCTCCGCCGACCTCATCCTCGTGGTCGAGCACGGGCGCATCGTCGAGCGCGGCACCCACCCCGAGCTGCTCGCGCTGGGCGGGCGCTACGCCGAGCTGCACGCCACGCAGTTCGCCGCCGGTCCCTCCGGGGCCGGGACAGGCGTTCCGGGAGCCGACGACGACGCCCGCCGCCAGGGGGAGCCCAGCCGTGCCTGATCCCGCGCCCACGCCGGTCGCCGACCTCGCCCCGGACGACGTCGCTCGGCTGCGGCTGGTCACCCAGCGGCTCGCGCCGCACCCGGCGCTCGGGCTGCCGGCGGACCCGGCCGCCGCGGTGGCGCACCTGCTGGCGGTGCAGGCGCAGGACCTGCCCGCCGCGCACGTCGCGGTGGCCAGCCGCACCCCGGCGCGGGACGCCGCGGCCGTCCGCGCCGCCCTGGACGACGGCCGGCTGGTGCGCACGTGGCCGATGCGCGGCACCCTGCACCTGCTCACCGCCGCCGACGCCGGCTGGACGACGCGCCTGCTCGGCCCCCGCGCGCTGCAGGCGGCGGCGAAGAGGATGCGCGACGCCGGCCTGGACGAGGCCGCCTTCGACCGCGCCTCGGCCGTGGCGCGCGAGCGCCTCGCCGACGGGCCCGCCAGCCGTGACGAGCTGGGCGCCGCGTGGACGGCGGCCGGGTTCGAGCCCGGCACCTCCACCACCTACCGGCTGCTCAACCACCTGGCCACCCGCGGGGAGCTGGTGCTCGGACCCGTCCGGGGCGCCGACCAGCTGGTGGCGCTCGCCGACGCCTGGCTGCCCAGCGGCGCCCGGCGCGAGGAGGAGCCCGCGGAGGCCCTGCTGGCCGACCTGGCCGCGCGCTACGTCGCGGGTCACGGCCCTGCCTCTGTCGCCGACCTCGTCCGCTGGACGTACCAGACGGCGGGGGCGGTCAAGGCCGCCGTCGCCGCCGGGCACGCGGCGGGCCGGCTGGTGGCCGCCACCTGCGAGGGGCGCACGCTGCTGGGCGGTCCCGACCTGCCCGACCTGGTGCGCGACCTCGACGCCGTCCGGGACGCCACGCGGGGCGTGCTGCTCACCGCCGCCTTCGACGAGCTCGTGCTCGGCTACGCCGACCGCACGGCCACGCTGACCACCGAGCACGAGGCGCTCGTGGTGCCGGGAGGCAACGGCATGTTCAAGCCGGTGGTCGTGGCCGACGGACGGGCGGTGGGCACCTGGGCGCGCGCCGGCAGCAAGCGGGACCGCCTGGTGGTCACGCCGTTCGGCGCGCCGCTCCCGGATGCGCTCGAAGCCGCCTGCCGGGAGGCCTTCGCGGACCTGCCGGCCGCGCTGCCCGGCCGCTGACACATCCGCCGATCGTGTTCCGGAGGCCCACGACCACGGAGGGGATCAGGGCCAGGAGGGGTTCGAGGGGGTCAGCCCGGCCTGCCAGACGGGGGCGCCCAGCGGCCTGACCACCGTGACGGTCCCCGAGGGCGAGGGCAGGTCCACGAGGTAGCGCTCCAGGTCGGAGGCCCGCAGGCCCTCGGCCGGCGCGGGCGCCTGCGAGGAGACCTGCTGGGACAGCAGCCACCGCGCGAGCCCCGCCAGCGACACGTGGGCGTGCCAGGTGGTGGCGGGGGTGGACCGGCGCAGCACGAGCCCCCGCAGGACGGCCGCTGCGAGCAGGTGCCCCGCTGCGTGGTCCAGGGCCTGCACGGGCAGGGCGCCCGGGGAGCCGTCGGCCGCACCGGTCATGACCGCCACGCCGCTGGCCGCCTGGACGATCGAGTCGAACCCCCGGCGCTGCGCCCACGGGCCCCGCGTCCCCCACGCCGACAGCGACGCCACGACCAGGTGCGGGTGGCGCTCGGCCAGCTCCTCCTCGCCCAGGCCCAGACGGGCCAGGGCGCCCGGCCGGTAGCCGTGGACCAGCGCGTCGGCGCCGGCCAGCAGCTCCTCCAGGCGCTGCCGTCCCGCCCCGGAGGCGACGTCGAGCCGCGCCCAGCGCTTGCCCGAGCCCGTCTCCAGCAGCGACTCCTCCGCCTCGGGAAGGTGCGGCGGGTCGATCCGCAGCACGTCAGCGCCCCACGCGGCCAGCGCCCGGGTGCCCGTGGGGCCGGCGATGACCCGTGTGAGGTCCAGCACGCGCGCCCCGCGCACCCCGCGGGCGAGCTGGCGGCTGCGACGGCCGCCGGGCCCGGGGCGAACGGCGTCGGTGCCGCTGCCGGTGGCGGCGTCGTTGTCTCGGCAGTGCAGGTCCACCAGCGGCGCTCCCGCCAGCGCCGCGCCCATCGGGGAGGCCACCCACTCGTGCGGCGTGCGGACGGCGGCGGCGACGCCGCCCTGCGCCACCACCCGCTCCTCGACGTCGAGGGCGGCCAGGTGCAGCAGCGCCGCGGGCACCGCCCGCGCGGCTCGGTCGTCGTCGTCGAGCTCGAGGGCCCGCAGCAGCGCTGCCCGGTGGTGGGGGTAGTTGGCGTGCACCCGCACCCAGCCGTCGGACGTGGGCCAGAACCGCGACAGCGGCGCGAAGCCACCGGCTGCGGGCCGCCCGTCCACGCGCAGGAGCGCCTCGCTAGCGAAGTCCGCCGCCACGTGGCGGGCGTCCAGGACCAGCTGGCCGTCCCCCGGGGGAGCAGAGCCCACCTCGAGCGCGGCGCCCGAGGGCCCGACCGCCGCCAGCCGGTGCACGGTGGCCGTGGCCACGGCCAGCGCCTCGACGGGCAGGGGGCTCGCCAGTCCCGTCGTGCCGCCCACGCGGACGGTCCGGAGGTCAGCAGGGTCTCCCCGCAGGTCCCTCCAGAGCTGGTGCAGCAGACCCCCGGCCACACCGCCATGGTGCTCGGTGGGGGCCGACAGGGCCAGCCCGGCGGCGCAGGAGCCGCTCAGGGGCGCGTGAGCTGCTCCAGCCGGCCGCGCAGCAGGGCCTGCGCCGCGCCCGCCGACCGGCGGTGCGGGAAGGTGACCAGGCCGAAGGCCAGCCCCTCCACCAGCGCGTGCAGCTCGGCGGCCCGGCGGGTGCGCTCCGCGAAGGACAGCCCCGCCGGCGCCAGGGCGCCCGCCACGCGGTGGCACAGCCCTCGCAGCCCGGAGTCGACGGCGTCGGCGGCCCGGCGCAGCGCCGGGGAGGCCGTGGCGGTGGCGCTGCGAGCGAGGTAGGCGTAGCAGACGGCGGCCTCGGGGCGGCCGGCGTCCTCGAGGGGCACCACCTGCGCGAGCTGGGCCAGCGCGTCGGAGCGCGGGTCGCCGGTGGCGGGGACGTCGGCCACGCGCTGGCGGACGACCACGACGGCGCGCCGCAGCGCGGCGGCGTGCAGCTCGTCCTGGGTGGTGAAGACCCTGGTCACGGCTCCGAGCGAGCTGCCGGCCTCGGCTGCGACCGACCGGGCGGACACCGCCTCGAGCCCGTCGCGCACCGCCACCCGCCACAGCGCCTCGACGATCGCCGAGCGGCGCGCCTGGGCGTCCACGCGCTGCCGGCCGGCGTCGGGCGGGGGCGGCGCGGGAGGATCCGGGGTCACGACGACGACGCTAGCGGGACGCCCGTTCCGGAACGGGCGTTCCGGGCAGGTGGCCACCCGGGACGGCCGTTCCGGGGCCCAGGGCGTCGGGCGCGTCAGCCCGCGACGCGGCGCACCACCGCGTCCGCGAGCCGCTCCGCCGACCCCGGCACGTGGTCGAGGAAGAGGGAGGGCTCGACCAGCTCCAGCTCGAGCACCCGCGGAGCGCCGTCGTCTCCGGGCAGCAGGTCGACGCGGGCGTACAGCGGGGCCTGGGCGCCAGCGGCCCGCGCCCGCCGCGTCGCCTCGGCCACCACAGCTCGCCCGACCTCCACCTCAGCGGGCGACGGCTCACGCGGGGCCATCTCCTCCTGGGCGAAGAGCCCCTCCACCAGCCCCCCGCCCGCGGGCAGCAGCGCCGCCTTGCGCATCGCGTGGTGCAGCTCGCCGTCGAGGAAGACCAGCGCCGTCTCGCCGACGTCGTCGACGGCAGCCAGGTAGGGCTGCACCAGCACGGAGCGCCCGCCGGCGTGCACCGCGGCCACGTGCGCCAGGGACCTGTCGGTCTCGTGGGGGCCGAGGCGGAGGGTGTCGCGCGACCCCGCCGAGACGGCCGGCTTCACCACGTGCTCGACGCCGAGGTAGGGGTGGCCGGGTGCTGCGCCGACCTCCACGAAGGCGCTCGGCACCACGGGCAGGCCGACCGCCTCCAGCTCGGCGAGGTAGTGCTTGTCGGTGGACCACTCCAGCAGCGGCAGGGGGTTGAGCAGCCGCGTCGCCGCGCTCGCGCGGGCGGCCCAGCCGAGGAACTCCTCACGTCGCGGCGCGTAGTCCCAGGTGGACCTCACGACGGCGAGGTCGAGGCCGGCCCAGTCGACGGCGGCGTCGTCCCAGACGGCCGGGCGGGCGTCGAGGCCGCGCCCGCGCAGCGCGGCCAGGAGCAGGCGGCCCTCCTCGTCGAGGTCGGGGACCTCGGAGCAGGTGATCAGGGCGACGGCGGGAGAGCGGCTCACAGGGCCACCGAACCGCTGACGCCCACCACGGTCGACCCGCCCACCCAGACGCTGCCGCCCTCGCGGGTGATGCGCACGCGGCCCGCACGGCCGAGCGCCGTGCCCTGGGAGGCGGTGTAGCGGTCGGGCAGGCGCACGGACGCCCCGCCCGAGGTCAGCCACTGGCCGACGCCGGCGTTGAGGCTGCCGGTCACGGGGTCCTCCCACCAGGTGCCGTCCTCGCGGACGAAGGCGCGCACCTCCACCGCGGCCCCGTCGGGACCGGTCCCCTCGCCGTGCAGGCCCACCAGGCCGACGTCGGAGGGGCCGCCGTCGGGCCCGGTGCCGGCGCGGGTGCCGGCGGCCAGCACGGCGCCCGCGTCGGCGAGCAGCAGCGCCACCCAGCCCGGGCCGTTGTCGACCCACGCGGCGTCGAGCACGTCACCGGCGCGCACCCCCACCGAGGACGCGGCGGCCACGAGGTCGGCGGGGTCCACCGGCCCGCTGCGCACCAGCGGCGGTGCCTCGAAGGCGAGCAGCCCGTCACCGTCGTCGTCGGCGGAGCGCCGGACGGCGACCAGGCCGGCTCCGCACTCCTGCACCACCGCGCCCGGCCGCTGCGGGACGCCCCCGGCCTCGAGCCACGCGCGCGCCGAGCCGAGCGTGGGGTGGCCGGCGAACGGCAGCTCGCGCCCGGGCGTGAAGATGCGCACCCGGTAGTCGGCGCCGGCCGCCGCGCCCTCGGGGGTGGGTGCGAGCAGGAAGGTGGTCTCCGACAGCTGGGTCCAGCGGGCGAAGGCGCGCAGGGCGTCGTCGTCGAGGCCCTCGGCGTCGTGGACGACGGCGACGGCGTTGCCGCGGGTCAGCTCCCGCGTGAAGACGTCGACCTGGGTGAAGCGGCGGGTCACGGGCGGGGCCTGCGGCGCGTCAGCGGGGCTCGAGCAGCACCACGGGGATGACCCGCGGGGCGGCCTTGGCCTCGTAGCCGGCGAACCCGGGGGAGCGGCGCTTCTGCTCCTCCCACACGGCGTCGCGCTCCTCGCCGTGCAGCTCGCGCGCGTGCACGGCCACCTCGCGGCCGCCGTGCTCGGCGCCGACCTCCGCGGTGGTGTCGGGGGAGGCGAGGAGGTTGGCGTACCACTCGGGGTGGGTGGGCGCGCCGGCCTTGGAGGCGAACACGGCGAAGGCGTCTCCCACCTGCTGGAACACCAGCGGGGCGACGTGCTCCGCGCCGGTGCGACGGCCCCGGTGGTGCACGAGGATCATCGGCGCGCCCTCGAAGGGCGGGCCGACACGACCCTCGTTATCGCGGAACTCACGGATGACGCGCGTGTTGAAGTCCTCGGCCACGGCGCCAGCATGCACCGCCGCACCGGCGTGACGGCGCCACCCCCTCCGTGATCATG
>NZ_VDMJ01000070.1 GCF_006335115.1 Streptomyces sp. NP160
CCGCGCCGACGTCGCGCAGGACGCGCGGGCGCAGCCGGTAGGACGACCACGCCAGGGCGCCCTCGCGCCGGGTGACCTCGTCACCGGCGCCGGCGTCGTAGTAGTCGAGCACCTCGGGGGGCAGCGCGGCCGCGGCGGCCTCGCGCTGGGCCCGCAGCAGGGGCAGGCCCCCCGGCGCTGGCGCCGGGGGGCCCGTGGGTGCGGTGGGCACCGTGCTCAGTCCTGCCAGATCTTCCACTCGGCCTTGCCCGCGTCCCAGAGCCCGTTGAGCTCCTTCCAGTCGCGGAAGGTGTCCATGCCCAGCCAGTAGCCCTCGTGCTTGTAGACGCCCAGCTCGCCGTCGCGGGCCAGGCGGCCCAGGGGGGCGTGCTCGAGCATCTCCTCGGTGCGGTCGGAGTCGAGGTAGCCCTCCACGAAGGAGCGCTCGAAGAAGAAGAAGCCGCCGTTGACGTAGTCCGTCTGCGTGGTGGGCTTCTCGTTGAACTCCTTCACGGAGTCGCCCTCGACCTGCATCTCGCCGTAGCGACCGCTGGGGTGGACGCCGGTCAGGGTGCCGGTCTTGCCCGAGGCGACGTGCTGCTCCAGCGCGGTGGTGACGTCGACGGAGCCGATGCCGTCACCGTAGGTGAGCGCGAAGCGGGGGGCGTCGAGGTACTTCGCGGCACGGGCGATGCGCGCGCCCGTGGCCGTGGTGAGGCCGGTCTCGACGAAGGTGATCTCCCAGTCCTCGTCGGAGGTGTCGGTGTGGAACTCCAGCGGCTTCGCGCCGTTGGTGTGCAGCGTCAGGTCCGACGAGCGCACGCGGCTGTCGAGGAAGTACGACTTGATCATGTCGCCCTTGTAGCCGAGGCACAGCACGAACCGGCGGAAGCCGTGCGCGGAGTACAGCTTCATGATGTGCCACAGGATCGGGCGGCCGCCCACGTCCACCAGGCCCTTGGGGAGCTGCTCGCTGGCCTCGCGCAGGCGCGTCCCCATGCCTCCGCACAGGATCACCACCGGGATGTCGGCGGGCTGCACGTCCTGGGTCGGGGCGTCGGCGCTGTTCGCTGCGGTCATGGGGAAGTCCTCCTCAGGGGCCTTCGGCGGGATCCCGGCCACTGTAGGAGGGGCCACCGACCGTCACTGACAGCGATGGACCCGACCGGGCGNNGGGCGACGCCCGGTCGGGTCATGCGCTGGGCCCCGGGCGGGTCCGGGGCAGGGGGTCACACCTGGTAGGTGCTGCCCTGGTCGTCGACCTCGGCGTCCTTGTCGTCGAACCAGTGGCCGTCGTGGCCCAGGTAGCGGAAGTGGACGGCGGAGCCCTTGGGCACGGTGACGGTGGCCGAGCGGCTCCCGTTGGACCGCTTCTTCATCACGTGGGCGAAGGGGCTCCAGTCGTTGAAGTTGCCCACGACGGAGACGGGCTCGGAGTAGTCCTCCGCGGACAGGGAGAACGTCACCTTGACGTCCTCAGACCCCTTGGTCGTCTTGGTGGTGATCGTCACGGTCTGTCTCCTCGGCGCTGTGCGTGCCGCCTCCGATCGGGTGGCGGTGTGGCGCACCGTACCGGAGCGCGACACGCCGGG
>NZ_VDMJ01000071.1 GCF_006335115.1 Streptomyces sp. NP160
AAACCCACCCACACCCCAGGTAAACCCAGGACACGAACAGGCCAACACCGACCGCAACCGAAACCGGCCACGACCAGAGAATAAAATCTGGCACGAAAAAGACGTCATCTGACATCCAACTCGAGCCAACAAAAGTTGGCATCGACATTCGGCACGCTGTTGAGTTCTCAAGAAACGAACACACACCGATCCCAGACCTCACGGTCGTTCACGGGGCAACTTCCCTACAGTAACCAGGTCCAGCGCCAGGGTCAACACCCTCGGCCGCTCTTCCCGTCCGGAAGCGAGATGAAACATTACCCCCGCCCCACCCCAACACCAAATCGCCCCCCCAACACCACCCTGACCAGCAACAACGCCGAGCTGCCCTCCCGTCGCCTCCCCGGGAGAGGTCGCCGGCGTCATCCGATCGGACGCCCTCCAGCGGCAGACACGCCCGCCCTGTCAGACCACAGCGCCTACAGATGTGGCTGACCCCACAGCCCCACAGCCCCACAGCCCCACAGCCCCACAGCCCCAGACGATGATCCGTTCGTCACGTCGTCGGCGAAGTCACTGGTTGCATTGGCAGCGGTCCGGCGGGGACTCGGCGTCTGGCCTCGGCGGGACTGCGGTCCGGCGGGGACTCGGCGTCTGGCCTCGGCGGGACTGCGGTCCGGCGGGGACTCGGCGTCTGGCCTCGGCGGGACTCGCGCGCTCTGTGCCCAGACTCGGACGAAGATCGCTCGAGTTCGCAGCTGCGAGAGACGCCACCTCGGCCTGGCGATCGGCAGGCCGTCGGACACCAGACCTGACACGTGGACGTCCACCGCTGCCGCCGGAGCACCAGCCCTGCGTCGAGGGACGAGGCGTCACGGTGGGGACCGAGCGCCCGCGCTAGAGAAGTGCGGCCCCGCGCCCACCAACGTCTGTGCGGCGGCCTTCCTCGGGGGTCGAGCGACGGATGCCACTGCTGTGTGCCGGCGACGGGTCGGAAGCAGGGACGTCGGTACTGCACCACCAAGTTCCCAGCCGGTCGCTCGGCGTTGTTGAACCGCGACGGAGAGGAGCCACACAGAGGGGTCTGCAGCTCGCCTCCTGGTGCCACCTGCCTCCAGGTGCCACCTGCCTCCCGGTGCCACCGATCAGCGGACGCTTGCCCGATCAGCGGCACATCCCTCCAGCTCGAGGGTCAGGAGATCGCCCGGAGCACTAGTACTGCAGCCGTAGATCATTTCGCCGGCGGGACCTGGCCCCTCGCGGCGTAGTGGCTGGTCCTGGCCCTGCCCTGGTGCCGGCGCCGCCAGTAGGACCACGCCTCGACGAAGGTGACTTCCACAGCGCGCCGCGCAGCGGCGGCGACCAGCCGGCGGATCTCCGCGCACGTCAGTGGAATCAGTTCCTCGCGCCGAGCCACCTCGCGGTCGCGCTCCCGGGCGGTCAGCGTCGCGATCGCCAACACCGCGTGGGCCGCCATCACCAGCAACGTCCACCGCCGCCAGGAGGTCCACCGACGCACCTGGTGCTCATCCAGCCCCGTCAAGCCCTTGGACGCCTGGAAGGACTCCTCGATCGCCCACCGCCGACCCGCCACCGCCACCAACGCCGCCAGCGACACCGGGCGGCCCGCGAAAGCCAGGTAGTACGCCATCTCGCCGGTCTTGAGGTTGCGGCGCACCAGCAGCCACCACCGATGCCCGCGCTGGCGTGCTCGTGCCTGGGTGCGCTCCAGCATCGCCGCCCACGACGCCGAGTGCGTCGGCCGCCCCTGCTTCCCTCCGACCCGCGGGGCGGAGTTGGGGCGCTCGACGATGCGCGGGTGCAGGTCGACCTGGGCCCACTCGTACTCACGCTGCCCGTGCGCCCCGGCCCCTGCTGAACGTCGTTGCCAGGACCGCTTGGGCAGGTCAGCAGCGACCCGTGAGGCGGGCCGGGAGGTCGTCGCGGTGATCGGCAGCTTCCGCGTGGTGGAGATCGCCAGCACGTACCCCAACCCCTGCTCGCCGTCGGCGACACGCGCCTCGGACAGGGCTTCCAGGCGCCGCGCGAGCTTCGGGTCGCCCCCGTAGGCCTCATCAGCCGTCACCCACGAGGCCGGCAGTCCGCCCGCCAGGGCCCGTTCGACCATGTCGCCCAGCAGCGTCGGCTTGGTGGCGAAGCCGACGTCGCCGGGAACGCCGGCCCGCTCGCAGCGGGCTGGATCGTCAGTCCAGGACGCAGGCAGGTACACCTCTCGGTCGATCAGGGCGTGACCGCGACCGGTCGCGTAGGCCAGGTACACCGCCAGCTGACAGTTCTCCGTCCGCCCTGCCGTACCGGAGTACTGGCGCTGCACCCCGACGGTGGCCGTGCCCTTCTTCAGGTCCCCGGTCTCATCCCCGATGAGGACCGCGTCGGGATCGGCCAGGTAGTCCCCGATGAAGCCGGCCAGCTCCCGACGGGCCGCGTCCTGGTCGAAGCTCGCCCGGTTCAGCAGGTGCTGGACCCCGTGGGGGTCGCCTTCGCCGGCGTGCTCGGCGATGGTCCAGGCGTTCTTGGTCGGCAGGTCAGCAGCGAGTGCGGCGATGACCTTCGGGATCCGCTCACGGGTCTCGGGTCGCGTGGCGTGGGAGGCGATACGCCCACCGAGGTCGTCCAGGTGCCGCTCGAAGGCGGCCACTCCTACGCTGGCCATGCGGCCGTCGCGTTCTTGTCAGTAGTCCACACACCTACCGATGCTGGCGCGGCGGCCGTTCCTGCTGGTCACCAGGGCCCACGCTCAGTAACGATCTACGGCTGCAGTACTAGGCCCTCCACACACGACAGCTGCGCTCCCTGTAGCCGGGGCTCACTGACGGGTCTCTTCACCGCACCGAGATGATCGGGGGAAGTGCGGGGCCAGGACGGTGGCCTCGCGCACGACGTCGTCCCCGAAGACTTCTGACGAGCCGGCTGCAGCGCCGGCTGCAGCCCCTCTTCGTCCAGGTGGACCCTCGACCCCGGCGTCCGCTACCGGCGTCGTCCCTGTGTGACGTCGGTGGCCACTCCGCCATGAGCAGTGCGTGGCGGTCCCGGCCAGCACCCCGGCGATCCGTGCGCCACTCGCCGTGCGGGTCAACGGCTGAAGGAGCGTGCACGGACCCATGGGTCCACAACCGGCGCCAGGCAGCCTCACCGAGGGTCAGCCCGTGGACCACTCGAGCAGTCGCGCCGTTCAGAAGCCGGCGCCAGAAGCACACACCACGGACCGGGTACCGCGGCTCCAGCCAGGCGCGGTGAGCCGCCGTCTTGGAACAGTCCGCCCGTGACCCACGACAGCGAGATGTACAGGCTTCTGGGGACGCGGAAAGGGGCT
>NZ_VDMJ01000072.1 GCF_006335115.1 Streptomyces sp. NP160
CAGCGGGGCGCCGTCGGCGTCGCGGACGGTGAGGGCCGGGTCGTCGGCGAGGGCCGTGCCGGTGCCGACGAGCACCGCGTCGTGCTGGGCGCGGCGCGCGTGCACGTCCGCACGGGCCACGGGCCCGGTGATCCAGCGGCTGGAGCCGTCGGCGGCGGCGCTGTACCCGTCCAGCGTGGCGGCGTACTTCCAGGTCACGGTGGGGCGGCCGTGGCGG
>NZ_VDMJ01000073.1 GCF_006335115.1 Streptomyces sp. NP160
GCCAAGGACGGGGACACCGAGCGCGCCGGGGAGCCTGGCGGTGGTGGCGCTGTCGAGGAGCAGGAGCGGCGCAGCCTGGGTCAGCTGCGCGCCGATGTGTTCGTCAGCCTGGTGGTGGGGGAGTTCTCGCTGACCCCGGAGACGTTGGCCGTGGCTTTGGGGCAGCCCGCCCCTGGCGACGACGACGAGGACGACGACGTCGTCGAGGACGACGACGTCGAGGGCGACGGAGTCCCCACCGGAGGTGACGAGCAGGGGCCGGTGAGTGGGCTGGCGCCGGACACCCGCAAGCTGGTGCGCATCCCCACCCCGGAGCAGCGCGCCCACCTGTCCGAGGTCCACATCGTGGTGCTCGCCGACGACCTCGCCGATGACCTCGCCGATGACCTCGCTGACGACCTCGCTGACGACCTCGCGGATGAGGACCTGGCCGACCCCGAGGACCCCGACGACGGGCCAGATGACGGACCGGACGGACCGGACGGACCGGACGACGGGTCGGACGACGGACCGGACGACGGACCGGACGACGGGCCAGAGGACGGGCCGGACGACGGACCGGACGACGGGCCGGATGACGGTGGGCCACCGTCGGGGCCCAGCCCCGTCAGCAACGACCACGGCACCCTGCCCACCGGCGAGAAGCCCACCGGCGAGGAGTCGAGCCCGCCGCCAACGGCAGGGCCCCCACCAAGCTCCGGGTCCTCCCCGACGGGTCGAGAACGACCCCGCCCCAC
>NZ_VDMJ01000074.1 GCF_006335115.1 Streptomyces sp. NP160
GCGCGGACGGGACCTGGACGAAGGTGCTGGATCGGCTGCGGGCCGAAGCCGATGTCGATCCCGGCGCCCTGGATGAGGCTGGTGCGTGGCAGGTCGCGGTGGACTCCACCGCTGTGCGCGCCCACGCCGACGCTGCGGGCGCTCGTCACGAGCCACCTCGCGACGTACCCGCTCAGCTGCTGGAAGACCTGGCAGCGGCGGTACCGGCCGGCCCAACCCGGGGCTCCTCGGGCTCACTGCCACCAGGTGAGCGCTCGTCGTCGGCTGGTGCGTCTTCCCCCGCTACCCGCCCTGAGGACGACGCCACCACGACCGGCTCCGGTGGGGCCGCAGATGGTGATGGCGCTGGTCGCGGTGGTGCTGGTGACGGGGCCGCGGGGGGTGAGCGCCCAGCACGAAGGCGAAGAGGCTCAACTCGAGCAGCGACGCGCGCAGCGGCGTCAGCTGCGGGTGGTCTGTGAAGGCGCCCGAGCCCGCGAGGGGCTGGGCCGCTCCCGCGGTGGGCTCACCAGCAAGATCCATCTGGCCGCGGACCGGCGGATGCGGGTCCTGGCCCATGCCGTCAGTCCCGGGCAGCGCGCTGACCCCCGTGGCTTCGACCCGGTGATGACCCGGCTGCGGATCCTGCGCAAGGGTCCAGGACGGCCGCGCACCCGCCCCGACGTGCTGCTGGCTGACAAGGCGTACTCCTCAGCTGGGATCAGGGCTCATCTGCGCCGTCGTGGGATCAAGGCGGTGATCCCGGTCAAGGACGACCAGGCTGCCGCCAGGGCCAAGAAGGGCAGCCGTGGTGGGCGCCCGCCGGTCTTCGATGAGGTCACCTACTGCGACCGCAACACCGTGGAGCGGGCCGTGGCCAGGTTGAAGCGCTTCCGCGGGGTGGCGCTGCGCACCGACAAGCGGCTGTACGTCTACAACGGCACCCTCACCGTGGCCGCCATCAGCTTGTGGCTGCGTGACCTCACCCGTCAAGCTCGCTAAACTGTTTGGAGCGTGATTCGGTGCAGTCCTTTCTGATATTGGCCTTGCTGGCCGCCACGGTCTCCACCGCGGGTCTCATGTTCGATCACAGGCGAAGGGTGAAGACGGGCAAGTCGCGACAGGACTTTCGCCTGACCTTTTGGATCCAAGCCATCGGTATCGCGCTCTTTGGTGCAGCCCTTTGGTTGGCCCTGTCGGGTTCGTGAGTTCAAGTGGATGACACTGCAGACCGGCTGGCACAGCCGGTTAGTATAGTTTGTGTCTCGCCCCGACTCTGA
>NZ_VDMJ01000075.1:0-263 GCF_006335115.1 Streptomyces sp. NP160
GGCCGACCCGCTCGACCACCTCGACCCCGTGCTGCGACAGGCCCAACTCCTTGGCGGGGTTGTTCGTCAGCAGCCGCACCCGCTCGACCCCGAGCGCCCGCAGCACCGCCGCCGCGCCCCCGTACTCGCGGGCGTCGACCGGCAGCCCCAGCTCGAGGTTCGCGTCGACGGTGTCAGCGCCGCCGTCCTGCAGCGCGTACGCCGCGATCTTGGCCGAGAGCCCGATGGCCCGGCCCTCGTGGCCGCCGAGGTGCACCAGCACG
>NZ_VDMJ01000075.1:307-480 GCF_006335115.1 Streptomyces sp. NP160
ACGACGGCGACCGCGGCCGGTCGGCGACCACCGCCAGGTGCTCCGCGCCCGTGGCCAGGTCGCGGAAGGCCACGGCGGTGAAGTCGCCGTGCTCCGTGGGGAGCGCTGCGCGCGCCACCTCGACCACGCGCTGGCGCGCGGGCGTCCGGCCGGGGGTGGCCGACCGCCCATGA
>NZ_VDMJ01000076.1:0-456 GCF_006335115.1 Streptomyces sp. NP160
CGACGACGACGACGTGGTCGTGCTCCAGGCCCTTCGCCAGACCCGCGGGGACCACCACCAGGTGCCCGGAGGGTGCGTCGCCGTCGCCCAGCACGGTGGCGTCCAGGCCCGCCGACCGCAGGGCCTCGGCCGTCGCCCCGACGGCGGCGTCGGCGCAGATCACGGCCGTGGAGCCCTCCTGGGCGGCCCGGTCGGCGGCGGCGGCCACCAGGTCACCGGCCGGCCGCAGCCGCAGCGAGCCCGGGGCGCGCCGGGCGGCGCGGGGACCGGGGAGGTCGGGCGCGATCGAGGGCAGCAGCCGGGCGGCGAAGTCGAGCACCTCGCCGGGCACGCGGTAGCCGACGGTGAGGGGCCGCACCGTCGCCTGCGGGCGCCCGAGGTGGGCCATCACCGAGGACCACCGCCCCAGCGAGCAGTGGTGGGTGGCCTGGGCGAGGTCGCCGAGCACGGTGAGCG
>NZ_VDMJ01000076.1:530-895 GCF_006335115.1 Streptomyces sp. NP160
GCCGCCTGCTCGGCGGCGTCGAGGAGCCCGTCGGCGGCGCGGGCCAGCAGGGCCGGGTCGCTGTAGAGGTCCGCGAGGACGTCGACGGCGCGGCGCGCGGGCCAGACCGCGTCGACGGCGGCCCTGACCGGCTTGCTGCGCGCGGCGCGGGCCGTCTCGCCGTCCGTGGGGGTGAAGCCGGCCGCCTCGCCCTGGCGCCGGGCGTCCTCGGCGACCGCCCGCGCCAGCCGGGCGCGCGCTGCCGCGCAGTAGACGTCGCGGCGCTCCGGGGGGGCCGTGACCTTCTCCAGCAGGGTGCGCACCACGGCCGCCACCCGGTGGGCGCGCACCCGGTAGCGGCGGGCGGCCAGCTCCAGGACGACGTC
>NZ_VDMJ01000077.1 GCF_006335115.1 Streptomyces sp. NP160
CGCCGCCCGGGCCAGGACGCCGGCGACGGCGGCGGGCACCTGCCGGGCGTCGGCGACGACGCGGAGGTCCCGCGCGACAGCGCCACCCGCACCATCGACACCCTCCCGGCGCCCGACCTGCAGCTGCCCGAGGAGGAGGCCGCGCCGGCGCTGGACCGCCCCGAGCCGGCCGCCGGGCGCCTGGTCCGCCTGCGGGAGCGCCTCGCACGCTCCAACACCGCGCTCGGCCGCGGCCTGCTCGCGCTGCTCAGCCGCGACACCATCGACGAGGCCACGTGGGAGGAGGTCGAGGACACCCTGCTCATGGCCGACCTCGGCGTGGGACCGGCCACGGAGCTCGTCGACCGGCTCCGCGTCCGCGTGCGCACCCTGGGCGAGCGCGACCCGCAGCGGGTGCGCACGATGCTGCGCGAGGAGCTCCTCGCCGTGGTCGACCCGAGCATGGACAGGTCGCTCAACACCTCGCGCCCGGCGGACTCGCCCGGGCACCCCGCCGTCGTCATGGTGGTCGGGGTGAACGGCACGGGGAAGACGACGACGGTCGGCAAGCTGGCCCGCGTCCTCGTCGCCGAGGACAAGGACGTCGTGCTGGGGGCGGCGGACACCTTCCGCGCCGCCGCCGCCGACCAGCTGGCCACCTGGGGCGAGCGCGTGGGCGTGCCGACGGTGCGCTCTGACCGCGAGGGCGCCGACCCGGCGTCGGTGGCGTTCGAGGCCGTGAAGACCGGCACCGAGGCCGAGGCCGACGTGGTGCTCGTGGACACCGCCGGCCGCCTGCAGAACAAGGCCGGCCTCATGGACGAGCTGGGCAAGGTCAAGCGCGTCATCGAGCGCAGCACGCCGGTCAGCGAGGTGCTGCTCGTGCTCGACGCCACCACGGGCCAGAACGGCCTCAAGCAGGCCGCGGTCTTCTCGCAGGTGGTGGACGTCACCGGCATCGTCCTGACCAAGCTCGACGGCACCGCCAAGGGCGGCATCGTCGTGGCCGTGCAGCGCGAGCTCGGCGTGCCCGTGAAGCTGGTCGGCCTGGGGGAGGGCCCGGACGACCTCGCCCCGTTCGACCCGGAGGCGTTCGTCGACGCGATCGTCGGCTGACCGGGCGCGGGACGGCGCAGGGCCACCACCAGGGGGTCTCACACGCCCGGAGGACCCGCACGGGGGACCGCGAAACGCAGTGTTCACACGGGCGGGCCCGATGACACGGCTCAGTAACACCAGGGGAACGCGGGGTTGACCCCGCATCGGCACCTTTCTCCCCAGCGCCCCCGCGACCGGGGGTTCGCGGCAGCCGGAGGACGGCGCCGCTCGGAGTCCCCCGGCCCGCTGAGGGCCGCGCTCTCGCAGGAGGTAAGCCGATGGTCGACACCGGCGCGACCGCCTGGGTCCTGACCAGCGCCGCCCTGGTGCTGCTCATGACCCCCGGGCTCGCGCTCTTCTACGGCGGCATGGTCCGCCCGAAGAGCGTGCTGAACATGATGATGATGAGCTTCGGCGCGCTGGCGCTCATCGGGGTGCTGTGGGTCCTGTACGGCTACTCGATCGCCTTCGGGCAGGACGTCGGCGGCGGCCTGCTCGGCAACCCGACCGAGTACCTCGGCCTCAAGGGCCTCATGGAGGACACCACCTCCGAGGAGGGCGGCCTCCCGGCCATGGCCTTCGTCGGCTTCCAGGCCGTGTTCGCCATCATCACGGTGGCCCTCATCTCCGGCGCCATCGCCGACCGCGTGAAGTTCTCCGCCTGGATGCTCTTCGCCGGTGTGTGGGCCACGATCGTCTACTTCCCCGTGGCGCACTGGGTCTTCGACTTCAGCAACGACGAGACCGGCCACGTCGGCGGCTGGATCGCCAACCAGCTCCTCGCCCTCGACTTCGCCGGCGNNCGGTGTCGCGGGCCTGGTCCTGGCGATCATCATCGGCAAGCGCCGCGGCTTCGGCCGCGAGCCGATGCGCCCGCACAACCTGCCGCTGGTGATGCTGGGCGCCGGTCTGCTGTGGTTCGGCTGGTTCGGCTTCAACGCCGGCTCGGCGCTGGCCGCCAACAACACCGCGTCGGTCGTCTGGGTCAACACCCTGGTCGCCACCAGCGCCGCCATCCTCGGCTGGCTCGTCACCGAGCGCTTCCGCGACGGCCACGCCACCTCCCTGGGCGCCG
>NZ_VDMJ01000078.1 GCF_006335115.1 Streptomyces sp. NP160
TCGCCGGCCTGGTGGCCATCACCCCCGCCTGCAACTCGCTCAGCCCGGTCGGCTCGATCATCGTCGGCGCCATCGCCGGCGTGCTCTGCGCCCTCGCCGTCGGCCTGAAGTACAAGTTCGGCTACGACGACTCCCTCGACGTGGTCGGCGTCCACCTCGTCGGTGGCCTCTGGGGCACCATCGCCATCGGCTTCTTCGCCACCGCCGCTGCGCCGGCCGGGGTCGACGGCCTCTTCTACGGCGGCGGCGTCGACCAGC
>NZ_VDMJ01000079.1 GCF_006335115.1 Streptomyces sp. NP160
GTGGGGCGGGGTCGTTCTCGGCCCGGTGGGGAGGACCCGGAGCTTGGTGGGGGCCCTGCCGTTGGCGGCGGGCTCGACTTCTCACCGGTGGGCTTCTCGCCGGTGGGCTTCTCGCCGGTGGGCAGGGTGCTGTGGTCGGTGTTGGCGGGGCTGGGCCCCGACGGTGGCCCACCGTCATCCGGCCCCTCGTCGGGCCCGTCATACGGCCCGTCATCCGGCCCGTCATCCGGCTCGTCGTCCGCGTCCGGTCCGTCATCTGGCCCGTCGTCGGGGTCCTCGGGGTCGGTCAGGTCCTCATCCGCGAGGTCGTCAGCGAGGTCATCGGCGAGGTCGTCGGCGAGGTCGTCGGCGAGCACCACGATGTGGACCTCGGACAGGTGGGCGCGCTGCTCCGGAGTGGGGATGCGCACCAGCTTGCGGGTGTCCGGCGCCAGCCCACTCACCGGCCCCTGCTCGTCACTTCCGGCGGGGACTCCGTCGTCCTCGACGTCGTCGTCGCCAGGGGCGGGCTGCCCCAAAGCCACGGCCAACGTCTCCGGGGTCAGCGAGAACTCCCCCACCACCAGGCTGACGAACACATCGGCGCGCAGCTGACCCAGGCTGCGCCGCTCCTGCTCCTCGACAGCGCCACCACCGCCAGGCTCCCCGGCGCGTTCGGTGTCCCCGTCCTTGGC
>NZ_VDMJ01000008.1 GCF_006335115.1 Streptomyces sp. NP160
GGACCCAGAGCGTGGTGGGGCCCCTGCCGTTGGCGACGGGCTCGACTCCCCGCCGGTGGGCTTCTCGCCGGTGAGCTTCTCGCCGGTGGGCAGGGTGCTGTGCTCGTTGCTGGCGGGGCTGGGCCCCGACGGTGGCCCACCGTCATCCGGCCCCTCGTCGGGCCCGTCATCCGGCCCGTCCTCCGGCCCGTCATCCGGCCCGTCATCCGGCTCGTCGTCCGGTCCGTCATCTGGCCCGTCCTCGGGGTCCTCGGGGTCCTCGGGGTCGGTCAGGTCCTCATCCGCGAGGTCGTCAGCGAGGTCATCGGCGAGGTCATCGGCGAGGTCGTCAGCGAGCACCACGATGTGGACCTCGGACAGGTGGGCGCGCTGCTCCGGAGTGGGGATGCGCACCAGCCTGCGGGTGTCCGGAGCGATCGGACCCACCGGCGACTGCCGGCGCTCAGCACCCCCACCAGCACCCCCACCGCCATCGCCGTCGTCCTCAAGGTCGTCCTCGTCCTCGAGGTCGGCCTCGGCGTGGGCGTCGGTCTGGGCGTCAGTCTGGCCGTCGGACAGGGGCCGGCCCAGCGCCTGCGCGATGGTGTGCGGGGTCGGGAAGAAGTCACCCACCACCAAGCTGACCAGCACATCAGCACGCAGCTGCGCCCGGGTGCGCCGCTCCTGCTCCTGCTCAGCGGCATCGGTATCGGTATCGGTGTAGGTGTCCCCGTCCTGGGCGTTCGCCGCGATCTGGTTGATCACCTGCCACACCCGCGCCGCGTCCGCGGTCTCCAGGTCCGCCACCACCCGCCACCACCCGCTGACACCCCGGCTTGGGCGAAGGCCGCAAGACCACGTCCCGCTCCTGCACCCCCGCGGCCATCGCCCGGGCCGCGTACCCCGGGTCAGCCTCCAGCGCCGCCTCCTCCAACGCCTTCACCAAGCGGGCACGGCTCAACGTGGCCGCCGCAGCCACCGCCGTGGCCTCCACCACCCGCCGCGCCGCATCCCCAGCCGGGCCCTGCGGAAGGCGCCGGCACACCGTGGCCAGCTCCTGCAGCTGCGCCGGGGTCATCACCCCACCGGTCAACGCCGCCTCAGCAGCCGGCAGCTCACCGAGCTGACGAGCCAGACCCACCAACGCGGTTGCGGTGCCCCCCGCGATCCGCAGCACCGGCGCCAGCTCATCGGCGGCCGGGCGGCGGGAGTCCTTCGCCGCCGCCCGGGCGGGGTTCTCAGCCAGCTTGGCGGCGTCCAGACCCGAGACCGAGACCAGCTTGAGGGCGAACAGGTAGGAGGTGCACCGCTCCACCGCTGCGGTGACCTCGGTCCACTCCCTGCTGGTCAACCCCACCCCACCAGCACCGTCACCTCCACCGCCGAGGGCAGCGTGCAGGGCGTCCAGCGCAGCGACCTGAGCCGGGCACGGCTCCCCAGCCACCGCAGCCGCGATCGCCGGGCGGATCAGGCGCCGCTCAGCGATCGACCCCGTCAACGGGTCCTGGCTGAGGGCACGGACCCACCAGGGGGCGCTGAAGCCGACCAGCACAGCCTCATCGCCCCCAGCACCGGGGTCACCGTCGAAGGGGGCGTGGAGCACGCCGTCCAGGTCGCCGTCCCAGAAGTCGTCCCAGAAGTCATTCCCCAGACCCTCAGCGAGGTCGACGACGCCCTCCTCCGCGCGCATGCGCCCGCGAAGGTGGTCGGCGTCATCGCCGACCACCCACCGCGGGAGCGCGCTGGAGGTCATGTCGAGAACGCTAGAGGCCACCACCGACAGCCCGGTGGACCTCGTCACTGCAGGTCAGAACCGTGATCGAAGCCTCACGCCGTGTGACGTCGCACCGCCACCAGGAGGTCGCCGGCCAGGTCTCCCCGAGGTGCCACCTCCACGTCGCCGAGGCCGAGCCAGGCGGCCATCGTCGCCAGCTCCGCAGCCAGCTCGTCCGCCGTCTCCGGCGGCGCCCACGGCTCGCGGTGCGACGCGAGCACCACGAGGACGCCACGGGCCCGGTCGGCCTTGAGGTCCACCCGGCCGACCACCGCGTCCCCGAGGAGGAAGGGCAGCACGTAGTAGCCGTGCACCCGCTGCTCCGCGGGCGTGTACACCTCCAGCCGCACGCGCACGCCGAACAGCTCCTCCGTGCGCGGGCGGAAGAAGACGAGGGAGTCGAACGGCGAGAGCAGCGCGCGCGCTGCCACCCGCCGGGGCCGCGGCGCGTCGGCCCACCGGTAGGCGGGCCGCGCCCAGCCCGCCACCTCCACCGGCACGAGGCTGCCCGCCTCGACGAGCTCGGCGACCGCGCGGCGGCTCGCCTGCGGCTTGAGGCGGAAGTAGTCGCGCAGGGCCGGCTCGTCGGCCACGCCGAGCGCCCGCGCCGAGACCTCCACGAGCTCCCGGACGGCGTCGGCCTCGTCCGGGTCGGGGGCCGCGGCGACCTCGGGGGGCAGCACGCGCTCGGTGAGGTCGTACCGGCGCTCGAAGGAGGCCGTGCGCCCTGCGGCGGTCAGCTCACCGGTGAAGAAGAGGTGCTCGCACGCCCGCTTGACGGCGCTCCAGTTCCAGCCCCAGTGGTCGCGGGCCCGCGGCGCGTCGTGGGCGAGGGCCACCTCGAGCTCGCGCGCGCTCATGGCCCCGCCTGCGGCCACCTCGGCCCTCACCGCCTCGACCACCCCGGGGTGCTCGGTGACGACGCTGCGCACGCTGCCCCACGCGTCGGAGGCCGCCCGCGCCATCCGCCACCGCAGCAGCCGGTGGGTGGAGGGCGGCACGAAGCTGGCCTCGTGCGCCCAGTACTCGACGAGGCGCCGGGGCCGCTGCTCGGCGGCGCGGCGGAGCAGGTCGACGTCGTAGTCCCCGAGGCGGCTGAAGAGCGGCAGGGTGTGGCTGCGCGCGAGCACCTGGATGCTGTCGATCTGCAGCAGGCCCACCGCGTCGACGACGCGCTGCAGGTGGCGCAGCGTGGGCTCCCCCACCGGGCGCGGCGCCGCCAGGCCCTGGGCGGCGATCGCCGTGCGCCGCGCCTGCGCCGCCGTCCAGCGCTCGGCGGGGGTGGGGAGGAGGTCTGCTGCTGTGCGCGCCGTCACCGGGCCGAGCCTGCCAGCGCCCGCCGACAGCCTCACCGGCCGCCCGGCGAGGCCCAGCACGATCCGGTGGTGTCAGCTGAACTCGATCATGCCTTCCTTGACCGCGTACATGACCGCCTCCATGCGCGAGTGGAGCTGCAGCTTCTCGAGGATGTTGCGCACGTGGTTCTTGACGGTGTTCTCGCTGATGAACAGCTCAGCGGCGATGTCGCGGTTGCCCATCCCGCGGGCGACCAGCCCCAGCACCTGGACCTCGCGGTCGGTCAGGCGCGGCACGGGCATCGAGGGCCGGGCCTCGCTGGCGCGCGACAGCGCGGCGAACTCCGACAGCAGCGCTCCCGCCATCGACGGGCTGATGAGCGACTGGCCGCCCATGACCGCGCGGAGCCCGTCGGCGATGTCCTCCCCGGGCACGTCCTTGAGCAGGTAGCCGTTCGCCCCCGCGCGGACGGCCTCGAAGAGGTCGGCCTCCTCGTCGCTCATCGTCAGCATGATGATCTTCGTGGAGGGAGCCACGGCCTTGATGGCCGAGCACGCCTCGGTCCCCGACCGGCGCGGCATCCGCAGGTCCATGAGCACGATGTCGGGGAGCAGGGCCCGAGCCTTGTTGATCGCCTCCAGGCCGTCACCGGCCTCGCCGACGATGTCGATGTCGTCCTCGGTGTCGAGGACCATCTCCAGACCGCGGCGGTACAGGGCGTGGTCGTCGGCCATGAGCACGCGGATCGTGTCGCCGGGCACGTAGGTGGACCGCACGTCGATGGCGTCACCCGCGGCGCCGCCTGCCACCTCGGCGCTCTTGCCAGACCCCGTCACCCGTCGTCCCCCGCTCACGCCCGCTGCCGTCGGTGCGCCCACCGCCGGGGTCGCCGGCGCCTGGGCCCTGATCGCGCGCTCCTCGCGCGTCGCACGGACCACAGCATCGTGCCAGCCGTAGCCTCCACACCCGGACGACTCGCCGACATCCGGTGCCGAACTGGCGGAAATCCGTCCGATCCGGGCGATCTGGACGGCGCACCGCGCACCGAGGACCGGCGGCCCACCACGGCGCAGCCGCTGGGGCGGGCGCCCTGAGCAGGCACCCGCCCCAGGACGGCTCAGCGGTCGCCCACCCCCGCGGCGACGGGCTCCCGGCGCTCGACGGCGGCCCCCGCCGCGCCGTCCAGCGCGGCAGCCCCCTCGGCCGAGGTGGTGCCGTCGTCAGCGGTCTCCCCCTCGCCGGCGAGCCTCAGCACGCCGTAGCTCCAGCCGCGCCGGCGGTAGACGACGCTCGGCCGCCCGGTCCCGGCGTCGACGAAGAGGTAGAAGTCGTGCCCGACCAGCTCCATCTGCTCCAGGGCGGCCTCGAGGGTCATCGGGGTGGCCGGGTGCACCTTGTCGCGGATGACGACGGGTGACTCCCCCAGCACCCACTCGCCGTCCGCGACCTTCGGCGCCTCGCCGCGGTGCACGTGGTCGTCCAGGGCCAGCGGCGCCTCCTCGGCGTCCGCCGCAGCGGCGGGCGCGGGCGGTGCGGGTGCTGCGGCCGCGGGGGGCTGCACCGGCTCGGCAGCGCCCCGCACGTGGTTGCCGCCGTGGCTGCTCTTGTGGACCTTCTTGCGGTCGCTCGCCCGCCGGAGCCGTTCCATGAGCTTCGTGGTGGCCATGTCGAGGGCCGCGTAGGCGTCTCCGGCGCACGCCTCGGCGCGCACGACGGGTCCGGGGCCGCGCAGCGTCAGCTCGATGCGCTCGCACCGCTCCGACTGCCGCTTGTTGGCCTCGTGGCTGACGGCGACCTCGATGCGCTGCACCTTGGGCGCGAGCTGCTCGACCTTCGCGAGCTTCTCGTCAAGGTGCCGGCGGAACCGTCCGGGCACCTCGGTGTGCCGAGCGGTGACCACGATCTCCACGATGTCTCTCCTCCGATGCTGCAGGGGACGGATGGCGGTCCGGGCCTCGCGCAGGCTCCAGGGGTGAGCCGCGCCGGTGGCGGGGACCGGGAGGGCGCGCCGTGCGGCAGGCACGAGCATCAGGCGCTCTGCACGGCGCTCAGGAAGACGGCGACCACCCCCTCGCGACGGCGGCGGGGGCGCCAGCGCTCGGCTCCACCACGGGGGTGGACGGCGAGGAGGCTGCCATGGACCGACGTTAGTCGGCCCCCTCCGGTCGTGACCACCCCCGGGCGCCACCCGTCACCCGGCGCGCCGTCGCCACGCCGCTGCGCGGCCGCGACCACCGCCGCCGCGACCACGGGGGCACCGGCCGCTCGCAGGGCCCGGGCGGCCTCGGCGAGGGTCGCGCCGGTGGTGGCCACGTCGTCGACGACGACGACGGGCGCCGGGAGCGACGTGCGGGCCGTGCCCCCGGGTCCGGGCCCTGGCCGGCTCCAGGGGTGGTCCGGGTCCCGGGTGCGGCCGTCGACGGCGACGAGCGCGCGCTCGAGGTTGCCCGCGCGGCTCGACGCGTCCAGGCCCGACTGGTCGCGCAGCCGGCGGGCGGGGCGCAGGAGCGGAGCCACCACCACCGGCAGGCCCTGCTGGCGCAGGCGCCGCGCCGCGCAGCGCGCCAGGTCCGCCACGACGTCGCGGCCACGCCGGCTGACCGCCCGCCGCCGGGACGGCACGGGGACCAGCAGCACCGGCGCGGCACCGCCGACCGTCCCGGCCGCAGCGGCGCCGGACAGGTGCTCGGTCTGCTCCAGCGCCGCGAGCACCGAGGCGGCCAGCCCCTGCGCCAGCCACCTGTCGAGGTCGCTCCGGTCCCGCTCCTTCCAAGCCACCAGCAGGCGGCGCACGGCCCCCTCGTAGGCGGTGGCGGCCCAGGTGGGCGGTGCCCCGCGCACCGTGGTGCCGGCCAGGGCGGGAGGCAGGCCCCGGCCGCGCAGGGCCGCCGCGCAGGCCCGGCAGACGGCCTCGTCCGGGGCGCCGCAGCCGGCGCAGACCGCGGGCCAGACGGCTCCCGCGAGCGCCCGCAGCGGCCCCGGCCGGCGTCGGGCGCGCCCCGGTGCCGCGGGGAGGCGCACTGCGGGCTGTGCTGCGGACTGCGCTGCGCTGCCGGGTGCCGGGACGTCGGGGGCCACGGGTCCACCGTGCCCCCGGCCGGCCCGGGCCGGGACCTCAGCAGTCGTCGCTGTGGACGGCCGACGCACCTCCGGCGGCGCTGTGCACGCCTGTGGACGGCGCTGTGGACCGGTGGGACGAGCCGACCCGGGAGCGGGCCGGGTCAGCCGGGGTAGACCGGGTCGAACGCGGGCGCGGGCTGCGCCGCCAGCGGCAGCCACCGCGACCCCTCCCGCGGCCAGATCCGCCCGTCCGCGCCCCCCACCACGAGCGACTGCCGCCCCGACCCGCCGGCGATGGTCACGGCCTCGGCCTCGCGCGGCGGCCCGCCCAGGTAGGTCACGCGGCCCCCGTCGACGAGCCACACCGCAGGCGCCCCGAGCGTCGCGGGGTCGCCGCCCGCCTGGCCGGCGGACTCGGCCTGGGCGCTGCCGGGAGCGACGGTGCCGAGCACCGCCACACCGGTGGTCCCCACCCACACCGCACCGGACACCGCGGACAGCCAGGGGGTGGGCGGCTCCTGCGCGGCGGTCAGCGACTGCGGCGTGCCGTCGTCGGCGCGCGCGATCCCCGCGACGTCGACGCGGACGGCGTCGGGCTGGCCCGGCTGCCCCGTCGAGGTGACGAGGGCTCGCACGCCGTCCTCGGCGACGCGAACGCCGAGCACGCGCCGTCCGGCCAGCCACGCGGCGGCCACCTGCACCGCGGCGCCGTCCGCGGAGACGGCGAGCACCGATCCGGTGCTCGCGGCGGGCGTCGTCCAGGTCCACCCGTCGGCGTCGATCGAGGGGGGCGTGAGCTCGGCGCCCAGCGGGAGGGGGGCGGGCATCGCCTCCGCTGCGCCGTCGAGCACGGCCGCACCGAGCCTCTGCAGGGCGGTGCGCCCCCCGACCAGGACGACGACGGTGTCGCCGCGGGCGGCCGGGGAGGCGGCACCGGGGACAGCCGGCAGCCCCTCGACCGGCACCAGCTGGGAACCGACCAGCTGGCACACGCGGTCCTGGGACAGGACGAGGGGGGCGTCCGAGTCCGGGGGTGCGGGCAGCGGCAGGGCGCCCACCGGGGTGAGCTCGCCCCCGTCCAGGCTCGTCACCACCTGGGTGATGCCCAGCCCGGAGGCCAGCAGGGTGGCGCTGAGCTGCTGCTGGAGCTGGCGGACCTGAGCCGGGCGCTGGCGCTGCAGCCCCGCGGGCAGGTCCACGGTGGCGATGCCCCCGGCGATGCTCACGCTGCCGTCCGGGAGCTCCGTGCCGGACGGGGCGCCGCTGCTGGTGGCCGCGGCGAGCTGCTCGGGAGGGCCGGCGAGCACCTGCTCCACGAGCGCGGTGGCGGTCGCGGGGCGGTCGAGCAGCCAGCGCGGATCGGGGACGAGGACGTCGGCAGCGGGCCTGGCGACGAACATGACGGGCCGCTGGGTGAAGGTCTGCTGGAAGCGGGCCTCGTCGAGCAGCAGCAGGTCGGGGGTGTCGTCGATGCGCCACTCCCCCCGCTCGCGCAGCAGCCGCACGGTGAAGTCCTGCCGCTGGCCCACCGCGGAGGGGCGGTAGGCACCGGTCGGGTCGACCTGGGCCAGCTCGGGCGCCCCCACGGCGACCACCACGGCCCCGTCGGGCCCGGCGTCGGACTGCTGGTCCACCGAGAGCGTGCCGGCCGGGTGCACGACGGTGCGGGCCGTCGGCCGCCAGCTGGCCCGCCGCGAGGAGCTGAGGAAGGAGCGCGCCGCCTGGAACTCCTCGTCGACCCCGACCCCCGCCGCGAGGAACCCGCGCACCACCTCCACGGGGGTCGCCCCCGGCACCGGGCCCACGGGGTCGACGCGGTAGCCGGGCTCCGGGTCCGCCTGCACCACACCGCCCTGGCGCACGGGGCTGGAGACGGGGATCCGCGCGCACCCCGCCGCCGCCGTCCCCCACACGGCGGCCAGGGCCACGAGCACCGCGCGGCGGCTCGGGCGCGGCGGCGCGGTGCCGCCGGGCCCCCGTGGGACCGCGTCAGGCACGGGGCGCCGCCGTGATCTGCAGCATCGGGCGCAGCGGGAGCGGGGAGCCCGCTCCGAGCTGGGCGTCGCGGGTGCGGGGCAGGGTCAGGAGGAAGGTGGCACCCTCTCCGGGCCGTCCCACCACCTCCAGGCGCCCGCGGTGGAGCAGGGCGTCCTCGCGGGAGATCGCCAGGCCCAGCCCGGTGCCCCCCGTGGTCCGCGCCCGGGCGGGGTCGGCGCGCCAGAACCTGTCGAAGACCCGCGCCGCGTCCGCGGGGGCCAGCCCCACGCCGTGGTCGCGGACGCGGACGGCGACCGCGACGTCGTCCGCGGCGACGTCCACCTCCACCGGCCGTCCCTCGCCGTGCTCGACGGCGTTGACCACGAGGTTGCGCAGCACGCGCTCCACGCGGCGGCGGTCGACCTCGGCGGTGCAGGACCCGTCCTCACCGTCCTCGCCCTGCGGGGCGGGGTGCACCAGCACCCGCACCTCGCTGCCGGTGCGCTCGGCCAGCGGCAGGGCGCCCTCGACGGCGCGGCGCGCGAGCAGGCCGACGTCCACGCGCTCCAGGTCGAGCGCGGCGGCCCCGGCGTCGTAGCGGCTGATCTCCAGCAGGTCGGCCAGGAGGTCCTCGAACCTGTCCAGCTGGGTGTAGAGCAGCTCCGCCGAGCGGGCCACAGCGGGTGGGAAGTCCTCCCGGGCGTCGTGGATGACCTCCCCCGCCATGCGGATGGTGGTGAGCGGCGTGCGCAGCTCGTGGGAGACGTCGGAGACGAAGCGCTGCTGCAGCGTGCCCAGCTGCTCCAGCTCGGTGATCTGCTGCTGCAGGCTGGCCGCCATCGTGTTGAAGGAGGCCGCCAGGCGCGCGAGGTCGTCCTCGCCCCGCACCACCATCCGCTCGCCGAGGTGCCCGTCACCCATCCTCGAGGCGACGGCCGCGGCCGTGCGCACGGGCTCCACCACCCCGTGGACGACGACGGCGGTGACCACGCCGACGAGCAGCACCAGCACGGAGGCCCCGACGAGCAGCGTGCGCTGCACGGCGTCGAGGGTGGCCTGCTCGCGCGAGAGGTCGAAGAGGAAGTAGAGCTCGTAGTCGCCGGCGATGGGCACCGACACCATGGACCCGACCGCCAGCCACGGGCGCTCCCGGCCACCGGCGTCCACGCTGATCGACTGGTACTGCTGCGTGTCGCCGCCGTCCCGGACGGCGGCGCGCAGCGCGTCGGGCACGGTGCGCGGTCCGTCGGAGGCGCTGAACAGCGCGGTGCCGATGGACGTCGACGGGTCGGCGCCGGGGGGCTGCAGCAGCAGCACGGTGCGGTCCAGGCCGACGCCGACGCCCTGCAGCTGCCCGAGCAGCGTCTGGGCCTGCAGCTGCACCTCGTCCTTGTTCTGGGCCGTGAACTGGTCGAACCGGGTCTGCGCGTCCTGCGCCCCCCGCAGCGCCTGTGTCAGCGCCTGGTCGCGGCGGCTGTCGAAGAGCTGGTCGCTGATGCGCCCGGCGAGGTAGGCGCCCGCGAGCGCCACCGCGAGCAGCGTGAGCAGGGTGGTGGTGGCGACCACGCGCAGCTGCAGCGACCGGCGCCAGCGCCGCCGCGGGCCGGGTCCCGACAGCAGCGACCCCCACCACCGGCGCCACCGTCCCGGCGCACCGCTGGTGCGGCGCAGCACCGGCAGGGCGCCCTGCTGGTGGCGCTGGCCGGTCAGGGCGGGCCGGCCTTGTAGCCGACGCCGCGCACCGTCAGCACCACCTCGGGGTGCTCGGGGTCGGTCTCGACCTTGGAGCGCAGCCGCTGGACGTGGACGTTGACCAGGCGGGTGTCGGCGGCGTGCCGGTACCCCCACACCTGCTCGAGGAGGACCTCGCGGCTGAACACCTGCCAGGGGCGGCGCGCGAGCGCCAGCAGCAGGTCGAACTCCAGCGGGGTGAGGTTGACGGGCTCCTCGCCGCGGTGCACGGCGTGGCCGGCGACGTCGATGGTGACCGGCCCGATCCGCAGCACCTCCTGCTCGGGGGCGTCGTTGCGGCGCAGCCGGGCGCGCACACGCGCGACGAGCTCCTTGGGCTTGAACGGCTTGGGCACGTAGTCGTCGGCGCCGGACTCCAGACCGGCGACCACGTCGATGCTGTCCGTGCGGGCCGTGAGCATGACGATCGGGACGCCGGACTCGGCGCGGATGCGGCGGCAGACCTCGATGCCGTCGATGCCGGGGAGCATGAGGTCGAGCAGGACCAGGTCGGGCCGCGACTCGCGGAACGCCGTGACGGCGCCGCTGCCCGTGGCGCAGAAGGAGACCTCGAGCCCCTCGGCGCCGAGCACGATGCCGATCATCTCTGCCAGCGCGGTGTCGTCATCCACGACGAGGACGCGTCCCTTCACGCCGACAGTCTGCCTGACCCGGCTGAGTGCACCCGGGTGCTCGCTCCCGTGGTGCACCCGGTCGGCGCTGGCGGGGTGCCACGATGGGCCGCATGAGCGAGCCCCCCAGCTGGACGGCGCCCGGCGCAGGAGGCCAGCAGCCCCCGCCGCCGCCCCCGCAGGGCGGGCCGCCGGCGGCGCCCCCCGGACCCGGGTGGGGCCAGCCGGCGCCGGTGCCCGGCGGCTCGTGGGCGGCCCAGGCCCCCCGCCCCGGGATCATCCCGCTGCGCCCGCTGTCGCTGGGCGAGCTGTGGGACGGCGCCTTCCGGGCGGTGCGCTCCAACCCGAAGCCGCTGCTGGGCACCTCGGCCGTCGTCGTCGTCATCATCACGGTGGCGCAGCTGGTGACGCAGGGGGTGCTGCAGGGCAGCCTGCTGGCGTTCGAGCAGGACCCCACCGCCACGCCCGACCAGGTCTTCGACTCCCTGGGGTCAGCGGTGCCGGGCTTCCTCGGCGGCTTCCTCCTCACCGCGCTGCTCTCCCTCGTGGCCACCTCGGTCCTCACCGGCGTGGTGACCGTCTCGGTCAGCACCGCGGTGCTCGGGCGCCGCACGTCCGGCGCCGAGCTGTGGCGCCGCACGCGCGAGCGGCTGGGCGCGCTGGTCGGCCTGTCGCTGCTCATCTCGCTGGCGACCGGTCTCGCCTTCGCCGTGCTGCTGGCACCGGGCTTCCTGCTGCTCCTGGGAGGCGCCACCGGCGGCAGCGACGGGTCCGTCCTGGGCGGGGTCGGCCTGCTGCTGCTCGGGGCCCTGCTCGGGCTGCTGCTGAGCCTGTGGCTGAGCACCCGGCTCGTGCTGGCGCCGGCGGCGCTGGTGCTGGAGGGCCAGGGCGTCGGCGGGGCGGTCAGGCGCGCCTGGGGGCTGTCGCAGCGCGGCTTCTGGCGGCTGCTGGGCATCTGGCTGCTGACGGCGGTCTGCATCGCCGTGGTGTCGGCGGTGGTGACGACGCCGTTCGGGATCATCGCCACCGTGGTGGGCGCGGTCGTCGGACCCGAGAGCTCCTGGTACCTCCCGGTGACGCTGGCCGTCACGGGCCTCGGGACGGCGCTGGTCTCCACCGTGCTGTACCCGCTGCAGTCGGCGGTGACGGCCCTGCTGTACGTCGACCAGCGCATGCGCCAAGAGGGCCTGGACGTCGAGCTCGCACGCTCCGCAGCGCAGTGACGGCGTGACGACGCTGCTCGCCGGGGCGCTGCTCGCCGGCGCCCCGCTGCAGCCGGGCGCCGACGAGGCGCGCCGCGCCGCCCAGCAGGAGCTGGCGAAGGGCGTCTACCGGGACGCCGAGCCCGGCCTGCTGCAGCGCGCCTGGGAGGCGCTGCTGGACGCGCTCTCCCGCGTCGAGGGGCCCTCGGGCGGCGGGGTGCTGCAGGCGGTGGTGGTGGTGCTGCTCGTCCTGGGCGTCCTCGTGGTGGTCGCGCTGCTGGTGCGCCGCACCGGGGCCGCCACCCGCCGCGCCGCCGCGGGGCCGCAGCCCGGCCTCACCGGACCGGTGGACGCCGCCGCGCTGCGCCGGGACGCCCGCGAGGCGGCGCGCGAGCAGCGCTGGGACGACGCCGTGCTGGTGGGTTTCCGCGCGCTCGTGCGGGGCCTGCAGGAGCGCGACCTCGTCGGCTCCGCCCCCGGCCTCACGGCCTCCGAGGCCGCCCGCGAGGCCGGCAGGTCCCTGCCCGCCCTGGCGGGACGCCTCACCGCAGCCGCCGACCTCTTCGACAGCGTGCTCTACGGCGGCCGGCGCGCGCGCCGCGAGGACGCCGAGGCCGTGGCAGCCCTCGACGACGCAGCGGTGGCGGCCCGTCCCGCCCGCCGGGCCGAGGTGGCCGCGGGAGGCGCCGCCCGATGACGACGACGACGGGGGCGGCCCCCGGCCGGGCCGGCGGGCCGACCCGCGGACGAGCTCGCGGGCGGTCCCGCGGGCGGCTGCTGGTGGCGCTCCTCGTGGTGCTCTTCGTCGCGGTGCCGGTGGTGGCGGGGCTGCTGGGCACGCGCTCCAGCGGACGCGCCCTCGACCCCGACAACCCCGCTCCGGACGGCGGCCGTGCGCTCGCGGCGCTGCTGGCGCAGGGCGGCGTGCCGGTGCAGCGCGTCGGCACGGCCGCGGCGGCCTCCACCGCCCTCGGGGACGCCGGCGCGGACGGGGCCACCCTGGTGGTGACCGACCCGCAGCTGCTGGCCCCGGCCCTGCTGACCGACCTGGTCGGCAGGTCCGCCGCGGTGGTCCTGCTCGGTGCGTCGCCGTCGGCGCTGGAGGCGACCGGCACCGGTCTGCGCCTGGCCCGTGACGCCTCCTCGCAGCAGGCCACCGAGACCACGGAGACCACGGAGACCGCCGTCCGGGCTGCGGCCGCGCGCCCGGCCTCCTCGCAGGACGACGCTCCCGGCGACGACCCGGTGCCGGCCCGCTGCGACGACCCCGCCGCCGCGGCCGCCGGCACCGTGGCCGACGAGGAGGCCGTCGAGGGCGCCGACGCGTTCGACCCCTCGGGCGGACTGCTCGCGGCGGCCCAGGACGGGGCCCGCACCACGACGTGCTTCGACGGCCTCTTCGGCTCCGGCACCGCACCCGGCGGCGCGCGGGTGAGCGTGCTCCCGCAGCCGGCCCTGGTCTCCAACGAGCTGCTCGACGAGGCCGGGGACGCCGCCCTCGGGCTCCGGGCCGCCGGCTCGCAGCCGAGGGTGGTCTGGCTCGTGGCCTCCTTCCTCGACACCGCCCCCGACACCGCGCCGTCGCCCGCGCAGCTGCTGCCGGGCTGGCTGGTGCCGCTCGTGGTGCAGCTGCTGCTCGCGGCCGTGGCGGCCGTGGTGTGGCGGGCCCGGCGCTTCGGGGCGCTCGTGGTCGAGCCGCTGCCCGTGGTGGTCCGCTCGGTGGAGACCGTGCGGGGCCGCGCCGCGCTGTACCGCGCCTCCCGCGACCCCGCCGCGGCCGGTGGCGCCCTGCGCGCCGCGCTGCGCTGGAGGCTGCAGCAGCGGCTCGGCCTGCCGCCCGGCACCGCGGCGTCCGTCCTCGCGGCCGGGACCGCGCACGCGCTGCGCACGACGGGGCCCGCCGCAGCGCCCCGCCGCTGGGACGCGGCCGCCGTGGAGCGGCTGCTCACCGGGGCCCCGCCCTCCGACGACGCCGCGCTGGCGGCGCTGCTGCGCGACGTCGACGCCCTCGAGGCCGCCCTGGCCTCCCCCGCACCCGCGCCTCCCGCGCCCGCCGCCCGCACACCCCAGACCCCGGAGGACCTCCCGTGACCGACTCCCCCGCCGAGCCGTCGGCCGAGCTGGCCGCCCAGACCGGCGCGTCGTCGGCGTCCGGGTCCGACGAGCGCGCCCGTGCGGCGCTCGCCGCCGTCCGCGCCGAGGTCGGCAAGGCCGTGGTGGGGCAGGAGGGCGTGGTGACCGGCGTCGTCGTCGCCCTGCTGTGCGGCGGCCACGTGCTGCTGGAGGGCGTGCCCGGCACCGCGAAGACCCTGCTGGTGCGGGCGCTGTCGGCGTCGCTGTCGATGGGCAGCAAGCGGGTGCAGTTCACCCCCGACCTCATGCCCGGCGACGTGACCGGCTCCCTGGTCTACGACGCCCGCGCCGGGGAGTTCTCCTTCCGCCCCGGCCCGGTGTTCACCCAGCTCCTGCTGGCCGACGAGATCAACAGGACGCCGCCCAAGACGCAGGCGTCCCTGCTCGAGGCCATGGAGGAGCGGCAGGTCACCGTCGACGGCGCGACCCACCGGCTGCCCGAGCCGTTCCTCGTGGCCGCCACGCAGAACCCCGTGGAGCAGGAGGGCACCTACCCCCTCCCCGAGGCGCAGCTGGACAGGTTCCTGCTGAAGCTCGTGGTGCCGCTGCCGCCGCGCGAGGCCGAGGTGGAGGTGCTCGCACGGCACGCCGCCGGGTTCGACCCGCGCGACCTGGCCGCGGCGGGCGTGCGGCCGGTCGCCGGTCCGGAGGACCTGGCCGCCGCCCGCGCGGCCGTGGCCCGCGTGCACGTGGCGCGCGAGGTGGTGGAGTACGTCGTCGACGTCGCCCGGGCCACCCGCACGGCACCCTCGCTGCGGCTGGGCGCCTCCCCGCGCGGCGCGACGGCGCTGCTGGCCGCGGCCCGCGCGTGGGCGTGGCTGACCGGGCGCGACTACGTGGTGCCCGACGACGTCAAGGCGTTCAGCCTGCCCGTGCTGCGCCACCGGGTGCAGCTGCGCCCCGAGGCCGAGCTGGACGGCGCGAGCGTCGACGCCGTCCTCGAGAGCGTGCTGGCCGGCGTGCCGGTCCCCCGGTGAGGAGCCGGTGACGAGCCCGGTGGGGAGCCCGGTGGGGACCGCGCCGTGGTGCTGACCGGCCGGTGGGTGCTGCTGGTGGCGCTCGGCGCGCTGCCGGCGGCGCTCGTGCCGGCGCTGCTCGTCGGCACGGGCGGCTGGCTGCGCTGGGCGGGCGTGCTGGGCTGGGCGCTCGTCGTCGTCCTGCTCACGGCGGTGGACCTGGTGCTGGCGGGCTCGCCGCGGGCGCTGTCGGTGCGTCGCGAGGAGCCCGGGCCGGTGCGCCTGGGCGAGCGGACCTCCGTGCCGCTGGTGGTGGAGAGCACCGGCCGCCGGCGGGTGCGCGGAGCCCTGCGGGACGCGTGGGGGCCGTCGGCGGGCGTCGTCGTCCCCGCTCGCGGCCGCCACCGGCTCGACGTGCCGCCCGGGGAGCGCCGCCGCCTGGTCACCGAGCTGGAACCCCGGCGGCGCGGTGACCGCGAGGCGGCCCGGGTGGTGGTGAGGTCCGCGGGCCCGCTGGGGCTGGCGGCCCGGCAGCGAGCGCTGCCCGCGCCCGGCCGGGTGCGGGTGCTGCCGCCCTTCACCTCCCGCCGGCACCTGCCCGCGGCGCTGGAGCGGCTGCGCACGCTGGACGGCTCCGCCAGCGTGCAGGTGCGCGGGCAGGGCACGGAGTTCGACAGCCTGCGGGAGTGGGTCGACGGCGACGACGCCCGCTCGGTCGACTGGCGCGCCACCGCTCGGCGCGGCTCGCTGGTGGTGCGCACGTGGCGCCCCGAGCGCGACCGGCGGGTGCTCGTGGTGCTGGACACCTCGCGGACCTCCGCCGCGCGCATCGGCGACGCCCCGAGGCTGGACGCCGCGATGGACGCCGCGCTGCTGCTCGCCGCCGTGGCCGCGGCTGCGGGCGACCGGGTGGACCTGCTCGCCGCCGACCGCGCGGTGCGCGCCGCCGTCACGGCGCAGCGCCCGCCCGCCCTGATGCCCGCCCTGGTGCAGGCGATGGCTCCGCTCGAGCCGGCGCTGGTGGAGGCCGACTGGCCGGCGCTGGTGGCGCAGGTGCGCCGGCGCCTGCCGCACCGGGGGCTGCTCGTGCTGCTGACGCCGCTGGAGCCGGCCGCCGAGGCGGGGCTCCTGCCCGTGCTGGCCGGCCTCACGGCGCTGCACACCGTGGTGGTCGCCTCCGTGGCCGACCCCGCGCTGGACGAGCTGGCCTCCGCGCGCGGAGAGCGCGGCCCCGACGCCGCCGACGCGTACACGGCGGCCGCCGCGGAGCGCACCCGGCTGGAGCGTGCGGCGCTCACGGCGCTGGTCCGGCGGGCGGGGGCCGTGGTGGTGGACGCGGACCCCGAGCACCTGCCGCCCCGGCTCGCCGACGCCTACCTCTCGCTGAAGGCCGCCGGCCGCCTCTGACCCCTCGACCGGCCCCTCGACCAGCCCCTGCCAGTCACGTGGATCTTGGAATGGCAAGATCCACTGCTGGAGGTGAGGGACCCAGTGGATCTCATGGAGCGGCGGAGGCGGGCCACCCGGCTGGCCATCGAGCGCGCGGCGGTGGAGCTCTTCGAGGAGCACGGCTGCGGGGAGGTGACGGCCGAGCAGGTCGCCGCGGCCGCCGGCGTCCCACCGAGCACGTTCCACCGGTACTGCGCCGCTCCGGAGGACGCGGTCACCTGCCACATGGCGCTCTCGAGCGCCGACCTCGCGGACGCCGTCGAGCGCCGTCGGGGCACCCCCTTCCTGCAGGCGGTGCAGGACGGCGTGCTCGAGGTCCTCGCGTCCACGCAGGCGCCGGCGCTGGACATGCGGCGCACCATCGCCGTGTGCCTGCACCACGCACCGCTGCGGGCGCGGTGGGCGGCGTGCGGGCGGGACGGGCAGCACCTGCTCGCCGAGGTGCTCGCCGGGGAGCCCCCGGGCCAGGGCACGGCAGGGGCCGAGGTGCTCGCGGGCGTGGCGATGGCCGCGCTCCTGACGGCCTTCGAGCACTGGGCCCTGGACGGCGGGGACGTGGTGGAGCACCTCGCGCGGTGCTTCGCCGCGGTCGCGCCGCTGGACGTCCCGCTCGAGGTGCGGGACGCGCCGCCGGAGCCGGTGGACGCCGACGAGCAGCGGCCGGCCTCCGGCTGAGTCCCGTCCCCCGACGGGCGCCGGGGGGCGAGGTCGGGACGGGGGCGGCGTTCAGCCGGAGACGGGCTGCACGTCCTCGCGCTGCTCCTCGCGGACGTCACCGGTCTCCCCGGCGCGCGCGGCGCGGCGCCCGAGCACGCCGCCGTAGGTCAGGAAGGCGGCCAGCGCGAGCGCCCCGATGCCGATCCGCGCCCAGGTGGGCAGGCCGCTGGGCGTGACGAAGCCCTCCACCGCACCGGACAGCGCCAGCACCACCACGAGGCCCAGCGCCACCGTCACCAGCGCCCGCCCCTCCTCGGCGAGGGCCCGGGTGCGGGGGCGCGGACCGGGGTCGACCAGGGCCCAGAACAGCTTCAGCCCGGCACCGGCGGCCACGAAGACGCTGGTCAGCTCCAGCAGGCCGTGCGGGAGGATGAGCCCGAAGAACAGCGGCCCCTGCCCGTAGCTGATCATCAGGCCCGCCGCCTGGCCGATGCCGACGGCGTTCTGGAACAGCACCCACGGGACCCAGAAGCCGCTGATGCCGAAGATGACGCACTGCGCCGCGATCCAGGCGTTGTTGGTCCACACGCGCGCGGAGAACGCCGCGGCCGGGTCGGCGGAGTAGTAGCCGGCGAAGTCGGACTCGACGTACTGGCGCAGCTCCTCCGGCGTGCCCAGGGAGGCGAGCACCGCGGGGTCGCGCACGATCCACAGCGCCGTCGCCGCCCCCACGAGGAGCGTGAAGGCCGCCGCGCCCGCCGTCCACCAGCGCACGCGCCACAGCGCGGCGGGGAAGGAGGTGGTGGTGAAGCGCACGAGGTCGCGCCAGGCGGGCTCGCGCGCACCGGCGATGCGCGTGCGGGCGCGGGCCACCAGGCGCGACAGGTGGGCCGCGACGGCGGGGTCGCCGCCCGACGAGCGGACCTGCGACAGGTGCGTGGCGGTGCGCTGGTAGAGCAGGACCAGCCGGTCGGCCTGGGCACCGGTCAGCCGGCGGCTCCTCAGCAGCCGGTCGAGCTCGTCCCACTCGTCGGAGTGCACGGCCGCGAAGGCCTCGGCGTCCACCCGCCCAGTGTGCCGTGCCGGCGACCCGTCAGACTGCCGTCACACCCGGTGGAGGAGGGCGAGTGGCTGACCGCGACGACGACGCGCTGGCCCTGCCGCCCGCGCTGGTCACCGGCGAGGCCGTGGAGCTGGAGGTCCGCACCGCGGGCCTTCTCTCGCGCGTGCTCGCGCTCGCGCTGGACGTCGTCGTCCAGCTGGGGCTGCTGGTCGCCGGCTTCGTCGTCCTCGCCGTGGCCACCGACGGCGCGGACGAGGCGACGCTGGCCGCCACCGGGCTGGCGCTGTCGGTGCTGGCGCTGGTGGTGCTGCCGGTGGCGTGGGAGACGCTGACGCGCGGCCGCTCCCCCGGCAAGGCCGCCGCGGGGCTCCGCGTGGTCCGCGACGACGGCGGGCCGGTCCGCGCCCGGCAGGCGCTGGTGCGCGCGCTGGCCGGGGTGGGCGAGCTGTGGATCACCGGCGGCTCGGTGGCGGCCATCGCCTCCCTGGTCTCCAGCCGCGGCAAGCGCGTGGGGGACCAGCTCGCGGGGACCGTGGTGGTGCGCGACCGCGTGCCCCGGCCGCGCCCGCGGCCGCTGCCGCAGGCGCCCGAGCTGGCGGACTGGGCGCGCAGCGCCGACGTCGGCATGCTCCCCGGCCGGCTCGCGGTGGCCGCGCGCACCGCGCTGTCCCGCGCGGACCGGCTGCACCCGGCCTCGCGGGAGCGGGTGCTGGGCGCGCTGGCGGCCGAGGTGTCGGCGCTCGTGGCTCCCCCACCGCCCCCGGGGACGCCGCCGGAGCGGCTGCTCGCCGCCGTCCTGACCGAGCGCCGCGACCGCGACACGGCCCGGGCGCAGCGCGAGCGGGCCCGGCGCGACGCCCTCCAGGAGCAGTCCCGCCGCCTCACCGGCCTCTGACGCCGTCCGCGGCGACGGCCGAGCGCCCGCTGCGCTTCGAAGGGGGACGACGGCGGGCCGCCCCCTCCTCGAGGAGGGAGCGGCCCGACGGGACGCCTCGCGCCGGCGCGGAGCCGGCCCGGGGAGGCGGCTCAGTACTTGTAGTGGTCCGGCTTGTACGGGCCGGCCACGTCCACGCCGAGGTACTCGGCCTGGGCCTTGGTCAGCTCGGTGAGCCGGGCGCCGAGCGCCTCGAGGTGCAGGCGCGCGACCTCCTCGTCGAGCTGCTTGGGCAGCAGGTGGACGGCGGTGGAGTACTCCTCGGGCTTGGTGAACAGCTCGATCTGGGCGATCGTCTGGTCCGAGAAGGAGTTGGACATCACGAACGACGGGTGCCCCGTCGCGTTGCCGAGGTTCAGCAGGCGGCCTTCGGACAGGATGATCACCGAGTGGCCGTCGGGGAAGGTCCACTCGTGGACCTGCGGCTTGATCTCCTGCTTCTGCACGCCCGGGATGCGCGCCAGACCGGCCATGTCGATCTCGTTGTCGAAGTGGCCGACGTTGCCGACCACGGCCTTGTCGCGCAGCCCCGCCAGGTGCTCGGCCGTCACGACGTCCTTGCAGCCGGTGGCGGTGATGACGAAGTGCGCCTCGTCGAGGACGTCCTCCAGCCGGACCACCTGGTAGCCGTCCATGGCGGCCTGCAGGGCGCAGATCGGGTCGGCCTCGGTGACGAGCACGCGGGCGCCCTGGCCGCGCAGCGACTCCGCGGAGCCCTTGCCGACGTCTCCGTAGCCGCAGACCACGGCGGTCTTGCCGCCGATGAGCACGTCCGTGGCGCGGTTGATGCCGTCGACCAGGGAGTGGCGCACGCCGTAGGTGTTGTCGAACTTGCTCTTGGTGACGGCGTCGTTGACGTTCATCGCCGGGAAGAGCAGGGTGCCCGCGCGCTGCATCTCGTAGAGGCGGTGCACGCCGGTGGTGGTCTCCTCGGTGACGCCGCGGATGCCGGGCGCCATGCGCGTGAAGCGCGAGCCGTCCTCGGCCACGGAGCGGCGCAGGGTGTCGAGGATGATCCGGTACTCGTCGTTGTCGTCCTCGGTGGGCTGCGGGACCGCGCCGGCGGCCTCGAACTCCACGCCCTTGTGCACGAGCAGGGTGGCGTCGCCGCCGTCGTCGAGGATCATGTTCGGCCCGTCGTGACCCTCCCAGCGGAAGATCTGGTCGGTGCACTCCCAGTACTCCTCGAGGGTCTCGCCCTTCCAGGCGAAGACCGGCACGCCCTTCGGGTCGGCGGGCGTGCCGCCGAGCTCCGAGGGGCCGACGACGACGGCCGCCGCGGCGGCGTCGTCCGTGGAGAAGATGTTGCAGCTGGCCCAGCGGACCTCGGCGCCGAGCGCCACGAGGGTCTCGATGAGGACGGCGGTCTGCACGGTCATGTGGATGGAGCCGGCGATGCGGGCCCCGGCCAGCGGCTGGGAGGCGGCGTAGCGCTCCCGCAGCGCCATGAGGCCGGGCATCTCGTGCTCAGCGAGGCGGATCTGGTGGCGGCCGGACTCGGCCAGGGACAGGTCGCGCACGCGGTGCTGCACAGTCACAGGGGTCTCCAGAGGGGTGGGCGAGCGACGGCCGCCGGGCCCCAGGGGGCGAGCGGATCCGTCGATGACCTGCCGGCGCGGCCCCTCTGGGCCTCGGTCAGCACCGACGCCGGACGACCCGAGTCTACGCGCGAGGTCCCCGCCCCGCTGCCGTCACCACCCTCAAGGACCCCGGGTCCGCTGCCGATGCCAACGGCCTGGTCCATCGAGGGGCCACCGCGACGACGCACTCCACCTGGAGGTCCCGTGCCGACCACTCCTGCCACCCGCCGTCTGTCCGACGCGCCGCTCGGCGTCAAGCTCGGCGCCTCCGTCGCGGTCCTGGGCCTGGTGAGCACCGGACTGACCGTCCTCGCCGTCGACCGCATCAGCGCCCTCGAGGACGGCCAGCAGCGCCTGTACGCCGAGGCCGTCGTCCCGATGAGCCGCCTCAACGACCTGCAGCGCGCCTACCAGGGCGACCGCGCCCGCTACGCCTCCTACGGGCTGCTGGACGCCGAGGACCGCGCCGACGTCACCGCGGAGCTGGCCGAGCGCAAGGCCAAGCTCGACGCCGCGCTCGCCGACTACCAGGAGGTCGCGGACGACCCGGCGACCGCGGAGCAGCTGGGCGACGACCTCGCCGCCTACTACGCCGTCGCCACGGGGCAGCTGGTGCCCGCGGCCGACGCTGGTGACACCGCCGCGGTGGGCGCGGTGGTCACGGGCCCGCTGCAGGACGCCGTCGACGTCGTCATGGACGACGTCCAGGCCGAGGCCGACGGCAACCGCGACCGCGCCGCCGCCGTCAACGCCGAGGGCGCGGCGACGGCCGCCCGGGCCGAGCTGGTGATGTGGCTGGCCCTGCTGCTCGGCGTGCTCGCGGCCGGAGCCGTCGCCGTCGTCGTGGTCCGGCGGGCCCTGCGCACGGTCCGGGAGGTGCGCGCCTCGGTGGAGGCGCTGGCCGGCGGTGACCTCACCGCGGCACCGGAGGTGACCAGCCGCGACGAGCTCGGCGCCACGGCAGAGGCCCTCGGCCGGGCGCTGGCGTCCCTGCGCTCGGTGATGGGCTCCGTGGTCCGCTCCGCTGACGCCGTGGCCGCGGCCTCCGAGGAGCTCTCGGCGACGACGACGCAGATCAGCGCCTCGGCCGACGAGACCAGCGCGCAGTCCGGCGTGGTCAGCGGGGCGGCCACCGAGGTGGCCGGCAGCGTGCAGACGGTCGCCGCGGGCGCCGAGGAGATGGGCGCCGCGATCCGCGAGATCGCCAGGTCGACGACCGAGGCGACCCAGGTGGCCACCAGCGCGGTGGCCGCGGCCGGCGCCGCCAACGACACGGTGCTCCGGCTGGGCGCCTCCAGCCGCGAGATCGGCGACGTCGTCAAGGTCATCACGAGCATCGCCGAGCAGACCAACCTGCTGGCGCTCAACGCCACCATCGAGGCCGCCCGCGCCGGGGAGGCCGGCAAGGGCTTCGCCGTGGTGGCCACCGAGGTCAAGGAGCTCGCGCAGGGCACGGCCCGCGCCACGGAGGACATCGTCCGCCGGGTCGCGGCGATCCAGCAGGACTCCACGGGCGCCGCGGAGGCCATCGCGGGGATCGCCGAGGTCATCGAGCGGATCTCCGGCTACCAGACCGCCATCGCCTCGGCGGTGGAGGAGCAGACCGCCACCACCCAGGAGATGTCCCGCGCGGTGGCGGAGGCCGCCGGCGGCACCGACCAGATCGCCGACAACATCAGCGGCGTGACGCGCGCCGCCTCGGCGACCAGCTCCGCGCTGGCGCAGACGGGGACCGCCGTCGAGGAGCTGGCGCGCATGGCGTCCTCGCTGCGCTCCGACGTCTCGGTGTTCCGCTTCTGACCCCCGTCCCCGCCCCCGCACGGCCGAGGACCGGTCGTGCGGGAGCCGGGGTCAGCGCAGGGCGTCGCGCAGGTCGGCCACGTGCGGGCTGGAGCCCGGGTCCGTCCCGGAGCCCAGCGCGAGGTAGGTGGCCGCGAAGTCCGTGCGGGCGATGAGCAGCCCGAGCCGCTGCAGCGGCGTCTCGCCCTCCACCGACACCTGCGAGACGCGCACGCCGGCGCGCTCGGCGATGGCGACGACGGCGGAGCTGGCGGGCGCCTCCAGCTCGCGCAGCAGCATGAGCCGCAGCTTGGGACCGCCGGGGCCGTCGAGGAACGGGTCCGCGAAGACGTCGTCGGGCGTGGTGGCGAACGGGCCGCCGAAGGTCGCGACCACGTCGCCGGCGTCGTCCGGGAGCGTGCCCGCCAGGGCCGGCACCCGCGCCGAGCGGGCCAGCACGGTGGCGGCGCGGCGCGCGGCCACCGCGGAGACCGGCCCGTCGCCCAGCACCACGGGCACCGACCCGTCCAGCTCCACGGCCAGGGTCTTGGCGGGGTTGACGAACGTGTCCGAGGACGGCCGGTCCTCGCGGGCCTCCTCGTCGAGGGCGTCGGCGAGCGCCGCCAGCTCCGACGGCCCGGCGCTCAGCAGCCCCAGCCGGTCGAAGGCCAGCAGCACCGGCGTCAGGAGCGACCACAGCGCGGTGCGGGTGGTGGGGACGGCCACCGCGTCGCGCCCCGGCGAGGGGGTCTCGACGTGCAGGCCGCGGACCTGCTGGCTGACGCGCGCCAGGGCCGAGCCCTCGCGCGAGACGGTCAGCACGCGCGCGCCCCGTCGTCCTGCCTCGGCGACCACGGGGATCGCCGGGCTCTGGGACCCGGACAGCGACACGGACACCACCATGTCCAGCGGTCCGACCCAGCCGGGCAGCACGTCGCCGGTGCGGGAGATCACCGGCACCGGGGAGGCGGCGCCGGCGAGCGCGGTGACGGCGTCGGCCACCACCTCCGAGCCGCCCCGGGCGGCCACGAGGACGGCGCGCGGGCGGTCGGACGGGTCGAGCCTGGCGATGCCCGACTCCAGGGCGTGGTCGGTGGCGCGGCGCACCTGCGCGCCGGCTCCCGCCAGCGCGCGCAGCACGCCGAGGGGGTCGCCGGCCTCGAGGCCGGCGGGGTCGTCGAGGAGGGCTTCGTCGATCATCGCGGCATCACGACCCCATCATCGGGGACGGGCCCGTCCGCCGTCGGCCGGCCGGAGTCCCGGAGCCTCGAGGTGGCGGCGCGCCGCCTGCTCCTGCGCGGCCCGCAGCGCCTCGGCGGCCAGCTCGCGGCTCCAGTACTGGACGCGCGGGTCGAAGAGCTTGGGCAGCGCCAGCGCCAGGAAGGTCGCCGGGCCGCCGAGGACGCCGAGCAGGAGGATCAGGAGCGCGAGGCCGATCTGCCCGCGGTCGGCCGCCAGGTCGCACGCCAGGAGCCCGCCGCAGAGCACCACGGCGCCCAGGACGAGCCCCGCCCTGGCGTGACCGAGCTCGTAGTCGTCGGGGGCCGGCGGGAGGCGGTCGGGGCCGTGCGCCCGGCCGGCCCTCCCGGCCGTCACCGCCGCCCAGCTGGCGAGCTCGGCGGGCACGGCGGGGCCCAGGCCCGCCGGCGCACCGGCGCTGGCGGCCCCGTCGGCCGCGGCGCGTCCGCGGCGGCGCGCCTCGGCGCGCAGCGACTCCCCCCGGCGCGCCTCGGCGCGGCGCCGGTCCTGGCGCGCCCGCGCGCGGCGCTGGAGCCAGCTGCTTCCCCGCTCGTGCGTCGAGGGCGGGCCCGGCTGCGGTGAGGCGTCCATGACGGCACCCTCACCGCGAGGGCTTGCCAGGACGTTGCAGGTCGCCTGCGAGGACCGCGTCAGCGCAGCGGGACGGCGTCGCCGGCGAGCAGCACCGGCACCCCGTCGACCACCGGGTACGCCACCGGCCGGGCCGGGTCCGCCTGCGGCTGCGGGGCCAGGCCCGCGCGGCCGTCGGGCAGGACGACGTCGACCAGCTCAGCCCCGGTGACCGGGTCGCGCAGGAGGGAGCGGACCCACTCCTCGCGCCACGGCTCGCCGGCGGCGCCCGCAGCGCTCACGAGGCGCCCCCGCCTCGGACCTGGGCCAGCACCTCGTCGCGCACGCGCTCCATCGTGCCAGCGTCCTCGCCCTCGGCGTTGAGGCGCAGCAGCGGCTCGGTGTTGGACGGGCGGAGGTTGAACCACCACGTCGGGCTCTCGCCCTCGGGCGAGGAGATGGTGAGGCCGTCCATGGTGTCGACGACGCCGCCGCGGGCCACCCAGCGCTCGCGCACGGCCGCGGTCGTCCCCGCGACGTCGGTGACCGTGGAGTTGATCTCACCGCTGGCGGTGTACGGGTCGTAGTCCGCGACGAGCGCCGACAGCGCGCCGTCCTGCTCGCCGAGGGCGGCGAGCACGTGCATCGCGGCGAGCATGCCTGTGTCCGCGCCCCAGAAGTCCTTGAAGTAGAAGTGCGCGGAGTGCTCCCCGCCGAACACGGCCCCCGTGCGGGCCATCTCGGCCTTGATGAAGGAGTGGCCCACGCGCGTGCGCACCGGCACACCGCCGGCGGCGGCGATCTGCTCCGGCACGGCGCGCGAGCAGATGAGGTTGTGCAGCACCGTGGCGCCCGGGGTCTTGGCCAGCTCGCGCAGCGCCACCATCGCGGTCACCGCGGACGGGCTCACCGGCTCACCGCGCTCGTCCACCACGAACACGCGGTCGGCGTCGCCGTCGAAGGCCAGGCCGATGTCCGCGCCGTGCTCCACGACCGCCCTCTGCAGGTCGACGAGGTTGGCGGGCTCCAGCGGGTTGGCCTCGTGGTTGGGGAAGGTGCCGTCCAGCTCGAAGTACATCGGGACCACGTCGAGGGGCAGCGCCGGCAGGCCCGCCTCCGCGCCGAGGACGGCCGGGGCGGTCAGGCCCGCCATGCCGTTGCCGGCGTCGACGACCACCTTCAGCCGGCGCGAGCCGGACAGGTCCACCAGGGAGCGCAGGTGCGCGGCGTACTCGGCGAGCATCCCGCGGTCGCTGCGGGTGCCGGTCGCGGCGGCGGTCGGCAGCTCCCCGGAGTCGAGGTACTGCTGCGCGAGCGTGCGCACGTCGTCCAGGCCGGTGCCGGTGCCGACGGGCTTGGCGCCGGCGAAGCACATCTTGATGCCGTTGTAGGCGGCCGGGTTGTGGCTGGCCGTGAACATGGCCCCCGGGGCGTCGAGGTGGCCGGAGGCGAAGTAGAGGCCGTCGGTGGAGCACAGGCCGATGACGAGCACGTCGCCACCGCGGTCGGTGACGCCGCGGGCGAACGCGTCGACCAGCACCGGGCTGGTCGGGCGCATGTCGTGCCCGATGACGAGGGTCCCCCCGGGCCTGCCGGTGCGGCCGGCGACGCCGAGGACGTCGGCGGCGGCAGCTCCGAGGGCGTGGGCCACCGTCTCGTCGAGCTGCTCCGGGGCGAGGCCCCGGACGTCGTACGCCTTGACGATGGTGGCCAGGTCGATCCGCTGGGTCGGCACGAGCCGGAAGCGTAGCCACGCGGGGGCCGGTCCCGGGCGCTCGGCAGCGCCCAGAGGCCCGGAGGAACCCCTCAGGGAGCAGTGCGCTGCGCCGATGGGATGACTGCCGCAGCGCGCGCACCGGCGCTGCCGCCCCGCTCACCAGCGGCGCACCTGGCACTTCCCCGCCGAGGAGGACCGTGGTCACGTCCACCACCACCCTGCCGTCCACGCCGATCAGCACCGCACCCGGCGCTGCTCCCCGCGGGACGGCGAGCCCCACCGGTGGTCCGCGCCGCCGTCGGCGCCAGGGCGCCGCGACCCCGCCGCTGGGCTCGCTGCTGCAGGCGACGTCCGCGCGGCCCGCCTGCCCCGCGTGCGGCGGCGACCAGCTGACCGTCCTGTCGATGGTCCTGACCGACGGCACCGCCGTGCGCTTCAGCTCATGCCGGGGCTGCGAGCACCGCCAGTGGGACGCCCAGGACACCACCCTGAGCATCACCGAGGTGCTGGAGCGCAGCCGGGGCTGAGCCCCGCCCGAGACGCCCGCCAGCACGGAGCCCCGCCGAGCAGCTGCTCGGCGGGGCTCCGTCGCGTGCGGGGGGTCAGTCGCGCAGCACCCTCAGGTGCCCGCGCCGGCCGGGGCCGCTGCCCGCGGCGGGACCGACGGAGACGGGCTCGCGCACCGGCACCGGCTCGGGAGCCGGACGCGCCGCCTCACGGACGGCGTCGGCCAGGGCCAGCAGGTCGTCGTGGCTCTGCCGGTGCTCATAGGCCTCCGGCTGCAGCCGGACCACCTCCCAGCCGCGCGGTGCGGTGAGCCGCTCCGCGTGCGCCGAGCACAGGTCGTAGCAGTGGGGCTCGGCCGCCAGCGCCAGCGGGCCGAGCACGGCCGTGGAGTCCGCGTACACGTACGTCAGCGTGGCGATCGCGGGAGCCCCGCACCCTGTCCTGCTGCACCGTCGCGACGCCATGACCTGACGGTACTCCTGCGCACTCCGCGTGACGGGTATTCGCCACGACTCGCCGTGTTCGCGTCGTCACGATCCCGGGCGCGTCGGCTCCCCCCGCGGTGGCGCTCCGGCACCGCGCGGCCGTCCCAGCACGCCTCCGGGCGCCGTCTAGGGTCGGGTGGTGCCCAGCACCCGCGGAGTCCGACGCCGCCGCCGCGACCGCCACGGCCGCGGGCTGCGCGGGCCGCTCATGCCGCCGGAGCTGCCCGGCACCCGCACGCGGGCGGAGCGCTTCGACGACGTGGTGCTGGACGCCGTCGAGCGCCTCGAGCACCGGTGGGCGGAGCAGATGGCCGCCATCGAGTTCGCCGTCGAGGACGTGCCGCCCGGTGACTCGGCGGCGTGGGAGCGGCCGGAGGTCGCCCTGGGGCGGTTCTTCCCCGCCACCCGCACGCAGCGCGCGCGCATCGTGCTGTACCGCCGGCCGCTCGAGACGCGGGGCACCGACGAGGCCGACCTCGCCTCGCTCGTGCACGAGGTGGTGGTCGAGCAGGTGGCCGCGGCCACGGGCATGACCCCGGAGCAGGTCGACCCCCGCTACCGCACCGACGACGACTGAGCCGCCGGCCCGGCGGCGGGCACAGCCCGCGCCCAGCAGCCGCGGTGGTGGCCGCGCCGGCTCAGGGGCCGGTGAGCGTGACCGGCACCGACGACGGCGCTGCGGCCCCGGCGCCCACGGGCGCAGCGGACACGAGGTCCCCCCCGCCGCCGGCCGCGGCGGTGACGCGCGAGGTCAGCGCGGCGACGACCTGCCCCGCGCCGTCGTCCTCCCCCGCACCCGCCGCGGGGGCCACCGGGGTGAGGAGCAGGGCGACCGGGGTGCCCTGGGCGCCGGCGGCGCGGGCGAGGTCGTCGACGTCGGCGGCGGTGGTGGTGGACGCCGGCAGCTCCACGCGCCGCGCGGGGCTGGTCCGGCCGTCGGCGCCGACGACCGCGACGTCGACCTGCGACGCCCCCCGCGAGCTGAGCACCAGGCGCACGTCGGGGGTGGTGGCGCCGCTCTGGCGGCCCTGCTTCGCCGGGGGCGGCAGGGCGACCAGCGCGGGGCCCGCCAGCGGCGGGACGGCCGCGGTCCAGGCGAGGTCGCCGGGCTGGCTGCCGTCGTCGGTCGGCGCCGTGTCGGTGCGGACACCGGCGAGCACCGGCCCGTCCGCCTCCACCGACAGCGCCACGCCGCCGGAGGGCAGGCCCGGAAGGGCCACGTCCACCACGGACTGCGGCGGCACGGCCGTGGCCGGGGCGGTGCCCGAGGGGACGCTCGCACCGGACGCCCCGACCACCGCGAAGCGGGCGACCACCGGGTCGGTGCCGGGGTTGGCCAGGCGCAGCACGGCGGGCTGCGCGCCGGTCGACGCAATGCCGGGCACCACGAGCGAGGCCGCGGGCGCGGCTGCGGGGCCCACCACCTCGGTGCCGCCGGGCACCAGCCCGTGCAGCACGGACTCCACCAGCCAGGCGGCCACGGGGCCCGCGGAGGACCGGACCTGCACGGCCAGCGGAGCACCGCCCGCCGCACCGCCGTCGGACGAGCCGTCGAGCACGCCCTCCAGCAGCACCGACCGCTGCTCGCCGGGCCCCAGGGACAGGCCCTGCAGCGCGCTCGGCTGCTGCGGGCCCTGGGCGGTCAGCACGGTCACGTCGACCGTGGTGGGGGTCTGCGCCACGTCGGCGAGCACCAGGCGGGTGGACCTGCCGGCGCCGCTCGCGCCGCCCACCAGCCACGCCTGCTCCTGCGGCGCCGCGCACGCGGGCGTGGACAGGCCGCGCAGGTCCCCGCCGGGAGCCAGCGACGTCGAGGCCCCGGCGAGCAGGGGGGCCCGCCTGTCCACCGGACCGGAGGACAGCGCCGTGCCGGTGCCCGCGACGGCGGTGGCGGGGTCGGCGTCGACGCGCTGGAGGTCGCCGAGGACCTTGGACGAGGTGGCGCGCGGGGCCGCCGCGCCCGTGGCGGTGCTGCTGCCAGGGCTCGCGCCGGGGTCGGCGCCGGCGTCGGACGTGCGCTGCATGAGCGGCTGCCCGCTGAGCACGGGCGCGCCGCTGGCCACCACGAGCCCGGTGGTCCCGCTCAGGGCGGCGGAGGCGGATCCGCGACGGCCGCCGTCCGCGCCGGTGACGGGGACGGGAGCGCCCGGGCACACCAGCTGCGCGCCGGAGGCGGGCACCGGCACGGCCACGGCCGCCGGGGACGAGCCGCCCGCCGCGGGGGACGCCGCCCCGCCGGGGGCCGCGACGGCGCCCAGGGCCAGGCCGCCGGCCACGAGGGCCGCGGCCCCCACCGCGCTGAGGGCGGCCGCGGCACGGCCCGCGCGGCTCACGACCTGCTCCGCCCGCGCACGGGCACGGGCACCGCGACCATGGCGGTGAGCAGCAGCACCGCGCCCTGCAGCCAGTCCCACACGAGGGCCGCCGGGGCTGCCCTCGTGATGACGAGGTGCCCGCCCTGGGCCGGCACCTCCACGCCGAGCGCCCACCCGTCCACGGTCACCACGGGCAGCCGGCGGCCGTCCAGGTGCGCGCTCCAGCCGCTGTCGGAGCGCTCGGCGACCACGGCCGTGCGCTCGTCCTGCCCCGCCGCGGCCTGGTCGGCGCTGACGGCGGGGACCTGCGCGTCGACGTCCTGCCCGTCCGAGGCCAGCGCCGCCAGCACGGTGCCGTCGGAGGCCACGAGCCGCGCGCGGGAGGGGCGGTCAGCGGCGGTGTCACCGCCGCCGCTGGCGGGGAGCACGCGGTACAGCACGCCCGCGGCGGTGCTGCCGGCCCGCGACAGGCCCGCGACCGCGTCGAGCCTGGCGGTGGCGCGCTCCGGGACGGCCGGACCGGCGTCCTGCCCGGGCTGCTCACCGGGCTGCTCACCGGGCTCGGGAGCCGCCCCCGCACCGGTGGGCGGCGGCTCCAGCAGCACGTAGCCCACGCCGAGGGCGGCGAGCGCCTGCCGGGGGTCGGCCGAGCCGGCCACCAGCGCGGCTGCCGCGGAGCGCAGCACCCCGTCGGCGGCGGCCCGCGACGCGGTGGCGCTCGCACCGGCCACCGGGCTGCCCTCGGCCGCCAGCCCGGCGACGACCGAGGTGCTCGACAGCGTCAGCGGGCCGCGCCGGAGCAGGGCGCGCACGTCGCCGTCGTCGTCGACCTGGAGGTGCAGGGTGCTCACGGCGTCCGGCGAGCGCGCCGCGTCGAGGGCCACGGCGGGCACCTGGTCCGTGGAGCGGGTGGTGGTGGTCCCGGGGGCGCCGGCCTGCTGGAGCGCCCACGCGCCGAGCAGCAGCGCGGGAGCGGTCAGGGCCGCGACCGCGGCGACCGCCGCGAGGGCGGTCCCGCGGGCGGGCCGAGCGGAGCGGGGTGCGGCCTCGAGGGGCTCGGGGGTCTCGTCGTCGTCGAGCAGGGGGTCTGGAGCGGGCGCCCGCAGCACCCGGGGGGCGCGGGCGAGGGCAGCGGTCCCCAGCCCGAGCAGCACGAGGCTCGCGGCCGGGCCGGCCCACCCGCCGGCTGCGGCGGCGGCCACCGCGGCCAGCAGCCCGGCGCCGGCAGCCCACCAGCCGGCGCGCGCGACCCGCGCCCGCGGTCCACGGGCGGCAGCTCCGACCAGCGCGAGCACGAGCAGCACGGTCCCCGGGAGCGCGGCGAGGACCGTTGCAAGGGGCGCGGCGCCGAGCAGGGCCGGCGCTGCGGTCCCCGTGAGCGGGTCGCCGAGGGCGGCGCCCGGGTCTGCCAGGAGCAGCTGCCACGAGGGCGCGGCGGGTGCGGCGAGCGGCAGCCCGGGGCCGAGGAGCAGCGCTCGGGGGTCGGCGAGGGCGGGCGCCAGCAGGGGCCCGGTCACGGCCAGCGGCGCGAGCACCGCCCAGAGCACGGCCCCCGGCCAGCGCCTCGCGGTGAGGGCCACCACCACGACCACCAGCAGCAGCGGCACCAGCAGCTGCGGCGCCGCGGCCACCGCGAGGGCGCCGGCCAGTCCCGCCAGCGCCCCGGCGGCCACCGCGGGCCGGCGCGCGGAGACCGTGGCTGTGCGGGCCAGCCCGAGCGCGACCCAGGGCAGCGCCAGGTGCGCCACGAGGGCGCCGAGCCGTCCGGTGGCCGAGGCGGCCAGCAGGGGCGCGGCGCCCGCCCAGGTGAGGGCGGCGGCCGCGCGCAGCAGGCGGGAGCGGGTGGCGGCGCCTGCGGCGGCCCACCCGCCGAGCGCGGCCAGCGGCAGCGACAGGAGGAGCAGGGCCACCACGGCCAGGTGCGGGGAGCCGCCCACCGGCAGGCTCAGCAGCGCCAGGGCCGACAGCCAGGGGTCGGCCGGGGCGGCGGTGCCCAGGCCCAGGGGCTGCCAGTCGGAGCGCGCCGCGGACCACAGGTCGGCCAGCCCGGGGGCCGCCGCCAGCGCGCCCCCGGTCACCTGCGCGCCGGGGGCCAGCGCCCCCAGCAGCGGGTGCAGGGCCGCCACCGCGACCACGGCGAGCGCGGCCAGCAGCGGCAGCAGCACGCCCAGGCCCCGGCGCACGGGCCCGGCGGGGCTGCCGTCGGGCTCGGCAGCGAACTCGTGCTCCGCGGCCGGTGGCGCCGAGGGGTCCTGCAGCGCCCGGTCGAACCCCTCGCGGGGGGCGGGGACCTCCGGCAGCCGCACCACCGGGACCCCGGACGGCGGGGTGGTGGCCACCGCCAGCGCCCGCGCCGCCACCACCGGCAGCACGCCGGTGGCCGGCGCGATGCCCGTGCGCGCCCAGCGGTCGCGGTGCCAGCGCACCACCTCCCGGCGCGGCACGAGCAGGGGCCGCAGGGAGCTGCGCGGGCGCACCGCCGTGCGGGCGGCGGCGCGGCGGGCGGCGAGCACGCGGTCGGGGCGGGCCAGCGCCGCCAGCACCGCGGTGAGCTCCCCGCCGGCGCTGCTCGGCTGCTTGGCGGCCACGCGCACGAGCAGGCGCGCCAGGCCTCCCAGCAGCACGGCGAGGGCGACGAGCGGCAGCGCGGCCGGGGCGGCGGCGGCCAGCCGGGCGTGCGCCTCGTGGCGGCGCTCGGTCCAGCGGACGGACCGGGCCGCGCGGGTGCTGCGCGCGCCCGCGCGCGTCGCGTCGACGTGGCGGACCACGGCGCTGGGGACCACGACGACGCGCGAGCCCGCGAGCCGGGCGCGGCGGCACAGGTCGAGGTCCTCCCCGAGGACGGGCAGGGCCGGGTCCCCTCCGAGCCGCTCGAGCAGGTCGCGGCGCACGAGCATGCCGGCGCTCGACACGGCCAGGACGTCGTCGCGGTGGTCGCGCTGCCCCTGGTCGCGGTCGCCGAGCTCCACGCCGGTCAGGCGCCGCCCCAGGGCGGACGTGCTGAAGCCGACCTGGTGGAGCAGGCCCTCGTCGTGCCAGTCGACCACCTTGCAGCCGGCCACCCCCACGGACGGCGCCACCTCCACCGCGGCGAGCAGCTGCTCGAGCGCGTCGGGGGCGGGGGCGCAGTCGTCGTGGAGCAGCCAGACCCAGCGCAGCGCCGCGGGGACGGAGGTGTGGTCGCGCCCGCGGGAGGTGAGGGCGCTGGCGTCCGTGGCGGCCAGGGCGGCGCGCGCGGCGTCCAGGAGCCCTGCGCGGCGGCGCAGCGGGAGCACGCCCACGGCGGTGGTCCCGCCGAGCGCGCGGGAGCGGCGGGCGTGCGCCGCCAGCAGGGCGGCGCTGCCGTCGGTCGACGCGGCGTCGAGCAGCACCACCCGGTCGGGGGCGCGGGTCTGCGCGTCCAGCGCGTCCAGCGCGCCGGGCAGCCAGCGCTCGCCGTCGCAGGCGAGCAGCACGGCGTCGACGTGGGCCACGAGCGCGTCGGCGCCGCGCTCGCGCGCCGGCTGCCGCAGCCGACCGGTGCGCTCGGGGTGCTCCCCGGCGACCCGCTCACTGCTGGCGGTGGCGGTGGCGCCGCGCTCCCCCGCGCCCCGGCGGGCGTGCCGGGGCTGCGGCGACAGGGGCGCCGAGGAGGTGCTGGGGCTCAGACCGCGCGGCGCTTGACGCGGCGCCGCTCGCGCTCGGAGAGCCCGCCCCAGATGCCGAAGCGCTCGTCGTTGGCCAGCGCGTACTCGAGGCACGGGACGCGCACCTCGCAGCTCATGCAGACGCGCTTGGCCTCGCGGGTGCTCCCGCCCTTCTCGGGGAAGAAGGACTCCGGGTCGGTCTGCGCGCACAGGGCGCGCTCCTGCCAGTCGGCCGCGGCGTCGGCGTCGCCCTCGCCGAGGACCAGCTCCAGCGCGGGGTCGCCGTCGCTGAGCTCGGCGTCCTCGTCGTCGTCGACGTCGTCGGACAGGTCGTCCAGCTCGGCCTCGAGCTCGGTGTCGAGCTCCTCCAGCGAGGGGCCGGTCAGCGCCTCGAGCGAGCTGCGGGGGGCGATGAGGCCCGCGTTCGCCACCGCGACGACGGGGATGGAGCCCGTCTCGGTGGGGAGGGCCGTCCGCGGGCGCGGAAGGCCGAGGGAGACGGTGGTGCTCTCGCTCATCTCGACTCCTTGGATCAGTCTGTGCGAGCCCCGCGGAGGAGCTCCCGCCCTGCGAGGCGGTGACTGAATTACATACGTGCGACTACGCGACGTGCAGGCGAAACGCAGGAAGCGGCGGCACGTGTTTGCGGCGCTGGGCGTGTCGCGCCCTGCGCGCCGCGGGGCAGAACGGACACCACCGGACACTCCGGGCCAGCGCGGGCCCGGGGATGGAACGGGCGGATCGGGCGGGCGACACCACCGACGGACATGGTCGGCGCTCTGACCAGCGCCGATGCCTCACGAGTCACACACGTACCACTGATCACATACGTCACGGCGAGCCGTCAGGAGCACGGTCGCACCCGCCACCGACAGCCCGTCACCCAGCGCAACCGCGCGCACCCGCCGCTGGCCTTCGGTCAGGAGCGCTCGCCCACGCGCAGCTCGACGGCCACCGAGGCGTCCACCAGCTCCTCGCCGTCCACCGAGCGCACGGCGCCCGGGACCACGTCGACGTCCAGCCGCTCCGCCCACAGGGCGGCGCGCAGGCGCTCCACGGCGGCCCCCACGTCGTACGGCGGGCCGCTGACCGCGAGCGCCGCGCCGTCCGACGAGGCCTGCGCGGACACGGCGGCGTGGCCGAGCCCGGGCCCGGCGGCCGCCACGTCCACGGCCCGCGCGACCCGCGCGGGCACGGGGCCGCCGGGGGCGATGGGAGGCGGCGCCACCTCGCGCTCCGCGAGCCCGAGCGCGGCGCGCACCGCCTCGACGTGCCCGAAGGCGAACCAGTCCCCCGGGCCGGTCCGCACCAGCCGCGCGGCGCCGGAGCCGTCGTCGTCGGTGACGTGGGCGCCCAGCCCGCGCACCACGGCCACCGGGGTGCCGGCGGCCTTGCCCTTGACGAGGTCCGCGAGCGCGGCGACCTCGTCGGCCACGCCGCGCACGGTCACCTCCATGACGCGGCCGGACCGGTCCAGGCGGCCGCGGGCGTCGTCGAGGACCTCCAGGCCGGCGGCTCCCAGCGCGAAGTCGGTGACGCCGTCGCGCCACGGCCGGCCGCTGGTGTCGCTGACCACCACCGCCGGCGCTCCCCCGCCCAGGGCCGGCTCCAGCAGCGCCCGCAGCCGGGTGCGCAGCGCGCGGGCCGAGGCGTCCGGGTCGGCGGGCAGCAGCAGCACCGTGCCCTCGGCGACGTCGGAGGCGTCGATGCCCGCGGCCGCCATGACGGGCCCGGAGCGCGACTGCACCACCCGCGTGGTCCGCCCGTCCGGCAGCCCCCGCTCGGCCACCAGCCGCACGGACTGCTCGTCGAGGGCCTGCTCGCGGGTCTCGGCCGGGACGGCCCTGCCCTCCGCCTTGGCGACCACCTTGCTGGCGACGACGACGACGTCCCCGGCGCCCAGCGCGATCCCGGCCGCGGCGCACGCCCGGGCGACCAGGCCGGCGAGGTCGTCACCGGCCCCGACCTCGGGCAGGCCGGGCACGGACAGCGCGAGGACCTCCGGGGGCGGCGGCTGCGGGGTGGTCGCGGGAGCACCGGGGTGGGGGGCCGGTGCGCTCACGCGTAGCCCCCGTCGCGCAGGCCGGCGGCGGCCTCGAAGCGGTTCCGGGTGGGGTCGCCGCCGGCGCGGAGCTCGGCGAGGCCGTAGAGCAGCGGCAGCAGCAGCCCCCAGCGCCGCCACTGGAGCACGTGGACGGCCTCGTGGCGCAGCCGGTCACCGGCGCAGGTGCGGGCGTCGGCGCCGGTGACGTACGTGGTGCCGTAGGTGGTGCCGCCGCGCGCGAAGGTGCGCCCGCGGGCGCCGGAGCAGACGCGCACCCGCACGAGCTCCCCCGCGCCGGCACCGGGAACACCCGGCACCTCCACGGTCCGGCAGGTCGCGCCGTCGGCCCGCGCGAGCGCCGCGGCCAGCAGCCCGACGCCCTCGGCCACCAGGCGCCCCGCGACCCCCAACACCGCGGTCGCGGTCGGGTGGAGGGTCACGACGGCCTCCGGCCGGTGGCCAGCGCGGCGTCGAGGGCGGCACCGGCGAGGTCGGCGGCGGCCTGCGGCGAGCTCATGAGCAGCGGCCGGGCCAGCACCCGACCCCGGCCCGGCGCGGCGCCGGGGACGGTGCTCCCGTGCAGGGCGCCGTCGGCGTCGTCGTCGACGAGCCAGGTGTCGAGCAGGTCGGCGTAGAGGCCGGCCACCCCCAGGGCGGACGTCTCCACCCCGATCGCGCTCAGGCAGGCGTCGGCCATCCCCCGGACCACGCGGCCTCCCAGCACCGGGGAGACCCCGACGACGGGCGCTCCCCCGTCGCGCAGCGCCTCGCGGACGCCCGGGACCCCCAGCACCGTGCCGATGCTCACCACGGGGTTGGACGGCGGCAGGAGGACGGCGTCCGCCTCCCGCAGCGCGTCCAGCACGCCCGGCGCGGGCTTGGCGCCGTCGACGCCCACCTGCGTGAAGCCGGTCGCCGGCACGGAGGCGCGCAGCCGCACCCACCACTCCTGGAAGTGCACGGTCCGGCCGTCGGCGAGGTGGACGTGGGTCTCGACGTCGTCGTCGCTCATGGGGAGCAGCCGCACGGTAGGCCCGTCCGGCGCGACAGCGGGGTGACCGCCGGGGAGCCACCGCTCGCACAGCCGCTCCACCACGCCCGACAGCGGCAGGCCCTCCCGCAGCAGCTGGGTGCGGAAGACGTGGGTGCCGAGGTCGCGGTCTCCGAGGGTGAACCAGTCCGGACCCGTGCCGTAGGCGGCGAGCTCGGAGGAGACCACGCGGCTCTCGTCGCGCCGGCCCCAGCCCTGCTCCTCGTGGACCGCGCCGCCGAGGGTGTACATGACCGTGTCGAGGTCGGGCGTGATGCGCAGGCCGTGCATGGTGGTGTCGTCACCGGTGTTGACGACGGCGGTCACGCGGGCGCTGCGGCGGGCGGGGTCGGGCGAGGCCGCGAGGTGGGCGAGCAGCCCGCGCAGGAAGCGCGCACCGCCCACACCGCCGGCGATGGCCGAGATGTGCACGTCGCCCATCTTCACACCGGCCCCGGACCCGGTCTGGCCCGCTCTGGCCGATGAGCTGCCCCTCGACCAGCATGGTGGGGGTGCGCCTCCCCAAGCTGCCGCTCGGCGACCTCGCAGACCGCGTCTCGGACCAGCTGGCCAACCGGCTGACCGGCCGCGACGACGTCCCCGCGGCCGGTGGCGGCGCTGCACCCCGCGCGCTGCCGGTCCGGCCCGCCCACGAGCCGCAGCGGGTCGTGCTGCTGGGCGGCACCTCCGACATCGGCCTGGCGCTCGTGCGCCGCCTGGGCCGCGAGCGCCCCCTCGACGTGGTGCTCGCCGGGCGTCCCGGGCCGCGGCTGTCCGAGGCCGTGGCGGCCCTGGTCGCCGAGGGGCACACCGCCCGCGCCGTGCCGCTGGACGCCCGCGCGCCGTCCACCTGGTCGCCGGCGCTGGCGGAGGCCTTCGGCTCCCGCGGCGTGGCCGCCGGGGTGCCGGTGGGGCCCGTCGACGTGGTGGTCCTCGCGGTGGGGGTGCTGCCGGACGGCAAGCGGTCCTGGCAGGACCCGACGGCCGCCGCCGACCTCGTGCAGGTCAACACCGCCGCGCCGGTGGCGCTCGCGGCGGAGGCGGCGCAGCGGCTGCGGGCGCAGCGCGGCGGCGCGCTGGTGGTGCTCTCCAGCGCCGCGGCGGTGCGGGCGCGCTCCACCGACTTCGCCTACGGCGCCAGCAAGGCCGGGCTGGACGCCTTCGCGTCGGGGCTGCGCGAGGCGGTCCGCGGCGACGGCGTGCGCGTGGTGGTGGTGCGCCCGGGCTTCGTGCGCACCCGCATGACGGCGGGGCGCTCGGCGTGGCTGGCGACCACCAAGGAGGCCGTCGCGGACCTGACGGTCCAGGGCCTGGAGCTCGAGCGCGACGTGGTCTGGGCCCCGCCGGGCGCGCAGGCGGTCACCGAGGTGCTGCGGTGGGCGCCGCCGCGGCTGCTGCGCCGCCTGCGCCTCTGAGCGACCGGCGTCGGGGCGACGGCGGCGGCCGTCAGCTGCGCATGCCGGTGGCCACGGGCACGTGGCTGGGCAGCGTCATGCGGGCGGCGCGCCTCGGCCGCGCGATCCCGTCGAGCTCCAGCAGCCGCTGCACCCGGTAGCGGTGGCCGCGGTAGCACTCGATGACCTCGGCGCAGCCGGCGTCGTCGAGGACCTGCCCGGTCAGGGCGTAGGAGACGTTCTTGGCCACGTGGTAGTCGGCGAAGGAGAAGGCGTCCGGGTCGCCGTGGGCGCGGTGGCGCACCTCGGCGGCCGTCCACACGCCCACCCCGGGCAGCGTGCGCAGCGCCGGCTCGACGCGCTCGGGCGGCAGGTGCACCGTGCGCTCCAGCGCCGGGGCGCAGCGGGCGGCGTGCAGCACCACGCGGCGGCGGCGCTCCTCCACCCCGGCGCGCAGCCACTCCCAGCTGGGGATGCCCGCCCAGTCGCGGGCGCTCGGCGGCACCCGCATCCCCTCGGCGGGGCCGCCCGGTGCCGACGGGCCGCCCGGCCCGGCGTCGTGCAGGCCTCCGGGGGCCGGCTCGCCGAAGCGGCGCAGCAGGTCGCGCCAGGCGCGGTGCGCCTCCACGCCGGTCACCACCTGCTCGACGGCGGCGCCGGCCAGGGCCTCGAAGACCGCGCGGGTGCGGGGCACGCGCACGCCCCGGTGGCGGCGCCAGGCGGAGACGAGCACGGCGTGCTCCGGGCGCGGGACGAAGGCGCTGGCGTCCTGGTCCTCCCCCAGCAGCTCCGCCGCGCCGTCGACGGCGCAGGCGGCGCCCTCGCCCCATGCCGCGGCCTCGACCACGCCGTGCGGACCACCGCCGAGCACGCCGGGAGGCAGGTGGCGCAGCCTCACCAGCGCGGTGCCGTGCGCGGTGCGGGTGGCCCACCACCACGCCGCCCACGGGCCGGCACCCTCGCGGCGCACCGCCGGGTCCCCACCGCCGCGGCGCAGCGGGCCGAGCGTGGCCGACAGGTCCAGCGGCTGCCGCAGCACCAGCACGCCGTGCGCCGCCGGCGCGCCGCCCCCGCCCGGACCTCCTGCCACCCCACCATCCTGCGGCCTGCTCCGGACGGCTCGGAACCCCCGGGCGGCGCGTCGGGGGCGGCGCCTACCGTCGTCGTCGTGAGCTCCCCCAGCGCCCGCGTCGACGTCACCCGACTCCTGGACCGCCTCCGGGCGCAGGACTCCGGCCGCCCCCGCGTCACCTGGTACGGCGCCGACGGCGAGCGTGTGGAGCTGTCCGCCCGGGTGCTGGAGAACTGGGTGGCGAAGACCGCCAACCTCCTCGTGGAGGAGCTCGACGTGGAGACCGGCGACGGCGTGCTGCTCGCCCTGCCCGCGCACTGGCGGACGGTGGCCTGGCGGCTCGCGCTCGGTGCGGTGGGCGCCGAGCTGGTCGAGGACGACGACGACGCGCGCGTCGCGGTCGTCGCTGACGGCGCGCCCGCGCCCACCGGGGCCGAGCAGGTGGTGGTGCAGGCGCTGGGGGCGCTGGCGCTGCGCGCGACCTCCGTGCCGGCGGGGGCGCTGGACGCCGCCGCGGTGGTGGCGGGCTTCGGCGACGCCCTGCCCTTCGTGCCGGACGCACCGGGTCTGCAGGTCAGCGCCGCGGCGTCGCCGGGGGCGCGGGTGCTGGTCGACGTGCGCGAGGTCGGTGACGCCGCCGCGCTCGACGCGGTGCTGTCGGCCCTGGCCGGCGGCGGCAGCGCCGTGCTGCTCGGCCCCGGAGCCCCCGACGCCGACCGGATCGCCGCCCAGGAGGGCACCGCCCCCTCCGCCTAGGAGGCGGACCACACCTCGTCGGCGCTGCAGCCGACGTCGGTGTCCGGACCGACCTCCCTCGCGGTCGCGCACGGACCCGCAGCACACCCGGCCAGCAGGAGCGTCGTGGGGAGGGCGGGCGCGCGTCGCACACCCGCAGGACGCTCGCCCGCCGCCGCCCGTTGCAGCCCCGGCCGCCGTGCCGGGGTCAGTGGACGAGCTTGAGGCCGACCACGCCGCCGACGATCATCGTCAGGAACACCACCTTGGGCACCGACACCGGCTCGGTGCCGGTCACCATCGCGTACGCCACGGTGAGGGTCGCGCCGATGCCCACCCACACCGCGTACGACGTGCCCACGGGGAGCTCGCGCATGGCGTACGCGAGCCCGGCCATGCTCGCGAGGATCGCGACGGCGAAGACCACGGTCGGGCCGGGGCGGGTGAAGCCCTCGGAGCGGCCCAGGGCGGTGGCCCAGACGGCCTCCAGCACACCGGACAGGACGAGCACGAGCCAGGACACGACGGGCCTCCAGGGTCGAGGGAGCAGGAGCACGGCCGTCTTGTCGCTGTCCGGGTACGGCGCCCTCGTCCGGGGACCCGGTCGGGGCCCGCCCACAGGGTGGCACAGGAGAGCACTGCGAGGACGACGACGCGGGCCGTCCCCTAGGGTCGCCCCCATGGCCAAGCGCGCGCTGATCACCGGAGTCACCGGCCAGGACGGTCTGTACCTGTCCGAGCTGCTGCTGTCCAAGGGCTACGAGGTCTACGGCCTGGTGCGCGGGCAGAACAACCCCAAGCTGCCGCTGCTGGCCCGCGAGGTGCCCGGGGTCAAGGTGCTCACCGGCGACCTCATGGACCTGTCCTCGCTGATCAGGGCGCTGAACATCGCCCAGCCCGACGAGTTCTACAACCTCGGCGCCATCTCCTTCGTGGCCTACTCCTGGGAGAACGCCGACCTCACCGCCGAGGTCACGGGCAAGGGCGTGCTCAACGCCCTGGAGGCCGTGCGCCTCTACTCCGGCGACGACATGAGCAAGGTCCGCTTCTACCAGGCCTCCTCCTCGGAGATGTTCGGCAAGGTCCAGGCGGTGCCCCAGCGCGAGGACACCCTGCTGTGGCCCCGCTCCCCCTACGGGGTGGCCAAGGTCTTCGGCCACTACATGACCATCAACTACCGCGAGTCCTACGGCATGCACGCCTCCTCGGGGATCCTGTTCAACCACGAGAGCCCCCGCCGCGGCCCGGAGTTCGTCACCCGCAAGGTCTCCCAGGCCGTGGCCCGGATCTCGCTGGGCCTGCAGGACGAGATCGTGCTGGGCAACCTCGACGCCCGCCGCGACTGGGGCTTCGCCGGCGACTACGTCGAGGCGATGTGGCGGATGCTGCAGCAGGACACCGCCGACGACTACGTCGTGGCCACCGGTGAGACCCACGCCATCAGCGAGCTGCTCGACGTGGCCTTCGCCCACGTCGGCATCAGCGACTGGTCCTCCAAGGTCCGCCAGGACCCGGCCTTCATGCGCCCCGCCGAGGTCGACCTGCTCATCGGAGACCCCACCAAGGCCAAGGAGGAGCTGGGCTGGGAGCTCAAGGTGGGCTTCGAGGAACTGGTGAAGATGATGGTCGACGCCGACCTCGCTGAGCAGAAGGCCCTCGCCGGGAAGTGACCGCCGACCAGGCCGTGACGGGTCGCACCGCGCTGGTCACCGGCGTCACCGGGCAGGACGGCGGCTACCTCGCCGAGCTGCTCGCCGCCGAGGGCACCCTCGTGCACGGCGTGCGCCGCGGCACCGGCCCGCTGCCCTACCACCTGGCAGCGCTGGGCGACCGGCTCGTCGTCCACACCGCCGACCTGCTCGACCCCAGCGCCGCGGCCGCGCTGGTGCGCGAGGTCCGCCCCGACGAGGTCTACAACCTCGCCGCCGAGAGCTCCGTCGCGCGCTCGTGGGAGGAGCCCGTCGAGACGGCGCTGCTCGACGCGGTCCTGCCGGCCGCGATCCTGCACGCGGCAGCGAGCACCACCGGCACCGGCGGCGGTCCGGTCCGCGTGCTGCAGGCCTCCAGCGCCGAGGTGTTCGCCGGCGCCGGCGTGACCCCCCAGGACGAGACGACGCCCGTCGTCCCCGTCACCCCGTACGGGGCGGCGAAGGCGTACGCGCACCACCTGGTGCAGCTGCACCGCGCCGGCGGCGCCTTCGCGGTCAACGCGGTGCTGTACCCGCACGAGTCGCCGCGCCGCCCGGCGCGCTTCGTGACGCGCAAGATCACGTCCACGGTGGCGGCGATCGCCCGTGGCCGCGCCGACGAGCTGGTGCTCGGCAACACCGCCGCCCGCCGCGACTGGGGCTGGGCCCCTGACACCGTGCGCGCGCTCGTCGCAGCCCTGCGGCACGACGAGCCGCTCGACGTGGTGGTGGCCACCGGCACGTCGCACTCCGTGGAGGACTTCGTGGCGGCCGCCTTCGCCCGCGCCGGGGTCGCCGAGTGGCGCCACCTCGTGCGCACCGACCCGGCGTTCGTGCGCCCCAACGACGCCGCCGACCTCGTCGGCGACCCGCGCCTTGCGCGCGAGGTGCTCGGGTGGACCCCGACGCGCTCCTTCGCCGACGTGGTCGGCGCCATGGTCGACGCCGACCTGGCCGCCCTCGACGCCTGACCGTCCTCCCGCCGCACTGCGGCGCCTCCCCCGCAGAGCCGCACTCGCGTGCCCCAGTGCTTCTTCGCGCGCCCCCGAAGGCGCACTCGGGTGCGCGAGTGCGCCGACGAGACGGCCCGGCCCCGCAGCGCGGGACCGGGCCGTCGTCGTGAGCGCCTCGGGGGCGCGTCAGCTCGTCAGGGCCAGGTTCGCCAGACGCCGACGCCGTCACCGCGGTCGCGGGTGACGCCGGTCGCGGCGTCGCCGTCGCCGGTGCCCTCGCTGCCGCCGCCGGAACCGGTCTCCGTGCTCGCCGACGGCGTGAGCCCGCTGACGTCCCACCGGCCCACGACGGGCCTGTCGGTGGCGGCGCCGTAGCCGAACAGGGAGTCCGGCTGGCCGGGGGTGATGGTGTTGCGCAGCCACCACGTGCCAGTGGCGTAGACGCCGACGGTGTCCCGGCCGTCGCCGTCCCAGTCGCCCGTCATCGGGGTGGCCTGCGGCCAGCCGTACTGGAACACCGCGCCGGCGCCGCCGGGGGTCGCCGTGCCGCGCAGCCACCAGCGGTAGCCGTCGTAGACGCCGATCCCGGAGCGGCCCACGCCGTCCCAGTCGCCGGCCACGGGCCTGACGCCCTTGAACCCGTAGGCGAACTTGCGGTCCGGGGCTCCCGGGGTGGCCGTCTCGCGCAGCCACCAGGTGTACGTGGCCGGGTCGTAGACGCCGATGCCGGCCACACCGTCCCCGTTCCAGTCGCCGCAGACGGGGAGCATGGTCGCCGAGCCGTAGCTGAAGGCGAGGTCCTCGTCGTCGTTCCCAGGGGTCTGCTTGATGGACCAGCGGCCGGCGGTGTACACGGCGAGGCCGTCGGTGCCGTCGCCGTCCCAGTCGCACGACAGCGCCGTGCCCTTCTGGTCGCCGAAGTAGGCGGTGCCGTCCGGGGCGCCGGGCGTCGAGGTGGTCCGCAGGTCCCACTCCTTCTCGCTCATGAGCTGCGCGACCTTGGTGCGCAGCGCCGGGAGCTGGGAGTAGAGGTTGGCGCCGGGGCAGGCGGTGGCGCCGACGTCGCGGTGGCCGGAGATCGTGTTGAGCGTGACCGCCGCCCCCGCCGGGTGGCGGAGGTTGGTGCCGCCGAGGCCGGCGCTGTAGAGCACGCCCTTGCCGGTCGGGTCGGTCTGCGACAGCGAGAACTTCCAGGCGATCACCCGGGCCAGCGCGTCGAGGACGGCCGACGTCGGCTTGGCGGTCTCGTAGTTGCCGAGCACGGAGACGCCGAAGCTGTTGGCGTTGAAGCCGCCGGCGTGAGCGCCGAGCACGGCCTTGTCCATGCCGCCGTAGCGGCCCTCGAAGACCTGGCCGTACTTGTCGACGAGGAAGTTGTAGCCGATGTCGCACCAGCCCTGGACCACCGTGTGCTGGTAGTAGATGCCGCGCACGATCGCCGCCGACTCCGCGGCGGTGTAGGTGTTCGACCCTGCCGTGTGGTGCACGAAGGCGACCTTCGGCGTGCCGGTGTAGGTGGGTGCGCTGCACTTCGACAGGCGCAGCGACTCGTCGGCGCCCCACTGGGCGCGGGAGATGACGCCCGGCATCGCCGAGGCGGCCTGCGCGGACGCGGCCGGGTTCGCGGCGGCGGGCTGGGTGCCGACGGACGCCTTCGGGTCCACGAGGCTGGTGCGGACGTCGGAGACGGCCGGCTCGCCGTCGGGGGTCGTGGCGTCGGACGGCACCGAGACGCGCACGTCCACGGCGTCGGCGCCGCCGGAGACCCACAGCGGGCTGGTGCTGCCCTTCTCGGCGGCCTGCCGCGCCTCCTTCGTCCCGGGGTCCGGGGCGGAGTCCTCCACGGCGAGCGCCTGCCAGCCGGACCAGCCGTCGTCGGTGCGCACGCGCACCTGCACGTCGACGTCGGCGTCGGGGTCGCCGTCCCACTGCACGGAGACGAGGTTGAAGTCCTCGGTCCGGACCGGGCCGGTGGCCAGCTCCTCGACGGGCTCGTCCCCCGGCTCGGCCGGGACCGTCTGCCGCCCGGTGGCCGCGGGACCGCCGGACGACGGCGTGCCCGACGGCGTGCCCGACGGCGTCGCCGACGCGCTCGCGGAGGGCTGGGAGGACGACGACGAAGGCTTGCCCGTCGGCGTGCCGTCCACGGCCACGACGGGCACCTCGAGCACCTGGGAGGTGGGGGTGACGGGCTCCGGGGCCGCGCCGGCGCTCACCACGGGCACCACGCCGGCGCCGGAGGCGAGCACGGCCAGGGCGCCGCACCTCAGCGCCCAGCGACCGCCCCACCACCTGCTGGCCCGGGTGGCCCGGGTGGCCCGGGTGGCGGCTGACGGGGGTGTTCTCACGGCTGCTGCTCCTCGCGCTCGGCCGCCGCCCGCGGGCGGGCGGGGGCCGGGTCGTCTCGGTGGGCGGTTCGTGCGGTCTGGCTGACGACGGGGTCGTCAGCGGTGCGGCTCGGCGCCTGGCGAGCCGGGGCGGTGGGGCTCACGCGGTCGGGCGGGTGATGCCGGCGCCGTCGGAGCCGGTCGTCCAGCGGCCGGCCACGGGGGCGTCTCCGGGCACCCCGTAGTCGAACAGCCGGTGCGGGTCGCCCGGTGACACGGTGTCACGGAGCATCCACCGACCGCCGGAGAACACGCCGATACCAGACGCACCGCTGCCGACCCAGTCACCGGTCACCGGCGTGGCGCCCTTCCAGCCGTACTGGACGGTGGTGTCGGGGCGGCCCGGGGTGGCGGTGTTGCGCACCATCCAGGTGCCGGCGTGGTAGACGCCGGTGGAGTCCTTGCCGTCGCCGTCCCAGTCGCCCACCACGGGGAGCGCTGCGGACCAGCCGTACTGGAACTTCAGCTCCGGCGCGCCGCCCGAGAAGGAGTTGCGCAGGTACCAGTCGCCGGTGCGGGTGTCGTAGACGCCGACGCCGTCCTTGCCGTCGCCGTCCCAGTCACCGCACACGGGCAGCATCCAGGGGGCTCCGTAGGAGATGGTCGCGTCGGGAGCGGCCACGGCTGCCGCGTCCGGGGTGGAGGCGTCGTCGCGCTCCGTCCACGCGCCGCCCCGGTAGGTGGTGAGGCCGTCACGCCCGGAGCCGTCGAAGTCGCAGGCCAGGGTGGTGTCCTTCGGCCCGCCGAAGCGGGAGGTGACCGCGGGGGCGCCGCCGTCGGTCGAACCGCGCAGCATCCACACCTGGGTGGACGGCGTCACGACGGAGAACCAGTCCGAGCGCAGGCCGAGGCGGCTGCGCACGTCGCTGCCGGTGGTGGTCACCGAGCCGGAGCTCCCGGTGACGACCACCTTGGTGGCGCGGCCGCCGTCGGCGCCCAGGCCGTTGCGGGCGGTCACCTGCATGCTGGAGAAGGCGCCGATCTGCGGCCAGGCGCGGGTGATGGCCGGGCCGTCGACCGTGACCTTCCAGTCGTGGTACGGCGAGCGGGTGTCGCCGGCGTCCTCCACCGCGGGGAAGGCGCCGCCGGCGGTCCAGCCTCCGGTGGAGGCGCTGAACTCGGTGCGCACCACGGCGCCGCGGGAGTCCAGGCGGACCACCCCGGCGGTGTTCCGGATGGCGGTGTCGGTGCGGCGGTCCTCGCGGGCCGTGCCGCCGTAGACCTGGCAGGCGGTGGTGTCGCAGGTCTGGGCGTAGCCGTAGCGGTTCTCGGAGCGCGAGTAGGAGCGCGCGGCCACGGCCTGCGCCTCGAGCGCCGCCATGCCGGCGCCGCCAGCGGCGTCGCCCCAGGCCGCGGGCGACTCGTTCGGCACCACGCCGCGCAGGTACTGCTCGATGGCCACGAAGTTGACCAGGTGGGACGCGCCGGAGGCGTCGATGACGGGGCGGAAGTTGCCGCGGTAGGTGGCGCCGTTGTTGCAGACCGTGAACATCCTGGAGCGGTCGTCACCGGCGTCGTTCGCGAGCCACACGGCGGGGCTGGCGCCCACGTCCACCGGGGAGGCCGACGGCGAGGCGGTCGAGCCGGCCGGCGCGGAGCAGCCGCCGGGCGCGGTCGTCAGCGCCCAGGTGCCGCCGGTGCGGGTGAAGCGGGCGGCGGTGCCGGCCGGGACGGCGGTCCCCTCGACGTAGTAGTCAGCGCCGGACACCAGGGTGATGGTGGAGGCGCCGTCCAGGGCCATGAGGCGGACGGAGACCTCGTCGTTGCGGATGCCGCCGGCGCGGGTGCCGCCGTAGAAGTGGTCGAGGATGCGCGCCGAGCTCCAGCCCCTGTCCACGGCGTAGCCGTAGGAGCCCCACTGGCTCAGGCCGCGGCCGTGGCCGAAGCCGTGCCCGGTGAGCGTCAGCTGGCTGGTGTCGGCCTGGGCGGCCTCCCCGCGGGCCAGCTGCACCCCGCCGGCGCCGGCGGCCACCACGGCCAGGAGCGCCGCGGGCCTGTGCCACCAGCGACCGCGCCGGTGGCGCGCTCCCCCACCGGCCGGGCCCTGCGCAGCTCCCTCGTCGGAGCGGCGGGCGTGGCGGGCGGCGGGCTGGGTGTCGCGGTCGTGGTGGTGCACACCTATCACCTCGGCAGGTCCAGGGGCAGCCTTGACCGCCGTCGACGTCGGAGCGCGTCACCCCTCCGGCCGACCCTCCGGCCCGGGGCGACCGGCCGGTCGGGGGACCGCGCTCGCCTCAACGGGTACTGTCCCAGGACGTGACGTCCCGCGATGCGCTTTCGCTGAGAGGTGCAGAGACCTCCCTGCTCGTGGCCCTCCAGCGGAGGACGCAGCAGCCCGGCGTGGTCGCAGCCGCCACCCAGCTCGGCCGCTTCGGCGACCACGCGGCCGGGTGGCTGGTCATCGGCGCCGCCGGCTGGCTGCTGGACGCGCCCCGGCGCGCCCAGTGGGCGCGCGCGCTGGTGTCCGTCCTCGGCGCGCACGCGGCCACCGTCGTCCTCAAGCGGGTGGTGCGCCGCCTGCGGCCCGGCACCGACGGCTCCCCGGGCGACGCCGCGGTGCAGGTGCGCTCCACCTCCCCCTCGCGCCTGAGCTTCCCCTCCTCCCACGCGGCCTCGACGACCGCGGCGGCGCTGGCCTACGGCCGGCTGCTGCGCCTGCCGCTGGCCCCCGTCGTCGTCCCCGCCCAGGGGGTCTCGCGGGTGCTGCTGGGGCTGCACTTCCCCACCGACGTGCTGGTCGGCGCCCTGACGGGCCTGCTCAGCGACCGGCTCGTCGCGGCGAAGGGCGGCCGGCGGTGAGCTCGGGGGTGGACACCCCCGTGCGCCGCACCCCGCAGGGCGCGGCGCTCGGCGTGCTGCGCACGATGCGGCCGCGCCAGTGGGTGAAGAACGTGCTGGTGGGGGCGGCGCCGCTGTCGGCGGGTCTCATCCTCGACGGTCCCGTCATCGTCACCACGGTCCTGGCCTTCGTGAGCTTCTGCCTGGCCGCCTCGGCGGTCTACCTGCTCAACGACACCCTCGACGTCGAGGCCGACCGCGCTCACCCCACCAAGCGGAACCGCCCCATCGCCGCGGGCGTGGTGCCGGTGCCGGCGGCGGGTGCCACGGCCGCGCTGCTGGCGGTGGCGTCCCTCGCCGTGGCCTGGGCGGCGTCGTGGCAGCTGGTGGTGCTCATGGCCGTCTACCTGGCCGTGCAGGTGGGCTACTGCGTGCGCCTCAAGCACGAGCCGGTGCTCGACATCGCCATCGTCGCCTCGGGCTTCCTGCTCCGCGCCATCGCCGGCGGCGTGGCGAGCGGCATCCCCCTGTCGCAGTGGTTCCTGCTGGTGACCGCGTTCGGGTCGCTGTTCATGGTGGCCGGCAAGCGGTACAGCGAGATCCGCCTGGCCGAGGCGGCCGGCGGCACGACGCGCGCGTCGCTGCTGCGGTACACGCCCACCTACCTGCGCTTCGTGTGGAGCCTCGCGGCCAGCGTCATGGTCACCGCCTACGCCCTGTGGGCGTTCGAGATCCGCGAGGGGGACACGGCCGCGGTGGTCTCGGCGGGCGGGTCGACGTGGTCGGCCATCTCCATCGTGCCGTTCGTGCTGGCCGTGCTGCGCTACGCCGTCGACGTCGACGGCGGCCGCGCTGGCGCCCCGGAGGACATCGCGCTGCGCGACCGGGTGCTGCAGGTGGTGGCGCTGGCGTGGGTCGCGAGCTTCGCCCTGGGCGTCTACCTGCCCCTGCTGTGACCGCGGCCGACCGGCCAGGAGGTCAGCGGCGGCGGGCGGCGTCCCGTGCGGCGTCGAAGACGCGCTCGTAGGAGTCGACGGTCAGCTCCACCCCGTAGACCTCGCGGGCCCGCTCGGCCAGCGCGGGCCTGTCGATCGACCGCGCCACGTGCTGGTCGCGCAGCTGGGCCAGGCCGCGCGTGATCGCGGGCGCGTCCTTCGGGGGCACGATGACGCCCTCCCCCACCCGCTGCACGGGCACCCGGACGCCGGGGAGGTCGCTGGCCAGCGCCGGGACGCCCAGCATCATCGCCTCGACCTGCACGATGCCGAACGCTTCGAACGCGTTCACCGACGGCAGCGCGAACGCGTCGATGGAGGCGTACAGGTCGGGCAGCGCGTCGTCGGGGACGAAGCCCAGCACGCGGATCCGGTCGTCGTCGCCGATGGCGGCGCGGACCCGCTCGATGACGCTGCCCCCGGCGATCTTGGCGAAGTCTCCGGCGATGATGAGGCGGGCGTCGTCGTCGTCGAGCGCGCGGAAGCCCTCCACCAGCCAGGGCACGCCCTTCTCCTCCACGATGCGGCCGAGGAAGCCGACGTGGAAGCCGTCGCCGTCGCGGAAGCGGGGGCTGCCGCCGGACCTGTCGTGGCAGGCGGCCGGGATCCCCTCCACCTTGCCGCGCATGGACGCGAAGAGGCGGCTGTGCTCGGCGTAGTCGATGGAGGTGGTGCACACCGTCGTCGCGAGGCGCATCGCGACCCGCGAGGAGGCGTCGACCACGACCTTCTGGACCTCGCCGGCGATGCCGGGCGGCAGGTCGACGTCGCACTGGTAGGTCAGGAGGACGGGTGCGCCCGCCCCGCGGGCGGCCGCGGCGAGCACGCCGGCCTCCAGCAGCGGCAGGTGGAGGTTGACGACGCCGGCGCCCTTGGAGGCCGCGGCCAGCCACACGGGCAGCGCGGGGGCGATGGTGCCCTTGCCGACGCGCGCCACCACGGGCGCGCGCAGCACCCGGACGCCGTTGAGGACCTCCTCGACGGGCAGCGCGTCGTCGTGGCGGGTGGTCACCACGGTGACCGAGCGGCCCCGGCGCACCAGGCCCTCCGCGACGTCGCGCGCGGCGTTCGTCAGGCCCGAGACGTACGGCGTGTAGTACGTGAGGCCCATGACGACGTCCGGTGGCGCCGACCCAGCGGGAGCGGGCGGCGGCATCACGGAGAGACGAGGCACCGGAGCACGCTAGCGGCTGTCGCCCGCCACGCCCTGCGGGCGCTGCAGGGCACTGCCTTCCGCACTCGCGCACCCCCTCCCGAACCCGCACTCGCGCACTCCAGTGCGTCATCAGGGGCTCACGAAATAGCACTCGGGTGCGCGAGTGCGGGCAGGGGTGGGTCAGGCGGAGACGGCGACCGCCCGGCGGGGGCGCTGCACGAGGACGAGCACCGACAGCAGCCACGCCACCGCGGAGCCCGCCGTGAAGCCACCGGCCACCGACCAGGCCGCCCCGGTCCCGACCACCAGCTGGGTGAGGGCGATCCACGCGGCGGCCGCGACCAGCCCTGCGACCCAGCACGTCAGCACGGCCCGCTCGCGGCCGGTGGCGACCAGCGCCTGCGTGCCGACCACGAGCCCCGCGTGCACGAGGCACCCGCCCACCATGAGGGCCATGAGGCCGGGAGGGACCTCGAGCTTGCCCGCGGTGAAGACCTCCATGGCCAGGTCCGACAGCAGCGCCCCCGCGCCGGCGCCCACGGCCGCCAGCACCACGACCGCCGCGGAGAAGTGCGCCATCCGCACCCGCAGCTCGTGGAGGCGCCCCTCGGCCACCATCCGGGTGAGCGGGGGCACGAGCACCGCCTGGGCGGGGACGACGACGAACAGCGGCGCCCGGGCCAGCGTGAACGCCGCGCCGTAGGCGGCCAGCACCGCGGGTCCGCCCGGCTCGAGGCCGACGACGATCGGTCCGGCGTTGAGCAGCAGCTGGCCGGCGACGCTGGCCGCCAGCAGCGTGAGCACCGCCCGCGTCATGGTGCGCGAGGAGGGCGCGCCTTCCGGCCTGCGGGGCCCGCGGGCCAGGCCGAGGTCGCCGGCGTCGTGCAGCTCGGCAGGGACCGGGTCGCCCGCACCCCCGCGGGACGAGCGCGGCCGGCGGACCAGGAGCAGCAGCGCGACGTGCGCAGCGAGCGCGCTGGCCACCACGAAGGAGGCGAACAGCCAGGCCGGCGGCTGGAACACGAGGACCGTCGCGAGCAGCGCGGCCGTTCCGCGCAGCCCGGCGTCAGCGGCCAGCGCGCCCGCGTAGGGGCCCAGCCGGCCGCGCCCGAGCGCCAACCCGCGGGCGGCGTACTGGAGGGCGCTGACGCCGGCCAGCGCCACGAGAGCGGTCACCACCCAGGCGCGGGTGCCGGGGTCGTCGCCGAGCAGCGGCGAGGCGAGGAGCACACCGCCCACGGCCACCGCGACCAGCACGAGGGCGGGCCGCAGCACGGCGGCGCCGCGCAGCCGGCCCTCCGTGGCGGCGCGGGACACCACCTGCTCCAGGGGCAGGAAGACGCCGAAGCTGACGATCAGCGCGCCGTACCAGAAGAGGTTGAAGGCGGCCTGCTGCTCCTGGGTGGTCGACCCGCGGAAGACCGCGGAGTTCAGCAGGAGCGTGAAGACGGCAGCGGCGGCGGTGGCCACCGCCACGCCGAGGAAGCCGCCGCGCACGAGCGGCCACACTACGGGCCGGACGCCCGCCCGCACCGCCGTGCGGGCCGCCGCCGCGCCTGGACCGTGCTCTCGGCAACTCCCGTTACGGTGGCGCGGGAAAGAGCAGCACCGGGCGCCCCGCGGCGCCGGCGACCGGCGGGAGCGTGGCACAGGCAGTGGGGGGTCCGCAGCGTCCGGAGGCACCGGCGAACCCCGACGGGCCCGACCGTCCGGTGGAGCCCGCGGGCAGCGGCACGGGCGCCGGGTCGACGGCGGCCGGACCGGCGGGGCGCCGCAGGGACCTGCTGCTGCCGCTGCTGGCCCTGCTGGGCCTGGTGGCCCTGGTCTGCGCCGCCGCCCTGCCTCTCGCGCCGGTGCGCCACGAGCGCCCCGTGGTGTCCTGGCCGCAGGACCCCTCCGCCCCGGTGAGCAGCAGCCTGGTGCTGGCCGCGCAGACGCCCGCCGCGATGCGCATCGCCGCGAACTGCGCGGCCGCCCGCGCGGCGGGCTCCACCGCCGACGGGGTCCTGTTCTCCACGCAGCGCCCCGACGTGGCCCGCGCCACGCAGGAGTCGCTGCTGTGGGAGGTGCGCGACGGCCGTGCGGTGCTGACCGCCCAGGGCGACCAGGTCGCCGAGGTCGCCGTGCCCGCCACCGGCGACTGCGAGCTGGTGGCGGACCTGCGCGGCGGACGCCTCGTGGCCACCCTCGACGGCCAGCAGGTCGGCGAGCGGCCGGGCACCGCCCCGCGCCTGGACTCCCTCGCCACGGACCTCACCTCGGCCACGCAGGGCACCGGCCAGCAGCTGCAGGTGCAGGTGGCCGTGGACGACGAGTTCGCCAGCTCCCCCACCCCCCTGAAGCTGGTGCTCGTCGGGCTCCTCGTGGCCAGCGGCCTGCTGCTGCTGGGCGGCGTGTGGCTCCTCGACCGCCGCGGCCACCCGGTCCGCGCCGGCCCCGCCGGGGAGAGCGCCCTGCCGCTGCCGCGCCGGCGCGCAGCGCTGCGGCCGGTGTCCGCGCACGTCGTCGTCGTCCTCGGCCTGGCGGTGTGGACGGCGCTGGCCCCGATGACCGACGACGACGGCTACTACGCCGCGATGGCCCGCAACGTGCCGCACAGCGGCTTCGTGGGGCAGTACTACCAGCTCTACGACCAGTCGTTCGTGCCGCTGACGTGGCCCTGGTACGTGCTGGCGTGGTGGGAGCAGCTGGGCGGTGGCCCGCTGTTCCTGCGCATCCCGGCGTTCGTGCTGTGCGTCGCCACCTGGTTCGCGCTGCGGCGCGCCCTGGACCTCGTCCTCCCGCTGGTGCCTGCCTGGCGGCGCGGCGGGGCCTCCTCCGACGGCAGCTCCGGCGCGCGCCACGGCGCGGTGTGGCTGCTCGCGGTCGTGTACGCAGCCGCCTCCTCCCCCTTCGTCATGGGGGTGCGCCCGGAGGGCGTGGTGGCGGCGCTGTCCGCGTGGACCCTGGTCGGGGTGCTCACCGCGCTGCGCTCGCGCCGCCTGCTGCCGCTGGCGGTGGCCGTGGTGCTGGCGGCGTTCTCCTGCGCCTCCCACCCCACCGGCCTGGTGGCGGTCGCACCGCTGGTGGCGTTCCTCCCCCGGCTGTGGGCGCTGGTCAGCCCCGGCGCCGCGGCCGGGGTGGGCCGGGTCGCCGGGTGGGTGCGCGCGCTCGCCGTCATCGCCCCTGGCGCGATGGCCAGCGCCGCCGGCTTCGCCGACGGCACGCTCTTCGACTACCGCGAGGGCCGCCGGGTCTTCACGGCCATCGAGGAGCCGCTGCGCTGGACCGACGAGTACGTCAGGTACAGCTTCCTGCTGAACCCCAACATCCCGATGGGCGCCTACGCCAAGCGCACCACCGTGCTCGTGGGGCTGCTGGCGGTGCTGTGCGCGCTGCTGCTGACCGCGGCCGCCCGACGGCGGAACGCGAGCGGGACGGGGGCCGCGGCGCTGCCCGCCGAGCTCGGGACGCTGGGGCTCACCGGCCTGGTCGCCTACCTCGCGCTGTGGATCACGCCCAGCAAGTGGACCCACCACTTCGGCAGCCTGTCGGGCCTGCTGCCGCTGCTCGTGGTGGTGCTCGTGCTCGTCGGGCCGGCGGTGGCCGCCCGGGTGTGGCCCCGGACGGCGCTGGCGCCGCGCCTGGGCCTGCTGCTCGCGGCGGTGGTGGTGGCCGCGCTGTCGTTCCGGGGACCCAACCTCTGGCCGTACAGCTGGCAGCTGGGCCTGCCCTTCCAGCAGGACTCCCTGGTCGGGCGCGGCCCGCTGTCGTCGCCGGCGGTGTGGGTGCTCGTGGCGGTGGTCTGCGTGCTCGTGGCCCGCGCGCTGCTGCGCCGCGGGCGCGGGCGGCAGGAGGACGCCGCCGCGCAGGAGCAGCCTGCCGACGTGTCCGCCCCGCAGACGGCGTCCGAGCCCGCCTTCGGGCCGGCGCCGGCGACCGAGCCGGCGCGCTCGGACCCGCTGGTGGTCGGGGCTGCCGCGACGGCCGTCGTGGCGCTGGCCCTGACCACCGCGGTGCTGGGCGGGACCTTCGCGGCGTCGGTGTACGGCACCTGGGACACCTACTCGGCGCCGCAGTCGCGCGTGAAGGACCCCTTCAACCACCGGTGCGACGCCGCCGGCGCCATCCAGGTGGCCGACCCCGACCGCTCCACCCCGCTGACCGCGCTCGACGGCGCCGCGGGCCGCGCGCAGGCCGCCGGCTTCGACGCCCAGGGCGGCTGGTGGAACGGCGACCCGCTGCCGGGCACGCCCGGCCAGGGCGCCTTCACCCAGGTCTGGGGCAGCCTGACGCGCGAGGGCGACGACGGCACGGGCGACCTCACCACGGGCTGGTACGACATCTCCGACCGCCCGGACGACGAGTACGTGACCATCACCGTGGCCGGGCGCCTCGACGAGGGCAACACCCTCGAGGTCGAGTACGGCCGGCGGTCGGCCGGCGGGACCGTCGAGGTGCTGCGCAGCCGTCCCGTCGACGACGAGATCAGCTCGCCGGAGTGGCGCTCTCTGCTGCTCCTGCGTCCCGGGCAGGACGCCCGCGGCGGCGCCGACGCGGTCCGCCTCGTCGCCCGTGACGCCTCCGGTGGCACCGGCGCCTGGCTCGCGGTCTCCGCCCCGGTGGCCCAGCCGGCGGTGCGCCTCGCGGACTGGATCCCCTCCGGTGCGGTGACCGTCACGTCGTGGCAGTTCACCTACCTGTTCAGCTGCCAGCAGCAGCCGACCATCGCGCGCGGCGTGGTGGAGCGGCCGGACTTCGCCGTGCTCTGGGGGCCCGGGTCCCTCGAGGGCACCAACGACTCCATCTGGCAGTACGGCCGCGGCGGCATCGCCGCTCCCCTGCCCGACGCCGCCACGCTGTTCCAGCCGGTCAGCGAGTTCACCTACGCCAACGCCCGGGAGGCGGTGGGCCAGTGGGGGCAGGTGGTGGAGCTGCAGTACCCGTACGCGCCGGCCGCGTACGACGTGGCGCTGGAGGAGCAGACGGCGCCGGGCTGGCAGGGCCCGACGGTCCCCCCGCTCGGCTGACCCCCCTGCGCACTTTCCCCAGGAACTGCGCCACTCGAGACCTCCTCCTCGCACTTTCCGCGGAAAGTGCGAGGAGGAGGGCGAGGGGTCAGAGGGAGCGCAGGTGCGCGACCGCGTCGGCGGCGCTGCCGTCGAAGACCTGGTTGCCGCGCTGGAGCACGATCCCGCGCGAGCACAGCTCGGAGACCATGTTGAGGTCGTGGGAGACGACGACGAGCGTGCGGCCCTCGTCCTTGAGCTCGCGGATGCGGTCGAGGCACTTGCGCTGGAACGGCTCGTCGCCCACCGAGAGGATCTCGTCGATGAGGAAGATCTCCGGGTCGGTGTGCACCGCCACGGAGAACGCCAGGCGCAGGAACATGCCCGAGGAGTAGTGCTTGACCTCGGTGTCGATGAAGCGCTCGATCTCGCTGAAGGCGACGATCTCGTCGAACCGAGCGCGGATCGAGGCCTCGTCCATGCCGAGGATCGCGCCGTTGAGGTAGACGTTCTCCCGCCCCGTGAGGTCGGGGTGGAAACCGGCGCCCACCTCGATGAGCCCGGCGATCCGCCCGCGCAGCCGCACGGAGCCCGACGTCGGGTGCATGACGCCGGAGATGAGCTTGAGCAGCGTCGACTTGCCCGAGCCGTTGTGCCCGAGCAGCGCGACGGTCTCACCGGAGTCGACCTGGAGCGAGACGCCGTCCAGCGCCATGAAGGTGTTGCCCAGGTCCTTGCCGCGCACCGCCGCCATGGCCAGCTCCTTGAGGGAGCGGTTGTGGCGCAGCACGAACTGCATGCGGACGTCGTCGACGACGATGCGCGCGTTGGGCCGCGCGCCCGCGGGCGCGCCGCCGGTGGTGGTGCTCATCGAGGTCATCGTGCTCTCATCCGGGCTCAGAGGTCGATGGCGAAGCGGCCCTCGACCCGGCGGAAGACCAGCTGGCCCACCACGAGGACGACGGCGGCGATGACCACGGCGACCAGCGAGTTGACCAGCATGTCCGGTGGGAGCTGGTTCGGGTCGCGGACGGTGCCCGGCCACCAGAAGGCGTAGTGGTAGAGCTCGACGGCCACCGTGACGGGGTTCAGCTGGTAGACGACCGCCAGCCACCCGGGGACCACCTCGACCACCTGCCGCCACTGGTACAGCACCGGTGAGAGCCAGACGACCACCATGTTCGCGAGGTCGACGAAGTTCTCCATGTCGCGGAAGACCACGTTGAGCGACCCGAAGAGCAGCCCCAGGCCCGTGGCCAGGGCCGCGATGATGAGCGTCGCGAGGACGGCCCCCAGCAGGGGCAGCGCCATCGGCCGCCACCCGGAGATGACCGCCCCGACCATGAGGACCACCAGCTGCGGCACGAAGTGGACCCCGGCCACCCACACGCTGGCCACCGGGAACAGCTCCCGCGGCAGGAAGATCTTCTTGACCAGCGGGGCGTTCCACACCACCGCCCGGGTCGCGTTGCCGAACGCCTCGCTGAAGACGTTCACCACCACGAGGCCGGAGAACAGGTAGACCGGGAAGTCCTCGATGTTCCGCGACTGCTGCAGGAAGATGCCCAGCGCGAGGAAGTACACGACGTACTGCACACCGGGCTTGACGTAGCTCCACGCCAGCCCCAGCACCGACCCGCGGTAGCGGACCCGCAGCTCCTTGCGGACGAGCAGCTTGAGCAGGTACCGCCGCCGGACGACGTCGAGCAGCCCGGCGCCCCTCCCCGGTTCGGTCCAGGGCTGGTCGACGAGCGGTGCCGGTGCGCTCACTGCTTCGCCGGCGGAGCCGGCTGCGCAGCCTGCCCCGCGACCGGCGTGCCCCGGAAGGTCTTCTCCCAGCTGTCCGGGGAGACCAGGTCGGGCAGCGCCGTCCGGTACTGCGCCGCCAGCTCGGGCCAGTCGCGGGCGAGCCGCTCGTGCAGGGCGGTGCTGCGGCGCACGAGGTCGAGGAAGCGGCCCCGGTCGCGGCGGTACCAGGCCATGCCGGTGCCGTCGGCGGCGGAGACCAGCGCCGAGTCGTACTGGCTGAGCATCCACCAGCGGGCGTCCTGGTGGGCGACCGCGGCCTGGGGGTTGCTCCTGGCCAGGGAGTCGACGTCGCGACCCTGCTTGACGATGCCGACGACCGCGGTCTTCAACACGGCCAGGCGCCCCTTGGGGACCTCGGCCTCGCGGCCCTTGCGCGGCGGCTTCTTGCGCTTGCGCGCGGGGAAGTCGGCGGCGTCGGCCTTGTAGACGGCGTCGGAGTAGCCGGCGCGCAGCGCCCGGATCTCCGGGAGCTTCGTCGGCAGCTGCCCGTGCATGCCCTCCGGACCGGCGAAGACGTCCTCGAGGGCCATGAGGCGCAGCTCCGCGGCGGAGTACTGCATGGACAGCAGGTGCTTCAGCTGGGTGACGAGCAGCTCGCGCACCACGTTGCCGCCGCGCGGGTACGGGGAGTGCAGCAGCGCCGCCACCACGCGGTTGCGCGCGTGGTAGTACGCCTGCCAGTCGATGCCGTCGTCCTTGTCGGTCCACGGGATGTGCCACACGGCCATGCCGGGGAAGGAGGCGGTGGGGATGCCGGCGTCCTGCGCGCGCAGGCCGTACTCGGCGTCGTCCCACTTGATGAAGATCGGCAGGGACAGGCCCAGCTGGCGGATGACGGAGGTGGGGATCAGGCACATCCACCAGCCGTTGTAGTCGACGTCGAAGCGGCGGTGCAGCCACGGCGTGGAGCGCAGGTTCTGCATGCCGAGGTCGTGGTTGGGCTGGGAGGCGCCCGAGGGGCCCCACCAGAACTTCCACCGCTGCACGCCCTCGGCCCACGCGTTGAGCAGCGTGCGCTGGTACATCGAGAACATGTGGCCGCCCACGATGGTGGGCTCCTTGGCGAGGTCGGCGAAGGCGGCACCGCGGGCGATGCCCTCCGGCTCCACCATGACGTCGTCGTCGAGGAGGAGCACGTAGTCGTGGCCGCGCTGCAGCCCCTCGTACATGCCGCGCGAGAAGCCGCCCGAGCCGCCCAGGTTGCCCTGGCGGATGACGGTGAGCCTGTCGCCGAGGAGGCGCTGGGCGTCGGGGAAGGCCTCGGTGTCGTCGGAGACCAGCTGGGTGCCCTGGTCGGTGCACACCACCTCGGTGACGATCCCGTCGAGCCCGCCGCCGGGCTGCACGGCCTCACCGAGGGTGCGCAGCAGGCGCGAGCAGTAGTCAGGGCGGTTGAGCGTGGTGATGGTGACCACCACGCTGCCCTTCTTCGCGGCCTGCTCGGGCGTCAGCGGGGCGGTGGGCGACGTGGTCCACGCCGCCTCCTCCAGCACCAGGTCGTCGGAGCCGGCGTGCAGGTCGAACCAGTACCAGCCGCCGTCGGTGAAGGGCTTCAGCGGCAGGTCGAAGGTGGTGGTCGTCGGGCCGCCCTCGGCCTCGACGACCACCGCGGACACGCGCTGGACGTTGCCCTTGGCGTTGGAGCGGTACACCACCACGGTGCCCGAGCCGGTGGTCCTCACCGACAGGCGGACCACCGAGACCACGCTGAAGCGGCGCCAGTAGCTGGCGGGGAAGGCGTTGAAGTAGGTGGCGAAGGAGGCCCGCTCCCCCACCGGCACGGCGAAGCGCGTGCGGCCGAGCACCTGGTCGGTGGTGGGCGCCGTGCCGGGGGCCGCCACGGTGGCCTGCACCGCGTTCGGGTTCGGCGCCGCGTCGGTGCGCGGCGCCGCCATCAGCTGGCCGTCCACGTACAGCGGCAGCACGTCCTGGTCGCCGTCGAGCGGGAGCACCACCCGCTGCAGGACGCGCTCCTGCGCGCCCCGCGCGGCCACGGCGCTGCTGCTGGGCGCGCCCGTCGTCGTCGTCATGCGTCCACCCCGCCGGAGGCGAAGGCCTCGCCCCGGGTGAAGTGCGGGACGAGCTTGTTGTCGAAGGTGCTCAGCGCGGCGCCGATGGCCATGTGCATGTCCAGGTACTTGTAGGTGCCCAGGCGGCCGCCGAAGATCGTGCCCTTCTCGCCCTTGGCGAGGTCGCGGTAGGCCAGCAGGCGCTGGCGGTCCTCGGCGGTGTTCACCGGGTAGTACGGCTCGTCGCCCTTGTCGGCGAAGCGCGAGTACTCCCGCATGATCACGGTCTTGTCCTGGGAGTGCTGGGCCTCGCGCTCCGGGTGGAAGTGCCGGAACTCGTGGATGCGCGTGTAGGGGACCTCGTCGCCGGCGTAGTTCATGACAGGGCAGCCCTGGAAGTCGCGCGTGGGCAGGACCTCCTGCTCGAAGTCGAGCGTGCGCCAGCTGAGCGGGCCCTCGACGTTGTCGAAGTACTCGTCCACCGGGCCGGTGTAGATGACCGGCACCTGGCCCACGACGTCGCGCTTGTTCAGCGGCTGCGACAGGTCGAGGAAGTCGGTGTCGAGCTGCACCGTGATCTTCGGGTGGTCCGCCAGGTTCTCCAGCCACGCCGTGTACCCCTTGGTGGGCAGGCCCTCGTGCGTGTCGTTGAAGTACCGGTTGTCGTACGTGTAGCGCACGGGGAGGCGCGCGATGACCTCGGCGGGCAGGTCCGTGGGGTCGGTCTGCCACTGCTTGGCGGTGTAGTCCCTGATGAACGCCTCGTACAGCGGGCGCCCGATCAGGGAGATCGCCTTCTCCTCGAGGTTGGCGGCCTCGGCGGTCTCGATCTCGCTGGCCTGCTCGGCCACCAGCGCACGGGCGGCGTCGGGGCCGTGCGCGGACCTGAAGTACTGGTTGATGGTGCCGAGGTTGATCGGCAGCGGGTACACCTCGCCCTTGTAGGTCGAGTAGACCTTGTGGACGTAGCTCGTGAAGCTCGTGAAGCGGTTGACGTGCTCCCACACCCGCTCGTTGCTGGTGTGGAACAGGTGCGCGCCGTAGCGGTGCACCTCCACGCCCGTCTCGGGCTCGAACTCGCTGTAGGCGTTGCCCCCGATGTGGTTGCGCCGGTCGATGACCAGCACCTCCAGGCCGAGCTCCTCGGCGCACCGCTGCGCCACGGTCAGGCCGTAGAAGCCGGAGCCCACGACCACCAGATCTGCGTTCACGACACTCCTGCCTCGATCGACCGGCTCACCCTAACGGCGCATCCGGGACCGCTCGCCCGTTTGGCCAGGCTCGTCCCCTCCAGCTCCCCGCCCGCCCGGGATCAGGACGACGACGGGGGCCGCCGTGTGAACACCGCGCGGTACGCCAGGCGGCGCAGCCCCTGCGGCACGGCCCGGTACCCGCCGCGCACCAGCACGTTGCGCACGAACTGCGCCGGGGTGGTGAACCCCTCCGCCACCAGGTGGCGCTGCAGCACCAGCTCGCTGCGCAGCAGACGCAGCCCCCCGCGGCGGGCGTACGCACCCGCCCCGACGCGGTAGCGCACCAGCGGCTGCTGGACGTTGGCGGCCTTGGCCCCGGTGGCGATCATGCGTGTGAACAGCCAGTAGTCCTCGAGCAGCGGCAGGTCGCGGTACCCGCCGGCGCGGGCCACGGCCGAGCGCCGGTACACCACCGTGGGGTGGTTGAAGGGGCTGTGGAAGCGCGCCCGCACAGCGATGGCGTCGTGACCGGCGGGCGGGGTGCGCACCGCGAGCGTGGTCTCCCCGGCACCGGCCGCACCCTCGTCGTCGTCCACCTCGCCCACGGCGTCCTCGGCGGGACCGCCGGAGAACTCCTCCAGCGCCGAGCCGACCACGTCGCAGGTGTCGACCCCGCCGTCGAGCAGCGGGAGCTGCACCGCGAAGCGGTGCGGGAGGGACACGTCGTCAGCGTCCATGCGGGCCACCAGCTCGTGCGAGCAGCGCGCGAGGCCCTCCTCCAGGGCCACGGCGAGGCCGCGGTTGGCGGGCAGGTCCACCCGCACCACGGGGACGCTCGAGGTGGCCGTGAGCTCGTCCAGCGCTCGTGCCAGGGCGTCCGGCACCGGGCCGTCGCGCACGAGCACGACCTCGGCGGGGGGCCGGGTCTGCAGGTGCGTGGCGGAGCGGAACGCCCGCCGCAGGAAGGCGGGGCTGTCGCGGCGGTAGACCGGCAGGAGCAGGGAGAACGGCTCGCCCGCCGGTCCGCTCATCGCCAGGTCCCGGCCTCCAGGCCGGCTGCCTGCTCGCTGACGGGGCCGAGCCCGGCGAGGACCTGCGCGGTGGTCCGGGGCGGCCGCAGGGACTGCAGCGCCCCGGCGCGGGCCGCCGCCCACAGCACCTGAGGCGACTCCGACCGCCGGAAGGTCCTCACCCAGCGCCGGGCGCTGGAGCCGCCGTAGGCGACCTTCTCCCACCAGGCGAGGCTGCTGGAGCGCGTGAACATCCAGAGCTTGTTGCGCACCTCCCAGCGGAAGCGCTGCCCGGGGTCGGCGTCGGTGGAGCCGAAGGTCTTCGTGCGGTGCTCGACCACGGACGTCGGGACCCACAGGCCCACGCCGTGCCGCAGCAGGCGGGTGGAGTACTCGAAGTCGTCGTTCCAGAGGAAGTAGTCGGCCACGGGCAGGCCGTGGCGGCGGACCGCGGAGGCGTCCACCAGCATCGACACGAACGACGACGAGCGCACCGGCACCGCACCGGCCCGCGCCGCGAGGCGCTGGTCGGCCTGCCGCGCCAGGGGGCGCCGGCGGGGGGTGTTCATGGGGTGGTCGCGCCCGTCGGTCCACACCACCCGGCTCGCGGTGACCGCGGGGCGGGCGCCCCCGAGCCACTGGTAGCGCTCGTCCACCGCGAGCAGCTCACCCAGCGCCGTCGGGGTGGGGATGGTGTCGTCGTCCATGAGCCAGACGCGGTCGGCGGCGTGACCGGCCACGGCGCGCGCCAGGCCGGCCGCGAAGCCGCCCGCGCCGCCGGTGTTGCGGACCAGGCGGATCGCGTCGAGCGGGAGGTCGAGCTCGTGCGCGAGGTCCACCGCGGCGTCGGCGGACCCGTCGTGGGAGGCGTTGTCGACGACGACGACGAGGTCGACCGGGCGCGTCTGCTGCGCCAGCGCCCTCAGACAGGCCAGGAGCAGCTCGCGCCTCTCGTGCGCGACCACGACGGCGACGACGCGGAGCTGTGCGGACACGGGCCCACCGTAGACGGAGCGCCCGCCGGCGGCGCGGAGCACTCGATCTCCTCCACCGCCGGCGCCGCCGTGACGCCGGGAGTCAGCGGGCGAGGGCGCCGACAGCGGCGTCGAGCACCGCGTCCGGCAGGGCACCGGAGCGCCCGACGCCCACCAGCGAACGGACCCCCGTGCCGGGCAGCACCGAGCGCGTCGCGTCGGCGAGCGCGTCGGGTCCGGTGACGAAGAGGGGGCGGCGCGCCAGGCCGGCGAGCGGACCGCAGGCCAGGGCGTCGGGGAAGCGGGCGCCGTTGGCGAGGTAGCCGGTGGTGGCGGAGTCGAAGGGGATGCCGAAGCCGCCGACCTCGCCGTCCTCCGCGCCGCTGTCCAGCTGCGGGGCGCAGGCGAGCGCCAGGAGCACCGCGGAGGTGTCGAACCTGTCGGCGCCGCGCACGGGCAGCACGGCCAGGCCCATGGCGTCGAGGGCGTCGAGCACCGCCGTCCCGATGGCCGCCGGACCGCCGAGGGTCACCACCTGGCGCACCGCCATCGACCTCAGCGCGGTGCGCGTGGCGTCGGGGAGGGAGTCGCGCGCGGTCAGCAGGAGGGGCACCCGCGCCGCGCACGCCAGCGGTCCGGCCGAGAGGGCGTCGGCCGGGTTGGTGCCGCTGGCGATGATCGCGGTGCGCTGCGCCGACGTGCCGCCGGAGGCGCCCACCAGCGCGTACGTGCGGGCGGACGGTGCACCGATGGCGGCTGCCGCGGCGGCGGTGCCGTACCTGTCGTCCCCGGCGACGCGGACGGTCCGGGCGCCGAGGGCCTCGACCGCGCGGACCACGTCCGCGGGGACGACGGCCGGGCCGCCCATGACGTGCACGACGGGGGTCCCGCTGGCGTCGCGCGGGAGTCCCGGCAGCAGGTCGCGCAGCGCCGCAGCGGTGGGGGCCGGCAGACCGCCGCGGGCGGTCAGCAGCAGCGGCGCCGACAGGTGACCGGCGAGGAAGGACGCCGACAGGGCGTCGATGCCGCCGGGGGCGTCCTCACCGCTGGCCAGGAGCACCCCTCCGGGAGCGGACCCACCAGCGCGCAGCGCGGCCACGACCTGCGCGGCCACGAGAGCGGCGGTGCCGTAGCGGTCCTCGCCGCCGGTCCTCTCGGCCACGTCCGTCCTCCTCGCAGGCGGGCGGCGTCCTGTCGGGGGGCGCCGGGGGTGGGCGACTCGCCGCGCGGATCGTCCAGAAGTGCACAGATCGTCACACGGCATCACCTAGCGTCGGGACCGGACACGCGAAGACCATCCACGGACGAGCTTGGGGAGGACCCCTGTGGCGCTCAGCGCGCAGCTCACCGCCCTGCACGACCGCGTCCGCCTCTACGAGCCCGGCGGCCTGCCGCTGCCGCTCGACGCGGCCGGTGTCCGCCACCTCGTGCGGCGCCTCACGTGGGGCGAGACCCCCGGGCTCGTCGACGAGGTGCGCCGCGACCCGCAGGCGTGGTTCGACGCCCAGCTGGACCCGGCGCGGATCGACGACTCCGCCTGCGACGGGTACGCGGCCCGCTTCACCAAGGTCCACCGATCGATCGGCGAGGTCAGGGCGCAGGAAGAGAACGCCAACTGGAACACCATGCTGCAGCTGGGCATGGTCACCACCGCCCGCTACACCTGGAGCCGCCGGCAGCTCTTCGAGGTGCTCTGCGACTTCTGGTCCAACCACCTCAACGTCACCTGCCCCAGCTCCGACGTCTGGGACTCCCGCCACGACTACGACGCCGCCGTCATCCGGCGCCACGCGCTCGGCTCCTTCGAGGAGATGCTCGTGGCCTCGGCCAAGCACCCGGCGATGCTCCGCTACCTCGACAACGCCTCCTCCACCAAGAAGGCACCCAACGAGAACTACGCGCGCGAGGTCATGGAGCTGCACACCGTCGGCATCGCTGCGGGCTACGGGGAGTCCGGGGTGCGCGCCGCCGCCCGCGTCCTCACGGGCCTGACGGTGGGCAAGGACGGTCTCTACACCTTCGACGCCAACCGCCACGACACCTCCGCGGCCACCGTGCTGGGGTGGTCGGCGCCGGCCCACAGCGCCGCGGAGGGAGAGGCGACGGCCACCTCCCTCCTGCGCCACCTCGCACGGCACAGGGCCACGGCGACGTCGCTCGCGCGGAAGCTGGCCGTCCGCTTCGTCAGCGACGACCCCCCGGCGTCCCTGGTCGGCCGCCTCGCCGACGTCTACACGGCCAGCGGCACGCAGGTGGTGCCCGTGCTGAGAGCGCTGTTCACCTCCGAGGAGTTCTGGTCGTCCGCCGGCAAGAAGACGCGCAGGCCGCTGGAGGGCTACCTCGCGGTGGTGCGGATGACGGGGTCGACCCCCGGTCCCGAGGGCCTCGGCGGTGTGGACGACCTCCACTGGCAGACCCGCGAGGTCGGGCACATGCCGCTGGCCTGGGCACCGCCCAACGGCTACCCGGACGTCGCCGCCGCCTGGCGCTCCGCCGGCGGCACGATGACGCGCTGGAACGCCAGCACCAGCGTCGTCAACGGCTGGTGGCCCAAGAAGCTCGTCCGACCGGCCACTGCGACCGTCCTGCCCGACCCGCTGCCCTCCACGTTCGGTGGGCTCGTGGACGCCCTCGTGCTGCGGCTGCTGGGGCGGCCTGCCACCGGTACCGAGCGGGCTGCGCTGCTCGCCTTCACCGAGCACGCCGCCGGGGACGCGCTCAAGCCGAACGACCAGTGGCTCGGCTGGCGGCTGGGCAGCGTGGTGACCACCATCCTCAACTCGCCCGGACACATGGAGCGCTGATGGACCGACCCGTGCCGCTCCCCCGCGCCGGCAGCACCCCGTCGTCGACGACGTCGGTGGACGGCTGCGGCTGCCCTGACGGCCCCGGCGGCCGCGGCGCTGGGAGCTTCTCGCGCCGCTCGCTGCTCAAGGCCCTCGGCGTGGGCGCGATGACCCTCGCGGCCACCGAGCAGGTCCACACGCAGGTGGCCTTCGCCGCTCCCGGCTACACCGGTGACGTGCTCGTGGTGCTCAGCCTGCGCGGCGGCATGGACGGCCTGTCCGCCGTCGTCCCCGGCGGCGACCCCGACTACTACCGGCTGCGGCCGACCATCGCTGTGCCGCAGTCGTCCCTGCTCGCGCTGGACGGCACCTTCGGGCTGCACCCGGCGCTCGCGCCGCTGCTGCCGCTGTGGAAGGCGGGGCGCCTCGGGGCGGTGCACGGCGTGGGGCTGCCCGGAGCGAGCCGCAGCCACTTCGCCGCCATGGAGGACATGGAGAAGGCGGCGCCCGGAACGTCGCTGCGCACCGGCTGGCTGGACCGGACCCTCGGCACGCGCGCCGCGGCGGGGACCTTCCAGGCGGTGTCGATGACCGGGGCGCAGACGCCTCAGATGCTCGCCGGACCGGCTCAGGAGCTGACGATGAAGCGGCTCGAGGGCTTCGCGCTGACCGGCCCCGGCGACAGCGCCGTCGAGAGGGCCCGCTGGACCAGGGCCTACGCGGCGCTGCACGCGGAGGGGCCGCCGACCGTCGCGGAGACCGGGCGCGCGGCGCTGGCCGCGGCGGCCACCATCTCCTCCACCGTCGGCGCGACGGCCGCCGGCACCGGCTACCCCGACACCGACCTCGGGACGTCGCTGCGCGACCTCGCGCGCATGGTCAAGGCAGGCGTGGGTGTGCAGGTGGCGGCCGTCGACTACGGCGACTGGGACATGCACTCCGGCCTCGGCGCCGCCGGCGGCGGGTGGATGAAGGACCAGCTCACCGAGCTGGCGACGGCCCTGGCCGCCTTCGACGCCGACCTCGGCGCGCTGATGTCCGGCGTCACGGTGCTCACCATCAGCGAGTTCGGGCGCCGTGCCGCCGAGAACGGCTCCGGCGGCCTGGACCACGGGCACGGCAACCTCATGCTCGCGATGGGCGGCGGCGTGGTCGGCGGGAAGGTGCACGGCAAGTACCCGGGCCTGAGCGCGTCGGCGCTGGACGACGGGGCGGTGGCCAGCGCCACCGACTACCGCGACGTCATCGGCGAGGTGCTGCAGAAGCGCTGCGGCGCCGGGTCGCTGTCCGAGGTGTTCCCGGGCTTCTCCTCCGCGGGCGCGCTGGGCCTGGTCCGCTCCCGCTGATCCCCCCGGCCTCCCTCTCCTCGCACTTTCCACGGAAAGTGCGAGGAGAGGGAGGCCCTCGGCGCACTTTCCGCGGAAAGTGCGAGGAGGAGGGGCAGGGATCAGGACGACGACGGGAGCGCGCCGGGCGTGATCTCCCCGCAGGCGTCGATCCGGTAGAGGGTCGCCACCGGGCCCGCGGACGCGTCCGGCCCGTCCTCGGAGTCGACGGCGGTGAAGCCGGGCGCCGTCGCGAGGTCTTCGAGGCCGGGGTAGCGCAGGTCCCGCTCCGCGGGGTCGCGCTTCCACAGGTGCCACCAGCCGAAGTCGAGCGCGTACCCCAGGTGGAGCCGCCGCACGGCCTCGCAGACGGCCGGGTCCGTGGCGGCGTCTCGCAGGTGCGACGCGACCAGCGCCCGGTCGGCGTCGAAGGTCGAGGTCATGTGGGGGAACGGCGTCGCCCGGTCCGCGATCGCGTAGACGAAGCCGGACCCGTCCCACGGGTTGCCCGCCACCCCGACCCCTGCAGGCACCTGCGATCCGACCCGGTCCAGCAGCGCGCGCTCGGGCGCGTCGAGCAGGTCGGAGTACTCGGTGTCGCTCGTCGCGACGGAGTTGGCGTAGAGCCAGCCGTAGGTCACGGCGTACCCCGGTCCTCGAGCGCCGGCCAGCACCACCAGCACGGCCAGCGCCGAGCTCATCGTCGCCAGGGCGGCCCACCGCTCCGCGGGCACCAGGCGCACCGCGGGGGCCGCACGACGCCGCGCGCGCCCGCCGGTGCCGCGCGCCGCCGGACGGCGCGGTCCGGCGAGCAGCAGGCGCAGCCGGCGCCACACCCGCCGCGCGGCCGCCGGGCCGAGCGAGACCGCGGCGCTGGCCAGCACGATGCCGGTGATCGTCGCGAGCGGGGCGATCCGGTAGGCGTCGTTGAACCAGTACCCGGTGAACCTCTTGGTGAGGGGCGACTGCACGGCCCAGGCGACGACGAACAGCGCCGACGCCACGACGTGCGCTCCCGCCACCCAGCGCAGCTGCCGCCGCCGCACGGCGAGGGCCAGCCCCAGGAGCACCAGGGCGGCGGCCAGCCACAGCGGAGGACGGGTCACCTCCGCGCCGTTCGCAGGGGCGGGGATGCTCAGGTGGCTGAACAGCACGGCCTGCTCCACCGCCTGGCGCACGGACGCCATGGGCGCCCACGGGGTGTTCCGGGCGCTGACCACCGACGCGCTGGTGTCCACCACGCGCCAGGCCAGCAGCGCCACGAGCACGACGAGCACGGGCAGCACCACCGGCACCACGCGCTGCCCGGTGCGCCACCACGCCGTCGTCGTCCTGGTCAGCGCCACCGCCCCCAGCGGCAGCGCCAGCGCGACCAGCGCGAAGCCCCCGCTGGGCTGCGCGAGCGCCAGCCCCGGCAGCGTGCCGGCGGCCACCGCGAGCGCGCCCAGCCGGGCACGCGCGGTGCGGGACCTGTCGGCGGCCAGCACCAGCAGGGCCAGCGGAGCGGGCAGCAGGCTGGTGGTGAGCAGGGTCGGGTAGAGGACGCCCCACCCCAGCGGGGCGACCGGCTGCGCGGTGAACAGCGCGGTGAGCGCCCCCGCCGCGGCCAGCGCCACGGGGCGCCGGCCCAGGACGACCCGCACGAGGCCCACCACCCCGAGCGGCCACGCGACCAGGGCGACGGCGAGGGCGGTGGCGTTGGTGGACACGTCCACGGGGCTGCCGGTGGTCATCGCGGCGAGGGAGACGACGTCGTGCCACGCGGCCGGGTAGAACGACGTCGCCGCGCCGGGGTCGGTGAGGCGTCCCAGGTGCAGGGAGGAGCCGTCGCCGGTGTCGAGCACCCAGCGGACGGCGTTGAGGTGGAACACCGCGTCGTAGCTCTGGGAGACCGCGGTGGGGTCCCACAGCGCGGAGGTGAGGCGCCGCCCGGCGAGCAGACCGCCCCCCACGAGCCCGCCGAGCGCGCTGAGCGCGACGGCGGCGTCGCGGTGGCCCACGCCGCGCCCGCGTCCGAGGCCGCCGGTGAGCAGACCCACCGGCAGGGCGACGACGACGGCGAGGGCGGTGGCCAGCGCGAGCGGCAGCAGCCCCCAGCGCACCCCGGCGACGGCGGCGCCGACCGCGGCCAGCGCCACCACCCCGGTGGACAGCGCGGGCGCCACCCCGGTCCAGACCAGCCCGCGCAGGCCGGCGGCACGCCCGACCAGCAGTCCCGGCACCACGAGGACGGCGGCGGCGACGGCGGCGGGCGCGACCGCACCCGACCAGCCGACCACCCGCCGACGGTAACCAGGAGCGACCCCGCGGCGCGGGCGAACGCGCAGGCCGGTCGGCGGCGGGCGCTCCGCGCCGGTCCGTCAGCCGCAGGCGAGCGCCACCTGCCGCGCCAGCCACAGCGGCGTCCCCGCCACCGGCGTGGTCGCGTCGAAGGCCTGCCCGAGCGAGGTCGTGGTGCCGTCGCCGTCCACCGCCTGCAGGTCCAGCCGGCTCAGCGCCCCGTCGCCGACAACGGCGCAGCGCGGGTGCACCTCGAGGTCCAGGACGGCCGTCTCCCCCGGGCGCAGGTCGCGGGGGAGCGGGGGGTCCGAGGTCGGGTCCAGGCCCGCGGTGCTGTCCAGCTGCAGGCGCACGGGTGCGGCGTCGGGGGGCGAGGTGACGCTGACGCGCAGGCCGCCGTCGTCCTGCCACAGCCAGCCGGTCTGGAGCTGGCCCGCCGAGGACGCGCCGCAGGCCTGCCCGAGCTGCTCGGCGAGGGAGCTGGCGAGGGAGTCGACCACGGGCAGCTGCACGTCCACGGCCTGCCCCCCGCCGGCCGGGCGCACGGAGGCGAGCACCACCGTGGGGCTGCTCGCCTCCGGGGTCGGGTACGGGCCGAGGTCGAAGGGCGAGGCGGGCTGCGCCGTCGGCGGCCTGGTGCGGGGGTCGTCGCGGACCGCCGCGCAGTCGACCTGCACGCCCAGCGGGGCCACCACCACGGCGCCCTGCTCCACCTCCACCGCCTCGGGGGGTGCCGCCGTGCCCTGGTGGGGCGTGGAGAGGCCCTGCAGCTGCACGTCCAGGGCGGTGTCAGCGTGGTTGACCAGCTCCACGTGCACCCGGGCCGCCAGCACGCCCCCGCGGTCGTCACCTGCGGCCACGAAGGCGGAGCCGACGGTCAGCGCGCGCTGCAGCGAGGCCTGCTGGTCCAGGGCGTCGCGGTGGGAGCTGCCCACGGCCGCTCCCCCGAGCCCCGCGGCGAGCACCAGGACGACGACGGCGGCCGGCCCGCGCGCCCAGCCGGGCACCGCCTCCGGCCAGCGGGACCAGGCCGACCCACCGCCCCGGCAGGGCTCAGGTGCGGACCGCGGCGGCGAGGCGCGCTCGTCGTCGTCGTCGAGGTCGTCGACGGGCTGGTCGAGGTCGAGCAGCTCGACGTCGCCGGCTCCGTCGCCGCGCTGCCCGAGGGCCATGGCCGGACTGTAAGCCCCCCAGGTGAACAGCCCGGGTGGGCCAGCCCCCGGAGGGGCCGGCGGTCAGCGGGGTGCGCAGGGCGTACCGGGCACCAGCACCCGGTAGGCCGACGCCGTGCCAGCACGCGCGACCGGCTCCAGCGACGCGGTCAGGTCCAGGTCGGTGAAGCCCGGCGCCGGCTGCATCGACGCGTACACGGGCTCACCGCCCGCGTAGACGTAGCAGACGCGCAGGTCGCGCAGGGCCCGCTGGACGTCCGGGTCGGTGTCGACGTCGTCGAGGCGGGCCAGCAGCAGCTGCGCGTCCGGCGTGAGCGGCCCGGGGGCGTAGTGGCGGAACAGCACGGGGAGGTCGTGGAGGGAGTACAGCCAGGCGGAGCCGTCCACGGGGTCGCTCGCCACGGTGGCCCCGGCGGGCAGCGGCTGGTCGCGCACCACCTGCGCCAGCCGGTCCATGACGGCCCGCTGGTCCGGACCGGTGACCCGGGGCGCGTAGCCGGCCGCCAGCCGCGGCGCCGCGGTGTCGAGGGTGCTCACCGCGGCGCTGCCCACCAGCAGGAGCGCGGCGGCCCCGGCCCCCGCCCGCATCACCGTCCGCCGGGCACCGCGCGCCCGGGCGAGCTGGGGCCCGAGCAGCTCAGCGGCGCGGGCCGCTGCCACGCCGACGGCCACCGCGCCGACCACGGCCACCACGGCCATGAGGCGGAACGGGGCGTTGTAGAAGAAGAGCGTCACCGAGCGCAGGGCGTCCGCGGCCGCTGCGCCGGCCGGTCCCACCACCTGCGCGAGCACCGGTCCCACCGGGACCACCGTCGCCACGGCCGCCGCGACGGCCAGCGCCCAGACCACCGCGAGCCACGCCGCGGCCCGCGAGGTGGCCAGCAGCACCACCGCCGCCAGCACCGCGGCGGCGAGCACCCACTGCCCCCCCTGCGGCGGGAGGCCGAAGCCGTAGCCGCCGCTGATGCGGCGCACGCCGCCCAGCACCGACGCCAGCGCCTCGCCGGCTCCGGCCCAGGTGGGCGGTCGGGTGGCGTAGTCGTAGGCGGCGAGGCTCCCGAGCGCCGGAGACCAGCGCGCCAGCGCCAGCACCAGCGGCGGCAGGAGCAGCGTGCCGACCGCCGCGCCCGCGAGCCCGGCGAGCCCGGCCCGGGTCGGCGCCGAGCCGTCCGCCGCGCCGCCGCCCAGCACATCCCGGGCCAGACGCGACAGCGCCCACCCGAGCACCAGCACCCCTGCCAGCACCACGCCGGCCGGTTGGAGCCCGGCGACGCCCGCCACCCCGAGCAGGACGGCCGCTGCCGCCGAGACCGGCCGCCGCGGCACCAGCCGCCCCTCCAGCGCCCTCACCGCGAGCGCCGCGACGAGCACGGCCGTGGCCAGTGCGGCGCCGTAGCTCCAGACCCCGCGCCACCACTGGTCCCAGGGCGCGGCGACGGGGAGGACGGCGACGACGGCGGCCACGGCCGCGGCCGTGCTGCGCCGCGACGGCGCGAGCGCGCCGGCGAGCGCGGCGACCGCGACGGGCAGCACGGCCCCCGCCACGAGCGCGGCGAGCACGTCGAGCACCGCCGCCGAGCCCGCGCCCGTGGTGCGCACCGCGAGGGCGGCGAGGGCGTGCAGGGCGTCCGGGTAGTAGGTGGAGACGTCGCGCCAGCCGGCGGAGGCCAGAGCGCTGGGGGCGCTGACGGGGTCGCTGTCGCCGGTGTCGGCGATGAGCGTGGTGAGGTTGGCGTGGTAGACGGCGTCCCAGGTCTGCGCGACGTCCCCGAGGCGGTGCCCGGCGCGCCACGCGACGGCCACCACCAGCGCCGCCGCCACCGCCACCCCGGTCGCCGGCGCCACGAGCGCGACAGCCGCAGCGGCTGGCACTGCGCCGGTCCCGGGCTCGCCGCGCCGCCCGGACCGCGCGCGTCGCCGGGGCGGCCGGCGCCGGCGGGGCAGCAGCCGCAGCACCAGCGCAGCCCCCACGGCGACGGCGAGCACGAGCGCCGCCGTCGTCGTCGTCCACCGCAGCCCGGCGCGCGGCACCGCCACCGCACCCAGCGCCACCAGCCCCCACGTCAGCGCCGGTGCCGCGGCCAGCGCCCAGCGGCGGCGCATGCCGAGCGCGCGCCCGAGCAGCGCACCGGGCACCCACAGCAGCGCGGCCGTCGCCGGCAGCACGGCGAGCAGCACGGGCAGACCGGTCAGGGCAGCAGCCCCGCGCGCGCCTTGGCCTCCAGCGCCACCAGCGCCGCGGCGTCCACCGCGTCCGCGAACGCCGGCTCCGCCTGCGCCTTCGCCACCAGCGCCTCGAGCATGGTCGGCGCCAGCTCCGGGTCCACCGTCAGCACGAGCGTGCCGCCCGCTTCGACGAAGCGCGTGGCGCGGTCGGCCGGAGGCACGGAGGCGACGGCCTTGGCCCGCCCCAGGTCGTCGGAGATCACCACGCCGTCCACGCCCAGCTGCTCGCGCAGCAGCCCGGTGACCACGGTGGAGGAGAAGGCGGCGGGCGCGCTCGGGTCGATCTGCTCGTACACCGCCGACGACGTCATGACGAACGGCTGCTGCGGCAGCGCCGCCAGCTGCCCGAACAGCGCGACGTCCGGGTCGGAGGCGGAGGTCTTCGTGTCACGGACGTCGGTGGAGTGGTCGGTGTTGCCGGCCACCCGGCCCAGGCCGGGGAAGTGCTTCACGGTGGCCACCACGCCGGCCTCGCCGAGCCCGGCGACCACGGCGCCGGCGTCGGCCACCACCTCCTCGGGGGTGGCGCCGTACTCGCGGCCGTACCTCCCGATGGGCGCGTTGCCGCGCGCGGTGCCGGCCGGGACGACGTCGGCGACGGGGGCGAGGTCGAGGGTGACGCCGGCCGTGCGCAGCGACTCCCCCATCCGGCGGGCGGTCTCCTGCACGGCAGCGGGTGCCTCTCGCCCCTGCTCGCGGGCGGACGGGAGGTCCTCGAAGCCGGGACCGGAGAAGGTCTGCACGGCGCCTCCCTCCTGGTCGGCGGCCACCCACGGCACCGGCTGGCCGGCCTGGCGGGCGCGGTCGGCCCAGGGCGCGGTGACCGCGCCGATGTCAGCGGCGGACGCCGTCGAGCGCCCGCCGATGAAGACCCCGCCGTAGGGGGCCTGGGAGAGCAGGGCGGTGCCTGCACCGAGGTCGTCGGCGGGGACCCCGACCACGAGCAGCTGCGCGGCCCGGGCGCGCAGGTCCAGCGGCTCCAGCGCGCGCTGCGCGGCGGCGACGTCGGGGTCGACCGGGGACGACGACGGCGAGGGCTCCGGGCTGCCCGAGCTCGTGCCGGGTGAGGCGCTCCCGGCCGGGGCGCCGGCGGGCGCACCGGAGGTGCCCGGCGCTGCGGAGGAGCAGGCGCCCAGCGCCAGGAGCCCCACCAGCAGCCCCGCGAGGACGGCGCGGGGCGGGCGGGCGGGCTGCGCTGGTGCCATCGCCTCGACGCTACCCGGCGACACGCACGCGCCACGCCGACGAGGTCGTCGTCGCGCGGACGGGGGACGTGTGGGGCGGTCGCGGCGGGGTAGTCCGGAGGCGGTGCGCAGCAGAGCGTGCCGTCCGACGATCGCGAGGAGCGGCCATGATCACCGACGCTGAGGTGGAGCGGATCCCCGGAGCTGCTGTCTACGGGGCTGACGGGGAGAAGATCGGCAAGGCCGGCGCGGTCTACCGCGACGACCAGACCGGTCGGCCGGAGTGGGTCACCGTGCAGACGGGCCTGTTCGGCACCTCCGAGAGCTTCGTGCCGCTGGCGCAGGCCCAGTTCGACGGCGACGACCTGCGCGTCCCCTACGACAAGTCCAAGGTCAAGGACGCCCCGCGTGTCGACGACGAGGGCCACCTGGACATCTCCGAGGAGGACCGCCTCTTCGAGTACTACGGCGTGAACAACGCCGGTCCGGCTGGCTCGGCGGCGCACGACGCCCGTGACGACGCCCGCGACCGCGACCGCGACGGCTACGGCGCCGCCGCAGGCGCGGGTGCGGCGGGGGCGGGGCTGGGCGCCGCGGCGGCCCGCCACGACGACCGCCGCGACGGGTACGCCGACGACCGCCGCGACGGCTACCGCGACGACCGTCCTGCCGGGTACGCGGACGACCGACGCGACGACCGACGCGACGACGACCGCGGCTTCGTGGACAAGGTCAAGGACAAGCTGGACGGGGACGACCGCCGCGACGACGTGCGCCGTGACGACCGTCCGGTCGGCTACGCGGACGACCGCCGCGACGGCTACCGCGACGACTACCGGGACGACCGCCGCGATGACGACCGCGGTCGCGGCGCGGGCACGGCCGTCGCCGCCGGCGCCGCCGGCGCCGGTCTCGGTGCTGCCGCCGCCGGTCACCGCGACGACCGCCGCGACGACCGCCGCGACGACCGCCGCGACGACTACCGGGACGACCACCGGGACGACCACCGGGACGAGCGCCGCGACGACGACCGCGGCTTCATGGACAAGGTCAAGGACACGTTCAACGGTGACGACCGCCGCGACGACCGCCGCGACGACCGCCGCGACGACCGCCGTGACGACGTCCGGGACGGTTACCGCACGGACGGCCGCACCGGCACGGACACCGCCGCGGCCCGCGACGACCGCTTCGCCGACGGCGAGGACGTCGGCCGTCGTGACGACCGCTCGTCCTCCGGTCTGGGATCCACCCCGCTGGCCGCGGGGGCGGGCGCTGCCGCTGGAGCCGCGGGCGGCTACGCCGCAGGGCGGTCGTCGTCGACGACGACCGGCACCGAGCGCAAGCCCCGCCTGAGCCAGTGGGTGCTGGTGAAGAAGGAGGACGTCATCGAGGTGCCCGCCGACGAGGCCGAGCGCCTGGCGGCCCAGAAGGACGGCGGCGCCCTGCGCTGACCGGCTGACCGCCCCGCCCGTTCGGGCCGCCGCCCCCTCTGCGGCGGCCCGGACGGTCCGGCCGGGGTCACTGGCGGCGCAGCCGGCCCCACACCACGGCCCACAGGGCCAGCGCCAGCACGCCGTCGCAGACGAGGCTCGCCGCCACCGCCCCGGCCAGCCCGAACGCGGGGATGAGCCAGAGGTTCAGCAGCCCGTTGCCGACGGCCACGCCGAGCTGCAAGGCGCTGCGCACGCGCTGCTGACCGGCGCCGGTGAGGGCGTCGGCGGCGAGGTAGTGCGCCACCTTGAGCAACGGCAGCAGCGCGAGCCACCGCAGGGCCCCGACGGCGGGCTCGTAGTCAGGTCCCAGCACCAGCGGCACGAGGTCGGCGCCGGCGAGCAGCGCCACCGACGCCAGTGCGCACCAGCCGACGGTGGTGGGCGCGATGCTGCGCGCCAGCGCCACAGCGCTCCGCAGCCCTTCCGCGCCCCCCGCGGCCCCGGCCGCGAAGAAGCGCGGGTAGGCCGCGGCGAGCACCGCCCGCAGCGGCACCAGCGACACGTCCACCAGGCGGTACGCCGCCGTGTACGCGCCGTTGGCGGCCACGGACCCCAGCCTGGCGAGCATGAGCTTGTCGAGGTCGTTGTAGAGCGCCTGCGCGCCGAGCCCCACGGAGAAGTGGAACCCGTCGCGCCACTGGCCGAGCAGCCACCGCACCTCGGAGGCCACCCCCGCGCCGCCGCGCCCCAGCTGCCCCCTCACGACGACGACGGCCGCGACGCCGCCCACCAGCGACGTCGCCGCGTACGCGGCCGCCCAGCCGCCCACGGTGAGCCCGGCCGGCGTCAGCAGCAGGGCGACCGCCGCGGCGAACCGCAGCCCGTGGAAGACCAGCTGCGCCTGCGCCGCCGACATCGCCCGGTGCCGCGCCACCTGCACGCCGGCAGCGAGCTCCAGCAGGGCGGAGCCCACCAGGTCGGCGACGAGCAGCGCGAGCACGGCGGGCAGCGGCACCGACGGCACCACGAGCACGCACACCGCGGCGGCGAGCACCGTCGCGAGCAGCCCGCCGCCCGCGGTGACGGCCGCGGCGCCGGCGAACGCACCCGGCAGGCGCTCGGGCGAGCGCACGGCGGACCTGACCAGCAGGTGCACCGCCCCGAGGGAGGCGAACGGCAGGGCCAGCGCGGCGGCGGCCATGACCGCGCTCACGGCGCCGAAGCCCGCGGGGCCCAGCTCGCGCGCCACGAGCAGGAACGTCAGACCGGCGAAGGCGGCGCGACCGCCGTGGCCGAGCAGCATGCTCGCGCTGCTGCGCCGCAGCCCCGAGGTGCTGCCGTCCACCACGGCGCCCGTGGTCGCTGCCCCGTCGCGCGCGTCGACGTCAGCTCCGGCCACGCCAGGTGACGCTACGGCGCGCGCAGGCCCCGTGAGCCCGGTTCGCCCGGATCGAGCACCGCGCGCCAGCCGGCCACGAGGGCCTCCCGCCCGTAGGCCCGCTCCCGCGCGGCGTCCGCTGCCGCGAACTCGGCCACCGGCGGCGGCGCCGCCAGCACCGCGCGCACGGCGGCGGCGAGGGCGGCCGCGTCGGCGGCCGTCGTCGTCCCCGGGACCAGGGAGGGGATGAGGTGGCGGGCCTGCTCGGTGGCCACCGCCACCACGGGCCGGTGCGCCCCGGCCGCCTCGAGCAGCGCGTAGCCGAACGTCTCCGAGCGTGAGGTGTGGATCACCGCGTCGCACGCGTCGAGCAGCTCCGGCACGCGGTCGGTGTGGCCGTGCCAGGTGACCCGGCCGGCCACCCCCAGCTCCTCGGCCCGCCGGCGCAGGGCGGGCAGCCGCGCTCCTCCGCCAGCCACGTCGAGGTGGGCGCCGGGCACCATCACCAGCGCCTCCAGCGCGAGCTCGGGGTTCTTCAGCGGCTCCAGCCCGCCGACGGCCAGCAGCCGGCCACCGGCGGGCACCGGCGCGGGCTCGCGCCGGCCGGTGCCCGTCAGCGGGTCCTTCCCCACCGGGTTGGCGACGACGACGACGCGCCCACCCACCCCCGGCTGCTCCGCCAGCGCCGTCGCGACCGCGGCGCTGACCGCCACCACCCGGCGGGCGCGGCGGGCGTACAGGGGCAGCACGAGCCGGGCGACCGCGTCGAAGGAGCGCAGGGCGGCGCGCCGCTCACGGGTGAGGGAGTGCTCCCAGGCGACCACCTCGCGGTCGCAGGGCCGGCGGAACGGCAGCACCCGCAGCCCCACCCAGATGCCGACCAGCACCAGCGGCGGGCCCGGCTGCCGCACGAGGCGGCGGGCCGCGGCGAAGGAGGCCGCCAGGTCGAGCAGCCGCCCCACCCGCCCGGTGCGCGGGCGGGTGACCAGGGCGTGCAGCGACACGTCGAGTCCGTCGGCCTGCAGGGCGGCCACGGTGTCGGCGGCGGCGCGCTCCATGCCGCGCAGCGGCGTGGCCTGGGAGAGCACGAACACCGCGGCGGGTGACCTGCCCGTCATCGCGAGGACCGGTGCGCGGCGGCGGTCTCGACGGCGGCAGCCGCGCGCCGGGCGACGGAGCGCAGCGAGTGGTGCTCGCGGGTCCACGCGACCAGCCGGGCACGCTCCTGCGCGGTGGGGGCGGGCCGCTCGAGCGCCTCGCGCAGCGCGGCGGCCACGGCGTCGACGTCCCACGGCACCGCCCAGCCCAGCCGGTGCTCCCCCACGAGCTGCGCGAAGGGCCCGGCCCCCGCGTACACGACGGGAGCCCCGCACGCGGTGGCGGCGAGCGGCTTGACGAGGAAGGCGAAGGCGTAGGCGGTGTCGGGCCGCTGGCTGGCCAGCCCCGCGCGGGCCGTCGCCGTGGCCCGGGCGATCACCGACGGCGCCACCAGCCCCGGGAAGGCGATGAGCCCGGGCGCCAGGTCCCGCGCGCGCTCGGCCAGCGCGGCGGCCTGCACGCCGCCGCCGTAGAAGACGGCGCGGCTGCCGGGGTGCTCGGGCAGCACGCGGGCCAGGGCGTCCACCAGCACGCCGGCGCCCTGCACCTCCGACATGGTGCCCGCGTAGACGAACGCCGGCGGGTCGTCGTCGCCGGCGTCGTCCCCGACGTCGTCCCCGGGGGCCGGCGGGCGCAGCTGGTCGGTGTCGACGCCGGTGCCGACCACCACCACCCGCTCCGGCGGCACGCCGAGCGCGCGCACCCGCTCCGCGTACCCCTCGTCCACGGTCATGACGCGCGCGGCGCCGCGCAGCACCCAGGCCTCCAGGGCGGTGAGCAGCCGCAGCGCCGGCCCGGGCAGGCCGGCCTCCGCCGCGGCCAGGGAGAGCAGGTCGGCGGCGTAGTAGGCGTACGGCACGCGGCGCAGCCCGCAGACGAGCCGCACGACCAGTCCCGTGGTGGGCGGGGGCTCGACGACGACGACGTCGGGCCGGGCCCCGCGCGGCCCGAGGACGCGGGCGGCCAGCCTCAGGGCGGCGGGCAGGTCGAAGCTGGCGTACTGCACGTAGCCGCGGACGTTGCCGGTGGCGTCCCGCAGCACCGGCCAGCGGCGCACCCGCACCGCCGGGTCACCCTCGGCAGGGGACGCGGCCCGGTCGGCAACCCCGGCCGGGAGCCGGGAGGTGAGCACCTCCACCGCGTGGCCGGCGCCCGCGAGGGCGCGGGCGAGCGCCGCCTGCCGCCAGGCGGCGGCGGCCGGCTCGGGGGCGAAGGCGCGGGTGACCACGACCGTGCGCACGAGGTGCACCGTACGCACCCCCACCCGGGGTGCGCCCAGCACGCCGCGTCACCGGCTGTGCACGCTGCGGCGGTTCTGGACCGCCACGCTGATCGCCACTTGCCGAGGGCGACCGCCCTCGACTATCAAGTCCTCAACCGTTCAGACGAGAGGCCTCCCATGCGCCGCGCCCTCCGCGCAGTCGTGACGCTCGCCGCCGCGGGAGCCCTCGGTGTCGCCGGTGCCGGCGCCGCCCAGGCCTCCGCGTACGGAGCGTCACCCATCGCACCGTTCAGCTACACGACGTCCACCGGGATCAAGTCGGTGCCCTATGGCTGCGCCCTGATCCACAGCATCACCGGCGAGGGCGTCAACATCACGGCGCAGACCGCCACGGTCGACTGCGCCGGCTGGGCCGCGATGCGCGACAAGCTCTTCTGCGACGCGAGGGTCGTCTTCACCTTCACCAACACCGCCGGGAGGAAGAGCGCTCCCACGGAGGTAGACAAGCTGTCCGGCTGCCGGACGCTCGGCATCCGCCTGACCAACCCCACGATGCCGGTAGACGTCACGCCGGGACGGGCCTGCGTCACGCTCTACGTCAACGGCGAGGACGTCGCGCGCGCCACCTCCTGCCACGTCATCAGCAGCTGACGCAGACCCCGCCGCACCCCGGGGATCAAGACCGGGCGTCATCCGGCCGATGGACACCCTGTCGGACGGTCCGGCGCCCGAGGAGGTCCCCATGAGCACGCCCCACTCCTTCTGCGCGCGGACGGCTGCACTGTCGGCGCTGAGCGCCCTGCTCGACACGGACGCCTCGGCGCTGCAGGCCCGTCTCGAGGCCGGTGAGGACCTCGCGTCCCTGCTCGCCGAGCGCGGAGTGGGCCTCGAGGCGCTCTCCGCGGAGCTCGAGGAGCACCTCGCCCCGGGCCTGACCGCCTGACGCCGGCGGTGTGAGCGAGCCGGTCTCCCCGGGAGGTCGCTGAACCTCCCGCGCGTGGGCGTGTTCTCCCGCGATCTCCAGCGGTCGCTACCTACGGTGAAGGTCCACCCCTCCCGGAGGTCCTGATGCGCCGCGCCCTGCCCGCACTGGCCACGACGGCTACCGCGGCCGCCGCAGGCCTGCTGGGCGCTGGCGCCTTCGTGCTCCCGGCGTGGGCGGACGACCTGAGCGCCTCCACCGCCGCGGGCCCCGCCGCCCCGGCGGCCGCGGACACCGTCGACGACGACGCTCCGACCGCGCTGATCAGCGGCACCCTGCGCGTGCTCGCCGACGTCGACCACACCCGCGGCGGCACGCTCGACGCCGCCCGCCGCCAGGCCGCCGCCTCGCTCGGCGGGGCGATGGGCCCGGCGCTGGGGCCCGCCCGCCGGCTCGACCCCGTGGCCTCCTACCTGCAGGTCGGAGGCGTGTGGGTGCCGCTGCGCGCCAGCGCCGTCGCCGACGTGGCCCCGGGCAGCGCCGTCACCGTGCGCGTCGAGGTCCCCGAGCCGGTCGTCCGCGCGGTGGAGGACGGCGAGCGCCTCGACGCGGTGCCCGACGGGCGCGCGTCGGCCACGACCGCCATCAGCGAGCAGGCGCTCGACGCCGCCACCGGCAGGTCGGCGGCCGCGTCGTCGCCGCTGGCCGGCGCGAGCGCCGTCGCCGCGGCCGCCACCGCCACCCCGGTGGCCGCCGAGGTGGTGGCGGCCACCACTCCGGTCGCCACCGGCGTGACGTCCTCACAGCCGGTGACGGTGGTGGCCGTCTCGATGCTGGGCGGCTCGGACTCCTACTACAGCGACGCGACCGTCGACTCGCTGCTGACGTCCGTCAGCGACTACTGGGGCGAGCAGACCGGCGGGGCCGTCGGCTTCCGCCGCGACGGCGCCGTCACCCGCTACTCCAGCTCCCTGGGCTGCTCCGACCCCAACGCCCTGTGGTCCGAGGCGGCCCAGCGCTCCGGCTTCACCCAGGGCGCCGGCAAGCACCTCCTGCTCCTGCTGCCGCCGCAGGCGTACGCCTCGGGCTGCTCCTACGGGCTCGGCTCGGTCGGCGCCTCCCCGGGCGCCGGCGGCGTCACCTACGTCACCGACGCCAGCTGGCCGGCCATCGCCCACGAGCTCGGGCACAACATGTCGCTGCTGCACGCCAACCGGCTGCAGTGCGGCTCGGCGGTGGACGAGGCCGTCGGCACCTCCGCCAGCTACCGCTCCTGCAGCGTGCAGGAGTACGGCGACCGCACCGACGTGATGTCCAGCGCTGCGGCGCGCTCGGACGGCACGCCGGTCCAGGCCACGGGCAGCGCCTCGGCGTTCGAGCTGGCGCGGATGGGCCTGCTCGGCTCGGGGGGGCGCGCCACCGTGACCTCCACCGGCACCACCACCTGGACCGTCCAGCCGCTGTCGGCGCTGTCCGGGCTGCGCTCGGTGCTGGTCACCGACCCCCGCAGCGGGGACGTGTACGACCTCGAGGTCCGCGCCGGCGCCGGGCGTGACACCTACGGCTGGGGCGGCTCCACGCGCGTCACCTACGGCCTGCGGGTGCTCAAGGCCAACGACGACGGCGGCACCCTCCTGCTCGACCCCACGCCCACCACGGGCACCGACTCCAACGTGGTGGTGGCGCCCGGCACCACCTTCACCAGTGCCGCCGGCGGTGTGGCCGTGCGCACGACGAACAACGCCGACGGCTCCGTCACGGCGCAGGTGTCGGTGGCGACCGCGGGCCAGGAGCACTGGCAGGCGCCCGCCGCCTCCGTCAGCGCTCGCCTGCAGGGCGACGACAGGTACGGCACCGCCGCCGCGGTCTCCGGCGCGCTGGTGAAGACCCCCGCCAGCGGGCAGCGGGTCTTCGTGGCCTCCGGCTCCGCGTTCCCCGACGCCCTGGCCGCCGGCACCGCGGCGGGGCGCGCCGGCGCACCGACCCCCGTCGTCCTCGTCCCCGCCAGCGGTGCCCTGCCCGAAACCGTGGCCGCCGAGCTGCGCCGCCTGTCCCCCGCGCGGATCACCGTGGTCGGCGGGGCGAGGGCCGTGGACGACGGCGTGCTGGGGCAGCTGCGCTCCTACGCCACCACCGTCGACAGGGTCCAGGGCGAGGACCGCTACGCCACCTCCGCTGCGGTGGCCGCGGCCACCGCGGCGGACTCCGGCAGCACGAGCGGCCCGGTCTTCCTGGCTACCGGCCTCGACTTCCCCGACGCCCTCGCCGGCGCCGCGGCCGCCGCCCGGCTGGGTGGCTCCCTGCTGCTCACCGACCCGGGCACGCTGTCGGGGCCCACCCTGGGCGCCCTGGACGCGCTCGAGCCGACCCGGGTGTACGTGCTCGGCGGGGGCATCTCCGGCACCGTGGTGAGCCAGGTCGCCTCGGCGGTGCCCGGTGCCGCCGTGGAGCGGCTGGCCGGGGCGGACCGCTACGAGACGGCGGCCCTGGTGGCCGGCACCTCCACCCCCCAGGGCGCCGGGGGCGTGGTGCTCGCCACGGGCGCCGACTTCCCCGACGCCCTGACCGGCGGGCCGCTGGCGGTCTCGCTGCGCGCGCCGCTGCTGCTGGTGCAGCCGACGTGCGCGCCGGGGGTGGCGGTGGACCAGGTGGAGAAGCTGGGCGCCACGACGACCACGGTGCTGGGCGGCACCCGGTCGGTCTCCGACGCCGCCGCGGCCCTCACCCGGTGCTGACCCCGCTGACGAGGTGCTGACCCGCTGCTGGACCGACAGAAACCGACCACCCCTTAGGGTCAAGCGGTGAGCGCCCGGTGAGCATCGACCTCTCGACCCTCACCGCGTTCGACTGGGCACTGCTGGCCCTGGGCGGCCTGGTCATCGGCTTCTCCAAGACCGCGTTCTCCGGCCTGGGCACCCTCGTGGCGGTGATCTTCGCGCTGGTGCTGCCGACCCGGGCCTCCACCGGCGCGATCGTGCCGCTCCTCATCGTCGGCGACGTCATCGCGGTGTCTCTCTACCGCCGACACGCCGACTGGAAGCTGCTGGTCAGGCTCCTGCCCTACCTCATCGGCGGGCTGCTGCTCGGCGTCGTCTTCCTCGACTCGGTGGACGACGTCGTCCTGCGCCGCTTCCTCGGCGTGCTCCTGCTCGTGCTCGCGGCGATGCAGCTGCGCTCGCTGCTGCGGCCGGCCGCGCCCACCGAGGAGCCGGGCGTGGTCACGGCGCCCTCCGGGCCGGAGACCTGGGGGCCGGCGCGCCGGCGCGTCACGGCGGCGCTGGCCGGCGGCGGCGCGGGCTTCGCCACCATGGTCGCGAACGCCGCCGGCCCGATCTCCTCGATGTACCTGCTCGTGATGCGCGTCAGCAAGATGGCGTTCGTCGGGACCGCCGCGTGGCTGTACGCCATCGTCAACGTCACCAAGGTGCCCTTCAGCGTGCAGCTGGGCCTCATCGACCCCCAGTCGCTCCTGCTCGACCTGCTGCTCGTGCCGGCGCTGCTCGTCGGCGCGTTCGTCGGGGTGAAGGTGCTGCGCCGGGTCCCCCAGCAGCTGTTCACCAACCTCACGCTGGTGCTGACGGCGCTGTCCGCCGTCGCCCTGCTCCTGGTCTGACCCCCTCCCCCACCCGTGATCACGGGCCTCCCGAGCACCTTCCCGCCTCCGCGGTGTCGTGGCAGCGTGGGGACGTGGCCCCCGCAGCGCGAGACGACGGCCTGTTCGCCACCGAGCTCGACGCGCAGTTCGACCCCACCGACCCGCGCACGGTGTTCTGGGCCGAGGTCGACCAGCAGCTGGAGTCCGGGCACGACTCCGCCGCGGTCGGTGCGGTGGTCCGCGCCGCCGACGCCACCGACCCCCGCGACCGCGGCCGCTGGTGGGGCCTCGTCGACGGCCTCGCCGACCTGCCGCGCTCGGCCGGCTGGGCCTACGAGGAGCCCGAGGGCGCGCAGGAGGTGCTCGAGGCGCTGCCGAGCGCGGCGCCAGCCGAGCAGCGGCCCGCCCTCACCGACGACGACGTCCGCGACCGGGTCCTGGCCGGCTGGCTGGGCCGGGACGGCGGGCCTGCCGCGGCACCTCGTCGACCCCCTGCACGACACCGTGAGGTCCGCCCTGTCCGGCTTCGACGGGTCTCGGGTCAGCGACCTCGCCGAGCGCACCGCCCGGCTGGCCCTCTCCCTGCCCTGAGCCGGCCGACGCCGCGCCTCAGGCGGGCAGGGCCGCCTCCACGGCGGCGAGCACCGCGGGGTCGTCGGGTCGGGTGCGGGGGCTGAACCGGGTGACCGTCCCGTCGGCCGCGACGACGAACTTCTCGAAGTTCCACGAGATCCGCCCCGCCTTGCCGTCAGCCCCCGGCACGGTGGTCAGCCGCTGGTAGAGCGGGTGGGCGCTGCGTCCGTTGACCTTGACCTTCTCCGACATCGGGAAGGTCACGCCCCACGTGGTGGAGCAGTACTCGGCGATCGCCTCCTCCGAGCCGAGCTCCTGGAGGAACTGGTTGCTGGGGAAGCCCACCACCGTGAGGCCGCGCTCGCCGTAGGTGCGCTGCAGCGCCTCCAGCTGCTCGTACTGCGGCGTGAGACCGCACCGCGAAGCCACGTTCACCACCAGCGCCGCCCCGCCGCCCCGGAGCTGCCCGAAGGTCGTCTCCTCGCCGGACAGGGTGGTCACGGGCACGTCGTCGAGGTCCAGCTGCACCCCCTGATCGTCACCCGCCGTCCCGCGTCCCGCACCACCGGCCTCCGACCGGCGCTTCCCGGAGAGGACGACGACGAGCGCGTGTCGCTCCCCCGCCGGACGCCCGTCCTCGCGGACGATCTCACCTGTGGAGTGCCCGCAGACGCCCCGGCCCCGGCGGTGGGCGCCTGCTGCGGTGACCGCTGCGCTCGTCGCTGCGGCGCTCACGGGCGCGACCCCGCCGGCCCAGGCCGTCCCGTCGTACACCCAGGCCACCGTCCCCGTGCCGACGAGCACCCTGACGGACGCCGACGCCGTCGCCGTCGCCCCGGACGGCAGCCGCGCGTACGTGCTCGACGGCGCGGCACGCAAGATCTTCACCTTCTCGGGCACCGGCGCCCTGGTCGCGACGACCACGCTGAGCGGCGTGAGCGATCCCCGGGGCCTCGCCCTGGGCGGCAGCACCCTGTACGTCTCGGACACCGGCAACAACCGCGTCGGCTCGACACCGGCGCCCGTCGCCGACGCGACGGTCACCCTGTCGCTCGTGGCGGGCAGCGCCGCACCGGGAGGCGCACCGCAGCCGGGCCCGGCGGCCAGCTCTCCGCTCAAGGAGCCCACGGGGCTGGCCTGGGACCCCGTCGCCAGCGCCCTGTACATCGCCGACACCGGCAACAACCAGGTCGAGAAGGTGGTCGGGACCACGCTGACCGTCGTCGCCGGGACCGGCGTCGCCGGCGCGGCGTCCTCGGGCACCGGCGCGACGACCCAGCTCGACCGGCCGCAGGCGGTCGCGGTCGACAGCTCGTCGACGCTCTTCGTGGCCGACACCGGCAACGGGCTCGTGCGCTCCGTGTCGGCGGGTGGTGCCGTCACGACGGCGGCGACGACGCCCGCGCCGGACGCGCTCGTCGTGACGGGGTCCGGTGACGTCCTGGTGGGCAGCACCACGTCCGTCGCCGCGGTCAGCGGCAGCACCTCGAGCGCGGTGGGCACGGGCGGGTTCCGCGACGTCGAAGGGCTGGCCGTCTCCGGCTCGGGGGTCGTCTGGGTCGCCGATGCCGCGGGGAGCAGCTCAGCGGTGGTCACCCTGACGCCACCCCCACCGGCAGCCGCCCCCGTGCGCATCACCTCGACGCCTCCGACGACGGCGGTGAGGGGCGCTGCGCTGACCCGGACCTTCACGGCGACCGGGACGCCGACCATCACGTGGTCCTTCGTCGGTGGCGCAGCGCCTGCGTGCCTCGGCCCGGGCGCCATCGGCGCGACGACGGGGGTGCTGACGGCCACCCCCGCCACGTCGGGCCGGTGCACCTTCACCGTGCGCGCCGACAACTCCGTCACGCACGACGACCAGGAGGTGACCCTCGCCGTCGGTGCTGCTCCCGCTGCCACCAGCGCCAAGCCCACCGCGACCGCCGGCCAGGGCAGCGCCACCGTCACCTGGGCCGCGCCCGCCGCCAGCACCGCCGCCGGCGAGGCCGTCACGGGCTACGTCGTCACGCCCACCGCCGGCGGCACCGCCGGCACGCCGAGGTCCGTGGCCGCGGGCACGCTCAGCACCACGTTCACCGGGCTCCGGGCCGGGACGTCGTACACCTTCACGGTGGCGGCCACCAACGCCTTCGGCACGGCGCCGGTCTCCCCGGCGTCCGCGGCCGTCGTGCCGTACGGCGGGATCGCCGCGCCCGGCCCGGGGCTGACCCGCTACCAGGGCAGCAACCGGGTCCTCACCGCGGTGAAGGTGTCCCAGCAGCTGTTCCCGGACGCCGGCAGCGCGCGGGCCGTGGTGGTCGCCAGCTCCACCAGCTACGCCGACTCCCTGGCCGGCGCCCGCCTGGCCGCGGCCGTCGGCGCACCGCTGCTGCTGACCGACCCGCTGGCCCTCAACGCCGAGGTGGCCGCCGAGGTCGGGCGGGTGCTGGCCGTCCCGGCGACGACGACGGCCGCCCCGGTGGCGCTGGCCGCGGCTGACGCCTCCACCACCGCCAAGCCCACCACCACGGGCACCGTCTACCTGCTGGGCGGCACCAGCGCGGTCTCGGCCGCCGCGGAGACCGCGCTGAAGGCGGTGAGCAGCAAGTACACCGTGACGCGGCTGTCAGGGGCGGACCGGTACGAGACGGCCGTGAAGATCGCCGCCCAGACGGCCGTGGACGACCCGGTGCCCGGCGCGCCGGTCTACGTGGCCAGCGGCGCGAACTACCCCGACGGGCTGGCGGTCGCGGCCCTGGCGTCGCGCACGGGCGGGGTGGTGCTCCTCACGCAGGGCTCCACGATGCCCGCGGCGACGCTGGCCTACCTGGAGACCTACGACCCGAACAGCGAGCTGCTCGTGGCGGTGGGCGGCCCGGCCGCGGCGGCCACCAGCGGGCACGGCGCGGAGCGCGCGATCGTCGGTGCTGACCGCTACGACACCGCGCGGCTGGTCGCCGCGCGCTTCACGGCCGCGACCGGCGCGGCGCGCGTCGACGACGTGGGCCTGGCCACCGGCACCAACTGGCCCGACGCGCTGGCGGGGGCGGCGGCGATGGGCAACCTCGACGGCCCCCTGCTGCTGACGCCGCCGGACGCGCTCTCACCCGCGGTGGGCTCGGCGCTGTCGGCCCTGTCGAAGGCGGGCAGGCCCACCTCGGCGCTGGTCTTCGGCGGCCCGTCGGTGGTCTCCTCGAGCACCGCCGACGCGTTCGCGGCCCGCGTGGCCGGCTGACCACCGGGTACCGGCAGCTCAGGAGGCCGCGCAGGGCTCCTGGCTCGGTGCGGCGAGCAGGTCGGAGGCGCTGCGCCACACCTCGAGCGGCTGCTCCGACGGCGACCACTCGGCGTAGAGGAGCTCGGTGCCGTCGGCGCCGAGCGCCCACAGGTAGCCGGCGCCGCGGTCCTCGACGGTCAGCACCAGCTCGGTGGCGCCCACCGTCCACCGGGCCTGCAGGTCACCGTCGGAGTCGACCCCCACCTGGGGCTGCGGGGCACCGTCGCGCTGGATGGACGCGACGGCGCGGAAGAGGTGCTTCGGTCCGGTGAGCGCGGACGCGGCGGCGGGCCGGCCGGGCACCGTGACCAGGGCGAGGAGCTGCTGCTCCACGCCCCTCAGAGCGTCGCTGCGCTGGGTCACACCTCCTGTGTCGGCACGCAGCACACCGAGCCTGAGCCGGCCCGCCCCGGTCGCCCGGGCGGGTGCGCCGGCTCACCCTCCCGGAGCAGGGCGGGCGTGTCGGCGCGGCGCGCCGCCGCGGCGTGCTCCGGACGAGCGGATCGGCAGCGGGGGCGGCACCGCTGGCCCTAGCGTCGCCCTCGTCCGTCCCCCGCTCGACGAGGAGCCCCACCGTGTCCCGGTCCGCCACCGCCCCCGCCAGCAGCCCGCTCGCCGTCGCCGGGGCCGTGCTCTCGGTCCTCGGCACCCTCGTGCGGCTGGTGCTGCGCCGCCGCTGACCGCCTCCTGAGGGTGCGTCCCGCGGCGCAGCCGGATCAGGACGACGACGCAGCCAGCTGCTGCTCCGGCGGCTGCGCCGCGCCGCCGTCCTGGCCGGGTGCCGTCGCGGAGGCGGCGTACGAGCGCCACAGGTCCACCACGGCGTCGGGCTCCAGCGCGGGGGCGAACAGCCAGCCCTGCAGGTGCCCGATGCCCGCGCGGGCGCACGCGGCGCGCTGCTCGGGCGTCTCGACGCCCTCGGCGGTCACCTCTGCGCCGACCCCGCGCGCCAGGGCGGTGACGGCCGCGAGCAGCCGCTCGGCGTCCGGGGCGGTGCGCGCCAGCGGCGTGCCGCTCCCCGGCAGCAGCGAGCGGTCGAGCTTGACCAGCCCGACCGGGAGCTGGGCGAGGCGGCCCACGTCGCCGTAGCCGCAGCCGAAGTCGTCCACGGCCAGGGTGGTCCCGGCGTCGGCGAGGGCCTGCAGCCGGTCCAGCACCCCGTCGTCGAGGTGGAGCCGCTCGTGCTCGAGGACCTCCAGCACCAGCCGGTCCGGTCCCGTCCCGGCGCAGGCGCAGGCGCGGGCGACCGCCTCCACGAGGTCGGGGCGCTCGATGCTGCTGCGCCCGAGGTTCACGCCCACGCGGTGCACGCGGACGCCGGCTGCGTCCCAGCGCAGCACCTGGTGCAGCGCCTCGTGCAGCACCAGCTCGTCGAGAGCTGCGCCCAGGCCGTGGGCCTCCGCCACGCCGACGAAGCCGTCCGGCGCCACGAGGGAACCGTCGGGCCGGCGCCAGCGCACCAGCGCCTCGGCGGCCAGGGGCTCGCCGTCGCAGGTGCGGACCACCGGCTGGTAGCGCACCAGCAGCTCCCCCGCCGAGCGTCCTCCGGCGAGCAGCTCGCGCAGGTCGGCGACGCCCCAGCCCGACGGCTCGCGCGTCGCGCGGTGCGCTGTGACGAGCTGCTCCACGTCGACGTCCTCCCCGGCGGTGGGCGCGTCCACCGAGCGGGGACGCAGGTCTCTCCTGGGTGCTTCGGCGCCGCAGGTGCGCGCCTTGAGCACGGTCAGAGGGCGACCGCGGCGGTGAGGCCCTGCGGGGCCAGGGAGGCCGTCAGTCCCACCGAGCCCGCGGTCCCGGTGGCCGCTGTGGTCGCGGTGCCGGCCACGCCGGCCACCGTCCCGACCGTCCCCACCGCGCCGGCGGTGCCGGTGGCCGCGGTCGTGGCGACGGTCCCGGCCGTCCCGGTGGCAGCCGTCCCCGCGACGCCCGCGGTGGTGCCGACGGCGCCGGCCGTGCCGGCCACGCCGGCGGTGCCGACCTCTCCCACCGCACCCGCGACCCCGGCGACGCCCGTGCCGGCCACGGAGGCCGTCGCTCCGGTGCCCGCCACCGAGGCGGTCAGCGCGAGGCCCGCGGTGCTGCCGGCGGTGCCCACGGGGGCGGTGTCGGCGGTCGACGCGGTGGCCGCCCGGTCAGCGGTGGCCGCCGTGTCGGCGGTGTCAGCGGTGTCAGCGGTGTCGGCGGTGTCGGCGCGGTCGGCGGTGGTCGCCCGCTCGGCGGTCGGTGCGGTCTCCGCGACGTCCGCGGTGGCTGCGACCTCGGCGGTGGCCGCCGTGCCGCGGGCGGGGTCGCCCGGCTCGGCGTAGGCGGCTGCTGCGCCCGCGACGGCCAGCAGCACGGCAGCGGGCACGACGACGGCGGTGTGCTTCACGGTGGGCTCCTCCCCGGCGCCGCGGACGCGGCGGCTCCCCCGTGCTCGACGCGCCGCGGCGGCCCGTGGAGGGCAGCGGCGCAGCACGTCATGGGCACCCCGCGGGAGCCTCACCTGGTCGGAGCAGCCTCCGCGGCGTCCGCGGCCGGAGCCCTGCCGTGGGAGCGCTCGAGGGACGCGCCCTCCACGTCGACGTCGGGCAGCACCCGGGCCAGCCAGCGCGGCAGCCACCAGGCGCTGCGGCCGAGGAGGTGCATCACCGCGGGGATGACGAGCAGGCGCACCACGAACGCGTCGGCCAGCACGCCGAACGCCAGGCCGAACCCGAAGGACCGGATGATCACCGAGTCCGACCCGATGAAGCCGGCGAAGACCGAGATCATGATGATCGCCGCGGCCACCACCACGCGGCGCCCGGCCTTGACGCCCGCGGTGACGGCGGTGCGGGCGCTCGCGCCGTGGGCGTAGGCCTCGCGCATGCCGGAGACGAGGAAGAGCTGGTAGTCCATCGCCAGCCCGAACATGATGCCGATGACGATCGTCGGCAGGAAGCTCAGCACCGGTCCCGGCGTGGTGACGCCGAAGACCGGCGCGAGCCATCCCCACTGGTACACCGCGGTGATCGCCCCGAGCGTGGCGAACAGCGACAGCACGAAGCCCAGCGTCGCCGTGAGCGGCACCAGCAGGGACCTGAAGACGACCACGAGGATGAGCAGCGACAGGCCCACCACGAGGCCGAGGTAGCCGGGGAGCGCGCTGGCGAGCTTCTCCGAGACGTCGATGTTGCCGCTGGCCACCCCGGCCACCCCGTAGCCCTCGGGCAGGTCGCGGATGTCCTGGACCAGAGCCTCGGTCGACTCGTCGGTCGGGCCACCGGCAGGGACCACCTGGAACGCGAGCAGCCGCTGGTCGGCGGAGGCGCCGACGGGGGCGACGGCGGCGACGTCGGGCAGGCCCTTGAGCTGCTCGGCGATGCGCACCTGCTCGGCCAGCTGGTCGGTGCCCGTGACCGGCTGTGCCAGGTCGGCCACCACGAGCAGCGGGCCGTTGACGCCCTCGCCGAAGGCGCGCTGGGTCAGCTCGAAGGCCTGGTACTGGGTGGAGTCCCTCGACTCCGAGGAGCCGTCGGGCAGGCCGAGGCGCAGCGAGGCGGCGGGCACGGCGAGCAGGCCCAGCACGGCCACGCCCAGCACCACGGTGAGGACGGCGCGGCCGGTGCTCATGGGCCTGAGCGCCGCCTGGGCGGCCTCCTCCGCCTCGTCGTCGTCGTGGCGCTGCCGCTCCGCGGCGGCGTCGTGCCGGTCGTAGAACGCGCGCTCCTTGCGCCGCAGCACGCGGGCCCCGAGCAGGGAGAGCACGGCGGGGGTGAACGTCACGGCCATCGCCACGGCCACGAGCACGCAGAAGGCGCCGACGGTGCCCATCAGGCCCAGGAACCCGATCCCGGTGACGTTGAGCGCGGCCAGGGCGATGACGACCGTCAGGCCCGCGAAGAGGACGGCGTTGCCGGCGGTGCCGGTGGCGAGGGCGATCGAGGGGCGCAGCGGCATCCCGTGCAGCAGCTGGCGGCGGTGGCGGTTGATGAGGAACAGGGAGTAGTCGATGCCCACCGCCAGGCCGAGCATGACGCCGAGGACGGGCGTCACGGAGATCATGTCGACGACACCGGACAGGGACAGGGCAGCGGTCACCCCGACCCCCACCCCGACCAGGGCGGAGACGATCGGCACGGCCGCGGCGACCGCCGTGCCGAGCACCACGAGCAGCGCGACGGCGGCGATCACCAGGCCCGCCGCCTCACCGGGGCCGAAGACCTCGGGCACCTCCTGCACCAGCTCCTGGCTGAGGGCCACCTGCACGCCCGGCAGGTCGGCGCCCTCGAGCTGGGAGACCACGGCCTCCTTGGTCTCGGGGGTCACCTCGTCCTGCGGCAGGGAGAACTGGACGACGCCGAGGGCGGTGCCGCCGTCCTGCGAGACCTGGCGCACGCCCTCGGACACCGCGAGCAGGCGGCTGCCGAGGTCGGCCTGGCGGGCCTGGTCCTCCAGCTGGGCGCGGCTGGCGTCGAGCTGGGACTGCTGCTGCTCGAGCGCAGCGAGCTGGGCCTGCACCCGGGGGGACTGCTGGGCCGCGGCCGGCAGCGCCTGCAGCTGGGCGCGGCCGGCGTCCAGCTGGGCCTGGCCGGCGTCCAGCTGGGCGCGGGCGGCCTGCAGCTGCTGCTGCCCGTCCTCCAGCTGGGCCGCCTGCTGCTCGCGCTGGGCGGTGGTGGTGAAGGGGTCGACCACGCCCTCGACGCCGGGGGTGGTGGCCACGCGCTCCAGCAGCTGGGAGACCTGCGCGCGCTGGGCGTCGGTGAGGGCGCCACCGTCCTCGGCGTGGAAGACCACCGTGCCGCTGCCGCCGCTGGCGTCGGGGAACTCCTGCTGCAGCTGCGCGGCGACCCTCGCCGTCGGCGTCCCGGGCAGGCTCACCGTGGACGACAGGGTGCCGCCGAGGGTGAGGTACCCGGTCACCCCGAGGGCGAGGAGCACCAGCCAGGTGCCGATGGTCGTGCGGGGGCGGCGCGCGGCGAGGGAGCCGAGCGCGTACAGCCAGCGGGCCACGTCAGGAGCCTTCCGTCGGTCGAGAAGCGGGAACGGGTGCCGCGCGCGGCACGAAGCCGTGGCGCACGGCGGCGAAGAGCACGTCCAGGAGGTCCGCCCAGCGGCGTCGGCCGCCCTCGTCGAGCGTCCCCCCGGTCTCCTCGAGCCAGGTCTCGGCCACCACGGCCATGCCGTTCATGACGGTGGTGGTGAGCAGGACCAGCTCGAGGGGGCTGGTGCCGGGGTAGCGCTCGGCCAGGCGCTCGGCGGCGCCCGCGCCGAAGCGGTGCATGGCCCGCAGGCGGACCCGCTCCGCGGCGGCCTCGCGGCCGGGCGCGGACAGGGCGCGCCCGAGCCAGCTGAGGGTGGTGGTCACCGCGGGGGTGCTGAGCGTCGCCACGAGGTCGTCCAGGGGTCCGGGGCGCTCGGCGGAGGCGGCCAGGTCCGCCTCCACGGCGGCGATGGCGGTCTCCAGCTCCCCCTCGACGCAGGCCACCACGACGTCCTCGAGGTGGGAGAAGTGGTTGAACACCGTGCGGCGCGAGACGTCCGCGCGGGCGGCGAGGTCGTCGGTGGTGAAGCCGGCCGCGCCGCGCTCGTCCAGCAGCTGGCGGGCGGCGGTGACGATCGCCGCGCGGTGACGCGCTTTGAGGGCGGCCCGCCGGTCGTGGGGCACCAGCATCACCCCCACATCATGCACTCAGTGCAACGATGCGCCCAGTGCAGCGGGTGTGACTCCCACGACACCCGAGCACCTCAGCCCGCGGCGGGGGCCCGCAGCACCGACGGCAGGAGCGCCGGCCGCCCTCCGGAGACGACCAGGTCGTCGAGCTCGGCGGCCGGCAGCGCCCGGCTCCACAGCCACCCCTGCCCCAGGTCAGCCCCCGCGGCGCGCACCACCGCCTCGTGCTCGCGGGTCTCGACGCCCTCGACCGCCACCAGCGCGCCCACCGCGTGCCCGGCGCGCACCGCGAGCGCCAGCAGCTCCAGCGCTCCGGGCTCGCGGGAGGTGACCAGCGACCTGTCGATCTTCAGCAGGTCGCAGGGCAGCCTGCGGAGCTGGCCGATCGAGGTGTACCCGGTGCCGAAGTCGTCGATGGCGACCAGCACGCCGAGGGCGCGGATCGCCTGGAGGTGCTCCACGGAGGGGCCTGACCCCACCACGTCGGTCTCGGTGACCTCCACCACGAAGCGCCCCGGCCGGACGCCGGCCGCCTGCAGGGCCTGGGCCACGTCGTCGACCACGGCGGAGCTGGCCAGGTGCCGGGGCGCGATGTTGACGCCGACGATCGGTCCGTGGTCACCGCGCGCGCGGGCCCAGGCGGCCTGCTGGGCGGCGGCGGTGCGGAGCACCCAGCGGCCGAGGTCGCAGACCAGCTCCGACCGCTCGGCCAGCGGCACGAACTCCTCCGGCTGCAGCGGGCCCCGCTGCGGGTGGTTCCAGCGGAGCAGGGCCTCCAGGCCGTCGGCGCGGCCCGCGCGCAGGTCGAGGACGGGCTGGTAGTGCAGGTCCAGCTGGTCGGCGGCGAGGGCGGCGCGCAGGTCCGCCTCCAGGGCGGCGCGGGCTGCGACCTCGGCCCGCAGCGCCTCGTCGAAGAGCACGGCGCACCCGCGCCCGCCCGCCTTGGCGCGGTAGACGGCGGTGTCGGCCTCGTGGAGCAGCACGTCGGCCTCGGCCTGCCCGTCCGGGCTCCACGCCGCTCCGACGCTGGCGCCGACGGCCACCTCGTGACCGTCGGCGGTCATGGGGGCGGACAGGTCCGCCACCAGCCGCCGGGCCAGCGCCATGACGTCGTCCTGGTCGCGGGCGCTGGTGAGGACCACCACGAACTCGTCACCGCCCAGGCGCCCCACCACGTCACTGGAGCGCACGCAGGAGGTGGTGCGACCGGCCACGGCGCGCAGCACCTCGTCGCCGGCGCGGTGCCCGTGGGTGTCGTTGACGGCCTTGAAGCCGTCGAGGTCGACGAACAGCAGCGCCACGCCCCGGCCCTCGCGGCGCCCGCTGCGCAGCGCCGAGGCCAGGCGGGCGCGGCTGGTGGCGCGGTTGGCCAGCCCCGTGAGCGGGTCGTGCGCGGCCTGGCGCTCCAGGGTGCGCGCCAGCCCCTCGAGGGCCGTGACGGACGCCCCGGCGGCGCGGACGGCGAGCGCGGTGCGCGCCACCACGAGCACCGCCATGGCCGTCCCCGCCGCCACCACGGCCCACACGAGCCAGCCGTCCTCCCAGCCGCCGTCGCGCCGGGGGTCCGCGCCGCCGCTCCCGTGGAGGTCGAGCAGCACGAGCACGCCGAGCAGCGCCGAGGGCAGCACGAGCGCCGCGGTGAGCCCCGCGGCCGGCAGCAGGCCCATGGTCGCCGGCTCTGCGTCGACGTCGCGCCTCTCGGCGTCGGGGTGCAGGGCCGCCGCCGCCCACAGCAGGTTGCTGACGAGCACACCCACCGCCAGGACGGACTGGTAGGGGTTGTGGTCCCCCCAGAGCACCCAGGTGGCGTCGCAGGACAGGACGACGGCGACGCCGGCCGCTCCCAGGCGGGGCCCCGCGGCGCGCCACCGGCTGGCGGCGAGCAGCACCACGGCCTGCGAGAGGAGAACGACGTCACCGACGAGGTAGCTGGCGCCCAGCACGTGGTCGGCCGCCACGCGGCGGGTGCTGGCGAGCGCCGGGCCCACCACCACCACGCAGGCGAGCAGGGCCAGGCCGACGGCGGCGATGCCGCCCTCGAGCGCGCGGGCGCGCCAGTGCTGGGCCCCCGCGTCGCGGGTGAGCATCAGCAGCCCCGCGGCCATCGGCAGGTAGGCGGCCAGGTACAGGGGTGCGGCCGGTGAACCGGCGCCGTCGAATCCGGCGGCGAGGGCCGCCACGTGCACCGCGTCACCCGCCAGCCACAGCGCGTACCCGGCGGCGAGGCCCCACCAGCCGGCTCCGCGCCGACCGCGGCGGCGCGCACCCACCACCATCGCGGCCACGCCGACGGCGCTCAGCGGCAGCTGCACCGACGCGGAAAGCGGGCCCGCGATGGCGAGGACGAGCACCGCGCCGGCCACGCCGAGCGCCACGGCCCCGCTCCAGTGCCACCGCGCCCACGTCACGACCCGTGCATCGGCGGTCGGGGCGGACTCCTTGATCTCCAGACCGCCTCCCGTGGCGCGGACGGGCGCACGGGCGGATGACGGGACCGGGATCAGGGCGTGTGGTCCACCGCCAGCTGCGGCGTCGGCCGGCGGAACCCCCGGGTCAGCACCGCGAGGTAGACCACGCCGACCAGCGCCCACACGCCTCCCACCTGGAAGGTCAGCGCGGTGAGGTTGGTCCACAGCCACAGCGTGAGCAGGAAGCCGACGGCCGGGACCACCGCGTACAGGGCCAGGTCGCGCGGGGAGCGGCGCCCGCCGTCGACGACGTAGCCCTTGATGACCGTCACGTTCACCAGGGAGAAGGCCGCGAGCGCCCCGAAGCTGATGATCGAGGCGAGCGTGCCCAGGTCGATGACGAGGGCCAGCAGCGACACCGCGGCGACGACGAGCGTGGCGCCCACGGGGGTGAGGAAGCGGGCGCTGAGGCTGCCGAAGAGGCGGCGCGGCAGCACGCCGTCGCGGCCCATCGCGAACAGGACCCGCGCCACGGAGACCTGGCTGGCGGTGGCCGAGGCCACGCAGCCGGCGATGTAGGCCGCGAGGAACGCCGAGGCCATCAGCTGCCCGCCGGCCTCGGTCATGACCTGCAGCCCGGCGGAGTCGGGGTCGGTGATGGAGCGCCAGTCCGGCAGGGCGGTCTGCGACGCCCACGACAGGACGATGAAGACGACCCCTCCGAGCGCCGTCGTGAGGATGATCGCGAGCGGCACGGTGCGGCGCGGCTCGCGGGCCTCCTCCGAGAGCGTGGAGATGGCGTCGAAGCCGAGGAAGGACAGCGCGAGCACCGCCGCGCCGGAGAAGACCGTGCCCCACTGCAGCTCGTCGGAGACGAACGGCGCGGTCAGCGACGGGGCGTCGGCACCGCCGACCTGCGCGACCACGACGGCCACGAACACGACGGCGAAGACCAGCTGCACCCCCACCAGCACGACGTTGGCCTTGTCGACGACGGTGATGCCGACGACCGTCAGCGTCGTCACCAGCGCGACCGCCACGACCACCACGAGCCAGGCCGGCACCGACGGGAACTGCGCGTTGACGTACAGCCCGATGACGAGGTAGTTGATCATCGGCAGCAGCAGGTAGTCGAGCATGAGCACCCAGCCGGTGAGGAACCCCGCCCTGGCGCCGAAGGTGCGCTGCACGAACGTGTAGGCCGACCCCGCCGAGGGGTGGGCCCTGACGTTGAGGGCGTAGCTGACGGCGGTGAACGCCATGACCACCGTGGTGACCACGTAGGCGGTGGCGAGGTGGCCGCTCGTCTCGGTGGTGACCAGGCCGTAGGTGGTGAACACGGTCAGCGGCACGAGGTACGCCAGGCCGAAGAGCACCAGCGACGGGGTGCCGAGCACCCGCCGGAGCTTCCCGTCGACGACGAGGCCGTGCTGCTGGCCGTGCTGCTGGCCGGGCTGCTGGCCGGGCTGCTGGCCGGGCTGCTGCGCTCCGCGGTCGACGGTGCTCACCGCGCCACCCCCGCGGGGACCGCCACGCCGAGCAGGCCGGCGGCCTCGGCGGCAGCGCGCACGGCCTCGGCCTGGTGGGGCCGCAGCGCCTGGTCGGGCAGGTCCTCGTACTCGTGGGCGAGGACGTCGGTCACGGCGGTCCGCTCGCCCGACATCTCCTCGAGCACCGCGACGCCGCACAGCGGGGCGTACACCGGGCTGTAGCCGCCCTCGTGGGTCATCACCACACGGCCGCCGCAGAGCCGCTCCGCGGCGTCGAGCACCGCGCGGGCCATGCGGCGGAAGCCCGTCGTGGTCACCACCATGCCGCCGAGCGGGTCGAGGGCACCGGCGTCGAACCCGGAGGCGACCACCACGAGGTCGGGGTGGTGGCGCCCGAGCGCCGGCAGCACCACCTGCTCCACGGCGTGCAGGTAGCCGTCGTTGCCGGTGCCGGCGGGCAGCGGCACGTTGATCGAGGACCCCTCCCCCACCCCCCGGCCGCGGTCGGTGACGCGGCCGGTGCCCTTGGGGTAGAGCTGGTCCTGGTGCACCGAGATCGTCAGCACGTCGGGGTCCTCGGCGAAGACCTCCTCGGTGCCGTTGCCGTGGTGGACGTCCCAGTCGACGACGGCCACGCGCTCGACCCCGTGGTGGCGGCGGACGTGCTGCACGGCGATCGCGGCGTTCGCGAACACGCAGAAGCCCATCCCGGTCTCGGGGCGGGCGTGGTGGCCCGGCGGTCGGACCAGCGCGTAGGCGTTGGTGACGCGGCCGGTGACCACGGCCTTCGCGGCCTGCACCGCACCGCCGGCGGCCAGCAGGGCGATGTCCACCCCGCCCGGGCCGAACGGCGAGGTGCCGTCTCCAGCGTCACCGCCGCGCTCGGCCGCGCTCCCGGCCCTGATCCGCTCGAGGTGCTCGCGGGTGTGGACGGCCAGCACGTCCTCCTCGCTGGCGGGGACCGCGCGCACGCGGTCCAGCTTCGCCGCCAGGCCGCTGACCTCCACGAGCGCGGCGAAGCGCGTCTTGGACTCCGCCGACTCCACGTGGTGGTGGGGCTGGACCAGCCCGCCGGGCGGCACGAACGCGGCGTGGGTGCCGGTGTCGTGCCAGCCGTAGAGCTCTTCCCACACGTACCCGGTGCGCATGCGACCTCCTCGTCGTCCCAGCCCTCGAGGGTGGACCGACCGTAGGGGTGCATCCCTGGGCGTCACAAGCATCCCGGCGCGGATCCGTGCAGCACGGCGGCCAGAGCCTTCGGATCCGGTGACCGCACGGCACGGCTACGACGGAAGTCGCACCCAGGTACATGACTGTGAGTGACGTCTTGATCACCAAGCCGACCGGTTGATCAAGAGTGGAATGATCGTGTCTGCACAGTGAGTGACAGATCGACATCTCAGGACGGCGTGCTCGGCGAGGTGGCGGACGCCCGTGCACCGTGGCTGCTGCGCCGTGACACCGACGACCGCCACGAGGCGGCCTTCCTGTCCGCGCACGGGCTGCGCGAGGCGATGGTCTGCCCCGTGGACCTCGGGGACCGCCGGGCCTGGTGCTCGTGGCCGACCGGCTCGGGGAGACCGCCACCTTCGCCCGCCACGACATCGCGCTGCTGCAGACCCTCGCGGGGCACCTCGCCGTCGCGCTGCGCAGCGCCTGGCTCCTCGACCGCCAGCTGCACGACGCCCGCCACGACGCCCTCACCGGGCTGCCCGACCTGGTCGGCCTGTCCGAGCTGGCCGCTCCCCTGCTCACCACGGGCGTCCCGCCGGCGGTGCTGGTGCTCACGCTGGACCGGGCGGCCGAGGTCAACGCCGTGCTCGGCCACCGCAGCGGGGACGAGATGCTGCAGCTGGTGGCGCGCCGCCTGGAGCTGGCCCTGCCTGGCGCCCTCGTCGGCCGGCTCGGCGGTGAGGAGTTCGCCGCGGCGCTCGCCCCGCGCGACGGCGTGCCCGCGCTCCAGGACGCGCTCGCCGCCGCGGCCCGGGTCGAGCACGTGCTCGACGCGCCGGTGCAGCTGAGCTCCGCGTCGGTGTCCACCACGGCCCGCCTGGGCGTGGCGCTCGCGGAGCCCGGCGACGACCTCGGGGACGCGCTGCGCCGCGCCGACACCGCCCGGACCAGCAGCGACGGCACCGGCGCCGTGGTCTACACCACCTCGATGGACGAGGGCCGCGCCGAGCGCGTGGAGCTGCTCTCCGACCTGCGCCGGGCGCTGGACACCGACCAGCTGATGCTGCACTACCAGCCCAAGCTCGACCTCGCCTTCGGCCTGGTCACCGGCGTCGAGGCGCTGGTGCGCTGGGACCACCCGCGGCTGGGCCGCCTCAGCCCCGACCGGTTCGTGCCGCTGGCCGAGTCGACGGGCCTGGTGGAGCCGTTCACGCACCACCTGCTGGGGGTCGCGCTGCGGCAGCTGCGCGCGTGGCAGGACGGCGGCGTCGACGTCTCGGTGGCGGTGAACCTCTCGGCCCGCAACGTGGCCAACCCCGCGCTGCCGGACCTCGTGGCGGCGGCGCTGGCCCAGGCCGGCGTGCCGGCCACCCGGCTCACGCTGGAGCTCACGGAGTCGACCGTGATGGGGGACCACGCCCGCGCCGTCCCGGTGCTCGAGCGCCTGGCGGCCATCGGCGTGACGCTGTCCCTCGACGACTTCGGGACCGGCTACTCGTCGCTGTCCTACCTCCAGCGCCTCCCGGTGCGGGAGCTGAAGATCGACAGGAGCTTCGTGCGGGGCCTGGAGGCCACCGCCAGCGCCGAGGACTCGGCGGTCGCCGCGGCGCTCATCCGCAGCACCACCGCTCTCAAGGACGCCCTGGGCCTGCGCATCGTGGCCGAGGGCGTCGAGGACGCCGACGTGCTGGAGCGGGTGAGGGAGCTCGGCTGCGACGTCGTGCAGGGCTACCACGTGGCGCGCCCCGCCGCGGCGGACCAGCTGGACACCTCCACCACGCGCCTGCTCACCGCGGGCGACGCGGCCGCGCGCTGACCGGGCCGGACAGGACCGCCGTGTCGACTCCCGGCGACCGCGGCTGGCACCATGCGCGGGTGTCGAGCCAGCGCCCTCCCACCCTCGTGGAGGTCGCGCGCCGGGCCGGCGTCTCCCTCACCACCGCCTCCAAGGCCATCAACGGCCAGCCGCGGGTCTCCGCCGAGGCGCGCAAGAAGGTCCTGCGGGCCGCGAAGGAGCTCGACTTCACGCCCAACCCGCTCGCGCGCAGCCTGCTGTCGGGGCGCAGCGGCACGGTGGCGATGCTCATCATCGACACGCTCTCCCGCCGGTGGGCGGTGCCCGCGATGCTGGGCGCCGAGTCCGCGCTGAACCGGGTGGAGCTGTCGATGGTCACGGCCGACGCCCAGGGCGACCCGGACCGCCTGCGCGAGCTGGCGCGGCTGTACCAGGCGCGCAAGGTGGACGGGCTGCTCGTGCTGGGGGACAACAACTCCCCCACCCCCTCCCTCGGCGCCGACGTCTCCCTGCCGGTGGTGTACCTGCACGGCGAGACGGGCGACCCCCGCGACGTGTGCCACGTCCCCGACGACCGCGGCGGTGCCGCCCTGGCCCTGGAGCACCTGCACGCCCTCGGCCGGCGGCGCATCGCGCACATCACCGGGCCCACCGGGGTCCGCGCCGTCACCGAGCGGGCGGCGGGGGTCCGCGAGCGCAGCCGGGCGCTGGGCGTCGAGCTGGTCGGCGAGGTGCTCGAGGGCCCCTGGTCGCAGCGGTGGGGCCGGCAGGCCGCCGAGCGCCTGCTGGCGGAGCACCCCGATGTCGACGCGGTGCTGTGCGGCTCCGACCAGATCGCCTACGGCGTGGTGACGGCTCTGCAGGCCGCCGGCCGCAGCGTCCCCGGGGACGTGGCCGTCACGGGCTTCGACAACTGGAGCGCGTTCGCGCTCGAGACCGACCCGCACCTGACGAGCATCGACATGGAGCTCGACGTGCTGGGCGCCTCGGCCGTGCGCGACCTGTTCGCCGTCATCGACGGCGAGGCCGGCGGCGTGAGCGTGGGGGCGGGCGTGCGCTCGCACCCCTGCACCCTGGTGGTGCGCGGGTCCACGGACCCCTCCGCCGCCCCGTCCGCCTGACGGTCCCGCTCACCGCCTCCTCCCCGACCTCCCCCCTTCCGCAGCGATGGGTCGCCGCGCGCCACGCCGGTGAGGAACCGTTTCACCTTGTCTGAACTGCGAAGATGCAGCGTTCGAGAAGCAGTTGCGAGAAAACCCTTGACGCCGCACGTCGAGAAGAGGAAACCTTTCCTCACCTTCGCCGGCGAGGCCGGCGAGCAGACCCCCTCCCACCGCGACGGCGGGAGGCCCAGAGAGGACGTCGACGGTGACGGATCTGGTGGAGCGCCCCGAGGCGCGCGCGCAGTCCCCGGCGCACGGCGCCGCCGGCCCGGTGGCACCGACGCCCGCTGCGCTCTCGCCGCTGCGGCCCCTGCCGCACGACGCGGCCCGGCTGACCGCCGGGTGGCTGCACGACTGGCAGCGGGTGACGCTGACCGCGACCCTCCCCCACGTGCTCGACCGCGTCGAGCAGGGTGAGGCGCGCAGCAACCTCGCCCGCCTCGCCGGTGAGAGCGACGCGCCGCTGACCGGCATGTTCTTCACCGACACCGACGTCTACAAGGCCGTCGAGGCCGTCGCGTGGGCCTCGACCCGCCTGCCCGCCGACCACTCGCTGGTGCAGCGCGCCCAGGCCCTGGTCGACCTGGTGCGCCGGGTGCAGGAGCCCGACGGCTACGTCAACAGCCGCGTGCAGGGGGACCCCGCCGTCGAGCGCTGGGCCGACCCGCAGTGGGGCCACGAGCTCTACACCGCCGGACACCTGCTGCAGGCCGCCGTCGCCGCCGCCCGCACCGGGTCGCTGCCCGGCGCCCTCGAGACCGCCCGGGCGATGGCCGACCTCGTCGTCGCCCTCTTCGGACCGGGCGGCACCGGCCGCCCGGGGTACGTCGAGGGCCACCCCGAGGTCGAGACGGCACTGGTCGAGCTCTACCGCCTCACCGGCCACGGGCCCTACCTCGACACCGCGGCCCGCCAGCTCGAGCTGCGCGGCCACGGCTGGCTGGGCGAGGACAGGTTCGGGTCGGCCTACTTCCAGGACGCCGTGCCGGTGCGCGAGGCCCACGAGGCCACCGGCCACGCGGTCCGCCAGCTCTACCTGCTGACCGGCGTCGTCGACGTCGCGGTCGAGACGGGGGACACCGAGCTGCTCGCGGCCGCGGTGCGCATCTGGGAGGACCTCGACGCCACCAAGACCTACGTGACGGGCGCGCACGGCTCGCGCCACCGCGACGAGGCCATCGGCGACGCCTACGAGCTGCCGCCGGACCGCGCCTACGCCGAGTCGTGCGCCGCCATCGCCACCTTCCACCTGGCCTGGCGCCTGCTGCTGGCCACCGGTGAGGCGCGCTACGCCGACGCGATGGACCACGTGCTGCACAACGCGCTCGCCGCCTCGACGTCGATGTCCGGCACGGAGTTCTTCTACTCCAACCCGCTCCACCTGCGCACCGGGCACGGCGGCGAGCACGAGGACGCCCCCACCCAGCGCCTGGCCTGGTTCACCTGCGCGTGCTGCCCGCCCAACATCGCGCGGCTGCTGACCTCCGTCCACGACTACCTGCTCACCAGCTCCCCCGCCGGCCTGCAGCTGCAGCACCACGCCAGCGCCGACGTCGACGCGCTGGTCGGCACGCGCGGGACGCCCGTGCACCTGGAGGTGACCTCCGACCAGCCGTGGGGCGGCACCACCCGGGTGGTCGTGACCGGTGGCGAGGACGCCCAGGCGTGGGAGCTCGCCGTCCGGGTGCCCTCCTGGGCCCGCGACTGGTCGGTCACCGTCGACGGCGCCGCCGTCGACGACGCTGCGGCGGACGGGTACGTGCGGCTGAGGCGGTCATGGGCGGGTCGGCACGAGGTCGTCCTCAACATCGGGGTGACCGTCCGCCAGCTCACCCCCCACCCGCGTGTCGACGCCGTGCGCGGGTGCGTGGCCCTGGCCCGCGGGCCCGTCGTCTACGCCCTGGAGCAGGCCGACCTGCCCGCCGGCGTCGTCCTGGAGGACGTGCGCCTGCGCCGCGTCCTCGGGGCGGTTCGTGCGCCCGAGGGCGCCGTCGCCCCAGTGCTCCTTGAGGCCGAGGTGTCGTTCGAGCGTCCCCAGCAGGACGCGCTGTACAGCAGCGCGCCGCGGACGCACGAGACCGAGGTGGCCGTGGTGCCCCTCGTCCCCTACCACCGGTGGGCCAACCGCTCACCGGGACCCATGCGGGTCTGGCTCCCCCTGGCCGACGCGCCCACCGGCTGAACCGGCCGGAGCACCACCGCTCTCCCGCCCCACCACGCCCCACCACCGCCACGAGCGCCCCGCTCGGGCAAGCACCCTGTTTCAGAGAGGAAACACCGTGATGCACTGCTCCTCCACGTCCCGCGGGGCCCGCCGCTCCACCCTCGCCCTCGCCGTGGCGGCCGTGACCGCGCTCGGCCTGTCCGCCTGCGGCGGCGGTTCGACCGACGCCGCCGACCCCGCTGCCTCAGGCTCCGGTGCGGCCGGCGGCACCTACACCGTGTGGGACCCGTACCCCCAGTTCGACGACTCCTCCGACTGGGTCAAGCTGCTGCAGAAGTGCGGCACCGACAACGGCGTCACCGTGGAGCGGACCGGGTACGACACCACCGACCTCACCAACAAGGCGCTGCTCGCGGCCCAGCAGGGCACCTCGCCCGACGTCATCCTCATCGACAACCCGGTGATCTCCACGCTGGCCGACGCCGGGGCGCTCACCGACACCGAGACCCTCGGCCTGGACACCTCGGCCTTCGAGGAGAACCTCATCGGCGCCGGCGAGGTCGACGGCAAGACCTACGGCGTCCCCGTCGGCGCCAACACGCTCGCGCTGTACTACAACAAGGCCGTCCTCGACGCCGCCGGGGTCGACCCGGCCAGCGTCACCGACTGGAACAGCCTCAACGCGGCTCTGGAGAAGGTGAAAGCCGCCGGCAAGAAGGGCATCACCTTCTCCGCCATCGGGACCGAGGAGGGCTCCTTCCAGTTCCTGCCGTGGTTCTGGGGCTCCGGTGCCGACCTGAAGGAGCTCGACTCCAGCCAGGGCGTCGCCGCGCTGAGCCTGTGGAAGGACTGGCTGGACAAGGGCTACGCCCCCAACTCGGTGCTGAACAACACCCAGACCACCAGCTGGCAGGAGTTCGCCACCGGCGACTACGCCTTCTCCGAGAACGGCACCTGGCAGCTCGGCAACGCCAAGGAGACCGGCTTCGACTGGGGCGTCATCTCGATCCCGGCCGAGAGCGGCGGCGTCGCCCCGGCGCCGACCGGTGGCGAGTTCGTGGCAGCGCCGGTGCAGACCGACGAGTCCCGCTACGCCACCACCACCAAGCTCATCAGCTGCCTGACCAGCGCCGACAACGCCCTGGCGACCGACACCACGCTGTCCTACATCGGCGCCACGCAGGCCGTGCAGGAGAAGCAGTCCGCTGACGCCGAGCTCAAGCCGTGGGTCGAGGCCGTGCAGGGCGCGAAGGGCCGCACCAGCGACAACCTCGGCACTGACTACCCGAAGATCTCGGAGCCGATGTGGGACGCGGTGCAGGCGGCGCTGTCCGGCTCGAAGACGCCGGAGCAGGCCATGAAGGACGCCCAGACCGCTGCGGCCTCGGCGACCAGCTGACATGACGACGCTCGAGCAGGGCGGGGGCGCGGGCTCCCGCCAGGGGGCCGACGCGCAGCCGTCCGGCCGAGCGCCTCAGGGCGGGACCCGCTCCGGCGGGTCCCGCCCCCGGGCTGGGGGTCGGGCTGGCGGCAGGCGCCGCTCGCCCGCCACCACCAGCCAGCTCACCGCGTGGGCGTTCGCCACCCCCGTGGTGGTGTACCTGCTGGCGTTCTACGCCGTGCCGCTGTACCGCAACCTCGACCTGTCCCTGCGGGACTACACGGTGAGGTCGTTCGTGCAGGGAGGTGCGGAGTTCAACGACTTCGCCAACTACGTCGACGTCTTCCAGGACCCGACGTTCTGGCCCGCGCTGTGGCACACGCTGGTGTTCACCTTCGTCTCGATCGGGGTGCAGTTCGCCCTCGGGATGGCGCTGGCGGTGTTCTTCTTCCAGCACTTCCGGCTCTCCACGACGCTGCGCGCCCTGTTCCTCGTGCCGTGGCTGCTGCCGCTCATCGTGTCGGCCTCGACCTGGGCCTGGATGCTCAACAGCGACTCCGGCGTCGTCAACTACGCCCTGTCGCTGGTGGGCGTCAGCCCGGTGAACTGGCTGACATCACCGCAGTGGGCGCTGGTCTCGGTGATCATCGCCAACATCTGGATCGGCATCCCGTTCAACCTCGTCATCGTCTACAGCGGGCTGCAGTCCATCCCCGGTGACGTCTACGAGGCAGCGTCGCTCGACGGCGCAGGGGCGTGGAAGAAGTTCTGGAGCATCACGTTCCCGCTCCTGCGTCCCGTCAGCGCCATCACGCTGCTGCTCGGCCTCGTGTACACGCTCAAGGTCTTCGACATCATCTGGATCATGACCCGGGGCGGTCCGGGCGACTCCTCGCAGACCTTCGCCACCTGGTCCTACGACGAGAGCTTCGGCAACGTGCTCCCCCGCTTCGGCACCGGCTCGGCCATCAGCACCCTGCTGATCCTCATGGCCCTGGTCGCCGGCCTGGTCTACATCCGCGCTCAGCACCGCCAGGAGGACTCGTGAGCACCACCACGGCCAGCGCGAGGCACAGCGCGGTCACCCCTGCGGCCCGCCGCGGCGCCAAGACCGCCCTCGGCCTGGTCCTCACCGCGGTGATGCTCTTCCCCGTCTACTGGATGGTGAACGTCTCCTTCACCCGCACCCAGGACATGCGACGCACCCCTCCGGCGCTGTTCCCGGTCAACGGCACCCTGGACGGCTACCGGGCGGTGCTGCGCGACCAGATGCCCTACCTCGGCACCAGCCTGCTGATCGGCGTGGCCACCGTGGCGCTGACCCTGGTGCTGGCCGCACCGGCGGGGTACGCCATCGCCAAGCTGCGCCCCCGCGGCGCCGGGGTGCTCAACTTCGCCCTGCTCGTGGCGCAGATGATCCCCGGGATCATCATGGCGATCGGCTTCTACGCTGCCTTCATCAAGCTGGGGGTGCTCAACACCCTCCCCGGCCTGGTGCTGGCCGACTCCACCATCGCGGTGCCGTTCGGGGTTCTCATCTACACCGCCTTCATGAGCGGGATCCCCGACGAGCTCATGGCCGCGGCGCGCGTCGACGGGGCCAGCACCTGGCGCACGTTCGTCTCCGTCGTCCTGCCCGTCAGCCGCAACGCCACCGTGACCGTGTCGCTGTTCGCGTTCCTGTGGGCCTGGTCGGACTTCATCTTCGCCTCGACGCTCGCCTCGGGCTCGAAGCTGCAGCCGATCACCATGGGCATCTACCGCTACATCGGCAACAACAACCAGGAGTGGGGCTCGATCATGGCCACCGCCGTGGTCGCCTCCGTCCCCGCCGCCGTGCTGCTCGTCCTCGCGCAGCGCTACGTGGCCGCCGGCGTCACCGCCGGAGCCGTCAAGGACTGACGGCACCCTCGAGCCGCCGCCGGGCGGGACGTCGTCCCCCAGCACGTCCTGCCCGGCGGCCTCCAGACCCCCGCTCTCCACGCACGCTGGTGAGGGCGGGCCCGGGTCGCGCGCACCTGTGCGGTCCCTCCCGAGATGGCGAAGGAGCCTTCCGTGAGAAAGCACGTCCTCAGCAGCACCGCGACCGCCGGCCTGGTGCTCGCCTCGCTGCTGGCCCCCGTGAGCGCCGCACAGGCCAGCGGGAACACCCTGGTCGTCAACGCCGGCGGCGACCTCCGACCCGTGACGCACGTCGCGGCCGGCACCCTGTACGGCATCGCCGATGCGAACACCCCCTCAGCGGCGCAGCTCATGCCGCTGCGGCTCAACCAGCTCACCCAGCCACCGCCGGGCGTCCAGCAGCTCGGCAACGGGGCCACCACCCCGACGGGCGACGCGCTCAAGGTGGCCCCGACGGTCACCGCCGTCGGCGCGCAGCAGTACATCCGCATGCCCGACGTCTACCCCGACTTCCCCTACAAGTGGGTCAGCTGGGACGACTGGCTGAGCAAGGTCGACACCATGGTCAAGGCGCGCTTGAACGCCACCACGACCACGGGCATCAACGGCTGGGAGATCTGGAACGAGCCGGACGGCACCTGGGACACCGCCAAGGCCGGCCCGTACAACGACGGCTGGACCAAGACGTACCGCAAGATCCGCTCGCTGGACACCGCGACGCCGATCATCGGCCCCGGCACCACGATCTACAACCGCGACTTCATCAAGTCGTTCCTCACCCAGGCCAAGGCCGACGGCACCCTGCCCGACGTCATCGTGTGGCACGAGCTCAGCCAGGGCTGGCAGAACATCGACGAGCACGTCGCCGACTACCGCGCGCTGGAGAAGGAGCTCGGCATCAGCCCGCGCCCCATCTCCATCAACGAGTACGCCTGGACCGACCAGGTCGACGTGCCCAGCGCCGCGCTGCACTACATCGCCCAGTTCGAGAGGACCGGGGTCAACGACGCGGAGCGTGCCTACTGGTACGAGTCGGGCACGGCCAACGGCCTCTTCTACAACGGCCAGCCGACCGCCTCGTACTACATGTACAAGTGGTACGGCGACATGGCCGGCAAGATGCTGCCCGTCACCGCCTCCGGCGACCTCGACGGCATCGCCTCCCTCGACTCGACCCGCAAGATCGTCAACGTCGTCTTCGGTGGCGACTACGGCGACGACGCGGTCAAGGTCACGGGCCTGGGCAGCTTCGGCTCCCAGGTGAAGGTCACCCTCACCGCCAGCGGGATCACCGGGCGCCAGACGGCGGCGTCCGCACCGCAGCCGGTGTCCACCCAGACCCTGACCGTCGCGTCCGACGGCTCGGTGACCGTCCCGGTGAACGGCATGGACGCGCGGGCCGCCTACCAGCTGCTCGTCACCCCGGCCGCCGGCCCGACGACCAGCTGGCAGCAGACCTACGAGGCGGAGAACGCCTCCGTCAACAACGCTCAGCGCCTGGCCGCCGGGTCCGCGTCCAACGGGTACTACGTGGGCCGCATCGACGGGTCCGGGGACGTCCGCAAGGACAGCTTCGTCGACTTCGTCGTCAACGTGCCGACGGCCGGCAGGTACTCGATGTCGGTGCGCTACGCCAACGGCGGCACGTCGACGGCCACGCAGGGCCTCGCCTACAACGGCGGTGCCTGGTCGACGATCTCCTACCCGACGACGGGCTCGTGGGGCACCTTCGGCAGCACCGCGGCGTCGAGCGCCTCGCTCGACCTCAAGGCCGGGTACAACGTCATCCGGCTCGCCAAGGGGTCGCCGAGCTTCGCGGGCGGCACGGGCTTCGCCGAGCTGGACAGCATCACCCTGAACAAGAGCTGACCCAGCAGCTGACCGTGGTCTGGGGTCCCCCACCTCGGGCCGCTGAGAGACGGCTGACCGGGGTCACGTCCAGCCGTGACCCCGGTCAGCCGCACCCGCGGGGCTCGCCCGGGTCAGACCCGGGTGCCGCCGCAGGTGGTGGCGCAGGAGGTGCTCCACACGGCGCCCAGGCTCGACGCCAGGGCCGTGCGGCGCAGGCGCTCCCCGTTCGGGCCGGTGCGGGCCGTTGGGGCGGGGCTCGCGGTGGGCGATGTGGTCGGCGCGGACGACGCCGAGGACGACGAGCTGGCGGACGCCGAGGGCGGCGAGCCGCCCGAGCCGCCCGAGCCGGTGCTGCCGGAGCTCGACGAGGGCGTGCTGCCCGGCGCGGTGTCGTAGTAGGTCAGCCCGCCGGTCAGCGTCGACGTCTTCGCCGTCGTCGACAGCACCACGTCGTAGGCGCCGGCAGAGCGCGCCGGCGTCCGGAACACCAGCTGCGTGCCGGTGGCCGCGAGGACGTCGGCCGTGGCCGTGCCCACCCGCACCCGCGTGGCGAAGCTGAAGCCCTCACCGGTCACCGTCACCGAGGTGCCGCCCGACGACGGCACGCGCGTCGGGCTCATCCCAGTCACCTTGAAGTCCCCGACGGACGGGTACTGGGTGCTGCCGCCCGGCGTCTGCGTCGCCGACGCGGTGCTGGAGGACGACGACGACGGAGCGCTGCTCGAGCCCGTCTGCGCTGCGCTCGGCGTGCCGCTGGCCGTGCTGCTGGCCGTGCTGCTGGGCGTGCTGCTGGCCGAGCTGCTGGGCGAGCTCGACGCGCTGCTGCTGGGCGAGCTCGACGCGCTGCTGCTGGGCGAGCTGCTGGGCGAGCTGCTGGGCGTGCCCGTCGATGACGGCATCGAGCCGCCCGACCCGCCCGAGCCGCCGGTGGAGCTGGCCGAGGGCGACGGCGAGGAGATGCCGGGCTGTCCCCCGCCGGTCGGCAGCGCCGTCGCCGAGCGCGACCCGGTCGGCGAGGCCGTCGCCGACGGAGTCGACGTACCGCCGGTCGAGGAGCCGCCCGGGGTGCTCGTCGAGCTGCCGGGCGTGCTGGACGCGCTGCTCGAGGAGCTGCTGCCGGGCGGGCTCGTGGTGGGCGTCCCACCGGTCGGGCTGGGCGAGGCCGACGGCGAGCTGCCCGCCGCCCCCACCGCCAGCGGCGCCGCGAACGGCCGCCCGACGGGCGTGCCGTCCTTCACCAGCTGCGCCACCAGGGCGTACGTGCCCGGCCCCAGCGTGAGGGCCGGTGAGACCGTCTGCGTGGCGAAGGCGTTCGAGCCCGTGACGGTCGGCAGGTCGACGCTCACCTGCCCGTCGTCGTCGGTGGTGAGGGTCTGCCCGCCCGTGGCCACCGGGACGTCGGCGACCGCCCAGGCGTCGCCCTCGTGCCGCATCGCGAGCGTCAGGCGCAGCTGGTAGGCGCCGGCGCCGGTGACCGAGTCGACCGCGACGCTCGGCGTCACGGTGCCGGCGCTCCCGGACATCGACGAGAACGTGTACCGGGCGCCGCCGGCGGTGGCGCCGAGGTTGGTCAGGTCGAGGCGCCCCCCGGTCACGGACCGCCCGGAGAAGGCCGGCACGCGCTCGGCGTCGGCCAGCAGGCCGGCCTTCACCTGCGCCGCCGTCCACGTCGGGTGCGCCCCCAGGTACAGGGCCACCGCCGCCGCCGTCGCCGGCGCCGAGAAGGAGGTGCCGTTGGCCACGCGGTACCCGCCGTCGGGGTAGGTGGTGTAGATCCACGAGCCGGGCGCGAACAGGTCCACGCTGGTGGCACCGAACGCGCTGAAGGAGCTGACGGCGTCCGCGGCGGTGGAGCTTCCCACGGTGATGACGTCGTCGGAGCTCAGCGACGCCGGGTACACCGGGTTCGAGTCCCGATCGGCGCTGTCGTTGCCGGCCGCGGCCACCACGAGCACCCCGTTGGCCCGCGCGTAGTCGACGGCGGCGGTCAGCTGGGTCAGCCAGTAGCCGCTCACCGCGCCGCCCCAGGAGGCGTTGATGACATCGGCGCCGTGGTCGACGGCGTAGCGGATGGCCTTCACGGCCAGGGGGATCTGCACGCTGGACCCGCCCCCGACGACCAGCGGCATGATCGTCGCCCGCGGGGCCACACCGGCGATGCCGGTGCCGTTGCCCAGGCGCGCGCCGATGACGCCGGCGGTCATGACGCCGTGGTCGCCGTTCGCGCCGTTGTTGACGTCAGCGGTGTTCGTGTAGAAGTTCCAGCCGCCGCAGTCGCCGGTGATCCCGTCGCCGTCGGTGTCGGTGGAGCAGGCGGTGTTCGACCACTGCGACCCGACGAGGTCGGGGTGGTCCGTGTCGAAGCCGGAGTCGAGGTCGGCCACCACGACCCCCTGGCCGTCCGAGGCGGCCCAGCCGGTGGGCGCGGCCACGTCCACGCCTGCGCGGGCGCCGCCGCCGTAGGCGTTGCGGCCGGTGTTCTCGAGGTGCCAGCCGTAGGTGTCCTGGTCGGGGTCGGAGATGGCCGGGCTCTGGAAAGCGACCTCCGGGGACGGCTCCGCGGACGTCGCGCCGGGCAGCTGGCGCGCCTGCGCCAGCGTGAGGTCGCCGGCCACGAGCACCAGGCCGTCCACCAGGCGCTGAGCCGTGACGACGCCAGGCACCGCCTCCAGCGCCGCGAGCTGCGCGTCGGTGACCACGCCGTCGGCGGTGCCGACCACGGCCTGCTCCGCCGGCGTCGCGCTCGCCGTCGGCTCGGACCTCGCCGTCGCCGTCGCCGTCGACGTCGCAGCGGTGGCCGCCGGGGCGGCGAAGTGCAGGTCGAGCGGCTCGCCCAGCTGGGCGGCCCACTGACGCAGCTCGTCGAGGGTGAGCACGCGGTCGGACGCGCCGGGGCCGAAGGCCCGCGCTCCGCCCTCGGTGGCGTAGTAGTCGGTGCCGCCCAGGCGCACCACGGCGCCGCCCTCGCCGAGCTGCGCCCGCACGTCGGCGGGTGCGGTGGGGGCGGGTGCGGCGTCGGCCAGCGGCGTGGAGGCCGAGGCCAGCTCCAGCGGCGGCAGCGCGACCGCGTCGGCGGCCACGGCGGTGGGGGCGGTGGAGGGCTCGAGCTGCACCACGTAGCGGGAGAGGCCGTCACCGGGGCCGAAGTCGGTGACGACGTCCACCTGGCGGCCGTTGGCGGCGATCGCCAGCCCGGTGCCGGCGGCAGCACCCACCACGAGCGCGACGGAGGCGACGCTCGCGGTCAGCGTGCCGCGGCGGCCCAGGGCGATCCTCTTCACCCCGCCGGGTTCGGCGCCCCGGTCCGGGACCTGCAGCCCTCAGCGGCCAGCTGCACCCGTCCGGCCGCCCCGCACCCCGCGACCGGCCCACCCCCGCGGTGTCAGCAGGGGGTGAGGGCCGCTGCCGCCGGGCTGACCACCGTGGGGCCGCCGAGGACGACGACGCGCTGCGCGCGCAGCCGGCTGATCTCCGACAGGGTCGCCGCCGGCACGCAGTCCTTGGACGTCAGCAGCAGCGGGACACCGCTCGGCCCGGACACGGCCGCGCCGGCCAGCCCGTCCGGGAAGCTCGTGCCGCTGGCGAGCATCACCGCGGAGACGGTCTCGGTGCCGTCGGCGGCCCGCGTGGACGGGCTGCCGTCCACGTGCACCTGCGCGCTGGCCCTCGCGGCGGTCTCGTACCGGTCGGCGCCGTAGGTGCGCGTCACCGACGTGCCGGGCAGCAGCGCCTTCAGCTGTCCCACCACCGCGTCGGAGACGGTGCCGGGGCCACCGAGCACCACCACGCTGCTGGGCGCGAGGGTCTTGACGTCCGCGGCGAGGGAGGAGGGCAGCCGCGCCGGGTCGGTGAGCACCAGCGCCCCGCCGACCGCGCCGGCCGCGGCGCCCCCGCCGAGGGCGTCGGCGAAGCCGGTCCCGGACGCCACGTACAGCGGCTTGCCGGGGTCGGCCAGCACGCTGGCGGCGTACCCGGCGGTGTCGTACCTGTCGTTGCCGTCGAAGCGCTTCACCTCGGCGAGGTCGCTGAGCTGGGCGCTGATGCGGTCGCTGACGGACCGGTCGCCGCCGAGCACGTAGACCTGCTCCACCTTGAGGCGGTGCAGCTCGGTGCGCACCGCGGCGGGCAGCTGCCCGTCGGCGGGCACCAGCAGCAGCGGAGCGCCGTACTGGGCGGCCAGCGCGCTGGCCGCGAGGGCGTCCGGCCAGCTGGCGGCCGAGGCCACGAAGGCGGCGTAGGCGCCGTCCGCGTCGGTGAACACGGCCTGGCTGACGGCGATGGCGGTGCCGATCCGGTCGTCGCCGGCCAGGCGCTGCACCTCGAGCGCGCCCGGCGCCGGGCTGGGAGCGGTGTCCGCGCTGGCGGCGCCGGCGGTGGCCAGCACGGTGGCGGCGGCCAGCGCGGCGATGGTCGCCGCGGCCCTCGAGCCGGTGGTGCGCACAGCGGGTTCCCCCAGACACGACCTCGGCGGTCGGCAGCGCCTCGCAGCCGCCGACTCCTCACACCGGTGTCCCGACGACCGTGGCACACGCCGGCCCCGGATCCGCGGCGCCACGCCGCAGCGACCCCCGACCGCTGGGCGCGTGCCCCACGGGCAGTTCCCGCGAACGCCGGTGGGCGCACCGCCCCCGGCGCTACGTTGCGGTGTGCCGTGGGCCTCCAGCGCCGGACGGGTCGCCGTCCTCGTCCCCTGCTTCAACGAGGCGGCCGCCGTCGGCGACGTCGTGGACGACCTGCGCGCCGCGCTCCCGGACGCCACGGTCTACGTCTACGACAACGCCAGCACCGACGGGACCGCGGCCGTCGCCGCCGCGCACGGCGCGGTGGTGCGCCGCGAGCCGGTGCCCGGCAAGGGCAACGTGGTGCGGCGGGCCTTCGCCGACGTCGACGCGGACGTCTACGTGCTCGTCGACGGCGACGACACCTACGACGCGACCGCCGTCGCCGACCTCGTCGAGGTGCTGCTGTCGGGCCCGTACGACCACGTGGTCGGCGCCCGCCGGGCCCGCACGGGCACGGCGTACCGCCCGGGCCACGCGGCGGGCAACCGCGCGCTGAACCGCGTGGTGGGCCTGGTGTTCGGAGCGGACACCACGGACATGCTCAGCGGCTACCGCGTGATGTCGCGGCGGTTCGTCAAGACGTTCCCGGCGCGCAGCCGCGGCTTCGAGGTGGAGACCGAGCTCACCGTGCACGCGACCGCCCTGCGGGTGCCGCAGGTGGAGGTGCCGGTGGGCTTCCGCGACCGGCCCGCCGGCAGCGAGAGCAAGCTGCGGACGGTCCGAGACGGGCTGCGGATCCTCGGGTGGGTCGCGCGGCTGGCGCACTCCGAGCGGCCGCTGGTGCTGCACGCGCCGCTGGCCGCGGTGCTCGTGGCCGGCGCCGCGCTGCTCGGCTCCCCGCTGGCCGCGGCGCTGCTGGGCGGGCTGGCGGTCGCCACCGGCCTGGTGCTGGACGGCGTGCGCCGCGGCCGGCAGGAGTCGCTCCGGCTGGCCTACCTGCAGCTGCCCGTGCCCGGCGGCCCGAGCCGTCCCGGTGGCCCCGGCGCCCCGCTGGTCGGCGAGCCCCTCGGCGCCCTGGCCGCGCCTCGTCCCCGCGTGCCCGCGGGCACCTGATGACCGCGCCCGTCCCGGCGCCGTCCCGCCCTCCGCCCAGCACGCGGCGCTCGCTGCGCGCCGACGAGCGCGCCGGCCGCCCGGCCCGGCGCTCCCTCCCGCCCGGCCCGGGCGCGCTGCGCGCCACGGGCCGCTTCGCCGCCGAGTGGGTCGTGGCGCTGGTGCTGCTGCAGCTGGTGCTGCTCGCGGGGCTCATCGGTGCGCAGGCCGTGCCCAACGGCCCGATCGTCGACAGGCTCGCGCAGGCCGTGGCCGACGGGGACTACGGCCCCGCCTACGTCTCCGACGGCATGGGCGGACGCGCCGACCGCTTCACCGAGTGCGTCGAGCTCGGCTACGGCGTCAGCTCCCCCGACGACCCCCGCAGCCTGTGGTTCCGCGCCACCGGCGGCCCGCGCCTGGAGTCCTGCGACGCCGGCGCCGCGCAGGTCAGGGCGCTGGCCGCCGGCGAGCAGGTGCTGCCCCCCGCCACCTACTACCGCTACTGGAACGGGTACGCCCTCGTCAGCCGCCCGGTCCTCGCCACGCTCGGCGTCCCCGGTGTGCGCATGGTCTCCGGCGCGCTGCTCGCCGCCGCGGGCGTCGCGGCGTTCGCCGCGCTGCGCCGCCGGGCGGGCACCGCCGCGGCGTGCGCCCTGGTGCTGCCGGTGGCGGTCTCCACCAACGCCCTCGCCATGCCGGCGCTCGCGTTCACCCACGCCCTCGCGCTGGCCGCGATCGCCGCCGGGGTGGCGCTGACCGCGGTGGCCGCCGGCTCGGCGCGCCTGCGCGGCTGGCGCGGCGCCGCCGTCGGAGCCGGTGGAGCGGGCGCGCTGCTCGCCTACACCGACCTGCTCACCACCCCGGCGATGTCGTGGGGCCTGTGCGCCGCAGCGGCCGGCGCCGTCGCCCGGGGCACCGCCACCCGCCGCGGGCCCTCCGAGGAGGACGACGACGGCGGCCCCGCCGGCGCCCGACCCGCGCTGTCCCCGGTGCTGGCCTCGGTGCTGGCCCCGGTGCTGGCCTCGGTGCTCGCCGCCGGCGCGGCCTGGCCGGTCGCCTACGGCGTCACGTGGGTGAGCCGGTGGCTCGTCGCCGCCGCCGTCCAGGGCCCCGGCGTGTTCGCGGCCGTCCGCGACAAGTCCGCCGAGCGCCTCGACGGCGCCGCCCGGGCCGTCGACCCGTCGTTCGGCGCGCCGACCGCCGCCAACGTCGAGCGCTGGCTCGGCACCGCCCCGACGGCGTGGCCGCTGCTCGTGGTGGCCGCCGTCGTCGTCGTGGTCGCTCTCGCCCTGGCGGTGCAGCGCGGCGGAGCCAGCAGGCTGCTGCTCGCCGCGGTGCTCGCCGCACCGGCGCTCGTGGTCCCCGCCTGGTACGAGGTGCTGAGCAACCACTCCCAGGTGCACGCCTTCTTCACCTACCGCAGCGTCCCCGCGGCCCTCGGCGTGGTCGTGGCCGCCTGCGTCCTCGCGGCGGCTCCCCACCGGCGCTGAGCGGCGACCTGCTCAGCCGACCACGCGGGCCAGCCGCGAGCGCACCCGCACCAGCGGCGCGTCGGGCAGGTGCGGCTGCGGCAGGGCGTGCAGCGCGAGGTCCAGCTCCACGCCCGGCTGCAGCAGCAGGCAGTAGGTGGAGCCGCCGAAGGCGAAGTGGCCCAGCTCGTCGCCCTTGGCCAGGTGCGCCCCCTCGGTGACGTGGTCGGCGATGACGCAGGAGGAGACGTCCACCATCCCCACGGCCACGAAGCCGACCAGGCCCAGGCGCGGGTCGTCGGCCTCGAGGACGACGACGGCGCGGGCGGCGACGTGCGCGAGGTACGCCTGCGAGGCCGCCGGCTCGTAGGCGGAGGAGCCCTCGGCGTCGTCGACGGAGTAGTAGGTGCCGGGCACGTTCGCGGCCCGGACCACGCGCCCGCCGACCGGGGCGTGCCAGCGGTGGTAGTCGGTGGCCGACAGGAACGCCTGGAAGACCGTCCCGCCGGCGAACCGCTCGGCCAGCGGGTCACCGGCCAGCAGGTCCCGCAGGGAGTACGGCTGCGTCTTCACCCAGAAGCTGTCCGTCAGCTGCGCGTTCGTGGTGACCCCGTAGGGCACGGACTCGCAGGGGCTGACGACGACGGCGTCGTCACCGGGGTCCGCCACCGGGCGCTGCCCCTCCCGGAAGCGGCGGGTGAAGAAGTCGTTCCAGGAGGTGAAGCCGGCGTGCTCGGCGCCGGGGTCGTGCACGTACTGGTCCAGGCCCACCGCCTCCTTCGCGGCCGGGGAGAGCCAGCCGCCGTCGGCGTCCACCAGCACGTCGCGGGAGGCCGGGGAGTCGAGGTGCTCGCACCAGGCGCGCAGGATCCTGCCGAAAGCGTCGTTGACGCGCGGGTCGCGGAAGGCCGCCTCACCGGACGGCGTGGCCATCGGCCAGTCGAGCAGCGCGGCGACCGGGGTCATGACCATGGAGTCCTGGCTGTACGTGGGCGCGGTGGTGAGGACCGCGCTGAGCAGCTGGTACAGCTCCTGGAGGCTGTGGACGTGCCGCTCGACGTACTGCTTGCCGCGCGGCTCCTCGGCCACCATGCGCTCCAGCAGCATCCGCACCACGGCGTCGCCGGCAGCCAGGTCGGCGAGGTGCTGCACGGCGGGGTGCAGCGGCTGACCGCCGGCCCTCGCGCGGTGCTCGCGCAGCCATCGCTCGAGGGCCTCCTGGTCGGGCAGCCAGCCGGCGCGGCCCCGGACGTGCTGGTCCTGCGGGCGGTCGCTCGGCCCTGACGAGGAGGGGCTCACGCTCCGCGACGCTAGGCGCGCCCCCGCGCCGCCGCTCGTGGGTCATGGACGTGGCGACGCGTGCCCGGTGGGTGCCTGTGTGAACAGTGTGTGACGTCTCGCGGGTCCGGGAACAAGCCCGCCGGTGGCCGGGCTCTGGCTGGGTGGCAGCAGCGGGCCCCGGCTCGCGCGCCACCGCACTCCCCCGGTCTGGAGGACCACGATGACGCTGCGCGAGGAACGCTCCGCGCCCACACCCGCCCCCACGAGCACGCCGACGGGCGGCCCGCCCACCCAGCGGAGCCTGCTCGGCACGGTGCTCGTCCTCGGCGCGTTCGTGGCGATCGGCCCGCTCACCATCGACATGTACCTGCCGGCGCTGCCGACCATCACCGCCGAGCTGCAGACCACCGAGGCCGCGGTGCAGCTCACGCTGACCGGCACCCTGGTCGGCCTGGCGCTGGGCCAGCTGGTGCTCGGCCCCCTGTCCGACGCCCTCGGACGCAAGGGCCCGCTGCTGGCCGGCACGGCGCTGCACGTGGTCAGCTCCGTGCTGATCCTCTTCGCGCCTGACATCACCACCCTCGGCGTGCTGCGCGTGCTGCAGGGCGTCGGCACGTCAGCGGGCGCCGTCATCGCGCTGGCCGTGGTCCGCGACAGCCTCTCCGGCCGCGCCGCCGCCACCATGCTGTCCCGGCTGTTCCTCGTGATCGGGGCGGCGCCCGTCCTCGCCCCCACCATCGGCGGGCTCGTGCTCGGGGCCACCACCTGGCGCGGGGTGTTCGCCGTGCTGGCCGTCTACGGCGTCGCGCTGCTCGTCCTCGGGTCGCTCGCGCTGCGCGAGACCCTGCCGCGCGAGCGCCGCCAGCCGCTGCGGGTGCGCGCCACGGTCCGCACCTTCGGCTCGCTCCTGCACGACCGCGTCTACCTCGGCCTGGTCGCGGTGGCCGGCCTGACCATGGCGAGCCTGTTCAGCTACGTCTCCGGCGCCTCCTTCGTCTACCAGGAGGAGTTCGGCCTCGACCAGCAGCAGTTCGCGTTCCTGTTCGGCGCCGGTGCCGTCTGGCTCATCGGCGCCACCCAGCTCAACCCGGTGTTCCTGCGGCGCTTCGAGCCCGCGCAGATCCTCCTGGGGGGCAGCCTCGCGGCGGTCGGCGCCGCCGTCGTCCTCGTCCTGCTGGCCACCTCGGGCCTCGGCGGTCTGTGGGGCGTGGCGCTGCCGCTGTGGGCGGTGCTCTTCGCCGGCGGCCTGGCGCTGCCCAACGCGCCCGCGCTGGCCCTCTCCCGCCACGGCGAGGCCGCCGGCTCGGCGGCGGCGCTGCTCGGCGCGGTGCAGTTCGGCGTCGGCGCGCTGGTCAGCCCGCTGGTGGGGGTCCTCGGCAACGACGCGACCGCCATGGCCGTGGTCATCCTCGGCGCCGCGCTCGCCGCGACCGCGGTGCTGCTGGCGGTCGTGCGCCCGTGGCAGCTGGGCCCGGTCGACGTGGAGCCCGGCGCCGGCGCCCACTGAGGCCCGGCGGCACCCGGGCTGCAAGCCGGGTGCAAGCGCCCTCCCCCAGGGTCGGTGCCGGCGCAGCCGCTCGGCTCCGCCGGCACCGACGCCCCGGGGAGACCACGATGACGACGACGACGGAGCCCGCCGGCCACCCCGGGCAGGCGCAGCCAGGACGCGGCGGCGGTCGGCGCCGACGTCGGGTCGAGGAGACGGGCAGGACGCGCGCGTCGCGCACGTCGCGCACCGAGCCCGTGTCGCTGGACCCCGAGGCCACGACCGGTCCGGTCTCGGCCGTGCTGGCGCTCCTCGTCGGCGCGCTGGAGCTGTTCGGAGCGCTCTCCAGCTGGCTCGGCCCGTCCGACGGCTGAGCCGCGGCCGCGCGGTCCGCGCGGTCTGCGTCAGCCGGCGCCGGGAGCCGCGGCGTCCGCCGGCTGCTCTCGGCCCGCGCGGCGGGCCCGCCCGGCCCGCGCCGCCCGCGCCTCCCGGGTGCGGCGCGCGAGCGTGGTCCCCAGCGTGGTGCCCGCGGCCAGCCCCACGCCGATCATCGCCGCCCGCAGCAGCAGACCCCCGCCCGTGCCCGCCGGCGCCCCGCTGACCATCGCGAACAGGCCCTGGTAGATCGTCAGCCCCGGCAGCAGCGGGACGATGGCGCAGGTCGCGGTCACCGCTGCGGGGACCCGGGTGCGCGGGGCCAGCGACTCCGCGCCGGCGCCGACCACCAGCGCGGCCAGCGCCGCGCTCACCGCGGCCCCGGCGCCCGCCCCGAGGAGCAGCGAGGACACCGCGTACCCCAGCGCGCCCCACGCCGCCGCCTGCAGCGCCGCCCGCGGTCCCGCGAAGGACGACGCCGCCCACGCCCCCGACGCCACCGCCGCCCCGAGCACCTGCACCGGCAGCGGCCACGCGGCGGTCGCGCTCGAGGCGAGCACCAGCTCCACCCCGAGCCGGTTCGCCACGTCGAGCACGCCGCCGATGCCCACCACCAGCCCGAGCGTCAGCAGCAGCACCTCCAGCAGGCGACCGCTGGCGGTCACGAGGAAGCCGTTGATGGCGTCGTCTGCGGCGCCCACCAGCGACAGCCCGGCGAGCAGCGCGATGATCCCCGAGGCCACCACCAGCGACGGCGGCAGCGCGGCCAGCGACACCGGCAGGCCGGGCACCGCCAGCAGCACCACCGCCACGGTGGTGGCCGCCGCCGCGCCCGCGGCCTGCAGGAAGAACGACGGCAGCCCCCACCGGCCCAGGCGGCGCAGCAGCAGGTCGATGACGGCGGTGGTGGTGGCCGAGAGCAGCACCACCGGCGGTCCCCCGCCCAGCAGCACCGCCACCCCGGCGGCCATCGCGGCCAGCGAGGCGGTGACCAGCGCGGGCCGGTAGCGGTGCGGCGCCTCGAGCACCGCGTCGAGGCTGGCGTGCACGCGCTCCAGGCGCTGCTGCACCGCCTCCCGGGCGGCCGGGTCGTCCAGAGCGTCGGCCAGCTCGGGAGCGGCCGGGCCCGCCTGCACGTCGTGGGCGAGGGCGGCCAGCCGCGAGAGGCGGTGGTAGTCGGGGGCGCGGCTCTGGACCACCCGCAGCACGCTCACGGCCCCGGCGTCGCTGCTGTCGTGCGCCACGAGCACCACGGTGAAGGTGACGTCCACCTGGCACTGGACGCCGAAGGCCGCGCAGGTCCGGCGGACCACCTCCGTGGAGGCCGAGGCCGTGGCGCCCAGGGAGAGCATCGCCTCGCCGAAGCGGACCGCCACCTCGAGCACCTCGCGCACCTGCTGCTCGGCCAGCCGGGCGCGCTGGGCGCGCCGCCCGACGGGGATGACGGGCGCGCGGCCGCTGACGCGCTCGTCGAGGCGGGCGAGCAGCTGGCGGCGGGCGGTCGGGGAGACGGGCGCCCGCACCAGGCGGTGCGGGCGGGACTCGGCGGCTACGGCCGTGGCGCGCGGCGGCGGTGGCGCCGCGCGGGCGTCCCCGCGCCCCCGGAGTCCGGCCCCTCGCGGGAGTCCGTGGTCACTGGCCGGACGGTATCGCCCATCACGTCCCCCCGCAGGGCTTCGGCGCCCGCGTCAGCGGGCGACCTCGGCCGAGGACGTGCTGGACGCGGAGGGCGCGAAGTCCTCCCAGAAGTACTGCATGCGGCTGAACAGGCGGCGCTGCCCGCCGCGGTCCACCTGGAAGCACTGCTCCGGAGCGCCGGTGTTCGGGTCGAGGTCGCTGTGCCACAGCCAGCCGTACCAGCGGGCGTGCGCGCCGGAGCACGAGCCCCAGCCGAACGCCGTCCCCGTGGCCTGGTCGCTGACCGCCGCGGTCACCCGCACCCGCGGGTCGTCCGCGGCCGTGGCCCCCAGCTGCGGGCCCAGCCGCAGGTCGGTGGAGGCGAGCGCCTCGGCCACCGCGCGGTGGTCGGGGTGGGGGTAGCGGAACCCGGATGCGGAGACCTCGTCGTAGTAGGAGCCGACCACGCCGCGGCTCGGCAGCGAGGGGTCGATCCCCAGCCGGCTGCGGTTGTCGCGGACGGACTCCACCGCCCACACCGCCTCGTCGCGGGTGAGGTCGCGGTCGCCGAGGTCGAACACCACCAGCGCCCCGCGGCCGCCGTCGTCGGTCCACACGCGGGCGCTGCGGTTCCGGCTGGCGCAGGTGCCCGGCGCCGCGTCGACGCGGCACACCGGGGTGCTGCGGCCGGCGACGAGGCGGGAGACCTCACCGCGGTCGGTGAAGGAGGCGGGCACGGAGGCGTCGGTCGCGGCCATGTCGGAGAAGAACCCGCGCCAGGAGTCCAGCCGGGCCTGCTCGCACGAGGCGGTCCAGCGGCCCTGCGGCAGCGGCTCGGGGGCGGGCTCGGCGCCGCGGTCGTAGCCGGGCAGCTCGGGGTCGCAGTTCGACGACTCCTCGCCGTGCGTGAGGAGCACGAACACCTTGAAGAGGTCGGGGGTGCGCTCCACCTGCGACCAGACCTGGAACTCGTCGTCGGGGTGCGGGAGCACGGCGTACAGCACGCCCGTCACGCCGGCGGCCGTCTTCGGCGTGAACGCCGTGGCCGACGGTGACGAGGACGACGACGCCGAGGGCCCCGCGCTCGCCGTCCCCGAGCCCGAGGGGGTCGCCGTGGTAGAAGACGGGGAGGACGCCGGCGCGCCCGACGGCTCCGCCGTGGGCGTGCTCGTCACCGCCGCGGTGGGCGCCGGGGTGCTGGTGCTCGCCGACGCGGGCGCCGCGGCCGCGGGCGCTGCCGCCGTGAGCGCCGCCAGCAGCGCGACCGCACCGGCCGACAGCACGCGCGCGCTCCGGAGCCGGGCTGCGCGCACCCCACGATCTGGGGCGAGCGACGCCCTCGATCCGCGGAGGCGCGCCGGGGCGCCCCGGCACCGACCGGCGTCGACCCCGCACTGGGGTGCCCGAGTGCGCGTTCAGGGGGCGCCGAAGACGCACTCAGGTGCGCGAGTGCGGGCGGGGACGTCGGACCACCGCGGTCGCGGGGTGGCGGTGGTGCTCCCCCACGCCGAGGTCGTCGAGGGTGTAGCCGTCCGGGTAGGGCCCGAGCGGTGCTCCGGGGGTGAACCAGCCCGGGACCGAGGTGCCGCGGGTGCGGGAGAGCAGCCCCCGGCTCACGAGCGCCAGCCGGAAGGCGGTCCGCGTCGGTGCTCCCACGTGCGCCAGCCCGAGCGCGCTGCGGGCGGGCTCGTCGGTCAGCGCGGCGGCCAGCAGCCGCGAGACGGGACGCAGGGGGGCTGGCAGGTCGGAGGTCATGACGTCCCAGCTGGCCTCCAGCAGCGCCCTCCCCTCCGCGGTGGGGCGCAGGTGGGCGACCTCGTAGGCGCGGAAGAGGTCGGCGAGCTCCGCGTGCGTCTCGGGGATGCCGGTGATGCCCATGCGGGTGCCGACCTCGCGCCACCAGTCGGCGCACGCCTGGCGCTCGTCGTCGGTGAGCCGCCGCCAGCCGAGGGTGTCGATCGTCCGGGGGCCCAGCACCGCGAAGGTGCCGAGCACCCACAGGGAGTCGTCGTTGGGGATGCTCCAGCGGTGGTGCATGGCGTTGAGCCGCCGGACCACCTCCCGGCCCTGCGGGGAGTCGACGCCGTGGTGCACCAGCTCGTAGACGAACAGCGCGGTGTCCACGGCCCGCTCGGTGGCGGCGTGCTGCACGTGCCCGGTGTGGTGGAGCAGCCGCGCCACCCGCGGGGAGGCGTAGGTGCGCACGTAGGCCAAGGCGCTGGCCAGCCGGAACTCCAGGGTGAACTCCGCCACCACCCGCTGGTAGGTCGCCTCGGCGGCGGCGAGCCGCTCCGGCGCCAGCAGGGTGGGCAGCTCGCCGTCGGTCTCGCGCGGCCCCGCGCTGGCCCGCCCCTCCGCCACTGCAGCCCCCTCCGGCGCGGCCGCCCCCACGTCCGCCTCCGCGATCAGCATCGCCTCCTCCGGGCGCGCCGTCGAGGGCCGCCCCCTCACGGGGACGGCCCTGCGGCGCAGCACCAGGTCAGGAGGGACAGGGAGCGTCGGCCTGGGGTCCGGCCGAGCGCTGTGGCTCCGCAGAGGGCGGCGGCGGCGCCCAGGCCGCCCGCCCCGGCGGGTCCTCGAACTTCAACTGCCTCCCCCGCTCCCGTGCCGTCTCGCGGACGGCCCGCCGGGGGTTGACCAGCCACCGCCGCAGGTGGTCGACGGTCGCTGGCGGTCTTACCCGGGGCACCCCGTCCACCACGCGCACCTCCCACACGCCCATCCCCACCTGCAGGTGGTGGCGCGGGCAGAGCAGCACCCCGTTCTCGACGTCCGTCGGCCCTCCGGCCTGCCACTCCACCACGTGGTGGGCCTCCAGCCACGCGAGCTTCGCGTCGCAGCCGGGGATGACGCACCCGCCGTCCCGCGCGTACAGCGCGCGGCGCTGAGGCGGGGTGAAGCACCGCACGGACCGCCCGAGCGCCAGCACCGTCGCGCCAGCGCCCTCCGCGGAGAGCACCACCGCCTGCAGCACGCCTCGCGAGACCACGGTGCGCATCACGGCGGTGGGCAGCGGCCCGGTCTGCTCGCACACCGCGCGCCCGGCGCCCTCCAGCTCGCGCAGCTGGTCCCCGGTCACCGTCACCACGATGCGCGGCGGCTCCCCGCCGCGCGTGCTGCCGGGGTCGGACGCGGTCAGCGCGATGAGACCGAGGGCGTCGGCGCGCCGCTGGGACGCGGTCCGCTCGTCGCGCACGGTCTTCGTCAGCTGCGGCTCGGCGCCCCACGCCCCGGGCCTGACGTCGTCGTCGGCGATCTCCACCTCGGCGGTGGGAGCGGGCTTGCTGAAGTGGTCGATCGCGGCGAGGAACTGGGCTCCGTTGAGCGGGTCGAGGTTGCCGCGCACCGACACCCAGCCGTCCTCGTGCACCGTGTGCTCCAGGCCGCGCCTCTCGAGGGCGTCGGGGTCGAAGTCGCCGTCGGCGCGCTTCGGGTCCAGCACCTCGCGCAGCTCGCGGCAGAGCTGCACCGCCTGCTCGTGGGTGAGGCCGGGCAGGTCCTGCGCGAGGGTGCGGTCGAGCTCCGCCCCGCAGTTCCGGCGCACGGCCCGCGGCAGCACGCGCAGCAGGCGGGCGGCCACCTCGAAGACGTCGGTGGAGATGCGCCCGGCGGCGTGCAGGGCGGCGACCTCCGGCATCGGCGGCTGGTGGACGTCTCCGGCGCCGGTGGCCCGCGAGACCACCTCCAGGCGCTTCGCGGCGGCGGGGTCGTACCCGGCCGAGCCGGTGAGCAGCCCGACCGGGTTCGCCGCGCCCACCTCGTCGAGGTCGGACCGGGTGAAGGACGCCATGAGCTGCAGCACGGCGGCGTCGACCATGCGCCCGAGCACCACGGCCTCCTGCAGCGCCCCGGCCCGGTCCGCCGGGGCGAGCGTCCCCACCCAGCCGCAGGCCTCGACCACCTCGCGCAGGGCCGCCTGCGCGTCCGCGAGCGCGGCGCCGAGACGGCCGCTCGAGGGGGTGGTCGAGGTCATGTCCCAGACGCTAGGGATCACCACCGACAGCCGAACCACCGTGCAGAGTGCCTGCACAGAGGCATGATCAGCGCAACTCGAAGATCACGCGAACGGCCCATCGCGGAGCAGGGAGCGAGCAGCCGGCGACGGCAGCCGGCGACCCCGCTGCCGCCGCAGCACCACCCGGACGGGCGCTGCAGCGCGCCCCGCCCGCGACCGATGCCTCCGCTGCAGGACCGCGTGCTGGAGGGGCCGAACCACTGAGCCCCGCCGCCGCGGGATCGCTGGACGGGACGTGCGATGGGCGAGGGGTTCACCGGCTGGTGCCGGAAGGTCGCGGCAGGAGCCGGCCGCACGGCGCGCAGGCCCGCAGGGCTCGTGGAGCGCACGCGGTGGCTCTTCTGGCTGGCGGCGCTGGTGTCGCTGCTGATCGCCGTCCCCGGTGCCGTGCTGGAGCAGAGCGCCGCGGCCGTGGTGCTGGTCGCCGTGGCGTCGGCCGTCTGCTGCCTGGTCTGGTGCCGGCGCTACGTCCTGCGCCGCGCGCCGCTGCTCGGCGACCTCGTCGAGGCCGGCGCCGTCCTGCTCATGGCCGCCGCGGCGCCCACCCCGGCCATCGCCCTGGGGATCACCTTCTCGGCCGCCTGGCAGCGGGCGGTGTACGGCAGCACCTGGCGCGGCGTGCTGTGGGTCGTGCTCGTGGTGGCCGGTCTGGCCGCGGCGCTGCCGGTGTGGCCGGCGGTGCCCGGCCACACCGGGCGGGTGGCGGCCGCCCCCCTGCTGGGGTCGCTGCCGACGATGTTCCTGGTCTTCGCCGTGGCCCGTCACCTGGGAGGCAACCTCTTCGCCAGGGAGCGCGCCGGCCGCCAGCAGGACGCGCTGACCGCCCTGAGCCTGGGCCTGATGGGGGTCGTCGACCGGGAGCAGGCCTACGCGCTCGCCTGGCGGGCCACCGAGGCGCTGTGCGACGCGACGCCGGGGCTGCGCGCCCTGGCGGTGGGCCAGCACGGCCCCGACCTGCTGGTGGTGCGCTCCGCCGGCCGCTTCGCCTGCGTGCCCGACCACCTCGCGGCCCCCGGCGGAGCGGTCGTGGCCGGTGGCAGCGCGGCGGTGGAGGGGGACGGGGTGGACTGGTCGGCTCCGGTCACCGACGGGCTGCTGGCGCAGCTCGAGGGGTCCGTCGGCGCACGGCTCGCGTGGACGGCCCACCGGCTCCCGGAGGTGCCCGACGGCTGGATGCTCGTGGGGGCGCCGCAGAGCGTGCCCGCCGACGTCCAGGCCGCGGTGTGGAGCATCAACCGCCAGGTCGCCCTGGCGGCCCGCAACGCCGACGCCCGCGCCGAGCTGGTCGCCGCGGCCCGGACCGACTCCCTGACCGACCTGCCCAACCGCACGGCCTTCGCCCACGCCCTGTCGGAGGCGGTGGGCGGCGGTGAGGCCGTCGCCGTCCTCTTCTGCGACCTCGACGACTTCAAGGTGGTCAACGACGGGATGGGGCACGAGGCGGGGGACGACGTGCTGCGGGAGGTGGCCGCGAGGCTGCGGGTCGCCACGCGCACCGAGGACCTGTGCGCCCGGCTCGGCGGTGACGAGTTCGCCGTCCTGCTGCGCGCCCGCCCCGCAGAAGAGCCCGGGTCCGCACCCGACGACCTCCTCGCGTCGGCGCTGTCCGTCGCGCAGCGCCTCCAGCAGGACCTGCGACAGCCCGTCAGGACCGGCGACCGCTGGGCCTCCGTCGCGGTGAGCATCGGCATCGCCACCGGCCAGGGCCCCGCCGCCGGTGAGTCGGTGGTGCGGCACGCCGACGTGGCCATGTACGCCGCCAAGGCCCGTTCCGGGCAGGGGGTGCAGGTATTCGGGGAGGAGCTGCTGGAGGAGCTGGACGACGTCGGGCTCATCGCGGAGCTGCGCACCGCCGCCGTGTCCAGCCAGCTCCGCGTGCACTACCAGCCGGTCGTCAGCCTCCGGCCGGGCAGCGAGGGCCGCTGCGAGGCCGTCGAGGCGCTGGTCCGCTGGCAGCACCCCGTGCGAGGGCTGCTCGGGGCGGGGCAGTTCGTGCCGCTGGCGGAGCGCTGCGGCGCCATCGACCAGGTCGGCGCCTTCGTCCTCGACCGGGCCTGCCGCGACGCGGCGCTGTGGCAGCTCCCCGGGCGGCCGGTGGAGGTGCACGTCAACGTCTCACCGCTGCAGCTCGGCCACGCGGGCTTCCCGGCCGTCGTCGCGTGGGCGCTGGCCCGCTCCGGCCTGGACCCCCACCTGCTGGTGCTGGAGGTCACCGAGAGCGCAGTGGCCGACGGCGCGGCGCAGCGGCAGGTGCTGCTGGAGGTCCGCCGCCTCGGGGTGCAGGTGGCCCTGGACGACTTCGGCACGGGCTACTCCTCCCTGGCCACCCTGCGCGCGCTGCCGGTCGACGTCCTCAAGATCGACCGCAGCTTCGTCACCGGCTGCCAGGAGCCCCAGAGCAGCGCGCTGCTGAAGGCCGTCGTCGGGCTCGCCGAGGGCCTGGGCCTGCGCACCGTGGCGGAGGGCGTCGAGACCACCGACGAGCTGGAGCACCTGCGCTCCCTCGGCGTCGGCGCGGTGCAGGGCTACCTGCTGCAGCGGCCCGCGCCCGTCGAGGAGCTCACCGCGTGGCTCCCCACCGGTCGTCGCGACGACGTCCCCTCCCCGCGGCGCCCGACCGCCGCGGCGCCGCCCTCCGAGGAGATGACGACGACGACGGCGGCCGCGCGGTGAGGTGACCCCGGGTCAGAGGCCCTTGGCCTGCCGCACCCGCTCGGACAGCTCCGCGAGCGCGTCGGCGGTCCGGTAGCGGTCGTAGCCCTTCACGAGGGCCACCACGGTGTGCTGGGTGCCGGTGCGGGCCCTCAGCTCCCCGTCCAGCGCAGCCACGAGCCCGTCGTCGAAGGCGGCCTCCCCCACCAGGAGGTAGCGCACCTCCCTCTTGTCCCTGGCCAGCCGGTTCGACTGGTAGTAGCCCGGGTGCGTCGACGCGCTGGCTCCACCGCCACCGGCCAGCAGCACGGGCGCGCCGAGGGCCGCCGCCAGCGGTGCGGCGGCGAGGGAGTCCACCACGTGGCGGTCGGCCCCGCTGGCGACGATCGCGTACTCGACGCCGGGGTCCACCACGACGCGGCCGTCGTCGGGGTTGAAGAACGCGCCGCTCACCGGAGCCAGCACCTCGTGGAAGTCGTTCTCCGGCCGCTGGGAGGTGCTCGCGACGGCGGTCGAGGCGGAGGTGGCGGCCAGCAGCGCGGCGCACAGCGCACCGCCCGCGAGGGCCGACCGGGTGCGGCGAGGGAGGATCACCGGGCCGAGGGTGGCAGAGCCTCCAGCGCCGCGTCCGGGGAACCACCCAGCTCGTCGGAGGCGCTCGCGGCGCGGTCACGCCCGCCGTCCTTCGCCCGGTACAGGGCCCGGTCAGCGGCTCCCACGAGGTCCGTCGCCGATGCCGCTGCCGTCGGCAGCGCGCTCGCGGCGGCACCGATGCTCAGGGAGACGCTGCCGCCGGCCGGGTGCGGCAGCGCCGCCGCGCGGACCCGGGCCAGAACCCGCTCGGCCACCTGCAGGGCGCTGCTCGAGCCGGTGCCGGGCAGCAGCACGGCGAACTCCTCGCCGCCGTACCGCGCCACCACGTCACCGGCACGCACCGCGTCGGCGATGCAGGCGGCGACCGCCCGCAGGCAGGCGTCCCCGGCGAGGTGCCCGGCGGTGTCGTTGTAGGCCTTGAAGCGGTCGACGTCGCACATGAGCACCGCCAGGGGCTCGTGCGTCGACGCGTGCTGCGCCCAGAGCCGCTGGAGCGCCTCGTCGAACGCCACGCGGTTGGCCACGCCCGTGAGCCCGTCGGCGAGCAGCGCGGCCCTCAGCCGGCGGTTGGCCTCCTGCAGCTCGGCCGTGCGCGCGGCCACCTGGCGCTCCAGCCCGGCGGCGTGCTCGGTGAGCTGGCGCGTGCGGGAGATGGCCGCGAGGGCGCTGGACAGCCCCTGCTGCAGCGCCTGGCCCGTCCAGCGGTCGAGCGCGGACTGGCCGTACAGGAGCACGCCGCTCTCCTCCTCGCCGTGCACGAGCAGGTGCACCACGAGCGTGCCCCGGTCCAGCTCCGCGCGGGACCCGGGAGGCAGCAGCTCCTCCGGGCGGTAGGCCGCGGTGTCGAGGGCGTCGCGCCCGGAGCCCCCGCCGGCGTGCAGCAGCTCGGCGGAGCCGTGCGCGGTGAGCGCCACGAAGAACCTGTCGACGGTGGTGCGCGGGAGCACCGCCGCCAGCCCGTCGCCCAGCTCGGAGCCGCTGGCGGCGCTGAGGAGGGTCTGGTTGAGCGCCAGCAGCCCCCGCGTGCGCAGCAGCTCCTCCTGGAGGCGCTCGAGCTCGCTCGGGGCGGCCGGCCCCGGGACCGGCGGCGCGGCGGGCACCTGTCCCGCCTCGGCGCTGGACGCCCGCAGCACCAGCCGGGACCTGCTCTTGGTGCGCTGCGGGACCGGCCGGCCCGCCAGCAGGTCCAGGAGCACGTGCGCCGCCGCCCGGCCCTGCTCGGCCAGCGGCTGCACGCAGCTGCTCAGCGGCGGGTGGGCGTTCGCCGCGGCGGCGGTGTCGTCGAAGCCCACCACGGCCACGTCCTGCGGCACGCGCAGGCCGCGCACCCGCAGCGCGTCGAGGGCGCCGACGGCCATCTCGTCGTTGGCCGCGAAGACGGCGTCCGGCGGGGCGTGGCCCGCCGCGGCCAGCTGGTCGAGCAGCGCCGACGTGCGCCGGTAGGCGGTCTCGCGGGAGAAGTCGGCGCGCAGCACCGCCAGGGACTGCGGCGGGATCCCGAGCTCGGCCACCGCGGCGACGAAGGCGTGCTCGCGCTCGTCGCTGTCCGGGTTGCCGCGGGGGCCTGCGAGGTGGAGGAACCGGCGCCGGCCGCTGCCCACCAGGTGGTGGGCCACCTCGGCGGCGCTGGCGGCGTTGTCGCACCCGACGTCGGGGGCTCCGCGGCCGGTGCCGCCCAGCGTGACGGCGGGCAGGCCCCTCATCTGCCGGAGCACCTCGTCGGTGCAGAGCTCGCCCGTCGCCGGGTCGACCAGCGCGGTCAGCGCCACGGCGTCCACGGTCCCGGCCTCGGCGAGTCGGTGCAGCCACGCCCAGCCGTGCTCGGCGGCCGCGGGGGGCAGCACGAGCAGCAGCAGCGACCCGCCCCGGGCGTGGACCACCTCCGCGACGCCCTCGGCCACGGACAGCACGTAGTCCTCCAGCCGGTTCACCACCAGGCCGATCCGCATCCGTCCCCCAACGCCATCGTCGTGCACTCCATCGGCGTCCACGGCCGTGCGCTTGAGCCCGCGGGGAGGACGACGACGGCCGCGCTGGCGCACCACCGACCCGAGAGTTCTAGGCAGTCTCGCGGGAGGTACTACTAAAATCCTGGGGAGGAGCGGGGCGGCGAAGGAGCCGTCGTCTCGCAGGACGACGTGCGCGCGCCAGGCAGTGGCCGGCGCGACGGGAGCAGGAGCGACCTGCAGTGCCAGCAGCAGACGCGCTCGCAGCGCTGGCCGCGGCGGCCGTGCACGGCCACGGCGACGCCCAGCGGCGGGCGGCCCTGGAGCTGACGCGGTGCAGCCGCGACCCCGAGGCCTTCCTGTGGTGGTGGCTCTGGCTCGCCTCGACAACTCCGGCGGTGGCCGCACCGCTGGTGGAGGAGCTCCCCCGCGGGCTCGTCCTGCTCTGCCGGGGCGTCCCAGCGGCCGTCGACGCGATGACCACCGCCGACGACGACGTCACGGGCAGCGCCTGGGTGGACGTGCGCAGCGCGGTCCTGCGGCGCCTCGACCCGCAGGACCCGGGCAGCTGCGACCTCGCCACCCTGGTCGCCTGCTCCCCCGGCACGCACCCCGAGGTGCTGGCCGCCGCCCTGGCGCTCCTGGGCGACGCCGGCCACCCCAGCCGCGGGGCGCTGCTGCGCGCAGCGCAGGACTCCCTGGAGCGCGCGGTCCACGCCCCGGGCCGCGACGGCGCGGGGCGGCCGGACGTCGACGACGTCGTCGTCGCCGCCACGATCCTCGCCGGGCTCGCACCGGCCCAGGACGAGCAGCAGCGCCAGCTCAGCGCGCGCTGCGCCCAGCTCCTGGAGGAGTGCACAGCCCCGGCCGGAGGTGCCGGCGACCGTCCCGACCGGGGCCGGCAGGCGCACTGGGTGGGCTCGGTGCTGGCCCGGCTGCGCGCCTGAGTCGAGCGTCGCCGACGACGTCGACGGCGGGACCATCGTGATGTCGCGGTGGTGGAGCCCGGGTGGTGTCTGGCCGCGGCGGTCGCAGCCATCCGTTCGACGTTCGGTATTGACCGAACACCGAACACTCGTCATCCTGCTCCCGTGCCCCGCTGGCAGTCGGACTCCCCCGCCGTCGAGCACCTCATCGACGCCCTGCACGACCTGGGGATCAAAACGGCTCCGGCCAGCGACCCTGACCTGGGCTTCGACGTCGTAGTCCAGCCGGGAGACGTGCGCGTGCAGGTCAAACACCGCTCCCTGGTCGACGGCGCGGCCGCCGAACGCCTGGTCGCCAACCACCGCGCCGCAGGTGGCGCCGTGCTCGTCGTCGTGGGCGACCGCATCACCCGGGACGCCCGCCAGACCCTGTCGCGGGCTCGAGCCGGGTACCTCGACCTCCGCGGTCACCTCAGTCTCAGAGCAGACCAGCTGGTGCTGGACACCGACGTCAGTCCCGTGCAGCAGGAGCGGGTGGACCACCGCCCCCTCGCGGGCCGGGCGGGTCTCGACGTCGCCGTCCACCTGCTCATGCACCCCGACGCGGTGCCCGTCCGGCGCCTCGCGCAGGACCTCGATCGCTCCCCCAGCACCGTCTCGGTCGTCCTCAAGGGCCTGCGAGCACTGGGGCTCGTGGATGAGCACTCGAAGCCCGACGCGCGAGCCCTCTTCCAGGAGGTGGCGGCCAGCTGGCGAGCGCACTCGCACTCCACACGGATCACCCACCTGCCCGACCCAGACCCCCGCGGACGGTGGTCGAAGCCGCTGCAGATCAACGCGTCCGACACCGATCGCCACAGCGGCTGGGCGCTCACCGGGAACGCCGCGGCTGCCGAGCTCGGCGCGCCGGTCGCGGTGCGCGAGGACGACCCGCTCGACTTCTACGTGCCCAGCGCCGCCGTCGCACGCCGAGCGGAGAAGGTCTTCGGGGTGGCCGTGCCGGCATCCCGCGCGCAGTGCACGATCCGCGTAGCCCCGGTGGACGCAGCGTGCAGCCGCCGGGTCGCTCCTCCAGCGCGGCCGTCGTCCTGGCCGCTTGCGCATCCGCTGTTCGTCGCCCTGGAGCTCGCACAGGACGGGGGCCGAGGCCGCGAGGTGCTGGAGAGCTGGACGCCGGACGCGCGGTGGGTTCGTGTCTGGTGATGCCGTCGCCTTCATCGGCGACGGCATGGCCGCTGTCGTGCGGGCCGTCAGTGAGGTCGAACGCCTCGCGGGTCAGCGGCCGGTGGTCGTGGGCGGGCTGGCCGTCCTGTGCCGTTTGACGCAGCCGTACAGGGCCACGACCGACCTCGACGTGGTGGACAGGCCAGTTGACGCCACGCCGCTCCTGGAGGTGCTCCGGCGTGCGCCGGAGACGCGCACGGAGGTCCCGGAGGCGGTCTGGCTCCCCACACCGCTCGGCGACGTGAAGGTCGACGTCCTCACAGTCCGCCAGATCGAGATCGACCGGCCGAGCGATGACGCGGGCGACCGCCTCTTCGCCTCGTCGCACGCATGGGCGCACGACTCGGCCACGCCTGTCGCCGTCAGCGCTGTGCAGGCAGACGGCACTCTCGTCACAGCCCGCACGCTCGTCGCGACGCCTGGTCCCCTCGTCGCCATGAAGCTCCAGGCGGCGACCGACCGCGGCGCCGCCAAGCAGGGCACCGACCTCCAGGACGTCGTCCGGCTCGTCCTCGATCCGGACCTGAGCAGCACGCTGCTCGACCAGCTCGCCGGATGCCCCGACCAGCTGGCGGCCGACATCAGCCTCCACGCCGAGGGGTGGTTCGTGCGGAACCGCTCGACGACGCTTCGGCGCATCCACGCCACCGCCGGTGAGGACGTCACCGCCGACGACCTCGCGCTGACCGCCGAGCTGGTCATCGATGCCTGCAACCGGTGACGGGCCCTCGGCGCCGGTGGGCGGGACGTCGCGGCGCAGGGACGTCGAGGCGGCCCGAGTCCGTCAGCGGGGGCGGGGAGCGCGGTCGACGAGGGCTGAGCGCTGGCTCACCTCGTTCAGGTACCAACTCATGACCTCGGCGTAGGCGTGCGGGAGCGCGATCGTCCGTCGCTTGCACCCCTTGCTGGGCACCGTCAGCTCGTGGTGCGCCAGGTCGGCGCCACAGCCCCGCGGCGTCGGCAGCTGCGCGTAGCGCCGTGCCAGGAGGGCAGCGGTGGCACAGCGGTCGACGCCGACCACGGCGGCGGCCGCACGGACGCCCGACCGGGCGCCCCGTCAGCCGAACGCCCTGTCCACCCCGGCGAGCAGGTCGTCGCGGATGAGGTGGAGGTAGACCGACGTCGTCGTGATGCTGGAGTGCCCCAGCAGCTGCTGGACGACGGCGACGTCCACGCCCTGCCGCAGCAGGTGCGTCGCGTAGGTGTGACGCCAGCGGTGCGGCAGGTGCGGTCCGTCCACGTCCGCCTCGACGCCGTAGCGGGCGGTCATCCGCTTGAGGGTCTGGCCGTCGGTGGCACCGCGGAACCGCCCACGGAGCTCGGCGCGGGGGTTGGCGAAGAGCATCTCCGACGCCGGCAGGCGCGGCCGGACGTCCGCGAGGTACCACTCCATGACGGCCACGTACGCGCGGGGCAGCGGTACCACCCGGCGCTTGCGGCCCTTGCCCACGACCGTCAGCTCGCGGCGGCCCAGGTCGAGGTCGCCGAGCCCCGCGTCGACGAGCTCGCCCCGACGGACGCCCGTGTAGCGCAGCGTCGCCATGACGGCGTAGTCGAACTGCCCCTTCTTGGTGCCGCCGTCGGCGTTTCGCCGCGCCGCCTCCAGGATCGCCTCGGCCTCCGCGTCCGAGTAGTCACGACGCGGAGCCGGTCGGGCCCTCGGCGGGCGCACCCGCTCCAGGGGCGTGGGGCCGTCGTAGCCGTGGTGGCGCAGGTAGCGGTAGAAGGCGTGCACGGCGTACCAGCGCATCTGCAGCGTCGACTCCGCCATCCCGCGCTCGCGCTCGTGCTTCAGGAAGGCGCTGAGCGCGGTGGCGCTGATGTCACCGTGCAGCGCGGCCTGCGCGCATTCGGGCGGGAGGAAGGCGAGCAGCAGCGCGAAGTGGGACGTGTAGTTGTGGATGGTGGCGGGCCGCAGGCGCTCGTAGTCCTCGAGGTGGGCCGCGAAGTCGGCCAGGACGTCGAGCCGGCTCACCCCCTCCGCCCTCGGCCTGCCGCACCGCGCTCGTGGTGGCGCCTTCCCGTTCCGCGCATCCGTCAGACCCCGTCCGTGTCGAAGCGACCGCGGCACCGGCCGGGTCGAGAGCCCGACCGTGCCGCGTTCACCGACCAGGGCGCAGCGCACCCGCGGACACCTGTGGACGACGCAGCGCGCAGCCGTGCCTGTGGGCGCACGACGACGCGCGCCGGTCGGCAGGCGCTCACCAGCGCCCGCCGGCCGGCGCGAGGAGCCGGTCAGGTCGCGCGGCGGGCAGCCGCCCGCCGCGCCCGCACCGGGGTGGGCGGGCCGAACGCCTGGTCCACGCCGGCCAGCAGGTCGTCGCGCACGAGGTGCAGGTAGATCGACGTGGTCGTGATGCTGGAGTGCCCCAGCAGCTTCTGGACGACGGCGACGTCCACGCCTCGCCGCAGCAGGTGCGTGGCGTACGTGTGCCGCCACCGGTGGGGCAGGTGGGGCCCCGGCACGGCGGCGTCCTCGCCGTAGCGGACCACCATGCGCTTGAGCGTCTGGCCGTCGGTGGCTCCGCGGAACCGGCCGTCGAGGTTGGCCCTCGGGTTGGCGAAGAGCAGCTCCGACGGGGGCAGGTGCGGCCTCACCTCGGCGAGGTACCACTCCATGATCTCGACGTAGGCGTGCGGCAGCGGGATGGTCCGCCGCTTGCGGCCCTTGCCGAGCACCGTCAGCTCGCGGTGCGCGAGGTCGAGGTCCTTGAGGCGGGCGTCGATGAGCTCGCCCCGGCGCACGCCGGTGTAGCGGAACGTCGCCATGACGGCGTAGTCGAACTGCCCCTTCTTGGTGCCGCCGTCGGCGCTGTGGCGCGCCGCGGCGAGGATCGCCTCGGCCTCGGCCGCGGAGTAGTCGCGCCGCGGGACCGGTCGGGCCCGCGGCGGGCGCACCTGGTCCAGCGGTGACGGTCCGTCGTACCCGCGGTGGCGCAGGAAGCGGTAGAAGGCGTGCAGGGCGTACCAGCGCATCTGCAGCGTCGACTCCGCGAGGCCCCGCTCTCGCTCGGAGCGGAGGAAGGCGCTGAAGCGCTCTGCGGGGATGCTCCCCTTGGCGGCGCGCTTGGCCTCGGCAGGCGCGAGGTAGTTCAGGAACAACGACACGTAGGTCGTGTAGTTGTGGATCGTGGTCGGCTGCAGCCGCTCGTAGTCGGCGAGGTAGGAGGAGAAGTCCTCCACGACCGGGAAACGGATCACGAGGGCGATCTTGTTCGATGGAGATCGCTCAGTCAGCACGAGATCACTCAAATGTCCCACAAAGATCGGACTCCTTGGATCAAGGCCCGATGCGCCATTTGCGATCTTTCTCGGCAAAAGGTCATCAAGGTCGCGCTGGTCCGCCCGGGCCCATGTTCTGACCCCTCGGCAGCTCCAGCTCCGACCCTCCAAAACGCTCTGACCTGCACAGACGCGCGCCGTTTGCGCCTCTGAGCACTGTGAACATCTGGCTGGTCGGTGGCGAGAAGGTCATCCCGGCCTCCGTCGAGACCGCCATCAAGGGCGACGGCTACACCGTCACCCGCATCAACGGCTCCGACCGCTACGAGACCGCCAAGCTGATCAGCGAGGCCGGCATCAAGCTCTCCGGCAAGAAGCCCTCCAAGGTCTTCGTCGCCTCGGGCACCTCCTTCGCGGACGCCCTGGCCGTCTCCCCCATCGCCTTCGCCAAGGGCTACTCCATCGCCCTGACCGAGAAGGACTCCACCTCGCAGTACACCAAGGACCAGCTCGGCGCCATCGGCACCGACAACAAGATCCTGGTCGGTGGCGAGGCCGTCGTGTCCAAGAAGGTCCAGGCCGACCTGTCCATCAAGGACGACATGCGCGTGGCCGGTGCGGACCGCGCCGTCACCGCCAACCTGGTCTCTGACTGGGCCAAGAAGTCCGAGGGCTTCAACCCCGCCAACGCCGCCCTCGTGGGTGGCACCAACGGCAACGGCGCTGACTCCCTCGTCGCCGCACCGCTCGGTGGCAAGTCCTTCACCACGCTGCACTTCGCCGGCTGGGACGCCACCTACGTGTACCTCAAGGACCACGCTGCTGAGCTGACCGGCAAGGGCTTCGTCTTCGGTGGCAAGGCTGCCGTCTCCGAGGGTCAGGTCGCGGACGCTCAGAAGGCTGCGCAGACCGTTAACGCCAACCAGGTCATCAAGGTGGACGCGACCGATGCGGCCGTTCTCCCGGTCAGCACCTCTGCTACGGACAACAAGGGATCTCGGGAGTACACGGCCTCTGGGCTGGACAGCAACAAGAAGTACAACATCGCGCTCCTGCCCACGGCCAACGTGAAGAAGGCCGCCGATGGCACCATCACCTTTGCCGACTCGACTGGCGACCTGGTCGCTGACGGTACGCAGTCAGGTGCGGTGACGACCGCCAAGCTGGAGGTCATCAACGGGGTTTCTGCCAACGCCACTCGCTCGGTCGGCATCGTTCCCATCGACGGCAAGGTGAACTTCACTGTCGACAGCCAGGGTTACGACGATGTCGTGCCGGTCATCTGGCTGGACAACAGCGACGCGGCGCTGAACTCGGGCAGCCTCGACCTGCTTGCGCCGACCTCGACGAACACGGACCCCAAGGCTGCTGTTGAGTCGATCGGCGTCGGTGGAGCAATTAGCTGGAAGCCGGCTGAGGCCACCGCCGACGTCACCGGCGGCACCGTGCTTGCGGTCGACGCCGAGAGCAAGTACCTCGTCATCTCCGACAATGGTGGTACGCCTGTCATTCGCACCTTCAACCTGAAGGACGGGGACCTGTACAAGTACACGGACTCCACCCCGACGGTTCAGGACACGTCGGCCAGCAACTTCAAGGCTGCCGTCTCGGTCGGCGACACGGTGACGACCGCCTACAGCAGCAACTTCAAGTCCACCTTCACGCTGGTCACCGACAAGCCGGCTACGGCGACAAACCTCGCCGTTGCCGAGATCGGCAACCTCGACAACAACTCCACGAGCAACTTCGACGTGAAGTTCTCGTGGAAGGCGCCTGCACCGGCCCTTGGTCTGATCAAGGACTACTCGGTGACCGTGTACGAGACGGACAGCAAGGGAAAGATCACCACTACCCCTGTCGGGACCGCGCACACGAGTGCCGCGGGGGAGCTGACGGTCCGGGCTGACAACCTGGCGAACGGGAAGTACGCCGCTCGCATCGTGACCAACTCTCAGCAGGGTGGCGTCAGCACGGCGAGCGACCCGGTGTACTTCACCGTGCAGAAGGGCAACGCTGACGCTACGGCGCCGACGGTTCGCAACGCGTTCTTCACCAAGGTTGCGACTGGCGCGGGTGCGGTGGCCGGTGACTTCCAGGCCACCGACAAGATCACCCTGCAGTTCAGCGAGTCCATCCCCGCTTCGGCCGTCGCTACTGGCCAGGTCATCCGGTTCAAGGACGCTGACGGCGAGCTCTACCAGGTGGCCATCGGCGCAGGTGCAGGTGCGGGCGTCCAGGCGACCGCGGCGCGTGCGAGCTGGACCCCGACCGGCGGTAGCGCCATCGCGGATGGCCAGGTCGTGCTCACGCTGACCGACGTGCCGCAGAAGGTCGGCTCGGGCTCTGGTACGCCGACGGCTGGTGCCCAGCACCCGGCCACCATCACCGCCTTCTCCACCGCGTGGGCTGACGCAGCTGGCAACAAGGTGGACCTTGCTGGCAGCGCGGACCTGGTGATCGACGTTCCGCTCCCGTGATCTATGTGAAGTGATTGCTGGACATTGACTCCGGGCAGTTGAGAGCAGTCACTTAGCGAGAGACGGGTTCATCAGAGAAGAACGGGTCGGGACCTCCGGGTCCCGGCCCGTTCTGCTTTGTGCAGACGGTCTGGACGCAATAAGAGGCAACGCCCTAGAACACCGAGCAACGTGGTTGCTGCCGAGCGTCGAGGCTCCGCCACGCGCTGCTCTCGACGAGCTAGCCGCTCTCAGGCCTGCCGCCTCCAGCTGACTTCACAGCCCACCAACATCGCCTCAACAATTTCGACTTCCTGTGACACCTTGGACGCCGTGGGCCTCACCATCGACCGGCGGCAGTGGCGGGGCGCCGACTCCCTCGCCGCGATCGGGGAGCTGACCGCGCGGTGGCTGGAGGGGGACCTCGCCTACCAGCCGGAGGACTTCGCCACCGAGGCCGCCCCCGAGACGCGCCCGCTGGTCCCCGTCCTGGCCGCCTTCAACCGCGCGGACTACGTGACGACGAACTCCCAGCCCGGCGTCGTGCTGCGGGCCGGGTCGGGGCAGCGGGCCTTCGTGACCGGGTACTGCGGGGAGCTGTCGATGCGGCGGCTGGAGCGGGCGGTGGCGAACACCCACCTGGTGCCCCTGTCATTCAAGCCCGGTGACGACGAGGTCGAGCCGGTCGCCGTGACGATGCGGGACGCGGTGGAGACGACGTGGCTGGGCCGGCCGGTCTCCGCGGACTACATCAGGCAGGCGTGGGATCGGGATGTCGCGCCGATGGGGGTGGCGGCGTTGCTGGCTGCTCTTATCTAAAGTAGAGGTCTGGGTGGAAGTGGAAGAACGGGCCGGGACTTAGAGTCCCGGCCCGTTCTTCGTGCGCTCAAGAATGGGGACTAAGCCCCAAGCCTCAGCTTCAGTTGGTGGTGTCGCGCAGGAGAGCGTTGGACGAGGTCGGGTCCACCAGGGAACCCGAGGGACCCGCAATACCAGTGGAGTCCGTCAGGACCAGCGTGGCTCCACCGAAAGCGGCCGAACCCGTTCCGCCCAGGAGCGGCGCGGCGAGCAGCTTCACCGTCAGAACCGTTCCGGCAGCCTGGGAAACGCCATCCACGACCTCGGTCGAGGTGTTGACGCTGAAGCTCGCCGAACCGGCAGCCGTGGCGTCGGAAGCCGCCGCCGTCAGCGTGACGATGTTCGGGCTGGTGCCGAAGACCAGGCTCGCACCGTTCACAGGCTGAGTCAGCGGCGCGCTCACGATGACCTTGATCGTGTCACCCTTGCTGAGGTTGTTGACGTCCGAAGCGTTGGACGTCGTGTAGAGGCGCTTCAGCTCGGGAGCCGTTGCGGGCGTCGTCACGACAACGTTGTGGGACACCTCCGTCGACTCGGCGGTCGCCGTACCAGCGAAGCCCGGGGTGATGTACTTGAGCTGGTACTTGTAGGTGCCGTCCGCAAGCGTCTCGGTGAACTTCACCTCGTCCAGCGACGCCACGGTTCCGCCGGTCAGCTTCGTGTAGGAGCCGGTGACGCCACCGACCACCGACGCGCGGTAGAGCTCGATGACCGTGCCGTTCGGGGTGACCTGGGCCTGCGGGGTGTAGGTAACGGTCACCTTGCCGCCGACCGAGTCGACAGCCGGGTCGGCCGCGGTGCCCACCACGTTCGTGTTGATGGTGAAGGTGCTGCGGTCGTCGGCGGTGGAGCCGTTGACGTAGCGCGTTGCCGCGATCGTGTCGCCGACACCCAGGATCGACTGGAACTGGGCCTTCGTGATGGTGGTGGCGCCCAGCTTGTAGGTGTCCACGTCGCGCATCACAAACTGACCGGTGTTGCCGGCCACCGCGAAGCCGGTCGATCCGTAAAGTGCGGTCACTGCACCGGTCGTGATGTTGCCGGTGGCGGCCTCGGCCGGGGGAGCCGCGACAGGCGCCTTGAAGGTGACCTGACCGCCCACACCAGCGAGCTGGGTGGTCGCCTTGCCTGCGAGGTTGACTGCGAGCTTGCCGGAGACGCCGGTGTTCTCGAAGATGACCGGAACGACCTTGGTGCCGGTGGCAGTGCGGGACTTCACGCGGAAGCTGAAGGTCGAGCCACTCGGCGTGAAGGTGGTGGTGACCGCCTCGGTGATCCCGACGCCGTTCTTCTGGTCGATGGCCACGTCCGTGACAGCCGGGGTCAGCGTCAGAGACGCGTACCGGTTACCTGTAGCGCCCGTGGTGTCGAGGTCGAACATGGAGTTGTCGACCTGCGCAGGGTCCACGAGGGCGACGAAGTACTCGGTCCCCGCCTTGAGGCCGGACACGGAGTAGGTGCGGCTGCCCTGGGTGGAGACCACGGTGTCGTCGCTAGTGATGGCGAGGGCCCCCACCGGAGCCACGAACTGAGCAGCACTCTGGGCCGCGCTGACCTGCCCCTCGGACACGGCGGCCTTGCCGCCGAAGACGAAGCCCTTGCCGGTCAGCTCCGCAGCGTGGTCCTTGAAGTAGACCGAGGTGGCATCCCAGCCGGCGAAGTGCAGCGTCGTGTAGGACTTGCCCAGCAGCGCCGAGGCGACCAGGGAGTCAGCGCCGTTGCCGTTGGTGCCACCGACGAGGGCGGCGTTGGCGGGGTTGAAGCCCTCGGACTTCTTGGCCCAGTCGCTGATGAGGTTGGCGGTCACGGCGCGGTCAGCACCGGCGACGCGGGCGTCGGACTTGATGGACAGGTCGGCAGCGACCTTGTCGGACACCACAGCGGTGCCGCCGACGAGGACCTTGCTGTCCGTGCCGATGTTGCCGAGCTCCTTCTTGGAGAAGTCGGACGTCGAGTCCTTCTCCGTCAGGATGATCGGGTAACCCTTGACAAAGGCCACCGGAGAAACCGCGAGAGCGTCAGCGAAAGAAGTGCCGGAAGCCACGAAGACCTTGGAGGGCTTCTTGCCGGAGAGCTTGATGCCGGCCTCGGCGATCAGCGCCGCGGTCTCGTAGCGGTCCGAGCCGTTGATGCGGGTGACGGAGTAGCCGTCGCCCTTGATGGCGGTCTCGACAGAAGTCGGGATAACCTTCTCGCCACCGACCAGCCAGATGTTCTTGGCGCCGAGGCGCTTGATCTCGGCCTTGGTCGCGTCGTCGGCGCCCTTGTCGCTCACGTAGAGGATTGGGGCGTTGGCGACACCGGCGAGGTAGGAGGCGGTAAGGCCGTCCACCGTGGCGTAGCCGTTGACGAGGATGACGTTGTCGGCCTTGTCGAAAGCGGCCTTGGAGGCGGCGATCGCCGTGGCGTAGCGGTCGTCACCGGCGATGCGGGTGTCGAACTTGAAGTTGGCGTCAGCAGAAGCGGCACCGGCGAGGGCGATGGCGCCACCACCGAGGCAGACCGCGAGAGCGAGCGTCCCCGCGGCGGTGCGCTTCGCCATGTTGCGAGCAGACATGTGAATGTCCTCCATGGAATGAACGGAAGGGGACGCTGGGCCCCCGGGCCTGGGAAGGACCCGGGGTTCCGGGTCTTCCAGATCCGCCGTCCGGCGGATCCGGACATTACGGACTGTGTTTCTTCCTCACCTCTCGGTGACGACAAGGAAGAAGTTAGCCCGGCGCCTGCCCCAGACGTGGGATTTCCAAACATGGCGCGTGTCGGCGTGTCGCAGCGCAGCCTCACGGGCCGCTGACCTGCGGTTTCGCCGAACCACATCGTTGTGGTCCGCGCGTGTCGCGGCGGCGTCGCCGTGGTGGATCCGCCTCCCGGGAGCCGGAGGAAGCTCCCCCGATCGGCGTACGTGAACAGTGCCCTAACGCGACACGCCATGCGTCGCGACACGCCCCAATCGACTCGGAAAACTTGTTGCGCCCCGCTCGTCACGCGAGTCACAGGAACGGCGAAATCGGTGAATGTCGACCCAGAACCGGACAAAGCGGCGCGCTGTGGCTGTGACTTTGCCCGGACTTGCCTGGCTCGCCCCTCGGAACGAGACCTCCGCGCCCGTTTCGTCACTCTCCGTCACAGGAACGGTGCCCGTGAGGCCTCTCGAAGCGCGGGCGATCGCGCGGCGCCACCGCACGACACCGGTGCACGGCGCGGCACATCCGCTCCGCCACGCTGCGTCCACCACGGAGCGGGGCCGCCGCGTTCTCGGGCACACCTGCGCCAGGCGCCGGTTCGGGTGTGTCGCGCCTCCTGCGACAGCGGCCAGCCCGGGCAGCGACCGACCTCTCCTGCGTCAGCACCGACACCCGCGCCCGCACGCACGCACCCACCCACCCAC
>NZ_VDMJ01000080.1 GCF_006335115.1 Streptomyces sp. NP160
CAGCAGCGCCTCGGCGAGGTCTTCCAGTGCGGTGGCCTGTTCCTGGTCGAGGTGTGTGAAGACGCATCGACGCACCAGGGCGGCGTACTCCGGCTCAGTGCGCGCCACCAACGAGGCGCCCTCGTCGGTCAGCCGTGCCAGGGTTCGGCGGGCATCGCCCGGGTCGTTGCTGCGCGTCAGCCACCCGCGCTTCTCCAGCCTGGCGACCACGCGGGACAGGTGCGATGGGGTGACGCTGGCGGTGGCCGCCAGGCGGCTCATGTGCACGTCGCGGTCTTCGAGCACCGACAGGCACCGCAGCACCCCGTACTCGGCGTGGCTGAGCCCGACCACCCGCTCCAGGTGGGCGTCCAGCTCGACCGGCAGCCACATCAGCACCCCGACCAGCAGCAGCCAGGTGCGCTCCTGCTGGGCGGACAGCAGCTCGTGGTCGGGCACGAGCTCCACCGTAGCGACGCTTGCCGC
>NZ_VDMJ01000081.1 GCF_006335115.1 Streptomyces sp. NP160
CGCTGCCCCAGCCCGCCTCCGGCGCCGCTGGCGTCTACCTCAGCAACATCTCGGCCTCGAAGCTCGACTACTACCTGCGGGAGTCCGTCCTCGTGAGAGGCGGCTGCTCATCCCCCCCGCGGATCGAGGTGCAGCTCACCAACGACGCTCCAGCCGAGGTCCCCTACTACGTGTCGACCAAGGTCCCGGGCTACCCGCCCACCACGGAGCTGCTGACCGTGGCCCTGTACCTCCCTCCCGGGCGGGAGGCCGCGCAGGTGCTGGTCGACGGCGNNGCCGTCGCCGTGCCGCGGGCGAGCACGGTCACCATCGAGGTGACCACCAGCGGCCCCAGCACCCCGATCACCACGGTGCACACGCAGCCGCTGGCCACCGCGGCAGCGGTCACGGCTCCCGGCTGCGCCTGACCCCGCACCGACCGTGAGTGACGGTTGATCACCCTGGGTGCATCGGGGTCCCTCCAAGGGGAACGAACGGATCCGCCCGACCTGGACGTGACCTTCACCCGAACCGGTGACCTTCTGCAAGAATCTCTGGCGCTCCTCCACAGCCGACGAGAGGCCCCACCATGTCCGCAAGCACCACCCTGCGCGGGAGCAAGCGCATCGTCGTCGCGGCGGCNNCGCCGCCAGCTCGCAGGCGGTCTACGTGCAGCCCGTGTGCCCGAAGGGCACGTACAACTGCAACCTGCCGAGCATCCCGCCGAAGACCAAGGCGATCATCCTCGAGCTGAAGTCCAAGGGGTTCTTCACGAAGGTCGTCAGCAAGGTCCCGCCCAAGCAGGCCGTGAAGGTCGTGAAGGTCTACCGCTCCATCGCGTGGCTCTTCCGCTGAGCACGCGAGACGCCTCGAGGAGGGGCCCGGACCTCCCCGGTCCGGGCCCCTTCTCACGCCCGGGGGGTGAGCGCCTCGGCGAGCGCACGCACTGCTGGGAGCAGCTGTGACTCCGCCAGCGCCCAGGTGGAGGCGCCCGCCCGGAACGGGTCCACCACGTCGTCCTGGTCGACCTCGCGCACGGCGAGGGTCCCCCGGCCTCTCACGAGCAGGTCCACGAGGGACGCGAGCCGCTCGGCGGGGTCAGCTCCCTGCACCTCGTCCCCGCGGGCGGCGGCGATGCGCCCTGCCTCCCGCAGGGTGAACGTGCGCCGCACCGCGGCCGGGGCGAGCCGGACGACGGCGCTGCGGTGCTCCCGCGCAGCGGTGAGCACCAGAGCGGCGTCGCGGACGTGCGCCGCGGTGACCTGCCGGGCGACGTGACCCTCGGGGCTGGCGCCGCTGCGCCAGACC
>NZ_VDMJ01000082.1 GCF_006335115.1 Streptomyces sp. NP160
CAGATGTTGCCGGTGCAGACCACGAGCACAGAGGCTCCCGGTGCCGGAGCGGCTCCCGGGGCGCCATCCGACGGGCCGCCGGCTGCGCCGCTCACCGCGCTCCGTGGAAGCGCTGCTGGGCCGCCTCCAGGCCGTCGGTGATGACGGCCTCCACGGCGTCCGCGGCGTCGGAGAGCAGGAACGGCAGCTCCTTGCGCTCGGTCGAGGAGAAGCCGCGCAGGACGAAGTCGGCGGGGTCCATGCGCCCCGGGGGGCGGCCGATGCCCACGCGCACCCGGACGTAGTCCTTGGTGCCCAGGGCCTTGCTGATGTCGCGCAGGCCGTTGTGCCCGCCCTCACCGCCGCCGCGCTTGAGCCTGACGGCGCCGGCGTCGATGTCGAGCTCGTCGTGGACGGCGATGACGCGCAGCGGGTCGACCCCGTAGAAGCGCGCCAGCCCGGCCGTCGGTCCGCCGGACTCGTTCATCCAGGACGCGGGCTTGGCCAGGACCACGCGCTGGCTGGAGGCGCCCGGGGGGCCGAGGCGCACCTCCGCGACGGCAGCGCGGTGCTTGGACGCCTTGAAGCCGGTGCGCAGCCGGGACGCGAGCTCGTCGACGACCA
>NZ_VDMJ01000083.1 GCF_006335115.1 Streptomyces sp. NP160
CGAGAACGACCCCGCCCCACAACTGCACACCCCTTCGCCTACCCCACCGGCCCGCCCACCCCAGCGCCGGTGCCCACCCCGCGACGCACCAGCGCCGCCGGGGCACCCCCACCTGCACCCCGGTCCCACCACGCCATCCACAGCGCCACCGACAGCGCCACCGACAGCGCCAGCGGCGGTGCCACCGACAGCCCACCCCGCGCCGCCGAGCCTGCTGGCGAGCGTGCTGGGCAGCGGCTGCGGGCAGCGCGCCGCGCCCGCGCCCGCGCTCAGCAGCGGCCCCTGGCCGGGTACGGACCCTTCGGCCACCTGCCCGGCATCGGACGCCTCACCCCCCACACCACCCGCGCCGCGGTGCGCGCTGCCCGCTGGCGACGCCTGGTCGCCGACCCGGCCACCGGGGTGCTGCTGCACCGCTCCCGCTGGACCCTGCCCGCCCCCGACACCCTGCCTAGCCCCCACCGCACCGGCAGCGCCGCCAGCGCCCGCAGCACCCGCAGCACCGCTGAGCACCTGGCGGTGCTGCTGGACCAGACGGCCGCCCCCGACCCCCACAACCCCAGCGATCCCGCCGACCCCGCCACCCGCGTCGAGGTCAGCTACCGACCCTCAACGCTGCTGGCCGCCCACGTGCGCGCCCGCGACGGGGTGTGCATCTCCCCGGTCTGCCACCACAGCGCCCGCGGCGGGGCCACCCAGCTGGACCACACCACCGCCTGGGGCCCGCCCACCCCCACCCGGCTGCGCGGAGGGCTCACCCAGGCAGGCAACCTGGGGTGCATCTGCCAGCGCTGGCACACCGCCAAGACCCACGGCGGCTGGCAGCTGGTCCAGCCCAGCCCGGGCAGCTTCGTGTGGACCTCCCCGACCGGGCTGGTCCACCACCGCACCGCCACCCCGGTCCTGCCCGACCTCACCCAC
>NZ_VDMJ01000084.1:0-1277 GCF_006335115.1 Streptomyces sp. NP160
GACCCGCCCCACCCCCCACCTCGCCTCCCTGCTGGGCGCCCACCTGCCCGGCGCGAGCACCGGCACCTCCCGGCGCGCCGTGCTGCTGGCCGGCGCCGGAGGCCTCGCCGGCCTGCTGGCGGCCTGCGGCTCCAGCTCCACCGGTGCCGGCTCCGCGGGGGAGGGGGAGGACGCCGGTGCCACCAGCCCGACCTCGGGTCCGTGGACCTTCACCGACGACCGCGGCGAGACCGTCACCCTGGACGCCGTCCCCACCCGCATCGCCGGCTACGCCGACGAGGTCAGCGCCCTGTGGGGCTTCGGCATCACCCCCGTCGGCGTCTGGCACCGCTACCAGCTCGACCAGGACGCCAACTTCGCCGACCGCGACACCTCCGAGCTCACCGTCGTCGGCACCACCTACGGCGAGATCGACCTCGAGGCGCTCGCGGGCCTGGCCCCCGACCTGCTCGTGGTGCCCGGTTACCCCGCCGACTCCTCCGGCACCCTCTCCGGCTCCCTGTTCTCCTTCACCGACCAGGCCCAGCAGGACGCCGCCGCCAAGATCGCCCCCATCGTCGCGATCGCCCAGAAGGGCACCTCCGCGGACGTCATCGCCCGCAACGCCGAGCTCGCCACCTCCCTGGGCGCCGACCTCGAGGACGCCGAGAACACCCAGGCGGAGGCCGACTGGGAGGCCGCCTGCGACCGCGTCCGCGCCGCCGCCTCCAAGGGCCTCGTCGTGGGGGCGCTCTACGCCACCCCCGCCGACGGCATGTACTGGGCCAAGGCGAAGGACGACCCGGGCCTGGCCTTCTACGAGTCCCTCGGGGTGCAGTTCCTCCCGCTGAGCACCACCGAGTACTACTGGGAGACCGCGTCCTGGGAGAACGCCGCGAACTACCGCCCCGACGTCGTCCTGTACAGCCCCATCGACGCCCTGGACGCCGCCGGCCTCAAGGCCCAGCCCACCTTCGCGCCCACCCCCGCCGCCCAGGCCGACCAGCTCTACCCCTGGTACTTCGGCTCCATGGACCACGTCCAGCAGGCGCGCGTGCTCAACGCCCTCGCCGACGACCTCGAGAAGGCCAACAAGGTCACCTGAGCCCGCCAGCAGCTCAGCTGAGCGGCTCAGCCGAGCGGCTCAGTCGAGCAGGCCCGGGGTGAGGTTCCACCGCCTCACCCCGGGCACGCCGTGCTCGGCGTCCAGCACGCACACCGCCGCGGTGTCCAGCAGCAGCTGCGCACCCGCCACCGGGTCCGCCTCCAGCCACACCGCCGCCAGCACCCGCAGCACG
>NZ_VDMJ01000084.1:1292-1816 GCF_006335115.1 Streptomyces sp. NP160
GCTCGCAGCGCGCCGCCACCTGCTCCAGCTGCTCACCCGGGGGCTGCCCCGGACCACCGGGCGCCACCCCGTCGCGGAACACCCGCCAGTCGTCCCCGCGCTGCTCGCGGATCTGCGGCGTCGTCAGCCCCTCGTAGGCCCCGTAGTCCCACTCCGCCAGGTCCTCCAGGACCACCGGCTCACCGCCACCCAGACCACCGTCGTCCACCGGGACCCCCAGCCCCGCCAGCTGCGCCGTCCGCTGCGCCCGCTGCCGCGGGCTGACCGCCACCAGCACCGGCTCCACCGGCCCGCCCGAGCCGCCCGGGCCACCAGCAGCGCGCTCACCCAGCACCCGCGACAGCACCCCCGACGCCGCCCGCGCCTGCTCCTCGCCCTCCTGGGTCAGCGGCACGTCGGTGCTCCCCGTGTGCCTGCCCGAGCTCGACCACTCGGTGGCACCGTGACGCAGCAGCAGAAGACGACCTCTCAAGCTCACCGCGCCAGGCTGCCAGCCAGCCCCCGGCGGCGCTCGCGGGCCGCCA
>NZ_VDMJ01000085.1 GCF_006335115.1 Streptomyces sp. NP160
CCGCGGCCGCCGAGCACGGCGCCCCCTGGTGGTTCCAGGTCTACGTCATGAAGGACCGCTCCCTCACCGAGGCCCTCGTGCGGCGCGCGGTCGCCGCGGGAGCCGGCGCGCTGGTCCTGACCGGCGACACCCCATACGTGGGGCGCAAGCGCCGCGTCTCCGGGACGCGCCTGTCGGTCCCGGACGACCACTTCCTGGTCAACCTCGCACCCCACTTCGCCGAGCGGGTGACCGCCGGCGGAGCGGAGCTGACCGTGGCCGAGCAGCGGGCCGCGGCGGAGCAGGACCCGACCATCGACCTGCGCACCATCGCGTGGCTCGCGGAGGTCTCCGGCCTGCCCGTGCTGGTCAAGGGCGTGCTGCGCGGCGACGACGCGGTGGCCTGCCTGCAGGCCGGGGCGTCGGGCGTGGTGGTCTCCAACCACGGCGGCCGCCAGCTGGACCGCTCCGTGCCGAGCGCGCTGGCGCTCCCGGAGGTGGCCGCCGCCGTGCGCGAGCANNCGCGAGCACGTGCGCCTGGCGGGTCCGCTGCCGTCCGGCCACGCGCCGGTGGTCCTCGTGGACGGCGGCGTGCGCACGGGCACCGACGTGCTCACGGCGCTGGCGCTGGGCGCGGACGCCGTGCTGCTGGGGCGCCCGGTGCTGTGGGCGCTGGCCGCGGGGGGCGCCGAGGCCGCGCAGGCGTGCGTCGCGGAGGTGGTCTCCGACCTCGCTCACGTCATGGCCCTGGCCGGTGCGGCGAGCATCGCCGAGGTCTCGGGCGACCTCGTCCACGCGGCCGTCGCACGCCCCTGAGCGACCGCCGGGGGACCGCCGCAGGACCGCCGCAGGGGCCGTCGCGAGGCTGCTTGACCAAGCCTTGACCA
>NZ_VDMJ01000086.1 GCF_006335115.1 Streptomyces sp. NP160
CGGCGGCGGCGTCGACCAGCTCTGGCGCCAGGTCGTCGGGGCCGTGGCGGTGCTCGTCTTCAGCGGCGTCCTGACCGCGATCATCGGCTTCGCCATCAAGGCCACCATCGGCTGGCGCATCCCCGACGAGGACGAGGTCTCCGGCATCGACCAGGCCCAGCACGCCGAGTCCGGCTACGACCTGGTCGGCAGCTTCGGCGGCCACAGCCCCTCGGCCGCAGCTGCCGCAGCGTCCACCACCCGCACCTCTGAGGGAGCCTCGGCATGAAGCTCGTCACCGCGGTGATCAAGCCGCACAAGCTCGACGACGTCAAGGGCGCGCTGGAGTCCTTCGGCGTGCAGGGCATGACCGTCTCGGAGGCCAGCGGCTACGGCCGCCAGCGCGGCCACACCGAGGTCTACCGCGGCGCCGAGTACACCGTCGACATGGTCCCGAAGGTCCGCCTCGAGGTCCTCGTCGACGACCTGGACGCCACCGGCGTGGTCGAGGCGGTCGTCAAGGCCGCCGCCACCGGCCGCATCGGCGACGGCAAGGTGTGGGTCATCCCCGTCGACGACGTCGTGCGCGTGCGCACCGGCGAGCACGGGGCCGACGCCCTCTGACACCCCTGCGGGCGGTGCTCCTGTCG
>NZ_VDMJ01000087.1 GCF_006335115.1 Streptomyces sp. NP160
CGCGAGGAAGGCGGCGCCCACGGCTGAGACCACCGAGTACAGCAGCGTGTTGCCGATCCAGGTCCAGAAGATGCCGCCCTGCGCGGTGAACACCTGCTGCAGGTTGGTGACGAGGTTGATCTGGTCGAACCAGAGGCCGAACGTCGAGAAGAGCTGGCCGTTGTCCTTGGTGGACGCCACCACCAGCCAGTACAGCGGCAGCAGGAAGTACGGCAGCACGAGGATGACCAGCACGGTCAGCAGCGGGCTGCGGCGGTCGCTGGCCCCGCGCCGGCGCCGGCC
>NZ_VDMJ01000088.1 GCF_006335115.1 Streptomyces sp. NP160
CGAGCACCCGGTGGCCGGTGGCGAGGATCGCGATGGCCACGAGGAAGGAGGCCGCGCCCACCCAGAACGGCAGCCCGAAACCGCTGGCTGCGGCGAGCTTGCCGGCCACGAAGGGCGCGAGGCCGCCGCCGATGAACCGCAGGAAGCCGTACGCGGAGGAGGCGACCGGGCGCTCGACGGGGGAGACCAGCNNCCCGCGGCGATGACGCCGAGCAGCACGGCCAGGCCGGCGAAGACGGCGTACATGGTGGGCGCGGTGCCGAAGCGGGCCTGCAGCCGCGGGGCCACCCACACGCTGAACGCGGCGACCAGCAGGCCCCAGCCGAAGAAGACCCAGCCGAGCTGGTGCACGCCCAGCTCCATCGGGTACGGCGCGTAGCCGAGCAGGGTGAAGAAGCCCCAGTTGTAGGCCAGGGCGGCCAGCGCCATGGTCAGCAGCGAGCGGTGGCGCAGCGCCTTGAACGCGGCGAAGAACGGCGTCGGGTGCGTGGGCCTCGGGGTCGAGGGCACCAGCAGCACCGTCGCGACCAGGGCGATGAGCATGAGCGCCGAGACGCCGAAGAACGGGCCGCGCCAGGAGATGCCGCCCAGCAGCCCGCCGACCAGCGGGCCCACGGCGATGCCCAGGCCGAGCGCCGCCTCGTAGAGGATGATCGCGCCGGCGAAGCCGCCGGTGGCGCTGGCCACGA
>NZ_VDMJ01000089.1 GCF_006335115.1 Streptomyces sp. NP160
AGCGCCTCGAGGAGCTGCTGGCACACCCGGACTGGGCTCTGCACGGCACCGGCGCCCCGAGCCACGCCCGCCTGCTCGCCTCGCTCGAGGCCCTGGTGGGCGCCCACCCCGGCACCCGCTTCATCGCGGCGCACCTGGCCAGCTCGGCGGAGGACCTCGCCGCGGTCTCGGCCCTGCTCGACGCCCACCCCAACCTGGCCGTCGACCTGTCGGGGCGGCTGGCCGAGCTGGGGCGGCAGCCGCGCGCCGCCGCGTCCCTGCTGCGCCGCCACGCCGGGCGGGTGCTGTGGGGCAGCGACTCCTTCGGCTTCGCCGTCGAGGAGGTGCGCACGTGGTTCCGCCTGCTGGAGACGGCCGACGAGCACTTCCCGTACTCGCAGCAGCCGGTCCCGCCGCAGGGGCGCTGGGCGGTCTCGGGGCTGGACCTGCTCGCCACCGACCCCGACGCCCTGCGGGCGGCGCGCGCCGGCACCGGGCCGGCACACCGCGGTGCTCCTCGTCGAGGCGCACCTGGAGGAGAGCGGCGGGGTCCGCGTCACCCACGAGCTGGCGCGCCGCCTGCCCGGCGAGGGCCTGCCCGCGCGCCTGTTCGTGCTCCAGCGCACGGCACCGGGCCAGCCGGTGCTGGTTCCGGACCCCTCCGTCGAGGTGGTGCACGGGTCCTCCAGGCCCCGCCAGCTGCGCTGGGCGCTGCTGCCCGGGCTCGCGCGGCTGGTCCGTGAGGCGCGCCGAAGCGACGTCGTCGTGTCCGGCAGCGAGATCGGCTACGGCTTCCTGGCGGCGTGGGCGGCAGCCCGCCTGGCCCGGCGACCGTTCGCCGTGGTGGTGCAGAGCCAGCTGGCGCAGGCGCTGCACGAGTGGGTGCCGCGGCGCCTCCACGGCGTCACGCGCTGGGTGCACGCCCGCAGCGACCTGGCGCTGTGCGTCTCGGCGGGGCTCGTGCCGCCGGTCGTGGCCGCGGGGCTGCCGGAGGCGCGCACGGCGGTGGTCCCGGTGGGCGTCGACGTCGAGCTGGTGCGCGCGGCCGCGCTGCGCCCGGCCAGCGGCGCCGTCTCCGCCGCGCTCGCCTCCGGCCCGTTCGTGGTGGCGGCCGGCCGGCTGTCGGAGGCGAAGGGCTTCGACGTGCTGCTGCGGGCGTGGGCAGCGGCGCGGGAGCTCTCGGAGGCGGTGCGCCCCCTGACGCTGCTGCTGCTGGGCGAAGGGGCCGAGCGCGAGCACCTCGAGGGCCTGGTGCACCAGCTGGGGCTGGCGGGGTCGGTGCAGCTGCCGGGGTTCAGCACGGACCTGCAGGCCGCGCTGGCCG
>NZ_VDMJ01000009.1 GCF_006335115.1 Streptomyces sp. NP160
GGGGCCAGCCGGGCGGCGGCGGCGCGCTCGGCGGCCTCGGCCGTGGCCAGCGCTGCGCGGGCGGCGGCCAGCCGCTGCTCGAGCTCGGCCCTGCGGGCGCTCGCGGCGGCCTCGTCGGCGAGGTCCGCCTCCAGGGCCGCCTGGGCCAGGGCGACGTCGTGGGCGAGCAGCACCGAGCGCGCCTCGCGCACCTCCGCCTGGACGGTCTGCGCGCGGCGCGCGGCGTCGGCCTGGCGGGCCAGCGGGCCCAGCTGCCGGCGCACCTCGGCCGCGAGGTCGGTGAGGCGCACGAGCCCGGCCTGCATGGTGTCGAGCTTGCGGAGCGCCTTCTCCTTGCGCTTGCGGTGCTTGAGCACCCCGGCGGCCTCCTCGATGAAGCCGCGGCGCTCCTCGGGGGTGGCGTGGAGCACGGCGTCGAGCTGGCCCTGCCCGACGATGACGTGCATCTCCCGGCCGATCCCGGTGTCGGAGAGCAGCTCGGTGACGTCGAGCAGGCGGGCGGGCGTGCCGTTGATGGCGTACTCGCTGCCGCCCGAGCGGAACATCGTGCGGGTGATCGTCACCTCGGGCGCCGCGAAGGGCAGCGCGCCGTCGGCGTTGTCGATGGTGAGGGACACCTCGGCGCGCCCCAGCGGGGGCCGCCCGGGGCTGGTCGGGGTGGCGGCGGTGCCCGCGAAGATGACGTCCTGCATGGAGGCGCCGCGCAGCGAGCGCGCGCCCTGCTCCCCCATGACCCAGGCGAGCGCGTCGACCACGTTGGACTTGCCCGACCCGTTCGGGCCGACGACGCAGGTGATGCCGGGCTCGAGGTGCAGCGTGGTCGCGGAGGCGAAGGACTTGAAGCCCTTCAGGCTCAGCGTCTTGAGGTGCACCCCCCGACGCTAGCGGGCGGGTCCGACGCCCGAGGCGCGTTCGCGGGCCACCGCACCTCCTCCGCCGGACCTGGGAGCGCTCCGAGGCGACTCCCAGGCAGCTCCCAGTGCTCAGACCCCTCTCGGGGCTGGTGCGACCGGTTGCCCAGGAGCACGATCACCATCGACCCGGGGGCCGTCCCGGGCCGCTGGACGAGACGACACCTCGGGAGGCGGGGACGATGAGCTGGAGCCTGGACCGGCGCGCCGAGCAGGAGCACCCGGAGCTGCTGGACGTGCGCAACCGGGAGCACCTGTGGGTGACCGGACGGACCCTCCACAGGGTCCTCGACGGGCACCTGCCCGTCGGCGAGCAGGTGCACGAGCTGCTCGTGGGCGCGGTCGGCGACGCCCGCGCCGTGCTGGCCGTGACGGACACCCGCGCCGTGCTGGCCGCCGAGCCGCGGGGCTCCGCGCCCGCGCGCTGCGCCGACCTGCCGCTGACCGCGGTCACGGCCGTGGAGTGGACCCGCCACGGCCCCACGGGGTGCCTGGTGCTGAGGACGGCGCACGCGTGCCACGTCCTGCGGCACGTCGAGCTGCGCCACGGCCCCGAGGTGGCCGAGCGCGTGCGCGAGCGCTGGCTCGCCGTGCGCCCCGCGGTGGCCGCGCACGAGCCGGTGAGCGCCTGACTCGTCTGACGGGTCTGACAGGAGCGACGGGCCCTGGGGCCGCCGGCCGGTGAGGCCGCGCAGCCCGTCGAGCAGCGGTCAGCAGGCCGCCCTTCCCTCGGACCAGGTCCGGCGGGGACCTGGTCAGCCGGTCGGCGGGCGGGCACCATCGACGCGTGGCCACGGCGACGACGCGCGCGCCGGACGGCGCCGCGGCGGCGCCCGCCCGGCCGACCGCTGCGGGGGCGGTGGTCCTGCTGCTCGGCCTGGGCGCCGCGGCGCTGGCCGCCGCGCTGGCGCTGGCGTCGGCGCTGGCGGGGTCGACGGCGTTCCCGGTCCACCCGGCGGGGCTGGGCGCCCTGCTCGTGGCGGGGCTCACCCTCCTCGCCGGGGGTCGGAGGGCACCGCGGGGAGCAGCGCGGGCCGACGGGGCCCCAGCGGCGCTCGTCACCGCCGGGGGCGCCGGCCTGCTGGTCTACGCGCTGCTCGGAGCGGCGGCCGCGGCGTCGGCCGCCGGTGCCCTCGTACCGGGCGCCGCCCCCGTGCTGGCGGCCCTGTGGGGCGCTGCCTGGCTCCCGCCGCTGGTCACCACGGCCGCCGCGCCGCTCGCACTGCTGCGCGCCGCGTCCCCTCCCCGCCTCGGCGGACCGCCCCGCGGCGCAGCGGGTGGACGGGCGACCGGTGCCCTCGTCCTCGTCCTGCTCGCCGGGGGTGCCGTCACCACCGCCGCCACCGCCGTGCTCCAGCGCCCCGTCGACCCCTTCGACGGGGTGCCGCCGGCGGCACCCTCGGCCTGGGCGGTCACGGGAGGCGGTGCCCTGGACGCCGCCTCGGCGGTGCTGGGGACGGCCCTGCTCGCCGCACCGGCGCTGCTGGCCCTCGCGGCGACCCGTCGCCGCGGGGCGGACCGCTCGCAGGCGCTGCTGCTGTCCCTCAGCGCGTCGACGCCGGTGCTCGTGGTGGCCGTGTGCCTGCTGCTCGCCGTCGCCCGCGACCCCGGCGGGGTCGACCCCTCGGTGGGCAGCACGGGCTTCCTCGTGGCGCTCGCCACCGGGGTGTGGGCGGGGTGCGCGGGGGTGGGGGCTGCCAGCGGCGGCCAGCCCGGCGCTGCCCTCCTGGCGGCCCGGTGCGCGGCCGGCGCCGTGGTGGTGCTCACCGTGCTCGCCGCCGGGGTGGTGCTCGCGGCGCTCCTCGACGGCGCACCGCTGCTGCTCCTGGTGGGTGCGGTGGCGCTGCTGGCCGCCGCGGGGCTCGAGGCGTGGCGCAGGGCGTCCGGGTGGGCCGCCGCGCTCCTGGAGGAGGCGCGTCCGTCCGGCCCGCCGGACGCCGGACCGGCTGTTGCGCTCGCGGACCCGCCGCCGGGGCCCGTGGCCGCGCACGCCGGGGCCCGGGAGCCGGTCCCCGCGGCGCCGGCGGCCCGCGCTCCCGCGCCGCGGGGCTGGGAGGAGCTGACGCCCCGCGAGCGGGAGGTGCTCTCGGTGCTGGCCTCCGGCGCCAGCAACGCCGGGATCGCCGCCGAGCTGGGCATCTCACCGCGCACGGTGGAGGCGCACCTCCGGTCGGCCTTCACCCGGCTCCGCCTGGACCCCGCCGACGGCGCCAACCGCCGCGTCGTGGCGGCGCGGATGTGGCTCGAGCACGGCGCTGGCCAGCACACCGGGCGGCGGGCCGCGGGCTAGGTGCTGGCACCGATGCGCTCCGGGCGACCGCGGCGCACCGTCGGCGGTGCCGACCCCGCCTCCGAGGAGCCCCCGTGCCTGCAGCCACCTCCGCCCAGCCCGACCAGCTCGCGTCCCACCCGCCGCGCCCGCACCCCGCACTCCTCGCCGTCGCGGTGCTCTTCGTCGTGGCGGTGCTGGCCCGCGCAGCGTTCCTCGCCTGGCACCCTCCGCTGGACCAGCACGTCTACGACGTGGCCGACGTCCGCTCGCACGGGCCGGGCACCTGGCTGCTCATGCACGCCCTCGTCGGAGGCCCGGGGGTCGCCCTGGCGCTGACCGGGCTCTCGGTGCTCGTCGGTGCGGCCTGCCCCGGCCGGGGCTCGGTGCTGGCCGCGGTGGGCGGCGTCCTCGCGTCGCTGGGAGGTCTCGCGTTCTGCGTGGCCGTCGGGGCCGAGGGCGTCGCCTGGTGGTACGCCACCGCCGACGGGGTGCTCCCGCCCGGCGCGGGCGCGGCGGCCATGGCGGCCTTCGCGGCCCACCCCCTGCCCGTCGACGTCCCCGCGCTGGCCGGGTCGCTGGCCGGAGCCCTCGGGGTCCTCCTGCTGTCCCTCGCGCTGTGGCGCGGGCGGGTCGTCGCGTGGTGGCTGGCCGCTGCCCCGGTCGCGCTGGCCGTGCTGACCGCCCTCCCGGTGCCGCTGCCCGCGGCGGCCGGCCCGGCGCTCGCGGTGGTCGAGGTGGTGGTGCTGCTGTCGCTGGGGCTGAGCGCGCTGCGTGCGGCCTCGGCGGCCCGGGCCCTCACCCCTGCAGCTGGCTGACGACCTCGTCGACGGTGCCGGGCCTGCCCGCGGTGCCCTCGCGCAGGTCGCCCAGCAGCTGCTCCAGCGCGTCGGACCCTCCCCGGGCGCGCACCAGCACCGTGCCGTCCGCCTGGTTCACCCCGCCGCCGTCGAGGCCGAGCTGCTCGCAGCGGCGCGCGGTCCACCAGCGGAAGCCGACGCCCTGGACGACGCCGCTGACCACGGCGCGCAGCTCAGCCACGGGACCCCGCACCGGCACGGGCGGGCTGCGCCGCGGCGCGCGGGCGCGGCTGGCACACCGGGCAGGAGTGCGAGGAGCGGTTGGCGAACGCCTCGCGGCGCACCGGCGCCCCGCAGCGCGGGCACGGACGGCCCTCCCGCCCGTACACGGCCAGGCCCCGCTCGAAGTAGCCGGAGGCGCCGTTGACGTCGACGTAGAGGCTGTCGAAGCTCGTGCCGCCCTGGGCCAGCGCCTCGGCCATGACGTCGCGGACGTCGCCGAGGAGCCGCCGCGCGGCGGGCCGGGTCAGCCCGGACGCCGGGCGCTCGCCGTGCAGGCGCGACCGCCACAGCGCCTCGTCGGCGTAGATGTTGCCGACGCCGGAGAGCAGGTCCTGGTCGAGCAGGGCCCGCTTCACCCCGGTCCGCCGACCGCGCAGGCGGTCCACGAGGGCGTCCTCGTCGAGGTGGGGGTCGAAGGGGTCGCGGGCGATGTGCGCCACGCCCTCCGGCACGCGGGCGCTCGACGGCCTGCCCAGGCGCTGCGGCCCGCCCGGGGCGTCGTCGTCCTCAGCGGCCACCGGGGCCAGGCCGCCCGTGCCGCCGGGCAGGCCGTCCGGGGTGGGGACCAGGTCGACGACGGCGAGACCGCCGAACATGCGCTGGTCGACGAAGCGGAGCTCGCGGCCCTCCAGGGCACCGGCGCCGCCCGCGCCGTCCGAGTCGGACAGGCGCAGCCGCACCCGCAGGTGCTTCTCGTCCGGGGCGTCCGGGGGCTCCAGCAGCAGCTGCCCGCTCATGCCCAGGTGCGCGAGCAGCGCCTCGCCGGTGTCCAGCTCGAACCAGAGGAACTTGCCGCGGCGGACCACGTCGTCCACGCGGGCGCCGGACAGGCGCGCCGCCAGGTCGTCAGGTCCGGCCAGGTGCCGGCGGACCGGGCGGGGGTGCAGCACCTCGACGGCGTCGACGACGGCGCCGGTGGTCCAGCGCGCCAGACCGCGGCGGACCACCTCGACCTCGGGCAGCTCGGGCACGGAGCGCTCAGGCGTCCTGCGGGACGGGCTGCACCAGCGGCTGCGCGGCCGGGGTCGCGCCGCGCTCGGCGTGCAGGGCGCGCCAGGCGGACGCGGCGGCCTCCTGCTCGGCCTCCTTCTTGCTGCGGCCCTCGCCGCGGCCGCGCGGCGCCGGGCCGCGGGGGTCGTCGGCGGGCGCCTCGGGGAAGGTGGCCTCGGCCGCGAAGGTCTTGGCGTGGTCGGGTCCCTCCTCGGTGACGAGGTACTCCACCGGACCCAGGCCGTGGGCGGCGCCGAGCTCCTGCAGGGACGTCTTCCAGTCCAGGCCCGCGCCCAGCTCCGCCGACACCTCGAGCAGCGGGCTCACGAGGCGCAGCACGAGGTCGCGGGCGGCGTCGGGGCCGCACGAGAGGTAGGCGGCGCCGATCACGGCCTCGGTGGTGTCGGCGAGGATCGAGTCCTTGTCACGACCACCGGTGGCCTCCTCGCCGCGGCCGAGGCGCACGGCGGAGCCGAGGTCGAGGGCGCGGGCCACGCTCGCCAGGGCGCGCATGTTGACCACGGCGGAGCGGAGCTTGGCCAGGCGCCCCTCGGGGAGGTCGGGGTGGCGGTGGAACAGCTCGTCGGTGACGACGAGGCCAAGGACGGCGTCGCCGAGGAACTCCAGCCGCTCGTTGGTCGGCACGCCGCCGTTCTCGTACGACCAGGAGCGGTGGACGAGAGCGCGCTCGAGCAGCTCGACCTCGACCGCGAGGCCGAGCTGCTCCAGCAGGCGTGCGTGGACCTGGTCGCGCGGCGGCTCGACGGGCCGACGGCGACGGGCCGTCAGAGGTCCTTGACCTTGCGGCCCTTGTACTCGAGGTACAGGGGGGTGCCGGCGGCGTCGGTGACGACCCGGGCGGTGTGGGGCAGGGAGTACTCGGTGCCGCTGCCGCGCGAGGTGGCGACCAGCGTCAGGGGGGCCGCCTTCCACTGCGAACGGCGGTGACGGGTGTTGGAACGGGACATCTTGCGCTTGGGGACCGCCACGGTCAGCTCCTCGGGTTCTCCGGCCCGGCGGGCCGCTCGTCGGTGGGGGTGGTGTTGGTGCTGTCCGCGGAGGCGGCGAGCTGTCGCAGCGCCGCCCAGCGGGGGTCGGTGTCGTCGTGGCCGTGCAGCGGGTCGTCCGCGAGGCGGGCGCCGCACTGCGAGCACAGGCCCGGGCAGTCGACGGTGCACACCGGCTGGAACGGCAGCGACGGCACGACGGCGTCGCGCAGGGCGGGCTCGAGGTCGAGCAGGTCCCCCTGCAGCTCGAGCACGTCCTCGTCCTCGGCGGAGGACTTGCCCGGGTAGGCGAAGAGCTCCTGGACGCGCACGTCCACCGAGCGCTGCACCGGGTCGAGGCATCGGACGCACTCCCCCGTCGCCTCGCCGTGCACGGTGCCGGAGACCAGGACGCCCTCCACGACCGACTCCAGGAGGAGGTCGAGCTGGAGGTCGCTGCCCTCGGCCACGCCGATGACCTCGGTGCCGAGGTGCGCCGGCGCCGGGACGGTGCGGGTGAGGGGGTGCGAGAGCCCGGGCCGTCGACCCAGCTCGCGGGTGTCGACGACGTACGGGGAGCGCACGTCGAGGTGTTCCATCGTCCTTCTGCCTTCGCTGTCCGAGCACGGCCCGCTCCGCTCGCCGCGCTCAGCGCGCGCGAGCAGCCTGCAGACCGAGGGTCGAGCCTACCTGGTGGCGGGCCGTGCCCCCAACCCGCTCAGCCGGCGGCCAGGCGGCGCAGCACGGCGGGCGGCACGTACGGCGCCACGGAACCGCCCAGGGCGTGCACCTGCCGCACGAGGGAGCTGGACACGTGCCCCCACCGGGGGTCGGCCACCAGCAGCACCGTCTCCACCCCCGCGAGGTCGCGGTTCACGAGGGCCATGGGCTGCTCGTGCTCGACGTCGGTGGCGGACCGCAGCCCCTTGACGACGGCGGTGGCGCCCACCGAGCGCACGTGGTCGACCAGGAGCCCGCCCTCGACGGCCTCGACGCGCACGCGGCCGGCGACGTCCGGCGGCAGGGCCTCGTCGAGGCACTCCCGCAGCGCCTCCACCCGCTCGTCGGCTCCCCACTGCGGAGTCTTGGCCGGGTTGACGTGGACCGCCACGACCACCTCGTCGAAGAGGGCGGCGGCGCGGGTGACGACGTCGACGTGCCCCAGGGTCGGCGGGTCGAAGGAGCCGGGGCAGACGCACCGCGTGGGGGTGTGCACGCGGCGACCCTACGGCCGGGTCGCTTCCGGCTCTGCCGGCTCGGCGGGCTCGGCCCACCACAGAGCGGTCTCGCCGTACTTCTTCTGCCCCAGGCCCACCACCCCGTCCGGCCAGGACGGCTCCGGGCTCCTGGTCGAGCGCTCGACCAGGAGGTGGGCCAGGGGCGCCAGCCACCCGTGCTCGACCAGGGCGGCCAGCAGGCCCGCCAGGGCGTCCTCGGGGAGGTCGTAGGGCGGGTCGACGAGGACGACGTCGGCGCCCCCCGCGAAGCCCGCCGCGGTCGCGCCCGCCGCCAGCACGGACGCGGCCGTCGCGGCGCGCACCTCGACACCGGACAGGCCGAGGGCCGCGGCGTTGCGGCGGCAGACCGCGGCGGCGGCGGGCGCCGAGTCGACCAGGAGCACGCGGTCCGCGCCGCGGCTGGCGGCCTCGAGCCCGAGCGCGCCGGAGCCGGCGAAGAGGTCGAGGACGGCGGCGCCGGCGAGGTCGCGCTCGTGCTCCAGGCGGGAGAAGAGGGCCTCCCGCACGCGGTCGGAGGTGGGGCGCGTGGCGCCCCTGGGCACCTCCAGGCGCCGGCCGCCCGCGGCGCCGGCCACGATCCGCGTCACGCCGCCGGCTCCTGGACGACCGGCTCGGCGGACCGCCGGGCGCGACCGCGCCCCGCGGCGACCGCCGCTGCCAGGAGGACCGCCGCGGCGAACGCGAGCACGCCCGTCGCGTGGAGCGCGCCGTGGTGCTCGGCGAGCCACCCGGCCGCGGCCGCGCCGCTGCCCACGCCGACGACGATGCCGCTGCCGACCAGGGTCATGGCGGTGGCGCCGCTGGCGGCGGTGCTGCGCTCGGCGGCCATGGAGGTGATGGTGACCATGGCCGGCCCCACGGCCAGGCCGGCCAGCGCGGTGGCGGCCGCCAGGGCCAGCAGCGAGGGCGTCAGGGCCAGCGAGACGGCCATCGTCGCGATGCCGACGAGGAGCACGCCCGCCGCGGTCGCCAGCCGCGCCGACAGCGAGACCCGCTCGGGCACCGCGACCATGGCCAGCGCGGTGAACGCCGACCCGACGCCCATGGCGGCCACCAGCAGCCCGCCCGCGCCGATGCTGCCGGCCTCCTGCGCGGCGGCTGTCAGCGTGGTCTGGCCGCCGCCGAAGAACAGGCCCATGCCCACCGCGGCGGCGATGACGACGGCGAGGCGGCGGAAGAGCTCACCGCTGGCGCGCGACCCGGTGCGCGCGCCGCCGCCGTCTGCGGCGGCGCTGCCCGTGGGCGTCGTCGCGCTGGGGTGCAGCGCGAAGGCCGGCACGGCGACCGCCACGAGCGCCGCCGCCACCAGCAGGGAGGTCGCCGGCGACCCCACGAGGGCCACCACACCGGCCAGGGCCGGGCCGAGGACGTAGGCCACCTCGTCGGCGGCGCTCTCCCCCGCCATCGCGGTGGGCACCAGCGCCGGGGTGCGCCGCATCCAGCGGGCGCGGGAGAAGGAGCCGATGGGCGGCATGGCGAACCCCGCCGCGAAGGTGGCCAGCAGGAGCAGGGGCACGGGCAGCAGCCCCGCGCCGGTGGCCACCACGAGCAGGGCGGCCACGTTGACCGCGGCGGCCGCCAGCAGCACCGGCCGCTGGCCGCCGCGGCGGGCGAGCCGGTCGGCGAGGGCGCCCAGGGTGGGGCCGCCGACGGCCTCGCCGACCGAGGTGGCGGCGGCCGCCAGGCCGCCCACCGCCACGGACCCGGTGCCCGAGGTGACCGCGGCCAGCACGGAGACCGGCACGAGCGTGATGGGCAGGCGCGCTGAGAAGGCGGTGACGAGGTAGGGGGTGCCGGCCGCCCGGTGCAGCTCTGCGTAGGGGGCGAAGGAGGCGGTGAGGCTCACGAGACGTGCTCCAAGGGACGTGTGCGCCTCCCCACCACAGGACGCACGGATCCCTGAGCTTCTGTCGAGGACATCGTAGGGCGCACCGACCGCTGCGGCCAGCAGGTTCAGCCGCGCTCGACGAAGGCCTCGCGCTCCTCGAGCCGCTCGAGCGCCTCCCTCACGCGGGGGGCGTCGGTGAGCTCGGGGTCGAACGCGACGAGGTCGCTGGCGTAGCGGCGGGCGCGGGTGATGAGGTCCTCGTTGCCGAGCACCCTGAGGTACCGCAGCGAGGAGTTGTTGCGACCCGACTGCGCGGCGCCCAGCACGTCGCCCTCCCGGCGGGACGCGAGGTCGAGGTCGGCCACGGCGAAGCCGTCGGTGGTCTCGGCGAAGCTCTTCAGGCGCCCCAGGCCCGCCTCGTCCTCCTGCGCCCCGGTCATGAGCAGGCACAGGCCCGGCTGGTCGCCCCGGCCGACGCGCCCGCGCAGCTGGTGCAGCTGGGACAGGCCGAACCGCTCCGCGTCGACGATGACCATCACCGTGGCCCCGGGGACGTCGACGCCGACCTCCACGACGGTGGTCGCCACGAGGACGTCGAGCTCCCCGGCGGCGAAGGAGCGCATGGCGGCGTCCTTGTCGTCCGGGCGCATCCGCCCGTGGAGCGTGCCGAGGCGCAGCCCCGCCAGCTCGGGCCGGGCCCGCAGCTCGGCCAGGACCTCGTAGAGCGCACGCGGGGGGCGGCGGCCCTCCTCGTCCTCGCCCGGGGCCCCGCCGAAGAGCTGCCCCTCCTCCCCGCCGGGCTGGGAGCGCTCGGCGCGCTCACCGGGGTCGGGCGCGGACAGCACGCCCTCGTCGTCGTCCTCCGCGCCCTCCCCGATGCGGGGGCAGACCACGTACACCTGGTGGCCGGCGTCCGCGGCCTCCCGGACGCGCTGCCAGCACCTGTCGACGTAGTTCTCGCGCCAGTCGGGCACCACCGCGGTGGTGATGCCCTGACGGCCGGCGGGCAGCTCGGTGAGCGTGGAGACCTCGAGGTCCCCGAAGACCGTCATCGCCACGGTGCGTGGGATGGGCGTGGCCGTCATGACGAGCACGTGGGGCGGCACGCCGGACTTGGCGCGCAGCGCGTCGCGCTGCTCCACCCCGAAGCGGTGCTGCTCGTCGACGACGACGAGACCGAGGTCGTAGAAGTCGACGGCGTCCTGCAGCAGCGCGTGGGTGCCGATGACGATGCCCGCGTCCCCACTGGCGACGTCGAGCAGCGCCGCCCGCCGGTCGGCCGTGGACTGGGAGCCCGTGAGGAGGCGGACCTGGACCTGCGGGCCTCCGCTGACCGCTCCCCCGAGCAGCCCGTGGGCCGCGAGCGGGCCGAGCATCCGCGTCAGCGAGCGGACGTGCTGCTGGGCGAGCACCTCCGTGGGCGCCAGCAGCGCGCACTGGGCGCCGGCGTCGACCACCTGGAGCATCGCCCGCAGCGCCACCACCGTCTTGCCCGAGCCGACCTCGCCCTGCAGCAGCCGGTTCATCGGGGAGGTGCGCGACAGGTCGGCGCTCAGCGCGCCTCCCACCTCCTGCTGCCCGGCGGTCAGCTCGAACGGCAGGGAGGCGTCGAAGGCGGCCAGCAGGCCGCCGTCGCGAGCCGGGTAGGGCGTGGCGGGGAGGACGGCGAGGGCCGCGCGGCGCCTGGCCAGGGCCACCTGCGTCACGTAGGCCTCCTCGAGCTCGAAGTGCCGGCGCCCGCGGGGCGGCTGCTCGAGGTCGGTGGGGCGGTGCAGGTGGAGCAGGGCGTCGAGCTTGCCGGGCACCTGCTCGAGGTCGCGCACGCCCGAGGGCAGGACGTCGGGCACGTCCTCGGGGGTGAGCGTGTCCAGCACGGTGGCGACGGCCTTGGCCGTCTTCCAGCTGGGGAGGTTCTTGAAGGCGGGGTAGACGGGGATGACCTCGTCGGCGCGGGCTCGCAGCGCGTCGGCGTCGGTCGCCATGACGGTGTCGAGGTCCCCGGGGAGGAGCTCGTACTCGGGGTGCACCAGCTGCAGGCGGCCGCGGTAGCTCTGGACCTTGCCGGAGAACATCGCCGCCTTCCCCCACTTCAGGCGGCCCTGGTGGTAGGCGACCTGGTTGGTGCGCCCGAAGAACGCCAGCGACAGCTCGTCGCGGCCGTCGGTGACCACCACCTCGACCATCATCCCGCCGCGCTGCCGCAGCGGGCGGGTGCTGGTGCGCACCACCTCGGCGACGACGGTCGCGTCCTCGCCCTCCACCAGCTGCGACAGCGGGGTCAGCTCTCCGCGCCGGTAGTAGCGGCGCGGGAGCACGAGGACGAGCTCGCCCGCGGTGGTGACACCGTGGGTCTTGGCGAAGACCTGGGCGTTCTTGTCACCCAGCTCCTTCTTGAGCGGCGACGACAGCCGGGACACGGGTGCCAGACTGCCAGCGACCCCCGACACCGGCGGAGCCGGTCGAGAGCACCCGCCGGTTTCGGCTACTCTTGACCGTCCGCTGGGCGCGCGCAGCCCTGCCGTCGGTCATCCGGCGCCAGCTGCCCCCCGGCCGAGGAAGACGCCTTCGAGATCACTGGAGTAGAGCTGTGGCTGCCACCTGCGACGTCTGCGGCAAGGGCCCTGGGTTCGGCCACGCCATCTCCCACTCGCACCGCCGCACGAAGCGCCGCTTCGACCCGAACATCCAGCGCGTGCGCACCCTGGAGAACGGCGTGACCCCCAAGCGCGTCAACGTGTGCACTTCCTGCCTGAAGGCCGGCAAGGTCACCCGCTGAACCACCCCGCGGCCTGAGCCGCACCCGCAGCGCCCGCCCGGCTCCGGCCCGGCGGGCGCTGCTGCGTCCACGGCGCCTCACACAGCGCCGTCGGCACCGTCGGGGCTGTCGGACCCGACGGCGTCGGGCAGCACCCGCACCGGCCCGCGGGCCCCTCGACCGAGGGCGTCGTCGGGGTTGGACAGGCCGCAGGAGTCCATCGACAGGCAGCCGCAGCCGATGCACCCCTCCAGCTGCGCCTCCAGCGCCTCGATGGCGCGCCGGCGCCGGGCGAGGTCCTCGCGCCAGCTTTCCGAGACGCGCGCCCACTCGGCGCGCGTGGGCGCGCGGTCGGGCGGGAGGTCGGCCAGGGCGGCCGCCACGTCGTCCAGCGGGACCCCGATCCGGCGGGCGATGACCAGCAGCGACACCCGGCGCAGCATGTGGCGCGGGTAGCGGCGGTGTCCGCTGGGAGCGCGTCGGGAGGCGATGAGCCCGCGCCGCTCGTAGTAGTGCAGCGCCGAGACCGCCACGCCGGTGCGCCGGCTCACCTCCCCCACCGAGAGCAGGTCCTCCGGCGCGGCCACGGCCACCTCCTGTGCTCCACCTTGACCTCGAGCGAGGTTGAGGTCGCAGGATCGTGACATGGCCCCCTACTCCCTGCCGGACCTGCCCTACGACTACACCGCTCTCGAGCCGCACATCAGCGGCGCGATCATGCAGCTGCACCACGACAAGCACCACGCCACCTACGTGGCCGGCGCCAACACCGCCCTGGAGCAGATGGCCGAGGCCCGCGAGAAGGACAGCTTCGGCTCCATCACCGGGCTGGAGAAGAACCTCGCCTTCAACCTCGGCGGGCACATCAACCACTCGATCTTCTGGCCCAGCATGTCCCCCGACGGCGGCGACAAGCCCGTCGGGGACCTGGCCGCCGCCATCGACGAGTTCTTCGGCTCCTTCGACGGCTTCCGCGCCCACTTCACCGCCAACGCCCTCGGCATCCAGGGCTCCGGCTGGTCCATCCTCGCCTGGGACTCCGTCGGCCAGCGCCTGGTGATCGTGCAGCTGTACGACCAGCAGGGCAACGTGCCCGTGACCCTCGTGCCGGTGCTCATGCTCGACATGTGGGAGCACGCGTTCTACCTGGACTACAGAAACGTCAAGCCCGACTACGTCAAGGCCTGGTGGAACATCGTCAACTGGGCCGACGTCGCCGCCCGCTTCGAGGCCGCCCGCACCGGGACCTCCGGACTGGTCGTCCCGGTGGCCCCGTGACCGTCCTGCGCCCGGTCCCGGTGGAGGGCTCGGACGCGGTCCGGGCCGCCTTCTCCCGCTACCCGACGGGCGTGGCCGTGCTGGCGGCCGTCGTGGACGGGGAGCCCACCGCGGTGGTGGCCTCGTCGTTCCAGGTGGGGATCTCCCTCGACCCTCCGCTGGTGCTCTTCGCCGTGATGCACGGCTCGCGCAGCTGGAGCCGGCTCGCCGGGGCGCCGGTGATCGGGGCCTCGGTGCTGGGCGCCGGCCAGGGGCCGCTGGCCCGCCAGCTCGCCGCGAAGGACGTCGGGGCGAGGTTCACCGGCGTGCCCGTGCGGACGGCCGCGAGCGGCGCGCTGCGCGTCGAGGGCGGACCCGTGTGGATGGAGTGCACCGTGCACGACACCGTCACCGCCGGAGACCACGACGTCGTGCTGCTGCGCGTGCGCGCGCTCGTGCACGAGGACGACGCGGCACCGCTCGTGTGGCACGCCTCGACGTTCGGCACGACGTCGATGACCGCCGCCTGAGCGCGGCAGGGGCGCGCGCACCACGGTCAGGCGTAGACGTCCCAGCCGCCGGCCACCTCGTCGTCGCCGTTCACGGTGACCGCCGGCCACCCCTCGCGCACGGGCAGGACCTCACCGATCCGCACGAAGGGCGCGGGCAGCCCGTGCTCGGCGACCTCGGGCGGGAAGGTGGCCAGCAGGGCGTGGTCCTCCCCGCCGCCGCGGACCCAGCCGCGCGCGAGCTGCTGCCCGCCGTCCTCGCCCGCCAGGCGTCGGGCGGCGGGCAGCAGCTCTGCGACGTGCTGGTCCTCCCACCAGGAGTCGACGTCGAGGTGGACGCAGGAGGCGGCGGCGAGCCGGGCGCCGTCCACCCCGAGACCGTCGCTGACGTCGAGCATCGCCGTCGCGCCGGCCAGCGCGGCCGCCGGACCGGCCTCCACGGGCGGCACGGGGCTGCGGTGGGCCGCGAGCAGCTCCGGCGCCACCTCCTCGGCCAGCTCCGGACCGCCGGCCAGCAGCAGCGCCAGCCCGGCTCCCGAGCGGCCCACCGCCCCCGCGAGCGCCAGCACGTCACCGGGGCGGGCGCCGCTGCGCAGGACGGGCGCACGGCCCTCGAGGTCACCGAGGGCCGTGATGGACACCAGCAGCTCCGAGGAGCCCGAGAGGTCGCCGCCGACCACGGACGTGCCCCACCGCTCGCACGCCGCCGCGGTGCCGCGTCCGAGGTCCTCGAGCCACGTCACGGGGGTCGCCGGTGGAGCCCCCACCGTGAGCAGCAGCCCGGTGGGCACCGCGCCCATCGCGGCGAGGTCGGCGAGGTTCTGCGCCACGGCCTTGGCTCCCACGTCGGCGCCGGAGGACCAGTCGGTGCGGAAGTCGCGGTGCTCGACGAGCAGGTCGGTCGTGGCCACCACCCGGGCGTCCGGGGCGGAGACCACGGCGGCGTCGTCACCGGGTCCGAGCAGCGGCGCCGCGCCAGCCGGCCCGCCGGCCGCGAGAGCCGCCAGCAGGCGTGCGAGCACCTCGCCCTCACCCGCCGCGCCGACCGTCCCCGGTGTGCGGTCCGGTCCCCTGCTCACCACCCGTGGAAGGTAGCGTGACCGTTCCGTGACCACCGCCGGCGAGGGCGCCGGTGGCGCGGGTGTGGGAGGTGCTGCGGACGTGGTCGAGGCGTACGTGCTGGTGCAGACCGAGGTCGGCCGGGCCGACCAGGTCGCGTCGGCGCTCGCCGAGCTCGACGGCGTGCTCGCCGCCGACGCGGTCACCGGCCCCTACGACGTGGTGGTCCACGTCGGCGCCCGCCCCGTGGACGACCTCGGCGCGCTGGTCCTCGGCCAGATCGCGGTGGTCCCGGGGATCGTGAGGACGGTCACGTGCACCGTCATGCGTGAATGACGGTGTGCGCTCCCGCTCGCTCCGCCTGACCGCTGCCGCCCTCGTCGTCGTCCCGCTGGTGTCCGCGGGGCTGGCGGGCTGCGTGAGCGCGGTGGGCGTGGAGCCCGCGCCCGGGGGCTACAGCCAGCTGTGCTCGCAGGTGTACACGGCGCTGCCGGACAGCGTCGCCGGCCTGCAGCGGCGGGAGACGACGGCGCAGGGGGCGGCGGCCTGGAGCGGCGTCCCGACCGGCAGCAGCGACGGCCGGGAGGTCACCGTGGTGCTGCGCTGCGGTGTCGACCAGCTGAGCGCGCTCGACACCGCGGGGGGCTGCCAGGCGGTGGAGGGCGACGGCGCCGCGGTGGACTGGATCCCGGCGGACGACGGCGACGGGCGCACCACCTGGACCACCTACGGGCGCGAGCCGGCCGTCTCGCTGCAGATGCCGGCTGACGCCTCGGTGACGAGCGCCGTGCCGCAGGAGGTGGCCAGTGCGGTCTCGATCATCGAGCAGACCGCCGTCTGCTCCTAGCGCAGGCCGGTGGGCCGGGCCAGCGCCAGGCGCAGCACCCGGTCGAGCAGCTGCGGGTAGGCCAGCCCCGACGCCGCCCACAGCCGCGGGAACATCGACGAGGCGGTGAACCCGGGCATGGTGTTGACCTCGTTGACCAGCAGCTCGCCGTCGGCGGTGAGGAACAGGTCCACGCGCGCCAGGCCCTCGGCACCCACGGCGGTGAAGACCTCCAGCGCCAGCGCGCGGGCGCGGTCGGAGACCTCCTCGGGCAGGTCCGCGGGACTGTCGAGGCGCACGGCGCCGTCGTCGAGGTACTTGGCCTCGAAGTCGTAGAAGTCGCGCCCGGCGCCGACGACCACCTCGCCGACCACGGACGCCCGGGGCACGGCGCGCACGGCGCCGCCGGGGACCTCGACGAGCTCGGACAGCACGCCGACCTCCACCTCGCGCGGGGAGGCGACGGCGGCCTCGACGACGACCTTCGGGTCGTGGGAGGTGGCCAGCTGGACGGCGGCGGCGAGCTCCTCCGGACCCGACACCTTGGAGACGCCCATGCTCGAGCCGGCGCGCGAGGGCTTGACGAACACCGGCCAGCCCAGCGCCGCAACGCGCTGCTCGCAGGCGGCGCGGTCGGCCCCCCACTGCCCCGGCAGCAGCGTCACCCACGGCCCGACGGGCAGGCCGGCGGCGGCCAGCACGGTGCGGGTGAAGCCCTTGTCCATCGACAGCGCCGAGGCGAGCACGCCGGAACCGGCGTACCGCACGTCGCCGAGCTCGAGCAGGCCCTGCAGGGTGCCGTCCTCGCCGTAGGGGCCGTGCAGCAGCGGGAGGACGACGTCGACGTCGCCCAGCTCCCGCGGCGGCGCACCGGGCTCGCTGACGCGCAGGGCGCGGTCGTCGGTGGCCACCGGCACCAGCACGCCGGGGCCGTCGTCCGCGCCGACCTCGGGCAGCGGCGCGCCCTCGCGGATGGACCAGCGCGCGGGGTCGTCGTCGACGAGCACCCAGTGCCCGCTCGGGGTGACGCCCACGGGGACGACGTCCCACTGCGACCTGTCCAGGGAGGCGAGCACTCCGGCGGCCGTGGCGCAGCTGATGGCGTGCTCGCTGGACCGCCCTCCGAAGACGACGGCCACCCGGGGACGCTCGCGCTGCGGCTCGGCCATGGCCAGCGACCCTAGCCGCCGACCTGTCCCGCCCCGCCGGCCGCCGCCTAGCCTGGCCGGGTGCACGACTCCCCCGCCGGCTCAGCCTGGTCGCCCGAGACCCTGGCGGTGGCCGCCGGCCGCCCGCCCCGCACCCCCGACGCGCCGGTCAACCCCGCGGTGCAGCTGACGTCCACCTTCGTGGCGAGCACCGAGCCCGGCGCGCGCGGGTACGCGCGGTTCGCGAACCCCACGTGGGAGGCGCTGGAGGAGGTCCTCGCGCTCCTGGAGGACGCGCGCCCGGCGGACGGCGGCGGCGCCCGGTCCTTCGCGTCGGGGATGGCGGCGGTCAGCGCGGTCGTCGAGCAGGTGCCGGTGGACGGCCTCGTCATCGCCCCCGAGAACGCCTACAACACCACGCTCGGCCTGCTCGACCACCTGGAGGCCACCGGGCGGCTGCGCCAGCTGCGCGTGCCGACCGCGGACACCGACGCCGTCGTCGCCGCCCTCGCCGACACCTCCCCCGGCGACCTGCTGTGGCTGGAGTCGCCCACCAACCCGCTGCTGGAGGTGGCCGACCTGCCGGCGCTGTGCGCGGCGGCGCGGGAGGCCGGCGTGCGCACGGCGGTGGACAACACCTTCGCCACCCCGCTCGTGCAGCAGCCGCTGGCGGTGGGCGCCGACGTCGTCGTCCACTCGGTGACGAAGTACCTCGCCGGGCACTCCGACGTGGTGATGGGCGCGGTCGTCACCCGCGACGCCGACCTGCTCGCGGTGCTGACCCGGCACCGCACGCTGACGGGCAGCATCCCGGGCCCGTTCGAGGCGTGGCTGGCGCTGCGCGGCGTCCGCACGCTGCACCTGCGCGTGGAGCGCTCCCAGGCGAGCGCCGCGGAGCTCGCCCGCCGCCTGGTCGACCACCCGGCGGTGAAGCGCGTGCGCCACCCCTCGCTGCCGTCGGACCCCGGCCACGAGCGCGCCAGGGCGCAGATGCGGGGCTTCGGGTCCGTGCTGTCCGTCGAGGTGCACGGCGGGGCCGCCGGCGCCCAGGCCGTGCAGGAGGCGACGCGGCTGTGGCTGCCCGCCACCAGCCTGGGCGGCGTCGAGTCGCTCGTCGAGCGCCGGCGCCGCCACCCGCTGGAGCCGGTGGTGGTGCCGGAGGACCTGCTGCGCCTGTCCGTGGGCGTGGAGGACGTCGAGGACCTGTGGGCCGACCTGTCCCAGGCCCTCGAGGCGGCCGTCCCGTCAGCTGCTGCGGCGCGCCAGGACCGGGGCGAGCAGGGCTGACACCAGCGCGGCGGTGGCCACGCGCCCGGGTCGCAGCGGCCGCGGGCCCCGCGCCGGACGGCGCCGCCCGGCGCGCAGGTCCACCAGCTCGACGGCGCTCGCGTCGGCCGGGACGAGCAGCGCGAGCACGGCCTCGGCGGGGTCGCCCAGCTGCGGCGCGCGGCGGCCGCGGGCCAGCGCCGAGCGCAGTGCCGGGGCCAGCTCCTCGTCGGTGCGCGCCCAGGGCGCGAGGCGGGCGCCCTCGAGCACCGCGGCGTTGGCGCGCCCGTGGCCGGGGATGCACCGGTAGCTGACGGCGGGCAGGCCCGCCACGAGGGCCTCGGTGTAGGACAGGCCACCGGCGTTCTGCACCAGGACGTCGGCCGCGCTGAGCAGCTCGTGCACGTCGCTGCGCCAGCCCAGCGCCACCGCGCCCGGCACGGCGGAGACCTGGGCGCGCAGCTCCTCGTTGCGCCCGCACAGCACCATCGGCACCAGACCGGCCTCGGCCACGCGGGCCGCGCTCTCGGCCACGTCACCCAGCCCCAGCGACCCGGCCACCAGCAGCGCCACCTTGCGCGCCGGGTCGATGCCCAGCTCGCGCCGCAGCTGCGCGCCGCGGCCGGCGGGGACCTGCGTGAAGCGCTCGGGCACCAGGGGACCGACGGCGGTCATGGGGGTGCCGTAGTCGCGCCGCCCCTGGCGGGCGGTGGCCTCCGTGACGGTCCAGTGGTGGTCGACGCCGGGGTGGATCCACGACCGGTGCGCGGCCGGGTCGCACAGGTAGGTCACCACCGGGACCCGCAGGCGCCCCTTCTCGCGCAGGTGCCCCAGCGCCTGGCTGGCGAGCGGGTACGTCGAGACGACCAGCGAGTACGGGCGCCGCCGCGACCAGCGCTGCAGGCGCCAGCAGCTGGTGCGGCACAGCAGCGCGAGCAGGCAGCGCCAGAACCGGGAGTCCTCGAGCACCCCGAAGAGCCACTCGAACAGCGCCGGCACCCGGCCGACGCTCTGCGTGTACCCCTGGCGCAGGAACAGCGCCGCACCCGGCACGAGGGCGCTCAGGTGGTCCTCGACGTCCACGTGCACGCCCAGCGCGCGCAGGCGCTGCGCGAGCTCGTTCGCGGCGCCGTCGTGGCCGGCGCCGACGCTGCCGGAGACGACGAGCACGCTGGCCCACGGCTCGGGCTCGACGTCGAGCACGACCTGGGGTTCGGCCGGGGGGTTCAGCACAGCTCCTCCTCAGGGGAGTGGGGTGTCTCGCGAGGGTTCTCGGCGGGGGCGGCCCCGGGGGCCTCCCCCGCGGTGAGGCGCGCCAGCATCACCACGGCGGTGATCATGAGCAGCACGCCGACCAGCTGCACGGCCCGCGCGCCGTCGCCCGCGGCGAGCCGCTCGCTGAAGGCCACGGCCCCCACGACGGCGGCGGCGACGGGCTCGGCGATGGTGATGACCGGCTGGGAGGCGGTGAGCACCCCGACGCGGTAGCTGGACTGGTTGAGCACCACGCCCGAGGCGCCGGCCACGAGCAGGGCCCACAGCGGCCAGGTGCCCAGCGCGTCCAGGAGCCCGTCCGCCTGGTAGCGGCCGGTGACCTCCTTGAGCAGCGCGCCCGCCAGGCCCAGCGCCGTGCCTCCTGCGAACCCGAGCAGCACCGCGCGGTAGCGACCGCCGCCGGCCCGGGACAGGAGGGCTGCCGCGGCCACCACCGCGGCGCCGGCCAGCGCGCACGTGCGCAGCGCGACGGGCTGCGCGACGGCGCTGCCGCCGCCGGGCTGCGCGGACACCAGGAAGACGGCGAGGCCGACGACGACGGCGGTGGCCCACAGCCACTCGAGCAGCGGCGGGCGCCGCCCCTCCACCAGCACCGACAGCGGCAGGGCCAGCAGCAGGCCGGTGACCAGCAGCGGCTGCACGACGAGCAGCGCGCCCTGCGAGAGGGCCAGCGTCTGCAGCGCCGCGCCCACCAGGCCGAAGACCAGCCCGAGCAGCCACAGCCGCTGGCGCAGCAGGGTGAGCACCAGCCGAACCCCGGTGCCGCTGTCGGCGGGAGCGGTGGAGGCGGCGCGGTGCTGCGTCACCGTGGAGCTGGCGAAGCAGGCGGCGGCCGCGAGGGCGAGGACGACGGCGAGCACTCAGGCCACCTCACGCCGCGCGCCGGGACGATCGGGACGGCCCGGGCGCTCCGGCTGGTCGTGGAGGTCCGGCACCACGGCGGCGATCGCGATGACGCCGGCCACCATGAGCAGCGCCCCCACCACCTGCCCCGCCACGGGCAGGGCGCCCACGGCGAGGTGCTCGGCGAAGGCGGTGGCGCCGATGGCCGCGGCCACGGCCGGCTCGGCGATCGAGTGCGCCGGCTGCGACGCGGACAGGTGCCCGGCGGCGTAGCCGGCCTGCGTGGCGATGAGCCCCGCGACGCCCGTGAGCACCACCCCGGCGAAGGCCGGGTCGAGCAGGGCGTCGAGCGGGCCGCGGCCGAACAGCCCGACGACCTGCTTGAGCAGCGCGCTGGAGACGCCGATGAGCGCCCCTCCGGACAGTCCCAGCAGCAGCGCCTTGCGCTGGCGCAGCACCGTCTCGCCCAGCAGCGCGGCCAGCAGGGCCAGCGCGATCCAGCCGCCGGCGGTGACCAGGAGGTGGCCCTGCCGGGCCACCGGGACCCCGCGGTCGGGGTCTGCCGCCACGATGAACAGCGCCAGCCCCACGAGCACCGCCAGCGCGGCTAGCACCTCCCCGCGGCTCGGCATCCGGCGCGCCAGCGCGTCCGACAGCGGCAGGGCCAGCAGCAGGCCGAGCAGCAGGATCGGCTGGACGACGACGAGCGCGCCCTGGCTCAGCGCGAGCGCCTGCAGCAGCAGCGCGGCCACGGCGGCCACGAGCCCGACCAGCCACAGCGGGCTGCGCGCCAGGCGCGCCACCAGGCGCAGCGGGGAGGTGCCCGTCCCCTCGTCGGCGTGCGCCACGGCGGCGCGGTGCTGGGCGACGGTGGACAGCGCGAAGCAGGCCGCCGACGCCAGGGCCAGCCAGATGTCGGCCCTCACGGCGCCACCGCCGCGGGCGTCCCCGCCGTCGTCGTCCTGCCCACCCCGAGGTGGTCGGACAGCAGGCGGAGCTCCCAGCCGCGCTCGCGGACGGCGGCCACGACCGCCGGCAGGGCGGCGGCGGTGCCGCGCCAGGAGCCGGGCGCGGAGGTGCAGTCGGAGTCGTGCAGGAGCACGGTGCCGCCGCCGCCGGCCGGGCCGGGGGCGTCGCGGTGCAGGCCGGCAAGCACCGTCGAGGCCACCCGGTCGCCGCCGTGCCCGAGCCAGTCGCGGCCCCAGGCCGTCCACAGCACGGGCCGCAGGCGCGAGGCGCGCGCGGCCAGCAGGGTCCCGCCGGAGACGGCGCCGTAGGGCGGACGCGTGAGGCGGAGCCCGGCCTCGACGTCCACCGCGCCCAGACCGCTGGCCACGGCGTCGCGCACCACCGCGGCGTGGGCGCGCTCGAGGTCGGCGGCCAGCGCCGGGGCGGTGCGGGCCAGGTGGTTGCGGTGCTCGTGGCCGTGCAGCGCCACCTCGTGGCCGTCGGCCAGCAGCTGCGCGACGTGGCCGGGGTGGCGCTCGACCTGGCTGCCGAGCACGAAGAAGGTGGCCCGCACGCCCAGGGCGTCCAGCACCCGTCGGACCGCGGGGGTGCCCTCGGGGTGGGGGCCGTCGTCGAAGGTGAGGGCCACCCCGCCCGGGGCGCCCCGGCCCAACAGCCCCGGCACCACCCGCTCGCGCCAGCGGCCGCGGCCCAGCACCGACGGCGCGGCGTGGCCGACGACGGCGGCGCCGACGAGCCCCGCGGCCAGGGCGGCGGGCCTCACCGGGCGCCGCCGTCGGTGCCGTCGGTGGTGCTGCCGTCCGCGGCGTCGTCGACCACGAGGTAGCCCGCGCCGCGGGAGGTGCGGATGCTCTCGCGCCCGAAGGGCCTGTCCACCTTCTCGCGCAGCCGGCGCACGTGGACCTCCACGACGTTGGACGCGCCGTCGTAGGCGGAGTCCCACACGTGGTCGATGAGGTGGGTGCGCGAGAGCACCTGGCCGGGGTGGCGCATGAGCTCGGCGAGCAGGGCGAACTCCTTGCTCGTCAGCTCCACGGCCACGCCGTCGCGCTCGACGCGGCGGCTGCCCGGGTCCAGCTCGAGGTCGCCGACGCGCATCACGGCCGGGCGCGGCACGGCGCCGCGGCGCACCAGCGCCCGCACGCGGGCGAACAGCTCGTCGAGGGCGAAGGGCTTGGTGAGGTAGTCGTCGGCGCCGCTGTCCAGTCCCCGGACGCGGTCGGCGACGTCGGCGCGGGCGGTGAGCATGAGCACCGGCGCCCACCGGCCGCGCTCGCGCAGCTGGCGGGCCACCTCGAAGCCGTTCGGAGCGGGGATCATCGCGTCGAGCACCACGACGTCGTAGTCGTTCTCGGTGCCGGCCCACAGCCCGTCGGGTCCGGTGGCGGCCACGTCGACGGCGTACCCCTCGGAGGCCAGCGCCCTGCGCAGCAGCCGCGCCATCGCCGCGTCATCTTCGACGACGAGGATCCTCACGACGACACCTCCCGCGGGAGGGGTCGCACGTGGCGGCGGCCGGTCATGCTGTCCTCTCGTGGGGCGGGTGCTGGCAGCTCGCTCTGGGAGCGCGCTGGACGCCACGTCATGCAGGGTCGACTGAGAGGGTGCCCGGTGCTGGATGACGGAGCGGTGAACCCGCCCCGGCGCGTCGCCGGCGGCCTGCGCCGTCCGGGGGCGGTCCGTCCGGGGCCGGGCCGTCCGGGGCTGGGGAGGCTGCTGCCGGCCGCGCTGCGGGCCCGGCTGGCGGTGCTGTTCGCCGCCGCGGTGGCCGTGGTGATCGCCGCCGGCGTGGGCCTGCTGGCCTTCGCCACCGACCGCCAGTTCGACGCCGCCGTCGACACCGGCCTCACCACCCGGACGTCGGCGCTGCTGCAGGCGCTGGACCGCGGCGACGTGAGGGTGGTCCGCGAGGACCCCATCGCCGAGCTCGTCGCCCCGGACGGGACGCTGGTGGAGACCTCCCCCGCCGCGTCGGTGCTGGAGTCCCGCGGGGGCCGGGCCAGCGACGAGTCCTTCCTGCCGGCGCGGGTGCTCGCCGAGGTGCGGGCCACGGGGTCGGCCGTGAGCGACAGCCTGGAGCTGCCCCGCCAGGGGCGCGTGCGCTTCACCGCCACCCCGGTGTCGGTGCCCGAGGCCGGTGCGGTGCTCGTGGTGGGCACGCGGATGCGCGAGCTGGACGAGGCCGAGACGCGCCTGGTGCTGCTCTTCCTCGCCGGGGCCCCGCTGCTCGTGGCGAGCCTGGGCCTGGCGGGGTGGGTGCTGGCCGGCGCGGCCCTGCGGCCGGTCGCGGACCTCACGCGGCGCGCCGCTCGGCTCTCCGCCGCCGAGCTGGACCAGCGGCTGCCGCAGCCACCGGGAGCCGACGAGGTGGCGGTGCTGGCGCGCACCCTCAACGGGATGCTGGACCGGCTGGAGGCGGCGGTGCGGCGCGAGCGGGAGTTCGTCGACGACGCCGCCCACGAGCTGCGCACGCCCATCGCGGTGCTGCGGGGTGAGCTGGAGCTGGCGCTGAGGCTGGGACGCGACCTCCCGGAGGACGCGGCGGAGTCGCTGGCGGCCGCACTCGGGGAGGCCGAGCGGCTCGAGCACCTCGCCCAGGACCTGCTGGTGCTCGCCTCGACCGAGCGCGGCGCCAGCGCGCGCGCCCCGGTGGACCTGGCGGCCCTGGCCCGCAAGGAGGCCCCGCGGCTGGGGGCCGCGCACCCCGTGGACGTGCGGGTGAGCGGCCCGGCCGCCGTGGTCGAGGGTGACGAGCGGGCGCTCGGGCGGCTGCTCGCCAACCTCGTGGCCAACGCCGAGTCCGCGGGCGCCGCACGGGTCCAGGTGCGCACCGCGGTCGCCGACGACGAGCGCGTGCAGCTGGTGGTCGCCGACGACGGGCGCGGGTTCCCCCCGGAGCTGGTGGCCACGGCCACGGAGCGCTTCACCCGCGGTGACGCGGCGCGGACCCGGGCCTCCAGCGGCGCGGGCCTGGGGCTGGCCATCGTCGCGGCGGTCGTCGCCGACCACGGGGGCCACCTCGAGCTGGGCCACGACGACGAGCTGGGCGGGGCCGCCGTCGTGGTGCGGCTCCCCCGGGCGCGCAGCGGCCCCCCGCGCTGACCCGGTGGGTCCGGCGCGGGGGGCCGGAGGTGCCGCGGCTCAGGCGGCGGGCTGCTCGGGCTGCTCGGGCTGCTCGACCGGTGCGACGTCGCTGGCGATGGCGACGGTCACCGTCTCGGGCTGGACCGGGGCGGGGAACATCCCCGCGACGCGCACGCGCAGCACGCCGGCGTCGTAGCGGGCGCTCACGGCGTCCGCGGTGACGCCCTCGGGCAGGCGCACGGTGCGGGAGAAGCGCGCCTCGCGGCGCACGCCGCCGAGCACCTGGCGGCGGGCACCGGCGACGACGAGGCGGTCGCCGGTCACCTGCACGGACAGGTCGCGCGCGGGGTCGAGGCCGGGGGCCTCGGCGGTCAGGACGCCGTCCTCGCCGTCGCGCTCGAGCGAGACGGCCGGGGCGGCGGGGGCGGGGACGTCGAAGGCCCAGGTGCGCAGGGCCGGGCGACGCAGGACGAGCGTGCTCATGCTGGACTCCTCAGGAGCGGGGCGCCGGGGCGGCGCCGACACCCTCCTCAACCTGAGCGGACCGCACTCAATTCCGGTGCGCCGCCCCGTGTCAGCCGACAGCGGAACCGGCTGCTCACCGCCAGGGCAGGCGCTCGCCGCGCAGCGGCTGCGACAGGAGGTGGAGGGCGGCGTCGCGGGGGTCGCGGCCCTCCACGAGCACCGCGGCCACCTGCTCCACCACGCCCATCGCCACGCCGGCGCCCTCGGCGAGAGCGGTGATGGAGCGCGCCGTCCCGACGGCCTCGGCGGTGCCGCCCAGGCCGTCGAGCACCTCCTGCAGCGGGCGGCCCTGCGACAGGCCCACCCCGAGGCGGTGGTTGCGCGACAGCGTGGACGCGCAGGTGGCGAAGGCGTCACCGGCGCCGGCCAGGCCGGCGACCGTGGCGGCCGACCCTCCGAGGGCCACCACCAGCCGCGTCACCTCCGCCAAGCCGAGGGCGATGACCGAGGCCTTGGCGTTGTCGCCCAGGCCCAGCCCCTCGGCCAGGCCGACGCCCACGGCGAGGAGGTTCTTGGCGGCCCCGGCCACCTCCACGCCGACGACGTCGCGGGCGGTGAAGGGGCGGAAGTAGTCGGTGGCGCACAGCGCGGCGGCGCGGTCGGCGACGTGCTCGTGCACGGAGGCGACCACGGTGGCGCACGGACGGCGCTCGGCGATCTCCCGGGCGAGGTTCGGGCCGGAGACCACCGCGTAGGGCACCTCGCCCAGGACGTCGGCCACGAGCTGGCTGACGCGCAGGTGCGTCTCCAGCTCCAGCCCCTTGAGCAGGCTGACGACGGTGGGGCGGGTCCCACCGCCGGAGCCGTCGGAGCCGCCGCCCAGGTGGGGCGCGGCGGCCCCGAGCACGCCGCGCAGCCGCTGCACCGGCACCGCGAGGACGACGTCGTCGGCGCCCGCCAGGGCCGCGGCGAGCTCGGTGGTGCCGGTGACGCCGCTGGGCAGGCGCAGCCCGGGCAGGTACCGGGAGTTGGCGTGCTCGCGGGTGATCTCGTCGGTGACGGCGCCGTCACGGCCCCACACCACCACCCGGGCGCCCGGGTCGGCGTCGGCGACCAGCTGCGCGAACGTGGTGCCCCAGCTGCCCGCACCGAGGACGGCGACGCGGCGGCCGTCGCTCACGGCGCTCACGCCGTCCCCTCGACCTCGGGACGGGCGGCGGGCGGCGCCTGCCCGCCGACGGCCGGTCGGCGGCTGCCGGTGCGCGGGTCCCACCGCGGCGGCACCGGCTCCCCCCGCAGCTCCGACAGGAGCTGCGCCACGGCGTCCACCACCAGGTCGGTGACCTCGCGCAGCAGCGCCTGCGTGAGCGGACGGCCCCGGTAGGCGGACAGGTCCAGCGGCTCCCCCACGAGCACCCGCATGGTGGGGCGGGGCCAGAACCGCGGGCGGCCGGTGCGCGGCAGCAGCTGCTGCGGTCCCCACTGGGCCAGCGGCACCAGCGGCGCACCGGTGGTGAGCGCCAGGCGGGCGGCACCGGTCTTGCCGACCATCGGCCAGCCGTCGGGGTCCTTGGTGAGGGTGCCGTCGGGGAAGATCACCACGCGGTCGCCAGCGCGGACGGCCTCCACCGCGTGCTGCAGCGCCGCGGCCGCGTCGCCCGTGCCGCGGCTGACGGGCACGCCCCGCATGACGCGGAGGACGGCTCCGAGCAGCGGCACCCGGAACAGGCTCTCCTTGGCCAGGATGCGCGGCACGGGGCCCGCGGCCACCAGGACGTCGGCCAGCGTCACCGGGTCGAGCCAGGAGACGTGGTTGGCGGCGACGACGCAGCCGCCGTCGGGCAGGTTCTCCAGGCCCCGCCACTCGTGGCGGGAGACGGTGCGCAGCACCCCGCGCACCACCACCGCCGCAGCTCCGAGGGGGACGCCCAGGCCGGGCTGCAGGAGGGACACGGCTGCCGAGGCTAGCCGGAGGCCCCCACCCCCGGCAGCGCGGGCACCACCGGCGCGGGCTGGCAGGATCGTCGGGTGCTCGAGGACACCGGAGCGGACGGCTGCGGGGCCGGCGCGGACGCCTCCGCCTGGCGCCTGCTCATGCCCGTCAGGGGCGGGCCCTCCGCCAAGAGCCGCCTGGCCGACGTCGTGCGCCACGTGCCCGGGCTGCCGGAGGCCATCGCGCTCGACTCGGTGGAGGCCGCACTGGCCTGCCCGCGCGTGGCGGGCGTGCACGTGGTGTGCGCCGACGTCGGCCGCGGTGAGCGGCTCGCGGCGCTGGGCGCGCGGGTGGTGCGCGAGACGGCACCCGGCGGGGGCCTGCTCGCCGCCCTGGCCGAGGGCCTGGACGCGCTGCGCGGCGACGACGGCGAGGGCGGCCCCGGCGCGGACGGCCCCGTCGCCGTCCTCCTGGCCGACGTGCCGAGCCTGCGCCCGGCGGACCTCGCCGCCGCGCTGGACGAGGCGGCCGCCGCGCTCGCGCAGGGCGGCACCGCGACCGTGCCCGACGCGGAGGGCACCGGCACGGTGCTGCTGGCGGGACGGCTGCACGGCCCGGTCGGCGGCCTCCTGCGGCCGCGCTTCGGGCCCGGGTCGGCGCTGGCGCACCGGCGGGTCGGCGCGGTGCCGGTGGGGCTGGGCCTGACGCGGCTGCGCCGCGACGTCGACACCCCCGCCGAGCTGGACGAGGCCCGCGCCCTCGGGCTCGGGCCCCGCACCGCGCGCGCCCTGGAGGGCTGCGCGCGGCGCGAGGCCTGCGCCTGACGCCCCCTCGAGGCCGGGGCCTCAGACCCGGGCGGGCTCCTCGTCGCGGACCGCCTGGGCGCCCAGGGCGGCGAGCTTCTCGGCGAAGTGCTCGTAGCCGCGGTCGATGAGGTCGATGCCGTGCACCCGGGAGGTGCCGTCGGCGGCGAGGGCCGCGATCAGCTGGCTGAACCCGCCCCGCAGGTCGGGCACGGTGATCTCCGCGCCCTGCAGACGGGTGGGCCCGGACACGACCGCGGAGTGGCGGAAGTCCTGAGCGCCGAAGCGGCACGGGGTCGAGCCCAGGCACTCGCGGTACACCTGGATGGTGGCGCCCATGCGCACGAGGGCGTCGGTGAAGCCGAGCCGGTTCTCGTAGACCGTCTCGTGCAGGATCGACAGGCCCTGCGCCTGGGTGAGGGCGACGACGAGCGGCTGCTGCCAGTCGGTCATGAAGCCGGGGTGCACGTCGGTCTCGAGCGCGATGGAGCGCAGCGGACCGCCGGGGTGGGAGAAGCGGATGCCCGAGTCGTCGACGTCGAAGGCGCCGCCGATCTTCCGGAAGGTGTTGAGGAAGGTCATCATGTCGGGCTGGCGGGCGCCCTCCACGTACACGTCACCGCCGGTGGCCAGCGCCGCGGCACCCCAGCTGGCGGCCTCGATGCGGTCGGGCAGGGCGCGGTGCTCGTAGCCCGTGAGGGACTCGACGCCCTCGATGCGGATGACGCGGTCGGTGTCGACGCTGATGATCGAGCCCATCTTCTGCAGCACCGCGATGAGGTCGAGCACCTCGGGCTCGACGGCGGCGTTGCGCAGCTCGGTGACGCCCTCGGCGCGCACGGCCGTCAGGAGCACCTGCTCCGTCGTCCCGACGCTGGGGTAGGGCAGGGCGATGCGGGTGCCGCGCAGGCGGCGGGGAGCGCTCAGCGCGATGCCGGAGGGGCGCTTGTCCACCACGGCGCCGAACTGGCGCAGCACGTCGAGGTGGTAGTTGATCGGGCGGTCACCGATGCGGCAGCCACCGAGGTCGGGGATGAACGCCTCGCCCAGGCGGTGCACCAGCGGGCCGCAGAACAGGACGGGGATGCGGCTGGAGCCGGCGTGGGCGTCGATGTCGGCGACGGCCGCCACCTCGACGTCGGCCGGGTCGAGCACCAGCTCGCCGTCCTCGGCGCCCTCGGAGACGCGCACGCCGTGCAGCTCCAGCAGGCCGCGGACCACGGCGACGTCGCTGATGTCGGGGACGTTGCGCAGGCGGGACGTGGTCTCACCCAGCAGGGAGGCCACCATCGCCTTGGTCACGAAGTTCTTGGCGCCTCGCACGGAGACGCTGCCCTTCAGGGGTGCGCCACCGGTGACGGTCAGAGTGCTGCTCATGGGTCCCCTCGTGTTCGCCCTTCGAGCGCGCGGGCCGAGCGACCGGACGCTGGGGCGTCCAGCAAGTCTGCACCAGGTCTGCACCGGGGCAGAACGGGCGGTGACGACCCGGTCGGTCACCGGGTCGTCACCGCCCGCTCAGGACGAGATCACGACGAGATCAGGACAGGACGGGCAGCGTGGCCGGCTTGTAGCCGGGGCGCGCCGCCTCGAAGGCGTCGATCTCGGCCTCGTGGCGCAGGGTGAGCCCGATGTCGTCGAGGCCCTCCATGAGGCGCCAGCGGGTGTAGTCGTCCACCTGGAACCGGAAGACGGAGGTGCCGCAGGTGGCGGTGCGCTCGGCGAGGTCGACCGTGACGGTGGCGCCAGGGTCGTTGTCGAGGAGCTTCCAGAGCTGCTCGACGTCGTCCTGGGACATCTGCCCGGCGAGCAGGCCCTGCTTGCCGGAGTTGCCGCGGAAGATGTCGGCGAACCGGGAGCTGAGCACCACGCGGAAGCCGTAGTCCTTCAGGGCCCAGACGGCGTGCTCGCGGGAGGAGCCGGTGCCGAAGTCGGGGCCGGCGACGAGCACCGACCCGTTCCGGAAGGCGTCCTGGTTGAGCACGAAGGTCGGGTCGCCCCGCCAGGCGGCGAACAGGCCGTCCTCGAAGCCGGTCTTCGTGACCCGCTTGAGGTAGACCGCCGGGATGATCTGGTCGGTGTCGACGTTGCTGCGGCGCAGCGGCACGCCGACGCCGGTGTGGGTGGTGAAGGGCTCCAGAGCCATGTCAGTACCTCGCGCTCCTCTTCGGCTGTTCCGGGCTCAGACCAGGGCCGGCTGGGCGGCCGGGGCGAGGTCGGCGGGGCTGGACAGGGTGCCGCGGACGGCGGTGGCGGCGGCCACGGGCACGGAGACGAGGTGGGTGCGCCCGCCCTTGCCCTGGCGGCCCTCGAAGTTGCGGTTGGAGGTGCTGGCCGCGCGCTCGCCGACCGTGAGCTGGTCGGGGTTCATGCCCAGGCACATGGAGCAGCCCGCGCCGCGCCACTCGCCGCCGGCGTCGAGGAAGACCTGGTCCAGGCCCTCCTCCATGGCCTGCAGGCGCACGCGGACGGAGCCCGGCACCACCATGAGGCGGACCCCGTCGGCCACCTTGCGGCCCTTGAGGACCTCGGCGGCGGCGCGCAGGTCCTCGATGCGGCCGTTGGTGCACGAGCCGATGAAGACCGTGTCGACGGCGATCTCGCGCATCGGCGTGCCGGCGGTCAGGCCCATGTACTCCAGCGAGCGCTCGGCGGCGGCGCGCTGGCCCTCGTCGGTCATCTGCGCCGGGTCGGGCACGGACGCGCTCAGCGGCACGCCCTGGCCGGGGTTGGTGCCCCACGTGACGAAGGGCTCGAGGTCGGCCGCGGAGATGACGACCTCGGCGTCGAAGACGGCGTCGTCGTCGGTGACCAGCTCGCGCCAGTCCGCGACGGCCGCGTCCCACGCGGCGCCCTTGGGCGCGTGCGGCTTGTCCTTGATGTAGGCGAAGGTCTTCTCGTCGGGGGCGATCATGCCGGCGCGGGCGCCCGCCTCGATCGACATGTTGCAGATGGTCAGGCGCGCCTCCATGGACAGCGCGCGGATCGCCTCGCCGCGGTACTCGAGCACGTAGCCCTGGCCGCCGCCGGTGCCGATCTTGGCGATCACCGCCAGGATGATGTCCTTGCTGGTGGTGCCCTCGGGCAGCTCGCCGTCCACGGTGATGGCCATGGTCTTGAACGGGGCCAGCGGCAGCGTCTGGGTGGCGAGCACGTGCTCGACCTCGGAGGTGCCGATGCCGAACGCCAGCGCGCCGAACGCGCCGTGCGTGGAGGTGTGCGAGTCGCCGCAGACGATGGTCATGCCCGGCTGGGTCAGCCCGGTCTGGGGACCGACGACGTGGACGATGCCCTGGTCGACGTCGCCCAGGGAGTGGATGCGGACGCCGAACTCCTTCGCGTTGCGGCGCAGGGTGTCGACCTGGGTGCGGCTGACGAGGTCGGCGATGGGCTTGTCGATGTCCACCGTGGGGATGTTGTGGTCCTCGGTGGCGATCGTCAGGTCCGGGCGGCGCACGGGGCGGCCGGCCTCGCGCAGGCCGTCGAAGGCCTGCGGGCTGGTGACCTCGTGGATGAGGTGGAGGTCGATGTAGAGCAGGTCGGGCTCACCCGCAGCTCCCTTGCGCACCACGTGCGCGTCCCAGACCTTCTCGGCCAGCGTGCGTCCCACTGCGTCCTCCACATCAAGGTCCTGCCTGTCCCGGCGTGTCGCCAGCTGACTTGCGTTCTCAGCATTCGAGACAGGAGTATCGAGCCGTGGACAAGTCTAGCGGAGTCGGCGTCCTGGACAAGGCCGTCGGCGTGCTCACCGCCCTCGAGGCCGGGCCCCTGTCGCTGGCGCAGCTCGTCAGCGCGACGCAGCTGTCGCGCCCCACGGCCCACCGCCTCGCCGTCGCCCTCGAGCACCACCGCCTCGTCACGCGGGACCTGCAGGGCCGGTTCGTCCTCGGCGCCCGCCTGGGCGAGCTGGCCGCGGCGGCCGGCGAGGACCGCCTGCTGGCGAGCGCCGGGCCCGTCCTGACCGCGCTGCGCGACTCGGCCCACGAGAGCGCCCAGCTCTACCGCCGCCAGGGCGACGTGCGCGTCTGCGTGGCCGCCGCGGACCGTCCCGGCCCCGGCCTGCGGGACTCGGTGCCGGTGGGCGCGTCGCTGTCCATGCACGCCGGGTCGGCGGCGCAGGTGCTGCTCGCCTGGGAGGACCCCGAGCGCCTGCACCGCGGCCTGTCGGGCGCGGCCTTCACCGCTGCCGGGCTCGCAGCGGTGCGCCGGCGCGGCTGGGCCAGCTCGGCCGCCGAGCGCGAGGACGGCGTCGCGTCCGTCTCGGCGCCGGTGCGCTCGCCGGCGGGGCGGGTGGTGGCCGCGGTGTCCGTCTCCGGCCCTCTCCAGCGCCTGGGCCGCCAGCCCGGCCGCCTGCACGCCGAGGCGGTGCTCGCGGCGGCCTCGCGCCTGTCCGAATCCCTGGCCCGCTCCGCCTGACCGCCCCCCTTCCCGCGCCTTCCGCGCTTTCCGCGGAAAGTGCCTCTCCCGCGGCGTCCTTGGCGCACTTTCCGCGGAAAGTGCGAAGAGGGCGCGGCGGCCGACGGTCAGGCGGCGGGGCGACCGCGGCCCATGCGCTGGCGCGCGCTGTGCGTGGCGCCGACCACCGGGACCGCTCGCGTGGCCGCGAACAGGCCCGCGACCGGCGCGTCGACGCAGATCGACTCCGCAGCACCGGGCTCGACGGTGTAGGTCTCGTGCCAGATGCCCACCGCGCCGGCCGCCGACCGGGCCCGGCGGTTGAAGGCCGTCCACGCGGGGCGGTGGTGCGCCGAGGTCGCCGAGGCGTACTCGTAGACGTGCTCCGCGGAGTCCCAGTACTGCACCAGCAGCGGCCCTCGAGGCGTCAGGCCGCCGCGGTACCCGAGGAAGCCCCACTCGGGGTTGCGCTCCAGCTCGGCCAGCATCGCCGGCATGGCCGTGAAGACGGGCGCCCAGAGGTCCGGGCGCCAGGGCTGGTTGAAGGTCATGCCGATGAGAAAGACGGCCAGGCCGCCCTCGTGCTCGTGGGTCCAGCGGCCGCGCAGCAGTGCCATGACGTCCTCCCGGTACATTGGAGAGCGGGACTCTCCAATAATGGAGAGTTTAACTCTCCATTGCAAGGGGGCCCATGCGGATCGGCGAGCTGAGCCAGCGCACCGGCGTGCCCGTGGCGACGCTCAAGCACTACCTGCGCGAGGGGCTGCTCCCCCGCGGTCGAGCCACCGCGCGCACGCAGGCCGAGTACGGCGAGGAGCACGTCCACCGCCTGCGACTGGTGCAGGCGCTCACCGAGGTGGGTGGGCTCACGCTCGCTGCGACCCGCACCGTGCTCGACGCCGTCACGACGCCCGGCACCTCGGTGACGCAGGCGCTGGGAGTGGCCACCGAGGCGCTCCCACCGCGACCGGCCGAGGACGCCGACCTCGACCTCGCCCCCGCGCAGCGCGCCCTCGAGCTGGCCGGCTGGGACACCTGGCCCGACAGCGCGCCCGTGCGCCAGCTCGCCACGGCCATGCGGGCACTGGAGGCCGCGGGCCTGGACGCCTCCCCCGAGCTCGTCGCCGAGCGGGCGCGCCTCCTGGCCCCCCTCGTGCGGGAGGAGGTGGCAGCCGTCCCCGACACCTCCATCGCCGACGCCGCGACCTTCGCCGCGCTGGGCACCGTGCTGTACGAACCGCTGCTCCTCGCCCTGCGGCGACTCGGCCACCAGGACGCCTCGGTCCGCCGCTTCGGCCATCCCGGCCAGCGCCCCACCTGAGGGGGTCGCGGCCCGATGAGCTCTGAGACCTGACGAGCCTCGAGACGCAAGAGAGGCCCGGTGCGCATCTGCGCACCGGGCCTCAGGTGTAGCCCCGACGGGATTCGAACCCGCGCTACCGCCTTGAGAGGGCGGCGTGCTAGGCCACTACACAACGGGGCCGCTGGGGTACCAGGACTCGAACCTAGACTAAGGGAATCAGAATCCCTTGTGCTGCCAATTACACCATACCCCACCCGGTCACCTGGGGTTCTCACCCTCAGCGACCGAAGCACTGGCACCGCCCCGAGATCCGGCCTGCAGACCGTCCCGCGTGACCGCGCCGAGGGAAGACTCTACCCGAGGCGGGACGGAGAGCCGAACCAGCCCCCTCCGACGGGCGAGCCAGGCCGTCCCGACCGCGATGACCGCGAAGCCGACGCCGTCCAGGAGGACCAGCGCCGGCGAGGCCGACGTCGTCTCCAGCGACTCCCCGAGCCCGCCCGCCAGCACCGTCGGGACGAAGATGACCACGTTGTTCACCGCGTGGAAGGAGATGCCCGTCTCCAGCCCGCCGGTCCGCCACGCCAGGTAGGACGCGGTGAGCCCGAAGAGGAACCTGTCGGCGTACAGCCACGGGTCCTGGTCGCCGTGGGCGAAGGCGAACGCCGCCGCGGACACCAGCGCCGCCACGACCGCCCCCAGCACCGGCCGGCGGAACCACGACCCCACGGCCTGGCTCATCCAGCCGCGGAAGAGGTGCTCCTCCCCCGCCGCCTGCAGCGGCGTGGTCAGCAGGACGACGACGAGCAGCGCCGCCGTCGTCGCGCCGCTGCGCGCGTCGCCGGACCCGAACGGCTCCTCGCCGGACGCCAGGGCGAGCAGGCCGAGGCCCAGCACGCTGACCAGCACGACGGCAGTCGGCAGCAGCCCCGACACGAGCATCCAGCGCCACCGCGTGCGCCCGACCACCGATGCCTGCCAGCGCGGTGCGACCCCGTGCCCGACGCGCAGGGCCGCCCAGCTGAGCGGGACGAGCGCGGCCAGCAGGAGGTTGTTCCCCAGGAAGGCCACCGGGCTGGCCAGCGCCTCGGCGTCCGTCACCGGCCGGCCCAGCACCGCCTGCGCCACCGCGTAGGCGACCACGGCCAGCAGCACGAGGACCGCGAGGCCGCCCGCCGCCACCGCGGCCCCCACGAGGGGGCGCCACCAGCGGTGCCGTGGCCCGCGCAGCAGCTGCGGGTAGGGCCGCGGCCCCCAGCGCACCATCTGGTCGAGCTGGTCGACCTCGCCGGGACTCACCCCAGGGAGGCCCTCAGCGCCCCCAGGCGCGCCAGGCTGCTGTCCCGCCCCAGCAGCTCCATCGACTCGAACAGCGGCGGCGACACGCGCCGTCCGGTGACGGCGACGCGCAGCGGCGCGAAGGCGAACTTGGGCTTGACGCCCAGCCCGTCGACGAGGGCCTCGCGCAGCGACGCCTCCAGCGCGGCGGCGGTCCAGCCGTCGTCGTCGAGGCCCTCCAGGGCGCTCACCGAGGCGTCGAGGACGTCAGCAGCCTCCGGGCGCAGGGAGGAGCGGGCGTCCTCCTCGACCACGAGGGCGTCGTCGGCGGCGAAGAGGAAGCCGAGCATCGGCGCGGCCTCGCCGAGCAGCACCATGCGCTCCTGCACCAGCGGCGCCGCCGCGGTCAGCACCTGCAGCTGCCGCTCGCTCGGGTGCTCGGACAGCACGCCGTCGGACTGCAGCCGGGCGAGGACCCGGTCGCGGAAGTCCTCCGGGGCCAGCAGGCGGACGTGCGCGGCGTTGATGGCCTCGGCCTTGCGCAGGTCGAACCGCGACGGGCTCGCGACGACGTCGGCGATGTCGAACGCCTCGACCATCTCCGCGGGCGTGAAGACGTCGCGGTCGGGACCGATCGACCACCCGAGCAGCGCGAGGTAGTTCAGCAGCCCTTCGGGCAGGAACCCGCGCTCGCGGTGCACGAAGAGGTTGGACTCCGGGTCTCGCTTGGACAGCTTCCGGTTGCCCTCGCCCATGACGTACGGCATGTGCCCGTACAGCGGCGTGACCGTCGCCGTCCCGATGGCCTTGAGGGCGTCGAACAGCGCCAGCTGCCGGGGCGTGGAGGAGAGCAGGTCCTCGCCGCGCAGCACGTGGGTGATGCCCATGAGCGCGTCGTCGACGGGGTTGACCAGCGTGTACAGGGGCGTGCCGTCGGCGCGGGCCACCACGTAGTCGGGCACCGACCCGGCGGGGAAGCGCACCTCGCCGCGCACGAGGTCGTGGAAGGAGTGGTCGCCGTCGGGCATCCGCAGGCGCCACACCGGCTCGCGGCCGGCGGCCCTGAACTGCTGCTTGGCGGCCTCCGTCGTGTCGCGGTCGGCGTTGTCGTACCCGCGCTGGGGGTCCTCCCCCGCGGCCCGGCGCCGCTCGGCGGCCTCCTCCGGGGTGGAGAACGACTCGTAGACGTACCCGCCCTCGACCAGCTTCCGGAGCACGTCCGCGTACAGCTCGCTGCGCTGGGACTGCCGGTACGGCTCGTGCGGGCCGCCGACCTCCACGCCCTCGTCCCAGTCCAGGCCCAGCCAGCGCAGCGCCTCCACCATCTGGTGGTAGCTCTCCTCGCTGTGGCGGGCGAGGTCGGTGTCCTCGATGCGCAGCACGAAGGTGCCGCCGGTGTGGCGGGCGTAGGCCCAGTTGAACAGCGCCGTGCGCAGGAACCCGACGTGGGGCACGCCGGTCGGGGACGGCGCGATGCGGACCCTGACCGGGCTGGCGCTCATCGCCGCACCACCGGGTTGCTCAGCACGCCGATGCCCTCGACCTCGACCTCGACGCGCTGGCCCTCGCGCAGCTGCCCGACGCCGGCGGGGGTGCCGGTGAGGATGACGTCGCCGGGGAGCAGCGTGAACGCGCGGCTGGCGGTGGCGACGAGCTCGGCGACGCCGAAGACCATGTCCCTGGTGGTGCCGTCCTGCACCGTCTTCCCGTCGAGGCGGGTCTGCAGGCGCAGGTCCTCGACGTCCTCGAGCGTCAGGTCGGGGACGATGTAGGGGCCCAGCGGCTTGGAGGAGTCGAAGCCCTTGGCCCGGGCCCACTGCCCGTCGCCCTTCTGCCAGTCGCGGGCCGTGACGTCGTTGGCGACGGTGTAGCCGAAGACCACCTCGGCCACCCGGTCCTCCGGGACGTCCTTGCAGACCCGGCCGATGACGACGGCGAGCTCGCCCTCGTAGTCGACGCGCTCGGAGCCCTCGGGCAGGACCACCGGGTCCCCGGGTCCGATGACGGCGGTGTTCGGCACGAGGAACATCAGCGGCTTCTCGGGCAGCTCGTTGCCCATCTCCTTGGCGTGGTCGGCGTAGTTGCGCCCGATGCCCACGACCTTGCTCCGGGGGATCACCGGTGCCAGCAGGCGCGCGTCGGCCAGGGGCACGCGCTCGCCCGTGGGCTGCAGCGGGGCGTACAGCGGGTCGCCGACGACGACGTGGATCACCTCCTCACCGGCGTCTCCCTCGACGAGGCCGAACCTCGGGTCGTCTCCGGTGGTGAACCTGGTGATGCGCACCCGGCAAGCCTAGGTCCGGCCGCCGCGCCGCCCCTCCCCCGGGCGTGATCATGGGCGGTCGGCCACTTGCTGAGGTGGCCGACCGCCCACGACCGCGCAGAGCAGTGCGGGGTCAGTCGCGCGCTCCGGTCAGGTGGGGCCGCGCGGCGACGAGGAGGCCGAGGGCCGTGTAGCCGGTGAGCACGACGGTGGCGCTGGCCGCGTCGATGGCCCCGGTGCCGAACAGGGCGATCGCGGTCATGACCAGCGGGAAGTACGCCTCGGCCCACAGCGGCACGAACCGCAGCGCTCCGCGCCACCGCCCCACCACGGCCACCTTCACGGCGATGACGAGCATGCCCAGCATCGACAGCGGCCAGAACATGTCCACCACCACCAGCCAGGTCGGGTGGGTGGTGAAGAAGACGGTGGTCAGCACCGTCGAGACCGTGGCCACGCCGAGCAGGACGTGCTCCACGGCGAGCATCCCGCGGGCGAGCCTCGAGGTGCCGGTGGCCCTGGTCGCCCACATGACGCGCAGGAGGGCGAAGACGCCGACCTGGAAGGCGAGGCCGGCAGCCTCGCTGACCCGCCCGATGACCGGGGACTCCTCGTTCAGGCCGATGGCGAGGGTGGCGACGGCCCACACGAGGCCGCCGGCGGCGAGGACGAGGCCGCGGCGGCGCACCCAGCTGGCCGTGGGCGGGTCGGCCAGCGGCGCGTGCTGGCGGCGGCCGCGCTGCGCCGGGACCTGCGCCGGGACCTGCGCCGCGGCGGGGGCGCCGGTGGTGGTGAGGAGGTCGGTGCGGGCGGGGGCGGGGCGGTCGGTGAGGGACACGGTGGGCTCCTGAGCGGTGAGGCGGGCGGCGGCTGGCCGTCCGAGGGGGTCGTGCTGACGAGGACGACGCTCCTCGGCGCGGCGTCCCGGGCGTCAGGGCCGCACGCTCCCGTGCTGGTCACGTCCGGTGTCCCGGCCGTCCGGGACACCGCGACCCGGGACAGCGGGACGCGGGCGGTGCCACCATCGGCGGGTGCGCGAGCTGGTGCGCCCGACCGGGGCGCTCGTGGTGGCCGCCTGCGCGGCGGCCCTGCTGGTGAGCGCCGTGCTCGACGCCCGCTCGCCCGTGCCCGAGGTGCCGGACGTGGCGAGCACCGGCTGGAGCACGGCCCTGACCGGTCTGCTCCTCGCCGTCCCGGGAGCTCTCGTGCAGGCGCGCGGTCCCCGGCCGGTGCGCCGCGGACGCGACCGGACGCACCCCGTCGCCGTCGTCCTGCTGGTCGGGGGGCTGCTGTGGGCGGTGGACGGCGTCTCGGCGTCCTGGCTGCTGCACGCCCTGATCGCCGGAGAGGGCGCCGGCGCCACCGCGGCGTTCTGGTCCTACAACCGGCTCGGCGCGTGGCTGCTGATGCCGCTGCCGCTCGTGCTGGTGCTCGTGCACGACGGTGGCCTGCCGCGCGGGGCGTTCTGGCGGCCGGCGGTGCTGCTGAGCCTGGCCAGCACGGCGCTGCTGCCGGTGGTGGTGCTCGGCGTGCCGTCGGCCGTGGTCGGGCAGCCGCCGGTGCCTGGCGTCGACCTCGACCCGACGCCCGTCCCGCTCCCCGAGCCGGTGTGGGCCGTGCTGTGGGGACTGGCGCGGGCGCTGGTGCCGGTGAGCCTGCTGGTGCCGTTCGCGCTGCTCGTGGCGCGCTCGCGCGGCCCGGCCGGCCCCGCCCGCGACCGCAGCCGCTGGATGCTCTGGTCGGCCCTGGTCGCCGTCGTCACCATGCTGACCGTCTGGGCGCTGCCCGACGGGTTCGCCTCGGCGGCGCTGACGGTCTCGTGCGGGGTGGTCGCCGCCTCGTGCGCGGTGGCGCTGGTGCGACCCGACCTCGTGGACGTCGACAGGCTGCTCGGCGGCACGCTGGTGTGGGCGCTGGTGGCGGGCTCGGTCGTCGTCGTCGACGTGGTCCTCGTGGCGGCGGCCTCGGCGCTGCTGGGCCGCGGCCTGGCCGAGCGGGAGGCCGCGCTGGTGGCGGTGCTGCTGGTGACGGCCGTGTACGGGCCGCTGCGCGAGCGCGTGTGGGCCGCGGTGCGCCGCCTCGTGCTGGGAGACCGCGACGACCCGTGGCACGCGCTGTCGTCCCTGGCGCAGGCGCTGGAGCGCTCCGGGTCGGCGCGCGAGCAGCTGGTCGCCGTGGCCGGGTCGGTGGCGCACGCGTTCCGGGTGGACGCGGTGGTGGTGGAGGTGGAGCGCGCGGACGGCGGCAGCCTGGTCGCGGTGCACGGCCGCCACCTGGAGCCGCACGCCCGGCGAGAGCTCCCGGTCACCTACCGCGACCAGCCGCTGGGCCGGCTGCTGCTGCCGGCCGGCGGTGCGGGCCGCAGCCGGCTGTCGCGCCGCGACGAGCGGCTCCTGGGCGACCTGGTCCGCCAGGCCGCGCTCGCGGCCCGCGCCGAGGCGCTCGCGGAGGACCTCCAGGCGAGCCGCGCCCGGATCCTCGCGGTGCGCGAGGAGGACCGCCGCCGCGTGCGCCGCGACCTGCACGACGGCCTCGGACCCGTCCTCGGTGCCGCGGTGATGGCCGTCGACACCGTCCGCAACCTCGCGCCCGACCTGCCCGAGCCGGCGCAGCGGATGCTCGGCAGGGTCCGCGACGACGTCCAGGAGGCGCTCGGGGAGGTCCGCCGGCTCGTGCACGAGCTGCGCCCGCCGGCGCTGGACGACCTGGGCCTGGTGGGCGCGCTGCGCCAGCACGCCGAGCGGCTCGGCGTGGGCGGGCTCGACGTGCGCGTGGACGCCGCCGGTGACCTCGACGCCGCGGCGCTGCCCGCCGCGGTGGAGGTGGCGGCCTACCGGATCGCCGGCGAGGCGGTCACCAACACCGCCCGGCACGCCCGCGCCACCCGGTGCTCGGTCCACCTGGAGCGGAGGGGCGGCGCGCTCGCGGTGGTCGTCGACGACGACGGCCGCGGCATCGACCCGGCTGCTCCCGCCGGAGTGGGCCTCGCCTCCCTCAAGGAGCGGGCCCGTGAGCTGGGCGGCACCTGCGCCGTGACGTGCCCGCCCGGCGGCGGCACGCGCGTGGAGGCGCTGCTGCCGCTGGCAGCTGCCGAGACCTCCGGCGAGCCAGCCGCAGCCGCCGTCCCCCAGCAGGTGGCCCGTGCCTGACGCGGTCCCCCGGGTCCTCGTCGTGGACGACCACCCGCTGTTCCGGGACGGCGTCGCCGCGCTGCTGGCGTCCACGGGCGTGGTGGAGGTGGTGGGGACGGCCGCCGACGGCGAGCGGGCGCTGGCCGCGGTGTCCGAGCACGACCCCGACGTCGTGCTCATGGACGTGCAGATGCCCGTGCTCGACGGCGTGGCCGCCACCCGCCGGCTCGTGGAGGCGGGCGCGCGCGCCGCCGTCGTCGTCCTGACGATGTCGGAGGAGGACGCGACGGTGTTCGCGGCCGTACGCGCCGGGGCGCGCGGCTACCTGCTCAAGGGTTCCGGCCAGGAGGAGCTGGTGGCGGCCGTGCGGGCCGCTGCGACCGGCGGGGCGGTGTTCGGGGCCGCGCTCGCCGGGCGCATGGCGGCGTTCTTCTCCGCTCCCCCCGCCACGCCCACGGCCGCCGCGGCCTTCCCCGAGCTGACCGCCCGCGAGGCGGAGGTGCTCGAGCTGCTGGCCGCCGGTCGCAGCAACGCCGAGATCGCGCAGGCGCTGTTCCTGTCGTCCAAGACCGTGCGCAACGTGGTGTCAGCGGTGCTGGCCAAGCTGCAGGCGGCCGACCGCACCGAGGCGGCCGCCCGCGCGCACGAGGCCGGCATCACCCCGCCCCAGGTGGGGAGCCTGGGACCCGGTGGGCAGGCTGGAGACCGGGTCAGGGGCGGGAAGCGGACCTGAGCCTGCCCACCGGACGCGGGCGCAGGCGCGGGCGCCGGCCGGGACGGCCGGCCGGCGGTCAGCGGGCGGCGGCGCGGACCTGGTCGACGCCCTTGTTGGCCAGGGCGTCGGCGGCCTCGTTGCCGGGGTCGCCGGCGTGGCCCTTGACCCAGCGCCACTGCACGTCGTGCCGGGCGACGGCCTCGTCCAGGGCCCGCCACAGCTCGGCGTTCTTCACCGGCTGCTTGGACGCGGTGCGCCACCCGTTGCGCTTCCACCCGGCGATCCAGCTCTGGATGCCCTGCATGACGTAGGTCGAGTCGACGTGGAGCAGCACCGTCGAGCGCCGCTTGAGTGCGCCCAGGCCCTCGATGACGGCGGTGAGCTCCATGCGGTTGTTCGTGGTGGTCGCCTCACCGCCGAACATCTCCTTGGTGTGCTCCCCCGACCGCATGAGCACGCCCCAGCCTCCGACGCCGGGGTTGCCCTTGCACGCGCCGTCGGTCCACATCTCCACGACGGGCTGCTCGGGCTGCTCCTCGCTGGCGCCGCTCACGCCGGGGACACCGCCGGGGCCGCCTCGGGCGCCGGGACGCCGGCCTTCAGCAGGCCGTAGGTGATGCCGTCGACGAGCGCCTGCCAGGACGCCTCGACGAGGTTGGGCGCCACGCCCACCGTCGTCCAGGTGGCCCGCCCGTCGGTGGTGTCGATGAGCACCCGCGTGGTGGCGTCCGTGCCGGCGTCGGCGTCGAGGATGCGCACCCGGAAGTCGGTGAGGTCCAGCCCGGCGATCTGCGGGTAGACCGGGATGAGGGCCTGGCGCAGCGCGGCGTCGAGGGCGTTGACGGGCCCGTTGCCCTCCCCGGTCGCCACGAGGCGCTGCCCACCGGCACGCAGCTTCACGGTGGCCTCCGACGTCGGGCCGGTGCCCTTGCCGTGCTCGATGAACGCCCGCCAGCTCTCCACCTCGAAGTAGGCGGGGCGGGCGCCGTCGCGGACCTCGCGCAGCAGCAGGTCGAAGCTGGCGTCGGCGGCCTCGAAGGTCCACCCGGCCAGCTCGAGCTCCTTGACCCGGGCGACGGCGCGGGAGAGCACGTCCTGGTCTCCGGCGAGGTCGTGGCCGAGCTCGCGGCCCTTGAGCTCGATGGAGGCGCGCCCGGCCATGTCGGACACGAGCATCCGCATGTCGTTGCCGACGGCGGTGGGGTCGGTGTGCTGGTAGAGGTCGGGGTCGACGCGGATGGCGCTGGCGTGCAGCCCCGCCTTGTGCGCGAACGCCGAGGCGCCCACGTACGGCGAGCGCGCGTACATCGCCACGTTGGTGATCTCCGCGACCGCGTGGGTGATGCGGGTGGCCTCGCGCAGGCACTCCGCGGGCACCACCTGCTGGCCGAGCTTGAGGACGAGGTCGGCGACGACGACGACGAGGTCGGCGTTGCCCGTCCGCTCGCCGTACCCGTTCACGCAGCCCTGGACGTGGGTGGCGCCCGCGCGCACGGCCGCGAGGGAGTTGGCGACGGCGCAGCCGGAGTCGTTGTGGGCGTGCATCCCGACCCGCGTCCCGGGGGGCGAGGCGGCGAGCGTCGCCGCCACGACCTCCTCCACCTCGTGCGGCAGCCGGCCGCCGTTGGTGTCGCACAGGACGACGGCCTCCGCGCCGGCCTCCACGGCGGTGCGGACGACGGCGAGGGCGTGGTCCCGGTCGAGCTCGTACCCGTCGAAGTAGTGCTCGGCGTCGAGGAAGACCCGCCGGCCGTGCGCCACGAGGTGCTCCACGGTGTCGCGCACCATGGCGAGGTTCTCCTCCTCGGTGGTGCGCAGCGCCAGCTTCACGTGGCCGACGTGGCTCTTGGCGACGATGGTCACCACAGGCGTCTCGGCGTCGAGCAGCGCCTGCACCTGCGGGTCGGTGGCGGCCGAGCCGCCGGCCCGGCGCGTGGCCCCGAACGCCGCGAGCACCGCGTGGCGCAGGTGCAGCTCGGTGCGGGCGCGGGCGAAGAACTCCGTGTCGCGCGGGTTGGCGCCGGGCCACCCGCCCTCGATGAAGCCGACGCCGAGCTCGTCGAGGTGCGCGGCGATGGCCAGCTTGTCGGCGACGGAGAGGTTGAGCCCCTCCTGCTGGGCGCCGTCGCGCAGGGTCGTGTCGTAGACCTGCACCTCGGGCAGGACGGCGTCCGCCGTCGGCGTCGGGGTCGTCGAGCTCATCGTGGGTCTCCTCAGACCAGGCGGTGCATCCAGCCGCGGCGGTCCTCGGCGCGGCCGTACTGGACGTCGAGCAGGGTGGCGCGGACCGCCTCGGTGACCTTGCCGGCCACGTCGGCGTCCGCGGCGGCCGGCTTGGTGTCGCCGCCGTCCACGAAGCTGCCGATGGGCGTGACCACGGCCGCGGTGCCGCAGGCGAACGCCTCGGTGACCTCGCCGCTGGCGACCATGGCCAGCCAGTCGTCGAGGGCGATGCGCTGCTCCACGGGCTGCAGGCCCATGTCACGGGCGATCTCCAGGATGGAGTCGCGGGTGACGCCCTCCAGGATGGAGCCGGTCAGCTCCGGCGTCAGCAGGCGGCCGTCGGCGGTGACCAGGAAGACGTTCATGCCCCCCAGCTCCTCCACCCACCGCTGCTCCGCGGCGTCGAGGAAGACCACCTGGTCGCAGCCGGCGGCGTAGGCCTCCTGCTGCGCGAGCAGGCTGGCGGCGTAGTTGCCGCCGCACTTGGCGGCTCCGGTGCCGCCCGCGGCGGCGCGCGTGTAGGTGCGGCTGACCAGGAGCTTCACCGGGCGGGGCCCGGAGGTGAAGTAGGAGCCTGCCGGAGAGGCGATGACGAGGTAGTCCACCTTCGCCGCGGGGCGCACGCCGAGGAACGCCTCGGAGGCGAACATGAACGGCCGCAGGTAGAGGCTGGTCTCGCCCCCGGTGGGCACCCACGCCTCGTCGGCGGAGACCAGCGCCTCCAGCGAGGCGAGGAAGTCGGCCTCGGGCAGCTCCGGCAGCGCCAGGCGGCGCGCTGAGCGTGCGAACCGGGCGGCGTTGGCCTGCGGGCGGAACGTCCACACCGAGCCGTCGGCCCACCGGTAGGCCTTCATGCCCTCGAAGACCTCCTGCGCGTAGTGCAGGACGGCCGCCGAGGGGTCCATGAGCAGCGGTCCGTAGGGCTCCACGCGGGCCTGTCCCCAGCCGCTCTCGGCGGTCCAGACGGCGTGCGCCATGTGGTCGGTGAAGTGCTTGCCGAAGCCCGGGGCGGCCAGCACGGCCGCGCGGTCTGCGTCCGAGACGGGGGCGGGGTGCGGCTGGCGCTCGAAGGACAGCGGCGCGGGGGCCTGCAGGCTGTCAGCGGACATGCTACGGAAGCGTAGCCTCTGGCGCCCCGGGCCCCTGCAGCCTCCGCCGCGGACGGCGGACGGCGGGCGGCGCGCGGCCCGGGCGGGCACCATCTCGGGGTGCGTGCCGCCCCCAGGAGGCCCCGCGGTCGCCGCGCGGCGCTGCTCGCCATGGTCGACGGCGCCTTCACGCTGCTGGGCGCCGTGGCCGCGGGGTGGCTGGCGCTGCTGACGGTGCAGCGCATCGCCACCGGCGGGCTGCGGGACTGGTGGCTGGTGCTGGTCCTGTGGGTCCTGCTGGCCTACCTGCTGCTGCCGCGCCTGCACGGCCTGCTCACGCGCGTCTACGTCCCCGACTACTTCATCGGGCGCACCCGCACCTACGAGGGCCTGCTCGGGGACCCCGTCAACGCGGCCGTGCTCGGCACCACCGAGGACCTGCACACCGCCATGACCCGCGGCGGCTGGCAGCTGGCCGACGAGCTGGGCTTCCGCAGCGGGCTGCGCACGGTGACCTCCACGCTGGCGCGCCGCACCTACACCACGGCGCCGGTCAGCCCCCTGCACCTCTTCGGGCGCAGCCAGGACCTCACCTACCAGCAGGAGGTGGAGGGCAGCCCGGCCCGGCGCCACCACGTGAGGTTCTGGAGGACGCCGCCGGGCTGGCGCCTGCCGGGTGGTGCGCGCGTCGACTGGCTCGCCGCGGGCACCTACGACCGCCGGGTGGGGCTGTCGGCCTTCACCCTCCAGGTCACGCACAAGATCGACGTGGACACCGACGCCGAGCGCGACCACCTGGTGGCCACCGTGCTGGCCGGGTCGCCCGAGGTCCGGGTGCGCACCATCCGGCACTTCTCCTCGGGGTACCACGCGCGCAACGGCGGTGGCGACGCGATCCGCACCGACGGCCACCTGCCCGTCATCGACCTCACCGACGTCGTCGACGAGGCCCGGGCCGTCCACGGCGCGCCGCCACCGGAGTGGCACGGCCTGGCGGCGCCGGCCCGGGCCCTGCTCGCCGCCGTGCGCGACACCGGCGCCTCCAACCGCGACCACCGCCCGCTCACCCTCTACCTGGGGCACGTCCTGGTGCTGCTGCGGCTTCTGGTGACGGCGGTGGTCGCCGCCGGGGCAGCGGCAGCGGTCGTCCTCGCGCCCGGGGGCGCTGCACCGGCCTGGCTGCCCGCCCCCGAGGACCTCGTCCCGTGGCCGTCGGCGCCGGGTCCCCCGCTGCTCGTCCTCGGCGGCGCGCTGCTGGCCTGGCTGGCGTGCGCGGTGCTGTCCCAGCTGGTCTTCGCCGGGTCCTCCACGGCCCGGCTCGTCGTGCTGGCGGCCGCCGTCGTCGACGTGGTGGTCCTGCTCACGGCGACGACGACGGGCAGCGGTCCGCTGGCCTCGCGCGCGTGGACCACCGCGCTGGTGCTGGACCTGGGCGTGGTCATCACGCTGTCGTCGGGCGACGTGCGCGACTTCACGCTGCGCAGGCGCCACCCGGGGACGCCCCCGGCCGGTCCCCGGGCGCGCGCAGCGCCCGGGGACCAGGGGTCAGGACAGGCGTGAGGCCAGCGCGTCGCCCACCTCGGAGGTAGAGCGCTTCGCCGTCCCGCGCTCCAGCAGGTCCACCGCCACGGCGGCCTCCACGCGCGCCGCGGCGTCGTCGTGGCCCAGGTGCGCCAGCAGCATGCCGACGGACAGCGCGGTGGCGGTCGGGTCGGCGATCCCCTGGCCGGCGATGTCGGGGGCGGAGCCGTGGACGGGCTCGAACATCGACGGCGCGGTGCGGTCGGGGTTGATGTTGCCGCTGGCCGCCAGTCCGATGCCGCCGCAGACGGCCGCGGCGAGGTCGGTGACGATGTCGCCGAAGAGGTTGTCGGTGACGATGACGTCGAACCGGCTCGGGTCCTGCACCAGGTAGATCATCGCCGCGTCGACGTGGGCGTAGTCGGCGGTGACGTCGGGGAAGTCGGCGTTCACCCGCTCCACGGTGCGGCGCCACAGGTGTCCCGCGAAGGTCAGCACGTTGTGCTTGTGCAGCAGCGTCAGCTTCTTGCGGGGGCGCGCCTGGGCGCGGGCGAAGGCGTCGCGGACCACGCGCTCCACGCCGAAGGCGGTGTTGACGCTGACCTCTGTGGCGATCTCGGCCGGGGTGCCGACCCGCAGCGACCCGCCGTTGCCCGTGTACGGGCCCTCGGTGCCCTCGCGGACGACGACGAAGTCGACGTCGCCCGGTTCGGCCAGGGGACCGCGCACGCCCGGGAAGAGCTTGCCGGGGCGCAGGTTGACGTAGTGGTCCAGCTCGAAGCGCAGCTTCAGCAGCAGACCGCGCTCCAGCACGCCGGAGGGCACGCCCGGGTCACCCACGGCGCCGAGCAGGATCGCGTCCGCCCCGCGGACCTCCTCCAGCACGGAGTCGGGCAGCGTCTCGCCGGTGGCGTGCCAGCGCTTGGCGCCCAGGTCGTACTCGGTGGTGGACACGCTGGTGCCGGTGGGCTCCACGGCGGCGCGCAGCACCTTCAGGCCCTCGGCCACGACCTCCGGGCCGATGCCGTCACCGGCGATGACGGCGAGCTGGACGCTCGAGGGCGGCGTGGTGGGCGCTGCAGCGGTGCTGGTCATGGCCCCAGAGGCTACCGACGCACCACCGCCCCCCCCCTGCCCCCGACCGTGATCATGGACCTCGTGAGCGGGAGGCACCCCCCACTCGCGAAGAGCATCAGCCGGCCGAGGGGGCCCAGTCGGTTCCCAGCGGCGGCACGGCCATCGGCGTGCACGCGTCCACCGGTCCGCTGGCGACGTCGAGCTCGACCCTCGTGGTCACGCCGCTGACGGAGCGGACGTCGTCGTCAGGGTCCTCGTCGCCCGCTCCCAGCTCGGCGCCCGTGAGGAGACGGGCGGACGCCACGATGACGAGCGTCGTGCCCGGCGGCACCGCCCCCGCGGGCACACGGGCGCCGACGCTGCGCTCGCCCGTCGAGACGGTCAGCCCCGACGCGTCCACGTCGGCGCTCGTGGAGCGACCGGGGGCGCAGTGACGTCGCGGACGCAGGCGCGGTACACGGCCTCGAGCGCATCGGGGTGGGCACCCGTGCGTGCACAGCGACCTGGCAGGTCGGCGTGGGCGCTGGTAGCCGGAGGCGTGCTCACACCCCTCCTCGCCGGTCTGCGGCACGCAGCGTCACACGGTGCTCGGGACGTCCATGATCACGGCGGGAATGCGCACCGGAAGCCGGTGATCACGGAGCAGGAGCGGGGGTGTGCTCGCCGGTCTGCACGGCCCACAGGCCGGCGTAGGCGCCGCCGAGGGCCACCAGCTCGTCGTGGGTGCCTGACTCGGCGACCCGTCCCGCCGAGAGCACCCAGATCCTGTCGGCGTCGCGCACGGTCGACAGGCGGTGCGCCACCACCAGCGCGGTCCGCGTGGCCGTGACGCGCGTGAGCGAGCGCTGGATGGCGGCCTCGGTCTCGGTGTCCACCGCGGAGGTCGCCTCGTCGAGCACGAGCAGCGCCGGGTCGCGCAGGAGCGCCCGCGCCAGGGCGAGCCGCTGGCGCTGACCGCCCGACAGGGTCTGGCCCCGCTCCCCCACCACGGTGGCGTAGCCGTCGGGCAGGGCCGCCACGAAGTCGTGGGCCTCGGCGGCGCGGGCGGCCTCCTCGACCTGGGCGTCGGTGGCGTCGGGGCGGCCGTAGGCGATGTTCTCGCGCACCGTCCCGTGGAAGAGGAACGCGTCCTGGCTGACGTAGCCGATGGCGCCGCGCAGCGAGTCCCACGTGAGGTCGCGCACGTCACGGCCGTCCAGCAGCACCGCGCCGGAGCGCGGGTCGGCGAAGCGCAGCACCAGGCGCAGCAGCGACGACTTGCCGGCACCCGTCGTCCCGACCACGGCGTGGGTCTCCCCCGCCGGGACCACCAGGTCGACGCCCTGGAGCACGTCGGGCCCGTCGTCGTACCCGAACCGCACGCCGCGCAGCTCCAGCCCGCCGCGTGCCGGCGCTGGCAGGGCGGTGGAGCCCTCCACGGCGCTGGGGCGCAGCTCGAGCAGCCCGAAGATGCGCCGGGTGGAGGCCATGGCCCGCTGGTAGAGGTCCAGGGTCTGTCCGAGGTCGGTGAGCGGCCACAGCAGGCGCTGCGTCATGAAGACCAGCACGGTGAACAGGCCCACCTCGAGGCGGCCCTGCAGCGTGTACCAGCCGCCCAGCAGCAGCGTGGCGCTGAACCCGGCGAGGATCGCCATCCGGATCAGCGGCACGAACGCCGAGCTGGAGCGGATCGCGCGGGCGTTGGCCAGGCGGTACTCCCGCGAGGCGCGGGCCACGCGGGCGCTCTCGCGCTGCTCGGCGGTGAAGGCGCGGATGGTCGCGACGCCCCCGAGGTTGCCGGCGACGACGGCCGCCACCTCCCCGGCCGTGCTGCGCACGTCGGCGTAGAGGGGCTCCAGGCGGCGCTGGAACCGGATGGAGCCCCAGGCGATGACCGGCACCGGCAGGAACGCCAGCACCGCCACCTGCCACGACGTCGCCCCGAAGACGATCCCCACGAACACCACCGTCAGCGCCGTGTGCAGCACCGTGCGCGCGCCGACGTCGAGGAAGCGCTCCAGCTGGTTGACGTCGTCGGAGAGCACCGAGAGCACCTGGCCGGATGGCGTGCGCTCGTGCCAGCCGACGTCCATGGCCTGCACGGCGGTGTACGCCTCGGTGCGCAGCTCGTCCTGCACCGCCTGCGCCAGCCCGCGCCACAGCACGGAGGCGGCGTAGTCGGTGAGCGACTCCACCACCCACACGGCGGCGTTGACGACGGCGACGACGACGAGCTGCTCGAAGCGCCCCTCGACACCGAGCAGCGTGCTCACGAAGGAGTCGGAGCCGCGCACCACGATGTCGATGGCCACGCCCAGCAGCAGCTCGGGCGCGACGTCCGCGGCCGTGTTGAGCGCGGTCATGAGCACCGCGAGCGCGAAGCGGGGGCGGTGGCGGCGGTGGTGGCGCCACAGGGCGCGCAGCGGTGGCGTCGCCCCCAGGGGCGCCGTGGGGCCAGCGGTCACGGGGGCCCAGCGTACGGGGCGGGTAAGGATCACCTAACTCCCTCGCCGGGCGCTCAGGGTGCCACGCTGCGGGCCGTGGGCATCGAGACGGGACACCTCCGCAACCCCGGCCGCCCCGGGCACGTGGTGCTGGCGCAGGCGGACTCCGCCCCCTACGGCTCCCTGCGCTCGCGGCCGCTGCCCCGGGCGGAGCGGTACGCGCTGGGGAAGTCCCTGCGCCAGCAGGTGCCCCGCTCGGCGATGGCGGACTGGCGGCCGGCACCCGAGCGCCGCAGCGTGGTCGAGCAGATCAGGGAGGCGCACGAGGGCCGGCTGGACCGCCTCGTGCCCGTGCGCGTGGGCCGGATGGCCGCGAGCCCCTACGGGTTCCTGCGCGGCACGGCCGGCCTCATGGCCGCCGACCTGGCCACCCTCCCGGCCACCGGGGTCACACCGGTGATCTGCGGCGACTCCCACATCGGCAACGTCGGCCTGTACGGCTCGCCCTCGCGCGAGCTGGTGCTCGACCTCAACGACTTCGACGAGGCCCACCCCGGTCCGTGGGAGTGGGACCTGCGGCGCCTCGTGGCGAGCGCCTGGGTGGCCGGCCGGCAGGCGGGCCTGGCGGAGGACTCCTGCGAGCGGGCCGTCCGCGCCGCCGTGCGGGCCTACCGCGAGCACCTGCACGAGCTGGCGGAGCAGCCGCTGCTGGAGCGCAGCTGGACCAGCTTCGGGGTCGACCGGCTCGCGAGCGCCACCAAGGACCCCGGCCTGCGCCACGAGGTGGAGCGCGCCGCCAAGCGCGCCCGCCACCGCACGAGCGACCGCGCCCTGCCGCGCTTCACCGAGGTGGTGGCGCACGAGGACCGGTCCGGTGGGTCCGGCGGGTCCGGCGGGGTGACGGCCAGCCGGCGGATCGTGGTGGAGCCGCCGCTCATCACGCGCCCCGAGGTCGACGACGAGCCGCTGCTGGCCGAGGCCCTCGACGACTACCTCGCCACGCTCGCCCCGCACTGGGCGCGGCTGCTGGGCGGCTACACGCTCGTGGACATCGCCCACAAGGTGGTGGGCGTGGGCAGCGTCGGCCTGCGCGCCTACGTGGCGCTGCTGGAGGGCTCCGACAGCGACGACGTCGTCTTCCTCCAGCTGAAGCAGGCCCGGCGCTCGGTCGTGGCGCCGTGGGTCCACGGCGACAACGCCTGGCACAAGCACCAGGGCCAGCGGGTCGTGGAGTACCAGCAGGCGCTGCAGACGACGTCCGACCCGCTGCTGGGCTGGACGACGGTCGGTGAGCGGCAGTACTACGTGCGCCAGTTCCGGAACATGAAGGGCAGCGTGGTGCTGGACGGCATCGGAGCCAACGCCCTGCGCGACTACGCCGGCGTGTGCGCCCAGCTGCTGGCCAAGGGGCACGCCCGGACCTCGGGCGCGTCGATGATCGCGGGGTACCTCGGCTCCTCCGACAAGGCCGACCACGCGCTGGCGACCTTCGCCCGCCGCTACGCCGACCAGACCGAGGCCGACCACGCCGAGCTGGTCGACGCGGTCTCCCGCGGGGTGCTGCCCGTCGAGCGCGGCGTCTGAGGGCCGGCGGAGGCACGCGGCTCGACACGCGCTCGTCACATCCTGGGTGCAGGCTGTGCCGGCATGGCGACGACGACGGCGGACTCCGGTCCCGAGAGCGGCCTGAAGCGCACCATCACGGGTCGGCTCCTCTACTTCTACGTCCTGGGCGACGTGCTCGGCTCCGGCGTGTACGTGCTCATCGGCCTGGTGGCCGGCGCGGTCGGCGGCGCGTTCTGGGTGGCCTTCGCCGCCGGCGTGACGGTGGCCGCCATCACGGGCCTGGCGTACGCGGAGCTGGTGACCAAGTACCCCCAGGCCGCGGGCGCGTCGCTGTACGTGAGCAGGGCGTTCCGCAACCCCACGCTGACGTTCTTCGTGACCGTCTGCATGCTCTCGGCCTCGTTCGCGGCGATCGGGTCGCTGGCGAGCGGCTTCTCGCGCTACTTCGGCTCGCTGTGGGACCTGCCGCCGGCACTGCTCGTCTCGGTGCTCTTCGTGGCGGCCGTCGCGGTGGTCAACTACATCGGCATCACCGAGTCCGTGGTCATCAACATGCTCATGACGCTCGTCGAGGTGGCCGGGCTCGTCATCATCGCCGCCATCGGCGTGGTCGCCCTGGCCGGCGGCGACGCCGACCTGTCGGTGCTCACCGACTTCTCCGCCGAGGGCAGCCCGGTCATCGCCGTGGTCGCCGGCGTGACGCTCGCATTCTTCGCCATGACCGGCTTCGAGAACGCCGCCAACGTCGCCGAGGAGACCATCGACCCCTCGCGCACCTTCCCGCGGGCGCTCGTGGGCGGCATGGTCACCGCGGGCGTCATCTACGTCGTCGTCGCCGTGTCGGCGGCGCTGGTGGTGCCGGTCGACCAGCTGGCCGGCTCCGACGCGGCGCTGCTCGAGGTGGTGCGCGCGGGGCTCCTGCCGCTGCCCGTCGGCGTGATGATCGTCCTCTTCTCGGTCATCGCGATGATCGCCATCAGCAACACCACGCTCGTCACCACTGCCGCGGGCGCCCGCATCCTCTACGGCATGGGGCGCGTGGACGTGGTGCCCCGCGTCTTCGCCCGCGTCCACCCGACCCGGCGCAGCCCGGTCGTCGCGCTCGGGTTCACCCTCGCCGTCGTCGTCCTGCTCATGGCAGTGGGGTCGGTGTTCACGGCGCTGGGCGGCCCGGACGTGGTGGAGCGGCTGGCCACGATCACCGTGGTGTTCCTCGTGTTCGTCTACGCGCTGGTCATCGTGTGCGCGCTGAAGCAGCGCGGGAAGGACGAGCACCCCGGCGTCTTCCGCGCCAGCACTCCGCTGCTGGTCCTCGGCATCCTCGGCAACGCGGCGATCCTCGTCTACACGGTCGTCGACGACCCGACGTCGCTGCTCTGGGTGGCAGGGCTGCTCGGGCTGGGCGCGGTGCTGTACGCCGTGCAGCGCGCCCGCGGCGGCGGCGCGAGCACCGAGGCGCTGCTGTCGGGTGGCGTCGAGCGTGCGGGTGATCCGGACGTGCCCGATGGTGTCCCTGACGAGAGGAGCCGCTGATGGGCACGAAGGTGGTCGTGGCGACCGACGGGTCGCTGGAGTCGCTGCAGGCCGCGCGGGCGCTGCCCGCGCTGCTCGACGAGGCCGAGGTGCAGGAGGTGCTCGTGGTCGCGGTGCTCAGCCCGACGGCGGCGGTGCCCTTCCGCGACGAGATCGGCGGCCGCGGCTCGGCCGCCAGCCCCGACCCGACGGCACCCAGCTACCGCCAGGAGGCCGAGTCGGCGGTCGCCGTGGTGGCGCAGGAGTTCAGCGCCTGGCCGGGACGCGTGCGCACGCAGGTCCGCAGCGGCTCGGCGGCCGCGGAGATCGTCGAGGCCGCCGAGGAGGCCCGGGCCGACCTGATCGTCATGGCGTCCGGCAGCAAGGGCCTGACGCGGACGGTGCTGCTGGGTTCGACGGCCACGCGGGTGCAGCACTCGGCGCCGTGCTCCGTGCTCGTCTGGCGCCAGCCCCGCTCCTGACGCTCAGCGGGGGCGCCGCACCCGCACCGGGCCCTTCGCGGTGTCCGGGTCGACCACCGCGCCCTTCTGCGTGATCTCGGCCCGCCCCGCCACCACGAGCCGACGAGCCGCGGCGCGCGCCGGCTCCATGAGGTCGCGCCAGGCCTCCCCCTCCAGGCCACGCTCGCCCGCGACGGCGCGGGCCGCCTCGGACGGGCACACCGAGGACGACGACGCGCGCGCGTCCAGCAGGCGCTCGAGCGAGGACTCGAGGGCGGCGTCGACGTCGGACGCGGCCGCCGAGCGCCCGCGGCGCCGGCAGGCGTCGGAGCAGTAGCGCACGCCCTCCCAGTCGCGCTCCCACTTCTTGCGCCACGTGATGGTGCGGCCGCACACCGCGCACGGCTTGGTGGGCAGCTCGCTCTTCGCGCTCGCGCGGGACCCTCGGCTCACACGGTCACCAACGCCGGGGGGCTCCGCACCACTCCCGCACTGGCACGGGGTGGCCCTGTGCCAGACCTACTGGCACGGGGCCACCCCGTGCCGCTCGAGGGAGTGGCGCGGAGCGGCCCCGTGGTGGGGACGCGGGTGCGTCAGCGGGCGGCAGAGCCCTCGACGTAGTCGTCGTCCTTGGTCTCGACCCAGCTCATGAGCTTGCGCAGCTCGGCGCCGGTCTTCTCCAGCTGCGAGCCCTGCTGCTCCTCGCGGAACTTCTTGAACTCCGGCGCGCCGGCGTCCTGGTCCTCGATGAACCGCTTGGCGAAGGCACCCTGCTGGATGTCGGTGAGGACGTCCTTCATGCGGGCCTTGACGGAGGCGTCGATGACGCGCGGGCCGGAGACGTAGTCGCCGTACTCGGCGGTGTCGGACACCGACCAGCGCTGCTTGGCCAGACCGCCCTCGTACATGAGGTCGACGATGAGCTTGAGCTCGTGGAGGCACTCGAAGTAGGCGACCTCGGGCTGGTAGCCCGCCTCGACGAGGGTCTCGAAACCGGCCTGCACCAGCGCGGACGCGCCGCCGCACAGCACGGCCTGCTCGCCGAACAGGTCGGTCTCGGTCTCCTCGGTGAAGGTGGTCTTGATGCCGCCGGCGCGCAGGCCGCCGATGCCCTTGGCGTAGGAGAGCGCCAGCGGCCAGGCCTTCCCGGACGCGTCCTGCTCGACAGCCACGATCACCGGGACGCCACGGCCCTCGGCGTACTCGCGGCGCACGAGGTGGCCCGGGCCCTTGGGGGCGACCATGGCGACGTCGACGTCGGCCGGGGGCTTGATGTAGCCGAAGCGGATGTTGAAGCCGTGGCCGAAGAACAGCGCCTTGCCGGCGGTGAGGTGCGGCTCGACGGACTCGGCGTAGACGTGGCGGGCCACGTGGTCCGGCACCAGCAGCATGATGACGTCGGCCCACTGCGAGGCCTCGGCCGGCGTGGTGACGGTCAGGCCCTCGGCCTCGGCCTTGGCGCGGCTCTTGGAGCCCTCGGCCAGACCGACCTGCACCTCGACGCCGGAGTCGCGCAGCGACAGCGCGTGGGCGTGGCCCTGGCTGCCGTAGCCGATGACCGCGACCTTGCGGCCCTGGATGACCGACAGGTCGGCGTCGTCGTCGTAGAACATCTCAGCCACGGTGGCTGTCACTCCTTCAGTAGGGATCACGGGAAGTCTTGCGGACGGGGTGTCAGGCGCTGCGCAGGGCCCGGTCGGTGATGGAGCGCGAGCCGCGGCTCACGGCCACGACGCCCGACTGGACGATCTCGCGCACGCCGAACGGCTCGAGCACCTTGAGCAGCGCGGCGTTCTTCTCCGGCGCCCCGATCGCCTCGATGGTCATGGCCTCCGGGGCGACGTCGACGACGGCCGCCCGGAAGACGTTGACGACGTCGAGGACCTGGCCGCGCGTGGTGGCGTCGGCCCTGACCTTGACGAGCAGCACCTCGCGCTGGACCGAGGTCTCCGGCTCCAGCTCGACCACCTTGAGGACGTTCACCAGCTTGTTGAGCTGCTTGACGACCTGCTCCAGCGGGGAGTCCTCCACGTCGACCACCACGGTGATGCGCGACAGCGACGGGTGCTCGGTGGGGCCCACCGCCAGGGAGTGGATGTTGAACGCGCGGCGCGCGAACAGCGAGGCCACGCGCGCCAGCACGGCGGGCTTGTCCTCGACGAGCACCGACAGGGTGTGCCGCTCCGTGCCGGCAGCGGTCGCGCTCATCGTGCGGCTCCGTTCATCTCCAGGCCGGTCTCCGGGTCCTGCTCCTCGCGGTCCCACACGGGCGACAGGCCGCGGGCGTACTGGATGGCGTCGTTGGACAGGCCGGCGGCCACCATCGGCCAGACCATGGCGTCGCGGTGGACCACGAAGTCGACGACGACGGGCCGGTCGTCCACGCTCATCGCCTTGTCGATGACGGCGTCCAGGTCGGACGGGTCCTCGCAGCGCAGCCCGACGCAGCCGTAGGCGTCGGCCAGCTTGACGAAGTCGGGGATGCGCTGGCCGAGCGCCCGGCCGACCCCGGTGTGCAGGTCGGTGTTGGAGTAGCGGCCGTCGTAGAAGAGGGTCTGCCACTGCCGGACCATGCCGAGGCTGGAGTTGTTCACCACGGCCACCTTGATCGGGATGCCCTCGATCGCGCAGGTGGCCAGCTCCTGGTTGGTCATCTGGAAGCAGCCGTCGCCGTCGATCGCCCAGACGGTGGCGTCGGGGCGGCCCACCTTGGCGCCCATCGCGGCGGGCACGGAGTAGCCCATGGTCCCCAGGCCACCGGAGTTCAGCCAGGTGTTCGGCTTCTCGTACCTGATGAACTGCGCCGCCCACATCTGGTGCTGGCCGACGCCGGAGGTGAAGACCGTGTCCGGGCCGCTGATCTCACCCAGGCGCTGGATCACCTTCTGGGGGCTGAGCGAGCCGTCCTCGGGCTCGTCGTAGCCCAGGGGGTAGGTGCTGCGCAGGTCGTCGAGCTGGCGCCACCAGCCGCCCAGGTCGGCGCGCCGGCCGGCGGCGTGCTCGGCCTCCAGGGCCGGGACCAGGTCGGCGATGACCTCCTTGGCGTCCCCGACGATCGGGACGTCGGCGCGGCGGTTCTTGCCGATCTCGGCGGGGTCGATGTCGGCGTGGACGATCGCGGCGCCGGGGGCGAAGCTCGAGAGCAGGCCGGTGACGCGGTCGTCGAAGCGGGCGCCCAGGCTGACGATGAGGTCGGCGCGCTGCAGGGCCGTCACCGCGGAGACGGTGCCGTGCATGCCGGGCATCCCGAGGTTGGCCGGGTGGGAGTCGGGCAGGGCGCCGCGGGCCATGAGCGTGGTGACCACGGGGGCCCCGGAGAGGTCGACCAGGCGGCGCAGCTCGGCCGAGGCGCCGGAGCGGATGACGCCACCGCCCACGTACAGCACGGGGCGCTTCGCCTCGGCGATCATCCGGGCTGCCTCGCGCACCTGCTTGGCGTGCGGGCGGGTGGTCGGGTGGTAGCCCGGCAGGTCCAGCTCGGCCAGCGAGGCCGGCCACTGGAAGGTGGTCATCGCCTGCTGGGCGTCCTTGGTGACGTCCACGAGCACCGGCCCGGGGCGGCCCGTGGAGGCCAGGTGGAAGGCCTCGGCGATGACGCGGGGGATGTCGGCGGGGTCGGTCACCAGGTAGTTGTGCTTGGTGATCGGCTGGGTGATGCCGACGATGTCCGCCTCCTGGAAGGCGTCGGTGCCGATCGCCTTGGAGGAGACCTGGCCGGTCACGGCGACCATCGGGACCGAGTCCATGTGGGCGTCGGCGATGGCGGTGACGAGGTTGGTGGCGCCCGGGCCCGACGTCGCCATGCAGACGCCGACGCGGCCGGTGGCGGCGGCGTAGCCCTGCGCGGCGTGGCCGGCGCCCTGCTCGTGGCGCACCAGCACGTGGCGGAGCTTCGTGGAGTCGAGCAGCGGGTCGTAGGTGGGCAGGATCGCCCCGCCCGGGAGGCCGAAGACGACCTCGACCCCGGCGCTCTCGAGGGAGCGCACGATGCTCTGCGCCCCGGTCATGCGCTCGGTCGTGCGCTCGCCCTGCGGGGCGGCTGCGCCCTCGGTGCTGGCGGTGCTCATCGGTCCTCCTGGTGCTGCTGTGCTGCTGGTCCTGCGTGGACGACGTGCTCTAGCTGAGCGAGCAGCCCGGCACCTCCAACCCGCCGGGCATGGAAAGACCCCCCGGCTCCGGTGTCAGCGGAGTCTGCGGAGGGTCGCGCGCGGCGGGACGTCGACGACGGCGTCAGCTCGCGCGCTGCGCGAGTACGACGACGAGGATGCCCATGCCGCGAGAGTAGACCCGCAGCGCCGTCCCTGTCAGCCACCGGGACGGAGCGTCTCATGATCTGAGACACGCCGTCCCGGTGGCTGAGCCGGCCGGGTCTCAGGCGAGGACGGCGCCGCCGCTGGCCGAGCCCACGAGCTTGGTGTACTTCGCCAGCACCCCGCGGGTGTAGCGCGGGGGCAGCGGCTCCCAGCCCTCGCGCCGCGCGGCCAGCTCGGCCTCGTCCACCAGGACGTCGAGGGTCTTGTTCTTGACGTCCAGGCGGATCCGGTCGCCGTCGCGCACGAACGCGACCGGCCCGGCGTCGACGGCCTCCGGGGCCACGTGGCCCACGCACAGCCCGGTGGTGCCGCCGGAGAAGCGCCCGTCGGTGAGCAGCAGCACGTCCTTGCCCAGTCCCGCGCCCTTGATGGCGCCGGTGATGGCGAGCATCTCGCGCATGCCGGGGCCGCCCTTGGGGCCCTCGTAGCGGATGACCACGACGTCGCCGGCGGTGATGGTGCCGTCCTCGAGGGCGTCCATCGCGGCGCGCTCCCGGTCGAACACGCGGGCGGTGCCCTCGAAGACGTCGGACTCGAACCCGGCCGACTTCACCACGGCCCCGCCGGGGGCCAGCGAGCCGTGCAGGACCGTGATGCCGCCCGTGGGGTGGATCGGGTCGGCCAGGGCGCGCAGCACCTTGCCGTCCGGGTCCGGCGGGGCGATGTCGGCGAGGTTCTCCGCCATCGTCTTGCCGGTCACGGTCATGACGTCGCCGTGGAGCAGGCCCGCGTCGAGCAGGGCGCGCATGACCACCGGGACGCCGCCGATCCTGTCGACGTCGGTCATGACGTGCTGGCCGAAGGGCTTCACGTCGGCCAGGTGCGGCACGCGCGAGCCCACCCTGTCGAAGTCGGCGAGGGTCAGGTCGACCTCGGCCTCGTGGGCGATGGCCAGCAGGTGCAGCACGGCGTTGGTGGAGCCGCCGAAGGCCATGACCACCGAGATGGCGTTCTCGAACGCCTCCTTGGTCATGATGTCGCGGGCGGTGATGCCCTTCGCGAGCATCTCCACCACGGCCTGGCCGGAGCGGCGGGCGAACCCGTCGCGGCGGCGGTCGGTGGCCGGCGGGGCGGCCGAGCCGGGCAGGCTCATGCCGAGGGCCTCGGCGGCGCTGGCCATGGTGTTGGCGGTGTACATGCCGCCGCAGGCGCCCTCGCCCGGGCAGATCGCCTTCTCGATGGCGGTGACGTCCTCGCGGCTCATGAGCCCGCGGGCGCAGGCGCCGACCGCCTCGAAGGCGTCGATGATCGTGACCTGCTTCTCGGTGCCGTCGGAGAGCTTGGCGAAGCCCGGCAGGATCGAGCCGGCGTAGAGGAACACGCTGGCCAGGTCGAGGCGGGCGGCGGCCATGAGCATGCCCGGCAGCGACTTGTCGCAGCCGGCCAGCAGCACCGAGCCGTCGAGGCGCTCGGCCTGCATGACGGTCTCCACTGAGTCGGCGATGACCTCGCGGCTCACGAGGGAGAAATGCATGCCCTCGTGGCCCATGGAGATGCCGTCGGAGACGGAGATGGTGCCGAACTCCAGCGGGTAGCCCTGGGCGGCGTGCACGCCGTCCTTGACGGACTTGGCGAGCCGGTCCAGCGAGAGGTTGCAGGGGGTGATCTCGTTCCACGACGAGGCCACGCCGATCTGCGGCTTGGCGAAGTCGTCGTCGCCGAGGCCGACGGCACGGAGCATGCCGCGGCTGGCGGTGGCCTCGAGCCCGTCGGTGACCTGGCGGGAGCGGGGCTTCATGTCGGCCTGGGTCATGCCCGCGATCCTACGGTCCCGTAGGGAGCACCCCCACCAGCCCCGACACCGCCCCCGCGCGACCTCAGCCGACGACGACGTTGAGCGGGTCCCGTCCCGCCGCCAGCCGCTCCACCTGGGCGCGGAGCAGCCGCAGCGCCCGCGGCCGCATGGCCGTGGTGTTCCCGCCCACGTGGGGGGCGATGAGCACGTTCGGCGCAGCCCACAGCGGGTGGTCGGCGGGCAGCGGCTCCGGGTCGGTGACGTCGAGGGCGGCGTGCAGCCGCTCGGCGCGCAGCTCGGCCAGCAGCGCGTCGGTGTCGACGATCGGGCCCCGCCCGACGTTGACCACGAGCGCCTGGTCGGGCAGGGCGGCCAGGAACGCGGCGTCGACGAGGCCCCGGGTGCTGTCCGTGAGCGGCAGCCCGATGAAGACCACCTCGGTGGTGGGCAGCAGCTCCGGCAGCTCGTCGGTCCCGTGGACCCGGCCGCGCTCGTCCGTGCGGGCGGTGGTGGCCACGCGCACGAGGTCGACCTCGAAGGGCTCCAGCCGGTCGGCGATGGCCCCGCCGATGCCGCCGGTGCCGAGCACGAGCACACGGCGGTCGGCCAGCGAGGGGCGCTGCACGGGACGCCACCGGCCCTGCTCGGCGTCGCGGACGGCGTCGTCCAGGCCGCGCAGCTTCGCCAGCGCCAGGGCGAGGGCCAGCTCGGAGGTGGACGCGTCGTGGATGCCCGCGCCGTTGGCCAGGCGCACGCCCTCGGGCAGCCTGCCCAGCAGGTTGTCGTAGCCCGCGGAGGTCGTCTGCAGCAGCTGCAGGGCGGGCAGGGTCGCCACGGTCTCCAGCGCGCCGGCGGGGTGCATGTACGGCAGCACCACGTAGGCGACGCGGTCGGCGTCGTCCCCGAGCGCCTCACGCGGGTCGGAGTCGACGTCCCAGACGAGGCTGCGGACCCCGGCGGGCAGGTCCGGCGCCAGCGCCTCCTGCCAGTCCGCGTCGGGCAGGGTGATCAGCAGCTCGCGGTCCTGGCTCGTCCGGCTGGTCTGGTCGCTCACGAGCGCCAACCCTGTCAGCCGGGCCGCCGGTCCTGCCACTCAGCGCCCGCGGGCGCCTCCGAGCCCGGCGTCGCGCGCCATGGCCACCGCCTGCGCCCGGTCGGAGGCCCCCAGCTTGGTCAGCACCGAGGACACGTGGTTGCGCACCGTCTTGGCGGACAGGAAGCGGGTGCTGGCGATCACCTCGGTGGACCTCCCCCGCGCGAGGTCGGACAGCACCTCCCGCTCGCGCGGGGTCAGCTGGGGGAAGGGGACCCCGGCCGCTCCCGCGGCCCCGCGGGCGAGGGCTCCCGCGAGCCGAGGGGCCAGGGCCGCGTCGACGACGAGCGTGCCGTCGAGCACGGCCGCGAGCGCCCGCTGCACCGCCTCGCTGCGGGCTCCCTTGAGCAGGTAGCCGTGCGCACCGGCGCGCAGCGCCTCCACCAGCGCGACGTCGTCGTCGACCATGGACAGCACCAGGGCGCGCAGGTCGGGGACGTCCCGCCGCAGCCGCCGCACCACCTCCACCCCGTCGAGGCCCGGCAGGTGCAGGTCGACGACGGCGACGTCGGCGGGCGCCTCCACCGCCACGGCCAGCAGCTCCTCGCCCGTGCCGACGGAGGCGACCACCTCCACGCCGAGCTCGGCAAGCAGCAGCGCCAGCCCGTCGCGGAAGACGGGGTGGTCGTCGCACAGCAGCACCCTCACGGGACGACCACGGGACGCCGGGGTGCCGGGCGGGCGGGGGACGACGGGGCCGACACCAGGGGCAGCACGGCGGTGACGACCGTGCCCGTCCCGCTGCCGGGCTGGCCGACGCCGAAGGCACCACCGCAGGCCGTCGCCCGGTGCTCCATCGACGCCAGGCCCCGGCCGCCGGTGCGCGGTGCGCTGCCCAGGCCGACGCCGTCGTCGCTGACCGCCAGCACCAGCTCCCTCCCGCGCAGCGCCACCTCCACGTCCACCGGGGAGGCGCGGGCGTGCCGCACGGCGTTGGTCAGCGCCTCCGCCGCGATGCGCAGGGCGCACGACGCCACCGCGGGAGGCACGTCGCCGAGGTCGCGGGTGCGCAGGCGGGTCCGCGGGCCGCTGCCCCCGCCGACGTCCAGCGACGCGACCAGGTCGGACAGCGCCTCGGCGAGCGGCCGGTCCGCCGCGGTCGGCGCCAGGTCGGCCAGAGCGCGGCGCAGCGCCACCACCGCCGCCTCGTCGACCGCCCGGATGCGCTCCACCAGCTCCTCGGCGCCCTGGCGGCCGGCCCGCAGCCGGAGCAGGGCGGTGTCCGCGTGGGCGCCGATCGCCGAGAGGAGCGGCCCGAGGTCGTCGTGGAGGTCGTCGCTGAGCCGCTCGCGCTCGACCTCGCGCGCGTGGGCGAGCAGCGCGCGCGAGGCGCGCAGCTCGTCCACGAGGTCCTGCACGAGCAGGTCCGCCACGGCGAGCGGGACCAGCGGCGCAGCGAGCACCTGGAGCAGGGCGTCGAGCGCGGGGACGGCCGAGGCCACCACCAGGGCCAGCGCGCTGGCGGCGGTCGCCGCGAGCAGCGGGAGCCGGCGGCGTCCCCGCCGGTCCGACCGCACCCACGCCGCCACCTGCAGCCCCAGGCCCGCGGTGGTCACGGCCAGCAGGGCGGCGCCGCTGAGGGCCACCACGGCCCCGGTGCCGGTGGCGAGCCCGGCGCACGCCGCGGTGCAGACGGCGACGGCGGCACCGACGAGGCCGCGCCGCACCCGCTCACCCCGGCGCCCCAGGTCGACGGGGTCGAGCAGCAGCAGCGGCACCAGCGCGACGGGGAGCACGGTCGCCGGTGCCCAGGTCCACTCTCCACCCCAGCGCGCCCACGCCCTGCCCGCCTCGGGCCCGGCCACGCTCCAGGCGCTGCCGGTGGTGGTCACCGCGGCGCTCGCGGCGACGACCAGCGCCACGGCCGCGACACCACCGGGCCGCGCGGACCGGGCGAGCACCACGGCCAGTCCCGACCACGCCAGGGCGATGACGACGTCCTCGAGGGTGTGGCCGCCGAGCAGCCCGGCCGGCGCCGTGACGGCCACGACGACGGACGCCGCCAGCGCCCAGGCGCCCAGCACCGCTGCCACCGCGGTGGTGGCCGCGGTGGCCGCCGAGGAGCTGGCGCGCCGGCTGCTCACACGCGACAGGGTGGGGCTCAGCGCTGCTGCCCGACAAGGGCCCGCGCCCTCGACGGGGACCGCAGCAGCACCGCCGCGACGGCGGCGGCGAAGGGCACCAGCAGTAGCCCCGTCAGCAGCCCCGCGGGGACGAGGAAGGCGCCGACGAGACTGACGGCCATGACCACCGGGGCCACCCGGCCGACGGTGCCCGACCGCAGCAGCGCGACGGCGACCACCAGGAGGCCGACGGCGAGCGCGAGGAGCACGTGGTAGCCGAACAGCACGTCCGTCACGCCGGTGTCGAGGTGCTCCCACACGGCGAGCCCCGCCTCGGGGGTGACGTCGGGGTGCGTGGCGCCTGCGGTGACCAGCGCCTGCGCCGTCTGGTACCCGGCGTTGCCCGTCGCTCCCACCACGAGCGGGACGAGGGCGACGCGGAGCAGCACGGCACCGCGAGCGCCGCGAGGCACGAGAGCGACCAGCGGTCCTGCGAGCAGCACGAACAGCAGGGAGCCGAGTCCCGAGACCAGACGCCACGCGATCGTCTGGTCGCGGGCGTCGCGCATGACGTCCAGGGCCGCGGCGTAGTCACCCGGTCCGACGGCGTCCAGCGCGGCCGGTTGCAGGGCGGAGCCGACGAGGTGGACGACGGGGCCGGCCAGGGCGCCGGCGAGGACGACCCGGCCCAGCCGGGAGGGCCGGTCGTGCGTGCGCGGGGTGGTCTGCGGAGCGGTCGGCGCGGGAACGTGCTCTGAGGTGTCCACGGGACGAGGCTCGCGAGCGCGCGACCTGGTCCACCAGGGGCACCCGTCCCGGTCGTCCGGGCGCACCCGACTGGCCGTGCGACCTGCGGCGGGTGAGGCTGGGGCGTGGATCACGGACGACCCTCCCGCCGCCGCGGCGCACCTGCGCCCGCCGTCCTCCTGGCTGCCGCGGCGGTCGTGCTGGCGGGGTGCTCCGGGCAGGACGCCGCGGCGCCTGCGCCGGTGTCCACCGAGCAGCTGCCGGCGCCCTCGTCGTCGTCCTCCCCGGCGCAGGGGCAGGCCTCCCCGCAGGGCAGCGCCGGCGGCACCCTCCCCGCCGCGGTGGCCGCGGGCCACGCGCTGCGCGGGACGCCGGGGGCCGCGCAGGACGTGGTGACCGGCCTCGACGTGCCGTGGAGCGTCGCGGTGCTCCCCGACGGCAGCGCGCTGGTCAGCGAGCGCGACACCGCCCGCGTGCTGCGGGTGGCCGGCGAGGACGGCGGGTGGTCGGCCCAGCAGGTGACCGCGTCCGGGCCGGGCGGAGCGGTGCCCGACGTCGAGCCCCGCGGGGAGGGCGGGCTGCTCGGCCTGGCCATCTCGCCCACCTTCGCCGAGGACGGGTGGGTGTACGCCTACACGACCACCGCCACCGACGACCGGGTGGTGCGGATGCGCCACACCGCCGACCCGGCGGGCGGGCCGGGGTCGCTGTCGGCACCGGAGCCGGTGCTCACGGGCATCGAGTCGGCCACCGTCCACCACGGCGGGCGCCTCGCCTTCGGCCCCGACGGGATGCTCTACGTCACCACCGGCGACGCCAGCGCCCCGTCCACCGCGCAGGACCAGCAGGCCCTCACCGGCAAGGTGCTGCGGCTGACCCCCGACGGGCAGCCGGCGCCCGGCAACCCCGTGGCGGGCTCGCCGGTGTGGACGTGGGGCCACCGCAACCCGCAGGGCATCGGGTGGGACCCGGCGGGGCGGATGTTCGCCGCGGAGTTCGGGCAGAACACCCAGGACGAGCTGAACCTCCTGGAGCCGGGCCGCAACTACGGCTGGCCGCTGGTCGAGGGCGCCGTGGCGGGCCCGGCGGGCGGCGAGCAGGACGTCACCGACCCCGCCTTCACCGCGCCGCTGGTCACCTGGCGCACCGCGGACGCCTCCCCCAGCGGGCTGCTGGTCACGGCCGACGCGGTCTACGTGGCAGCGCTGCGCGGGCAGGAGCTGTGGCGGGTGCCGCTGGCCGACGGCCGGCTGGGTCAGCCGGAGCGGGTCTTCGGCGGCGAGCACGGGCGGGTCCGCGACGTGGTCGCCAGCCCCGACGGGGCGCTGTGGGTGCTCACCGACAACACCTCGCGCGGGACGCCCTCAGCCGGCGACGACCGCCTGCTGCGGGTCCCCCTGGCCTGAGTCCGCCGCTGGGTCCGGCCCTTGGCCCAGGGCGCGCGGCGGGGCGGCGAGGTGCTCGAGCAGCTGCTCGGGCGCCAGCGCCCTCGACCACAGCCAGCCCTGCCCGAGGCGGACGCCGAGGTCGAGGACCATGCGCGCCTGCGCCTCCTCCTCGATGCCCTCGGCCACCACCTCCAGGTCGAGGGAGCGCGAGACGGCCACCACCGCGGACAGCAGGGCCCGGGAGCGCTCGCTGGCCGTCGCCGCCACCACGAGCGACCGGTCGACCTTGACGTACGTGACCGGGAGCCGGTCGAGGTAGCCGAGGGAGGAGTAGCCGGTGCCGAAGTCGTCGATGGCCAGGCGGACCCCCGCTTCCTGCAACTCGCGCAGCGTGGGAGCGGCGGGGTCGTCGCGGGCCAGGAACACCGACTCGGTGACCTCCACGGTGAGGAGGTCGAGCGGGACCCCGGCCTCCCCCGCGGCGGCGCGCACCCCGTCGGCGTAGCCGCAGCGGCGCAGCTCGTGCACCGAGGCGTTGACGGCCACGCGCAGGCGGCGCTCAACGCCACCCGCGGCGACGTGGGCCTGCAGGCCCTTGCGCAGCACGCACCCACCGAGCTGGTGGACGAGGCCGGCGGCCTCGGCGACGGGCACGTACTCCTCGGGCGAGACGACCCCCAGCTGCGGGTCGGTCCACCGGGACAGCAGCTCGAAGCCCGTCGTCGCGCCCGAGGCGATGTCGACCACGGGCTGCAGCCCCACCGCGAGCGCGTCCGCGGCGAGCGCCTCCCGCAGCGCCGCGGCCACCTGGTGCTGGCGCCGCGTGCGCTCCACGAGCGCGGCGTCGTGGACGCCGACACCCCCGTCGCAGCGCGCCTTGGTGGCCCTCAGCGCAGCCGCGGCGTCGGACAGCACAGCAGCGGGGTCGGTGGCGCCCGGGACGGCCTCGGCGACGCCTGCGCTGGCGGTGAGGGGCCGCTCGTCCGCCAGGGACGCGGAGCGCACCGCGGCCAGGGCCGCCTCCGCGCGGACGCGGCCGTCAGCGGCGCTCCCCGGGCCGCGCAGCAGGAACTGGTCACCGCCGGTGCGGTGCACGGTCCACCCCGTCGGGACGGTCTCGCGCAGGACGCGGGCCACGGTGCGCAGGGCTGCGTCACCGCACGCGGAGCCGAACTGGGCGTTGTACTCGTAGAAGGAGTCGAGCCCCAGCTTGACCACCACGGTGGGCCCGTCGGGCGCGGTGCGCTCGCGCTCGAGCAGCTCGACCAGGGCCCGGCGGTTGGGCAGACCGGTGAGGTCGTCGGTGAGCACCTGCCGGCGCAGGTCGCCCACGAGCTGCGCCCGTCCGCGGCGCAGCAGCAGCTCGCGCAGGGCACCGGTGATCACGACCAGGCACAGCAGGGAGCCGCTCGCCGCGTCCAGGTAGGCCCCGCCCGGGCCGGCGGTGAGCGCCACGGCGAGAACGGCGGACGCGGTGACCGCCGCGCTGGTGAGGGCACCGGAGCGGACGGCGCGGTCCTCCGGGAGGAGCGCGCCGCGTCCCGCCCGGCGCCGGGCGAGGGCGACCAGGACCGCGGTGGCGGCCAGGGTGCACACGGCCAGGAGCGCGAGCGCAGCCAGGGCGGAGGTGGCGGGAGGCAGGTGCTGCGCGGACCGCTGGGCGCGCAGGAGCCACACCACCACGGCTGCGCTGGCCCCCGTGACGAGGGCGTCGAGGGCGGTGGTCCGGCGCTCGAGCCGCGGTGAGCGCGGCAGGGCGATGAGCACCGCGGGGACGGCGAGGACGGCGAGGAGCGACGCGACAGCGAGGGCTTGACCGGGTGCGAGCCGTGCGAGGGCGGCGCTCAGCCGGCTCCGCGGGGAGGCGGGGGCTGCGGTCACCCTGCAGTCCTCGGTCTCCCGCGCGAGGGACTTGAGGGCTAGAGCGCGGCCGACCGCTCGGCGACGTGCTGGGCCACCAGCTCGGGCGGGAGCGGGCGCGACCAGTACCAGCCCTGGCCTCGCTGGACGCCCAGACCGCGCACGACGGCGGCCTGCTCGGCCGTCTCGACGCCCTCGGCCACCACCTCGAGGTCCAGCGCCCGGCACAGGGCCACCACGGCCTCCAGGACGGCGCGCGGGCGGGACCTGTCGACGCCGCTCACCAGGGACCTGTCGATCTTGACGATGTGCACCGGGAGGCGCTCGAGGTAGGACAGCGAGGAGTAGCCGGTGCCGAAGTCGTCCACGGCCACGCGCGCCCCGGCGGCGCCCAGCTCGGCCAGGACGGCCACGGCAGGGTCGTCGGTGGTCATGAAGAGGCCCTCGGTGACCTCCACGGTCAGCAGGTCCACGGGGACCCCGGCGTCCGCGAGGGCACCGAGGACGCCGTCGACGTACCCGGGGGCGCGCAGCTCCAGGGGCGAGGCGTTGACGGCCAGGCGCAGGCGGCGCTCGACACCTCCCGCCTGCTGCAGGGCCACGAGGCCGGCGCGCAGCACGGCCGCGCCCACGGCGGGCACCAGCCCGGCCTCCTCGGCCACGGCGATGAACTCGTCGGGGCGCACGTCCCCCAGCTCGGCGTCCCGCCAGCGGGCGAGCGCCTCGAAGCCCGTGGTCGCCCCTGTGGCGACGTCGACGACGGGCTGCAGCGCTGCGGTGACCGTGCCCGCGGCCACCGCCTCCCGGAGGCGCTCGCGCACCTGCAGGCGACGCGCGCTGCGCTCGTGAGCCGCCTCGTCGTGCACGTGGACGCGGCCGCGTCCCGCGGCCTGGGCCTCCCGCAGCGCACCGGTCGCCTCAGCGACCGCCGTGAGCGGGTCCGTCTCGCCGTCGGCGGCCGACGAGACCCCGGCGCAGGCCGTCACCGCCACGGCACCGGCCACGGCCAGCTCCACCGGGGCGGCGACGGCGTCGAGCAGTGCAGCGGCCACCCGGGTGCCGCGGGCCAGGTCGCCGGGTCCCGCGGCGACGAACTCGTCGCCGCCGTAGTGGTGGGCGGTCCAGCCGGCCGGCAGGGCCGCGGACACCCGCTGCGCCAGCACGCGCAGCAGCTGGTCACCGGCGGCGTGGCCGAGGCGCGTGTTGACCTCGCGGAAGCCGTCGACGTCCAGCACCACCGCGGTGACGCGGTCCCCGCGCCCGGGGTCCCCGGCGAGCTCGGGGTCCTGGGCGAGCTCCGCCAGGCGCGCCGAGAGGGCGTGGCGGTTGGCCAGGCCGGTGAGCGGGTCGTGCAGGGCCTGGTGCCGCAGCTCCTCCACGAGCCGGCTCCGCTGGCCCCGGTGGACGAGCTCACGCGTGACGAGGGAGGCGACCACGACACCGAAGAGCACACCGGTGACCGCGTCGACGGGCCGGTCGCTGACCGTGCTGCTGACGAGCGCAGCGAGCACCTGGACGATGACGAGCGCGGTGGTGACCGCGCCGGTGCGCACGTCGGCGCCGAAGGCCTCCAGCCGGGGTCCGCCGAGGCGCTGGCGACCGGCCGCGGCGAAGCCGGCGGCCACCAGCGGCCAGGCGGCGCAGGCGGCAGCGGTCGCCGACCACGGCCAGGTGCCCCCGGGCTGCACGAGGTCGTGGGTGTTGACGAGGTCAGCGCTCACGAAGAGGCCCACGCCGAGCGCCACGAGGGCGGCGCCGCGGTCCAGGCCGGCCACGGCCAGCTGCACGCACAGGCCCAGCACGGCGAGGTCGGCCAGCACCACGGCACCGGCGGTCAGGGCCGCGGTGCCCGAGGGGTCCAGCGGGAGGAAGGCCACGCGCCACAGCAGGGCGGCCCCGGTGGCAGCGACGACCGCGCCGTCCAGGGCCAGCTGCCGGCGGCGGCCCGCGTAGCCGCTGGGCCGCGGCAGCGCCATGACCGCCACCAGCGCCAGGGGCGCGGCGAACGTCTGCAGCGCGTCACCCGGCGTCGGCTGCTGCGGCAGGCCCGGCTGGCGCAGCGCCAGCAGGGCGATCCAGGCCTGGCCCGCGGCCCACAGCCCCACGGCGAGGCCCATGGTGCGCTCGGCGCCCCCAGCACCTCGGCGCAGGAGCATCGACAGGGCGGCGGCCAGGCCGACCAGCGCCGACGCCGCGGCGCCGACCGGGAAGGCGTGGACGGTGCCAGCCGCCCCGGCGACGACCACGGTTGCGGCGGCGAGCACTCCCACCGCGACCAGCGCGACGGCGGTCAGCGACCGGGGCGAGGTTCCTCCCACCCACCAGTGGTCGGCGCGTCAGGCGCCCGTCTTGAGCGCTCCCGCGCCGCGGAGGTCGACGACGCGGGCGCGGGGCGCCGGCAGGCGCTCCGGGCGCGCCAGCCCGGCCGCCACCGCGGCGGCGCCCCGGGCCAGCTGCTCGTCGGTGTGGGTGGACATCACCGACAGGCGCAGCAGCGCCCCTCCGCGCGGCACGGCGGGATGCACCACGGCGTTGGTGGCGGCGCCCGCGGCGAAGACGCGCCGCCAGACCTCGACCACCTCGCGCTCCTCCCCCACCGGCACGCCCACCACGGCACCGCGCGAGGCCACGACCGGCACCCCGGCGGCGGCCAGCTCCTCCCGCAGCTGCGCGGCGCGGTCGGCGAGGGCGGCGACGCGCTCCGGCTCGGCGCGCAGCACGCGCACCGCGGCCAGGGCGGCGGCCACCGCGGCGGGGACCTGCCCGGCGGCGAACAGGTACGGCGCGGCGGAGCCCCGCAGGCCCTCGGCGACGGCCGCGCTGGTCAGGACCGCGCCGCCGCAGGAGGCCAGCGCCTTGCTCGTCGTGAGGGTCACGGCGTCGACGTCACCGAGCACCCCGGCCTCCTCGCACGCCCCGCGCCCGAGCGCCCCGAGCACCCCGACGCCGTGCGCCTCGTCGACCACCAGGCGCGCGCCGTGCTCCCGGCACAGCGCCACCAGCTCGCGCAGCGGGGCGCAGGTGCCCTCCATGGAGTACACCCCGTCGACCACGACGACGACGCCCGCGTCCTCCTCGAGCGCACCGAGCCGGCGCCGCAGCGCGTCGAGGTCGTTGTGCCGCCACCGCAGCACGCGGGCCGCCGAGGCCGCGGCGCCCGCGTGCAGCGAGGCGTGCGCCGCGGCGTCGAGGAGCAGGGCGTCGCCGGGTCTTCCCACGGCTGAGAGCAGGGCGAGGTTGGCGGTGTAGCCGCTGGTGGTGACCACGCAGGCCTCGACGCCGTAGAAGTCGGCCAGCTCCGCCTCCAGCTCGAGCACCAGGTCCGTGGTGCCGTTGAGCAGGCGACTGCCCGACACGCCGGTCCCGTAGCGGTCGACCGCGTCCCGGGCCGCCGCGCGCACCCGGGGGTCGTCAGTCAGGCCGAGGTAGTTGTTGGAGGCGAGGTTGACGCGCTCGCGGCCGTCGGTGAAGACGACGACGGGCCCGGAGGCCCCCGCCGCCGGGACCGCGTAGGGCGAAGCGCCTCCCTCGTGCGACTGCCGGACGTGGCGCACGAAAGGAGCGACGGACGCCGGGGCGAAAGGATCGCGACGAGTCACAAGAGATGACGCTAAGTGACGTGGAGATCGTCCTCCGGGCAACGCCCACGGCCGTCCCCCGGACGACGGGCACGGCGTCGTCCGGGCCCGTCGTCCGGTCCGCCTAGCCTGCGGCGACGCGCTCCAGCACGAGCTCGCGGACGCGGGCCGCGTCAGCCGACCCGCGGGTCGCCTTCATGACCGCGCCCACGATGGCCCCGGCCGCCTGCACCTTGCCGTCGCGGATCTTGCCGGCGACGTCGGGGTTGGCGGCCAGCGCCTCGTCGACCGCAGCCAGCAGCGCGCCGTCGTCGGAGACCACGGCCAGGCCGCGCGCGTCGACCACCTGCTGCGGGTCGCCCTCGCCGTCCAGCACGTGCTCGAGCACCTGCCGCGCCAGCTTGTCGTTGAGCTTCCCGCCGTCGACGAGGCCCTGCAGCTGCGCCACCTGCGCCGGCGTCACCGGCAGCTCCTCGAGGGACGTGCCGCGGGTGTTCGCGGCGCGGCTGAGCTCGCCGGTCCACCACTTGCGGGCCGCGGCGGGCGGCGCGCCCTGGGCCACCGTGGCCTCGACCAGGTCGAGCGCGCCGGCGTTGAGCAGGTCGCGCATGTCGAGGTCCGTTAGGCCCCAGCCGGTCTGCAGGCGGCGGCGGCGCGCGGCGGGCGGCTCGGGCAGCGCGGCGCGCAGCTCCTCCACCCAGGCCGGGTCGGGCGCGACCGGCACGAGGTCGGGCTCGGGGAAGTAGCGGTAGTCCTCGGCGTCGGACTTCACCCGGCCCGACGTGGTCAGGCCGGTGTCCTCGTGCCAGTGCCGGGTCTCCTGCACCACCGAGCCGCCGGCGAGCAGCACGGCGGCCTGGCGGCCGACCTCGTAGCGCACCGCGCGCTCCACCGAGCGCAGGGAGTTGACGTTCTTGGTCTCGGTGCGGGTGCCGAGGCGGCTGTCGGGGGTCTCGCGCAGGGAGAGGTTGACGTCGCAGCGCATGGAGCCCTGCTCCATCTTCACGTCGGAGACGTCCAGGCCGCGGAGCAGGTCGCGCAGGGTGGCCACGTAGGCGCGCGCCACCTCGCCGACGCGCGCACCGGCGCCCGTGATGGGGCGCGTGACGATCTCGATGAGCGGGATGCCGGCGCGGTTGTAGTCGACCAGGGAGTACTCGGCGCCGTGGATGCGCCCCGTGGCCCCGCCGACGTGCGAGGACTTGCCGGTGTCCTCCTCCATGTGCGCGCGCTCGATCTCGACGCGGTGGGTGAAGGCCGGCAGCGAGCCGTCCTCCGAGGCCGGCACCTCCACGTCGAGCCAGCCGTCGAAGGCGATGGGCTCGTCGTACTGGCTGGTCTGGAAGTTCTTCGGCATGTCCGGGTAGAAGTAGTTCTTCCGCGCGAACCGGCACTGCGCGGCGATGGAGCAGTTCAGCGCCAGGCCGATCCTGACGGCGGACTCCACGGCCTTGGCGTTGAGCACCGGCATCGAGCCCGGCAGGCCCAGCGAGGTCGGGTCCACCTGGGTGTTCGGGTCCGCGCCGAACTCCGTCGGGGCGCCGCTGAACATCTTGGTGGCGGTGTTCAGCTCGACGTGCACCTCGAGCCCGACGACGGGGTCGAAGCGGGTCACGGCGTCGTCGTAGGCGATGAGGTCTGCGCTGGTGCTCATGCGGTCGCTCCGGCAGTGGTTCCGGCGGGTGTCGGTGCGGCGGTCCAGGCGGGCACGCGGTCGAGCAGCTTCCCGCCCCACGCGGCGTGCAGGCGGGCCTCGAGGGCGCCGCCCACGCGGTACAGCCGCGCGTCCTCGCGGACCGGGGCCAGCAGCTGCAGCCCGACGGGCAGGCCGTCCTCGGGGGCCAGGCCCACCGGCAGGCTCATCCCGGGGATGCCCACGAGGTTGGCGGGGATGGTGGCGACGTCGCCGCGGTACATGGCCAGCGGGTCGTCGAGCTTCTCCGCCAGCCGGAACGCCGTGGTGGGCGCGGTGGGGCTGACGAGGACGTCCACCTGGGCGAACGCGGCGGCGAAGTCGCGCTGCACCAGCGTGCGGATCTTCTGCGCGCTGCCGTAGTACGCGTCGTAGTAGCCGCTGGAGAGGGCGTAGGTGCCCAGGATGATGCGGCGCTTGGCCTCGGCGCCGAAGCCCTTGGCGCGGGTGGCCGCCATGACCTGCTCCGCGGTGACCTCGGAGGGGTCCACGCCCTCGGGCACCACCCGCAGGCCGTACCGCATGCCGTCGTAGCGGGCGAGGTTGCTGCTCGCCTCGCTCGGGAGGATGAGGTAGTACGCGCCGAGCGCGTGCTCGAGGTTGGGGCAGCTGACCTCCACCACCTCGGCGCCCGCGGCGCGCAGCTGGTCGAGCGCCTCGGCGAAGCGCTGCAGCACCCCGGCCTGGAAGCCCTCGGCGTGGCCGGTGCCGCCCAGCTCGGTGACCACACCGACGCGCACACCGGTCAGGTCACCGCGAGCGCCCTCGCGGGCCGCGGCGACGACGGCGGGGACGGGGTCGGTCAGGGAGGTGGAGTCGCGCGGGTCGTGCCCGCCCATCACCTCGTGCAGCAGCGCCGTGTCGAGGACGGTGCGCGCGCACGGACCGCCCTGGTCGAGGCTGCTGGCCAGGGCGATGAGGCCGTAGCGCGAGACGCCGCCGTAGGTCGGCTTCACGCCCACCGTGCCGGTGAGCGCAGCGGGCTGGCGGATGGAGCCGCCGGTGTCGGTTCCAGTGGCCAGCGGCGCCTCGAAGGCCGCCAGGGCCGCCGCGGAGCCGCCGCCCGAGCCACCGGGGATGCGGTCCGCCGCCCACGGGTTGCGGGTGGGGCCGAAGGCGGAGTGCTCCGTGCTGGACCCCATGGCGAACTCGTCCATGTTGGTCTTGCCGAGGGTCACCAGGCCGGCGGCGCGCATCTTCTCGACGACGGTCGCGTCGTACGGCGGCACCCAGCCCTCGAGCATGCGCGAGCCCGCGGTGCTGGGCATGCCGCGGGTGACCATGACGTCCTTGACGGCCACCGGAACGCCCGCCAGGGCGTGCAGCTGCTCGCCGCGCCCGCGGGCGGCGTCCAGCTCGGCGGCGCGGGCGAGGGCTCCCTCGGCGTCGACGTGGAGGAAGGCGTGCACGCCGGACTCGACCGGACCGTCGACCTCGGCGATCCGGTCCAGGTGCGCCTGCGTGAGCTCGACGGAGGTCACCTCGCGGGCGGCGAGGGCCTCGGCCATCGCGGCGGCGTCGAGGCGCGTGAGGTCGCTCATGCGTCCTCCCCCAGGATGCGCGGCACGCGGAACCTGTCGTCCTCGGCCTCAGGAGCCGCGGCCAGCGCGTCGCTGGCGGTCAGGACGCCTCCGACGACGTCGGGGCGGGTGACGTTGGTCAGCGGCACCGGGTGGCTGGTGGCCGGGACCGGCTCGCCCGTGGCGCGCTCGGCGGCGGCGACGGCACCGGTGACCGAGGCGACCGCGTCCACGATGGCGGTCAGCTGGTCGGCGAGGTGGTCGAGCTCGGCGTCGGGCATGTCGATGCGGGCCAGCCGCGCCAGGTGCGCGACCTCCTCGCGGGGCAGGGCGGGCATGGGAGCCGAGTCTAGGAGGGTCGGCGCACCCCGGTCGCCCGGCCGCCCTCCCCCACCCCCGTCGACGATCGAGGACGTCGCGCACGCGCGGGCGGTCGCGACGTCCTCGATCGTCGGGGACGGGTCGTCAGGACTGCTGGTCGGTCGGCTGCTCGGTCGGCTGGTCGGTCGGCTGGTCGGTCGGCTGCTCGGTCGGCTGGTCGGCGGGCGGGGTGCTCGCCTGCTCCGGCTGGTCGGCGTCGGAGACCCCGGCGGTGGCGATGCCCTCGGGGGCCTCGGGGGCGGCGGTCACCTCGGTGGCGGTGGCGGAGGTGGCGCGAGGACGGCGGGTGCGGGTGCCCGTGCCGCGGGGGGCGCGCGTCGTCGTGCCGGTCGCGCCGGTCGTGCGGCGGGTGCGGGTGGCGCGCGGCGGGGTGTCGGCGGCCTCCGCCTCCGGGGTGTCCACGACGACGCCGGGCTCCCCTGCGCCGGCCGAGCCGGCAGGAGCCGCAGCGGCGCTGGTGCGCCGGCTGCGGGTGCCCGTGCCCCGGGGCGCGCGGGGCGTCGTGGCCCGGGTGCCCGTGGCCCGGGTGCGGCGCGCCGGCGCGGGCGCCTCGGCAGCGGCCGCCGGCTCAGCTGGAGCGTCCGAGGACGACTCCGGGGACGACTCCGGGGACGACTCGGCGGGTGCCGGCTCGGCGGGCGCCTCGGCGACTGCCGGCTCGGTCGCGGCGTCGGCGGCGGTCGCGGCGTCGGCGGCGGTCGCGGCGTCGGCGGCGGTCGCGGCGTCGGCGGTGCCCTGGCGGCGGGCGGCCTTGCGGGCCAGCTGCTCGTGCTCGCGGCGCGCCTCGTCGGCGGCGACGTCGGCGGAGTGCGCCGCCTTCTCGGCCTTCTTGGCCTTGCCCTTGAGGTCCTCGAGGGAGGCCTTGGCCTTCTCCAGCGCCTTCTCCGCGGCGGCCAAGGAGGCGCGGGCCTCCTTGCGCGCCGCCTTCGCGGCGGCGACGGCGGCGGCGGCCTCGTCCCTGCGGCCGACGGCCTCCTCGCGACGCGCCGCGCTGGCGTCCTTGGCGGCCGACGCGCTCTCCAGCGCGCTCTGCGCCGCGCGCACGCGGTCCGCCAGCCCCACCGAGGCGCTCTTGCCCTTGCTCTTCTTGGCCATGGAGGTACGTCCTACACCCTCTGACCTGCGGTGTCGCGCCGGGACCGCTCGTACCGATCAGCGCCAGACGGGCAGCGGGCCCTCCGGCAGGCGCGTGGAGGCGTCGCCGCGCGCGGCGTCGAGCTGGGCGGTGGTCACGAACAGCGCTCCGGTGAGGTCCGCACCGCGCACGTCGGCGCCGCGCAGGTCCGCACCCAGCAGGTCCGCCCGCCGCAGGTCCGCGCCGCGCAGGTCCGCACCCAGCAGGAGGGCTCCGCGCAGGTCCGCCCCGCGCAGCCGCGCTCCGCGCCACCGCCGCCCCGAGAGGTCGGCGCCGCGGTGCCGGGCGGTCCGCCCCGGCACCTCGGCGCGCAGGGCGCGGCTCGCGTGCTCCAGCAGCGGCCCGGCGGCGCGCCTCTGCTCGCCGACGTCGACCGCGGCCAGCTCCTCGCGCCCCGTCCGGGCCAGCTGCTCCACCCGTTCGCGCAGGGCCGCCACCTCGTCGCGCAGCGGTCCGGGCAGCAGCAGGGACTGCGCCTCGGTGAGGTGCCACAGCACCTCGTGCAGGCCGCGCAGCGCCGCGAGGACGCCCGGAAGGTCCGGCGCCTCGGTCAGCAGGTCCGCCGGTGCCGGCGGTCCGCCCGGGCGCTGCCCGAAGACCACCTGCACGGCCCGCTGCCCGGCGCCGAAGCAGTCGAAGGCCACGCAGCCGGGGAACCCGCTGGGCACGAGCCGGGCGTGGATGCCGCACCGGGCGTCGGCGCGCAGGTGGGGGCACGGCGTGCCGGCGGGCTTGTCGACGGCGAAGTCCGCCGACCTGCTGAAGGCCGGCAGCACGCAGCACAGCGCAGCGCACCGGCCGCAGTCCGCCCGCAGGGCCGACCTGCTGTCAGGCACCGGGCTCCCCGGCGGGCTCCTCGGCGGGCTCCTCGGCCTCCTGCGCGGGCGGCGGACCGTCCGCGAGCAGCCGCTCGAAGCCCTCCTCGTCGAGGACGGTGACGCCCAGCTGCTCGGCCTTGTCGGCCTTGCTGCCCGGGCTGTCGCCCACCACCACGAAGGACGTCTTCTTCGAGACCGACGACGACGCCTTGCCGCCGCGGGACAGGATCGCCTCCTTGGCCTCGTCGCGGCTGAACCTCGACAGGGACCCGGTGACGACGATCGTCAGTCCCTCCAGCGTCTTCTCGACCCCGGCGACGGGGGCGTCCTCCATGGACACGCCGGCCCGGGCCCAGGCGTCGACGACGGCGGCGTGCCAGTCCACGGAGAACCACTCGACCACGGCCTCGGCGATGGTCGGGCCGACGCCGTCCGCGGCGGCGAGCTCCTCCTGGGAGGCGGCCCGGATCGCGTCCATCGAGCCGAACCGCTGCGCCAGGGCCCGGGCCGCGGTGGGCCCGACGTGGCGGATCGACAGGCCCACCAGCACGCGCCACAGCGGCCGGTCCTTGGCCGCCTCGAGGTTGGCGAGCAGGCGCACCCCGTTGGCGTTGAGGACGCGCCCCTCCCCCTCGCCCTTCTTCGGTGCGCGGGTGAACAGCGGCAGCACCAGGAGGTCGTCGGCGGAGAGGGCGAACAGGCCTCCCTCGTCGGGCAGCACCTGGCGGCCGTCGTCGCCGGACTCCGTCAGCGCCGTGGCGGCCTCGTAGCCCAGGGCCTCGATGTCGAAGGCCCCGCGCCCGGCCACGTGGAAGACGCGCTCGCGCAGCTGCGCGGGGCAGGTGCGGGCGTTGGGGCAGCGCAGGTCGGCGTCGCCCTCCTTCTCGAAGCGCAGCTCGGTGCCGCACTCGGGGCAGTGCGTGGGCATCTCGAACGCGCGCTCGGAGCCGTCGCGCAGCTCGGCCACCGGCCCGACGACCTCGGGGATGACGTCGCCGGCCTTGCGGACCACCACGGTGTCGCCGATGAGCACGCCCTTGCGGACCACCTCGGAGCCGTTGTGCAGCGTCGCCAGCTGGACGGTGGAGCCGGAGACCTTGACGGGCTCCATGTGGGCGAACGGGGTGACGCGGCCGGTGCGGCCCACGTTGACGCGGATGTCGAGGAGCTTGGTGGTGACCTCCTCCGGCGGGTACTTCCAGGCGATCGCCCACCGGGGGGCGCGCGAGGTGGCGCCGAGGCGGCGCTGCTGGGCCACCTCGTCGACCTTGACCACCACGCCGTCGATCTCGTGGGCGATCGCGGCGGCGTCGTGGCGGTGCTCGCCGTAGTGGTCGATGTACGCCTGGACCTCCTCGAGGGACTCCACGACGCGGTAGGCCGGAGAGGTCGGCAGGCCCCAGGAGCGCAGCAGCTCGTAGGTCTGCGACTGGCTGGCGGGCTCCAGCCCGCCGCGCACGCCGAGGCCGTGCACGATCATCGACAGCGGCCGGGAGGCGGTGACGCGCGGGTCCTTCTGGCGCAACGACCCCGCGGCGGCGTTGCGCGGGTTGGCGAAGGGCGCCTTCCCCGCGTCCACCAGGGAGGCGTTGAGCGCTTCGAAGTCGGCCACGGGGAAGAAGACCTCCCCGCGCACCTCGAACTGCTCGGGGAAGGTCGAGGGGTCTCCGCTGAGCTGCTGCGGCACCGCGTCGATGGTGCGGATGTTGTTCGTGACGTCCTCGCCGGTGCGCCCGTCACCGCGGGTGGCGGCCAGCACGAGGCGCCCGCGCTCGTAGCGCAGGTTCACGGCGAGGCCGTCGATCTTCAGCTCGCACAGCCACCGGACGGCCGGTGCGTCCTCGCGGCCGTCGGACAGGTCCCGCTGCACGCGCCCGGCCCAGGTGGCCAGCTCCTCGCGGGTGAAGACGTTGTCGAGGCTGAGCATCCGCTCGAGGTGGTCGACCGCGGTGAACTCGGTGCTGAAGGTCCCGCCGACCACCTGCGTCGGGGAGTCGGGCACGCGCAGGTCGGGGTGGGCGTCCTCCAGGGCCTCCAGCCGGCGCAGCAGCGCGTCGAACTCGCCGTCGGCGATGGTCGGGGCGTCGCGCACGTAGTAGGCGAAGCGGGCGGCGCGCACCTGCTCGGCCAGCTCGTCCCACTCGCGGCGCGCCTCGGGCGGAGCGCTGGGGAGCTCCTGCACCGTCTCCTGCGCCGTCTCGTGCTCTGTCACCCGCCCAGTCTGCCGAGCGCCTCGGACAGCGCGACCGAGGGCCGGACGCCCAGCCGGAAGCGCTAGCGACGACCACCCCGGCGGCGCAGCGCCACCACGCCGAGCACCGCCGCGGTCAGCGCCAGGTAGCCCATGACCAGCAGCTCGGGGCCCTCTCCGGTGCGCACCGCCAGGCCCGTGGTCGCCGGGTCGCCCAGCAGCAGCCGGTTCACCACGAGGAACGCGAGGTGGTACCCCACGCACGCCCACACCGACCCCACCACCGCCCGCACCAGCAGCAGGACGACGCCGAAGGACGCCACCAGCACGGCGTAGGAGACCGGGTCCTGCCCGCCCGGCGCGAAGGTCGCGGGCGGCACCCCCACCCCTGACCACTCCCCCAGCTGAGCCGTCGCCCAGATCGCGGCGGCCGGCGCGAGCACGAAGGCGGCCGTCGTGACCACTCCCGCCAGCCAGCCCGGCAGGTGCCCGCGCAGCCCGCCGAAGACCCCGCCGCGCAGCGCAAGCTCCTCCGGCACCGCCTCGAGCGCAGCGGCCAGCAGCAGGGTCACCACGAGCCACAGCAGCAGCCGGGGCACGTCCACGCCGGTCACCGCGAAGCCGCCCGCGCCTCCGGCCAGGTGGTCGGCCAGCAGCACCAGGCCGGCCGCTCCCAGCCCGACCGCAGCCCCGGCGAGCGCGAGCACCGGCCGGCGCATCCCGAGCACGGACTGCCAGCGCGAGCGGCCGTGGGCCGCGAGCACCAGCGGCACCGTCACGGCGAGGACGACGACGGCGGGCACCGCGCGCGCGGCGTCGCCCGAGACCCCGGCGCCGCGGGCGGCGGCCAGGGCGACGCCGGACAGTCCGAGGGCGAGGACGAAGGAGACCCAGGAGGCGGCGGCGCGGGCGAGGTCACCCGTCAGCCTGTCCCCTGAGGAGCCGGAGCGAGCGGAGGGCACGGCTCCACCCTGCCGGGTGGCTCAGGCCTCGGCGAGCACCTCGCCCAGCGCGTCGGCCGCGGCTCGCAGCCGTCCCAGCGCCGCCGTGGCGGCGGCCGGCGGCAGCGCGGCGAGCCCCGTCGTCGTCGTCACCACCACCTGGGCCAGCTGCGAGGCGGGCAGCCCGAGCCGGTCCCACGGGGTCCGCACCGCCTCCAGCAGCGCGGACACCTCGGGCAGTGCCGCACCGCCCGCGAGCGCGGGCACGTCGAGCACGCCGAGGTGCAGCTCGTGACCGGACTCGAGCGCCTCGGCGAGCTCCTCCCACGCGGCGCTGCCCAGCGGCCGCGACACCGGAGCGGCCACGACGAGGGCGTCCGCGCCGGCGGTGCGCAGCAGCGGCCAGACGCCCGAGCCGCCCGAGGGCGACGAGGGCGCGGTGCAGCGCAGCGCGGTCCGCACGCCCGCGGCGCGCAGGGCGCCGGTGAGGTCTCGCAGCCCGTCGCGCGCCCGCTGGGCGTCGACGGCGCGCAGGCGCCCCCAGCCGCTGGCCGTCGGCACGCGCCCCTCCAGGACGGCGGGCAGCGACGGCTCGTCCACCTGGACCAGCAGCTGCGCCGCGGGCACGAGGCGCTGCACGTCGGCGGCGTGCTGCAGCACGCCCTCCACCAGCGAGCCGAGCAGGTCGCGCGCCGCACCCTCGTCGACCACGGCCCGCTCGCCGCGGGGCAGCCAGACGGACGCGGCCAGGCTCCAGGGCCCGACCACCTGCAGCTTCAGCGGGCCCTCGTAGCCGTCGGCGGCCTCGGCCAGGGCGTCGAGGTCGGCGGTGCGGAAGGAGGCGGCGCGCTGGGCGTCGCGGCCCGGGTGGTCGACCAGGCGCCAGCCGACGGGCTGCAGGTCGACCGGCATGTCCACCAGCAGCGCCGCCGTCCGGCCGGTCGGGTCGGCGCCGGGCCCGCGGGCGGGCAGCTCGGGCGCGAAGGGCAGGTGCCCGCCGCCCAGCTCGCCGAGGACGGCGCGGGCGGCCTCCAGCGGGTGCTCCCCCGGCCAGGCGCCGGTCGCCGTGGCGCGAGGAGCGGTGGGCGCCGGAGGCGAGGAGGTCATGCCCCCAGGGTCGCGCGCTCCGCCCGGACCGCCGCGGCCAGGGTGGCCGAGCCCACCACGCGCGTGCCGTCGTAGAGGGCCAGCAGCTGGCCGGGGGCCACGCCGCGGACGGGCTCGTCGAGCCGGACGCGCACGCCGTCGTCGTCCAGCGCCTCGACGGTGCAGGCCAGCTCCGCGCCGTGGGCGCGCACCTGCGCGCCCAGCCGCTGGCCCGGCTCGGGAGCCGGGCCGCACCACACGGCGCCGTCGCCGGAGAGGACGTCGACGTCGAGGTCCTCGGCGGGGCCGACCACCACGCGGCGCTCGGCGACGGACACCGACAGCACGTAGCGCGGCTTGCCGTCCGCGGCGGGCACGCCGAGGCGCAGGCCGCGGCGCTGACCGACGGTGTAGCCGGCGGCGCCGTCGTGCGTGCCGACGCGGCGGCCCGAGCCGTCCACCACGTCCCCGGGCTCCCGCGCGCCCTCCGGCAGCCGGGCGCCGAGCCAGGCGCGGGTGTCGCCGTCGGGCACGAAGCAGATGTCGGTGCTGTCGGGCTTGTCGGCCAGCGCGAGGCCGCGCGCGGCGGCCTCGGCGCGCACCTCGTCCTTGCTGGTGGCGGTCCCGAGCGGGAACAGCGCGGTGGCCAGGCGCTGCGGCGGCAGCACGGCCAGCACGTAGGACTGGTCCTTGGCGAGGTCGTGGCTGCGGTGCAGCTCCCGGCCGCCCGTGGTCGTCCCCGGTCCGTCCTCGAGCCGCGCGTAGTGGCCGGTGGCCACCGCGTCGAAGCCGAGCGCGAGCGCCCGGTCGGCCAGGGCGGCGAACTTCACCTTCTGGTTGCAGCGCACGCACGGGTTGGGGGTGCGCCCGGCGGCGTACTCGGACACGAAGTCGTCGACGACGTCGCGGCCGAAGCGCTCGGACAGGTCCCACACGTAGAACGGCACGCCGATGACGTCGGCGGCCCGGCGCGCGTCGCGGGAGTCCTCCACGGTGCAGCAGCCGCGCGCCCGGCCGGGCGTCGCGCTGGGCGACGCGCTGGCCAGCGCGAGGTGCACCGCCACGACGTCGTGCCCGGCGTCCACCGCGCGGGCGGCCGCCACGGCCGAGTCGACGCCGCCGGACAGCGCCGCCAGCACCCTCACCGCGCCGCGCTCACGAGCCGGCGAGCGCGAGGCCCGCGGTGCGCGCGCGCTCGACCACGGGGCCGAGCACCTCGGCGACGAGCGCCACGTCGGCGGCGGTCGAGGTGCGGCCCAGGCTGAACCTCAGCGCCCCGGCGGCGTCGGCGTCGGACAGGCCCATCGCCCGCAGCACGTGGCTGGGCTGCGGCACGCCGGCGGTGCACGCCGAGCCGGTGGAGCACTCCACCCCGCGGGCGTCGAGGAGGTAGAGCAGCGCGTCGCCCTCGGCGCCCGGCACGGTGACGTGCAGGATGCCGGGCAGGCGGTCCTCGGCGCGCGAGGCGCCCCGCACCACGGCGTCGGGGACGGCGGCCAGCACGGCGGCCTCGAGCTGGTCGCGCAGGGCGCGCAGACCCGCGGAGCGCTCGGCCAGCGTCGAGACGGCAGCGGTGGTGGCCACCGCCAGGCCGCGCGCGGCGGCGGCGTCGACGCTGCCGGAGCGCACGCCGCCCTCCTGCCCGCCGCCGTGCAGCACGGGCACCAGCGAGGTGCCGCGGCGCAGCACGAGGCCGCCGACCCCCGTGGTGCCGCCCAGCTTGTGACCGGTGAACGACAGCGCGGTCAGGCCGGAGGCGGCGAAGTCCACCGGCACCTGGCCGACGGCCTGCACGGCGTCGGAGTGCACCGGGACGCCGTGGCGCGCGGCCAGCTCGACCACCTCGGCCAGCGGCTGCAGCGTGCCCACCTCGTTGTTGGCCCACATGACGCTGACCAGCGCCACGGAGGCCGGGTCGCGCTCGAGGGACTCGCGCAGGGCGTCCACGCGCAGCCGCCCCTCGCCGTCCACGGGCAGCTCCTCCACCTGGGCGCGCAGGCCCGCGGGGTGCTGGCCGAGCCAGTGAGCCGGGTCGAGCACGCCGTGGTGCTCCACGGAGGAGACCAGCACGCGCGTGCGCCGCGGGTCCTCCCCCTGCCGGGCCCAGAACAGGCCCTTGACCGCGAGGTTGTCGGACTCGGTGCCGCCGCCGGTGAGCACCACCTCGCCGGGGCGCGCGCCGAGCGCGGCCGCGACCTCCTCGCGGGACTCCTCCACCACTCGCCGCGCGGCGCGCCCCGAGCTGTGCAGGGCGGAGGCGTTGCCCGAGCGCGTGAGCTCGGCGAGCACCGCCTCGGCCGCGGCGGGCAGCACGGGCGTGTCGGCAGCGTGGTCCAGGTACGCCGTCACGCACCGAGGGTACGTCCATGCGGCAGAGTCATCCCCCATGACCAGCGCGGAGACCACGGCCCTGGGCGTCCACCCGACGCCGGCGGGGGCGAGGGCGGCCGTCGTGGCGTCCCACGCCGACGCCGTCCACGTCTGCCTGCTCGACGACGACGGCGCCGGCGGCTGGGCGGAGCGGCGCGTGCCGCTCACCCGGAGGCCCGGCGGTCTGTGGACCGGGGAGCTGCCGGGCGTGCGCGCGGGGCAGCGGTACGGCCTGCGCGTCGACGGCCCCTGGGACCCGCGCGCCGGCCTGCGGCACGACCCGGCCAAGCTGCTGCTCGACCCGCACGCCCTGGCCGTCGAGGGCGAGCTGCGCTGGGGGCCGGAGCTGTTCGCGCACGAGGTGGACGGGCCGCAGTGGCTGCCCCGCACCGGCGACCCCGCCGCCCAGCGGCGCAGCGGGCTCGACAGCGCGGGGTCGGTGCCGGTCGGCGTCGTCGTCGAGGCCCCGGTGGCCGACCAGGCGGCGCGGCCGCGCACCCCGTGGTCGCGCACGGTCGTCTACGAGGCCCACCTGCGCGGCCTCACGCAGCGGCACCCCGACGTCCCGCCGGAGCTGCGCGGCACCTGGGCGGGCCTGGCGCACCCCGCCGTCCTCGAGCACCTCACGCGGCTGGGCGTCACGGCGGTGGAGCTGCTGCCGGTGCAGGCGGTCGGGAACGAGGTCTCGCTGGCCCGGCGCGGCCAGGCGAACTACTGGGGCTACTCCACGCTGAGCTGGTTCGCCCCGGAGCCGCGCTACGCCAGCGCGGCCGCGCGCGCCGCGGGACCGGCGGCCGTGCTCGCCGAGGTGCGCGACGCCGTGGCGGCGCTGCACGCGGCCGGCCTGGAGGTGCTCCTCGACGTCGTCTACAACCACTCCTGCGAGGGCCACGCGCACGACGGTCCGTCGCTCTCGCTGCGCGGGATCGACTCCGCCGGCTACTACCGCCTGGACGGCTCCGGCCGCGACGTCGACTCCACCGGCTGCGGCAACAGCCTCGACTTCGGCCGGCCGCAGTGCGTGCGCCTCGCCATGGACTCCCTGCGGCACTGGGTGACGGCGTTCGGGGTGGACGGCTTCCGCTTCGACCTGGCCCCCACCCTCGGCCGCGGCCTGGACGGCGCCTACCGCCCCGACGCCCCGCTGCTCCTCGCCATGGGCGCCGACCCCGTGCTGTCCGACGTCAAGCTGGTCTCCGAGCCGTGGGACCTCGGGCCCGACGGGTGGCGCACGGGTGACTTCCCGCAGCCGTTCGCCGAGTGGAACGACAGGTTCCGCGACGGCGCCCGGGAGTTCTGGCTGGCGGTGCCGGGCAGGGCCTCGCGGGGTGAGCCCACCGGCTCGGGCCTGGGCGAGCTGGCGCTGCGCCTCACCGGCTCGGCGGACCTGTTCGGCGGCGGGCCGAACGACCGCGGGCCGATGGCCTCGGTGAGCTTCGTCACCGCGCACGACGGGTTCACCCTCGCCGACGCCTGCGCGTTCGACCACAAGCACAACCTCGCCAACGGCGAGGACAACCGGGACGGCACGGACTCCAACCGCTCCTGGAACCACGGCATGGAGGGCTGGCCCGGCGAGGGCGGCACCGCCGCCGGGCCGCTGGCCGACCTGGACGACGCCCACCCGGTCGACCCGGACGAGCTCATGGTGACCGCCCTGCGGCGCCGCTCGATGCGCAACCTGCTCGCCACGCTGGTGCTCTCCGCCGGAGTCCCGATGATCACCGCCGGTGACGAGCTGGGCCGGAGCCAGGGCGGCAACAACAACCCCTACTGCCTCGACGACGAGACCTCCTGGGTGGACTGGCACCTGGCGCCCTGGCAGGAGCACCTGCTGGAGACCACCCGCCAGCTGCTGGCGCTGCGGGCGGCGCACCCGGTGCTGCACGCCGAGCAGCCGCCGCGCCCCGCCCGCGCGGCCGCGGTGCCGGGCGCCCCGCAGCTGACCTGGTGGGACGCCGAGGGCGGGCCGATGGACCCCGAGGACTGGCAGGACCCGCAGAACCGCACCGTGCAGGTGCACCTGGGCGCCGCGCAGACCGGCGGGGAGGACCTCCTGCTCGTCCTCGCCGGGGACCTCGACGACGGCGACCTCGTGCTGCCGCCCCAGGCGGGCGTCGCGGGCTACCGGCTGCTGTGGGACAGCGCCGTCGAGCGCTACCCCGCCGGCGCGCTCGGGGCCCTCGACGCGGTGGGGACGAAGGTGCCGGTCAGCGCGCTGTCGACCCGGCTGTACCGGCCGGTCGCCTCACCTCAGGACGACGCCGACGCCGACGAGGTCGAGCCGGCCGAGGGCCAGACCACCGCGCCGTCGGAGCCGACCACGGCCCGCAGGTAGGAGTCGTCGAAGACGCTGGCCGGGTCCGGGACGCTCTCCAGCTCCCCGGACCCGACCAGCACCTGGCCCTCGGCCGTCAGCGCCGCAGGGTCGACGTAGCCGATCGGCTCGCCGGCCGGCGTGGAGTCCGCGACGAGCTTGGACTCGGTGGTGAACACCTGCTCGTTGTGGGTGACGTCGAACCCGCTGCTGCCGCCGGACTTCTCGGCAGCGGCCTGCACGCACTGCTGCAGCTGGGTCTGGCAGACCTCGTGGGCGTGCAGCAGCGCGCGGACGAAGTCCTGCACGGCGGTGGGGTGGGCCTGCGCGAAGGCCGGGTTGGCGATGAGCTGGCCGAAGGACCCGACCACGCCGTAGTCCTCGGGGTTCCACTGGGTGACCTGGTCCCCCATGGCCGCCAGCGTGAGCGGCTCGTTGGACTTGTACCCGGTGAGCGACTGCACCTGGCCGCGCACGAGCACCGTCGGGTCGTAGCCGACCTTCACCTGCTGGACCGAGTCCAGGTCGACGCCGGCGGTGACGAGCATGGCGCGCAGCGGCGCGGGCAGGCTGCCCTTGTGGCCCAGGGTGGTGCCGTCGAGCTGCGTGAGGTCGGTGACGCTCGGCTCGGTCATGAGGGTGGCGATCGGCACGTGCCCGAAGGTGGCGACGCCGACGACGTCCGCCCCACCCGCCACCGCGAGCATCGCCTCCGCGGCGCTGCCGACGCCGGACAGCTGCGCGCGGCCGGCGGCGGTGAGCTGGGCGCCCTGGGCGGTGTCGCCGCTGCCGGGCTGCAGCTGCACGTCGAGGCAGACGTCCTCGAAGAAGCCCATCGACTCCGCCGCGACGGCCTCGAGGATGGTGGTGGACGCCTGGTACTGGTAGCCGGTGAGGTAGGTGACCGTGCCGGCGTCGCGGTTCTGGGCGCAGCGGTCGGCGTCGATGACGCCGCTGCCCGAGGCCGAGCCCCCGGGCGCGGCCGGCGCGTCGGACGAGCCCGAGCAGGCGGACAGCAGGAGCACGGCGGTGCACGCCGCGGCCAGGGCGGCGAGCGGTGAGCGGCGTCGGAGCGTGGTCACAGCGCCGATTGTCGGGCCTCGCTCCCCCTCGCGGCGCCGCGGACGCTCGCGAGTGCGGAGTCCGGGGTCNNGACCCCGGACTCCGCACTCGTGGAGGTGCTGGGCTCAGCCGGGGATGCCGCCGGTCAGGAGCCGGCGGAGCCCGCCGTGGCCACCGCGCGCTGCGGGAGCCGGAGCAGGGCCCTCAGCCCTGCCGACGTGGTCGTCCTGACCGGACGGCAGACCCGCCTGTCCCCGCGATCCAGAGCGCCGCGCCCACGCGGCCGGCCAGGGCCTCCACCGACAGCGAGCCGCTCACCTCCAGCACCGGGAGGCGCAGGTCAGCGCACTGGCCGCGCAGCCGGTCGGTGAAGAGGGCGTCGCGCGCGAGCAGGTTCGCCAGCGCCCGCGGCGGATCGCTGGTGCGCCACGCGACGTCGTCCAGCGAGCCCCGCTCGGCGAACGCGCGCCGGCGGAACGCCGGGGTGGGGAGCAGCCACAGCGCGTGGGACGGCTCGGCGAGCAGCGGTGCGACCAGCGGCGGCAGCAGGCGGAAGCCCTCCACGAGCACCGGACGGTCGCCGGGCAGCGCGGCGACGTCGTCGAGGAGCAGGTCGAACGCCTCCCCGCGGTACCAGTGGAAGCTCTCGAGCATCTGCTCCGGCGTCCTGCCGAGCCACCGCGCGTCCAGCGTCGCGGCGGCGAAGCGCGCCAGCTCGGGGCTGCCGGCGGGGTCGGCACGCCGGGCGTGGTCGGCCATGAGGGCGTCGCTGTCGACGACGACGAGCGACGGGTCCCTCGCCGCGAGCGCCCGGGCCACCGTCGACTTCCCGGCGCCGCTGCCCCCGCCCAGCCAGCGCACGTGCCCGAGGGCGGCCGGCACGCTCACCGGCGGCCGGGGGCGTAGCGCGCGAGGACGCGGCGCTCGACGAGCACCACGGCGCCCAGCAGCAGCACGCCCATGACCGCCAGCACGATGATCGCCGCGTACACGGGCGCCAGCTGGTAGCTCGCCGCCGAGGTGGTGATGAGCGTGCCGAGCCCCGAGGACGAGCCCGCCGCCACGAACTCGGCCACCACCGCGCCCACCACCGACAGCGGCAGCACCACGCGCAGCGCCGTGAACAGGGCCGGCAGCGCGGAGGGCAGCCGCAGCCGCAGGAGCACCTCGCTGCGGGAGGCGCGCAGCGACCGCAGCACCATGAGCGCGTCCGGCGGTGCCGCCCGCAGGCCCTGCAGCAGCGTGACGAGCACGGGGAAGAACACGACGACGGCGGTGACCAGCACCTTCGGCGTCCGGCCGAAGCCGAACGCCACCACGAGAGCTGGGGCGAAGGCCACCACGGGGGTGGTGTTGAGGACCACCGCCAGTGGCAGCACGGCCCGCGCCAGCAGCGGCACCTCGCTGAGCACCACCGCCAGCGCCGCGGCCAGCACGCCGCCGAGCAGCACGCCCAGCAGCGCCGTCGACAGCGTGGTCCAGGCGTCGGCCAGGTAGGTGCCGGGAGCTCCGGCCAGCTCGGAGAGCACGTCGGCGGGCAGCGGCAGCAGGTAGGTCTGGCCCTGCGCCACCAGGTGGGCGGCCAGCAGCTGCCAGACCGCCGCGAGCACCACGAGCGCCACCACCGCGGGTGCCCAGGCGGACGGGCGCCACCAGCTCCTCACGAGGCCTCCGACGGGCGGCCCGCCGACCAGGCGGCGGCCAGCTCGCGGCGCAGGCGGTCCTCGACCGCGTGCATCGCCGGGCCACCCAGGTCCCCGCCGGCGCGCGGGCGCGGCAGCCCCACCTCCACGACGTCGACCACGCGCCCCGGGGGCCCCGCCATCACCACCACGGTGTCCGACAGCACCACGGCCTCGCGCACGGAGTGCGTCACGAAGAGCACGGTGGTGGGCACGTGCTCCCACAGGGCCAGCAGCTGGCGCCGCAGCGCCTCGCGGGTGATCTCGTCGACGGCGCTGAACGGCTCGTCGAGCAGCAGCACCCGGGGCCGCATCGCCACCGCTCGCGCGAGGGCCACGCGCTGCTGCATGCCGCCGGACAGCTCGTGCGGGTACGCCTCGAGCACACCGCCCAGGCCCACCTCGCGCAGCACCTCGACGGCGTCACCGCGCTCGGCGCTCCCACCGCCGCGGCGCAGGCGCCGGTCGGCGGCGCGGTTGACGCGCCGCGGCAGCTCGACGTTGCCGCGGACGGTCAGCCACGGCAGCAGCGCGGGGGTCTGCGGCACCAGGCCGATCTGCTTGTCGGCGGCGGCGGCCCCGGGCGGGCGCCCGCAGACCAGCACCTCGCCGTCGTCGGGGTCCTCCAGGCCGGCGACGGCGCGCAGCAGCGTGGACTTCCCGCAGCCGCTCGGCCCGATGAGGCTGGTGAAGCTGCGCTCGGGCACGTGCAGGTCGAGGCCCGCCACCGCCTCGACGGACCCGCGGCCCGCGGCACCCGGGTAGGAGCGCCGCAGGCCGCGGACGTCGATCACCGCTCGGTCAGCCGTCGGTCAGGCGCTGGTGACGAGCGCGGTCTCGGCCGGGCTCGCCTGCGCGCCGTGGCGCGGCAGCACGCGCACGGTGTACCCGAACGCGCCGGAGCGCCGCAGCACCACGGTGCCGCTGAACAGGTGGCGGCCCTCCTCGTAGCTCTCCTCGAGCGCCAGGGCCGCGGTGGAGGTCTCGACCAGCTCGTCGTCGACGTCGACGCGCCCGTGCACCACCTGCACCTCGACGTCGGACGGCGAGAGCTGCCCGAGGGAGACGTACGCGGCCACGCGCACCTCGTCGCCCACCTCCGGGGAGTCGCTGACCCCGCCGGACTCGACGTGGTCGACGCGCACGCCGCCCCAGGTCGCGCGGACGCGGCCCTTCCACGCCGCAAGGTCGCGGGCCCCGGCGAAGTCGCCGGCGGCGAGCGCGGACCCCGAGGTGGCCGCAGGCACGTAGAGGGTGTTCACGTAGTCCTGCACCATGCGCGTGGCCTGGACCTTGGGCGCCAGCGTGCCGAGGGTGTGCTTGACCATCTCCAGCCAGCGGCCGGGCAGGCCGTCGGCGTCGCGGTCGTAGAAGCGCGGCGCCACCTGCGTCTCGATGAGGTCGTACAGCGCGGCGGCCTCGAGGTCGTCGCGGCGGTCGGGGTCCTCGACGCCGTCGGCGGTGGGGATCGCCCAGCCGTTCTCGCCGTCGAACCACTCGTCCCACCAGCCGTCGAGGATCGACAGGTTGAGGCCGCCGTTGAGGGCGGCCTTCATGCCGGAGGTGCCGCACGCCTCGAGGGGGCGCAGCGGGTTGTTGAGCCACACGTCGACGCCCGGGTACATGGTCTGCGCCATCCGGATGTCGTAGTTGGGCAGGACGACGATGCGGTGCCGCACGCCGGCCTCGTCGGCGAACTGCACCATGCGCTGCAGCAGCCGCTTGCCGGAGTCGTCGGCGGGGTGGCTCTTGCCGGCGATGACCAGCTGGACCGGGCGCTCCGGGTGGGTGAGCAGCGCCCTGAGCCGGTCGGGGTCGCGCAGCATGAGCGTCAGTCGCTTGTAGGTGGGCACCCGGCGGGCGAACCCGATGGTCAGCACCTCGGGGTCGAGCGCGCCGTCCACCCAGGCCAGCTCCGCCGGGGAGGCCCCGCGGCGCAGCCAGGAGGAGCGCACGCGGCGGCGGGCGTCGGCCACCAGCTGGGCCCGCAGCTCCCCGCGCAGGGCCCACAGGGCCGCGCCGTCGAGGGAGGCCGCGCCGCCGGACTGGTTCGAGGCGTCCTCGCCGCCGCCGGAGGCGGCCAGCAGCTCCACGACCTTGCGGTCCACCCAGGTGGGCGCGTGCACGCCGTTGGTGATGGAGGTGATGGGCGTCTCGGCAGCCTCGAAGCCCGGCCACAGGCCGGCGAACATGCCGCGGGAGACCTCGCCGTGCAGGGCGGACACGCCGTTGGCGCGCTGCGCCAGCCGGAAGCCCATGACGGCCATGTTGAACACCGACGGGTCGCCGCCGGCGTAGTCCTCCGCTCCGAGCGCCAGCACCCGGTCGAGCGGGACGTCGCCGAGGAAGCCGGAGCCGCCCAGGTGCTCGGACACGGCGTCGCGGCCGAACCTGTCGATGCCCGCCGGCACGGGGGTGTGGGTGGTGAAGACGGTGGCGGCGCGGACGGCCTCCACCGCCTCGTCGAAGGTGAGGCCCTCCGCCGTCAGCTCGCGGATGCGCTCCACGCCGAGGAACCCGGCGTGGCCCTCGTTGGTGTGGTACACCGCCGGCTCGGGGGCGCCGGACAGGCGCGACCACAGGCGCAGCGCGCGCACGCCGCCGGCGCCGAGCAGCAGCTCCTGCTGGAGGCGGTGGTCGCCGCCGCCGCCGTAGAGGCGGTCGGTGACGTTCGCGGCGGCCTCGTCGTTGCCGGTGACGTCGGAGTCGAGCAGCAGCAGCGGGACGCGGCCGACGTCGGCCTTCCACACGTGGGCCAGCAGCGTGCGGCCGTGCGGGAGCGGCAGCGAGATGACGGCCGGAGTGCCGTCCTGCTCGCGCAGCTGCGTCAGCGGCAGCCCGTCGGGGTCGGAGACCGGGTAGGTCTCGGTCTGCCAGCCGTCGCGGGTGAACGCCTGCTTGAAGTAGCCGGCCTTGTAGAGCAGACCGACCCCGACGATCGGCACGCCGAGGTCGGAGGCGGCCTTGAGGTGGTCGCCGGCGAGGATGCCCAGGCCGCCGGAGTACTGGGGCAGCACCGAGGTGATGCCGAACTCCGGGGAGAAGTAGGCGATGGCGGCCGGACCGCCGGAGGAGGCGACCTCCTGCTGGTACCAGCGGTCGCCGGTGAGGTAGGCCCGCAGGTCCTGCTCGGCCGCGCGCACGGCCGCGACCACGGAGCGGTCGGCCGCGAGCTCGGCGAGGCGCTCGGGCGACAGCGAGCCGAGCAGCGCGACCGGGTCGTGGCGCAGGGCCCGCCACTTCTCCGGGTCGAGGCTCGCGAAGAGGTCCTGCGTCGGGGCGTGCCAGGACCACCGGAGGTTGGTGGCCAGCTCGCCGAGGGGCGCCAGCGCCTCCGGCAGGGCGGTGCGGACGGTGAACCGTCGGATCGCTCTCACAGCCGCCGAACCTATGCCAGCGCGTGCCGGGACGGCGAGGGGTGATCAGGCCGGGGTGCGGTCCGGGGCCCCCGCGGGGGAGGTGCGCGGGCGCGCCGCCGGGACCCGTGCCGCCCCGGGATCTCGGCTGTCGTCCGCACCAGCGCCTCGATAGGTTCGCCGTCGTGACCGCTGAGTCCCCCGCCGACACCAGGGCCGACACCGCGGCGCGCCCGCAGCAGCCCCCGCAGCAGCCCGCGCAGCCGCTCATCGGCCCCTCCCCCAGCGGGCTGGGGCGCATCCCGGTGATCGACACCAGCCCCTCGGTGGACGGTGGCCGCTGGGCCGCCAAGGCCGTCGTCGGCGAGGCCGTGCCGGTCCGGGCCACCGTCTTCCGCGAGGGCCACGACGCCGTGAACGCCTCCGCCGTCCTGGCGCGCCCGGACGGCTCGGTGCGCACCCGCACCACCATGACCCCGCTCGGCCCCGGCACCGACCGCTGGGAGGCGTGGGTGGTCCCGGACGCCCCGGGCGACTGGACGTTCTGGGTGGAGGGCTGGAGCGACCCCTACGGCACGTGGGACCACGACGCCACCATCAAGGTGCGCGCCGGGGTGGACGTGGAGCTCATGCTCGTCGAGGGGGCGATCCTCCTGGAGCGCGCCGCCGCCCGCGACGACCTGCCCGAGCATGTGGTGCAGACCCTGCACGGCGCCGCGTGGGCCCTGCGCGACACCGGCCGCCCGGCCGAGGTGCGCCTGGCCGCGGGCACGGCCGAGGAGGTCAAGGCGGTCCTCGCCGACCACCCCCTGCGCGACATGGTCTCGCCCGGCCCGCGGATGCAGCTGCGCGTCGAGCGCGAGCGCGCCCTGGTCGGCGCCTGGTACGAGATCTTCCCGCGCTCGGAGGGCGCCTGGCGCGACGAGTCCGGCGCCTGGCACAGCGGCACCCTGCGGACCGCGACCGCGGCGGTCGACAGGGCCAAGTCGATGGGCTTCGACGTCATCTACCTCACGCCCATCCACCCGATCGGCACCACCAACCGCAAGGGCCGCAACAACACCCTGACCACCGAGCCGGGAGACCCGGGCTCGCCCTACGGCATCGGCTCCGAGGCCGGTGGCCACGACGCGATCCACCCCGACCTGGGCACCTTCGACGACTTCGACCACTTCGTGCGGTACGCGAACGACCGCGGCCTGGAGGTGGCGCTCGACATCGCGCTGCAGGCCTCACCGGACCACCCGTGGGTGCGCGAGCACCCGGAGTGGTTCACGCGCCGCTCCGACGGCTCCATCGCCTACGCGGAGAACCCGCCCAAGAAGTACCAGGACATCTACCCGGTCAACTTCGACGACGACCCCGAGGGCATCTACGCCGAGGTGCTGCGCGTCGTGCTCCTGTGGGTGGAGCACGGGGTCAAGCTGTTCCGCGTCGACAACCCCCACACCAAGTCCGTGGTGTTCTGGGAGTGGCTCATCGCGAGGGTCCGCGAGGTCGACCCGGACGTGCTCTTCCTGTCCGAGGCCTTCACCAAGCCGTCGATGATGCGGGCGCTGGCCAAGGTGGGCTTCGCGCAGAGCTACACCTACTACGCCTGGCGCAACACCCGCGAGCAGCTCACCGACTACCTGCTCGAGCTGACCACCGGGGGCGACGAGCCGGGCGAGGGCGACGCCGCGCACGGCGGCACCGCCGACTACCTGCGGCCCAGCTTCTGGCCCACCACCCACGACATCCTCACGCCGTACATGCAGTACGGAGGGCCCGCCGCGCACGCGCTGCGCGCCGTCATCGCCGCCACCGCCGTGCCCACCTACGGGATCTACTCCGGCTACGAGCTGGTGGAGAGCGTGGCGCGCCCGGGCGCGGAGGAGCACGTCGACAACGAGAAGTACGAGTACAAGCAGCGCGACTGGGACGGCGCGGCCGCGTCCGGCCGCTCGCTGGCGCCGCTGCTGGCCAAGCTGAACTACGCCCGCCACCACCACCCCGCCCTGCAGCGGCTGCGCGGCCTGTCCTTCCACACCGCCGACGACGACGACGTGCTCGTCTACTCGCGCCGCGTGCCGGCGGAGCAGTCGCCCACCGGCGCGGAGGACGTGGTCCTCGTCGTCGTCAACCTCGACCCGCACTCGACGCGCGAGACCACGGTGCACCTCGACATGGCCGCCCTCGGCCTGGCCCCGTGGGACCCGTTCACGGCGCGCGACCTGGTCAGCGGCGACACCTGGACCTGGTGGGAGAACACCTACGTCAAGCTCGGGCCGGACACCACCCCGTTCCACGTCGTGTCGGTGACCCGCGTCGCGCCGGGTGACGGGGGCGAGGGAACCGCCGCGTGAGCGTGCCAGGGCTCAACCTCACCTCCACGGGGCTGCGCCACGACCCGGCCTGGTACAAGCGGGCCGTCTTCTACGAGGTGCTCGTCCGGGGCTTCGCCGACTCCAACGGCTCCGGCGCGGGCGACTTCACCGGGCTGCTCGGCAAGCTCGACTACCTGCAGTGGCTCGGCGTCGACTGCCTGTGGCTGCCGCCGTTCTACGCCTCGCCGCTGCGCGACGGCGGGTACGACATCAGCGACTACCAGCAGGTCCTGCCCGAGTTCGGCACGCTCCCGGACTTCGTGGAACTGGTGACGCAGGCGCACGCCCGGGGGCTGCGCGTGGTGGTCGACCTCGTCATGAACCACACCAGCGACCAGCACCCGTGGTTCCAGGCGTCGCGCTCGGACCCCGACGGTCCCTACGGCGACTTCTACGTGTGGTCCGAGACGGACGAGGGGTACTCCGACGCGCGGATCATCTTCGTGGACACCGAGACGTCCAACTGGACCTTCGACCCGGTGCGCCGGCAGTACTTCTGGCACCGCTTCTTCAGCCACCAGCCGGACCTGAACTTCGAGAACCCGGCCGTCATCGAGGCGATGCTCGACGCGGTGCGGTTCTGGCTGGACCTCGGGATCGACGGGTTCCGCCTCGACGCGGTGCCCTACCTCTTCGAGGAGGAGGGCACCGACTGCGAGAACCTGCCGCGCACCCACCAGTTCCTGCGGCAGCTGCGCTCCGTCGTCGACTACGAGTACCCCGGCCGCGTGCTGCTGGCGGAGGCCAACCAGTGGCCGCGCGACGTGGTGGAGTACTTCGGCACCGAGGAGGAGCCGGAGTGCCACATGTGCTTCCACTTCCCGGTGATGCCGCGCATCTACTACGCGCTGCGCGACCAGCGGGCCGCCCCCATCACCGACATCCTCGCCGACACCCCGCCGATCCCGTCCACGGGCCAGTGGGGCACGTTCCTGCGCAACCACGACGAGCTGACGCTCGAGATGGTCACCACCGAGGAGCGCGCCGCCATGTACGGCTGGTACGCGCCCGACGCCCGCATGCGCGCCAACATCGGCATCCGGCGGCGCCTGTCCACGCTGCTGGACGGCTCGCGCCCCGAGCTCGAGCTCATCACCGCGCTCCTGCTCAGCCTGCCCGGCAGCCCGTGCCTGTACTACGGCGACGAGATCGGCATGGGCGACAACATCTGGCTGCCCGACCGCGACGCCGTGCGCACCCCGATGCAGTGGACGCCGGACCGCAACGCGGGCTTCTCCTCCGCCGACCCGGGCAAGCTGTACCTGCCGGTGGTGCAGTCGCTGACCCACCACTACCAGCACGTCAACGTGGAGGCGCAGCTCGCGCAGCCCTCCTCCCTGCTGCACTGGACGCGCGCCATGCTCGCGCTGCGCCGGGCGCACCCCGTCTTCGGCCTGGGGTCCTTCGAGGCGCTGAGCGCCGACAACCCCGCCGTCCTGGCGTTCCTGCGGGTCCTGGACGCCGGCACCCCGGGCATCGGCAGCGACGCCCCGGAGACGGTGCTCTGCGTGATGAACCTGTCGCAGACCCCGCAGGCGGCGGTGGTCGAGGTGCCCGGCCTGGCCGGCGCGCACCTGGTGGACCTCTTCGGCGGGGCGCGCTTCCCGGGCGTCCCCGAGACCGGCTCGGTCCAGCTGACGCTGGGCTCGCGAGACTTCTACTGGCTGGGGGTACGCACGTGACCGCTTCTCCGCACACGGGGACCGCACCGACGACGGGCACGCACCTGCACGACCTGCTGGGGCCGTGGGTGCCGCACCAGCGCTGGTACCCGGCCAAGGGCCGGGAGGCGCGCACCGAGGTGGTCGGCCGCATCCTGCTGCCCTGGGCGGACCCCGAGGACGTGCGCGTGCTGGTGCACGTGGTGCGGGTGACCACCGCCGCCGGCGGCCCGCCCGGCTCCTCGGGCCACGTCGACGTCGTGCAGGTGCCGCTCGTGCACCGCCGCGCCCCCCGCACCGGGCCCGACGCCGCCGCGTCGCTGCTGGGGGTCCTCACCGACCCCGACGGCATCGGCTGGTACGTCTACGACGGCCCCCACGACCCCGCCTACGTCGAGGCCCTGCTCGCGCTGCTGGCCGGCCAGATCCGCGGGGTGGCGCTGGACGCCTCCGGCGAGCAGGCCGACCACGCCGGCACCGCCGTGGGGCACCACCCCGAGGGCAGCGCTCCCCCGGAGCCGGGCAGCGCCGCGCGCGTGCTGCGCGGGGAGCAGTCCAACACCTCGATCATCGTGGAGCCGGAGGACGGCTCCGCCCCCGTCATCGTCAAGGTCTTCCGCACCCTGCACCAGGGCCGCAACCCCGACGTCGAGGTGCAGGCCTCGCTGGCCCCCGCCGGCGTCTCCGCCGTCCCGGCGCTGGCCGGCTGGGTGGAGGGCACCTGGCCGGCCTCCCCCGACGCGTCCGCCCCGCTGGTCTCCGGTGACCTGGCGGTCGCCTCGGAGTTCCTCGTCGGCGCGCAGGACGCCTGGCGCGAGGCGACCGCGGCCGTCGTCGAGGGCACCGACTTCTCCGAGCGGGCCCGGGCGCTGGGCGCCGCCACCGCCCAGGTGCACGCCGCCCTGGCCGAGCAGCTCCCCAGCCGTCCAGCCGCCGACGACGACGCCCGCCGCCTGGCCGACGGCTGGCGCCAGCGCCTGGAGTGGGCGCTGGCGGAGGCCGACGTGCTGGCCGACCGGGCGCCGGCGCTGCGCGAGCGCGTGGGCGCCGCGGGCTCCCTGGACGCCGCGGCGCTCGGCGTGCTGCAGCGCGTCCACGGCGACTACCACCTCGGCCAGGTGCTGGACGTGCCGCAGCGCGGGTGGGTGCTGCTGGACTTCGAGGGCGAGCCGCTGCGGCCGCTCGCGGAGCGGACCCTGCCCGACCTCGCGCTGCGCGACGTCGCCGGCATGCTGCGCTCCTTCGACTACGCCGCCCGGCAGACGACCGTCGGCCTGCCCGACGGGCCCGGCGCCGACGCCGCGCGCGAGGCGGCCGCCGCGTGGGCCGAGGCCTCCCGCGCGGCCTTCTGCGAGGGCTACGCCTCGGTGACGGGAGCGGACCCGCGCGGAGCCGGGGCGCTGCTCGACGCGCTCGAGCTCGACAAGGCCCTCTACGAGGTGGTCTACGAGGTGCGCAACCGCCCCGCGTGGGTGGCCGTGCCCCTGGCCGCCGTCGACAGGCTCCTCGCCGGCCCGGTGCGCGCAGACGGGTGACCTCCGGCGGCGCACCCCGGCGCCGCCCAGTCCCCCGCGGGTGGCCCTCCGAACCCCCTCCGAGAGCGGCGCACGCCGCTCGCACCCTTGTGGAGGGAGACTCCCGTGTCCCAGAGCACCACCACCGGCGGCCGCGGCACGAACCGCCTGGTCGCCCTCGTCTTCGGAGCGGTCTACCTGCTCGTGGGCCTGGTCGGCTTCGCCCTGACGGGCCTCAGCGGCTTCGCCGACCCCGCGGGCGGGCGGACCCTCGTGGTCTTCGAGGTGAACCCGCTGCACAACGTGGTCCACGTGGCCATCGGCGCCGCCCTGCTGCTGGCCTCGCGCCGGCTGTCGGCGGCCCGCGCGACCAACGGCACGATCGGCGCCGTGTACCTGCTGGTCGGCGTGCTGGGGCTCTTCATCGCCTCCCCGACGAGCCACCTCAACCTGCTGGCGCTCAACCACGCCGACAACGTGCTGCACCTGGCCAGCGCGGTGCTGCTGCTGGGCGTCGCGGTCGGCGCGGACCGGCGCGCGCGGGTCACGGCCGCCGCGTGAGGCCCACCGCGGCGACCGCCTTCCCGGCGGTCGCCGCGGCCGCGGCCCGAGGTCGGCGCCGGCGGCGGACCACGGCGTAGCAGCGACGCTGACCTCGTGCCAGGGTGAGGGTCATGGACACCAGCCCGGCTCCCTCCAGCCTCGACGTCGAGCTCCTGCGCCAGGTGGCGCGGGGTGAGAGCCCCTTCCCCCACGACGTCCTGGGAGCCCACCAGGCGCCCGACGGCACCATCACCGTGCGCACCCTGCGGCCGCTGGCCGAGCAGGTGGTCCTGCTGACCCCGGACGGCGTCCGCACCCCCTTCGCCCACCAGGCCGACGGCGTGTGGGCGGCGGTCATGCCGGGCGACGCGGTCACCGACTACCGGGTGGAGGTGACGATGCCGGGCGAGCAGGCCCAGCTCCTGGACGACCCCTACCGCTTCCTGCCCACCCTGACCCCCTTCGACCTCCACCTCATCTCCGAGGGGCGCCACGAGGACCTCTGGACCGTCCTGGGCGCCCACGTGCGGCACTGGCCCGGGGCCATGGGCGCCGTGGACGGGACCTCCTTCGCCGTCTGGGCGCCGCGGGCGCGCGCCGTGCAGGTCGTCGGCGACTTCAACGGCTGGGACGGTCGCCAGAGCGCGATGCGCTCCCTGGGCAGCTCAGGGGTGTGGGAGGTCTTCCTGCCCGGGGTGGGCGTGGGCACCCGCTACAAGTTCCGCATCCAGACCCAGGCCGGGGGGTGGGTCGAGAAGGCGGACCCGATGGCCCGCGCCACCGAGGTCCCGCCGCTGACCGCGTCGGTGGTCACCGAGTCGACGTACTCCTGGACCGACGACGAGTGGCTGGCCCAGCGGGCCCGCACCGACGCGACCGCCGCTCCGATGAGCGTGTACGAGGTGCACCTGGCCTCCTGGCGCCCGGGCCTGGACTACCGCGAGGCCGCCGACCAGCTGGCCGAGTACGCCTCCGCCGCGGGCTTCACCCACGTCGAGCTGCTGCCCATCGCCGAGCACCCCTTCGGCGGCTCCTGGGGCTACCAGGTCACCGGCTACTACGCCCCGACCTCGCGCCTGGGCACCCCCGACGACGCCAAGTACCTCGTCGACAGGCTCCACCGGGCCGGCCTCGGCGTCATCCTCGACTGGGTGCCCGCGCACTTCCCCAAGGACGAGTGGGCGCTGGCGCGCTTCGACGGCGAGCCGCTGTACGAGTACCCGGACCCGCGCAAGGGCGAGCACCCCGACTGGGGCACCCTCGTGCCGGACTACGGCCGCCCCGAGGTCCGCAACTTCCTCGTGGCCAACGCCGTGTACTGGCTGCAGGAGTTCCACATCGACGGCCTGCGCGTCGACGCCGTCGCCTCGATGCTCTACCTCGACTACTCCCGCCAGAGCGGGCAGTGGGTGCCCAACCGCTTCGGCGGCCGCGAGCACCTGGAGGCCATCGAGTTCCTCCAGGAGGTCAACGCCACCGCCTACAAGCGGGTGCCCGGCATCGTCATGATCGCCGAGGAGTCCACGGCCTGGCCGGGCGTCACGCGTCCCACCGACGCCGGCGGCCTGGGCTTCGGCTTGAAGTGGAACATGGGCTGGATGCACGACTCGCTGCGCTACCTCGGCGAGGACCCGGTCAACCGCAGCTGGCACCACGGCGAGATGACCTTCGCCATGGTCTACGCGTACTCCGAGAACTACGTGCTGCCCATCAGCCACGACGAGGTCGTGCACGGCAAGGGCTCGCTGCTCCGCAAGGCCCCCGGTGACCGCTGGCAGCAGGTGGCCACGCTGCGCGCCTTCCTGGCGTTCATGTGGGCCCACCCGGGCAAGCAGCTGCTCTTCATGGGCCAGGAGTTCGGCCAGGAGGCCGAGTGGTCCGAGGGCCGCGGCCTGGACTGGTGGCTGCTCGACCAGCCGCTGCACGCGGGCGTCCTGGCGGCCCTCACCGACCTGAACCGGGTCTACAAGGAGACCCCGGCGCTGTACGAGCTCGACACCGACCCCGCGGGCTTCTCGTGGATCAGCGCCGACGACTCCTCGCACAACACGTTCTCGTTCATCCGCTGGGACACCCAGCGCCGCCCGCTGGTCTTCATCGTCAACTTCGCGGGCGTGCCCCACGAGGACTACCGCCTCGGCTTCCCGGGCGCGGGGCGCTGGACCGAGGTCATCAACACCGACGACAGCCGCTACGGCGGCTCCGGCGTGACGAACGGCGGGTCTGTCGAGGTGGCGCCCGAGCCGCACTGGGGCCAGCCGGCCTCGGCGCTGGTGCGCATCCCGCCGCTGGGGGCGGTGTGGTTCACCCCCGAGCAGTGGCCGCCGGCCGAGGGGGCCTCGGCCGTGGCGGCGTCCGAGCCGGCCGAGGAGGAGCAGCCGACGGCTGACGTCTCCGAGGCGGAGGCCCGTGAGACCGACGGCGCGGCCCTCGACGAGCTCGTCGTGGCGGCAGACCCGCCGGAGTACCTCAAGAACGAGGACGAGAAGGCCTGACCTCCCCGCCCTCCCGAACGACGAGGCGGCCGCACCCCCCCGGGGGTGCGGCCGCCTCGTCCGTCGTGCTGGGGTCGGGCCCGGCCGGGCTCAGTAGAGCGCGGCCGCCAGGCTGCGGCGGGCCGCGGCGACGCGGGGGTCCTCGGCCCCCACCACCTCGAACAGCTCCACCAGGCGAGCCCGCACGGCGTCCCGGTCGTCGCCGTGGGAGGTGCGCACGAGCGCGACCAGCCGGCGGAAGGCCCCCTCGGCGTCCCCGGCCAGCACCTGGTGGTCCGCGGCGAGCAGGCCCGCCTCGAGGTCCGCGGGGGCGGCGTCGGCGGCGGTGAGGGCCTGCGCGGCCTGGGTCCCGCGGGTGCGGCGGCGCAGCTCGATGCTGGCCAGGCCGACGGCGGCCTCCGCGTCCGCGGGCGCCTCGGCGAGCGCCCGGCGGTAGGCGTCGGCGGCGGCGTCGAGGTCGCCGCGGGTGATGGCCTCGCGCGCCTCGGCGTGCAGCGGCGGCACGGGCGGCTCCGCGGGGAGGCCGGCACCGTCGGCGCCGTCGGCGCCACCACCGCCGGCACCGGGCACGCGGCCGGTGACGCCGTTGGCAGCGGCCACCTTGAGCAGCTCGTCGAGGACCTGGCGCACCTGCGGCTCGGGGTAGGCGCCCTGGAACAGCGGCACGGGCTGGCCGGCGAGCACGGCGACCACGGTGGGGATCGACTGCACCTGGAACGCCGCGGCGATCTGCGGGTTGGCGTCGACGTCGACCTTGGCCAGCAGGAACGCCCCCGCGTACTCCTCGGCGAGGCGCTCCAGCACCGGCGAGAGCTGCTTGCACGGCCCGCACCAGGTGGCCCACAGGTCCACCACCACGGGCACCTGCGCCGACAGCTGGACGAGCGAGGCGAACTCGGCGTCGGTGACGTCGAGGACCACGCTCGCAGCCCCTGCCGGGACCTGGCCCTCCGGGGGCGCCGCGCCGTCCGCGGGCGCGGCCGTCGGGGCGGCCGCGGAGGCTGCCGGTGCGGCCGGGCGCTGGGGGCGGTTGGCCAGGCCAGAGAGGTCGACGGCGCCGCGCAGGTTCAGGCGCGGGCCGGGGCGGCTCGCCGGGGTGCTCATGCCCCCATCCTCCCCCAGGCGCCTCAGCGCACGACCACCCCGGTGGTGCCCCGCTGGCCCGCCACCAGGGCCGCCTGGCCCGAGGTGGGGACCCGCAGGACGACGACCTCGGACGTGCTCACCTCCAGGCCCTGCGGGGCCGTGTCGCGTCCCGCCAGCGCGGCGAGGTCCGGCGGCAGCGTCTGGCTCACGCCGGCCGCCCGCGGGGTGAAGCTGCGCCTGCCGGACAGCACGCCCACCACGAGAGCGCCGCCGTCGGTGGTCCGCAGCGACCACAGGGCGCCCTCGCGCGGGGTGTGCGACGCGGCGTAGTCGACGTAGGCGGACACGCCGTCCCGCTCGGCCTGCTGCTCGCTGAGCACCTGCGCGCGCAGGGGGTCGTCGGCGAGCGACGCGGCAGCGGGCGCCTCGGCGCCGCGCGTCAGGACGTCCGCGTAGCCCTCGAGGGCCTGCGCGGGCGTGAGGGCCAGCCCCGCGGCGTCGGCGGCCAGCGGCACGGCGGCGCCGCCGGTGGTCGCGGGCTGCGGCAGGGAGGCCCCCGGCAGGACGGCCGCGGACGCCACCACGCGGTACGGGTCGCGCGGGCCGTCCTGCACGAGCACCACCACCTGCGGGACGGCACCGCCGCCCGGCTGCAGGGCGGTCAGGAACCAGCGCGGCCACTCCCCCGGCGGCGGGACCGCCGTGAGGAGCCGGTCGCCCGCCAGCGGCGCCGGCTCGGGGCTGGTGGGCACCTGCGCGCGCACGGTCAGCGCGGCCCGGCGCACCTCGAGCTCCGCGCCGGCGAAGCGGGCGTCCAGGCCGTCGGGGCGCACCTGCGCCACCGCGCCGAGGATGCGCGCCAGCTGCGGCGCGGCCACGGCGGCCGACGGTGCCCCGGTCCCGTCGGAGGTGCCTCGCCCGGCCTCGTGACCGCTCGTGCAGCCGACCGCCACCAGGAGCAGCGCCACGGCCGCGCTGAGACCGGCGACGACGACGCGGGCGCGCCTCACGCGGGGGTCCCTGCGCCGCGGCGCGCGCCGACCGCGGCGACGGCGGCGCAGGCCGCACCGGCACCGAGGACCACCCAGGCGGGCGGCGGCACCGGCCGGCTGCTCCAGGTGACCTCCACGCGGGCCGGGGCGGGCGAGGCCCCGTCGGAGGCCACCAGCACCGCCTGCGCGCCGGCGCCCAGCGCGCTGGAGGGCCCGAGGCGAAGCTGCGCCCGTCCCTCCCCGCGCTGCTGGGCGGTCCAGAGGTCGCTGCCGGCGGGGTCGGGCGCGGACGCGGCGCCGTCGGCGCGCTCCACGCGGACGCCGCCGTCGTCGTCGAGCCCCGTCGCCGAGGAGCTGGTGGTGCCCCGGGCCCAGGCCGCCACGTCACCGGCTCCGCCCCGGGCCAGGAGCACGGGACCGTCCCCGCGGGCGGTGACCACCACCTGCCCGTCGCGGGAGGCCAGCAGCTGCGGCGACAGGACGACGAGCGGTGTCGCGGGTGCGAGCGGGAGAGCGGCGCTGACGCTCTCCACCGGGCGGGCCACCGTGGCCAGCAGACCGCCGGCGCCCAGGAGCAGCACCGCCAGCAGCGCCAGCAGCGCCGTCCGCCGGCGCCCGGGGCCGCCGGGTGCCGCACGAGACGCCCGGAGCTCGCGGCGGGTGCCGTGCCCGGCCACCGGCGCCTCCCCCGAGACCCCCGCCACCTCCGACACCCCTGCCACCGGCACCGCACCGGTCACCGGGTCACCGCGTCACTGGCCGCGGCCGGGCTCGCCCTCGGCGCGCTCGACGGCGGCCTCGAGCCTGTCCAGCTTGCCCTGCAGCTCGCCCGTCCGTCCGGGGCGGATGTCGGCCTTGAGGACGAGGGACACGCGGGGGCTGCTGGCGGCGACGGCCTCGCAGGCGCGGCGCACGACGTCCATGCACTCGTCCCACTCGCCCTCGAGCGTGGTGAACATCGCGTCGGTGCGGTGCGGCAGCCCGCTGGAGCGGACCACCCGCACCGCCGCGGCGACCGCCTGGGTCACCGAGCCGTCAGAGTCGCTGGCGGCGGTGGGCGCGACGGAGAAGGCGACGAGCATGCGGCCCACGGTAACCACGCGACGCCGCCCGCGCGGGTGGATCGGCGACCGGGTCAGCGACCGGGTCAGCCGGGCCGGCGGTGCGCCCGGGACCGCCAGCAGGACCGGTGCCAGTGCCGGCGCTCGGACGGCCCGACGCCGGGAGGCGCGTCGGCGGGCCAGGCCACCACGTGCGCCGTGCCGGGCGGGATCAGCTGGTCGCACCCGGGGCAGCGGTACGGCTTGAGCGCGGCGGCGCCGGGCACCGCCCGCACCAGCCAGTCGCCGTCCGGGGCGCTCTCCCCCGTGGCCCACCCGACCGGGCGGGTGGGCTCGGGCGCACCCACCTGGCGCGCCTGCGACCGCGCGCCGCGCCGGCCGGCGGAGCGCTGGACGGGCTGAGGACGACGGCGCGGCACCACCCCATCTTCGAGGCTGGGTAACCTGCGCGCTCGTGCGCCTCGTCATCGCCCGCTGCTCGGTCGACTACGAGGGGCGGCTCAACGCCCACCTGCCCCTCGCCACCCGCCTGCTGCTCGTCAAGGCCGACGGCAGCGTGCTCGTGCACGCCGACGGCGGATCGTACAAGCCCCTGAACTGGATGAGCCCGCCGTGCTCGCTCGCGGTGGGACCCGCCACGGGCCCCCACGCCGAGGCGGGCGCCCAGGAGGTCTGGACGGTCAGCGCGTCGAAGACGGAGGACCGGCTCGTGGTGGCCGTGCACGAGGTCCTGCACGACTCCACCCACGAGCTCGGCACCGACCCCGGCCTGGTCAAGGACGGCGTGGAGGCGCAGCTGCAGAAGCTGCTGGCCGAGCAGGTCGAGCTGCTCGGGGAGGGCCACCAGCTGGTGCGCCGCGAGTACCCCACGGCCATCGGCCCGGTCGACCTGCTGGTGCGCTCCCCCCACGGCGGCACGGTGGCGGTCGAGGTCAAGCGCCGCGCGGAGATCGACGGCGTCGAGCAGCTCACCCGCTACCTGCAGCTGCTCAACCGCGACCCGCTGCTGGCGCCCGTCGAGGGCGTGCTCGCCGCCCAGGAGATCCGGCCGCAGGCCCGGGTCCTGGCCACCGACCGGGGCATCCGCTGCCTCGTGCTCGACTACGACGCGCTGCGCGGCGTGGACGACGTCGAGTCCCGCCTCTTCTGACCCCCGCCCTCTTCGCACTTTCCGCGGAAAGTGCGCCACACACCCCCGCCCGTCGCGCACTTTCCGCGGAAAGTGCGCTACAGACCCCCGCCGATCCCGCACTTTCCGCGGGAAGTGCAAGAAGACCCGGGGCAGCGGCGCCACCGGCGCGGGGGTCCCCCTGGTGCGCCGTGTGCGGCTGTCGCACCATGGGCGGATGGGTGTGAGCGCGAGCGGCACGGCGCTCGGGGCGTGGACGACGTTCGGCCTGTCCCTGGTGATGCTGGGCGTCCTGGTGCTCGCCCTGCGCTGGACCTTCTCCCGCGGCCACTCCCTCGTGGCGCGCCAGCCCCGCGCGGGCAAGGCCAGCGAGTACGGGCTGCTCGTCGTGGTGAGCGAACCGGGCACGTTCGTGGAGGCCGAGGTGGACCGCCAGCGGCTGGTCTCGGCGGGGCTGCGCGCGACGCTCGCCCCCACCACCGACGGGCCGCGGGTGCTCGTCTTCCCGGAGGACGCCAGCATCGCCAGGGCGCTGCTCGAGGCGGCCTGAGGGCCGCCTCGGAGCGCCAGGACTCCGCGCGCTCAGAGCGCCGGGTGCCCGGGCGCCCCCGGTGGCGCCGCCTCCAGCCAGGACGTGAAGCCCGTCGCCGCGTCGGGGCTCATGCCCAGCTCGAGGCAGGCGCCGCGGTGGGTGCACCGCACCACGACGTCGCCCGGCTGCAGCGCGAGGCCCTCCTCCGCGCCGGGTGAGCGGCGCCCGACCACCTCGAGGTCGGTGCGCGCCCAGGTCGAGCGCGGTCCCGGCCGCAGCGACAGCACGCTCCACCACTGCACGTGGTGGCTCCCGAACCTGCCGATGCCCACCGTCCACGCCCGCCCGCGCCGGCGCACCGCGCACTCGAAGCTGCCGGGCACCTTGACCAGCGCCCGGCGCCGCAGCGCCACCCCCACGAGCAGGAGGGCGAGCAGCACCAGGGCCGACGCCGCGGCGACCGCGACGTCCAGGAGGAGGGTCTCGAGGGGCAACCTGTCAGCTGGCTGTCAGCTGGAGGCTCGATCGCCCACGCGGGCGCGCTCGGCGACGACGAGCACGGTGTCATGCTCGACGGACAGGAAGCCACCGTCGACCTGGGCGGTGACGCCACCGCTGCCGCCGACGCCGTCCACGCGGACCTCGCCCTCGGCGAGGACCGCGAGCATCGGCTCGTGACCGGTGAGGATGCCGATCTCACCCTCGAGGGTGCGGGCGAGCACCATGCTGGCCTCGCCCGTCCACACCTCGCGCTCGGCCGAGACCACCTGCACCTGCAGGCTCACTCGCCGGTCTCCTTCTTGATCTGAGCCCACTTCTTCTCGACGTCCTCGATGGAGCCGACGTTGAAGAAGGCCTGCTCGGCGACGTGGTCGTACTCGCCGTCAGCGATCATCCGGAACGACTCGACGGTGTCCTTCAGCGGCACGGTCGAGCCCGGGACGCCGGTGAACTTCTCCGCCATGTAGGTGTTCTGGCTGAGGAACTGCTGGATGCGGCGGGCGCGGTTGACGACGACCTTGTCCTCCTCGGACAGCTCGTCGACGCCGAGGATGGCGATGATGTCCTGCAGCTCCTTGTTGCGCTGCAGGATCTGCTTGACGCGCGTCGCCGTCTGGTAGTGGTCCTGGCCCAGGAAGCGCGGGTCGAGGATGCGGCTGGTCGAGCTCAGGGGGTCCACGGCCGGGTACAGGCCGCGGCTCGCGATCTCGCGGGAGAGCTCGGTGGTCGCGTCGAGGTGCGCGAACGTCGTGGCCGGGGCCGGGTCGGTGTAGTCGTCCGCCGGCACGTAGATGGCCTGCAGCGAGGTGATCGAGTGGCCGCGGGTCGAGGTGATGCGCTCCTGCAGCACGCCCATCTCGTCGGCGAGGTTGGGCTGGTAGCCCACGGCGGAGGGCATGCGGCCCAGCAGGGTCGACACCTCCGAGCCGGCCTGGGTGAACCGGAAGATGTTGTCGATGAAGAGCAGCACGTCCTGGTTCTGGACGTCGCGGAAGTACTCGGCCATCGTCAGGGCGCTCAGGGCGACGCGCAGGCGGGTGCCCGGCGGCTCGTCCATCTGGCCGAAGACCAGCGCGGTCTTGTCGAAGACGCCGGCCTCCTCCATCTCGCCGATGAGGTCGTTGCCCTCGCGGGTCCGCTCGCCGACGCCGGCGAACACCGACACACCGCCGTGGTTCTGGGCGACGCGCTGGATCATCTCCTGGATCAGCACGGTCTTGCCGACACCGGCGCCGCCGAACAGGCCGATCTTGCCGCCCTGCACGTACGGGGTCAGCAGGTCGATGACCTTGATGCCGGTCTCGAACATCGTGGTCTTCGACTCGAGCTGGTCGAAGGCCGGGGCCTTGCGGTGGATCGGCCAGCGGTCGGTGATCTCGAGGGTCTCGCCGTCGGCGAGGTTGAGCGGCACGCCGTTGACGTTGAAGACGTGGCCCAGGGTCACGTCACCGACCGGCACCGAGATGGGGCTGCCGGTGTCCTTGACCTCCATGCCGCGCACGAGGCCGTCGGTGGGCTTGAGCGCGATGGCGCGGGCCTGGTTGTCACCGATGTGCTGGGCGACCTCGAGGGTCAACGAGGTCGCCTCGCCCAGCAGCGTGTAGTCGATCGTGAGGGCGTTGTAGATGTCGGGCATCCCGTCCGCGGGGAACTCGACGTCGACGACCGGTCCGGTCACCCGGATGATGCGGCCGGTCGCCGGGGCAGCGGCGGAGTGGGGGCGCTCGGTGGTGGTCGCGGTCATCTCGGTGCGGTCCTCTCAGCGGACGATCTAGGCGGTGGTCAGCGGGCCGAGGTCATGGCGTCAGCGCCGCTGACGATCTCGGAGATCTCCTGCGTGATCTCCGCCTGGCGGGCCTGGTTCGCCAGCCGGGTGAAGTCCTTGATGATGTCGTCGGCGTTGTCGCCGGCGGCCTTCATCGCGCGCTGGCGAGCGGCGTGCTCGCTGGCGGACGCCTGCAGGAGCAGGTTGTAGATGCGAGCGCTGATGTAGCGCGGGAGCAGCGCGTCGAGCACGGTCTCGGGGTCCGGCTCGAAGCTGTACAGGGGCAGCACCTCGTTGCTCGGGGGCGCCTCGACGCCCTCGACCACCTCGAGGGGCAGCAGGCGCAGGGCCTGCGGCTCCTGGGTCACCATCGACAGGAAGCGCGTGGAGACCACGTGGATCTCGTCCACGCCGCCGTCCGCACCCGTCTTCTGGAAGGCCGCCACCAGGGCTTCGCCGACCTCGTCGGCCAGCTCGTAGGTGGGCGACTCCGAGGACCCGGTCCACTCGGCCTCGATGGTCCGCCGGCGGAAGCGGAAGTACGTCACGCCCTTGCGGCCCAGCACGTACAGCACCGGCTCCACGCCGCGCTCGCGCAGCGTCGCGACCAGGCGCTCAGCCTCGCGGAGCGTGTTGGAGGAGTAGGCGCCCGCCATGCCGCGGTCGCTCGTGACGACGAGCACCGCGGCGCGCTTCGGGTCCTCCCGCTCGGTGAGCAGGGGGTGCTCGGCGTCGGTGTAGGTGGCCACCGCCGAGACCGCCCGCGTCAGCGCCCGGGCGTACGGGCTGGAGGCGGCCACCGCCTGGCGCGCCTTGGCGATGCGCGACGTCGCGATGAGCTCCATCGCGCGGAAGATCTTCTGGATCGACTGGGTCGACTTGATGCGACCCCGGTACTCACGCAGCTGCCCGGCCACCGGAGCCTCCTCTCGTCGTCGTCGTCATCGTCAGCGCGGTCACGTCAGGACTTCTGCCGGACGATCTGCTCGTTCTGGACGTCGTCCAGAGCCTCCTCGGACGAGGACTCCTCGGAGCCGCCGCCCTGCTCGGAGGTGCGGAAGCCGGCGTTGAACTCGTCCACGGCCTTGGTGAGCGCGGCGACGGTGTCGTCACCCAGCTGCCCGGTCTCGCGGATGGTGCTCAGCGCGACGTCGTTGCGGCGCAGGTGCTCCAGCAGCTCGGTCTCCCAGCGGCGGACGTCCTCGACCGGGATCTTGTCCATCTTGCCGTTGGTGCCGGCCCAGACGGAGACGACCTGCTCCTCCACCGGGAACGGGGAGTACTGCGGCTGCTTGAGCAGCTCGGTCAGGCGCTCACCGCGGGCCAGCTGGTTGCGGCTGGCGGCGTCGAGGTCGGAGGCGAACAGCGCGAACGCCTGCAGCGACCGGTACTGCGCCAGCTCCAGCTTCAGCGTGCCGGAGACCTTCTTCATCGCCTTGATCTGCGCGTCGCCACCCACGCGGGACACCGAGATGCCCACGTCGACGGCGGGGCGCTGGTTGGCGTTGAAGAGGTCGGACTGCAGGAAGATCTGCCCGTCCGTGATGGAGATGACGTTGGTCGGGATGTACGCCGACACGTCGTTCGCCTTGGTCTCGATCAGCGGCAGGCCCGTCATGGAGCCGGCGCCCAGCTCGTCCGACAGCTTCGCGCAGCGCTCCAGCAGCCGGGAGTGCAGGTAGAAGACGTCGCCCGGGTAGGCCTCGCGGCCCGGCGGGCGGCGCAGCAGCAGCGACACGGCGCGGTAGGCCTCGGCCTGCTTGGACAGGTCGTCGAAGATGATCAGGACGTGCTTGCCGCCGTACATCCAGTGCTGGCCGATGGCCGAGCCGGTGTAGGGGGCGAGGTACTTGAAGCCGGCCGGGTCGGACGCCGGGGAGGCCACGATGGTCGTGTACTCCATGGCGCCGGCGTCCTCGAGGGCGCCGCGCACGGAGGCGATCGTGGAGCCCTTCTGGCCGATGCCCACGTAGATGCAGCGGACCTGCTTCTTCGGGTCGCCGGACTCCCAGTTGGCCTTCTGGTTGATGATCGTGTCGAGCGCGATCGCCGTCTTGCCGGTCTGGCGGTCGCCGATGATGAGCTCGCGCTGGCCGCGGCCGATCGGGATCATCGCGTCGATGGCCTTGATGCCGGTCTGCAGCGGCTCGTGCACCGACTTGCGCTGCACCACCGACGGGGCCTGGAGCTCCAGGGCGCGGGTGGTCTCGGCCTTGATCTCGCCGAGGCCGTCGATCGGGTTGCCGAGGGGGTCGACCACGCGGCCGAGGAAGGCGTCGCCCACGGGGGCGGACAGCACCTCACCGGTGCGGTGCACGGCCTGGCCGGCCTCGATGCCGGCGAACTCGCCGAGCACGATGGCGCCGATCTCGCGCTCCTCGAGGTTCAGCGCGAGGCCGAGGGTGCCGTCCTCGAAGCGGAGCAGCTCGTTGGCCATGGCCCCGGGCAGGCCCTCGATGCGCGCGATGCCGTCGCCGGCCTCGCTGACCGTGCCGATCTCCTCGCGGGAACTGCCGCTGGGCGAGAAGGAGGAGACGAAGTCCTCCAGCGCACCGCGGATCTCCTCAGGCCGGATGGTGAGCTCCGCCATCGTCTGTCCCTGCTCCCTGTTCGTGGGTGGTTCGTCAGTGTGTCTAGTGTCCCCGCCGCAGCGGGGTCAGCCGACCACGCGGCGGCGGGCGGCGGCCAGGCGGCTGGCGGTGGTGGCGTCGAGGACCTCGCCGCCGACCTGCACGCGCAGGCCGCCGAGCACCTCGGGGTCGACCTCGACCTGGACCTGCACCCGCTTGCCGTACACGCGGGCGAGCCCGGCGGCGAGGCGGTCCTGCTGCACCGCGGTGAGCGGCACGGCGGCGGTCACGACGGCCAGCAGGCGCGCGCGCCGGGCGGCGGCGGCCTCGAGGAGGTCGTCCAGGGCGCCGGAGACCCGGCGGCCCCGCGGGGCGGTGACCACCTGGCGCACGAGCGCCGCGGTGGTGGGGTCGGCGCGGCGGGCCAGCAGGTCGTCGACCAGGGCTCCGCGCTGCGCCGGGGTGGCCCGCCCGTCGTCCAGGGCCGCGGTGAGGGCGCGGTCCCCGGCCACGAGGCGGGAGAAGCGGAACAGCTCGTCCTCGACGGTGTCCAAGACCCCGTCGGACTCGGCCCCGGCCAGCATCGCCTGGGTGCCGAGGGCCTCCAGGGCGTCACCGAGGTCGCGCTGCTCGGACCAGCGGGCCCGCACCAGACCGGACACCACGTCGAGCGTGGGACCGGAGACCTGGGAGGCGAGCAGGCGCTGGGCCAGGGCCGCGCGGTCGGCCTCGGCGCGGGAGCTGTCCGTCAGCGCCCGGCGCAGCCCGACCGAGGAGTCGAGGAGGCCGGCCACCGCGTACAGCTCCTGGCCGAGCGCAGAAGCGCCACCCCGAGCCAGGAGCGGCTCGAGCCGCTCCTGGGCCGCGGCGAGGGAGTCTCGCGAGGCGCCGCGCATCAGCGGCCCGTGCCCCGCGGCGCGGCGTGGGAGCCACCCGTGACCCCACCGGTGCTCGGCGCGGCCGGCTCCGCGGTGGTGGCGCTGGCGCGCACCTCCTCGGGCGAGGACTGCTCGAGCTCGGTGAGGAAGCGCTCCACGATGCGCGACTGGCGCGCCGAGTCGGTGAGGGACTCGCCCACGATGCGTCCGGCGAGCTCGGTGGCCAGGCCACCCAGCTCGGTGCGCAGCGACGTCACGGCTGCCTGGCGCTCGGCCTCGACCTGGCGACCCGCCGACTCGGTGATGCGCTCTGCCTCGGCGGCGGCGCGCTCGCGCATCTCGACGATGATCTTGGCGCCCTCGGCGCGCGCCTCCTCACGGATGCGCGCGGCCTCGGCACGGGCGTCGGCGAGCTGGGCGCGGTACTCCTCCAGCGCCGCAGCAGCCTCGGCCTGAGCCTTCTCGGCCTTCTCCATGCCGCCCTGGATGGCTGCCTGGCGCTGGGCCAGCATCGTCTCCAGACGCGGCACGGCGACCTTGTAGGCGACCACCAGGAGGATGATGAAGCAGATGGTCCCGGCGATGATCTCGCCCGGGTGCGGGATGACCGGGTAGGCCTCAGCCCAGAACCCCGTCTCCGCGGTGAGGACCGGTGTCATGCTCTGCTCTCCTCCTGCTAGCTACGGGCCCGGCGTCAGCCGAAGACGAACGCGAGCGCGATGCCGAAGATGGCGAACTGCTCGCAGAGCACGAAGCCGAGGATGGCGATCGTCTGGAGCATGCCGCGCGCCTCCGGCTGGCGGGCGACGCCGCTGACGTACGCGGCGAAGATCAGGCCGACGCCGACGCCCGGCCCGATGGCGGACAGGCCGTAGCCGACGATCCCGAGACTGCCTTCCATAGATCCGTTCCTCTCGTTCTACCGCGCGGTCGATCGACCGAGCGGTCGTGGTGGGTGGTGGGGGGTCCTGTGGTGTCTCTCAGTGGTCGTCCGCGTAGGCCTCAGCGATGTACAGCGAGGTCAGCAGGACGAAGACGTAGGCCTGCAGGAACGAGACGAGGATCTCGAAGGCCGTGATGAACAGGAAGATGGCGAAGGTCGGGATGGAGACGACCTTCAGGAACGCGCCGCCGTGCAGGAGCATGTACTCCCCGCCCAGGGCGAAGAGCAGCAGCAGCGTGTGGCCGGCGAACATGTTGCCGAACAGACGCAGGGCCAGCGTGACCGGGCGGATGACCAGGAAGGTCAGCAGCTCCAGCACGAAGACCACGGGCACGGCGGCGATGGGCAGCCCCGCCGGCACGAGGTGCCGCAGGGTGCCGCCCACGCCGTTGCGGCGCAGCTGCGCACCGATGTAGACGAACCAGACGCCGATGGCCAGGACCAGCGGGAAGCCGATCCGGCTGAAGGTCGGGTACTGGACGAACGGCGTGATGCCCATCAGGTTGTTGACGAGCACCAGCGTGAAGATGGCGAGCAGCAGCCCGAGGTACGGGCGCACGTGGGCGGCGCCGATGACGTCGCGCCCGACGGAGTTGCGCACGAAGCCGTACACGCCCTCGAGCGCCCACTGGCCGCGGCCCGGGACCAGCGACAGGCGGCGGGTCCCCAGCACGAGCACCAGGCAGATGGCCGCGGTGGTCAGCACGATGAGGAACATCGGACGGGTGATGGCGAACGCGCCGTCACCGATCAGCGGCTGCCAGAAGTCGGCGGGACTCGGGGGCACGAAGCCCGCTGAAGCCGGCACACCGATCATCCGTGGGCATCCTCTCGGTCGAAGTGCGGCCGGGTGGGTGCGATCTCGAGCGGGCTACGTCGTCCGCATCCCTGAGCACCACCTGCGTGAGCGGGAACACCGTATCGGACGGCGGAGGTGCTCCTGACCGTCCGGGTGCCCGTCACCGGGAGGACGAGCGGTCGGCGGCGCCGGAGCTGTCGGCCGGCTGGTCGAACAGCAGGGTGCGGACGCGCGTGAAGGCCCAGACCTGCCCGACCGTCCACGCCAGCGACACCGCGCACGCCGAGACGGCGAACGCGACGGGCGACAGCCAGGTCGCGTCCTTGAAGAGGACGAGGAAGAGCCCCAGCAGGAGCACGACGGTCATGTAGCCGACCATCGCGATGCCCAGCACGATGACGGGCTCCAGGTGGCGCACCTTCTGCAGCACCAGCGTGCTGGCCGCGAACGTCACCCCCACCAGCAGGGCTGCGGTGACGGCGCCGGCGGCCCCGAGCCCGCCCGCCACGACCGAGAAGACCACCACCGCCACGACGGCGACGGCGGCGGCGGGCAGCGAGCCGCCGAGGAGCATGGCGCGGTAGGGGTCCTGCGGGCGCGAGGCCTGCACGGGCGTCTCCAGACGTCAGAAGGCGGTGGGGCGCACCCGATCCTAGACGCGGGGAGGCGGTCCCCCGGTCGGCGCGGAGCGCCCCTGGGGCTGCGCCCCGGTGCTGCGCTGCGGCTCCGCGGGGGGCCGCGGACGTGACGGACGCCTCACCCGATCGGACGCCGCCTCCGTCCCGGGAGCGGTCTCCGGGGGCGCCCCGCCACCGCGCTGCCTCAGGAGCACCGGGCCGTGCGTGCGCGCCCGCCGCCGCGCGGGACCGAGCGTCACCAGCCCCGCGATGACCAGCGCCGCGCCCCAGCCGGGCAGCGCCAGCTCGAGCGGGACGAAGGCCAGGGAGATGGCGCCGAAGGCGACCACCGCGGTCCACAGCCACAGGACGAGCACCGCCCGCCCGTGGGTGTGGCCGAGGGAGAGCAGGCGGTGGTGCAGGTGCAGCTTGTCGGCGGCGAACGGCGACTGCCCCGCCAGCACGCGGCGCACGACCGCCCAGACGAGGTCGGTGAGCGGGAGCAGCAGCACGGCGATGGGCAGGAGCACCGGGAGGAAGACCGGCGCCACCTGGGCGCCGCTGATCTGGCCGATGACGGCCGGGTCGACCTGGCCCGTGACGGAGACCGCTGACGCGGCGAGGAGCAGGCCGATGAGCATCGAGCCCGAGTCGCCCATGAAGATCCGCGCCGGGTGGGCGTTGTGGGGCAGGAAGCCCAGGCAGACGCCGACGAGCACCGCGACCGTCAGCGAGCCGAGGTTCGCGTAGTTCTCCTCGTTGACCGTGCGGGTGAACAGGTAGGAGTAGATGAAGAAGGCGGCACCGCCGATGCCCACCACCCCCGCCGCGAGCCCGTCGAGCCCGTCGACGAAGTTCACGGCGTTGATGCCCACGACCACGGCGAGCACCGTGACCGCCAGGAAGAGCCCCGCGGACCCGACGATGAGCCCGCCGCCCCAGGGCAGGCTGTACAGCTGCACCCCCTGCCAGGCCATGAGTCCGGCGGCCAGCACCTGACCGGCCAGCTTGGTCAGCGGGTCCAGGCCCCAGACGTCGTCGGCGACGCCCAGCAGGCTGACGATGGCCGCCGCCCCGAGCACGGCCCAGGGCGCGCGGTTGTCGAGGAAGAGGTTGTCGAGGAAGGGCATCCCGCTGGCGGCCGCGAAGGCCACCACCACCCCGGCGAGCATCGCCAGCCCGCCCAGCCGCGGCGTCGGCACCGAGTGGACGTCGCGGTCGCGCACCGCCGTCATCGCCCCCGCCCGCTCGGCGACGCGCCGGGCGATCGGGGTGGCGAGGTAGGTGGTGCCCGCTGCCAGGAGCAGCAGGAGGAGGTAGGCCCTCACCCTGTCGGCTCGTCCTCGTCGTCGACGGGGACCACCATGCGCAGCGCCGTCGTGGGCACCGCGCCGCGCCGGAGCACGCGCAGGCGATCACCGGTCGCGTCCACGATGGTGGAGGGCGGGGCGTCGGTGCGGGCGGGCTGCCCGTCGTCGAGGTAGGCGGCCACGGAGTCGCCCAGCTGGGCCTCCGCCTCGGCGGCCGTCGTCGCCGCGGGTTGGCCCGTGCGGTTGGCGCTGCTCACCGCGAGCGGGCCGGTGGAGCGCAGCAGCTCCCTCGCCAGCTCGTGGTCGGGGACGCGGACGGCCACGGTGCCGCCGGTGTCCCCCAGGTCCCAGCGCAGCGACGGCTGGGCGCGGCACACGAGCGTGAGGCCGCCCGGCCAGAACGCCTCGGCCAGCGCCCGCGCCTCCGGCGGCACGCCCGTGGCGAGGCCGTCGAGGACGGCGACGTCGGAGACGAGCACCGGCGGGGGCATGGCCCGCCCGCGGCCCTTGGCGGCCAGCAGGCGCGCCACGGCGTCGGCGTCGAAGGCGTCGGCGGCGATGCCGTGCACCGTGTCGGTCGGCAGCACCACCAGCTCGCCGCGGGCGAGGGCGTCGCGTGCGTGGCGCAGGCCCGCCTCGCGGGCGGAGGGCTCGGTGCAGTCGTAGCGGCTGCTCACGCCGACCAGTGTGTCACTGCGACGCGCCGGAGCCTGGCGGCGCGCAGGCCGCGGCGGGCTGGGCGCGGTGGGCGCTCGTCGCCCGGGGCCTGCCCCCCGGGTCGTCGTGCGTCGCCGCGCCGTCCCACTGCGGTGGGGCCAGCAGCTGGCGCAGGGCCTCCCCCTGCACCTCGGCGTGCTCGACGACGACGAGCCCGCCGGGCCGCAGCAGCGCCGCCGCGCGCGCGACCACGCCGCGCGGGACCAGCAGGCCGTCCTCGCCGCCTCCCCACAGCGCGAGCGCCGGGTCGTGGTCGCGGACCTCCGGCTCGCGGGGCACGGCGCCGGGCGGCACGTACGGGGGGTTGGAGGCCACCACGTCCGCGGTCCCGTCGAGCTCGGCCAGCACCTCCGCCGAGGTCGCGTCACCCAGGACCAGGCGCACCCGCTCCCCCGCCGGGTGCGCGTCCAGGTTGCGCCGGGCCCACGCGTGCGCGCCCGGGTCGAGCTCGACGGCGACCACGCGGGCGGCCGGCACCTCCGCGGCCACGGCCAGCGCCACGGCTCCCGAGCCGGTGCACAGGTCCACCACGAGCGGGGCCCGGCCGCTGGCCACCACCCGCTCCGCGGCCCGGACGGCGAGACCGGCGGTGGTCTCCGTCTCCGGGCGGGGCACGAAGACGCCCGGGCCCACGAGCAGCTCCAGGCCGCGGAACGGCGCCCGTCCCAGCAGGTGCTGCAGGGGCTCGCGCGCCTCGCGGCGGGTCACCAGCGCGGCGAGCCGGCCCGCCTGGTCCGCGGTCAGCGCCGTCCCGCGCAGGGAGGCGGCGCGCAGCTCGCCCAGCCCCAGGCCCAGCACGCCGGCGGCGAGGAGGTCGGCGTCGACGGCCGGGGAGGGCACGCCCGCCGCCGCCAGGCGCGTCCGGGCGGCGCGCAGCACCGCGGACAGGTCCCCGCCGCGGCGCACGTCGTCGTCGGTGGTGGACACCGCTCAGGCGCCCGCGTCGGCGAGGCGCGCCGCGAGGTCGGCGTCGACGCAGGACTGGACCACCGGGTCGAGGTCGCCGGCGAGCACCTGGTCGAGGTTGTGGGCCTTGTAGCCGGTGCGGTGGTCGCTGATGCGGTTCTCCGGGTAGTTGTACGTGCGGATCCGCTCGGACCTGTCCACCGTGCGCACCTGGGAGCGGCGGGCCGCGGACGCGGTCGCCTCGGCGGCCTCCTGCTGGGCCGCCCGCAGGCGCGCCCGCAGGATGCGCATCGCCTGCTCGCGGTTCTGCAGCTGGCTCTTCTCGTTCTGGCAGCTCACCACCGTGCCCGTGGGCAGGTGGGTGATGCGGACGGCGGAGTCGGTGGTGTTGACGCTCTGGCCGCCGGGACCGGAGGACCTGAAGACGTCGATGCGCAGGTCGTTCGGGGAGAGCTCCACCTCTCCGGCGTCCTCGACCTCGGGGACGACGAGGACGCCGACGGCGGAGGTGTGGATGCGCCCCTGGGACTCCGTCACCGGCACGCGCTGCACCCGGTGGACGCCGCCCTCGAACTTCAGGCGCGCCCAGGGGCCGTCCGGGCCGTCGTCGCCGCTGCGGCGCTTCACCGCCACCGAGACGTCCTTGTAGCCGCCCAGGTCGGAGTCGGTGGAGGAGAGCACCTCGGTGCGCCAGCCCGTGCGCTCCGCCCAGCGCAGGTACATCCGCAGCACGTCGCCGGCGAACAGCGCAGACTCCTCGCCGCCCTCGCCCGCCTTCACCTCGAGGATGACGTCGGAGCCGTCCTCCGGGTCCCGCGGGGCCAGCACCTCGCGCAGGCGCTCGGCGGTGGCGCGCTCGGCCTCCTCCAGCGCGGGGAGCTCCTCGGCGAAGGCGGCGTCCTCCGCCGCGAGCTGGCGGCCGGCGGCCAGGTCCGCGGCCGCCGCCTCCCGCGCCGCGGCCGCCGCGGCGACGCGTCCCAGCTCCGCGTAGCGCCGGCCCAGCGCGCGGGCGCGGGGGGCGTCGGCGTGCACCGCGGGGTCGGCGAGCTGGCGCTCGACGTCGGCGTGCTCGGCCAGCAGCGCGGAGAGGCGGTCGACGGGGGTGCTCACGGGGTCTCCTGGGCGTGCGGGCGGGTGGTCGGCGGGCGGCCAGACGACGAACGCCGGCCCACCCCGCGGGGTGGGCCGGCGTCCGAGGGAGCCGGTGTCAGCTCTTCTTGGCGTAGCGCTGGTTGAAGCGCGCGATGCGACCGCCGGTGTCGAGGATCTTCTGCTTGCCCGTGTAGAACGGGTGGCAGGCGCTGCACACGTCCGCGCGGATCTCGCTGCCGGGGGCGGCGCTGCGCGTGGTGAACGTGTTCCCGCACGTGCAGGTCACGGTGGTCTCGTGGTAGTCCGGGTGGATCTCGCTCTTCACAGCATCTCCTCGGTGTCGGTGGCCGCCGGGTCGTGCTGCTCCCTCGGAGCGGAGCGCACGTGAGCCGGAGCCGGCGAGCAGTCTGCCAGCAGGACTGGCACTCCTCATAACGCAGCGGACCCCGCGGGGCTTCCCGCGGGGTCCGCTGCGCCTGACGGCCGGTCCGTCCTGGCGGAGGTCAGTCCTTCGCCGGCGGGCGCGCTGCGCCCGCCGTCGGGGTCTGGGCCTTGACCTGCATGAGGAACTCGGTGTTGCTCTTGGTGTCGCGCAGCTTGCTCAGCAGCAGCTCCAGGGCCTGCTGGCTGTCCAGCGCGGTGAGCACGCGGCGCAGCTTCCACATGACCGCCAGCTCCTCGCGCCCGAGGAGGATCTCCTCGCGGCGCGTGCCGGACGGGTTCACGTCGACCGCGGGGAAGACCCGCTTGTCGGCGAGGCGCCGGTCGAGCCGCAGCTCCATGTTCCCGGTGCCCTTGAACTCCTCGAAGATGACCTCGTCGGCCTTGGAGCCCGTCTCGACCAGGGCCGAGGCGAGGATCGTCAGCGAGCCGCCGTTCTCGATGTTGCGGGCCGCACCGAAGAACTTCTTGGGGTGGTACAGCGCCGCCGCGTCGACACCGCCGGAGAGGATGCGCCCGCTCGCCGGCGCGGCGAGGTTGTAGGCGCGGCCCAGGCGGGTCAGCGAGTCGAGCAGCACGACGACGTCGTGGCCCAGCTCCACCAGGCGCTTGGCGCGCTCGATGGCGAGCTCCGCCGCGGCGGTGTGGTCGGAGGCGGGCCGGTCGAAGGTGGAGGCGATGACCTCGCCCTTCACGGTCCGCTGCATGTCCGTGACCTCCTCGGGGCGCTCGTCGACGAGCACGACCATGAGGTGGACCTCGGGGTTGTTGATGCTGATCGCGTTGGCGATGGCCTGCATCATCAGCGTCTTGCCGGCCTTGGGCGGCGAGACGATGAGCCCGCGCTGGCCCTTGCCGATGGGGGCGACCAGGTCGACGATGCGCGTCGCCAGGACGCCCGGCTCCGTCTCCAGGCGCAGGCGCTCGTTCGGGTACAGCGGCGTCAGCTTGCCGAACTCCGGGCGGCGGCGCGCCTCGTCGGGCTGCATGCCGTTGACGGTGTCGAGGCGGACCAGCGCGTTGAACTTCTGGGCACCGCGGCCGCCGCTGGTGTGCTGCTGCGCCTGCTCCCCGTCCCGGGGGGCCTTGACGGCCCCGGTGACGGCGTCGCCCGGGCGCAGACCGGACTTCTTCACCTGGCCCAGCGGCACGTACACGTCGTTCGGGCCGGCCAGGTAGCCGGAGGTGCGGATGAACGCGTAGTTGTCGAGCACGTCGAGGATCCCGGCCACCGGGACGAGGACGTCGTCCGGAGAGACCTCGACCGGCGCCTCGGCCTCCAGGCCCGGCTCGGTGCGCCCGCGGCGTCCCTTGCGGTCGCGGTCGCGGTAGCGCCCGCGGCGGCCCCGGCGCCCGCGCAGGTCGTCGTCGTCCTCGTCCTCGCCGGGGACGGCCTGGTCGACGCGCTGCTGCGGCGGTGCCGCCGTGCGCTGGACGGGCGCGGTGCGGTCGTCGGCGCGGACCTGCTCCCCGCGCTCGCGGCGGGCGCGGTCGTTGCGCTCGCTGCGCTCGGCCAGGGCGCGGTCGAGGTCGAGGCGGACCTCCTCGGCGCGGTCCCTGGCGTCGCGCTCGGACGTGCGCTCAGGACGCTCGGAGCGCTCGGCCCGCTCGGGGCGCTCAGCCCGCTCCGGGCGCTCAGCCCGCTCCGGGCGCTCAGCCCGCTCGGGGCGCTCGGTCCGATGGGTGCGCGCCTCAGCGAGGTCTGCGAGGTCGGGCAGGAGCGCCTGGACCTCCTGCGGCGGCTGCTCTGTGCGCTCGGAGCGCTCGGAGCGCTCTGAGCGCTCGCGGGGGGCCCGGGTGCGACGGGCAGGACGCTCGCCGCTGGCCTCGGCCACCTCCGCCGCGGGCGCCACGGCCCGGGGAGCCTCGGTGGCGGGCGCCTCGACCTGGGGGGCTGCCTCGGCGGCGGGCGCCTCGGCGGCCGGTGCCGCGGCCGCTGCCTCGGTGGGCGCCTGCTCCGGGGAGCGGCGCTGCCGGCGGACGGCGGTGGTGCGGGCGGGCGCGGGCGCGGGCGCGGCCTCGTCACCGGCCCGGCCACCCGACTGGGCGGCCTTGATGACGTCGAGCAGCTCGCTCTTGCGCATCCGGGCCGTTCCGGAGACGCCCAGCTGCACCGCCAGGGCCTGCAGCTCCGGCAGGCGCAGACCGGTGAGCCCGGTGCGGCGCGCGCCCGAGTCGGTCGCTGCGCCGTTCTCAGCCGGCGCGGCGATCTCGGTGGTGTCGGTCACGAAGGTCCTTCCCCCTCGTCAGCGCCTCGGTGGACACCGGAGGCGGGTCACCGGGCGTCCAGAGAGGAGCCGGTGCGGAGTGTCGCCGTGCGGGCCCCAGCTCGCAGACCCAGCGCGGAGCTCAGGTCCAGCAGAGCGGTGAGGTCCCGTGGTTCTCCACGGCAGGTGATTCGACCCGTGGGGCCAGCAGGAGGCGGCGACATCGGCGCCGCGGCGCAGACCAGCAGGGCTGCCCTCACGATAGCACCCGGCCGGAGCAGCCGCCCTCGAGCTGGAGGGTGCCGTCCCGGTGCCGGCCGATGTCACCCGAACAGCCGCGAGGCCCCCGGTGTTCCGCCCTCCTCATCGGCGCTGCCGCGCGCACCCTGAGGGCTTCTGCGGGAACCGCGCGCCGGTCAGCCGGCCAGGACCTCCACCAGCGCGCCGTCGCGTGCGACGCCCGGCTCCAGGGCCGACCACCCGGGGCGGGTCACCACCAGGGCGCGGGCGTCCTCGGCGGCGGCGGCGCCCGGGCACAGCACGAGCACCGAGGGCCCGGCGCCGGAGACGACGGCGGCGTGGCCGGAGGCGCGCAGGTCCGCCAGGAGCGAGGCGCTGGGCGGCATGGCGGCCGCGCGCTGCTCCTGGTGCAGCCGGTCCTCCGTGGCGGCGAGCAGCAGCTCGGGGCTGCGGGTCACGGCCTCCACCAGCAGCGCGGCGCGCCCGGCGGTGTGGGCGGCGTCGCCGTGGGGGACGTGCAGGGGCAGCATCGCGCGGGCCCTGGCCGTGGACAGCTCCGCGTCCGGCACGCACAGCAGCGGCACCACGTCGGCGTGGGGGTCGACGCGCACGGCGCGCCACGGGCCGTGCGCGCCGTCGCGCCAGCCCAGCGTCAGACCGCCCAGCAGCGAGGCCGCCGCGTTGTCGGGGTGGCCCTCGAGGCCGCAGACCAGGTCGAGGAGGGCCTCCGGCGGGAGGGGGACGTCGAGGAGGGCGGACCCGGCGGCAGCACCGGCGACGACCGCAGCGGCCGAGGAGCCGACACCGCGGCCGTGCGGCACGCCGTTGCGGCTGGTCACCCTCAGGTGGGGCTGGTCCGCGGCGGGCACGCCCGCGGCGTGCAGCGCGGCCCGCACCGAGCGGACGAGGAGGTTGCCCTCGCCGCCGCGGATCGCGTCCGCGCCCTCGCCGCTGACCCGCACCTCGGCGCCCGGGGGGCCGGTGGGGGTCTCGGCGGGCACCTCGACGACCACCTCGTCGCGCAGGCCGAGCGCCAGGCCGAGGGCGTCGAACCCGGGCCCCAGGTTGGCGCTGGAGCCGGGCACGACCACGCGCACCCGGCGCCCGGGGGCCGGGGTGCTCACGCCAGCGCCCGCGCCCGCTCCAGGCCGAGCGCACCCGCGGCGGAGTCGGCGTCGACGCCCACGCGGACGGGGCGGACCTCGCTGCCGTCGGCCTCGCGCAGGGCCCACTGGGGGTCCTTGAGGCCGTGGCCGGTCACCGTGACGACGATGGTGAGCCCGCTCTCCACCAGGCCCGCTGCGTGCCGCTTGAGCAGGCCGGCGACGCCTGCGGCGGAGGCGGGCTCCACGAAGACGCCGTCCCGGGAGGACAGCAGCCGGTGCGCCGCGAGGATCTCCTCGTCGGTGACGGCCTCCACCACGCCGCCGGACTCGTCGCGGGCGGCAACGGCCTGGTCCCACGAGGCGGGGTTGCCGATCCGGATGGCGGTCGCGATGGTGTCGGGCGACTCCACCGGACGGCCCTCGACGATCGGCGCCGCGCCAGCGGCCTGGAAGCCCCACATGCGAGGACGGCGCGTGGCCGGCCCGTCGGCGGAGTACTCGGTGTAGCCGCGCCAGTAGGCGGTGATGTTGCCGGCGTTGCCGACGGGCAGGCAGTGCACGTCGGGGGCGTCGCCGAGGGCGTCGACCACCTCGAACGCAGCCGTCTTCTGCCCCTCGATGCGCGCCGGGTTGACGGAGTTCACCAGCTCGACCGGGTAGTCCTCGGCGAGGTCGCGGGCCAGCCGGAGGCAGTCGTCGAAGTTGCCGTCCACCTGCAGCAGCGTCGCGCCGTGCGCCACGGCCTGGCTGAGCTTGCCCATGGCGATGCGGCCGTCCGGCACGAGCACGCCGCAGGACAGGCCCGCCGCCGTGGCGTACGCGGCCGCCGACGCGGAGGTGTTGCCCGTGGAGGCGCAGATGACCGCGCGAGCGCCGTCGGCGGCGGCCCGGGTCATGGCCACGGTCATGCCGCGGTCCTTGAAGGAGCCGGTGGGGTTGCAGCCCTCGACCTTCAGCCGCACGTCGCACCCCGTCAGCTCCGACAGGTGCCGGGCGCGCACGAGCGGCGTGCCCCCCTCGCCGAGCGTCACCGCGGGGGCCCCGGCCACGACGGGCAGACGCTCCCGGTACTCCTCGACCACCCCGCGCCACTGGTGCGCCATCAGCTGTCCCCTTCCACCCGCAGCACCGAGGCCACCGAGGCCACGGCGTCCAGCTCCGACAGGTCCGCCACGCACCCGGCCAGGGCGGCGTCGGCGGCGGTGTGCGTGACCACGACGAGCGAGGCCGAGCCGCCCTCGCCGGCCACCGCCCCGGCCGCGGGGCGCTGGCGCACGGTCTCGATGGAGACCCCGTGCGCGGCGAAGACCTGCGCGACGGCTGCGAGCACGCCCGGGCGGTCCGCCACGACGAGGCGCACCTGGTAGCGGGTGCGCACGGCGTCCGTGGGGAGCACCGGCAGGTCGGCGTGGCCCAGCACTCGCGGGCCCTGGCTCCCGTCCTGGCGGTGGCGCGCGAGCGTCACGAGGTCGCCCAGGACCGCGCTCGCCGTCGGGCGCCCGCCGGCGCCCTGGCCGTAGAACATGAGGTCGCCGGCCCCGGCTGCCTCGACGAAGACGGCGTTGTACGCGCCGCGGACGCTGGCCAGCGGGTGCTCGCGGCTCAGCAGCACCGGGTGCACCCGGGCCTGGACGCCCTCCACCTCGTTCCCGGCGTCGTCCACGCCGGTGGTGCGCTCGGCGACGGCGAGCAGCTTCACCACCGCACCGGCCTCCCCGGCCGCGGCGACGTCCTCGGCGGACACCGAGCGGATGCCCTCGCGGTGGACGTCGTCGATGGTCACGGCCGTGTGGAAGGCGAGCGTGGCCAGGATCGCCGCCTTGGCGGCGGCGTCCCAGCCGTCGACGTCGGCCGTGGGGTCGGCCTCGGCGAAGCCCAGCTCCTGCGCGCGCGCCACGGCGTCGTCGAAGGACTGCCCGTGGGTGTCCATCTGGTCGAGGACGTAGTTGGTGGTGCCGTTGACGATGCCGAGCACGCGCTCGACGCGGTCGCCGGCGAGCGACTCCCGCAGCGGCCGGATGATCGGGATGGCCCCTGCCACGGCGGCCTCGAAGTACAGGTCGACCCCGGCGGCGTCGGCGGCGGCGTGCAGCTCGCCCCCGTGAGCGGCCAGCAGCGCCTTGTTGCCGGTCACGGCGCTGGCACCGTGCTCGAAGGCCCGCAGCAGCAGGCTGCGCGCCGGCTCGAGGCCGCCCACCAGCTCGACGACGACGTCGGCGCGGGCGACCAGCGCCTCGGCGTCGGTGGTGAGCAGCGCCCTGTCGACGACGCCGTCGACACCCGGCCGGGGCGCGTCGGCGTCGCGCACGGCGATGCCCACCAGGTCGATCGCCGCCCCTGCACGGGCCGACAGCTCGGCGACGCTCGCCGAGCCCGGCGCCAGCGCCACCGCCACCTGGCTGCCCACCGAGCCGCAGCCCAGCAGCGCCACCCGCACCCGCTCCACACCCGCTCCTGTCAGAGGCTCGATCACGGGTCGTGCCCGCGGCGCGCCAGTCTCCCAGACGGCCGGGGCCGCTGTGCGCCCCGCGTACCCTTCCGCGGGTGGAGGACTCGGTGCCGGTGTGGACGGTGGTGCTGGTGGGCGCCGTCCTGCTCGCGGCGGGCGGCCTCGTGCCGTACGTGGTGGCGCGGGCCGCGGCCGGCGGGCTGGGGCGCAACCGCTGGGTGGGCGTGCGCACGCCGGCCACGCTGTCCGGGGACGAGCCGTGGCGCGCGGGGCACGCGGCAGCGCGGCCCTGGGCGGCCGCTGCAGGGGGCCTGCTCGCGCTGGCCGGCCTCGGTGCGCTCCTGGTGGGTGCCACGACGGGCTCGGCCGGCGTGTTCGCGACCGTGGTGGTGGGCGGCGCAGCGCTCGCAGCGGTGGTGCTGGTGGCCGGGGCGGTGCGCGCCGACGCCGCCGCGCGCGGACCGGCGCACCGCTGACCTGCGCGGAGGCGGTCAGGCCCCCAGCCTGCGGGCGATCTCCGCGTTCCGGTCGGCCAGGAGCCCGACCAGCGTCCGGCGCACGAGCACTGCGTCGGCGAGGCGCCCCAGCGGACCCAGCGGGCTGGTCCAGGTCATGCGGTCGGTGGACCGCGTGCGCGGCGAGCCGTCGGCCGCGGCGGGCAGCGGGGTGAAGAGGTGCTCGTGGCGGAAGCTGGAGAAGGCGCCCGAGACCATCGCGTCCACGAAGCTCGCACCGCCGCTCGACGTCCGCTCGGTGACCTCGAGGATCTGGGTGGTGTGGCGCAGCGGCACCACGCCGTAGAGCCTCAGCGACCAGCGCACGCGCTCCCCCGCACCGATGCGCCCGCTCGTGCGGCTCCCCGGGCCGGCAGGCACCGGGTGCACCCGGTGGCGGCGGCCGGCCGCGAGCTCGACGTCGAGGTCGAGCGAGACGTCGAGCACGGTGGCGACGTCGCCGGGCAGGTCGGTGGACGCCTCGATCGTCGGCACCTGACCACTGTGGGCGCCGCGCGCGCCGGCGGCTAGCCGAGGCCGTGCCCGAGCAGCGCCCGGAGCGCCTCCAGGTGGGCCTGCAGCGCCGCGCGGCCCTCGCGGGTGAGGGCCAGCCAGGTGCGCGGCCGCCGCCCGACCCGGCCCTTGGTCACCTCGACGTACCCGGCGGCCTCCAGGGCCGCGACCTGCTTGGAGAGCACCGAGTCCGAGACCTCGACGGCGTCGCGGACCTCGCCGAACTCGGCCCTGTCGACCCCCGACAGCGCTGAGACCACGGAGAGGCGGACCGGGGAGTGGATGACGTCGTCGAGCTGGTGGCGGGGGTGGGAGGTGCTGGTCACCTGCGCGACCACCGCAGGGCGACGAGCGCGGTCGCGAGCAGGGGCAGCGCGCTGACGAGCGCCGCGGGCAGCCAGTAGGCGGCCTCCCCGTGGCGGGAGCCCCCGATGACCAGCACCAGGCCGTAGACGACCCCCCAGCTGCCCCAGGCCAGGCCGTGCAGCCAGCCCTCGCGCCACAGCCGGACGGGGCGCGTGGCGGCCCACCCCACCCCGAGCGAGACCAGGAGCACCCAGCCGATCATCGCGGTGGTGGTGCCGGCGTCCCCGCCCAGCCCGATGAGGGTGACGACGGCAGCGCTGCCGACGGCGAAGGCTGCGAAGTAGGTGGCCAGCCACCGGCCCCGGGCCGCGAGGCCCCGGCGCGCGGCGTCGGCGCCCGCCAGCGCGCTGAGGGCCTGGTCGGCGGTGAGGTGCGCGTGCTCGCTCATGTCGACGAGTGTGGCAAGTACTTTCCACTCTGGCAAGTACTTGCCGGCACCGATGCCGCACTGGCGCACCCGAGTGCGCGATCGAGGGTCGCCGAAGCCGCACTCGGGTGCGCGAGTGCGCGATCAGGGGTGGCCCAAGCAGCACTCGGGTGCGCGAGTGCGAGGAAGGGGGACGGGGTCAGAGCTGGGCGAGCAGGAAGTCCCGGCGCTTCTCCAGCACCTCCACCGAGGCCGAGGCCGACGCCGGCCCCGGCACGGCCCTGCGCAGCGCCACGTGCACCCGGGCGTGCGGCTCCCCGGAGCGCGAGGCCACGCGCGCGACCAGCTGGTTCACCTCGCGGCGCAGCTCCGCCGCGGCCCGCCAGCCGGCCTGGCCCTCGTCGGGCTCGAAGCGCCCCGCAGCCGAGTCGGAGCCCCCGGCGGCGCCGGCACCGCGGCCGCCCCCGCCGTCGTCGTCGCCGAGACCGCCGAAGAGGTCGTCCTGCACGGCGGCGGCCGCCGCTGCGCGGCGGTGCTCCTCGTCGCGCTGCGAGAGCAGGTGCGCGGTCTGCTCGGGGGTGAGCATCCCCGCGAGCAGACCCAGGTGCTCGCCGTCCTCCTCCGAGAGCTCCGCGGGGGCCGAGCCCGCGAGCACCGCGCGGCCGCCGTGCAGCACGTGGGCGAACTGCGCGTCGGCGTCCAGGGCCCGCCACTCCCGGGTCTCGCCCGCGGCGCGCTCTCGCGGCGGCAGCGGGTCGAGGTCCTCGCTGGCCTCCGCGGGCGGCGGGATGACGTGGTTGCGCTCCTCCTCCATCGACGCCGCCAGCGTCAGCAGCGGGCGCACCGCCGGGAGGAAGACCGTCGCGGCCTCGTGCGGACCGCGGCTGCGGACCACGCGCCCGACGGCCTGGGCGAAGAACAGCGGCGTGCGGTAGCTGGTCATCCACGCCAGCACGGCCGCCCGGGGCACGTCGACGCCCTCGGAGACCATGCGCACGCAGACGGCGATGCGGGTGGCCCCGGTGCCGAACTTCTCGATCTTCTTGGACGCCGTGGGGTCGTCGGACAGGATCAGCTCCGGCTTCTGGCCGGTGACCTTCTTGACGATGGCGGCGTAGGCGCGGGCGTCGTCCTGGTCGGAGGCCAGCACCAGCCCCGCGGCGTCGGGCATGCCGTGGGCGCGCAGGTGCGTGATGCGCTCGTCGACGGCGGCGATGACGTGCGGCACCCACTGGCCCTTGGGGTCGAGCACGGTCTTCCAGGCGGTGGCCTCGACGCTCTTGGTGCTCGGCTCGCTGAGCGACGCGGCGATGACCTCCCCGGCGCTGTTCCGCCAGCGAGCGGTGCCCGTGTAGGCCGCGAAGACCACAGGCCGGACCACGCCGTCGCGCAGCGCCTCGCGGTAGCCGTAGGTGTAGTCCGCGGAGCTGCGCAGCTCCCCCGGCTCGCCGTCGGGCACCTCGGCGTACTTCACGAACGGGATGCGCTCCCCCGGCTTGGTGCGGAACGGCGTCCCGGTCAGGCACAGGCGGCGCGCGGCCCGGTCGAAGGCCTCCTCGGCCGCCTCGCCCCAGGAGAGCCCGTCACCGGCGTGGTGCACCTCGTCGAGGATGACCAGCGTCTTGGCGGCGGTGCAGCGGGCGGCGTGCAGCGCGGGCTTGCCCGCCACCTGCGCGTAGGTGGTGACGTAGCCCTTCGTGCCCGCCCGCACCGGCCCCACGGCGTTGGTGAGCGTGGGGTCCAGCACGATGCCGGCGGCGTCGGCGGCCTCCGCCCACTGCGTGCGCAGGTGGTCGGTGGGGGCGACGACGACGACGCGGGCCACCTCCCGGCGGGCCAGCAGCCGGGACGCCAGCGTCAGGGCGAACGTCGTCTTGCCGGCGCCCGGCGTCGCCGTGACGAGGTAGTCCGTGGGCCTCTCGGCCTCGTAGCGCCCGAGCGCCTCGGACTGCCACGCGCGCAGCGGCCGCCCGCCGTGGGACTCCACGGGGCCGACCACGGCTCCGGGGTCGCCGGGAGCCTCCGCGGGCAGCAGGTGCGCGGAGGCTGACAGGCGGGCTCGCTGGAGCGGGGAGGAACTCACGGCCCGGCCACGCTAGCCGCTCGGTCGGCCGTCCCGGGCTCGTTCGGCCAGCCGCCGGCGGGCCGCACCCGCAGCGCCACGGCGGCCGCCATCAGCCCCACCAGCGACAGCCCGCCGAAGACCAGCGCGAACGTGGCTCCGCCGTCGGCGCTGGGGGCGCCGCCCGCTCCCGCGAGGTCCCCGTGCAGGTCCGGCGCGGCGCCCAGCCGCGCCGCGAACACCGCGCCGGCCACGCCGATGCCCACCACGGCGCCGAGCGCGTCGGACAGCTGCAGCGCCGCGCTGTGGCGCCCGCGCAGGTCCGCCGGGCTGAGGGACAGGGTCAGCACGCTGGTGCTGGACAGGGTCAGGCCCATGCCCAGGCCGCCGAGCGCCCAGACGCCCAGCACGGCCAGCCCCGGCAGCAGGTGCAGCGACGGCAGCACGAGCAGCCCCACGGCCCCGGCCACGAGCAGGCCCCCGAGCGCCATGAGGCGCGACCTGTCCACCCGCAGCCCGCGCCGCCCCTGCAGCGCCGAGCCGAGCGTCCAGCCCAGCGCGGCGCCCGTCAGCGCCAGCCCGGCCAGGGTCACGGGCAGCCCGCGCTCCAGCACGAGCATCAGCGGCACGTACGCCTCGGCGCCCATGAACCCCGCCGTCATGAGGCCGCGCACGGCGATGACGCTGGGCAGGCCGCGCTCGGCCCGCAGGGTGCCGGCGGGCAGCAGCGCGGGGAGGGCGACGACGACGGCGAGCACGCCCACCACCACGGACACCACGGGCAGGAGGCGCAGCGGCACGAGCTCGGCGGCACCGGCCTGGGCGAGGCCCGCGCCGGCGGCCACGCCCAGGCCCCTCAGCGCGCGGGAGCGCTGGCTGAGCAGTCCCTGACGCGGGGCGGCCCCCGGGTCGGCGGCGGGCGCGCCGAGGTGCCACAGGCGCGGCAGCAGCACCGCGCCCACCACCACGGCCAGCGGGGCGACGAGCAGGAACACCGCGCGCCAGCTCCACGCCGTGGCGAGCCAGCCCGCCGCCAGGGGACCGACGACGGCGGGCACGACCCACGCGGAGCTGATCCAGGCGAACACGCGGGGGCGCACGGCCTCGTCGAAGACCGCGCCCACCACGGCGTACAGGGAGACCACGAGCAGCCCGCCGCCGAGCCCGGACACGGCGCGGCCGAGGAGCAGCAGCGTGAACGTGGGCGCGGTGCCGCACAGCACCAGCCCGCCGGCGAAGGCCAGCAGGCCGGCCACCACCGGGGTGCGCGGCCCGCGGGCGTCGGCCCAGCCTCCGGCCAGCACGGTGCCGAGCAGGCTGGCGGTGAGGAAGAGGGAGAAGGCGAGGCCGTAGCGCCTCAGGCCGCCCAGCTCGTCGGCGACCACGGGCATGGCCGTGCTGACCGCCATCGCCTCGAAGGCGACCAGCGTGACCAGCGCGACGATGCCGGCGAGCGCGACCCGCAGCTCGCCGCGGATCACTCCCCGGCGCCGGAGCCCTTGCCCGACCCCTTGCCGGAGCCGCCCTCGCGGGCGCGCATGCCCTCGATGACCTCCTTGCACATCGGGCAGACCGGGAACTTGTTCGGGTCGCGCCCGGGGACCCAGACCTTCCCGCACAGGGCGATCACGGGCTCACCGGTGAGGGCGGACTCGAGCACCTTCTCCTTGCGGACGTAGTGCGCGTAGCGCTCGTGGTCGCCCGGCTCGACGGGCTGCTCCACCAGCTCGCGGTCGAGCAGCGCGGTGCCCGAGGAGGAGGTCCGCGGGTCCGCCGTCGCGGGGCTGGCGCTGGGGTCCGACAGCGGCTCGCTCATGCGCCACAGCGTACGTCCCGCAGCCGCAACGACACCGCGCGACGGCGCGCCCCGTCAGTTGAGCGAGGGGTCCGACGGGTAGGACGCCACCCAGGCCAGCCGGCCGCCCTGCCGGCGCAGCACGGCCGCCCACAGGTCCTGCGGGGCGGCGGTGAAGGCGTCACCGACCTCGCCGTCCACGACGTACCAGGAGCCCTCCTCGACCTCCTGCTCGAGCTGGCCCGCGCTCCAGCCCGCGTAGCCCGCGAAGATCCGCAGACCGGCCACGCCGGGCGCGACCACCTCGGGCGGCGCGTCCAGGTCCACGACCCCCACCGAGCCGACGATGCGGCGCACGCCGAGCGGCTCGGCGTCGTCCCCGGGGGCCCGCACCAGCCCCAGGGCCGAGTCGAGGCCCACCGGGCCGCCGCGGAACAGCCGGCCGGGGGCGGTGGTGTACGGCTGCCAGTCCGGCAGGACGGCGTCCACCGCCGTCGTCGTCGGGCGGTTCACCACCACGCCGAACGCGCCGCCGTCAGCGGTGTGGTCCAGCAGCAGGACGACGCTGCGGCGGAACTCCTCACCGGTCAGGGCGGGCGTGGCCACGAGGAGCCTGCCGGTCATCGACCACCCGTCGACCCCGGCTCCGGCCTTCTCCTCGCCCCTCCCGAGCGTCACGCGACCAGTCTGCCCCGTCTCACCGGGAGCAGCAGCCCCACCAGCACGCCGGCGGCGTCGGCGAGGGCGTCGAGGGGGTCCCCGCTGCGGTTCGGGAGCACCCAGTGCTGCAGCAGCTCCGAGACCACCGCGTGGGCGAGCAGGACGACGACGAGCACGCGCACCGGCGCCCCGGCGCGGCGCCCGGTCCACGCGACCAGGGCGAAGACCGACAGGTGGACCAGCTTGTCGACCACCGGCCCCACCAGGGGCACCTGGTCGGTGGACGGCGCGCGCGGTGCGTAGAGCACCACCAGCTGCACCAGCACCGCCGCGGCGAAGAGCAGCCGGGCCCTCACCGCCCGGAGCGCTCTCCGGAGCGCGCGCGCTGGGCGCGGCGGCGGCGCTTGTCCTCGTACATGGCCGCGTCGGCGGCGGCCACCGCCTCGGCCACGGTCCGTCCCGGCTCGGCGCGGGCGGCCCCCACGGAGACGCGCAGCGGCAGGCCGTCCGCGGTGCGCGCGGCCTCCACCCCCGCGCGGAGGCGGGCCACCAGCGCGTCGACGTCTCCGACGCGGGGCACGAGCACGGCGAACTCGTCACCGCCCACGCGCGCCACCACGTCGGAGCTGTCGCGCAGGCACGCGCGCAGGGCGGCGCCGCAGGTGCGGAGCAGCTCGTCGCCGGCGGCGTGGCCGTGGGCGTCGTTGACGCGCTTGAGGTCGTCGAGGTCGAGCAGGGCCACCGCCACCGGCACCCCGGCGTCGACGAGGCCCTGCGCCGCGGCGAGCTCGGAGTCCCACCGGTGGCGGCTGCCGACGTCGGTGAGGGCGTCGCGCCCCAGCTGCAGCCGGGTGTCGGACAGCTGCTGCTCGACCTTCTGCCGGGCCAGCACCACCGCCAGCACGGTGCCGGCGGTGTGGACGAGCTGGGTGGCGATGCGGCGGCGCAGCGGGCTGAACGGCTGGGCACCGGTCCCGGCGCGCACCGCCAGCACCCCGCCCGTGGGGCCCGCGGGGTGGTCCGCTCCGCCCAGCGGCAGCACGAGGGCGGCCACCGCGCCGTCCTCGGGGCGCAGCGGCGCGCCACCCCCCGCGGCCTGCGCCGCCGCGAGCACGGCGGCGTCGTCGGCCTGCTCGAACGGGCTGCGCGCGTCGTGGCCCGCGGGCGGGCGCGCGCTGCGCACCACGGCGGCAGGTCCGCCGTCGAGCCACACCGCCGCCAGGCGGCAGCCGAGGGCGTCGAGCAGCACGTGCGCCACCCGCTCGACCGCCTCCGCGGGCGGGCGGCGCAGCGCCCCGGTGAGCTCCTGCACGGCGTGGAGCGCGCGCAGCTCGTCGACCACGGGCCCGTCCACGGCTCCCGTGGACACCGGCGCACCGTCCTCGCGCAGCTCCGGCGGCCCGGGTGGCGCGGGGTGCTCCGCGAGGGCCATCACCAGGTGGCGGGCGGTGTCGCGGAGGGCCTCGTCGGAGCTGGCGAGCAAGCGCTCGCTGCGGGCGGCCGAGGCGAGGACCACGACGGCGTCGTCACCGCACGCCACCAGCGCCGCTGTGGCGGCGCGGTGGCCCGCGGCCACGACGGCCGGCTCCACCGAGAGGACCCTGACCACCGCGCCGCTGCGGAGCGCCCGGGCCACGAGGTGGTCCTCGCCCCCGTCCGCGCCGGCGTCGCCGCCCCCGGCCCGCGCCCCGGCGCCGAGCCCGGCCTCGTGGCGCCAGCGGCCGTCGGGTCCGGGGCGCAGCAGGAGGACGTCGTCCGCGCCGACGGACGCGGCGAGCGCGCCGGCGGATGCGCTGCTCCCGTCCACTCCGGCCTCCTGCCAGCCCTCGACCACGGCAGGGCTGCGCGCCCCCCGGTCCGGGAGTATCTCGCAGGTCGCAGGCACCTCACGGCCGCCGGGCATCCCCCACGCACGCAGAGCAACCACCCGGTCACCATAGGTCAGAGAGACGGGTCCCAGCGGAACCCGCTGATCTCTTCCGGGTCCTCCCCGGTCTCGTACGCGTGCGCCCGGGCCGCCAGCCGCGCGTCGGCCATCTCCTGCCGCAGCCCGGCGTGCCGGACGCCGAGCCCCGGCACCCGGTCGATGACGTCCATGACGAGCCGGAACCGGTCCAGGTCGTTGCGGTGGACCATGTCGAACGGCGTGGTGGTGGTGCCCTCCTCGATGAAGCCCCGCACGTGCAGGTTGTGGTGGCCGGTGCGCCGGTAGGTGAGCCGGTGCACGAGCGTCGGGTAGCCGTGGAAGGCGAACAGCACCGGTCGGTCGGTGGTGAACAGCGCGTCGAACTCGCGGTCGGGCATGCCGTGCGGGTGCTCCGAGGAGGGCTGCAGCCGCATGAGGTCCACCACGTTGACGAAGCGCACCTTCAGCTCCGGCAGCCGCTGCCGCAGGATCGCCGTCGCCGCGAGCGCCTCCTGGGTGGGGATGTCGCCGGCGCAGGCGATGACGACGTCGGGCTCGACGTCGTCGTCGTTCGACGCCCACGCCCACCGGCCGAGCCCGCGGGTGCAGTGGGCCACGGCCTCGTCGACGGTGAGGTAGTCGAGGGCCTGCTGCTTGCCGGCGACGACGACGTTGACGTAGTGCTCGCTGCGCAGCACGTGGTCCATCGTCGAGAGCAGCGTGTTCGCGTCCGGAGGCAGGTAGACCCGCGTGATCTCGGCCTTCTTGGTGACCACGTGGTCGATGAAGCCCGGGTCCTGGTGGGAGAAGCCGTTGTGGTCCTGGCGCCAGACGTGGCTGCTCAGCAGGTAGTTCAGGGAGGCGAGCGGGCGCCGCCAGGGCAGCTGGCGCGTGGTCTTCAGCCACTTGGCGTGCTGGTTGACCATCGAGTCGACGATGTGGATGAACGCCTCGTAGCTGGTGAACAGGCCGTGGCGCCCGGTGAGCAGGTAGCCCTCGAGCCAGCCCTGGCACAGGTGCTCGGAGAGCACCTCCATGACCCGCCCGTTCCGCTGGACGTGGCTGTCGCCGTCCTGGGGGCCGTCGGCGAGCTGGCGGTCGGTGACGTCGAAGACGGCCTGCAGGCGGTTGCTGGCCACCTCGTCGGGGCCGAAGAGGCGGAAGGTCTCGGGGTTGGCGGCCATGACGTCGCGCAGCCAGTCGCCGAAGACGGAGGTGGGGCTGTGCATCTGCTCCCCCGGACGCGGCACGTCCACGCCGTAGGAGCGGAAGTCCGGCAGGCGCAGGGGCTTCTTGACCAGGCCGCCGTTGGTGCGCGGGTTGGCGCTCATGCGCCGCTCGTCGCGCGGGCGGTTGGCCAGCACCGCCTCGGTGGGGGCGCCGTCGTGGCCGAAGAGCTCCGAGGCCCGGTAGGACTCCAGCCAGGCGCGCAGCTGCTCGCGGTGCCCCTCGTCGGAGCGCACCTCGGACAGCGGCACCTGGTGCGCGCGCCAGGTGCCGGCCACGGGCTGGCCGTCGACGTCGTGCGGGCCGGTCCAGCCCTTGGGGGTGCGCAGCACGAGCACGGGCCAGCGGGGCCGGTCGCCCGGGTCGCCGTCGTGCGCGGCGGCGTGCTCGCGGGCGGCTCGCTGGTTCTCGGCGATGGTGTCGAGGGCGGTGTCCAGGGCCCACGCCATGCGCTGGTGGACGGCGGTGGCGTCCTCGCCGTCGCCGGGGCCCGAGACCCACAGCGGGTCCCAGCCGGTGCCCCGCAGGTACTGCTCGAGCTCGTCGTCGTCCATGCGGTCGAGCACCGTCGGGTTGGCGATCTTGTAGCCGTTGAGGTGCAGCACGGGCAGCACGGCGCCGTCACGAGCGGCGTCGAGGAACTTGTTGGCGTGCCACGAGGCCGCCAGCGGGCCGGTCTCGGCCTCGCCGTCGCCGATGACGCAGACCGCCACGAGGCCGGGGTCGTCGAAGACGGCTCCGGTGGCGTGCACGAGGGCGTACCCCAGCTCACCGCCCTCGTGGATGGACCCCGGAACGTCGGCCGCGGCGTGGCTGGGGATGCCGCCGGGGAAGGAGAACTGCTTGAACAGCCGGCGCATCCCCTCCTCGGTCTGGTCGACGTCGGGGTAGGCCTCCGTCCACGCCCCCTCCAGCCAGGCGTTGGCGACCACCGCCGGCCCGCCGTGACCGGGTCCGGCCACGAAGAGGGCCTCGGTGTCGCGGTCGCGGATGGCGCGGTTGACGTGGCTCCAGACGAAGTTCAGCCCCGGGGTGGTGCCCCAGTGCCCGAGCAGGCGCGCCTTGACGTGGTCGGAGCTGAGCGGCTCGCGCTGCAGCGGGTCGGCCTGCAGGTAGATCTGGCCGACCGACAGGTAGTTCGCCGCCCGCCACCAGTGGTCGACGGCGGCCAGCGCCGCCTCGTCCAGGACGTCGGGGACGAGGTCGCCCCCGGGGACGACGGGCACGGCGGGGCGCGTGGCGAGGTCGGTCACGCTCCCCCACCTACCCGCTGGCGGGGTCCTCACGCCGTGGGACAGGCTGGGTCCGTGACGGCTGCAGCGCAGGAGCGCTTCGCGTACGGACCGGGCACCGCGCTGGTGGTGGTGGACGTCCAGGTCGACTTCGCCGACCCGGCCGGATCCCTGTACGTGCGGGGCGGTGAGGACGTCGTCCCGCTGGTGAACGCCGAGGTGGAGTCCGCGGTCGCCGCTGGGTCACCTGTGGTGTTCACGCAGGACTGGCACCCCGAGCACACCCCCCACTTCGCCGCCGACGGCGGGATCTGGCCGGTGCACTGCGTCGCCGGCACCCCGGGCGCGGAGCTCCACCCCGACCTGGTCGTGCCGGAGGCCGCACCGCGGGTGCGCAAGGGCACCGGCGCGGAGGACGGCTACTCCGGCTTCTCGGAGCTGGACCTCGCCTCCGGGCGCCGCGAGGCCACCGTGCTGGGAGACCTGCTCGACGCGCACGGGGTGGAGCGGATCGTCGTCGTCGGGCTCGCCGGCGACTACTGCGTCAAGGCCACGGCCCTCGACGGCGCCGTCCGCGGGCTGGCGGTCCGGGTGCCGCTGGAGCTGACCCGCTTCGTGCAGCTCGCCGACGGCGACGACGAGCGCGCGGTCGCCGAGATGCGCTCCGCCGGCGTCGAGGTGCTCTGAGGGACCTCAGGCCTCCCGGCGGTCGCGCAGGAGCACCGGGGCGCATCCGACCAGCGCCGCGGCGGCGACCACCGCGAAGACCGCCTCCCAGGGGTTGGGCCAGCCGCTGGCCAGCCACGACCCCACCGCGGCCGCGGTCCCGGTGGCAGGCACCCACAGCGGGACGACCCGGGCGCGCCACAGGCCCCACAGCAGCAGGGGCCTGCCGACGTACCAGCCGGCCAGCAGCAGCAGGAACCCGACCGCGACCCCCGGCGAGGACTCCACCGCCTCCGCAGCGGCGAGCGCGGCGCCGTCGGGCAGACCGGCTGAAGCCAGCGCCACCAGGTCGAGCTCGCCCAGGCCGACGGCGACCATGCCCACCGTCCCAGCGCCGGTCATGACCGCACCGGTCACCGCCAGCCCGGCGCGCCGGCCTGACCTCGCGGCAGCCCCGCCGAGGGCCGCCACGGCGGGCAGGAGCACCAGCCCGGTCGCCGCGAGCGCGAGGCCCCACGCGGTCCAGCGCCCGGGCGCGGCCTGCGCGGCGGCCAGGGCGCCGGCCGCACCGTCGCCGGTGACCTCGGGGTCGAGGAGGCCCACCGCGACGAGCAGGGCCGCGCCGATGACGAGGGACGCGCCCGCCAGGCGGGTGCGCCGCAGCGGCCTCCCGGCGGCCGGACCGCCAGCCGGACCGCCAGCACTGCCTGCGGCGGTGGTGGAGCTCCTCGGGGACTGCTGGGTGCGGGTCATGCGGGCCTCCCTGTCGGTGGAGCCCGGACGCTAGGGACGGCGGGTGCCCCGCGGACCCGCCGCGCGCGGGAGGCGCCTCCTCCCTTCGACGGATGACGCCGCAGCCCCCACGGGCCTACCGTTCCGCGGTGCCCGGGGCGGCGGTGGTGCGGCGGTGGGAGGTCGCCCTGCCGCTCGCGCTGGCGGCGGCCGCCCAGGCGGAGCTGCACCTGCCCCACAGCGCCGACCCCGGCCCCCTGGAACCGGGCAACGCCGTCGTGGCCCTGCTGGCCACCGCTCCCCTGGCCCTGGCCCGCCGGGCACCGGTGGCCCCGGTGGTCGCCGCCGGCGCCTGGGCCGCCGAACCGCTGCTGCTGCCGGTCTCCAACACCTTCGCCCTGGCGCTGTCGGCGGTGGTGCTCGCGCCCCTGCTCGCTGTGCTGGTGGCCCGCAGCCCCGGCCGCGCCGCGCTCGCGGCGGGGTCCGTGGTGGCGCTCGTGGTGGCGCAGGGGTTCCTGGACGGCAGGTTCGGGCTGGGCGGCGCGGTGTCCAACGGCGTCTTCGCCGGCTCCGCCGCGACCCTCGGGGCGGTGCTGCGCCGCCACCGCACCTCGCGCGCCCGGGCCGAGGAGCGGGCCCGCGACGAGCGCCGGGCCCGGGAGAGGGCCGACGCGGCCCTGGCCGAGGAGCGGGCCCGGATGGCCCGGGAGCTGCACGACGTGGTCGGGCACGCCCTCAGCGTGGTGGTCCTGCAGGCCCGTGGCGCGCGGCGCGTGCTGCCCACGGACCCGGCCACCGCCGCGCAGGCCCTCGACGAGGTCGAGCGCGCAGCCGGACGCGCCCTGGCGGAGATGCGGCTGCTCGTGGGGGTGCTGCGCCCCGGCGGAGGGGACGGCTCGGCTCCGCACCCAGGTCCCGGTGAGCTGCGGGCGCTGGTGGCCTCGGTGCGCGCCACCGGTGCCCGGGTGAGCGCCGACCTGCCCGACCCCGCGTCGCTGCCCGCCGGCGCCCTGGGCGTCACGGTGCACCGCATCGCGCAGGAGGGACTGACGAACGCCCTGCGGCACGCTCCCGGCCACGCCGTCCACCTGTCCGTGCGCGCGCAGCCGGACGTCGTCGTCGTCGAGGTGCTCGACGCCCCGCCGGGTGGGCCCGCGGGGACCGGCCCGACGCCTCTGGTCCCGGGAGTGCCGGGTGGTGCGGGCCTGCTCGGCGTGCGCGAGCGCGTGGAGCTCTTCGGCGGGGAGCTGGCAGCCGGCCCGACGTCCGAGGGCGGGTGGCGCCTGCGGGCAGCGCTCCCCACGGGCGCGCCCTCCGTGCTGCCCGGCGTCGACGGGGCGGTGGCCCGGTGACGCTCCGGGTGCTCGTGGTGGACGACGAGCGGCTGGTGCGCGCGGGGTTCCGCATGGTGCTGTCCACCGAGCCGGGGGTGGAGGTGGTGGGCGAGGCCGCGGACGGGGCCGAGGCCGTGGCGGCGGCACGGGCGCTGCGGCCAGACGTCGTCCTCATGGACGTCCGCATGCCGCGCGTCGACGGCGTGGAGGCGACGCGGAGGATCGTCAGGCTCGACCCGGCGCCAGCGGTGGTGGTGGTGACCACGTTCGACCTGGACGAGCACGCCTACGCGGCGCTGCGCGCCGGCGCGAGCGGGTTCCTGCTCAAGGACGCTCCCGAGCAGCAGCTGGTCGCGGCGCTGCGCACCGCGGCGGAGGGCGTCTGCCTGCTGGCGCCGTCGGTCACCCGCCGGCTGGTCGAGGCGCTGGCACCACCGCCACCGCGCCCCGGGGGCAGGGGCCCGGTGGAGCGGGCCGGGCTGACGCCGCGGGAGACGGAGGTGCTGCGCCTGGTGGCCACGGGCCGGTCGAACGCCGAGATCGCCGCGCACCTCGGCGTCGGGGAGGCGACGGTGAAGAGCCACGTCTCCAGCGTGCTGGCCAAGCTGGGCCTGGTGAGCCGCTCGCAGGCGGTGGTGGCCGCCTACGAGTCCGGGCTGGTGCGCCCCGGCGGGCCCAGCTAGGGCTGCCGGGCCTCAGGCGCGGGAGACGGTGAAGGCCAGGAGGAAGCCGAGCGCGGTGATGAGGCCCGTGAGCAGGTGCGTGCGCTCGAACGCCTCCGGGACCATGGTGTCGGCCACCATCGCGAGGATCGCACCGGCGGCGACGGCGGTGATGACCGCGACGAGCTGGGCCGGGGCGCCGTCCAGCAGCAGCGCCCCCAGCATCGCCGCCAGGCCGCTGGCCAGCGCGATGCCTCCCCACACGCCGAAGACGTAGCGGGCGCTGCGCCCGGCGCGGCGCATGCCCGCCGCGCTGGACAGGCCCTCAGGGACGTTCGAGATGAACACCGCTGCGAGCACGCCCACGCCCACGCCACCACCGCTGAGCAGCGACAGGCCCAGCACCACCGACTCCGGGACGCCGTCCAGCAGGGCACCGACGGCGATGGCGGCACCGCTGCCGGAGTCCTCGTCCTCGCTCGGCTGCTCGTCACCCGAGCGCTTGCGGTGTCGGGCGCCCAGCCTGGCCAGCAGGGCGTTCGCGGCCACGTAGACGACCGCCCCGCCGAGGAACCCGCCCGCGGTGGCGGCCAGGCCTCCGGAGCGCTCGGCCTCGTCGACCAGCTCGAAGGCCAGCGCCGAGATGAGCACACCGGCACCGAAGGCCATCACCGACGCGACCACCCAGCGCGGCACCGGGACGAACCACGCCACCGCGGCCCCCAGCACCAGGGCCAGCCCTCCGACCAGCCCCCACGCCCCAGCTTCCAGCCACACCGGCACCGCACCGCTCCCGTCACCCGTCCCACGGCCCGGGGTCTCGAGCGACGACACCCGCGACGCTAGGCACGCCGCGCCCGGACCGCAGGTCGAGGTGGCGGTCACGATCGCGTCACGGCGTCCGCGGCGGTGCAACGGGCCGCTGCGCCAGCGGCGTCCTGCGGGCATGACCAGGCGCAGCGCTCCCCTGTCCGGTGTGGTCGCGCTCGGCGCGGCCGCCGCCATCGCCCTGTCCGGCTGCACCGCGGGCGGCGGCTCGGCGGGCTCCGGCGCCGGGGGTGAGGCGGCCCCCGCCGCCGGCGCCGTCGGTGACGTCGGCACGTCCGGCGGGGGCGACGCGGGCGGAGCCGCCGCGGCCGCCGCCGCCCCGGGCGCGGGGGCGGGCGGGGAGCTGGCTGCCGACGCCGCGCGGCAGGTCATCACCACCGCGTCGGCGAGCCTGGTCGCGGACGACGTCGCCGCCACCACCGGCCGCATCGCCGTGCTGGTGGAGGGTGCGGGCGGCCGCGTGGAGGAGCGCGCGGTGCAGACCCCCGAGGGCGGCCCGGCCTCCGCCAGCCTGGTGCTGCGGGTGCCCGCGGACCGGCTGAGCACCACCGTGGACGGGCTGGAGCGCTTCGGCGCGGTGAGCGACGTGACGGTCAGCGCCACCGACGTCACCGCCCAGGCCACCGACCTCGACGCGCGGATCGCCGCCCTGCGCACCTCCACGGACCGGCTGACGCAGCTGCTCGCGGGAGCATCCAGCACCGACGCGCTGGTGGCCGCCGAGAGCGCCCTCACACAGCGCCAGGCCGAGCTCGACTCGCTGGTGCAGCAGCGCTCCCTGCTGGCCGGACAGGTGCAGATGGCCACGCTCACGCTGTCCGTCCAGGGGCGCGCCGCAGCGCCGGAGGCGGGTCCGAGCGACTTCGCGGACGGGCTGGGGTCCGGGTGGCGGTCCCTGGTCTCGACGCTCGGCGCGGCCCTCGTGGTGGCGGGCGTGCTCCTGCCCTGGCTCGTGCTGGCGGCGCTGCTCGGCGCCGCGGTGCTGGGGGTGGGACGGCTCGCGCGGCGCCTGCAGCGCCGCGGTCAGGGGGCCGCGGTGCCCGCGGGGGCGGACGGCGACGAAGCACCCTGACCCGCCTGGCCCCGCGCCGGCGCGAGGCCCAGCTGGTCGAACGTCCACACGAGGCCGTGGGCGATGCCGAGGGCCGCGAAGTCCCAGTCGTGCTGCTGCCCGGCCTCGACGTCGTGCTGGACCGGCAGGCCCTTCGCCTCCAGCTCGGCGACCAGCCGCGAGGTCTCGCGCGCCGAGACCGGGTCGCCGTCCTGCGCGGTGCCCAGGTACACCGGCGTCCTGCGGGTCATCGTCAGCTGCGGCAGGTAGCGGTCCGGGGAGACGGCCCGGTACTGCGCCTCGGAGGTGAGGGCTTCGCGCCCGCCCCGGCCCGGGTTGCCGAAGGCCTCCAGGCCGATGATCGCGCCGAAGACGTCCTGGTGGCGCAGGCCCAGGTCGACGGCGCAGTAGGCGCCCATGGACATGCCCGCGTCCACGCGGTGCTCCGGGTCGGCCCGGGTGGCGTAGTGGGCGTCGACGTAGGAGACGACGTCGAGGACGTGCGTCTCGACCTGCGGGCCGCCCGGCCGGGTGCTGTCGAGGCACTCGGTGTCGTCGGTGTCCGGCGCGGTGAGGTCGGGGGCCACGAGCACGACGGGCGGGATGAGCCCGTCGTGGATGAGCACGTCGGCGGTGTGGGCGACGTCCCCGGCGGTGAACCAGTCCGCGGAGGAGCCCGGCTCGCCGTGGAAGAGGTAGACCACGGGGTAGCGCGTGCCGCCCGACGCGCCGGCACCGCCGCCGTCGTACCCCGGTGGCGTGTACACCCACGTCTGGCTGGGCTCCAGCCCCGACCCGGCCCGCAGCGGCACCGAGACCTGCGTGACCGTGCCGTCGGTGTCGGGCACCCGGCCGCTGGCGAGCGCCTCCACCGCCTGCGCCGAGGGCAGGTAGCCGGTCCACGCGTTGACGCCGGCGGCCACCGCCGCGGCGAGGGCCACCGCGGCGGCCACGCCCGGCAGCCAGTGCCGGCGCCCCCGCGACCGCAGCCGGACGCCGAGCAGCACCAGGCCCAGCGCCAGCGCGGCGAGCACCGCCGCCGGCCACCAGGTGCCCAGGAGGCCCTCGCGGTGCTGCAGCTGCTGCAGCACCGCGTCCGGCAGCGCGTCCTGGACCATCGCCGATCATCATGCGCTGCGCGCACCGGGTGCGCTCGGCAACCACCTGTACGACACCTGGGTGTTCTGGCGGCCGCCCTTCAGCCCCCCGTCACGGGTGTGGTTCAAGATTCCCTCTCGTGGACATGCTCGTGCGCCGAGACCGCCGACGCCGCGTCGCAGCGCTCCTGACCGCGGCGGTGGGAGCGCTGGCCCTGCTGTCGGCCGTCCTGCCGCCGCTGCGCGACCGCCTGGAGACGCTCATCGGGCTGACGCCGTTCCTCGTGCCCGCCACCGCGGCCGGGGTGACGGCCCTCGCCGGCTGCACCCTGCTCGTGGTGGCCCGCGGGCTGCGGCGCGGCAGCCGCCTGGCCTGGGTGGCGGCGCTGGCCCTGCTGGCAGTGCTGACGGTGCTGCACCTGGTCAAGGGCATCGACGTGGAGGAAGCCGTCATCACGGCAGCCGTCGGCGGCTACCTGGCGACCCAGCGGCGCGCCTTCCCCGTGCTGCCCAGCCGAGCCGTGGCCGTGAGGGCGGTGGGGCTGAGCATCGGCGGTGCCCTGGTGGCCGTCCTCGTGGCCGCCGCGATCGCGGTGAGCTTCGGCGGGCACCGCCACCACCACCAGTTCGGGGAGACGGCCCGCGAGGCCGCCGGTCGTCTCGTCGGCGTGGAGGAGGCGCGGCGAGTGGGTGTGCCCGCGGGCGTCGTCCCCGGGCTGGGTCCGGCCTCCAGCCGCGTGCTGCCCGTGGTGGGCGTGGGCCTGGTCTGCTCCGCGCTGTGGCTCCTGTTCGCGCCGCGCCGCGCCCCGCGGCTGTCCCGGCACGACCACGACCGCGAGCGCGAGCGCGCCCGCCACGTGGTCGCCCGCTGGGGCGGTGACACGCTGGCCTACTTCGCGCTCCGGGACGACAAGGACTGGTTCTTCTCCGGCTCCTCCGTGGTGGCGCACTCGGTGCGCGGCGACGTCTGTCTGGTCTCCCCCGACCCGGTGGGGCCTCCCGAGGAGCGGGAGGCCGTCTGGGCCGACTTCCGCGAGTACGCCGAGCGCAACGGCTGGACCGTGCTGGTGATCGGGGCCTCGGAGACCTGGCTGCCGGTCTACGAGCGCACCGGCATGCGCGGGGTGTACCTCGGCGACGAGGCCGTGCTCGACTGCCGCACCTTCACGCTGCAGGGCGGCCACATGAAGTCGCTGCGCCAGGCGTTCAACCGCGTCGGCCGCGCCGGCGTCACCTACGGCTTCCACTCCCCCGCCTCCCTCACCCCGGAGCTGCGCGCCGAGCTGGCGGCCCTGAGCGTGCAGAGCCGGCGCGGGGAGGCGGAGCGCGGCTTCTCCATGACGCTGTCGCGGCTGGCCGAGCCCGTCGACCCGGACCTGCTGCTGACGCTGGCGCACCAGGCGCTCGAGGGCGGCGGCAGCCGCCTCGTCGGCTTCATCCAGTGGGTGCCCGCCGCCGACGTCGACGGCTGGTCCCTCGACGTCATGCGCCGCTCCACCGACGAGGACCTCCCCTCCGGCATCGTCGACGCGATGATCATCGCGACCGCCGAGCACGTCCGCGACGCCGGCCAGAAGGGCCTGGGGCTCAACTTCGCGGTGCTGCGCACGGTGGTCAGCGGCGAGCAGGAGGGGCGCGTGCCGGAGATCGCCCGCCAGGTGCTCACGCGCCTGGGCAGCCACTCCCAGATGGAGTCGCTGTGGCGCTTCAACGCCAAGTACGACCCGGCCTGGCGCGCCCGCTACGTGGTGGTCGACGACCTCGCCCAGCTGGCCACCGACGGCCTGGCGATGGCCCGCGCCGAGGGACTCACCGGCGAGCTGCCGCTGGTCTCGGCGATCCCCCGCCTCGGCGAGCAGCTGCAGGGCGTGGGCACCGCCCTGCTCGAGCGGCTGCCCGGTCGTTCGCGCGACGAGGACCCCGAGGACGAGGACGAGGACGACGACGCCGCGCCCGGCGGCGGCGCTTCCCCGCGATGAGCGGCGCTGCGGCCCTGGGCCTGGCGGCGGCCCTCGTGGCCGCCGCGGGGTACGGGCTGGCGTCGGTGCTGCAGGCCGTCGGGGCGCGCCGCGCCGAGGCCGCCGCCGCGCCGGGGGCGGGTGCCGCGGCCGCTGGCCTGGCGCGCCAGCCCGCCTACCTCGTGGGCGTGGTGCTGGACGGCGCGGCGTGGCTGGTCTCGCTCGTGGCGCTGCGCGCGCTCCCGCTGTTCGCCGTCCAGGCCCTGCTCGCCGGCTCCCTGGCGGTCACGGCCGTGGTCGGCGCCCGGGTGCTGGGCGTGAGGCTGGGACGCAGCGGCGCGGTGGCCGTCGCCGTCGCCGTCGTCGGGCTGGCGCTGGTGGCCGGGGGCGCCCGGCCGGGCCGGCCCGAGCCGGCACCGCCCGGGACCGCGGGCTGGTGCCTGGCGGTGGCCGTGGTCCTCGCGCTGCTGGCGGCCGTGCCGGCCAGCTGGGGCGGGCGCTGGCTCACGGGCCGCACCGGAGCGCTGGTGCTGTCGACCGCGGCCGGCGTCGGGTACTCCGTGGCGGCGCTGTGCGCGCGGCTCGTGGAGCCCGCGACCCCTCTCGGGCTGCTGGCGGAACCGGCGACGTGGGCGGTCGTGGTGGCCGGGGTCGCCGGGACGCTGCTCTACGGCAGGTCGCTGGCCGGGGACGGCGTCGTGCTCGCCACGGCGGCGCTGTGGGTGGTCGAGGTGGTGGTCGGCGGGGCCGCGGGGCTCCTGCTGCTCGGTGACGGCGTCCGCGCCGGCTGGACGCTGCCCGTGGTGGTGGGCGTGGTGCTCGCCCTGGTGGCGTGCGTGCAGCTCGCCCGCCCCGCGGCGGCCGCGGGCCCGCCCGGCTGAGCCCGCGCCGGGGCGGCGTCAGCGCGGCAGCGCGAGGTCGGCCAGGACCGGGGAGTGGGTGCTCGGGCCCCGGCGGCCCTCCCAGGTCCTCAGCGGGACCAGGCCCGCCACCAGCACCACGTCGACCCGCGCGAGGCCGGGTCCCGGGCCGCGCGTCAGCTGGGGGCGGCGCCCGACCTCGGCCTGGACGTCCTCCAGGCCCTGCCCGGTGAGCACGCGCAGCGGCCGGTTCAGCTCGGAGGAGTTGATGTCGCCCGCCACCACCACCAGGTCGCCCTGCGCCTGGCGCTGCGCCGCGAGGTCGGCGTAGCGCTGCGCCTCCGCCACCCGCACCCGCGCCGACTGCGAGGTGCCGCCGGCGGGGTTGTAGCCGTCCGCGTCCCCGTCGCAGAGCAGGCACGGGCTGGCGAGGTGCACCGACAGCACCGACGTCGGCCGGCCCTCGACGTCCAACCGCACCAGGTCAGCCGGGCGCGCTCCGGCCGGCAGGCCCGTGACGGGCTCCACGGCGGTCACGGGGAAGCGCGAGAGCACGGCGTCGCCGTCGCGCTGCCGGTCGTCGAGCGGCCCGAAGGAGCGGTACGGGTAGGCGTCGGCCAGCTGCCGGTCGAGCGCGCCCACCTGCCGCGGCGTCAGCTCCTGCAGCAGCAGGACGTCGGGGTGGTGCTGGGCGGCCAGGGCGAGCACGCCGTCGGTGCCGGCGCCGTGGGTGGCGTTGTAAGTGGCCACGCGCAGGTCGGCCGGGCCGCCCGGGGGCACGGGCCAGAGCAGCGGCCCCCACGTGCTGGCCGCCACCACCGCCGGCGCCACGAGCGCGGCCGCGCCCCGCCACCACTGCCTCGCCAGCGCCACCGCCAGCAGCGGCACGGCGGGCAGGAGCCACCAGAACGCCACCAGCGCGATCGCGTAGGTCTCGGCGGTGGAGTCGCCCAGGACGGCGACGGCGAGCAGCGCCAGGCTCGCCGCGGTCCCGTAGCGGCCCGCCCAGGCGCTCAGGCCAGCTCGCCGTCGAGGTAGGTCCACCGGCGCTGCTCGCGCACGAAGCGGCTGCGCTCCCGCAGCACGCCGCGTTCGGCGCCGCTGCGCCAGCGGGCCTCGAAGAGCACGGTGCCCTGGTCGTCGAAGGGACCGCCGCCGGCGGTCTCGACCACGTCGAGGCGCAGCCAGCGCTGCTGCTCGTCGAGGCGGAGCTCGTCGGGCCCGGGCCTGGTGGAGGCGTGCCAGGTGCGGGCCAGGTACGCCGTGTCCCGCAGCGCGAACGCGCTGTACCGCGAGCGCATGAGCGCCTCCGCGGTGGGGGCGTCCGCCGCGCCGCGGTGGAACCGGCCGCAGCACGCGTCGTAGCGGTCACCGGACCCGCACGGGCAGCGGGTGTCGGAGGTCGTCCCTACGGTGCCCGCCATGACGTCCAGTGTGGGGCCGCACGCGGAGCGGCCGACGATGCCCGAGGGCTACGGGCTGCCCGAGACCACCGACGGGGTGCTGGAGTGGGCCGCCGTCGAGGAGCGGCTCGTGGCCGCGCAGCACTACTGGCTGGCCACCGTGCGGCCCGACGGGCGCCCGCACGTCGTGCCCCGCTGGGGGGTGTGGGTGGACGGGCGGTTCTGGTACGACGGTGCGCCCACCACCGTCCACGCCCGCAACCTCGCCACCAACCCGGCGTGCACGCTCAACCTGGAGAGCGGCGCGCAGGCGGTGGTGGTCGAGGGTGAGTCGCGTTCCGCCCGCGCCGACGCCGACGGACTCGGCGCGCGGCTGGCGGGGGCCTTCGTGAAGTACCACGACGCCGGCTACTCCCCCGGCGCGGACGCGTGGGCGGGCGAGGACGGCGGGGGCCTGCGCGTGCTGGTGCCGCGGCGGGCGCTGGCGTGGTTCTCGTTCCCCACCGACTGCACGCGCTTCACCTTCGGCTGACGCAGGCGGTGACGTGTGAAGGGCCCGACCTGGTGGTCGGGCCCTTCACGGGGTGGGGTGCCGCTCTTCGGGACTTCTGGAGAGCGACGAGTGGAGGTGGCGGGAATCGAACCCGCGTCCGCCGTCGTACCCCCAGGGCTTCTCCGGGTGCAGACCGTGAGTCGTTCTGCTCGGCCCCAGCGCTCACACGGACGTTGCGCTGACGGGCCCAGTCACCTTGGTTTCCCACCGACCCCGGTGACACTGGTCGGTGGTGGAGCCCCCTAGCTGACGCCGGTACCCGGGCCGGGAGCACTCCCGGGCCGACGGACTTTCACCTCAGCTGATCAGGCAGCGAGAGCGAAGTCGGTGCTCTTGGAATCGGCACCTATGGGTTTGCAAGGAACGTTAACGAGATGACCTTGCCTTCTCGACCCGCTTCCCCTGGTTCGACGATGCGACGTCGAGACCTGGCACCCCCTGTGGAGTTGTGCAGAGCACTCTACGCGCTCCGTGGTGTGCAACGCCTCCGAGCACCTCGCCTGTTCCCGCACACGTCGGCGCGCAGCCCCAGACTGGTGGGGTGGACGACGACGAGGTCGGTCAGGTGGTGGCGGTCGAGCGGCAGCTGCAGCGCTCGCTCGGCGCGTGGGTCGGGGTGAGCGCGGTGGGCGGTGCGGCCGCGATCGCGGTGGGGCGGTCGCGCGAGGACCCGCTGCTGCGCGCCTTCGGCCTGCAGACGCTGCTGTGGGCGGCGGTGGACACCGGGGTGCTCGCGGCCAGCGCGCGCGGCGGGACCGCACCCGCGGGTCGGCTGCGGAGGCTGCTGCTGGCCAACACCGCCGCCGACGTCGGGTACGTGGGCGTCGGGGCGGCACTGGCGGTGCGCCCGGACCGCGTGCCGCAGCGCCTGCGCGCGCGGAGCGGGTCGGGCCGCCGACGCACCAGCGACGCCGCCCTGCGCGGCCACGGCCTGGCGGTGGTGGTCCAGGGCCTGGCGCTGCTGGTCATCGACTCCGCGGCGGTCGCCCGCCTGCGCCCGTCCCGCTCCTGACCACTGCCCTGCACCGGGACGATCATGCAACTGCGCGCCACTCCCACGCGGTGATCGTGGCGATCGGTCGGCCGCTGCCGGTCCAACGGCCGATCGATCGCCAAGGCCCGGACAGCGGAGCGCGATCGCACGCCCCCGGAGCCGGGGACTGGACAGGCTGAGGTCCGGCTACAGGCCCTGAGGCGGCGCTCGGCCTGCACACCGGGTCTCAGACTCCCCACCGAGCGCGGCGACCTGGCGCGCAGGCGCATGATCGACACCGTTTGCTGGCCGGGGGCGGGGCCAGCTCGGTGACGGGACCACGCAGATGGCCCCTTGGGCGCGCAGATGGCCCCTTGGGCGCGCAGATGGCCCCATCGGTGGGATTGATGGGGCCATCTGCGCATCGATGGGGCCATCTGGGCACCGCTGCGGGCGGGTCAGGAGGTGGTCGGGTCGCCGACGCGGACGACGACCTTGGACCCCATCCCCTTCGCAGCCTCCTGGACCGTCCGCAGCTGCAGCAGCGCCGGGTTCTCGGCCAGCACCCGCGCCGCGTTGGCGAGCGCCCGCGTGGCCGCGACCTCACCGCGCGCCCGCTCGAGCGCGGCCTGGCCCTCCTGGACCGCGGTCGCCGTGGCGAGCAGGGCCCGGCGCAGCTCCCCCGGCACGCTGACGTCCCGGACCGACGCCTCGGCGACGGTGACACCCAGCCGGGCGGCCTCCGCGGCGACGCGCGGCGTCAGGACCTGCGCCGCCGCCGGGCGCTCGGCGAGCAGCCCAGCCAGCGGAGCCGACGCCGCCCAGTCGCGCACGGCCAGCTGCAGCGCCATCCGCAGCTCGGCGACCGGGTCCGCGGACGCGTCGAGGAAGGCGACCGGGTCGGTGACCGCCCACCGGGCGGACGCGCTGACGCGCACGCCCGGGACATCAGCCGCAGCGAGCTCCTGACCGGTGAGGACGAGCAGCTGGTCGCGGACGTCGACCACCTCGACCGTGCGCCGGTGCCACCGGCCGCGCAGCCGGTGCCGTCCGGCACCGAGGACGGCGACGACGCGGCCGTCGTAGCGGACCACCGCCCTGCAGCCCTCCCGGACCACCTGGTGCTTGGTGAACACGCTGCTCGCCTCCGTCCGTCGTCGTCGTGAGCAGCACGACGGCGACCGGGGCCTAGCGGCCCGGACGGGCGCCGACGGCGCACAGGTCCGAGCACAACTCGCCGCCCCCTCGCGGGCGCGGCAGGGCCACCGGTCGCCGTCCGGTGAGAGAGGTCCTGAGCCTCAGCGCGTGACGAGCGCCAGCATCCGTGTGCTGCGCTGCCCGCTGGTGCGGGACGCGACCGGTGATCCACCGGGGCGCCGCTGGTCGGGCAGCTCGACCATCATGACGACGACGGCGACCCGCCGGCCAGGGGTTTTCCGCGGCCGACGCGGACGCGGCGGAGGGTCAAGGGGTGAGCACGAGCTTGCCGCGCACGTGGCCGTCCACCTGGGCCTTCCACGCGTCAGCGGCGCGCTCGAGCGGGAACGCCTCCTGCACCTCCACGCGCACCGCGCCCTCGGCCACGAGGGCCGCCAGCTGCGCCAGCTGCTCAGCGTGGGGGACGACGAAGCAGTAGACGCCGCCGGCCTCGGCCACGGCCTGCGGGTCGACGTTGGACGCCGTGCGCGCCGGGTCCTTCGCGAGCTCCGCGGACTGGCGGATCGCGTCACCGCCGATGTAGTCGACGGCGGCGTCGACGCCCTCGGGCGCCAGTGCGCGCACGGCGTCGACGAGCCCGTCGCCGTAGAGCACGGGCTCGGCGCCGAGGGAGCGGACGAAGTCGTGGTTGCCCTCGCTCGCCGTCCCGATGACCCGCGCGCCCCGGGCCTTGGCGATCTGGACGGCGAGGTGCCCGACCCCGCCGGACGCGGCGTGCACGAGCACCGTGTCACCCGAGCCGGCCCGCACCGCCTCCAGCGACTGCAGAGCGGTGAGCCCGGCCAGCGGCAGCGCACCGGCGGCCTTCCAGCTCACCGACGGCGGCTTCAGCGCCCAGTGCCGCTGGTTGCCGGCCACGAGCTCGGCGTAGCAGCCGTCGCGGACGAAGTCCTTGCGGAGGTAGCCGAGCACCTCGTCACCGGGGGACAGGTCGTGCACCGCGGGGCCGACGGCCTCGACGACGCCGGCGGCGTCCCACCCGGGGATGGTCGGCAGGAACGACGGGAAGGCGCCCTGAAGGTACCCGGCGCCGATCTTGAAGTCGACGGGGTTGACCCCGGCGGACTCCACGCGGACGAGCACGGAGTCGGGGCCGACCACGGGGTCGGGCTGCTCGCCGACCTCCAGCACCTCGGGACCGCCGTAGGACGAGTGGTAGACAGCGCGCACGGCTCACCACCCTGCGCCGCGCCCCGCTCCCCCGCGACTCGGAGGTGGACGAGGAGCGCTACTCGCCGATGCGGGTGCGGTTGCGCATGGCGCGCTGCGCCTCGCGCTCGTCGGTGGCGGTGCGCAGCGCCTGGCGCTTGTCGAAGGTCTTCTTGCCCTTCGCCACGCCGATCTCCACCTTGGCCCGCCCGCCGCGGAAGTACAGCTGCAGCGGCACGAGCGTGTAGCCGGACTGGCCGGCGGCCTGCGCCAGCTTGTCGATCTCCGCGGCGTGCAGCAGCAGCTTGCGACGGCGGCGCGGCTCGTGGTTGGTCCACGTGCCCTCGGTGTACTCGGGGATGTGCACGGCCTCCAGCCACGCCTCGCCCCGCTCGACCTCGGCGAACCCGTCCACCAGCGACGCACGGCCCTGGCGCAGGGACTTCACCTCGGTGCCGGTGAGCACGAGCCCCGCCTCGAAGACGTCCTCGATGGCGTAGTCGAAGCGCGCGCGGCGGTTCGAGGCCACCACGGTGCGCGTGGTGGTGTCACGGCCGGTGGCGGCAGCGGGCTTGTTGGTCTGCGGCGCGTGCCACTCCCCGCGCCCACCTCGTCCGGCCATCCGTCCAGTCTACGGAAGCCCGCCACCGGGTTCTCGGCCGTCATCGGGCGACACCACGGCTGCCGATGGCGGTGGAGGGCCACGGCTGCGGTTCCAGGGCTGGTCCCAGGAGGTCCGACCACCAGACCGGGTCGTGGACGGACGAGGCCAGTCGCGCTGCGCACGGGCTGCGGGCCGCTCGGCGAGGCAGAGCCGTCGGAACCTGCAGCGGTCCACTCGCCCTCCGTCCGCCGGTCCTGTCCGAGACGGACCACCGAACGGGTCGAACACGACTCGCGCACCCCCCGTGACGACGACGGGGGCTCAGCGGCACGGGATCCGGTCGTTGAGCAGTGGCTGGCCGGCACGCGAGTGTGGTTCCAGGGCTGCGGCGCCCGTCCGCCAGTGGCGAGCTCTGGCCGACAGTCATCCGTCTCAAGGTGGCGTCGGCAGGTGCCGACGTGGAGGAGTGGCCTGGTTCCAGCCCTACACGCCCACCACCGCCACGCGGTGGCTGCGGGCGACCCTGCTGGTCTTCGCCGCCATCCCCTTGCTGAGCGCCCCGTGGAACCATCCTTCGGCGGCGGTCCTGGCCGTCCCGGTGCTGATGAGCGTGGTGTGCGCCGCGGCAGCTGTGGCCACCTCGCGGGGATGGCGCCCAGGACGGTGGGCGTGGGCGGGATGCCTGCTGGCCAGCACCGTCCTCATCACCCTGTCCGACCTGGCGACAGAGGACGCTGCCGCGACCGGGCTGGTGGTCTTCCTGGTTCCGAGCGTCCTGGCAGCCGCACTGCTGGAACGACGTGGAGCGTGGACCACTTCCACGTGGTCAGCTGCCGGCGCCCTCATCGTCTGCGGGCGCCTGCTCCCGCCCCAGCAGGCGGTCACCACCTGGGCCACTCTCGCAGGAGTGCTGGCACTGCTCACGGCTCTGCTGACGCGCGCAGCTCACCACAACCACCACCTCAACGCTGAGCTGCGCCGCCAGGCAGCAGTGGACTCACTGACCGGGCTGGTCACCCGGAGAGTCCTCGACGGGGCCCTGTCAGCGGCCCTGCACGGTGCAGCAGCAGCACGAGGCAACGGCCTGCTGGTCATCGACCTGGACCACTTCAAGGTCGTCAACGACACCTACGGCCACCACGCCGGCGACGAGGCCCTCAGGCACTGCGGTGCCGTCCTCGCGGCAGCGGTCGGCCCCGCCGCCGTGGTCAGCCGCCTGGGTGGTGACGAGCTCGCAGCACTGGTGCCCGGTGCTACGTACGACCAGGTCGCCGCCCTGGCCACCGCGGTGGTGCAGAACGTGCGGGCTGCACCGCTTCGCGTGGTCGGACACGAACCGATCACGTTGACGGTCAGCGTCGGCGGTGCGCACAGCCCCACCAACGCCACCAGCAGCGAGGATCTGTACAGGGCAGCTGACCGGGCCCTGTACGTGGCGAAACGGGCTGGGCGAGACCAGGCGCACACCGCGAGCCTGGACCGTGCCGTCGGCGAGGTCAGCGCTTCTGCTCCCGTCACAGGCTGAGGGGCGGCGTGCCCGGACGACGGCCGACAGCGTCCGCTCGGCGGGTGGTCAGCGAGACACCCGCGCCCTCGACGGCCGATCCGTCCGGACACGACTTCCAGGCAGTGCCCACCTGACCGGTCCCACCGCGGCGATGTGGCGCTCACGTCCGTCTCGAGCCGTGACCGGTCAGCTCTCGCCCGAGCCGCCGTCACCGTCGCAGCGACAGCGACAGGACCCCAGGACGATCCACGACGCCGCTCCGCGCGCAGAACCACATGACGCCTGGACACCTCAGGGGAGGGTGTGCAGCAGGTGCATGGCTAGGCTCCCCCAGCATGGTCGCCACTGCGCAGCGCCGGACCTGGCGATGGACCTGGCTGCTGATCGGGTGGGGCCTGGTCGCGGTAGGGGTCGCCCTGCACGCTGCGGCGGCCGCCACCACCGCCGCCGTTGACCCGCTCGTCGACGTGGTGACCTCTGCGGTTCAGCACGGCTGGGTGCGCGCAGCCGCATGGGCGGCGGTGACTGGAGGGGCCTTCTTGGTCGTGACCGGATGGTCCCGGCGCCCGTCTGAGCCCGTGGATCTCGAGGAGTCCTGAACTCCCCGCCCCCGGGAGGAAGTCAGCGCTCGGGTCGGCGGCCCTGTGGCACTCAGGGATCCGTTCCGAGACGCCTCGGAGCCCGCGTCGCCGAGGAGCGCTGAGGCGCCCGGAGCGCCCGGTCACCGGTGCTCGTTGCTTCTCCGTGTGCGAGGCGGTGTTCACCCTGCCGCTCACCTCTGGGCCGGGAGCACCGGTAGATCCTCATCGACGTCGCAACGCGCCTCGGCCCCGCTGCTGGCTGGTCGGCCCGTGGCTGAGGGACGCCCGCGCGCGCGAGCAGCGGCAGCCGGCCCGTCAGGACCAGTAGAGGCGCCACCAGCTGGCGCCGACGAGCGCCGGCGCCAGCAGATCGGCGGCCGCGGCGACCGGGCCGGGCAGGTCGTCCGTGGCCAGCAGCGGCGCGGCGGCGACGAGCTCGCGAGCCAGCTCCCGCGCCAGTGCGAGATCGGCGGGCGGGCGGGCCACGCGCAGCACGAGGTCCTCGTCCAGGAGCCCGACGACCTCCGCGCCCCACCGCTCCTCCCAGTGCCGCAGCGCGCCCGCGAGGTCGAGGGCGGCCAGGTCGGCGCCGCCGGGCGCCCAGCCGAGGACGGCGGGCACCTGCCACGCCGCGGTCGCGGGCAGCAGGGCGACGGGATCGTCGCCCTGCTGCGGCGCGAACGCGCCGACGAGCTCGGCGCGCACCGAGGCCACCGCTGCCGGGGACGGCGGCCCGTCGCCGTCGCGCTCGTCGTCGTCGGCCCGCAGGAGCTCCCACCGGTCGGCGAGCCACGCGCGGCCGTCGGCGGCGATGGCGGTGGCGGCGAGCTCGTCTGCGGGCGCGGGCGGGTCGCCGAGGGCGTCGTCGTCAAGGGCGTCGTCGAGGACGACGGGCCACCACGGCACCTCCCGTTCGGCAGCCCGGGTGGCCAGCGCGTCGCGCAGCGCAAGCGGAGGGGCGCCCTCAGCCTCGACCACCCACGCCCGGACGCCCGCGAGGTCGCGCGTCGCCGGTACCCCCGCGCCCGCCACCCCGGCCAGGAGCGCCACGACGTCCGGCGGCGGTGCGCTGGCGCCGCCGGGCCCGACCAGGCGGCCCCGCGCGGCGCCGCCCGCGGCCGCGGCGGGGGCGGCCCCGGCGCCTCGGGAGAGCGCAGTGGTGATGTCCTCGGCGGGTACCCCGGTCAGGGCGGCGCGCAGCCGGGCAGCGAAGGACGGCACGCCGGCGGACCCTAGCGGCGCAGGTGGTCCGCGAGGAAGGCCGTCGTCCGCTCCACGGCGCGCTGAGCCACTTGTGGTCAGCGCCGTCGAGCAGCTCCAGCTGCACGGAGGCGCCCGCTGGGACCAGCGCGACCGTCAGCCGCTCCGTGCGCTGTCGGTGCTTGAGGACACACGCCGCGACGACGCAGGTCCTCGTTGGCGGATCGTCCAGGAAGCAGCCCGGAGTCCGATCCGTCTCGCCCGGGCAGCGGTCGTCAGCGAGACGGTGCCCGGAGCGCGGTCTCGCTGCGGGCCTGCGCGTCCTCCCGGCGACACCGGTCAGCTCGTCCCACGGCGGGCCGTGCGGGTCAGGTCTGGCCGGCCCGGGTGAGGGGGCGGGTGGCCCCGGTGAAGGTGCCCGGCGTCGTCCCGAGCGTGCGGCGGAAGTGCCTTGTCAGGTGGGCCTGGTCGTGGAAGCCGGCCAGCGCCGCGGCCTCGGTGGGCGTGTGACCGCCCAGCAGCATCCGCCGGGCCAGGTCGACCCTGCGGCCCACCACGTAGCGGTGGGGCGGGATGCCGTAGGCCCCGGAGAACACCCGCACCAGGTGGCTCGGGTGGGCCCCCAGCAGCCGGCCCGCCTCGACCAGCGTGAAGGTCTCGGTCAGCCGGTCTTCGAGCATCTCGCGCAGCCGCCGCGCGAGCGGCGCGTCGCTGACCGGGCTGGGCGCCTGGCCGAGGTGCCCGAGCAGGCTCTCGCGCAGGTGGAGCAGCGCTGCCTCCGCGCTCAGCGCCTCGCGGGAGTCGAGCACGGACGCGTGGAACTCAGCGGCGGCCGCCAGCGCGGCCTCCCCTGCGGCGGTGGGCAGCGCTGCCGCCGCGCCCACGGCCCACGACGGCAACCAGCTCTCCTCGACGTACAGGACCCGCTTGCGAAAGGCGCGTCCACGCATCGCCGAGCGCCCGTCGTGCGGGACACCCGGGGGAAGCAGCGTCACCGAGGCGGGGGCAGCCAGGTGCGACTCGCGACCCAGGGCGTAGGTCACAGCGCCGTGGTCCACGAGCAGCACCGTCCACTCGGCGTGCGTGTGCGCGAGATAGGCGTGGGTCTCGAAGCGGGCGTGCAGCACCTCGCGGACGAGGGGCACCGGCGGGCGCCACACCTGGACCTGCTCGGCCACGTCAGGAACGTACAAGACCCCGCCGCCGGCCCGGCTGCACGCTGGCGTGGTGGACACAGCACCAGCAGCGCCCGCGCCCGTCGTCGTCGAGCCTGAGGTGTTCGACACCAAGGTGGTCATCGTCCTGCGCGAAGGGCTGCTGCCCTGGCAGGAGCTCAACGTCACCGCCTTCCTCGCCAGCGGCATCGCGGCCAGCGCGCCGGGCCTGGTGGGTGAGCCGTACCGCGACGCGGACGGCGGCACCTACCTGCCGATGCTGCGCCAGCCGGTGCTGGTGATGACGGCCACCGGTGAGCAGCTCGCCACCGCTCGGGCGAAGGCGGCGCGGCGGGAGGTCCCGACGGCGGTCTACACCCGCGAGCTCTTCTCCACCGGCCACGACGCCGCCAACCGGGCGGCCGTGGCCGCCGTGGCTGCCGACGACCTCGACCTCGTGGGACTGGCGGTGCGCGGGCCCCGCAACGCGGTGGACCGCATCACCAAGGGTGCGCGCTTGCACCCCTGATGCCGCTGCCGGCGCCGGCGGGAGCGCTGCACCCGACGACGTGCCGCTCCGTCTCGAGCAGCGCCTCGCCATGGCCGCGCTGCTGACCGGTCGAGGCTCCCGTCCGTGAAGGCGCACCCCTGGCCGGTGGCACCGGCCCTGCGCCTGCGGTCAGAGCCAGCCGGCCATGGCGTCCGTCGGGGACCCGTCCACGCGCACCTCGAAGTGCAGGTGGCACGCGGTGCCCACGCCGGTGCTGCCCGAGTAGGCGACGAGGTCACCCTTCTTCACGTCCTGCCCCGACCGCGCCACGAAGCGCGACAGGTGCGCGTACGCGGTGGCGACGTCGCGACCACCGATGGTGCCGTGGTCGATGACCAGGATGTTGCCGTAGCCCGTGCCCGGCCCGGCGCGCACCACCTCGCCGTCGGCGGCGGCGTACACCGGCGTGCCGCAGGCCGCCCTCAGGTCCGTCCCGGCGTGCAGGCGGCGCACGTGGTAGACGGGGTGGATCCGGTAGCCGAAGCCCGAGGTCACCGTCATGGACGCCAGCGGGTTGCCCAGGACGCCCCGCTGCGGCGCGGCCGAGCCTCCGCCCCCGCCCGAGCCGCCTCGGGCCCTGGCGCGGGCGCGCAGCTGGGCGGCGATGTCGTCGCTCTCGGCCTGCGCCTGCGACACCTGCTGCTCGTACGCGCGCTTCTGCGCCTCGATGTCGGCGAGCGCCTGCTCCTTGGTCGCCTCCAGCGCCGCCAGCTCGTCGGTCGCGGCCTGGGCCTGCGCCTCCGCGCGCTGCGTCTCCACCAGGTGGTCCGCCGCCTGCTGGCGCAGCTCCGCCATCTGCTGGCGCACGGCCTCCAGCCGCTCGGCGCGGTGCTGCTGCTCGGCGCGGACCTGCGCGAGCCTGGCGGTGGACCCCTGCTGCACGCGGGTCGCGGCCTCGACCAGGGCGAGGCGGTCGGCCAGCTCGCTGGGGCCCTCGCCGCCCATGACGGCCGCGGCGAGGCCGGCGTCGACGCCACCACCTCGGTAGGTGGCCGAGACCAGGCGCGAGACGCGCTTCTCGGCCTCGGCGAGGTCCGACTCGCCCTGCGCCAGCTCCTGCACGGCCACCTGCTCGGCGGCCTCGGCGGCCGCCAGCTGCCCCGCCAGCTCCACGTCGCGGTCCTTGGCGGTGCGCACCTCGGTCTGCGCGGTCTCCAGCGCCGCCTGCGCCGCGGGCTGGCGGGCCTGCACGTCGGCCAGCTCGGCGGCAGCCCGCTCGGCGCGCTCGCCGGTGTCGGCCAGACCCTCCTGCGCCTGCGCGAGGGCGTCCTTGAGCTGCTGCTGCTTGGCCTTGAGCTGCGCGACGGTGTCCGCGCTGGCCGGAGCCGCGCCTTCCCCGACCCCGGCCGCGCCGGCCGCACCGACGAGCAGGGCGACCGCCAGCGCGAGCGCTGGCAGCCGTCGTCGTCGTCCTGATCCCCCCACGAGACGGCTCAGACGCGCAGGTAGCGCGACAGGGTGGTGACGGACGCGGTGCCGGCCAGCAGCACGGCGATGCCCAGGAGCACCGGCGCCACCAGCCACACCTGGTGGGTGCCGACGTAGCCGAACAGCGGCAGCGCCTCGACCAGCCAGCCCTGCACCCCGAAGCGCACGGCGGCGTACAGCGCGCCCACCGCCAGACCGGCGCCGACGACGGCGGCGAGCACGCCCTCGAGCAGGAACGGCAGCTGGATGAGCAGCTTGGACGCCCCGACCAGGCGCATGATGCCCGTCTCGCGGCGGCGGCTGAAGGCCGACAGCCGGATGGTGGTGGCGATGAGCAGCGCCGCCGCGACGATCATCACGACGGCGAAGCCGCCGGCCACGGCCGTGGCCACGTTGAGCACCGTGAAGAACGGGTCGAGGACGCGGCGCTGGTCCTGCACCTCCTCCACGCCCGGCGTGCCCGCGAAGAACTGGGTGACGACCTCGTACTTGGTGGGGTCCTTGAGCTTGACCCGGTAGGACTCGTTGAGCTGGTCCTCGGTGGCCGAGTCGGCGATGGCGGTGCCCTTGAACTGCTGCTGGAACCTCTTGTACGCGTCCGCCTTCGACTCGAACTGCACCGACTCGACGTACGGCGCGAGCGTGGGCGACTGCAGCTCGGTCAGCACGGCCTGCCGCTGCGCGGCCGTCACCTCGCCGCTGGTGCAGGTGGGCGCCTCGGAGTCCTTGGCGCACAGGAACACGGAGACCTGGACGCGGTCGTACCAGTAGTCCTTCATCTGCCCGACCTGCAGCTGCAGCAGGCCGCCGGCACCGACGAAGACGAGCGAGACGAAGGTGACGAGGACCACCGAGACGGTCATGGCCACGTTGCGGCGCAGGCCCGTGAGGATCTCGCCGGCCAGGAAGCGCAGCCTCACCAGGCCACCCCCTGCGGACCGGTCTGGACGGGCTGGACGGTCGGGACCGCGGGCATCTGGGCGCTGACCATGCCGGTGACCGGGGCCAGGCCGTAGCCGCCGGCCACCTCGTCGCGGACGACGACGCCGCCCTCCAGCTCCACGACGCGCTTCCTGCTCGCGTCGACCAGGCCGTGGTCGTGGGTGGCCATGACGATGGTGGTGCCCGTGCGGTTGATCCGCTCGAGCAGCTTCATGATGCCGTCGCTGGTGGCCGGGTCGAGGTTGCCGGTGGGCTCGTCGGCCAGGAGGATCGCCGGCCGGTTGACGAAGGCGCGGGCCACGGCCACGCGCTGCTGCTCACCACCGGAGAGCTCGTGCGGCAGTCGCCGCTCCTTGCCCGCCAGCCCGACCAGCTCGAGGGTCTCGGGCACCACCTGCGCGATGTGGTGGCGGCTCTTGCCGATCACCTGCAGCGCGAAGGCGACGTTCTCGAAGACGGTCTTGGACGGCAGCAGGCGGAAGTCCTGGAACACCACGCCCATCTGGCGGCGCAGGTGCGGCACCTTCCAGCTGTTGAGGCGGGCGACGTCGCGGCCGGCCACGTAGACGTGGCCGCGGGTGGCGACGTCCTCGCGCAGCACCAGCCGCAGCAGCGTCGACTTGCCCGAGCCGGAGGCGCCCACGAGGAAGACGAACTCGCCGCGCTCGACGTCGAGGCTGACCCGGTGCAGCGCCGGACGTCGCGACCGCGGGTAGGTCTTGGAGACGGACTCGAAGCGGATCACGGTCGCCTGCCAGCTCGGGTGCGGGGATGCGTCCTCGAGGTTAGGCAGGCGCAGGCGCCCGAACCGGGCATCTCGCCCGGCGTGTCGCGCTCCGGCGCGTCAGTCCCTCCGGCAGTTCCGCCGTCAGTTCTCGGAGGCGCGCTCGCGCTGGCGGCGCCAGCGGATGCCGGTCTCCAGGAAGTCGTCGATCTCGCCGTCGAAGACCGAGGCGGGGTTGCCGACCTCGTGCTCGGTGCGCAGGTCCTTGACCATCTGGTACGGGTTCAGCACGTAGGAGCGCATCTGGTTGCCCCAGCTGCCGGAGTCGTCGCCCTTGAGCGCATCGAGCTCGGCCTGGCGCTCCTCACGCGCCTTGACCAGCAGGCGCGCCTGGAGCACGCGCAGCGCCGCCGCCTTGTTCTGCAGCTGGCTCTTCTCGTTCTGGCACGACACGACGATGCCCGTGGGGATGTGCGTGAGGCGCACCGCGGAGTCGGTGGTGTTCACCGACTGCCCGCCGGGCCCGGAGGACCTGAAGACGTCGACGCGCAGGTCGTTCTCAGGGATCTCGATGTGGTCGGTCTCCTCGGTGACCGGGAGCACCTCCACGCCGGCGAAGGAGGTCTGCCGGCGGCCCTGGTTGTCGAACGGGCTGATGCGCACCAGCCGGTGCGTGCCCTGCTCCACCGAGAGGGTGCCGTAGGCGTAGGGCGCGTGGACGGCCATCGTGGCGGACTTGATGCCCGCCTCCTCGGCGTAGGAGGTGTCCATGACCTCGGCCTTGTGGCCGTGGCGCTCGGCCCAGCGCAGGTACATCCGCAGGAGCATCTCGGCGAAGTCGGCGGCGTCCACGCCCCCGGCCTCGGCGCGGATGGTGACGAGCGCCTCGCGCTGGTCGTACTCGCCGGACAGCAGCGTGCGGACCTCCAGCTCGCCCAGCGCCTTGCGGATGCTGCTGAGCTCCTTCTCGGCCTCCGCCCGCGTCTCCTCGGCCGTCTCGGCGTCGCCCTCGGCGGCGGCCTCGTCGGCCATCTCCACCAGGGTGTCGAGGTCGTCGATGCGCGAGCCCATCTTCTCGATGCGCTCCAGCTCGGACTGGGCGTGCGACAGCTTGCTCGTCACCGCCTGGGCGTTCTCGACGTCGTCCCACAGGTCGGAGGCCGAGGCCTGCTCGGTCAGCTGGGCGACCGAGGCCTTGAGGGCGTCGACGTCGCTGACCTCGCGGACCGCGCGGTAGGTGCTGCGGAGGGAGGAGATCTCAGCGGGGAGGTCGACGGCTGCCACGACCGGCAAGGGTACGACGGCGGATGATGCGCCCATGAACGAGCAGACCGCTGAGCAGCAGCCACTCGTCGTCGTCCCCGAGGCCGAGGGCGTCGCGGCGCTCTCAACGGCGGGTGTGAGGGCGGTGGTCGTGGCCCCGGACGCGGACGTGCCCGCGGAGGCGCGGGGCGCGTCGGTGCTGGTGGTGGGCCCGGCCGAGTCGGCTGCGGAGGTGGAGGCGGCACTCGCGCAGGTGGCGCAGCTCCCGGACCTGAAGCTGCTCGTCAGCCTGGGCCAGGGCAGCGAGCAGTGGGGCGACCTGCCGATGAGCGTCTCCATCGCGACGGCGCGCGGCGCCCACGGCGGCTCGACCGCGGAGTGGGTGGTCGCGGCGGTGCTGGCGCAGCTGCGGCTGCTCCCGGAGCACCTCGAGGCGCAGAGGGAGCACCGGTGGGGCGGTCGGCAGGCGCGCACCCTGATGCGCTCGGAGGTGCTGGTGCTCGGTGCGGGCGACCTGGGCGAGAACGTGCGCGCCCGTCTGCTGCCCTTCGGCGCGTCGGTCACCGTGGCCGCGAGGTCGGCACGCGACGGTGTCGTGAGCATGGAGGCTGCGCGCGAGCTGCTGGGCTCGACCGACGTGCTCGTCGTCGTCCTCCCCTTGACCGACGCCACGCGCCACGTGGTCGACGCGGAGCTGCTGGCGGCGCTGCCCGACGGAGCCCTGGTGGTCAACGCCGGGCGCGGACCGCTGGTCGACACCTCCGCGCTGCTCGCGGAGCTGCAAAGCGGGCGGCTGCTCGCGGCGCTCGACGTCACCGACCCCGAGCCGCTGCCCGCCGACCACCCGCTGTGGGACGCGCCCGGCCTGCTGCTCACGCCGCACGTGGCGGGCAACACCGAGGGCGCCGGGGAGCGGGCGTGGACCCAGGTGGCGGAGCAGGTCAGTGCGTACGCGCGCGGGGAGCGCCCGCCGAACCTCGTGCGCTGACGGGCCCGCTGCGGCCCGCCTGGAGCATGACGACCGTGGACGGCGGCGGGTCAGTTCATAAGGTCGTTGAGGAAGCCGCCCTGCTGCTGACCGCCCTGCGCGGCGACGGGACGGCCCTCGCTGGGCTGCACCAGCACGAAGCCGGGACCGTGGAAGAGGTACTGGAACGCCTCACCGGAGCCGCCGCGCAGCAGCGAGCGCACGTTCATGCTGTTCACCAGCTGGGGGCGCAGGTGGCTGGACCAGGCGACGGCGGCCTGGATGTCCACGCCGGTCGGCTGCTGGGAGCAGTCGAGCAGCACCGGCGGACCGTCGCTGGTGAGAGCGACGACGCCGTGGCCGCTGACCTCCACGTTCCACATGCCGCCGGAGAGCCGGCCGGCGCCCTGGACGCGGCGGATGTCCCAGTCGAGGTTCGCGTCGAAGGCGAGGAGGTTCTTGCCGTCCACGCTGATCCCGTCGCCCTCGAGCAGGATCAGGTGCACGTGCTCGGCGGTGTTGGCGAAGAAGACCTCACCCTGGCCGGACACGCGCATCAACGGGGTGTCCTCGTTGGTCACGAGCTTCTTGATGAACTTGGCCATGGTGCCCGAGCCCTCGTGGTCGAAGCGCACGGCGCCCTGGTAGGCGACCATCGAGCCCTTCGCCGCGAGCACGTCCTGGCTGAGCGAGACCCGCAGCATCGCGGAGTTCTGCAGCACCCAGCGCTCGCTGGTCTGCTTCTCGGCGGTGGCGGCGTCGAAGAGGTTGCTGCGCACGGGGAAACCCTGGCAGCCCGGGCCCCGGAGGTCCAGTGCCTCCGGGGCCCGCGACCGGCTGACGGGCCGACCGAGCGGTCGCCGGGCCCGTCAGCGGGCTTCACGCGGCGGGCGCCGGACGGGTCGCGGCGCGCCGGGCGGCGCGCTCGACCAGCCGCTGCGCCCGCGCGACGAGCCGCACGGCGCGTGCGGCGTCTCGCTGGGACGCCTCCAGGCGGGACCAGCACGCCTGGGACCGCAGCTCCGCGCTGCGCTGATGGTGCTGGGACAGCACCTGTTCGGGGTGGAAGGTGTGCACGACGGGCTCCTCGGGGGTGGCCCCCGGGCGCCGCCGCCGGGTCAGGCGACGGCGCCCACGGGCTCGGGCAGGGGGTGCTTGCGGGGGCGGCCGCGGGGCCGCTTGCGGGGCACGACGACTCCGGACAGGACCAGCTCGCCGCCCCAGACGCCCCAGGGCTCGGAGCGGGCCAGGGCGCCGTCGAGGCACTCGGCACGCAGCGGGCAGCCGGTGCACAGCGCCTTGGCGGCCTCGACGTCCTGCGGGAGCTCGGCGAACCAGAGCTCCGGGTCGTTGACCCGGCAGGGCAGCGACGACATGGGGGGTTCCTCTCGGTGTGGCGGTGCTGCGGAGCGGGAGAGGAGACCGCTGGCAGCACGAAGGCCGCGGTCCCCTGGGTCGGGGATCCGCGGCCTGTCGCCGGGAGAGGAGCGGACCTAGCTGGTCAGCACCTGCCGGCGGACAGGGAGGAGCCCCGAGACGGGCGGGTTCGAGATGAGGGCGCTGCCCACGGCGTCGGGACGCTGGCGCAGCGCGTGGCCGTAGCCGGCGCCGAGGCGCTCGCCACCGAGGAGGCCGACGAGGGCCCCCTTGCCGGGGCCGTCGGCGCCGGTGCGGGCGGACGCGGGCACAGCGGTGCCCCGGAACCCACCGGTGGTGGGCACGCGGAGGTCGAAGGACGTCACCCCGAACTGGTGATCCATGAGACCCGACATCGCGCACACCTCCTTCGTCCGCGCACCGCCCGTTGCGGGGGGTGCTGATCGCGTGTCCACCAGGCTAGGGGGCCTCGTGTGAGCCGCACAACAGGTTTTTCCGAACTCGTCCTCGATCAGCTCCCCACGGGCCCGCGCAGCACTCCCGCGAGCGGCTGACCAGCACCGTCGCCGTCGCAAGCGGACGGCAAGGTCCCGCGAGGAACCTGCCGGGGTGATCATCGACCACCTGCGTCACCGCCGCGCCCGCCGCCTCGTGGGGCTGGCCCTCGTGTGGGCGGTGCTGTCGGAGGCCGTGCCGCTGTACCCGCTGTACTCGCTGCTCTTCGCCGACCACGGGCTCAGCGAGGCCCAGATCTCCGGGCTGTTCGCGGTGTGGGCCGTCACCACGGTGGTCGCCCAGGTGCCGTGCGGAGCCCTCGCCGACCGGTTCTCGCGTCGCGCGGCCCTGGTGCTCTCGGGTGTCCTGCAGGCCGCCGGCTACGTCCTGTGGACCGCCTGGCCCGGCCCGGCGGCCTTCACGGCCGGCTTCGTGCTGTGGGGGCTGGCGCTGGCGCTGTCGGTGGGAGCGCTCGAGGCGCTCGTGTGGGACGGGCTGGCCGCCGCGGGCGAGGAGCACCGCTACGCGCGGGTCATCAGGCGGGTGCGCGCCGCGCAGCTGCTGGGCCAGCTGCCGGGCACCCTCGCCGCCGTCGCGCTGGCGTCCTGGGGCGGCTACCCCGCCGTCGGCTGGGCGAGCGCGGCCTCCTGCGTGCTCGCGGCCGGCGTCGCAGCCCTCGTGCGCGAACCGCCGCGCAGCGCCGCCGGACCGCCGGAGGACGCCGACCTCGGGGAGACCGCTGCAGCGCCTGGCGCCCTGCGCCAGGGACTCGGTGTGCTGCTGCACCACCGGCGCCTGGCGGGGGTGGTGCTCGTGGTGGGCCTGCTGACGGGCCTGGACGCCGTCGACGAGTACACCCCGCTGCTGGCGCGCGCCTGGGGCGTGCCGGACGCGGTGAACCCGATCGTCGTCCTCGTCATCCCGATGGCCGGGGCGCTGGGCGCCGCGCTCGGCGACCGGCTGGCCGGCGCACGGCCCCTGGCGCTGGGGCTGTGGCTCCTCCTCGCAGCAGCCGGCCTGGAGGCCGCGGACCTCGCGCACCGGGCCGCAGGCACCGCCCTGGTCGCGCTCGGGTACGGCGCCTACCGAGCGGTGCTCGTGGTGGCGGACGCACGCCTCCAGGAGCACGTGGTCGGCGACGCGCGGGCCACGGTGACCTCGGTGGCCGGTGTGGTGAGCCAGCTGGGCAGCCTGGCGCTGTTCGGGGCGTGGGCCCTGTGGGGCCTGCCGGGCGCTGTGCTGCTCTTCGGCCTCTGCGCCGTCGGGGCGTGGGTGGCGCTGCGGCCACCGGTGGTCCTGCTGCCGGAGGCTCAGCCGCTGGAGACGGCGTCGCCCAGCACGCCGAGCACGGCCTCGCCGTACCGCTCGAGCTTGGCCGGGCCGACCCCGGGGATGCGGGCCAGGCCGGCGGTGTCCGAGGGCGTCGTCTCGGCGATGGCCACCAGCGTCGCGTCGGTGAAGACCACGTAGGCGGGCACCTTCGCCTCCGACGCGGTGGCCGAGCGCCAGGTGCGCAGCGCGTCGAAGACGCCCTCGTCGTAGGTGGGCGGGCAGCTCTCGCACCGGCCCACCTTCCGCTCCGCCGGGGTGTTGAGCGCGAGGCCGCAGGACCGGCAGACCCGCGCCAGGCCGGGGCCCTTCTTCGAGCGCCCACCACCGCCGCCGGCACCGCCACCGCCGCCCCGGCGCCGCTCGCGCTCGGCGGGGTCGACGGGGCGCAGCCCGTCGAGGAAGCGGGACGGCGTGCGGCTGGCCCGTCCGCCGGGGGTGCGGGCCCGACCCCACGACACGGCCAGGTGCTCGCGGGCGCGGGTGATGCCCACGTACAGCAGCCGGCGCTCCTCCTCGACCTTGTCGGGGTCGTCGGCGGAGAAGCTGATCGGCAGCAGGCCCTCGCTGACGCCGACCAGCCACACCGCGTCCCACTCGAGGCCCTTCGCGGCGTGGAAGGAGGCCAGCGTGACGCCCTGGACCGTGGGGGCGTGCTGCGCCGCGGAGCGCTCGTCGACCTCGGTGACGAGGTCGGCCACGCGGGCACCGGGCCGCGCCGCGGCGACGTCGTCGGCGAGCGCCGCGAGCGCCTGCAGCGAGGCCCACCGCTCGCGGGCGGCGCCGGCCGCGGTGGGCGGCTCGGCGGTCCAGCCGGCGCTGGCCAGCACGTCGCGGACGGCCTCGCCGAGGGGGCGGCTGCCGTCGTCGGAGCGGGCGGCGCCGCGCAGCAGCAGCACGGCCTGGCGGACCTCGGCGCGGAAGAAGAACTTCTCCCCGCCGCGCAGCTGGTACCCGACGCCGGCGTCGGTCAGCGCCGCCTCCAGGGGCTCGGACTGGCCGTTGGTCCGGAACAGCACCGCGATCTCCGCCGGCGGAGTGCCCGCGTCGATGCGCCGGCGCACCGCGGCGGCCACGCCGGCCGCCTCGGCGACGTCGTCGTCGTACTCGGTGAAGGTGGGGTCGGGGCCGGCCGGGCGCTGCGCGACCAGCTCCACCCGGGCCCTCACCGCCGCCGCGGGGGCCCGGTCGAGCAGGCGGTTGGCCAGCGCCACCACCTGCGGGGTGGAGCGGTAGTCGCGCACCAGCCGGATGACGGAGGCGCCGGGGTGGCGCTTCGGGAACTCCAGCAGGTGCGCCGGGGTGGCGCCGGCGAAGGAGTAGATGGTCTGGCTGGCGTCGCCGACCACGCAGACGTCCTCGCGGCCGCCGAGCCACAGGTCGAGCAGGCGCTGCTGCAGCGGGGAGACGTCCTGGTACTCGTCGACGGTGAAGTGGCGGTACTGGCGGCGCACGCTCTCGGCGACGTCGCCGCGCTCGGCGAGGATGCCGCACGTCAGCAGCAGCACGTCCTCGAAGTCCATGGCGCCGCGGTCGGTCTTGACGTCCTCGTAGGACTGCATGACCCGGCTCATCGCGCCGGGGTCGAGGCCCGCCGGCGGGGTGCGGCCGGAGCGCGCGACCGCCGCCGGGTAGGCCTCGGGGGTGAGCAGCGCGACCTTGGCCCACTCGACCTCGGCGGACAGGTCGCGCACGGCCGTGCGGTCCACCGACAGGCGCAGCCGGCTCGCGGCCTCGGCCACGAGCCGCGCCTTGTGCTCCACGAGCACCGGCAGCGGGCCGCCGACCGCCGTGGGCCAGAAGTACTGCAGCTGCCGCAGGGCTGCGGCGTGGAAGGTGCGCGCCTGCACCGCCGGCACGCCGAGGTCGCGCAGGCGCGAGCGCATCTCCCCCGCGGCCCGGGACGTGAAGGTGAGGGCGAGCACGCTGCGCGGGTCGTAGACGCCGGCGTGCACCCCGTGCGCGATGCGGTGGGTGATGGCGCGGGTCTTGCCGGTGCCCGCCCCGGCCAGCACGCACACGGGTCCGCGCAGCGCGGAGGCCACCGCCCGCTGCTCCGGGTCGAGCGAGGCGAGGACGGCGTCGGCGAGGGTCGCGTGGGTGGCCGCGGTGATGGACGTGGACATGACCCGGCCATGATGGCTGACCGTGCCGACACCGCGGTCCCACCGTCCACAGGCGACCTCGACGACGACGGACGCGCTCGTCCAGCGCGCCCGCGCCCTCGTGGCCGCAGCCGACGGGCGGCGCGTGCTGCTGGGGGTGGTCGGGGCGCCGGGCGCCGGCAAGTCCACGCTGGCCGCGCGGCTGGTGGAGGCGCTCTCCCCCGAGCTGGACGGCGGCGCTGCGCTGGTCGGCATGGACGGCTTCCACCTGGCCCAGGCGACCCTGGAGCGCTGGGGCCGGGCGGACCGCAAGGGCGCCCCCGACACCTTCGACGCCGGCGGCTACGTGGCGCTGCTGCGCCGGCTGCGGGCGCGCGACGAGGACGTGGTGCACGCCCCGGAGTTCCGCCGCGAGATCGAGGAGCCGGTGGGCAGCGCCGTCCCCGTGGCCCGCGAGACCGCCCTGGTGGTCACGGAGGGCAACTACCTGCTGCTCGACGGGCCGTGGGCACCGGTGCGCGAGCTGCTCGACGAGGTGTGGTTCCTCGCACCCGACGACGACCTGCGCCTGGCGCGCCTGGTGGCGCGGCACGAGGCCTTCGGCAGGGCGCCCGAGGCGGCGCTGGCGTGGTCGCACGGCCCGGACCAGGCCAACGCCGTCGTCGTCGCCGCGACGGCGCAGCGCGCCGACCTCGTGGTGGGGCTCAGCGACTGAGGGCGGCGGCGCCGGCGCGGACGTCGAGGTGGCGCTGCTGCACGCCGGCCAGGGCGAGGTGCCCCACGACCCCTGCCGCGCCCAGCTCGGTCGCGGCCGCGTCGAGGGCGTCGGCCCAGGCGCTCAGCACCGCGCGCTCGGGGCTGACCGGCGTGACGGCCGTGAGGACGGGCTCGGGGTGGACGACGGCGCGCTCGACGCGCAGCCCCGCTTGTTCGAGGGCGCGCGCCGCCGTGGCCAGGTCGTCTGGGGAGACCTGGCACCGGAGCAGCAGCACCGTCGCCACGCGGGCGATGGTGGTGCGCTCGCGGCTTCGCGTCTCGCTTGTGTCCGTTGTGACCAGGGAGCGTCACGGACGAGGCGCTGCGACTCCGTGGGCAGCGGCCACCGCGTCCACCTCGGCGAGGTGCTCGGCGATGCGCTCCGGGCTGGCCCAGCTGGCCTCGAAGCCGTTCCGCGCGAGCTGCACCACGTCGGCGGCGGACAGGTCGGCCGCCGCCGCCAGCGCCGCGAGGTTCTCCTTGAGGTAGCCGCCGAAGTAGGCCGGGTCGTCGCCGTTGACGCAGACCTTCGCCCCGGCGCGCAGCAGCGCGACGATCTCCGGCGCCTTCATCTGCTCGGTGACGAACCCGTTGGACAGCGGGCAGGCGGTGAAGCCGAGCCCCCTCTCGACAGCCACGGCGAGGAGCTCCGGGGCGTCGACGACGTTGCTGCCGTGGTCGATCCTGTCGACCTGGACGTCCTCGATGACCTGCCGCAGGTGCTCGAGGGTCCCCTCCTGGTCGATGTCGCAGTGCATCGTGAGCTGGTAGCCGGCCTCCCGGGCGCGGGCGAAGACGGCGGCGAAGTCGGCGGGCGGGTGGTTGCGCTCGTCGGAGTCGAGCCCGACGCCGATGATCCGGTCGGCGTAGGGCAGCGAGGCGGTCAGCGTCTCCTCGGCGCTGGCCACGGGGTGGTCGCGCAGGAAGCACATGACGAGCTCGGCGTCGACCCCCAGCTCGTGCGGCGCCCGCTCCACGGCGTCCAGCAGGCCCTCGACCACCACCTCGAACGGCACGCCGCGGCTCGTGTGGGCCTGCGGGTCGAAGAAGACCTCGGCGCGGCGGACGTTCTGCGCCGCGGCGCGGGTGAGGTAGGCGGTGGCGAGGTCGGAGAAGTCGCGCCGGGTGCGCAGCACCTCCATGGCCGGGTAGTAGACGGCGAGGAAGGACGCCAGGGAGTCGAAGACGTGCGTGACGCGGACCTCCTCGACCGTCGTCGTCGACAGCTCCACGCCGTTGCGGGCGGCCAGCTCCAGCAGCAGCTCGGGCTCCAGCGTGCCCTCCAGGTGGACGTGGAGCTCGCACGCGGGCAGGTCGGCGACGAGTGCGGCGAGAGCGGGGTCGAGGGTCCGGTCGGTGCGCGGGGCGGCCATCCGCGCACCCCACCACAGCCCGGGCCGCCCGTGGGATGACGACGGCGAGGTCAGGTGTTGACCCCCTGCGGAAGCCCCGACGACCGACCCGAGGAGACCGATGTCTGCGCCCACGCTGCCCGAGCAGGGGACCATCACCATGTACACGACCACGTGGTGCGGCTACTGCAAGATCCTCAAGAAGGGCCTGCAGCGCGAGGGCATCACCTGGAACGAGGTGAACATCGAGGAGGTCCCCGGCGCCGCCGAGTACGTGCAGAGCGTCAACGGGGGCAACCAGACCGTCCCGACGGTCGTGTTCCCGGACGGCTCGTCGGCCACCAACCCCTCCCTCGCCGAGGTGAAGGCCAAGCTCTCCTGAGGGTCGAGCCGCTCGACGCCGCCGGGCTCGCGCAGCGGGCCCTGGCGGCGCTCGAGCGCTCCCCCGGCCGGCGCCTCGGCGTGGACGCCGCGGTGCCCGGCGACGCCGCCGTCCTGGCCGACGCGGTGGTGAGCGCCCTCGAGGACGAGGGGCGCGCGGCACTGAGGGTGGACGCCGAGGACTACCTGCGCCCGCGCTCGCTGCGCCTGGAGCACGGCCCGTCCGACCCCGACGCCGGCTACGAGGGCTGGTACGACACCTACGCGCTGCTGCGCGAAGTTCTCGACCCGCTGGGGCCCGGCGGTGCCGGCACGTGGCTGCCGGCCCTGTGGGACGCCGAGCGCGACCGCGCCACCCGCCAGCCCCGCCGAGAGGCGCCGCCCGGGGCCGTCCTCGTGCTGACCGGACCGTTCCTGCTGCGCTGGGAGATGTCCGGCGCCCTCGACGCCGTCGTCCACCTGCAGACCTCGTCGGCCGCCCAGCGCCGCCGCCTGCCCGCCGAGGACGCCGACCGCGTGGTCGGCGCGTGGGCGCGCTACCTCGAGGAGACCGACCCCGCCGCGCGCGCTGACCTCGTGGTGCGCTGTGAGGACCCGCGCCACCCCGCGCTCGTGCACCCCTGACCTCGCAGCGCTGGACCGCAGCCGAGCGCCTCGTTGCGGTTCCGGCCCCCCTGCGGACCGCAACCGGGCGCCTGGCTGCGGTCGGCGGTGAGCCCGTGGCGCGGTCAGCGCCAGACGCCGCCGGCGTCCTCCAGCGGGCCGCCGTACCACTGCTCGATGATCCGGCGGGCGATGGAGACCGGCGGCGGCAGGAGCACGTCGCCGTCCCGGACCGCGGCGGCCAGCTCCTCGCGGGTGAACCAGCGGGCGTCGGTGATCTCGACGTCGTCGGTGAGCACCTGCGTGCTCACCGCGGTGCCGCGGAAGCCGAGCATGAGCGAGGCGGGGAAGGGCCAGGGCTGGTTGCCGAGGTAGTCGACGTCGCCGACCTCGATGCCGACCTCCTCCAGCACCTCGCGGCGCACGGCGGCCTCGAGGGACTCACCGGGCTCCACGAAGCCGGCGAGCGTGGAGTAGCGCTTGGCGGGCCACATGTCGTTGTGGCCGAGCAGCAGCCGGTCGTCGGCGTCGACCACCGACATGATCACCGCAGGGTCGGTGCGCGGGAAGTGCTGGCTGCCGTCGGCGGTGCACCTGCGCACCCAGCCGGCCTCCTCCACGGCGGTGGGGGCGCCGCAGCGCGGGCAGCGGGGGTGGACCGCGTGCCAGCGCAGCACCGCCACCGCCTGGGTGAGCAGGCCCGCCTCGAGGGCGTCCAGCTCCGCTCCGAGCGTGCGCAGGTCGGCCCAGTCGTCGCCGCCGCCCGGGTCCAGCGACGGGTCGGCGACCTCCTCGGCGACGTACCAGGTGCCGTCGGGCCCGGTGCCGAGGAGGACGCGGACGCCGTGGGGGGCGCCGCTCGGAACGTGGGACGGCGGCACGAGCGCCAGCCGGGGCCCGCCGCCGCGCTGGCCGCCCTCGCCGTCGTCGTCGCGGGCCACGGGGGTGCGTCCGTCGTGGACGCGCAGCACGCGCGTGGCGTCGTCCTTCCAGAGCGCCTCGAGCAGGCCGTCGTCGCCGCGGCGGGCGCCCTGGCGGTCGGACGCCGAGCGCGACAGGGACAGGTCGGGCAGGGGTGCGGGGGCCACAGCGCCACCGTAGGCAGGCCGGCTCAGGACGGCGGCTTGAGGGGGTCGTGGCCGATCGACATCAGGTGGTGGCGCCAGGAGGCGTCCCCCGCCTGCGGCTCCGCCTCGGGGTCGGTCTCGGCGCGCACGGTGGTCACCACCCGCTGCATCAGGACGAGGTCGTCGGGGGTGAGGTCGCCCTTGCGCTTGCCCAGCACGTGCACCACCTGCTGGCCGGCGGGGCGGCCCGCCTCGTCGGGCGTCGCCTCGGTCTCGGTGCCGGCCGCGTCGGTGCGCAGCCAGTCCTCGAGCTCGCGGCTGGTCATGTTGACCGCCCCGTGGAACGCAGCCCACAGCGCGTCGACGTCGTCGGTGTCCGGGGTCCCGGTGCTGTTCGCCATGCTCCTGGCTACCCGCGGCCAGGTCGGTGAAACCGGACGGCCGGCCTGCGCGGGCACCGCCGCCCGGGCGGCGGCCCTAGCGTTGTCCCGTGCGCCGCGACCCGTACCTCATGGCCGCGCTCGCCAGCGCAGCGCTCCCCGGTGCTGAGCCGACGCGCGTGCAGCTGCTCGACGACCACGGCGCCGACCTCGACCTCGCGCTCGTCGAGGACGACAGCGGCGTCCGACACGTCATCAGCGTCCCCCGCAGCCCCGCGGCCGGGGCCGACCTCGAGCGGGAGGCCGCCGCCCTCGGCCTCCTCGCGCGCCTGGCGGAGCCGGCCCTGGGGGTGCGGCTGCCCTTCGCCGTCCCCGCGGTGGCCGGCTGGACGGCCCTGCCCGAGGGCGGCCGCGCCGTCGTGACCACGTGGGTGCCCGGTCAGGAGGTGGACGTCGCCGCGCTCCAGCCGGGCGCGCTGACCACGTCGCTGGCCCGGGCGCTGGCGGTGGTGCACGCCCTGCCCGCCGCTGCGGTGGACGACGCGGGCCTCCCGGTGTGGAGCGCCTCGGAGGTGCGGGGCCGCCGCCTGTCCGAGCTGGACCGCGCCGCCTCCACCGGGCGGGTCCCCACGCGGCTGCTCGCGCGCTGGGAGCAGGGGTTGGAGGAGGTGCGCTGGTGGCGCTTCTCCCCCGTCGTCGTCCACGGCGACCTCGACGGCACGCGCGTCCTCACCGACGGTTTCGCGGTCACGGGCACCACCGGGTGGGGCTCGCTCAGCGTGGGCGACCCCGCCGACGACCTCGGCTGGCTCGCCGCCGCTGCGCCCACCGAGGCCCTGGACGCGGTGCTCGCCGAGCACGCCGCCGCCCGCCACGAGCCCGTCGACCCGGCGCTGGCCGCCCGCGCCCGGCTGTCCGGCGAGATGGCGCTGGCGCGCTACCTGCTGCACGGCGCGGCCCTGGAGGACGACGACGTGCTCGACGACGCCACCGCCATGCTCGAGGACCTCGACGCCTCCCTCGACGACGGCGACGAGCTGGGGGTCTGAGACGTGCGGGTCGCTGCGCTCAACCTCGCCTCCGGCCGGGGCTCCGCGCCCCTGCGCTCCGGGCTGGCGCCACTGGCTGGCTGCGACGTGCTCGCCCTGTCCGAGGTCGACGACGCCCAGGACCGCTCCGGAGGCCTCGACCAGGCCGCCGAGGCCGCCGCAGCGCTGGGGCTGGAGCACTGGCGGATGGCGCCGACGCTCGCGGGCACGCCCGGGCTGCGACGCGACTGGGCGCCCGTGGCGGGCTCCCTGCGCGGCCCCGCCGGGAACGGCGGGGAGGACGGTGGCGGCACCGGGCTGCGCCGACCGACCTTCGGGGTCGCGCTGCTGGTCCGCCAGCCCGTGACCGCCTGGCACGCCCTGGACCTCGGCACCGGACGGGGCCGGCTGCCGCTCGTCGTCCCCGACCCCGCCAGCGGGCGCACGGGTGTGCTGCTGTTCCCCGACGAGCCGCGTGCAGCCCTCGCCGCGGTGCTCGCCGACGGCACCGTGGTCGCGGCCACGCACCTGTCCTTCGCGCCGCCGACGGCCCTGCGGCAGCTGCGGCGGCTGTCCGGCTGGCTACGCGGGCTCGCTCCCGCCGGGCCCGGCGGCGCCACGCGCCCCGTGCTGCTCGCGGGGGACCTCAACCTGCCCGCGCCGCTGGTGCGCCTGGCCGCGGGGGCGCCCACGCTCGTGCGCACCCCGACGTTCCCCGGGGCCGCGCCCCGCTTGCAGCTGGACCACGTCGTCTCGCTCGGCGCACCCGTCAGCGCGACCGGGCGGGCGCAGGAGCTGTCGGTGGGCGACCACCGCGCGCTCGTGGTCGACGTCGAGCCCGCCTGAGCAGGCTCCGCCCTAGTCGTCCCAGCCGGTCTGCGGCGTCGCGCACGTCTCGCGGTACACGTACTGCGACGGCGCGCGGCGCTCGCTGCTCGACCAGTCGATGGCCGGGCGACGCTGCTCCGGCGGCACGTGCCCGATCCGGTAGACGGCCATGAGGTCCAGGTGGTCCGGGACCTCCAGGAGCGCCTCGATGCGCTCCCACGCCCCCGGGACCTCCATGGGGAAGGAGACGAACTGGATGCCCAGCCCCAGCTCGACCGTGGTGAGCCAGATGTTCTCCACCGCGGCGCCCAGGGAGAACAGCGAGTAGAACGCCGACAGCTCCCCGGGCCGGTGCTCGGCCCTGTCGAGCAGCGCCGCCAGCAGCAGCGGCGAGCCCGCGACGAGCTTGCGGTTCTCCTCCCCCAGCGTCTGCGGCACGCGGAGCGCGTTCATGAGCTTCTGCCCGCGGCGCGTGAACACCTGCCCGGTGAAGGGGCGCAGCGGTGCGGGCAGCCTGTCGAACAGCATGCCGCTGCGCTGCTCGGCCATCTCCTGCGCGCTGAAGCGGAAGTACCGCTTGTAGCGCTCGAAGAAGGTGCCGTTCGACATCGCCGTGGTCATGCTCTCGCCGCTGATCGCGGCGACCTGCTCGATGGTGGAGCGGTCCTCGACGAGCACGAACCGCCACGGCTGGCTGTTGAGCTGGCTCGGCGCGCGCCCGGCCACCTCCACGAGCAGTCGCTGGTGCTCCGGGCTGACGGGGTCGGGCAGGAAGGGACCGTTGGTGGTGCGCCGGCGGCGGATCGCGTCGAGGAGGTCCACGTCGGCTACTCCCCCGCCCGCGCCGCGGCCCACGCGGCAGCGGTGGCGCCCAGCAGCGGCGGTGCCAGCGACGCCGCGAGCGCCACATGACCGCGCCCGCCCGCCCGGACCCGGGGGACGACGACGAGCGGCAGGAGCGCGGCCGCCAGCAGCGGCGTGGTCGTCCGGCTGCGGCGGTCGAGGGCAGAGGCGGCCAGCGCGAGCAGCGTCCACGCACAGGTGGAGGCGTACAGGGCGTGGTGCGGCCAGCGGCTCCCCCGGCGCCCGCGCCACGCCGCCACACCGACGGCGCAGTTCGCGGCCCAGCTCGCAGCTGCTGCGCCGGCCAGGGCGGCGGGGACGGCCCGCAGGCCGGTCGGTGTCACCGGCTCACGCTAGGTCAGGTGCCTGGGAGCAGCCCCCGCAGCGTGCGCAGCGGCGCGCCGCCCGGCCCTCCACGTGGCACGGGGGGCGCCCGCGTCAGGACAGCACGGCGTCGAGGCTGCAGGGAGCGCCCTCGCGCTGGTCGGACGCTCAGGGCAGGACGGCGACGGCCTCGACCTCCACCAGCTGGTCGGGCCACCCGAGCGCAGCGACGCCGAGGAGCGTGCTGGGGGCGTCGTGCTCACCGAAGGTGCGAGCGACCACGTCCCACACCTCACCCAGCACCTCCCGCCGGTCCGAGGCCACGTAGACGGTGGTCTTGACGACGTCGGTGAGGTCGGTGCCCGCCTCGCGCAGCACGGTGCGGAGGTTGGCGAGCACCTGCTCGGCCTGCGCGACGTGGTCGCCCGGAGCCACGACGCGGCACTCCTCGTCCAGGGGGCACGCACCGGCGGTGAACAGCAGGCGCCCGGGACGGTCGGTGGCGGCGGCGTAGGCGTACGGCACGGACGGCGTGAGCTGCCCGCTGCGGAGCAGCCGCACAGGTCCGAAGGGGGAGGTCATGCGCGCACCCTCGCAGCGGCGCGACCCACCACGCCACCGGGTTCTGACGTCGGCCACCGGGTGCGGACGACGGTGTCCGCGGGGGCCACCAGCAGCTGCAGCGTCCGCGGGCGCCACAGGACCACAAGGACCCGCACCGTGGTGAGGAGCTCACCGGACGGTCGACCACCACGACCAGCAGCCCCAGCACCAGGCGGCGCACCGCCGAGGACGACGCCAGCGGCGTCGAGGAAGCGGCGGAGGTGGGCACCACACCCGGAGGCCAGGGGCGCTGGCGATCACCGGGAAGCAGCCGCACCGCGTGTCCGTCCGGGGGGAGGGGCGTCTGAGGGCTCACACGGCGGTCGGGCCGGCGGCCGCGGCGGCGCCCCGCACGAGGGCCTCCAGGCCGTCGGCGTCGAGGAGGTCGGCGGGCCGGCTGGTGGTGCCGGTGGCGGCGTAGAAGAACGCCGCGCCCACCTGCTCCAGCGGCACGCCCTTCCACCGCGACCACGCCAGCCGGTACACGGCCAGCTGCACCGCGGCCGCGCGGGCTGCCTCGCCGGTGGGCGGCCGGCCGGTCTTCCAGTCGACGACGTCGACCCCGCCGCCCTCGCTGGCCGGGCGCGGGAAGACGGCGTCGACGCGGCAGCGCACGACGAGTCCCGCGACCGGCGTCTCCAGGTCGACCTCGACGGCGATCGGCTCGCGCTGGGCCCACTCCGAGGCGAGGAAGCTCTCCTGGAGGGCGGCGAGCTCCTCCTCGTCGGCGCCGAGCGGACCGAGGCCGTCGCCGGGCTCCCCCTCGCCGTCGTCCTCACCGCCGTCGTCGGGGCCGAGCACCTCGTCGACATCGAGCAGTGCGGCCGAGCGGAACCGCTCCTCCAGCCAGGCGTGGAAGGCCACGCCGCGGCGCGTGGCCACGCGCGGTTGCACGGGCACCGGACGGCGCACCGCGAGCGCGAGCGCCGCAGGGTCGGCGGCGAGCTGCACCAGGCGGGAGGCCGACAGGTGGGCGGGCAGCTCCACGTCAGGAGTGCCCCCCGCGTCGCCGCGGGCTCGCTCCGCCAGCAGCGCCTCGACCTCCTCAGCCCAGGGGCCGCCGTCGCTGGGAGGCTGGCCCGTGACGTCGTCGTCCGTGAGGGCCAGGGCGACCGCGGCCTGGCGCACCGCGCTGGCCGCCGCGTCGAGGACCGGACGGCGGGGGCCGAGCGGGTCGAAGGGCCAGGTGGCGCGCCGCGGCTCGCGCAGCTCGGGGTTCTCCGCCTCCTCGGGCGCCTCGGGGAGCGCGGGGACCTCCTCGTCGCCGCGGGCGCGCAGGTGCTCGACCACCTCGACGAGGAACGCCGACGGTACGCGCTCCTTCTTCCGCTCACCGCCCCACCACGCGCCGGTGAGCAGCAGCAGCGAGCGGGCGCGGGTGAGCGCCACGTAGGCCAGGCGGCGCTCCTCGGCGCGGTGGGCCTCGGCGCAGCGCTCGGCGTACGCGGCGCGCTCGGTCTCGGCGCCCTTGGCGTCCAGCGCGGCCTCCCACCCGAGGTGGGGCAGGGAGTCGGCGTCTCCGCGAAGCGGGTGCGGCAGCACCCCGAGGCCGGACAACCATCCCTGCGACGTGCGCGGCCGCGTCGGGAAGCCGTTCTCGGCGAGGCCGGCGACGGCGACGACGTCCCACTCGAGGCCCTTGCTGGCGTGCACGGTGAGCAGCTGCACGGCGCTGCGGCTGGGCTCGGTGCCCTCCTCGCCGCCGTCGCCCAGGCCGGGAGCGGGCTCGTCGGACTCCGACGACGACTGGTCCAGGCCGTGCTCGTGCTCCTCGGCGAGGCTCAGCCAGGCGAGGAACGCCCGCAGCGACGAGCGGTGCGACGCGCCGGCTCCGGTGGCTTGCGTGAACGAGGCCGCCACCTCGGCGAGCGCGTCGAGCCCGGCCCGCGCCGCCGCGGGGCTGCTGCCGGGGCGCGCGGCCAGCTCGACGTCGAGCAGCAGCGCCCTCTCGACGGCGACGACGAGGTCCGCCAGCGGCAGGTCCAGCTCGCGCAGCCGGCGCAGCAGCAGCCCGGCCTCGTGGACCCGCTCCCGGGCCGCCTCGGACAGGCGGAAGCCCTCGGAGGTCTCCCAGTCGGCGGGGGGCGGGTCGTCCACGGCGTCGACGAGGCTGGCCTCCTCGGCGAGCTCCGGCTGCGCACCACCCGGGTGCTCCGCTCCCTGCTCGGCGCGCGACCGCCGGGACGTGGCGCGGCGGCGCGACCACGCCGCGAGCACCGCGAGGTCGCGCGGCCCCAGGCGCCAGCGGGGGCCGGTGAGCAGGCGGACGACGGCGTCGCCGCGGGTGGGGTCGGCGACGGCGCGCAGCGCGGAGACGACGTCGACCACCTCCGGGCGCAGCAGCAGCCCGCCCAGGCCCACCACCTCGACGGGCACGTCGCGGGTGCGCAGCGCCTCCTCGAGGAGCGGGAACTGCGAGCGGGCGCGGCACAGCACGGCGGCGGTGCGGCGCTGGTCGGCGGGGAGCCGGGAGTCGGCGTGCCAGAGCACGGCGATCCGGTCTGCGAGCAGCGCGGCCTCCTCCCCCGCCGTCTGGGCCCACGCCACCTCCACGCGGCCCTCACCGGCGCTGGGCCGCGGGCCGAGCACCGGCAGCGGCAGGCGCGAGGCGGCGCGCAGCGGCTGGGCCACGACGGCGGCGGCGCCGAGCACGGCCACGTCGTTGCGCCAGCTCGTCGAGAGCGCCAGGTGCGCCGCGGCCGCGCCGTCGGAGCGGCGGAACCGGGTGGGGAACGCCTGCAGGCCGCCCGCGCTCGCACCGCGCCAGCCGTAGATGGCCTGGTGCGGGTCGCCGACGGCGGTGACGGGGTGCCCGCCTCCGAACAGCCGCGAGAGCAGCTCGGCCTGGGCGGTGGAGGTGTCCTGGTACTCGTCGAGCAGCACCACGCCCCACCGGGCGCGCTCCAGCGCGGCGACGGCCGGCACCTCGGCGGCGATGCGCGCGGCCAGGCGCACCTGGTCGCCGTGGTCGAGCACGCCCAGCTCGCGCTTGCGCTCCGCGTACCGGCGCAGCAGCGGCAGCACCCGGCGGCGCTGCTGCAGCACCGCCAGCGCCGCCGCCACCTTGGCCGGCTGCTTGCCCGGCAGGGCGCTGACGCGCTGGACCACGCCCGCGAGGGTCGCCTCGACGGCGTCGACGTCCACGAGGTGCTCCGCGCACTCCCCCGCCAGCCCGAGCACGGCCGTGACCACGGTGGAGGGGGCGGCGTCGAGGTCGCCCAGACCGTCCGCGCCCTCCCCGTCGGCACCGTCCACGACGTCCGCGGCCAGCTGCCACGCCGCCGCCGGCCCGATGAGCTGCGAGCGGGGCTCGATGCCGATGCGCAGGCCGTGGTCGGTCACGAGGCCGGCGGCGTAGGCGTGGTAGGTCGCGACCGTCGGCGAGGCGTCACCGATCGCGCCGCCGGGGCCGTCCGCGCCGTCACCGCTGTCGAGGACGGGCAGCAGGCCGGCGCGGTCCAGCGCGGCCAGGCGCAGGCGCACCCGCTCGGCCAGCTCGCCCGCGGCCTTGCGCGTGAAGGTCAGGCCCAGCACGCGTTCGGGCTCGACGTGCCCGTTGGCCACCAGCCAGACGACGCGCGCGGCCATCGTCTCGGTCTTGCCCGAGCCCGCCCCGGCCACCACGAGCAGGGGCGCGAGCGGCGCCTCGATGACGGCGGCCTGCTCGGGAGTGGGCGGGTGCTGGCCGAGCGCGGAGGCGATGTCGGCGGCGCTGAGGGCCTGCACGGGCCTCGTCGTCGTCGTGCTGTCGGTGCTCACCGGACGCAGCCGCCCTCGGGGCGCAGGGGGCAGCTGGTCCGCACGGGGCACTTCGAGCACAGGTCGTTGGCGACCGCGTCGAAGGCGCTGGCGGCCATGCCTTCGGCGGTGCGCTGCAGCAGGTCGTGCGCCCACTGCGGGTCCGCGGCGTCGGAGAGGCGCTCCTGCGCCTGCTCGCCCGGCTTGGTGCGCTTGCCGCCCAGCTGCACCAGCGCGGCGCCACCGCTGCGCTCCCCCTCGCCGAGGGCACCGGAGTCGACCACGGCCTGGTAGAGCCCGAGCTGCGGGTGGGTGGGCAGCTCGTCGGCCCGGGGCGCGCGCTGCCCGGTCTTGAGGTCCACCACGCGCAGCGACCCGTCAGGCTCGCGCTCGAGCCTGTCGAGGCGCCCCCTGACGAGGGCGCGGCCGATCGCGGCGTCCACCTCGACCTCCACGCCGGCGAGCGTGCGCCCCGCCGACCGGGCGTCGAGCACGTAGGCGGCGAGCATCCGCACCATCCGCTCGGCCTTGCGCCGCTCCCGCTGCCCCACCCACGTGTCGGGCAGCCCGAGGGTCGGCCACAGCTCCTCGAGGCGCGCCGACATCTCGCCGAGGCTCCCCTCGGGCAGCTCCTGGGCGATGCGGTGCACGAGGTTGCCGACGCCCTGCTGCACCGAGTCGGCGGGGCGCCCTCCGCTCGCCTCCAGCAGCCAGCGCAGCCCGCAGCGGCCGAAGGACTCCACCGCGGACGGGCTGACCGGGACGGGCTGGTCGGGGTCGCGCAGGGGCCGCTCGTCGGAGACCGGCGGCAGGCCGTACCAGTCGCGGGGGTCGGCGCCGGGCACGCCGGCAGCGGCCAGGCGCGCCAGCGCAGCGGCGGCGTGGTCGAGCCGCGCCTGGTCGACGACGACCCCTGCGCGGTCGCGGGCGCCGACCGGGGTCAGGAGCACCGAGCGCAGCTCCGCCACGAGCGCCGGCAGCGACGTGGCGCGCGGGACGGTGCTCAGCGGCCGCTCGGCGTCAGCGGCGGCGCCGTGCTCGCCGTCGGCGGGCGCGTCGGGCGGGCAGACGAGGTCGACGAAGGCCGAGGGCCGCTCGTCCTCGCTGCGCACGGCCGTCACCACCGCGCGGCGTCGCGCGCGGGAGACGGCCACCTGCAGCAGGCGGTGCTCGTCGTCGAGGACCTGGCGGCGGGCCGCGGCGGCCGCCGCGGACGCGGCGATCCGCTCGTCGGCCGACAGACGGCCCGCCAGCACGTCCGCGAGCTCGGGCGCCCCGAGCAGCGACCCGCGCAGGCGGGTGTCGGGCCAGGCGCCCTCCTGCAGCCCCGGGACGACCACGACGTCCCACTCCCGCCCCGCAGCCGCCGTCGGCGTCAGCAGCTCCACCGCACCAGCGCCCGTCGCGCGGGCGGCCAGGGAGTCCGCGGGGACGTCCTGCGCCTCGAGGTGCTCCAGGAACCGCTGCGGGGGCGCGCCCGGCTCGCGCTCCTCGTAGCGGGACGCGGCGTCGAAGAGGGCGACGACGGCGTCGAGGTCGCGGTCGGCCAGGGCCGCGGCGGACTCCGCGCCCAGCCCGGACGCCGAGGGCGCGGCCAGGGCCCGGGCCCGCCACCGCTCCGCCAGGCCGGTGCTGGCCCACAGGGCCCACAGCACCTCCTCCGCGCTGCCGCCGGCTCGCGCGGCGGCGCGGCCGGCGGCCAGCACGGACGCGACGTGCCGCGCCGGGCGGGCCGCGCGCGCCGGGAGGTCGGGCCACCGCTCGGGGTGCAGGACGACGTCGACGAGGAGCGCGTCGCTGCTGCGGGAGGCGCCGGAGGGCGCGCCCCCGACCCGCTGGCGCTCGGCGGCCAGCAGCACCTGGCGCAGCCGGCGCAGCGCCAGCGGGTCCGCGCCGCCGACGGGAGGGGCGAGCAGGGTGAGCACGTCGTCGACGGCGGGCCGGCGGCCCTCGTCGTCGTCCTCGTGGTCCCAGGCGTCGGACAGGACGAGGCGCAGGGCGACGAGGAGCGGCACCACGGCGGGCTCGGCGCGGACGGGCACCTCGGCGGGCGGCACCACCACGGGCACCCCCGCACGGCCCAGCTCGCGGCGCAGCGTGCCCGTGCCGGCGGCGCTGCGGACCACCACGGCCATCTCCCGCCACGGGGTCCCGGCGCGCACGTGCTCCTCGCGCAGCAGCGCGGCGACGAGGGCCGCCTCCTGCGCGGGGGTGGGCAGCAGGTGCGCCTCGACCGCGCCGTCCTCGGCGGTGGCCGGCGGGTCGGCGTCGCGGTGGGCGACCGCGCCGACGCTGCCGGTGCGGCGCGCCACGCGCGCCGACGCCGCCGCGACGGCGCGCGCGGAGCGCCAGCGGGTGGGCAGCACGGCCACGGGCGCCGGGCCGTCCGGTCCGGCGAACCGCTCGGCGGCGCCGGCGAGCAGCGTCGGGTCGCCACCGCGGAACGTCGTCGTGGTGGTGTCGGGATCTCCGAGGAGCAGCACGTCGCCGCCGCGGCCGGCGAGCAGGTCGAGCAGCTCGGCCGTGGCGGCGGTGGACTCGTGGTGGTCGTCGACGGCGACCAGGGACAGCCGCGAACGCTCCGCCGCGAGCAGCGCCGGGTCTGCCCTCAGGGCGCTGCAGGCGTCGTGGACGATGGCCGCGGGGTCGTGGGCGCCCGGACTCGCCAGAGCCGTGACCTGCAGGTACTCGGCCAGGACGACGGCGGCGGCGCGCCAGGCGGGGCGGCCGTGGACGTCGGCGAGGCGGGCGAGGTCACGCGGGCCCAGCCCGCGCTCGAGGGCGCGCATGAGCAGGTCGCGCAGCTCTCCGCGGAACGCCGGGACACCGCGGACGGCGGCGGCGACCTCGTCCGGCCACGGCGGCGCCGGCGCGTCGCCGGCGTCGTGGCCGCGGAGCAGCTCGGCGAGCACCTGGTCCTGCTCGGGGCCGGTCAGCAGGCGCGGCGCGGGACCTCCGGAGGCCTGCGCCGCGCGGCGCAGCAGCGCCCACGCGAGGGAGTGCGGCGTGCGCACGAGGGCCTCGGTGGTGGTGCGGCCCAGGCGGGAGCTCACGCGGTCGCGCAGGGAGGCCGCGGCGCGCCGCGAGGGCGCGAGCACGAGCAGGGAGGAGGGGTCGGCGCCGTCGCGCTCGACGCGGGTGACGAGCGCTTCGAGCAGCGCCGTCGTCTTGCCGGTCCCCGGAGCGCCGAGGACGACGAGCGGGCCGCCGCCGGTGGGGTGCTCCGCGACGCGGCGCTGCACGGGGTCGAGGGCCGGCGCCGCGGCACTGCTCGCCGCCGTCGTCGACAGCGCACCGCGCACGAAGCGCGGGACGGCGACGGCGGTCATGGCACGACCGTGCCACGCACCACCGACAGCGCGGCCGAGGGGCCGCTCCGGGTCACCGCCCCCGTCGAGGGTGCCGGGGGCCGCCGCTGGCCCCGCCGACCCGCTGGACGGCGTCGGGAGCGGGCCCCGTCAGCGGCCGCGTCGACCACCGGGCGAGGTCGGCCTCCCACAGCGCCGGGTCGCGCACCGGAGCGACCTCGTCCAGCACCTGCAGCTGCGTGATCCGCTCGGTGCGGAACCCGCGGACCGCGTCCCGCAGGCGGCACCAGCCGGCGAGCAGCCACGCGTCCCCCGCGCGCAGGAGCCCCATCGCCTCGACGTCGCGGGTGGTGGTGGCGCCGTCCTCGCCGAGGTAGGTGAGCCGGACCACGCGCCGGGCGGCGATGACGTCGGACAGCACCGTGCGCGGGACGGCGGCGCCCGCGCCCGCGACGGCGTCGACGACGCGCATCCGCCCGAGCAGCTCCTCCACGGGGGCGCGGTGCGCCTCGTCCACCACGGCGGCGATCTTGGCGTGGGCCCGGCGAGCAGCCGCCTGGTAGGGCGACGACTCCAGCAGCGCCAGACCGGCCAGCACCGCCAGGGACTCCGCGGCCGAGAGGTTCAGGGGCGGGAGGGAGTACTCGCGCAGGACGGAGTACCCGCCTGCTGCTCCGCGGTCGGCGTAGAGGGGCACCCCCGCCTGCTGCAGCGAGGCGATGTCGCGCTCGATCGTGCGGCTGGACACCTCGAAGTGGGCAGCGAGCCGAGCGGCCGACCAAGGTCGCCGTGCAGCGCGCAGCAGGTCCACCAGCGCGTGGTGCCGCTCAGCTCGCTTCACGTCCGGCTCTCTCAGCTCCGCAGGCTGCGCTGGCCCCCCACGGACCACACGCGTGAGACCCGCCCCTCGTGGTCGAAGTCGAACACGTCGACGCCGCCCGCCGTGCGTCCCCCCGACTCGACGTCCCAGAGGAGGCGGCCGTGGTCGGCGTCGACGGCGTCGGACACCCTGGTGAAGACGGTGCCGGGGTTCTGCTCGTGCCACCAGCGCAGGTACCGGACGAAGTCCTCGCTGCTGCGGATCTCGTCGGCGGGGGTGGACCCGTCGGGTTCCGTGACGGCGAAGCGGATGCGGAAGTCGTGCGCGCAGATCTGCCGGGCGAGGTCGCCGTCGGTGTTCCACATGGTCAGCCACAGGTCGAGGGAGCGCCGTGCTCCGGAGCTGGCGAGGGCGCTCGTGCTGTTCGTCATGCGCCCACCCTCGGGCCCGGTCGCGACAACGGTGTGTCGGAGTTCCCGCGACCGGCCACGGCCCGCGTCCCGCGACCGCTCACCCCGAGCCGCGTCAGGCGGGGCCGTCCTCGGGGCCGTCCTCGGGGCCGTCCCAGCGGCACCTGACCAGGTCGAGGCGGCTCGTGCCGAGCACCAGCGGGTGCCCCTCGTCGGCCCAGTGGACCATCGCGCGCGGGGTGAGCCCCTCCGGCAGGGAGCCGTCGGCGCGGACCACGCGCCACCAGGGCAGCTCGTGCCCGTGCTGGCTCATCACCGCGCCCACGGCACGGGCGGCGCCCCAGCCCGTCAGCTCGGCGACGTCTCCGTACGTCAGCGCCATGCCCTCGGGGATGGCGAGGACCAGCGGGCCGACGTCGTCGATGTAGGCGCGCCCCGGAGGGCGTTGCCGGTGCTGGGGCGGCGGGGTCAGCGGGTCGCTCCTGCGCCGAGGTCGAGCTGGCTGAGCTGGCCCAGCTGCAGGACGGCCCACGGGGAGATGGCGAACGGCGTGCGCGCGGCGAGCGCCACGGCGTCGTCCCACTCCACCCAGGCCCACTCGGCGACCTCGTCGGGGTCGGGCACCGGGTCGGCGTCGGCCACGGCGGTGAAGACCGGGCAGAACTCGTTCTCCACCACGCCGGAGGCGTCCACGGCGCGGTAGGCGAACTCGGGCAGGCGCTCGACGAGGTCGCGGACCTCCAGGCCGAGCTCCTGGCGGGCGCGGCGGCGCACCGCGTCCTCGAAGGGCTCTCCCGGTGCGGGGTGGCCGCACACGGAGTTGGTCCACACGCCGGGCCACGTCAGCTTGGAGACCGCGCGGCGCGTGAGCAGGAGCCGGCCGCGGCTGTCGCTGACGTAGCAGGAGAACGCCAGGTGCAGGGGGGTGTCAGCGGTGTGCACGCCCGCCTTCGGGGTGCTGCCGACGGGGCGGCGCTGCTCGTCGAGGAGCACCACGAGCTCGGGCGCCGCGGTCTGCGCGCCGGGGGCGGCCAGGGAGGTCGTCACCGCACGAGCGTAGGCGCTCAGGCGACGACGAGGCCGGGGTCGACCTCGGCCGCCCACGCCAGCAGGCCGCCGCGCAGGTGCCCCACCTCGACGTGCCCGGCAGCGCGCAGGGCCCGCACGGCCCGCTCGGAGCGGGCGCCGGAGCGGCAGTGCACCACGACGCGGCCCGGCGGCAGCGGCGGCAGCACCCCGGCCACGGCGTCCTCCAGCGGGACGGGCACCGACCCCGGCAGCGCACCCAGCGACCGCTCGGCCTCGGTCCTGACGTCGACGAGGACGACGTCGACGCCGCCGGCCAGCGCCTCCGCGAGCTGGCGCGGGCTCAGCTCGGCGTCCGCGGGCAGCGGCTCCTCGACGCGCGGCTGCGGCACGGCGGCGCGAGCAGCACCAGCGCGGATGCGCACGGTCCGCCAGGACATCGACAGCGCGTCGAGCACGAGCAGCCGGCCGAGCAGGGGCTCCCCCGCGCCGACCAGCAGCTTCACGGCCTCGACCGCCATGACCGAGCCGACCACGCCGCAGAGCGCCCCGAGCACGCCGGCCTCGGCGCAGGAGGCGACGGAGCCGGGCGGCGGCGGGGCGGGGAACAGGTCGCGGTACCCCGGCCCGGTCCCGCCGGCGGACGACGGCCAGAACACGGCGACCTGCGCGTCGTGCTGCAGCAGCGACCCGAACACCTCCGGCACGCCCAGCTCCTCGCAGGCGTCGGCGACGGCGTAGCGGGTCGCGAAGTTGTCGGCCCCGTCGACGACGAGGTGGCAGCCGGCCAGGAGCCGCGTGGCGCTGTCGGCGGTCAGGCGCTCGGGCGCGCGGACCACGTGGGTCCACGGCGCCTGGCGGGCCAGGGCGTCGGCAGCCGAGTCGACCTTGGGCCGCCCGACGTCCGCGGCGCCGTGCAGCACCTGCCGCTGGAGGTTCGAGGCCTCGACGTCGTCGTCGTCGACCACCACCAGCTCACCGACGCCCGCGGCCGCGAGGTAGGCGAGCACCGGGGAGCCCAGGCCCCCGGCACCGACGACCCCGACGCGCGCGGCGCGCAGCCGGCGCTGCCCCAGCTCACCGACCGACGGCAGCAGGAGGTGGCGTGACCACCGCTGGCGCTCCTCGGGGGTCAGCGGCGGGCCGGGCTCGACGAGCGGCTCCACCGCTCAACTCTCGCACGCCCGTCCTCCTCGCACTTTCCGCGGGAAGTGCGAGGAGGAGAGGGGTCCATGGCGCACTTCCCGCGGAAAGTGCGGGAAGGGTGAGGTGGGTCAGCGCAGGTCGGGCGCGAGGCGGCGGTTGCACGCCGCCAGGACGGCCCGCACGACGGCGGGCTGCGAGCCGCCCTCCAGCGCGGTGCCCACCAGCTGCTCGCTGCCCCGCGCGCTCGCGGTGCCGACCATCACCGTGACGGCGGCGCGCCCGTCGAGCTCGCACGGGCGCACGGCCTCGACCTCGGCGCGCAGGGCGCCGCCCGCGGCGGACTCCAGCGCGCGCAGCGTCGCCGACGCCAGCGCACGGTGACCGCCGGCCGGGGTGTTCGCCGACTCGGCCACGCCGGTGTGCACCGTGCGGCCGCGCGCGAGCACCACGGTGGCCGTGGTGGACAGGCCCTCGGTGACCACCTGCACGCGCTCCAGCACGAGGCGCTCGCCGCCGTCGCCCTTCGGCTCGGGGGTGACGTCGCCGAGCCACTGCGGGGCGGGGGTCGCCGCCACCGAGGAGGCGCTCAGCGGCGGCACGGAGATGCGCCCGGTGCGCGGGCGCTCGGACTTGTCCGGGCGCTCGCTCTTCTCCGGCGTGACGGCGGGCATGGGGACGCGCGCCCCGGCGCGGGGCGCCACGGGCGCGTCGGCCGCGGCCTGGTCGGCGGGCGGGTCCGCGACGGCGACGGGCGCGACGAGCGCCACCGGGCCGGGGCCGGGCTCCGCGCCGGGCGCGACGGGCGAGGCCTGCTCGGGCGCGACCGGACCGGTCGCGGCGTCGCGCTCCAGCGCGGCCTCCACGGCGGCGGCCACCTGCTGCTCGTCGGCGCCGGGGGCCAGCTCGAGGCGGACGGTGGCGGAGCCGTCGGCGTCGGGCTGCACGCGCACGCCCGTCACGCCCGGCACGGTGAGCGCCACCCTCACGACGTCGTCCACGCGCGACGCGGTGCGGTCGGTGGTCTGGCCGATCGTCTGACCGGTCATCGTGCGCCTCCCGGCGGTCGTCGGCAGTGCATGAGCGCCCTGTGGTGAGCGCTTCACGGAGTGTCACAGACCTCGTGGGTTCGGCGAGGGCGAACGCGAGCACTCGTCCTGCGACCGCCCACGACCCGTCGGTGCAGGATGGAGCCCTGCGCACGCGGTGCGCACGCAGGACAGCCAGCAGCACATCCAGCACAGGAGGCCCCGTGGAGATCCGGATCGGCGTGCAGAACAGCCCTCGCGAGGTGGTGCTGGAGTCCACCGACAGCGTCGCCGACGTCAGCGCCGCGGTCAGCGCCGCGCTCAAGGGCGGCACCACGCTGACCCTCAAGGACGAGCGCGGACGCACCGTGCTGGTCCCCGGTGCGGCGATCGCCTTCGTGGAGATCGGCTCCGAGGAGAAGCGCGGCGTCGGCTTCGGCGCGCTCTGACGCCCCGGTGGGGCGCGCTCGATGAGCCGCGTCGCGGTGGCCGGCGGCACGGGTGCCGTCGGCCGCCTCGTGGTCGGGCGGCTGCGGGCGGCGGGCCACGAGCCCGTCGTCCTCAGCCGCTCGGCCGGCGTCGACGTGCTCCGCGGCCCTCGGTCGGCGCTGGTCGCGGCGCTGATCGGGTGTGACGCCGTCGTCGACGTCCTCGGTCCCACCGGCCCCGCTGCGCAGACCGCCGCGGGCAGCCGCGCGTTCTTCAGGACGACGACGGCGGCGCTGCTGCGAGCCGGTCACGAGGCCGGCGTTGCGCACCACGTGGCGCTGTCGGTCGTGGGCGCCGCGCGCGTCGACGCCGGCTACTACGCCGGCAAAGCGCTGCAGGAGCGCCAGCTGACCGTCCGCCGCGAGGGCGGGTGGACCCTGCTGCGGACGACGCAGTTCCACGAGTTCGCGCCGGGGCTGGCGGCGCTCGGTGCGCTGGGCGGACGCGGGCGCGACCCGCGGGTGGTGGTCGTGCCGAGCTTCGTCAGCCAGCCCGTGGCCGCCGCCGAGGTGGCCGACGAGCTGGTGGCGCTGGCCGCGGGAGAGCCGCGCGGCGCGGTGCGCGACCTGGCCGGGCCGCGCGTGGAGGTCATGGCGGACCTGGTCCGGCGATGGCTGCGCGCGCGGGGCCGTGACGCCCGCGTGGTGCAGGTGCCGCTGCCGGGCCGCTTCGGCGCTGGTCTCCGCCACGGGCTCGCGCTGCCGGGCCCGTGGGCGCGACTCGGTCGGCAGCCCTTCGACGACTGGCTCGCCGCCCAGCCCTGACGCCACTCACCCGGCCGTGGTCGTGGACCTCCGAAGCACTCTCCCGCCGTGGGACGCGCTCGGGAAACCCGTGATCACGGGAAGGGGTGGGGTCAGGGGGTGGGGTCAGGCGGTGAGGCCGAGGCGCAGCATGCGGCGCACGTGGTTCTCCGTGAGCCGGTTGAACATCTTGCCGATGGCCACGAGGTCAGTTCCCGCCCCGCCGCCCTCCACGAGCAGCACGGTGAGCGAGTCCCGGTCAGCGGCCACCCGCTGGGCCTGGCTGAGGGCCTCCCCCACCAGGCGGCGCCCCCACAGCGCCAGCCGGCCGGCCACGCGCGGGTCCCGCTCGGTGGCCTCGCGCACCGCGCCCACCACGAACTCCGCGCCGCTGGTCTCGTCGAGGAGCCTCTCCACCAGGTCCCGCGTGGGCTCGGGCGCGAACGCCGCCACCTCCCGGTAGAAGTCGGTGGCGATCCCCTCCCCCACGTAGGCCTTGAGGAGGCCTTCCAGCCAGTCGTTGGGGGTGGTGCGCTCGTGGTAGGCGTCGACCGCGGCCACGAAGGGCCGCATGGCGGCCTGCGGGTCGGCGCCCAGCTCGCGCAGCCGCTCCACGAGCAGCGTGTAGTGGCGGAACTCCTCCACCGCGAGCGCCCCGACCTCCGCGGTCTGCTCCAGCGTCGGCGCCTTGTCGGCGTGGGCCGACAGCCTCAGGAAGCCGGTGAGCTCCCCGTAGGCCAGGGCGCCCAGCAGGTCCACCTCGGCCTGGAGGGCGCCGCCGCGACCGCTCGCGCCGGTGGCTCCGTCGGCGCCCTTGTCGGCCCTGGCGGACGATCGGCTCAGGCGGGGCGGCGTCATGCCGATCAGACTAGGACGACGACCCGACGGCGAGCGCCGGTAGCATGGGGCTTGACAACCTCGGTCGACCGGTCGCTGCCACGATCGGCAGCCGAACCGCCGCGGAGCCGTCCGAGCCGCGCCGTCACCACTGACCGGCGCCCGACGAGCTCCTGCCACCGAGACGTGAGGCCGCACGTGCCCGACACCACCACCGACCAGGTCGACGAGACCACCACCGAGTCCACCGGGACCGCCGACGAGCAGGTCACGGTCGTCGCGGCGAGCGACGCCGACCGCGCCGCCCTCCCCGAGGACGCCATCCTCGCCGGTGACGACGAGACGCCCACCGTCGAGGTGCTGGCGCAGAAGTCCTTCGCCGACTACGGCGTGGAGCCGGCCATCGTGGCCGCGCTCGACCGCGCCGGCATCACCCACCCGTTCCCCATCCAGGCGATGACCCTGCCGGTGGCGCTGGCGGGCCACGACATCATCGGCCAGGCCAAGACCGGCACCGGCAAGACGCTCGGCTTCGGCGTGCCCGTCGTCCAGCGCGTCACCGGCCCCGGCGAGGACGGCTGGGACGCCCTGGAGGCGCCCGGCAAGCCCCAGGCGCTCGTCGTCGTCCCCACCCGCGAGCTGGCCGTGCAGGTCGCGCGCGACCTCGAGCGCGCCGCCACCGACCGCGCCGCCCGCGTGCTGGTCATCTACGGCGGCCGGGCCTTCGAGCCGCAGGTCGAGGCGCTGCAGCGCGGTGTCGAGGTGGTGGTCGGCACCCCCGGCCGCCTGCTCGACCTGGCGCAGCAGGGCCACCTCAGCCTGGCCGCGGCCCGCGCCGTCGTCCTCGACGAGGCCGACGAGATGCTCGACCTGGGCTTCCTGCCCGACGTCGAGAAGCTGCTGTCGATGACCCCGGCGGGCCGCCAGACGCTGCTGTTCTCCGCCACGATGCCCGGCCCCGTGGTCGCCATGGCCCGCCGGTACATGAGCCAGCCCACGCACATCCGCGCCGCCGACCCCGACGACGACGGCGCCACGGTGAAGGCGACCACGCAGTACATCTACCGCGCCCACGCGCTCGACAAGGTCGAGGTGCTGGCCCGCATCCTGCAGGCCGAGGGCCGCGGCCTGACCATCGTCTTCGCCCGCACCAAGCGGACCGCCGCCAAGGTGGCCGACGAGCTGGTCGAGCGCGGGTTCGCCGCGGCGCCGCTGCACGGCGACCTCGGCCAGGGCGCCCGCGAGCAGGCGCTGCGCGCGTTCCGCAACGGCAAGGTCGACGTGCTCGTGGCCACCGACGTCGCCGCCCGCGGCATCGACGTCAGCGACGTCACGCACGTCGTGAACTACCAGTGCCCCGAGGACGAGAAGACCTACCTGCACCGCATCGGCCGCACCGGCCGCGCCGGCGCCACGGGCACCGCAGTGACCTTCGTCGACTGGGACGACCTGCACCGCTGGACGATGATCGACAGGACCCTCGACCTCGGCATCCCCGAGCCCGTCGAGACCTACTCCACCTCCCCGCACCTCTACGAGGACCTCGGCATCCCGGCCGGCACCAAGGGCCGCCTGCCGCGCTCGGCGCGCACCCGTGCCGGCCTCGACGCCGAGGAGCTCGAGGACCTCGGCGAGACCGGCCGCCGCGGTGGCCGTGACGGCGAGCGCGGTGGCCGTGACGGCGGTCGCGGTGGACGCGGCGGACGTGACGGCGAGCGCGGTGGCCGTGACGGTGGTCGCGGGCGCGGCGGCGAGCGCTCCGAGCGCCCGGCGCGCTCGGAGCGCCCGGCCCGCGAGGACCGGCCCGCCCGCGCCGAGGGCGAGGAGGGCTCGGGCTCCGAGGCCCCCCGCCGCCGTCGTCGCCGTGGTGGCAGCGGGTCCGGCGAGGCCGGCGCGGCGGCTGCGGAGGGCGCCGCCGCGGTGACCTCCGAGGGCGGCGAGCCGGCGAGCCTGGACCAGATCGCCCTGCCCGACCGCTCCGGCGGCACCGGTCCCGACGGCGAGCGCGCCGAGGGCGGTGAGGGCGCTCCGCGCCGTCGTCGTCGTCGCGGTGGCCGCGGCCGCGGTCGCGCCGGCCAGGCCTCCGGCGAGGGCGCGTCCGAGAGCGCCTCGGAGGGCACGTCCGAAGGCTCGTCCGCGAGCTCCGCGGGCGAGGCCTCCGGTACCGACGCCTGACCCCTCCCCCCTCGTCGCAGCCGGGCGCCCGGTTGCGGTTCAGACACCCCTCGGAACCGCAACGGGGCGCCCGGTTGCGGTGGGGGGACGGGCGGTGATCACCGAGGGTGATCGGTTCGCGGGCCTGCGTGAGCAGGGCGAGGCTGGCGGCATGGCCGAGCAGCGCCCCGCCGACGCCCGCCCCCAGCCGTCCGCGGTGGCCCCGCGGCCGCTGCTCCTGCGCATCCTCGACGTGCCGGTGCACTGGGCGTGGCTCGACCCGCTCGCCGGCCCGGTGCGCGACCTCGTCCACCGGGTGGAGCCCCGCTGGCTCGCCGACCTGCTGCACGGCTCGCCGATCGGCCACCCGCTGCACCCGATCCTCGCGCAGGTGGTGGTGGGCTCCTGGACGAGCTCCGCCCTGGTCGACGCCCTCACCCTCACCGGCCTGGTGCCCGACGACCTGGAGGAGGGCGCCGAGGCCGCCTCCACCACCCTGGCCGCGACGGGTCTGGCGGCGGCGCTGCCGACCATCGCCTCGGGGTGGACGGACTGGTCGGACCTCCACGAGGACCAGCAGCGCCTCGGCCTGGTCCACGCCGCGGGCAACTACGCCGCCACCGCCATGGTCGCGCTGTCGCTGGTGCAGCGCTGGCGGGGACGGCGCACGAGCGGACGCCTGTGGTCGATGGCGGCGCTGACCACCGCCACGGCGGGCGCCGCGCTGGGCGGGCACCTCGCCTACCGGTGGGCGGCCGGCGCCTCGCACGCCGAGCACGTCCCCCACGTCGCGCCCGAGGGCTGGTACGCGGTCGGCGCCTGGGACGACCTGGAGGTCGACTCCCCGGCCAAGGCGCAGCTGGGCGACGTCCCCGTCGTCGTCGTCCGCACGCACACGGGCGTCACCGTCCTCGCCGACTCCTGCAGCCACCTCGCAGCCCCCCTGTCCGGTGGACGGGTGGTCCGCGAGCGCGGTGAGGACTGCCTCGTGTGCCCCTGGCACGGCAGCACCTTCCGGCTGGCGGACGGCTCAGTCGCGCACGGTCCGGCCACCGCGCCGCAGCCGGTGCTGGCCAGCCGGGTGGAGCCGGACGGCACCGTGCTCGCCCGCGTGGTGGAGCTCCCGGGCGTGGCCGCCTCGCCGGGCCTGGACTCGCGCGCGGGGTGAGGATGGGTCGGTGGACCCCGAGCGCGACGACGACGACGGCCTGTTCGGCCCGACCAGCGCCACGTGGGAGCTGCACACCGACCCGATGATCGGGCCTGCGGGCCTTCGGGCGCTGGTGCTGCAGGCCCTGCACCCGCTGGCCATGCACGTGGTGGCGCAGCACTCGACGTTCAAGCAGGAGACCTGGCAGCGCCTGCAGCGCACCGGGGAGTACGTGGACGCGACCACCTTCGGCAGCACCCGCACCGCGCACCGCGCTGCTGCCAGGGTGCGCGGGATCCACGCGCGCATCCGCGGCACCGACCCGGACACCGGGCTGGAGTACCGCGCGGACGACGAGGACCTGCTGCTGTACATCCACTGCGCCCTGGTCGACAGCATCCTCGACGTCGTCTCCCGCAGCCGGCCCGCGCGCGAGGCGGTCAGCGACGAGACCGCCGACCGGTACGTGGCCGAGCAGGTGGTGGCCGCCGAGCTGGTCGGGGTGCGTCCCGAGGTGGTGCCCGCCAGCCGCGCCGACCTGGCCGCGTACTTCGAGGAGGTCCGGCCGCACCTGCGGGTGACCCGCGAGGCGCGCGAGGCCGCCAGCTACGTGGTCGCCCCGCCGATGGAGCCGAAGGTGCTGCTCACCACGCCGGCGGCACCGGTGTGGTTCGGGGTGGCCAGCACGGCCGTCGCGTCGCTGCCCGGCTGGGCGCGGCGCATGTACGCCCTGCCCCAGCTGCCCGGCACCGGCCCGTCCGTGGAGGCCGCCACCACCGCGGCGCTGCGCGGGCTGCGCCTGGCGCTGGTGCGCTCGGCGGGGAAGGTCCCCGGTGTGGAGCAGTCCGAGCACCGCAAGCGCGCCGTGCAGCGGCTCGCCGAGGCCTCCTGACCGCGGCCCTCCTCAGACCCCGTCCGCGACGTCGAGGGCCTCCGGGCCACCCCCCGTCACGGGCACGCGCTGCGGGACGCCGCGACCGCCGCGCACCGCAGGTGACCGCGGTCAGGTGTCGCGCCGTCCGTGCAGGAGCTGACGTCCGCGGCTGACCGAGGTCANNTGACCTCGGTCAGCCGCGGAGGGCCCACCACCCCAGCGGCACCGGCCCACCCGTGGCTGCGTGGGTGACCGTGGCACGCAGCGCCCCGGTCGAGAGGGGTCAGGCCGGGTCGAGCGCGGCCCACGGCTCGGCGGCCGGAGCCGTCCGCTGGCCGGTCGGGCACGACGGGCGGAAGTCGCACCAGGCGCACAGCGACGACGGTGCGGTCGGGAAGGCCTCGTCGGGGTCCGCACCGGCGGCCAGCGCCGCCTCGGCGCGCACCGCGTCCGACGCGATCGACTCAGCCCGCCGCACCACCCGCTCCAGGGAGGTGCTGGTGTGCTCGGCCGCCGCCACCGAGCCCGTGGGCACGTGGTGCAGCTCCACGCGGCGGCAGCGCGTCCGCAGCGTCCGACCCGTCGCGAGGGCGTAGAGCCCCAGCGCCAGGGAGGACCGCGCGTCGTCGTCGTCCGGCACCCGGCGGCCGAGCTTGTAGTCGACCACCACCGGCTCGTCGCCGTCGCCCTCCGGACGCGGCCGCCTGTCGATGCGGTCCACCCGCCCGGAGAGGGCGAGCGCCGCGGTGGGCGTGCCGACCGTGCGCTCCACGCCGACGGGCTCGGCGCGCGGGTCGAGCCGCTCGGCGTACGCGGCCACGGCCGCCTGCGCGCGCTCGCGCTGCTGCGCGGACTGCTCGGCGTCCCGGAAGCCGCCGCTGGACGGCGTGGGCCAGGCCGACCAGGCCTCGGCGACGAGCTCGGCCGCGCGCTCGGGCGTGCGCCGCTGCAGCGGCTGGTCCCACCAGCGCGCCAGCGCCGTGTGCACGGCGGCGCCCACGCTCGTGTGCGCGAAGGCACCGCCGCGCTGCGGCGCCGGCCTGTCGAGGTAGGTGAAGCGGTAGCGGCGGGGGCAGGCCTCGAACGTCGTGAGCTTGGTGGGCGTGCAGCGGAACAGCCGCACCGGCATGCCCGGCAGCACGCCCTGGCCGGAGCCTCGGTCGCTCACGGCAGCGCCTTCAGCGTGCCGACCGGGTCGACCCCGCGCCCCTCGGCGAGCACGCGCTGCAGCGACTCCGGCGACGTCGTGTTCTCCGCGAGGCGGTTCTGCTTGCCGGTGCCGTGGTAGTCGCTCGAGCCCGTGGTCAGCAGGTCGTGCGCCTTCGCGAAGCCGCGCAGCCACTGCTTGGCGTCCTCGGTGTGGTCGCGGTGGTCCACCTCGACACCCGCCAGGCCCGCAGCGACCATCTCCTCCAGCACGTCCTCCCCCACGACCTTGCCGCGCGCCGACGCCAGGGCGTGGGCGATGACCGGCACCCCGCCGGCGGCGCGCACGCGCTGCACCGCCTCGACGGGGTGGGGCGCCCCGTGGTGCACCACGTACGGCGAGCCGTCGGCCAGCAGGCCCGCGAACGCCTCGTCGCGGTCGGCCACCACGCCCGCGGCGACCAGGGCGTCGGCCACGTGCGGACGCCCCACGGTGGCGCCGTGCGCGGCCTGGGCCAGCACGTCGTCCCAGGTGATGGGGAAGTCCCGGGCCAGCAGCTCGGCCATGGTGCGGGCCCGGCTGAAACGGATGTCGCGAGAGGTGGCCAGCGTCTGGGCGAGCACGGGCTCCTGCGGGTCGTGCAGGTAGCTCAGGAGGTGCACGGTGACGCCGCGGACCCGGCAGGAGACCTCGGCGCCCGGCACCAGGAGCACACCGCAGCGCTCGGCCTGCCGGCCCGCGCGGGCCCACCCGGCGGTGGTGTCGTGGTCGGTGATGGCCAGCGCCTGCACACCGGCCTCCGCCGCAGCGCTGACGAGCCCGGCGGGGTCGTCGGTGCCGTCCGAGGCGGTGGAGTGGGTGTGCAGGTCGATGAGCACCCGGGAAGCCTAGGTCGCGACGGCGAGACCGACCGCTCGAGGACCGGCTGCGCGACGCGCGATCAGCGCGTCGGCTCCGCCGAGGCCGTCGCACCGGAGGACTCCGGGGACGACGACGTCGGCGGTGCGCTCGCGGTCGGCTGCGCCGCCGGGTCCTGCGTCGACTGCTCGGTGGGTGCGCTGCTCGTCGGCTCCGCGGTCGCTGACGCGGTCGCCGACGCGGTCGCGCTCGGGGACGAGGTCGCCGCGGGAGAGGTGCTGCCGGTGGGCGAGGAGGTCGCGCTGGGCGAGGCCGAGGCTCCCTCGGAGCTGCTGCCGTCGTGGTGCTGGTGGTGGTGGTGCGAGGCGCTCGGCTCCGCTGTGGGTTCCGCGGTCGCCTCAGCTGTGGGCTCCGCCGTCGGCTCCACGGTCGCCGCAGCGGTCGGCTCCGACGTGGGCTCTGCGGTCGGCTCCGCGGTGGGCTCCGCGGTCACCGCAGCCGTCGGCTCGCACGTGGCGAGCGCGGGCGTGCCCGTGCCCGGCTCAGCGGTGGGTGCCGCCGGCTCAGCGCTGGTCGTCGGCTGGTCGGTCGGCTGGTCGGTCGGCTGGTCGGTCGGCTGCTCGGTCGGCTGGTCGGTCGGCTGGTCGGTCGGCTGCTCGGTCGGCTGCTCGGTCGCCGTCGCGTCCGGTGCGGGGCAGCAGACCGCGGCCTGCGGGACCGGGGCGCCAGCGGTGACCGCGGTCGCCTGGTCCGTCGGCTGGTCCGTCGCCTGGGCAGTCGGCTCGGCAGTCGGCTCGGCAGTCGGCTCGGCAGTCGGCTCGGCAGTCGGCTCGCCGGTCGGCTCGGCGGTCGCGGTCGGGTCCGCCGCGGCGAGGGCGTCCGCGGGCGGGACGCACGCGTCGACAGGCGGTCCTGCCGGCGGCGCAGGGGCCGGGTCAGCCGGCGCCGCCGGCGCGGCGGGGGCCGCGGTCGGCTCCGGCTGCGCCGGAGCGGGCGGAGCAGCGGGCAGCGCCACGAGACCGGGGAGCGCCGGCAGCACCGACAGGCCGTCGGTGTAGGCCTGGCTCCACGCCAGCACGGTGGCGGCGTAGGTGCTCGAGCGGTTGTACCGCCACAGGGCGGCCACCTGACCGTCGTGCGTCGACAGGTCAGCGCCGCTGGCGCACAGGTAGCGGGCCGCGCCCAGGGCGGCGTCGTCCACGTCGCTGGGGTCGGCCACGCCGTCACCGTCGGCGTCGGCGCCCCAGGCGCGCCACGTGCTCGGCAGGAACTGCATGGGACCGACGGCGCGGTCGAACTGGGCGTCACCGTCGAAGCGGCCGGCGTCACCGTCGCTGATGACCGCGGTGCCCGCCAGCGACCCGTCGAGGCGCGGGCCCAGGATCGTGGTGACGGTGCGCCCCGCCGCGTCGACCCGGCCACCTGACGCGTGGCCGGACTCGACCTTCCCGATGCCGGCCAGCAGCTGCCACGGGATCCGGCAGCTGGCGTCGGTGACGGCCGCGCGGGCCGCAGCGGCCTGGTAGGCGGCGAGGACGCGCTCCGGGATCCCGGCCTGCGTCCCCTGGACCACGACCGGGCCGACCTCGCGTCCGCCGTCGGCCGGGGGCTCGACCGCGTCCGCTGGAGCGGGGGGCGCCACCTCGTCGGACAGCGGGACCACCTCGGCCGCTGCTCCCTGCGTCGAGCCCGCCGCTCCCGACGGCGCGGCGGCCGGCGCCACGAGCACGACGTCGGCCTCGGGGGTGCCCGCGTCGGACGATGCCGCCACCACCGTGGCCGTGGCCACGGCCACGGCGCACAGGGCAGCGGTGGACCTCGCCCGCGCGCGGCGGGACGGCCCGTCGCCCGAGCGACCGGCGTTGCGCATGGAACCCCCCTCGCGGCGCCACCAGGTGCGGTGGGCGTCAGCGGAGGTTCCAGCATGCGGGTGGACGAACCAGGACACAACCGACGTGGCGGTGACCTCAGAGCGACGCCCGGGTGGCGCAGCGTGATCATGATGCCTGTGAGCACCGGTGACGGTGCGCGACGACCGCGGCCTGCGGACGCGGCGCCGGGGCCGGGGCCACCTGCGGACCCGCGGTGGGAGGATCGGGTCATGAGCGAGGCCACGAGCACCGCGGAGACCGTCGACCGCCCCCTCGGCGAGGCCGCCGGGCCCGTCGTGGAGGCCGAGGGCACCGGGGAGACGGTCGGAGCCGACGAGGCGCAGCGGCTCGCGGAGCGCGGCTCCAACCGCAGCCAGCGACCGACCTCCCAGGCCTTCCGCGACTTCATCGCCGGCGGCTGGGCGCCGCGCCCCGCTCCCCCGGAGCGCCTCGCGGCGGCCCCGTGGGCAGCCGCTCGCCGCGAGCGCATCAGCGCCCGGTTCCCCGGCGACCGGCTGGTGCTCCCGGCCGGGCCGCTGAAGGTGCGCAGCAACGACACCGACTACCGCTTCCGGCCGCACTCGGCCTTCGCGCACCTGACGGGCCTGGGCGCCGACCGCGAGCCCGACGCCGTGCTCGTGCTGGAGCCGCAGGACGGCGGCGGCCACGAGGCCCAGCTGTTCTTCCGCCCCCGCGCCGAGCGCACCACGGACGAGTTCTGGGCCGACGCCCGCTACGGGGAGTTCTGGGTGGGGGTGCGCCCCTCCCTGGAGGACGTCGAGGCCGAGCTGGGTCTGGTGTGCCGCCACGTCGACGGCCTGGTCGAGGCGCTCACCGGTCCGCTGGCGGCGCCCGGCGGCGTGGTGCGCGTGGTGCCCGACGCCGACCCCGCCGTCAGCGCCCTCGTGCAGGCCGGCCGGTCGGTCGGGGGGCCGCCCCTGGAGAGCGGGACGGGCGAGTCGCCGGACCCGGACGCGGAGCTGGCGGAGGCGCTGTCCGAGCTGCGCCTGGTCAAGGACGCCTGGGAGGTCGAGCAGCTGCAGGAGGCCGTCGCCGCCACCGTGGCCGGCTTCGCCGACGTGGCGCGCTCCCTGCGCGCGGCGGTGCGCCACGAGCGCGGCGAGCGGGTGGTGGAGAGCGCCTTCGAGGGCGTCGCGCGCCGCGAGGGCAACGGCGTCGGGTACGAGACCATCGCTGCCGCGGGGCCGCACGCCTGCACGCTGCACTGGATCCGCAACGACGGCCCGGTCCGCCCGGGCCAGCTGGTGCTGGTGGACGCGGGCGTCGAGGCGACGTCGCTGTACACCGCCGACGTCACGCGCACGCTGCCGGTGGACGGGCGCTTCTCCCCCGCGCAGCGGCGCGTCTACCAAGCGGTGCTCGACGCCGCCGACGCCGCCTTCGCCGTCGCCAGGCCGGGCTCGAGGTTCCGCGACCTGCACGCCGCCGCGATGGAGGTCGTCGCCGCGCGCCTGGAGGAGTGGGGGCTGCTGCCGGTGACCGCCGCCGAGGCGCTCGACGCCGAGACCGGTGGGCAGCACCGCCGCTGGATGGTGCACGGCACCTCCCACCACCTGGGCCTCGACGTGCACGACTGCGCGCAGGCGCGGCGCGAGATGTACCTCGACGCCGAGCTGGTGCCCGGCATGGTGTTCACCATCGAGCCTGGCCTGTACTTCAAGGCCGACGACCTGCTCGTCCCGGACGAGCTGCGCGGCATCGGCGTGCGCATCGAGGACGACGTGCTGGTCACGCAGGACGGGTGCGTCAACCTGTCGGCGGCGCTGCCGCGGCGCCCCGCCGACGTCGAGAGCTGGATGGCCTCCCTGCGCTGAGCGGCGCAGACACGACGAGGCCCGTCGTCGTCCTGATCGGGACGGCGACGGGCCTCGTGCGTGCGGGGGGGCTCAGAGGGGGCCGGGCTCCCGCTGCAGCGGTCGCACGCCCTCCAGGCCCTGCAGCAGCTGGCGGGCGCGGCCCGCCTCCTGGTCGGCGCAGATCACGGAGTACCGCGACGCGAGGATGGCGTTGACGGAGCTGAAGTCGCGCCGGCCGCCCGTGAGGGCGTAGCTGATGACGCCGAAGAGCATCCCCGAGCCGGCGCCGATGAGGACCGCCGCCAGCCAGAGGTTGAGGCCGCCGCCCCCCACGAACAGGGTGAGCAGCAGGCCGAGGAAGAGGCCGAACCACAGGCCCGACGCTGCCCCGGCGAGCGCCACGCGGGCGTACGTGAGGCGCCCGGTGACGCGCTCGACGCTGCGCAGGTCCGTGCCGACGATGCTCACCAGCTGCACCGGGAACCCCTCGTCGGAGAGGTGGTCGACCGCCTTCTGCGCCTCCAGGTAGGTGGCGTAGGAGGCGACCTCGGAGCCGGTGGGCAGCGTGATGCCCCCGCGCACGCGGGGCTGGGGCGAGCCGGCTGTCACACGGTCTCCTCGGCGCCGGCCTCGGCCAGCACCGTCGCCTCGCGCTCGGAGCTCGCGCCGGAGGTGGAGAGCTCACCACCGGCGTTCTCCAGGTGCGCGCGCACGAACCAGTGGTACTGCTCCAGCTGGCCGGACTGGCCGATGAGCAGGTCCTCGGTGATGGGGTCGATGTCACCGGTGGCCTCGATGGCCTCGCGGTGGCTGGAGATCACCCCGGAGTACACGAGGTCGAGCGCGCCCAGGTGCTCGATGGCGCCGGCGCGGCCGATCGAGTACTCGTTCCAGCCGCGGTTCTCGACGAGGGCGCCGGGGGTGCCCTTCGGGGACCCGCCGAGGGTGGCGATGCGCTCGGCCACCTCGTCGGCGTACTCGCGCACGGTGTCGACCTGGGGGTCGAGCATCTCGTGCACGGCGATGAAGTGGGGACCCACGACGTTCCAGTGGACGTGCTTGAGGGTGAGGTGGAGGTCGTTGAGGGCGTACAGCCGGTCCTGCAGGATGTCGGCGACCTTCGCGGAGTCGCCCTCGCCCATGCCGGGCACGCCGTAGTGGTTGGAAGCCATGCTGCAACGCTAGATCGACGAGCGGCGCTCCGCCCGTCGGCGCTGAGCCGCCCCGGTGCCGGGCGCCGCACCCTCAGCGCACGACGACGGTGCTCCCGACCGGCATGAGGTCGCGCTCCCAGACGAGGTCCATCGCCTGCAGGCTCACCCGGGCGCAGCCGTGGGAGGCCGGGAGGGCCGGCACCGACCCGTAGCCGTGCACGGCGATGCCGTCGGGGTGGAAGTAGCGCGGCCGGTACAGGCGGCCCAGGTCTCCCTCGCGCCACCCGTCGACGGCGCGGCTCACCCGGAAGGTGCCCGCGGGGGTGTCGGCGAGGTAGCTCCGACCGCCGTGGGTGTACCGCTCGAAGGTGCCGGTGGAGGTGTGCAGGACGAGCTGGACCTGCCCGTCGAGCACGAAGAGGACGAGCCCGCGCTCCCTGTCGACCTCGGTGGCGCGCCCGGAGGTGGTGGTGGCCGTCGGTCGCACGCCCGCCTCCAGCGCCGCCAGGGTCGCCGGCCCCGCCACGCCGTCGCGGCGCAGGTCGGCGGCGCCCTGCAGGGCGAGCACGGCCTGCGTGGTGAGGCCGCCCCAGCGCGCGTCGGGAGCGCCCAGCCAGTACCCCAGGTCGGACAGGCGCTGCTGGAGCGCCAGCACCCGCGGGCCGCTGTCACCGGGACGCAGCACCTGCGAGGCCGCCGCCTCCGCCGGGGCCGGTGCCGGGTCGGACGGGGACGACGACGGGAGCGCAGCGGGCGACGGCGCGGGGCCCGCCGGCGCCGGGTCCGCCGCAGGGTCCGCCGCCGGGTCCGCGGGGACCTCGACGACGGCCGGCGGCGCGGACGCCTCCGAGCCCCCCGCACCGCTCGCCGCCTCGGCCGGGGCGCAGGCGCTGGCCGCCACCGCCGCCCCGAGCACCACCGCGAGCCACCCGCCGGACCTGCGCACCGCCACCACTGCTCTCCCCACCCCTGCGGCCGCGTCCCCCAGCGGCTCCCACCCCCATGACGCAGCACCGTCCCCGTCTGTTGCAGCAGGCACCCACCGTGTCCGCCGCCGTCGTCGTCCTCAGGCGTCCCCCGGGCGGGCGCGAACCCACCGTGACCTCCCAGCCGGCGCCGCTACCCTCGTCAGACGTGAGTGGCGCACCGACCCGGGTCTTCGTCGCGCGCCTGGCCGGACTGCCGGTCTTCGACCCCGTGGGAGACCGCGTGGGGCGGGTGCGCGACGTGGTCGTCGTCCCCCGCGCGGCACGGCGTCCTCGCGCGGTGGGCCTGGTGGTGGAGGTCCCCGGCAAGAAGCGCATCTTCGTCCCCATGACCCGCGTGACCAGCATGGACACCGGCCAGGTCATCACCACCGGCGTGCTCAACGTGCGGCGCTTCGAGCAGCGCGAGGCCGAGGTGCTGGTCATCACCGACCTGTTCGACCGGGAGGTCGTGCTCAGCGGCTCCGCGGCGCGCGCCGTGCACGGCGGTGACGTCGACGGGCCCATCGAGGGGTTCGTCGAGGACGTCGCGCTCGAGCAGGCCCGCTCGCGCGACTGGGAGGTCGGGCGCCTGTTCGTCCGCGAGGCGGGCAAGGGCGGTCGCAAGAAGGGCCTGCGCCGCAAGGGCTCCACCGCCCTCATCGACGTGCACGACGCCGCGGGCCTGTTCGGCACCCCGCAGGAGCAGGGCGCCACGCTGCTGGCGGCCTCCCTGGAGGAGATGAAGCCCGCCGACATCGCCGACCTCCTCCACGACATGCCGCTCAAGCGCCGCGTGGAGCTGGCCTCCGAGCTGGACGACGAGCGGCTGGCCGACGTGGTGCAGGAGCTCCCGAACGACGACCAGGTGCAGGTGCTGTCGGCCCTGGGCCGCGAGCGCGCCGCCGACGTCCTGGAGGCGATGGAGCCCGACGACGCCGCCGACCTGCTCAACGAGCTGTCGGAGGAGGCGGCCGAGCAGCTGCTGGGCCTCATGGAGCCCGAGGACGCGCGCGACGTGCGCCGCCTGCTGGCCTACGAGGAGGACACCGCCGGCGGCCTCATGACCACCGAGCCGGTGGTCATGGGCCCGGAGGCGACCGTGGCGCAGGCGCTGGCCACCGTGCGCCGCACGGAGGTGCCGTACACGCTGGCCGCCGCGGTGTTCGTGGTGCGCCCGCCCACGGAGACGCCCACGGGCCGGCTGCTGGGCGTGGTGCACCTGCAGCGGCTGCTGCGCGAGCCCCCGCACGAGGCCATCGGCGGTCTGCTCGACCGCGAGATCGAGCCGCTGTCCCCCGACACCCCGCTCGCGGTGGTGACGCGGCGCCTGGCGACCTACGACCTCGTGTCGCTGCCCGTGGCGGACCCGGAGGGCCGCCTGCTGGGCGCGGTCACGGTGGACGACGTGCTCGACCACCTCCTCCCCGAGGACTGGCGCCAGGTGGACGAGGAGGCCGTCGAGCCGCAGCGCGAGCTCGAGACGGTGACGGGGCAGCTGCGGGCCGTCGACGCGGGCACCGTCCGCCAGCCGGGGAAGGGCGGGAGGTCCGGACGTGGCTGACGAGCGCGAGAGCCGCCGCCGCGAGGCCCTCGACGTCCCCCGCGAGAGCCGCCAGCGCCTCGCGCCGCGCGTGCCGCGCATGGACGGGGAGCGCTTCGGCAGGCTGTCCGAGGCGTTCGCCCGATTCATGGGCACGCCGCAGTTCCTGCTGTACATGACGGTGTTCGTGCTGGTGTGGCTGGCCTGGAACACCTACGCGCCCGCGTCGGCGCAGTTCGACCCCCGGGCGCTGAACTACACCCTGCTGACGCTGATCCTGTCGCTGCAGGCCTCCTACGCGGCCCCGCTGATCCTCCTGGCGCAGAACCGCCAGGACGACCGCGACCGGGTGGGCCTCGAGCAGGACCGCCAGCGCGCCGAGCGCAACCTCGCCGACACCGAGTACCTGGCACGGGAGGTGGCGGCGCTGCGCCTGGCGGTGAGCGAGGTGGCCACCCGCGACTTCGTGCGCTCCGAGCTGCGCTCGCTGCTGGCCGACCTGGAGCTCGTCACTGCCGAGGCGCGCCGCGGCGAGGAGGACGAGGACGACGACGACGCCGAGCCGCGGCTGGACCGGCCGCTGGACCGCAGCCGGGAGAAGGCGCGCGAGAAGGCCCGCAAGCGGGAGCGGGCGCAGCCCCGGGCCGACGCCGCCGAGGAACCCGGCGCGCCCGGTCAGCCCGGTCAGCCCGGTCAGCCCACGGGGCGCACGACCGCTCCCGCGCAGCCGGTGCCCGCCGCCACGGACCGCTGACCCGGTCCGCCGCCGCGTCGCCCTGCTGAAGATCTGCAGGTCAGGCGCTCAACCGGGTGGTGCCGCGTGCCGATGGACCGGGGGTGAACCACGGCCGTCCCTCCCCCACGCTGTCCACGCTGCAGTCCCTGCAGCGGCGGCGGCTCGGTGACGTCCTCGTCGACGCCGGCGTCCTCACGCCGGCGCAGCTGAGCGAGGTCCTCGCCGGGCAGCAGAGCAGCACGGGCCGGCGCAAGCGCCTCGGCGAGCTGCTGGTGCAGTCCGGGGTGGCCGACGAGAAGACCATCGCGCGTGCGCTGGCCGACCAGCTGGGCCTGACGGTGGTGGACCTGTCGCGCATGGTCCCGGACCCCGAGGTCGTGCGCAGCCTGCCGCAGGCCGTGGCCGAGCGGACCCGCGTGGTGCCGCTGGAGCGCACGCGCACTGGGCTCGTGGTGGCCGTGGCCGACCCCACCAACGTGCTCGCCCTCGACGACGTGCGCCTGCACACCGGTGCCGGTGACCTCGTGGTGACGGTGGCCACCGAGAGCCAGGTGCGCGAGCAGCTGGCCCGCGCCTGGTCGCTCGGCCAGGACCGCTCGTCCGCGGCGGCCGTCGAGGACGCCGGTGGCGACCTCGACAGCTCCCTGGGCTCCTCCTCGGCGCTGGAGCAGGACGCCGGGGCGGGCGACGAGGAGTCGCCCGTGGTCAAGCTGGTCAACCGGATCCTGTCCGACGCCGTGCGCGCCCGCGCCTCCGACATCCACATCGAGACCCAGCGCGACGAGCTGCGCGTGCGCTACCGCGTGGACGGCATGCTGCGCGAGGTGATGAGCGCCTCCAAGCGCGCCGCCGGGCCCATCATCAGCCGCATCAAGATCATGTCTGGCCTCGACATCGCCGAGCGCCGCGTGCCGCAGGACGGCCGCAGCCGCGTCATCGTGGACGGCTCCGCCTTCGACTGCCGCGTCTCCACGCTGCCGGCGCTGCACGGGGAGAAGGTGGTCATCCGACTGCTCACCCGCGGTGACGCCGTGCCCGACCTCGACTCCCTGGGCTTCGAGGCGGCGCAGCTGGAGGTCTTCCGCAAGGCCCTGTCCGTGCCGCAGGGCCTGGTGCTCATCACCGGTCCCACCGGGTCGGGCAAGACCAACACGCTGTACTCCGCGCTGGCCGAGGTGCTGACGCCGGAGAAGAACATCATCACGCTGGAGGACCCGGTCGAGGTCCAGCTCCCCGGCATCACGCAGGTGCAGGTGAACGTGAAGACGGGCCTGACGTTCCAGGCCGGGCTGCGCTCGGTGCTGCGGCAGGACCCCGACATCGTGCTGGTCGGCGAGGTCCGCGACTCCGAGACCGCCGAGCTGGCCCTCAAGGCCTCCCTCACCGGTCACCTGGTGCTCACCACGCTGCACACCAACTCCGCCGTCGCGGCGCTGACGCGCCTGGTGGACATGGGCGTGCAGCCCTTCCTCGTGGCGTCCTCCCTCACCGCCGCCATCGCCCAGCGCCTGGTGCGCAAGCCCTGCTCCTCCTGCGCGGCCCCCTACGAGCCGCCGGCGGCGGTGCTGCAGGCCCTCGGGCTGCACCCCTCCGACCTGGTCGGCGCCACCCCCCGCAAGGGGACCGGGTGCCCCGACTGCGGCGGCACCGGCTACAGCGGGCGCACCGCCGTGTACGAGGTGCTCGAGGTGGACGCCGACCTGCGCCGCGTGCTCATCGCCGACCCGCGCGAGGCGGCGGTCGGTGAGGCCGCCGCGCAGCGGGGCATGGAGTCGCTGCGCGACTCCGCCGTCCGCAAGGCGCTCGCCGGCCAGACCACCTTCGAGGAGGCGCTGCGCGTGACCGCCTCCGACGACGCCGCCCCCACCAGCTGCCGCGCCTGCGAGCGCACGCTGGAGGAGGGCATGGTCGCCTGCCCGTACTGCGGCACCGCCCAGCAGCCGGAGGGCTGCACCGACTGCCACCGGCCGCTGCGCCAGGAGTGGGCGTGCTGCCCGTGGTGCGCCACCCCCGTGGCCGGGCGAGCGCTGCGCCCCGCTGCCGTCGAGGCCCAGCCCGCGCCCGTGACCGGCCCTGCGCCCGCCCCCGCACCGCGCGCAGGGACCTTCATCGGCGGTGACGCGCTGCCGCCCTCCTCGCGGCTGCAGTCGGTGCAGGCGCTGCACCAGGAGGCCGCACCCCAGCACTGGGCCTAGCCTCGTCGGAGGCCGGGTGCTCGTGCGCCCGGCGCCGGCCTGCGGGAGGACGCGTGAGACCTGCCGGGACGGCTGACGCCGACGACGCGCTCCTGGTCGACCTCAGCGCCGACCCGTGGCAGGGCGCGAGCGACCCCGACGCCTTCGACCTCGACGCCGACCTCGACGCCGACCTCGACGCCGACCTCGACGCCGAGGAGCCGGCTGGCGCCGCGGGCGGCGGCACGCGCACCGGCGAGCCGGCCCGCGGGGCCGGCCGGCGCGGACGCCGCCTGCGGGCGGGCGCGGTGGGGGCGGCCGCGCTCGTCGTCGTCGTCGTGCTCGTGGGCGCCTCCCACGCGCTGCGGAGCCCGCAGGAGCGCCTGGAGGACCGGCTCTCCGACGCCCTCGACGAGGCGGGCGTGCAGCTGGCCGAGCCGGTGTCGCTGGAGGACGACGGCGACGACGAGGTGTGGACCGGCAGGCTGCGGGTGCTGGACGCCGAAGGGGACGTCTCGGGCGTGCGCGTCGCGCTGCGGCCCGACGCCGACGACCCGAGCACCCCCACGGCCACCGCGGGCCTGTTCCCGCTGGTCGACTGCACCTCCCGCTACCCCCTCAGCTGGGCCGGCGACAGCGACACCAGCTTCCGCACCACCCGCGCCGACCTGGCCGAGTGCGTCACCGCAGCCCCCGGCGGCGGGGTGCTCGTCACCATCTCCTGGGCCACCGACGACGACGACGCGGGCGGCGCCGCGCGGCAGACCTGGCGCACCGACCCCCGCGGAGGCGTGGTGTGGCTGCACAACGGCTCCGACGACGGGCGCGGCGCCCCGGACGGGTCCGAGGGCCTCACGGGCGAGCAGATGCGCGCCGTCGCGACCGCCGAGGGGCTGCTCGCGCCGCTGTGAGCCCCTGCCGGGTGGGCGGGACCTGCGCGGACGCACCTAGGCTCGAGGGGTGAGCCTGCTCCGCCGTCCCTCGTCCGCCGCGACGCCCGCCGCGAGGCCGGGGCCGGAGGAGTCCGCGGTGCGCCAGGCGCTGGGCACCGTGCTCGACCCGGAGATCCGCCGGCCCATCACCGACCTCGGCATGGTCGGGTCGCTGGAGGTCTCCAGCACCGGGGCCGTGCTGGTGCAGGTGCTGCTGACCACGTCGGGCTGCCCGCTGCGCGACACCCTCGAGCGCGACGTCACCGCCGCCGTCATGGGGGTGGACGGCGTGCGCGGGGTGCGGGTCGACCTGGGCCTCATGGACGACGGGCAGCGCTCCCGCCTGCGCGACGTGCTGCGCGGTCCCGCCGGCTCCTCCGGCGGCGAGCGCGACGTGCCGTTCGCCCGGCCGGGCTCGCTGACCCGGGTGTACTGCGTGGCCTCCGGCAAGGGCGGGGTCGGCAAGTCCACCCTGACGGTGAACCTCGCGGTGGCGATGGCCCGCGACGGGCTGCGGGTGGGCCTCGTCGACGCCGACGTCCACGGGTTCTCCGTACCCGGCATGCTCGGCACCCACGACAGGCCCGTGAAGATCGACGACGTCGTCATCCCGCCGGTGGCGCACGGCGTCAAGGTGATCTCCATGGGCATGGTGGTGCCCGACGGCCAGCCGGTGATGCACCGCGGGCCGCTGCTGCACCGCGCGCTGCAGCAGTTCCTCACCGAGGTGCACTTCGGCGACCTCGACGTGCTGCTGCTCGACATGCCGCCCGGGACCGGCGACGTGCCGATCAGCGCCGCGCAGCTGCTGCCGGGCTCGGAGCTGCTCGTGGTGACCACCCCGCAGCCCGCCGCCGCCGAGGTCGCGCACCGCTCGGGCGGGCTGGCGGCGCGCACGGGGCAGGGCGTGGTCGGCGTGGTGGAGAACATGAGCTGGATGCCGATGCCCGACGGCTCCCGCCTGGAGGTCTTCGGCTCGGGCGGCGGCGCCGCCGTGGCCGAGCGGCTCTCACGCGACTCGGGAGCGCCGGTGCCGCTGCTGGCCCAGGTGCCGATGGACGTCGCCGTGCGCGAAGGAGGGGACGCCGGCACGCCCGTGGTGCTGTCCGCGCCCGGCTCGCCCGCGGCCCAGGTGCTGTCGGACCTGGCCCGCACGCTCGGCCGGCGCGCCCGCGGCCTGGCCGGGCGCCCCCTGGGCGTCGTCCCCGTCTGAGGCCCGCACCGGCCGGTCCTGCCGGCCGGGCCTCGGCGGTCCCGTCAGGTGGCCTCAAGGTCGACGGCGGCGCCGGCCGAGGAACGGGCCATCGGCACCGCCGGGCCGTCCGCGCCCTCGACCGCCTGGCCGTTCGCCTGACCCGCCGCCTCCGCGGCCGGGGTCGTCTCGCTCGGCTTCCCGACGGCAGCGGCCTCCAGCGGCGAGGCCGCGCTGGCCGGGCGCTTGTCGGCGGGGCTCACGGACGGCAGGCCCGCGCCCGGGGGGAGGCTGCTCGTGCTGGCAGCGCCGTTCGCGCTCGCCGAGCCGTTGGCGGTGGACCCGTTCGAGGCCGCACCGGCCGCACCGACGGCTCCGGCGGCAGCGGCCGCACCACCGACCGCCGCGGGGCCACCGCTGCTCACGGGCTTGGGGGCGGGCTTGGCCGGCGGCTCGTCGTCGTCCTCGAGGGTGTCCGTGAGGGCGTCGCGGATGATCTTGCGGGGGTCGTACTGGCGGGGGTCGAGCTTCTTCCAGTCCACGTCGTCGAACTCGGGACCGAGCTCACCGCGCACCTGCTCGCGCAGCCCCATCGCCATCTTGCGGCCCTCGCGGACCATGCGGCCCAGCTGCGCGGCGTACTTCGGCAGCCGCTCCGGTCCCACCACGATGAGCGCGATGACCAGCAGGACGGCGAACTCGCCGGGGTTGATGCCGAACACAGCTTGCTCCCTCGCTCACCGCACACGCCGGGCCCCGAAGACCGGGTCCACAGGCACCATCCTGCCCCCGCTGCCCCCGCGCGGGGGCCGCACCCGCCCTCGCGGGGCGCTCTGCGGCCTCAGCCGACGAGCGGAACCACCCGTCCGGGGCCTCCCAGGACCCGCGGCCCCGAGCGCCGGGCGGGCGGGGAGGTCGGGCGTGCGGCACGCGCCGGAGCGCGGTGCTCCAGGTGCTTGCGCAGCTGCGCGCGGGCCCGCGAGAGTCGCGAGCGCACGGTGCCGGTCTTGACGCCGAGCACTTCGGCGACCTCCTCGTAGGTCAGCCCCTCGACGTCGGCGAGCACCACCACGGCCCGGAAGTCGGGGGACAGCCTGTCGAGCGCCGCCTGCACGTCCACGTCGAAGCGCCCGGCCTCGAAAGCCCGCTCCGGGCCCGCACCGCGGTCGGGCAGCCGGGCGGAGATCTCCTCGGTCAGCGCGTCGAAGCGCAGCCGCCGGCGCCGGCGGGCCTGGTCGAGGAAGAGGTTGGTGGTGATCCGGTGCAGCCAGCCCTCGAACGTGCCGGGCACGTAGGTGTCGAGCGAGCGGAACACCCGGACGAAGACCTCCTGCGTGAGGTCGTCGGCGTCGTCGCGGTCACCCGTCAGCCGGTAGGCGAGCCGGTGGACCCGGGCGGAGTGCTCGCGGACCAGGTCCTCCCACGAGGGAGGGGTCCACGGCTGCTCACCCGCCTGCGCTGACATGCGTCCACTCTGCCGCTCCTTGCTGGCAACGGCCTGAGGAGCAGGTGTGAGCCGGGTCACGCCCCCGGGCGACGGTCCCGGCGGGTCACCGGCGACGCGCCGCGAGCAGCAGGCCCTCGCCGCTGGGCACCAGGGCCGGCAGCAGGTCCGGGGAGCTGCGCAGCGCCCGGGAGAGCTCGCGCACCGCGGTGGTCACGGGGTCGCGCTGCGCCGGGTCGCCGGCGCGGTCCGCCGAGAGCGCCCCGTGCAGGGCGACCACCCCGCCGGGCCGCAGCAGCCGCACCGCACGCTCGAGGTAGGCCTCGGTGCCGATCGGGTCGGCGTCGAGGAGCACGAGGTCGTAGCCGCCCTCGGTGAGGCGCGGCAGCACGTCCACGGCGCGGCCGGTGATGCCGCGGATGCGGCCGCTGCGCACCCCCAGCTCGGCGAAGGCCGTGCGGGCGGCGCGCAGGTGCTCGCCCTCGGCGTCGATGGTGGTGAGGACGCCGTCGCGCGGCATGCCCCCGAGCATCCAGAGCCCGGACACGCCGGCCCCGGTGCCCACCTCCACCACGGCGCGGGCGTCGACCGCGGCGCACAGCGTCTGCAGCAGCGCCCCGGCGCCGTTGCCGACGGCGGCGATGCCCAGCTCGCGGGCGCGGGTGCGGGCCCGCTCGACCGCCTCGGACTCGGGCACGAAGTGCTCGGCGTACTGCCAGCTCGCGGCCTTGGAGCCGCTGGCCGAGGTGGCCGGTGCGCGCCGCGCGGGTGCGCCCGCGGGCTGGTGCTGCGCCCCGGGGAGCCCGGGCATCACGCCAGGTCCTCGAGGAGGCGCAGCAGCACGCGCGCCCCCCAGCCGGTGGCGCCGCGCGGCACCTCGTGCGACTCCTTCTCCGAGCGCCCGACACCGGCGATGTCCAGGTGCGCCCAGCGGCGCTGCCCCACGAACTCGCGCAGGAACAGGGCCGCGGTGACCGAGCCGGCCCCGGGTGCCGGCCGCGACGGCACGTGGCGCAGGTCGGCGACGTCGGAGTCGAGGCTGGCGCGGTACTCCTCCACGAGCGGCATCCGCCACACCCGCTCCCCCGTCGACTCACCGGCGGCGGCCAGGGCGGCGGCCAGCGCGTCGTCGGAGGTGTAGAGCGCGGCGTGCTGGCGCCCCAGGCCCAGCGTGGCCGCACCGGTGAGGGTGGCGACGTCGACGAGGAGCGCCGGGTCGAGCTCGGCGTCGGCCAGCGCCAGGGCGTCGGCGAGGACGAGCCGGCCCTCGGCGTCGGGGTTGTCGACCTCGACGGTGGTGCCGTCGAGCACGCGGATGACGTCTCCGGGGCGGTAGCTGCTGGCACCCAGGCCGTTCTCGGCCAGCGGCAGCAGGGCGGTGACGGGCCGGGGCAGACCGGCCTCAGCGGCGGCCACGACGGCGGCGAGCACCACGGCCGCGCCCGCCATGTCGGTCTTCATGGCCACCATCGACTCGCGCGGCTTGAGCGCGAGGCCCCCGGTGTCGAAGGTGATGCCCTTGCCCACGAGCACCGCCCGCCCCCGGCCGGCCGCGCCGGGGGCGGCGGGGGTCCAGTCGACGCGCACGAGGCACGGCGGGTGCTGGGAGGCGGCCCCCACGGCCAGCAGGCCGCCGGCGCGCCGCTGGGCGAGCTCCTCCTCGTCGAGCACGGCGACCTCGAGGGTCCCGGCGGCCGGGTCCACCGCGGCGGCCGCCGCGAGGGCCCGCGCCTGACCCGCCACCCAGGCCGGGGTCTTGGTGGACGACGGCGTGGCGGCGAGGTCGCGGACGCGCCAGGTGGCGGTGGCCGCCGTGGCGGCGGAGCCCAGGGCGCGCTCGTGGCCGGCTGGGGCGCCGAGGAGCACGACCGTGCGCACCGCGGGCTCCGGCCCCTCCTCGACGCCCGTGCGCGGGGGCGACCACGCGCCGAGCAGCAGGCCCTCCGCCAGGGAGCGCAGGCCCTCGGCGTCGAGCTCCGCGGCAGCCGCGGTGGCCACCCGGTCGCAGCCGCGAGCGGCGCGCGCGAGCGCGGCGCCCGCACGGCGCAGGGCCCGCGCGGACCCGGACCCGGTGCCGAGGAGCACCAGGCGCACCGGTGCGCCGCCACCGTCGCGGGGGTCGCCCGCGAGGCGGGCGCCGTGCACCGGCAGCGACGTCCCGGCGGCGCCGCGCCAGCGCGCCAGCGCGCAGACCTCGACGAGGTCGAGGCCGGAGCTGGCCGCGGCCCAGGAGCCGGCGGCGCCGAGCACCACGCGGGCAGCCGAGGCGTCGTCGTCCTGGGCCTCGTCCACGGCACCCGGCTGGGCACCGTCCTGGTGGCGCGCTGCGCGGCCGACGGGGACCACCAGCAGGGAGCAGCCGGCCAGCGCACCGACGCCACCGGCGAGGCCGGTGGCGTCGGTGACCTCGGCGACGTCGAGGGGAGCGGCGACCTCCACCCGCGGCAGCGGGCGGTCGGTCCGTGGGCCGGCCCGGAGGTCGGGCACCCTGCCGAGCGCGGGCGGCGCCGAGGGGGGAGGCGCGCCGGCCACGCTCAGCCCGCGGCGGTCTTGAGGGCGTCGCCCAGGGCGTTGGCCTCGTCGGGGTTCATCTCGACGACGAGACGGCCACCGCCCTCGAGCGGCATGCGCATGACGATGCCCCGCCCCTCCTTGGTGACCTCGAGGGGACCGTCACCAGTCCTGGGCTTCATGGCAGCCATGCGGCACACCCCTTCCACGTGCAAGGCACGCCATCGGTGGGAGCGGGCGCGTGAGCACCCGCGGTCTGTGAGCATCATCCCATCGGGGACCGGCGTCCGGTAACCGAGGCGTCCACCGGTCGGTCGCGCCTCGCAGGTCACCCGCCCGTCACGGTGGCCAGTCCGACGGCGGGGAGAACCTCCACAGCCACGCGACCCACACCACCTGGAGGGCCAGCCCCGCCACCGCCCACGCCGCGACGGCGGCCCGCGAGCGCACCTGGACGGCGATGAGCAGGGCCAGCGGGACCTGCAGGAGCAGGTAGCGGAACAGCGACGTCCACGGGTCGAGGACCACGAGCAGGTAGGCCTGCTGCGCGAGCACCCAGGCGGGCAGCTCCGGCCCCAGCGAGCGGGCCGCGGGCCCGGTGCACCACCACACCAGCGCGCCGACCAGCACCACCAGCAGGACGGGGCCGGCGACATCGCCGAACAGCTGTGAGGAGGCGCGGAACCACGGCTCCACCCACACCACGCGACCGCTGCGCCACGCCGACTGCACCTGCGTGTACGCGTCGGGGACCCCGGTGGCCACGCCCACCGCCACCGGCCACGCCACCCCCGCGACGCCGCTGGCGGCGAGCAGGCCGAGCAGCGCGACGCGGTCCCGCACGGGCAGCGCCCGGCCCTCCGCGCGCCAGCGGGCCACGGCGTGCACCAGCACCACCAGCGCGAACGGCAGGGCGACGGCGCGGGTGGCGCCCAGAAGCAGCACCGCCAGCACGCACCAGCCGTAGCGGCGCTCCACCAGCGCCAGCAGCGCCCAGGCGAGCGCCAGCAGCGCGAGCGACTCCGTGTAGGCGTACTGCAGCACCGGCGCCGCGGGGGCGCAGAGCACCAGGAGCAGGCCCGCCAGGGCGGGGCCCTCCCCCGCGACGCGGGCGAACAGCCGCCTCAGCACCACGGCGGCCCCGGCGCCGAGCAGCAGCGCGGTGGTGGGCGCCACCGCCTCCCAGCTGCCGCCGGTCACGGCCATGAGCAGCCGCACGAGCCCCGGGTAGGCGGGGAAGAACGCCCACTCGCTCTGGGAGGCGGCGCCGTCGCCCGAGCGGGGCAGCGGGAGCGGGTACCCGCCCTCGGCGATGCTGCGGTACCAGGTGGCGTCCCACAGGTCCGCCGCCATGACGGCGTAGGACGGCGAGGCGGGCGTCCACACCGAGGCCGCCTGGAACCGCGCGACACACACCGTCACGACGACGGCGAAGAGCCGCGTGGCGGCGTACACGAGCAGCGCCTGCGCCCACCCGGGCAGGAGCAGGAGGCCCGTCCAGGCGCGGCCGCCGGCGGCCGCGAGGGCCGCGCCGGTGCGCTCGCGCAGGTCGAGCAGCCCGGCGACCGGAGCGCTCACGCGCCCGTGCTCACCGGGCGACCCGCGCCTCGGCCTCGGCGGCGACCTTCTTCAGGGTGCTGCCGAAGGCGAGGCGCCCGCCGACGGCGATGGGCAGGGTCACGGCGCGCGACAGCTTCCGGCTGACCAGCGCGATGTCCTCGGTCCAGCGCAGGCGGCTGCGCCCGCCCGGCAGCGGCACCACCTGCACCTCCGCGTGGCCCAGCACGAGCGAGCCCCGGTGGTCGATGGCCGCGGTGCCGGCGCGGGTGGGCGTGGGCGGCTCCCAGGAGGTGACCTCCATGGGGTCGTCGAAGGCCAGCCGGCCCACGCCGCTGCGGCCGGTGAAGCGGGTGCCGACGCCGCCGGTGTCGCGCTCCACGGTCATGGTGGTCAGCGGGATCCAGTCGCCGTGGCGGGCCCAGTCGGTGACCAGCCCCCAGACGACGTCGGCGGGTGCGGCCACCTCGCGGTGGGCGGTGAAGCGGGCCACGTCAGCTCCCCTCCTCGGGGGTCAGGGCTCGGGTCGGGGCGGTGGGGCCGTAGCGGGGCGCACCCGGGGCCGGGGGCGTGGCCGCCGCGGCGGCCAGCGCCTCCAGGCGGCGGTCCCGCTCGGCGAGCTCGGCGCGGAGCCTGTCGAGGACGGCGTCCACCTGGTCCATGCGGTAGCCGCGGGGCACCACCGAGAACCGCACCGCGTCGAGGTCGGCCGGCTCCAGGGGCCGCGGCGGCAGGGGCCGGTGCGGGCTGCTCGACGCCGCGGCGGGCATGCCGGCGGGCAGGCGGCCCGCAGCGACGGCCACCACCACCCCGACCACGACCACCGCGAGCAGCAGCAGGACGAGGCTCACGCGGCGATGCTGCCAGACGATCGTGGGTGCGGCGCCCGTGACGGCCCGCCCGACCGGTCGGCGGCGGGTCAGGCGCCGGCCTCGAGGCCCTCCTGGGTGCGCACCGCCGGGTGCGGGACCCCGGGCGCGTCCCGGCGGGCGCTCCCGGCCCCGGCCAGCTCGGCCTCCACCACGTCGAGCGCCTGCTCAGGGCTGGTCGTCCAGGTCACCGCCGCCGCGGCCGCGGGCTGGACGAAGCCGCCGGCCACGAGCTCGTCGACGGCGCGGCGCAGCGGAGCGAGCACCCCGGTCGGGTCGCACACGACGACGGGCTTGGCGTGCAGCGCCAGCGTCCGCGCGCTCCACACCTCCAGCAGCTCCTCGAGGGTGCCCAGCCCGCCCGGCAGCACCACGAAGGCGTCGGCGGCGTCGTCCATGAGGCCCTTGCGCTCGCGCATGCCCTCGGTGACCACCAGCTCGTCGGCGTACCGGTCGCCGACCTCCTTCTCCAGGAGCGCGCGCGGGATGACGCCGTAGGTGCGCCCACCGCCCTCGCGGACGGCCTTGGCGACGGCGCCCATCATCGACACCGAGCCGCCCCCGGAGACCAGGGAGTGGCCGCGCGCGGCGATGAGGGCGCCGACGTCAGCGGCCAGCTGCACGTGGACGGGGTCGATCCGCTCGGAGGCGGAGCAGTACACGGCGATCGCGGGCACGTCCACACCCTGCCAGCCGCCCCCGGGGGCGCGCCGGAGGACGCCCCACCAGCCCCCTCGCCCGCGGGTGGCGCGGGAGGGGCGCCTCAGCTGGCGGCGGCGACCTCACCGGTGGTCGGGCCGTGCGGGGAGCGCGGGCGCCGCGGGGCGGCGGCCACGGCGGCGTCGGTGAGGGCGCGGACGAGGTCGGCGGCGTCCTCGGGGTCGAGCCGCAGGGTGGTGGCGCAGACGTCGCCGTCCCACAGCGACAGCACCACGAGGCCGCCGCCGGGGGCGTCGGGGTGGGTCGTCACCCGCAGGGCGCGGGCGGAGCGGTCGCGGTCGCGCACGACCGCGCTGCGGGCGGGAGCCGGAACGACGCGCATGCGAGATCATCGCCCCTGCTCACAGGGTTCCGCCAGCCCCCGGTCGGCCCCACCGCAGCAGCGCCTGCGTGGCGCCGGAGTGTCGCCCTCAGCCGCGCTGGCAGGCCGCCTCCACGGCCTGCGCCGCCTTGCGGGCCGCGATGAGCACGGGATCCCACACGGGCGCGAACGGCGGCGCGTACGCGAGGTCGAGGGAGAGCACCTCCTCGACCGCCATCTCGTTCCACACGCAGATGGCGAGCGCGTCCACGCGCTTGCCCGCCCCGGAGCGGCCCACCACCTGACCGCCGAGCAGGCGCCCGCTGCGCTCGTCGGCGATGAGCTTCACCCGGACCGGCTCGGCGCCGGGCATGTAGCCGGCCGTGGTCGTGGAGTCGACGGCGGCGGTGACCACCTGGAACCCCGCAGCCGCGGCCTCCTCCGTCGACAGGCCCGTGCGCCCGATCTCCACCCGGCACACCTTCGTGATGGCGGTGCCGACCACGCCCGGGAAGGTCGCGTACCCGCCGCCGAGGTTGATGCCCGCCACCCGGCCCTGCTTGTTGGCGTGCGTGCCCAGCGGCACGTGCACCCCGCGGCCGGAGACGCGGTGGCGCACCTCGGTGCAGTCGCCCGCGGCCCAGACCCCGTCGGCCCGGGTGCGCTGGGAGACGTCGACGGCGATCGCGCCGGACTCCCCCAGCGGCACCCCGGCCTCGCGCGCGAGCGCCACAGACGGCTCCACGCCCAGCCCCAGCACCACGAGGTCGCACGGCAGCTCCAGGCCGCTGGCGCAGTGCACGGCGCGCACCCGGCCGCCCTCCGAGGCCGGGGCCAGCTCCAGGCCGCACACCTCCTCGCCGGTGACCAGGTGCACACCCTCTCCCCGCACGGCGCCGGCGATGAAGGCGCCCATGTCGTCGTCGACGGTGCCCAGCGGGGTCTGCCCGCGCTGCACCACGGTGACGTGCAGGCCCCGCACCACGCACGCCTCGGCCACCTCCAGGCCGATGTACCCGCCGCCGACCACCACCACCCGCCGCACGCCGCCGGACCCGAGGTCCGCGATGAGCGCCGAGCCGTCGTCGAGGGTCTGCACCCCGTGGACGCCCGCCTCCGGGCCGGCGTCGAAGCCGGGCGCGGCGGGGCGTCGGGGCACGGCCCCGGTGGCGAGGACGAGCTGGTCGAAGCCGTCGGTGCCCTCGCGCGGGCGGCCGTCGTCCTGCCCGTCCAGCCGCCGCCAGGTCACGGTGCGGGCGGACAGGTCCACGCCGACCACCTCGGTGCCCATCCGGAGGTCGACCCCGCGCCTGCGGTGCTCCTCGGGGGTGCGGGCGACGAGCTCCTCGCGGGAGTCGACTACCCCGCCGACCCAGTACGGGATGCCGCACGCCGAGTACGACGTGGCGCTGCCGCGCTCGAACGCGACGACCTCCAGGTCGCGGCCGCGGGCTGCGGCCTGCTGGAGGGCCTGCGAGGCCGCTGCCATGCCGGCCGCGTCACCTCCGACGACGACGACGCGGGTGCGGCCGGGAGCCATGCGCTCGACGCTAGCCGGAGATCGCCGGCGCGCGCGGCGACGGCCCTGCCGACGGTCTGCGCGGGGTGGACGCCCACCCTGCGGGCCAGCAGGACGGCGGCGACGAGCGCGGCGCCGGCCGGCACGAGCCCGCAGAACGCCAGCCCGACCCGGGCGCCCCAGGTCTCGGTGATCCAGCCGACCAGCGGTGCGCCGAAGGGCGTGCCCCCGACGAAGGCCAGCAGGTACAGGCCCATGACGCGGCCGCGGACGTCCGGGTCCACCCAGAGCTGCACCGAGGAGTTGGCCATGGCCTGGAAGGCCAGGTTGACCAGGCCCACCGCCACCAGGACGACCAGCAGGACGGCGGCGTTCGGCGCCAGCGAGGCCGCGGCCTGCAGGGCCCCGAAGCCCAGGCAGGCGGCCACGATGAGGCGGAGCCGGGTGGTGGCGCGCGTGCCGGCCACGAGGGCGCCGGCGGTGGAGCCGAGGGCGAGGGCGGTGTTGAAGGCGCCGTAGAGCTCCGGCCCGCCGTGCAGCACCTCGGTGGACATGGCGGTGAGGACCACCGGGAAGTTCAGCCCGAAGGTCCCGACGATCCCCACCAGCACGATCGTGACCAGCACGTGCGGGCGCTGGCGGACGTGCGCCAGCGCGGTGCGCACGCTGCCGCGGTCGCGAGGAGCACCGGGCACGCGCGGGACGGGCAGGGTGAGCAGGTCGGCGGGGCGCAGCAGCGCCAGGGCCACCAGCGGCGCGGTGAAGCACACGGCGGTGGCGGCGAAGGCCCAGCCGGTGCCCACGGTGCTGATGAGCGTCGCCGCGACCGCGGGCCCGAGCAGGCGGGAGGTCTGGAAGACGGCGGAGTTCAGCGAGACGGCACCGCGCAGGTGGTCGGCGGGCACCAGCTCACCGGCGAAGGCCTGGCGGGCGGGCCCGTCGACGGCGGTGACGCACCCGCCCACCAGCGCCAGCGCCCAGACCAGCGGGGCCGTGGCCACACCGGTGAGCGTCACCACCGCGAGCGTCGCGGTGAGGGTGAGGAAGGCGGCCTGGGTGAGCATGAGCAGGGTCCGCTTGGGGAACCTGTCCGCCAGCTGCCCGGCGTGCAGCCCGAGCAGCAGCACGGGCGCGAACTGGCAGGCCATGGTGACGCCGACGGCGGCGGGGCTGCCGGTGAGCTCGAGGACGAGCCAGTCGGTGGCGATGTTCTGCATCCACACGCCGGTGCTGGCGACGGCGTGGCCTGCGAGGTAGGTGCGGTAGGGGCGGTTGGACAGCGGGGCCAGGGCGCGGGGGGCCAAGGGAGCCTCTTCCGGGAGGTCGGCGGGCAGCACCGACCGGGGGTGGTCACGGGTGGGGTCGGCGGCGCGGGCGGACCTGGCGGTCACCGACCGTTGCTGCCGGACACCAGCCTCTCCCGCGGGCGGGTGCCTCCGCAGCATCATCAGCGCCGATCGGTGCTCTCACTGTCATCATGCTCTGTGATGAGCACGCAGGCGGAGACCGGGTACGACGTGGTGCAGCTGCGCTCCTTCCTCGCCGTCGCGCAGGCGCGGAGCTTCACCCGGGCCGCCGCGCGCCTCGGCGTGGGGCAACCCACGGTGAGCCAGCACGTGCGCAAGCTCGAGGCCGCGACCGGCCGGCTGCTGGTGCTGCGCGACACCCGGACGGTGTCGCTGACACCGGACGGCGAGGCGATGATCGGGCTGGCGCAGGAGATCGTGGCCGCCCACGAGCGGGCGACGGCGTACTTCCGCGGGCACCGGCCCCACGGCCGGCTGCGCCTGGGCATGTCCGACGACCTGGCGCTGACCCGGCTGCCGGCCATCCTGCGCGAGTTCCGCCGGGAGAACCCCCTGGTGGACCTCGACCTGACGGTGGACCAGAGCGGCACGCTGCACCGGCGGCTGGCCGCCGACCGCCTGGACGTCTACGTGGGACGCCGCCCCGCGGCGGGCGACGCCAACCGCCACGCCACCGGCGCCGAGATCCCCGAGCAGCTGGTCAGCCGCGAGCGCATGGTGTGGGTCGGCACCCCCACCACGCGGCTGGACCCGACGGCGCCGGTGCCGCTGGTGCTGTACCCGCCGCCGTCGCTGGCGAGGACGGCGATGGAGGAGGCGCTGCAGCGGGCGGGCACGGCCTACCGGACCGCGGCGCTGTGCCGCGGCACCAACGGCCTCATCGCGGCGGTGGCCGCCGGCATCGGGGTCTCAGCGGTGCCGCGCAGCCTCGTGCCGCTGCAGCTGTCAGCGCTGCGCCTCGACCGGCGGGGGGACCGGCTGGGCGACGGGCGGGGCGACTCCCCCGGCGTCCGGCTGCCCGAGCTGGGCACCATCGACCTGGTGCTGCTCACCAACCCGCGCACCGCCGACCGGCCGGCCTCGCGCGCCCTCGTGGCCGCCGTCCTCGCCAGCGGTCCCTCCGGCGTCTCCGCCTGAGGTCGCTGCGCCCGCGGGAGCGCTGCGGGCCGCTGCGGCCCACTCCTCGTTGACCAGGCCCCCGAGCAGCACCACGCCGCTGCCGAACCACCCCAGGAGCATCACCGCCACGAGCGCGCCCACCACGGTGGCCGCGGCCTGCACCGCCTCGTCGCCGGAGGTGGTCACCGGGCCGGGCGTGCCGAGCACCGCCAGGGACGCGCGGAACGCCACCACCAGCCCCACCAGCGCGCCGGTGGCCAGTGCGGCTCCCGGGACCACGGAGCGCCACGCGACGCGCACCGGGGCGCCCACGCGGTAGAGCAGCGCCAGGCCCGCGGCGACGACGAGCAGCAGCACCGGCCAGCGGCCGACCGCCCACGCCGTGGAGAAGACCTCCCCGCCGCCGACCGCCGCCGCGAGCCGCTCGCCGCCGCCGAGCAGCGGCCCGACGACGAGCACGAGCAGCATCAGCGAGCCGGCCACCACCCCGACGAACGTCAGCGCGAAGGACAGGAGGAACAGCAGCACGGGCCGGCGCTCCTCCACGGGCGTCTCCCCCTCGCGCAGCACGCGCAGCGCCGCCCGCGCCACGCGGCTGGCCACCACCAGCGCCACCAGGGCGCTGCCCAGGGCGACGCCGGTCTGCTCCTGCGCCAGCAGCTCGCGCACCAGGGGCGCGCCCAGGCTGGCGGCGAGCGCGGGGCTGAGCACGGCGTCGAGCAGCTGCACGAGGAAGGCCTGTGCGTCGCCCACGGCGTCCGGGTCGAGCCAGCGGCCCAGCAGCCCCAGGCCCGTGCCGAGCGCCGTCAGCAGGGGGACGGCGGACAGCAGCAGGTAGAAGCACATCTCCGCGGCCCGCCCGCCCAGGCGCAGGCCCGAGGCGCGCAGCGCCACCCGCGCGGCCACCGCCACGGGATTGCGGCCGCGCAGCCTCCAGGCGGCCCGCTGGGCGGGGGCCTGCAGCCTGACGACGAGCCGCGTCGGGGGCACGGCCCCGGCTACCGGCCGGCCGCGGCGGTCGTCGTCGTCGTCGGCAGGAGCCAGGCCAGGAGCGCCTCGCGGCACTCGCGGACCTCGTCGACCGGGCACCACTCACCGGCGGTGTGGGCCAGCAGCGGGTCGCCGGGGCCGAAGTTCACCGCGGGCACGCCCAGCTCGGAGAAGCGCGCGACGTCGGTCCAGCCGAGCTTGGCCACGGGCTGGCGCCCGCTGCGGGCGAGCACCTGCTGCACGAAGTCGCGCGCGGCCGGGTGGTCCAGGCCGGGGCGCGCCCCGGGCGCGGCGTCGACCACCACCACCTCGGCGCCGACCTGCTCCTCCAGGCCGGCGAAGACCTCGCGCACGTGCTCCTCGGCCTGCGCCGGGGTGAAGCAGGGGGCGAAGCGGTGGTTGACCGTGACGGTGCAGGCGTCGGGGATGACGTTGCCGGCCACGCCGCCGGAGATGCCCACGGCGTTGAGGCCCTCGCGGTAGACCAGCCCGTCGACCTCGATGCTGCGCGCCTCGTAGGCGGCCAGGCGGGCCAGCACGGGCGCGGCGAGGTGGACCGCGTTGACGCCCACCCACGAGCGCGCGGAGTGCGCGGCGCGGCCCGTGAGGCGCACCTCGGCGCGCAGCGTGCCGTTGCAGCCGCCCTCGATGCTGGCGTTGGTGGGCTCCCCGAGGACGGCGACGTCGCCGGCGAGCCAGTCCGGGCGGCGGCGCGCCAGGCGGCCGAGGCCGTTGAGGGCGGAGTCGACCTCCTCGTGGTCGTAGAAGACCCACGTCACGTCCCGCACCACGCGGCGCGGCTCGCTGGCCAGGGCCTCCGCCACGGCCGCGGCCGCCGACAGCGCCATCGCGACGCCGCCCTTCATGTCCGTGGAGCCGCGGGCCACCAGCCGCTCCACCCCGTCGACCACCTCGCGGCGCGAGGGCACGTCGCCGCCCGCCAGCGGCACGGTGTCGAGGTGCCCGGCGACGACGACGCGCTCCGCGCGGCCCAGGCGGGTGCGCGCCACCACGGCGTCACCGTCGCGCAGGACCTCGTAGTGGCCACCGCCCCCTCCGGAGGTGCGCGACCCCAGGCGCCGCAGGGCGTCCTCCACGAGGTCGGCCAGGGGCCCCTCGCGCCCGCTCACCGACTCGACGTCGCACACGGCCGCGGCCAGCTCGACCACGTCGCCAGCCAGGTCGAGCTGCCGCTCGGGTGCCGGCTGCTGGTTCCGCCCGGGGGTGCTGCTCACGGCGACGACCCTACGGCGCGCACGGCCCCCGCCCGGCGATCTCGAGGTCGAGGCAACCCGGTCGGTCACCCGCACCCGACCAGGGTGGCCAAGCGCGCCACACGCGTCCCAGGCGCACCTACCCTGTGGACCATGAGCACGGCAGCCGGCACGGACGCGACCACTCCCCGCAGCGCCTGGGGGTACGGCCTGGCCACGACGGCCACCGCGGACGGGACCGTGCTCGACACCTGGTACCCCTCCCCCGCCCTGGGCGCCGCGCCCGCCGACGACAGCCCCTACGCCGTGCCCGCCGCGCTGGCGGCGCTGGAGGGCGAGGACCCGGCGCGCGGCGTGCGCACCCACGTCGTGCGCACCGAGGTCGACCTCGACGCCGCGCCCGCGGACGCCCCCGACGCCTACCTGCGCCTGCACCTGCTGTCCGCGCGGCTGGTGGCGCCCCGGACGGTCAACCTCGACGGCCTCTTCGGCAAGCTCGCCAACGTCGTGTGGACCGACCGCGGGCCCTGCCCCGTCGCGGGCTTCGAGGAGACGCGCCTGCGGCTGCGGGCCCACGTGCCGGTGCAGGTCCTCGGGGTGGACAAGTTCCCGCGCATGGTCGACTACGTGCTGCCCACCGGCGTCCGCATCGCCGACGCCGACCGCGTGCGCCTGGGCGCCCACCTCGCCGAGGGCACCACGGTCATGCACGAGGGCTTCGTCAACTTCAACGCCGGCACGCTGGGCGCCTCCATGGTCGAGGGCCGCATCTCCGCGGGCGTGGTGGTCGGGGACGGCAGCGACGTCGGCGGCGGGGCCTCGATCATGGGCACCCTCTCCGGCGGCGGCACGCAGGTCATCTCGGTGGGGAAGCGCTCGCTGCTGGGGGCCAACGCCGGCATCGGCATCTCCCTGGGCGACGACTGCGTGGTCGAGGCGGGCCTGTACGTGACCGCCGGCACCAAGGTGGTGCTCACGGGCGACCTCGCGCGGGCGCAGGCGCCCGAGGGCTGGCAGCCGGGTGACGAGGCCGTCGTCGTCAAGGCCCGCGAGCTGTCCGGGCGCGACGGGCTGCTGCTGCGCCGCAACTCCACCACCGGCGCCGTCGAGGCGGTGGCGCTGACGAAGGCCGCCGTCGTCCTCAACGACGCGCTGCACGCCAACTGAGCGCACCACCCCCGCACCTCCATGAGCTCCCCGATGGTCGCTCGGCAGCAGCGCCGCCGCCGCCCCCCGCCCCCACCGCCACCGCGGCGCAGGGGCGGGCACCGCGTCCTGGGCCGGCTGGTGGGCACCGGAGCCGTGCTGGCGGTGCTCGCGGGCGGGGCCTGGGTGGCGCTGCAGCAGGTGGCGCCGTCCTCCACGGTGGTGGTGGAGCGGTGCACCGCTGTCAGCGGTGAGGGCGACGGCGCCGCCGAGTACGACCTCGCGCCCGACCAGGCCGCCAACGCCGCCCTCATCACCGCCATCACGCAGCAGCGCGGCATGCCCGCGCGCGCGGCCACGATCGCCCTGGCCACGGCGGTCCAGGAGAGCAAGCTGCGCAACATCGCCTACGGAGACCGCGACTCCCTGGGCCTGTTCCAGCAGCGGCCCTCGCAGGGGTGGGGCACCGAGGCGCAGATCCAGGACCCGGTCTACTCCACCAACGCCTTCCTCGACGTGCTGGCGAAGGTGGACGGGTACGCCGACGCCCCCATCACCGAGGTCGCGCAGCGCGTGCAGCGCTCGGCGTTCCCCGACGCCTACGCCGACCACGAGCCGGAGGGCCGCGCGTACGCCTCCGCCCTCACCGGCTACTCCCCCGCCGCGCTGACCTGCCGGCTGCGCCCGGTGCAGGACTCCTCCGCGCAGGCCGCGGGCGAGAGCGGCTACTGGCCGCGCACGCAGCCGCTGGTCGAGGCGTTCGGCCGCGAGCGCGGTGGCGGGGTGCCGATCGCCCCGGCCGACGAGGGCGCGGGCGCTCTCGTCGGGACCCCGGTGGCCGCCGGTTCCGCCCCCGACGACGCGCAGCGCCGCACCGGCTGGTCCGCCGCGCAGTGGGCCGTCGCGCACGCCGCCGACTTCCAGGTGGTGGCCGTGGGCACGGACGGGAAGCAGTGGCGCCGCGACCGGCCCGACGACGGCTGGGTCGACGTCCCCGAGGCCGACCGCGAGCGCCTCGCGCCGGGCGGTGCCGCCGTCGTCCTCGTCGCCGGCGGCCGCACCGAGTAGCCGCCCTCCCCGCACTTTCCGCGGAAAGCGCAAGGCCCCCGTGCACAGCGCACTGTCCGCGGAGGGTGCGAAACAAGGACGACGGGGGCGGACGCGCGGAAGGGCCGTCCCCGTGTGCCGGGGACGGCCCTCCGCGTCGTGCCGTGGGTCGGGCTGCTGCGGGTCAGCGCTCCGTCACGGGCACGTAGGCGCGCTCGCCGGCACCGGTGTAGACCTGGCGCGGGCGGTTGATCTTCATGGCGGGGTCGGTGACGCCCTCGCGCCACTGCGCGATCCAGCCCGGCAGGCGCCCGAGGGCGAACAGCACCGTGAACATCCGCGTCGGGAAGCCCATCGCCTGGTAGATCAGGCCGGTGTAGAAGTCGACGTTGGGGTAGAGCTTGCGCTCCACGAAGTAGTCGTCCTGCAGGGCGATCTCCTCGAGGCGCTTGGCGATGTCGAGGAGCGGGTTGTCGGCCCGGGCGAGCACCTGGTCGGCCGTCTTCTTCACGATGGCGGCCCGCGGGTCGTAGTTCTTGTACACGCGGTGGCCGAAGCCCATGAGGCGCACGCCGTCGCGCTTGTCCTTCACCTTGGCCATGAAGGAGTCGGCGTCGTCGTCGCCGCGGTGGATCGCCTCGAGCATCTCCAGCACCGCCGAGTTGGCGCCGCCGTGCGCGGGGCCCGACAGGGCGTGGATGCCGGCGGAGACGGACGCGAAGAGGTTGGCGCCGGAGGAGCCCACCATGCGGACCGTGGAGGTGGAGCAGTTCTGCTCGTGGTCGGCGTGGAGCACGAAGAGCAGGTCGAGCGCCTTGACCATCTCGGGGTCGGGCTCGTAGGGCTCGGCCGGCCAGCCGAACGTCATGCGGAGGAAGTTCTCCACCAGGCCCTTGGAGTTGTCCGGGTAGAGCATCGGACGGCCGGTGGACTTGGAGTAGGCGTACGCCGCGATGGTCGGCAGCTTGGCCAGCAGGCGGAACGTCGACAGGTCGACCTGCGCGGCGTCCTTGGGGTTGAGCGAGTCCTGGTAGAAGGTCGACAGCGTCGAGACCGCCGAGCTGAGCACCGGCATCGGGTGCGCGTCGCGCGGGAAGCCGTCGAAGAAGCGCTTGAGGTCCTCGTGGAGGATCGTGTGGCGGTTGATCCGCGCGGTGAACTCCTCCAGCTGCGGCGCCGTCGGCAGCTCGCCGTTGATGAGCAGGTAGCTCACCTCGGCGAAGGTCGAGTGCTCGGCCAGCTGCTCGATCGGGTAGCCGCGGTAGCGCAGGACGCCGGCGTCGCCGTCGATGTAGGTGATGTCGCTCTGGCAGGAGGCGGTGTTCACGAAGCCCGGGTCGAGCGTGACGTAGTCGGTCCGCTTGAGCAGCCCGGACACGTCGAGCCCGGAGTTGCCGTCGACCGCGGGGACCACCGTCAGCGGCAGCACGCCCCCGGGGTGGACCAGGGCCACGGGCGATTCCGCGGGCACGGCGTTCAGCGGGCCGGTCGCGGGGTCGGTCATGGCTCGGCTCCTCGTCGTCGGGGGGGTGTGCGGGCAAGAGCGGGCGGGCGGGGCGACGAGCGTCACCCTCGGGTGGTGCCGGGGGGACGCTACCTGGCGAGCTGGTCCAGCCGCGCAGCGGCGGCCGCGACCCGCTCGTCCGAGGCCGTCAGCGCCACCCTGGTGTGATCACCCGCTGACGGTCCGTAGAAGTCTCCCGGGGCCACGAGGACGCCGACGCCGGCCAGCCGGTCGAGCAGCTCGCGGCCGCTCGACCCGTCGGTGGACCGGGTCCACAGGTACAGGCCGGCCTCGGAGTGCTCGACCACGAGGCCGGCGCCCTCCAGCGCGGCACGCAGCACCGCCCGGCGCGCGCGGTAGCGCTCGCGCTGCACGGCGACGTGCTCGTCGTCGGAGAAGGCCGCCGCCACGGCGGCCTGGACGGGCGCGGGGACGATCATGCCGGCGTGCTTGCGCACCGACAGCAGGTGCGCCACGAGCTCGCGGTCCCCCAGGACCACCCCACCGCGGTACCCGGCCAGGTTGGAGCGCTTGGACAGGGAGGTGACCAGCAGCAGCCCGTCGTGGCTGCCGGGCCCCGTGCCGCACACGCGCGGGTCCAGCACGCTGGGGACCTCGGGCACGTCCCAGGCCAGCTCGGCGTAGCACTCGTCCGAGGCCACCACGGCGCCCTCGGCGCGGGCGCGCTCCACGGCGGCGCGCAGCTCCTCCACGCCCGCCACGGCCCCGGTGGGGTTGGAGGGGCTGTTCAGCCACACCAGCCGCACGCGGTCACCGGCGAGCTGCTCGTCGGTGGGCCAGCCGCCCGGGGGGACGGCGACGGCGCGGGCTCCGGCCAGGCGGGCGCCCACGTCGTACGTGGGGTAGGCCACGTCGGGGATGACGACGACGTCGCCGGGGCCCAGCCCGAGCTGCGTGGGCAGCCAGGCCACCAGCTCCTTGGAGCCGACGGTCGGCAGCACCGACGCCGGGTCCAGGCCCACCGCACCCCGCGAGCGCTCCGCCCAGCCGGCGGCCGCCTCGCGCAGCGCCGGCGTGCCCGCCGTCTGCGGGTACCCGGGGGCGTCGGCGGCCTCGCGCAGGGCGCGCTGGACCACCTCGGGCGTCGGGTCCACGGGGGTGCCGACCGAGAGGTCGACGATGCCACCGGGGTGGCTGCGGGCGCGCTGCGCGGCCTCGCGGATGGTGTCCCAGGGGAAGTCCGGCAGGGAGCCGGTCCGGGAGGCCCCGCCGCCGGCCCGCGCGGACCAGCCGCTCAGTGGCCGGTCTCCTGCGGCGGCAGGGCGGCGACGAGCGGGCCGTCCTTGGCGATGGCACCGAGCTTGGCAGCACCGCCCGGCGAGCCGATGTCGTCGAAGAACACCGCGTTGTCGGTGGTGTAGTCAGCCCACTGCGCGGGGACGTCGTCCTCGTAGTAGATCGCCTCGACCGGGCACACCGGCTCGCAGGCGCCGCAGTCGACGCACTCGTCGGGGTGGATGTAGAGCGACCGGCTGCCCTCGTAGATGCAGTCGACCGGGCACTCCTCCACGCAGGCGCGGTCCTTCAGGTCGACGCAGGGCTGCGCGATCACGTAGGTCACGCCACCAGTGTTCCACCCGTGCGCCCGTCGCGACGAGCGGAGGTGGCGCCCGGCGTCAGTCCAGCGCCAGCGGGACCCCGGTGGACGCTCCGCCTCCGGGTGCGGTGCACGTCACGGCGGGCCGCGGGGCGTAGGTGGTGGTCACCTCGTCGGTGACCGGCTGCCCGCCACCGCCCCTGGGCGCCGCGGTGCGCGTCACCGTGGTGGTGAAACCGTCCTGGCCCGGCTGGGCCACGCACTGCGGCGACGGGTCGGACAGCTGCGGCGCGGGGCGGGGGTCTGCGGCGGGCGACGTGGCCAGGCTGACCTGCCGGTCCGGCGAGCCCCACACCTGCACGCGCAGCGCGCCGTCGGACACCTCCACCCGCAGCAGCGCGCCCGTCGACGCGGCCTCGGTGAGCACGAGCGGCGTGCCGGTGCCCACCACCGCGTCCAGGCCCACCGGGTCGCGCGGGTTCCAGGACTCCGGGGCCGTACGGGCGTCCACCTGGAGCCCGGCGGCGAAGGCGGCGGCGTGGACGGCCGAGGCGACCTGCGTGGTGCCGGCCGAGAGGGTGGAGGTGGCGCGGCCGTCCACCACCACCGTGGCCGGCACCCAGCCGGCCTCAGCGCTGGGGACGCCCATCCGGGCGCCCACGTCCAGCGGCTCCCCCGGCGCCAGCACAGCGCCGTCGAGCGCCCGGGCGGCGGCCGTGACGTCCTGCGTGCGGGCGGGGTCGGCGGTGAGCGGCGAGACGACCTGGCCCAGGAGCGCGCTGATGCCCATCGAGGTGAGCGCCTCGGTGGTCAGGCCCGGTGCCACCTCCCGGCTGGAGGCCCGGGCCGTGCGCGCGTCGCCGGTGGCCACCAGCGCGGCCTCCGCGGTGTGCGCGAGCGACTCCGGGTCGGGCTCGGAGCCGGCGACGGCGGCCACCACCACGGGGGCGCTGCCGCTGGTGTCGACCCGGGCGTCCTGCGCGGGGGTGCGGGTGGCGGGGTCGGCGGCGGCCACGGCGTCGGCCAGCGCGGCCCCGTCCACGTGCAGCCTCAGCGCCGGACCGTCCTGCACCACGGACAGCGCCGGCAGCACCTGGGCCGGCGCCAGCACCACGCTGCGGTCGCCCACCACCACGGTCAGCGGTGCGGAGACGGCGGGGCGGGCCTGGGTCTGCAGGGCGGCGTCCACGGCGTCAGCGGTGGCCTGCGGCTCCTCGGTGCTCGCCGGCAGGGGCAGCGGGCGCTCTCCTGCCGGCGCTCCCGGCGCCGCCAGCCAGGCGCGGCGCACCAGCGCCGCGGCCGCGGTGCGGTCCAGCACGGTCCCCGGCACCGGAGCCACCGCCACCGGCTCGCCGGAGGCGAAGCTGATGGAGCCCTCCACCGCGGGGACGTCGAGCGCGACGGCCGCCCGGTCGAGGGCCGCGGCGAGGTCGGCGTCGGACCCCTCGAGCACCGGGGCGACGGCGCCCCGGCCCTGCAGCTGGTGCCACAGGGTGGTGGGCAGGCCCGCCGGCCCGATGGCCCGCGAGACGGTCGCGGCGGCGTCGAGGCGCAGCCCGGCCACGCCGGGGTCCACCGTCGTCGTCCTGCCCTCCCGGGAGGGCGCGTCGAGGCGGACCGGCAGCGGCGCCGCCAGGCGGGGCTGCAGGGTGCGGGCCAGCAGCTGGACTGCGTCGTCGCGGTCGAGGCCTCCGATCGCCACCCCCGCGACGGTGGTGCCCTCGGGGACGCGGTCCGCCAGGCGGAAGGAGGCTCCGGACCAGGCAGCTGCCACGAGACCGCCCGCGGCCACCAGCGCCAGCACCCGGACGCGCTGCCGGCGGGCGGCCGCGGCCTCCGAGGGCCCGGCCGGAGCTGCGGGTCCGGGGTGGGCTGACGGCGCCCAGGAGGCGGGTGGCCCGGCCACCGGTGCCTCGTCGGTCTCCGGGAGGACGACGGTGGTGGTGGTGGTGGAGGCTGCCTCGTCGAGGCGGTGCTGCGGCCTGCGCGGGGCGGGGACCCGCCCAGCGGGGTCCGCCCCGGGCGAGGCGGTCGCCCCGCGCTCGAGCATCTCCAGCAGCTGCGCAGCTCCGCCTGCTCGTCCCACCCCAGCGAGGCTAGGGAGGTTCAGGCCAGCGCGTGGTAGGAACGCCGGAACCTGACCAGCGGCTTCTCCCCCGTCGTGGGCCCCAGGCCCACCACCTCGCCGAGCACCACGACGTGGTCGCCCGCGGGGTGAACCGCGGTGGTGCGGCACTCGAAGGCCGCGAGCGCGCCGTCCAGCAGAGGCACCCCCGTGGTGGGCCCGGAGCGGTGGGGCACCCGGTCCAGCTGCCCCACGGCGGGCCTGCCGGGGGTCGACAGCCACGTGGCGGTCGCCCGCGCCGACTGGGGCAGCAGCGACAGCCCCCACGCGCCGGCGCCCTCGACGGCGTCGAGGAAGCGCGCGTCCTCGTGGACGCACACGAGCAGCAGCGCCGGCTCGCGGCTGACCCACGTGTAGGACGTCACGGTGATGGCGTGGTCGAGCCTGCGCCAGCGGGTGCTGGCGACGGCGACCCCCGCCGCGATGCCCTCGAAGGCCGCGGCGGCCGCGTCGAGGTCGACGCGGCCGCCCACGGGCTGGTCGGGCTGGTCGGGCTGGTCGGCCTGCTCGCTCACGCGCCCACGGTAGGAGCGGCGGCCGGGCCGGTCGCCGGCAGCACCACGGCGACGGGTCCGGCGCTGACGCCGGACACCACCACGGCGGGGCCTGCGGCGGCGAGCACGTCGGTGATCTCGTGGCCGATGAGCTCGTGGCGCTCCAGCAGGGCGTCGCGCAGGGCGGCCACGAGGTGGGTGTTGGCGCCGAGCAGCGCGCGCACGGCCTCGCGCTGGGCGCCGAGCAGCTCCTCCAGCTGCCCGCGGGCGCTGGCGTCGCCGAGCACGCGGCCCACCAGGCCCTCGCCCACCGGAGAGGCCTCGGCGGCGGCGAAGGAGACCAGGGAGCCGGCCATGCCGGCCGAGCCGACCATCTGCGCCCCGATGCGGGTGGCGTAGGCGAGGTCGGAGCTGGGCCCCGTGGAGACGTCGCCGAAGGCGAGCTCCTCGGCGACCTGCCCGCCGAAGGCGATCTGCACCAGCGCGACCAGCTCGCTGCGCGAGCGGGTCCACACCTCCTCGGCGTCGCCGTGGGCGAGCAGGCCCAGCGCGCCGGCCCGCTTGATGATGGTGAGCACCTCCAGGCGGCGCTGCGGCGCCACGAGGTGGGCGACCACGGCGTGGCCCGCCTCGTGCGTGGCGATGAGGCGCGCCTCCCGGGCCGTGTAGCCGACCGGGGAGCCCAGGCCCACCGACGTCACCAGGCGCGCGTGCTCGACGTCCTTCCAGCTCATCGCGGACGCGCCGCGGCGCACGGCGTTGACGAGGGCCTCGTCGAGGAGGTTCTCGATCATCACCGGCGTGGAGCCGGCGGTGATGCCGGCGAGGGCGTCGCGGCGCTCGTCGTCGTCGAGCTCGGCCTCGTGCGCCTTGCGGGACAGGAAGTGGTCGAGCACCTCCCGGCGGCCCCGCTGGTCGGGGGCGTCGAAGGTGAGGCGGCGGTCGAAGCGGCCCGGGCGGAGCAGGGCGGGGTCGAGGGAGTCGGCGCGGTTGGTGGCGGCGATGAGCAGGACGTCGACCGGCTCGACCTTCGGGCGCGGCAGCTGGCGGTGCGCCGGGAGCAGCAGGTTCACCGCGTCGACGAGCTTCCCGAGCAGCTGCTGGGCGCCCGTGGGCTCGTCGAAGGACTGCATCTGCACCAGCAGCTCGTTGACCACGCCGCCGACGCCCTCGGTGCCCATCGCCGAGACGACCGGTGCGCCGTGCGACGCGACGCCGGCGGTGCTGCGCACCTGGCCCGGCAGGCCCTCGAGGCCACCGCAGCACACGACGGCGCTCGCGCTCGCCGGAGCGGCGAGCGAGCCGGCGGGCGCCATCGGCATGCCGTGGCGGACGGTCGCGATGGCGTCGATCTCCTCGATGAAGCCGATCGCCCCACCCTCGGCGCGCGCGGCCCTGCGCAGCGCGCGGAAGTAGGACCGGATCCTGCGGGCCGTCGCGCCGTAGTACATGGACTGGAAGCTGGTGCCGGAGACGTAGAGGAACGGCACGCCCGCCTCGCGCGCCATGGCCTTGGCCATGTGGGTCTTGCCCGTGCCCGGCGGCCCCTCGAACAGCAGGCCCCGGCGCGGGGTGCCGCCCATCTCGCGGCGGAAGGTGCGCCCGGCCAGGAACAGGTCGAGCGAGCGCTGCACCTCCTCCTTGACCGGGCCCAGCCCCTTGACGTCGTCCAGGGAGACGTCGATCTGCTCCGGGCGGTAGACGAGGTGGGGCGAGCGGCCCGAGACGACCACCTGCGCGAGCAGCACGCCGATCATCACGAGGAAGAACAGCCCGACGACGAGGTAGAGCGGGTCGACCACCGGGAGGGCGAAGTCCTCCCCCGACACCGGGTCGCCCGTGAGGAGCCGGTACCAGAGGTAGACCGCCACCGGAGCCAGCAGGACGGCGATGCGCAGCAGCCGGCGCTGACGACGCCGCTCGCGGTTGCGGCCGACGTCGGCGCTGTCGCGGCGGGCGCCCTGCTGTGACTCCATGCTCACTCCCCGTGTCGACTGGAGGTCATCACAGCGACAGTCCGCCACTCTCTGCAACTAGTCACCCACGCATCGGTGGCCGTCATCACGCTCGGTAGCGAATCGTCACGCTGGAGGAGCGATACCGGCGAAGAGGTCGGTCTCAAGACCGTCGCCGCGTCGGGTGTCCGGAGCGGGGACCCCGCGTGCGAGGCGGTAGGCCTCCGTGGTCCAGACGGGCTGCCACCGGTCCTGGCTGACCATGAACTCGGGTCCGCCCTCGAAGCGCGTGCGCACCTGGCTGCGGTGGGCCCGCAGCGCAGCGGCCTTGGCGGACAGCTGCTCTGGGGCCTCCACGACGCACGCGACCTGGTCGTCGTCCACGACCATCGAGGGCCACGACGAGCGGTCACCGCCGAAGGAGTCGGCCGCCACGGACGCGGGCACCACGCCCTCGTAGAACTTGGCGACCTCCCACGGCACACCGCCGGCCACCCGCGCCGCCGCCGGGTCGGCCGCCAGCTCCACGGCGCGGCGCGCCACGGCGGCCGCCTGCACGTGGTCCGGGTGGCCGTAGCCACCGCCCGGCTCGTAGGTGACCACCACCTGCGGGCGCACCTCGCGCAGCACGCCGGCCAGGCGCGCGGCCGCCTCGTCGAGGTCGGCGCGGGCGAAGGCCGCCGGTCCGGTGTCCGGGGCGGCGACGGCGCGCATGCCCTCGCCCCACGCCATGCCGGAGTCCTCGTAGCGCGCGGCCGCCGTGGCGGCGGGCTCCTCGCCGTCGAGAGGGGCGTCGTCGAGGAAGCGGTGGTCGCTGACGCCGAGGGCCTCCATGGCGGCGGCCAGCTCCAGCACGCGGTGCGCGCCGAGGGCGGCGCGGTCGCCCTCGAGGTGGGCGAGCTCGGGCTCCACCACCTCGCCGCGCTCCCCGCGGGTGCAGGTGACCAGCGTGACGCCGGCGCCCGCGCTGGCGTAGCGCGCCATGGTGGCGCCGTTGCCGATGGTCTCGTCGTCGGGGTGGGCGTGGACCAGCAGCACCCGCCGCGGGACGTCGAGGGACTCCATCGCGGCGAGCTCCTCGGGCTCGAAGGCGCGCTCGGCGACGTCGTCGACGACGTCGGCCAGCTGCGACAGCACGTCGTCGGCGGGCGCGGCCGTCGTCGCGGCCTGGTCAGGACCCTCGGGACGGGGCTCGGGTGCGTCGGGCGTCGTCGTCACAGCTGGCCACGCTAGCCAGTCAGTCCGGCCCGCACCCCTGCTGACGGGCTCGCGGGTGCGGGCCGCAGGCAACTTCCAGCAGAGCGCGTGTCGCGGCCAGGGGCTGTGGACAGCTGCAGCAGCAGACCTCGACCTGCGCGAGTCCGTCGGGGTGCCTCGAGGCACCGCCGGCGCTCAGGTGAGCACAGCCGCCACGAAGAGCCGCTCGAGCGCCTCGCCGTAGGCGGCCGGGCTCCAGCCCCGCTGCACCACGAGCTGGTCCCACAGCTGGGTGCTGTTCAGCGCCCACAGCGCGTCGCGCACCGCATCGAGGTCCATGTCCGGCCGCGTCTGCCCGGTCCCCACCAGGTGCCGCGCCAGGCCGGTCATGCCCATCAGCCGCTCGCCGTCGGCCTTGGCGAGCAGCGCAGCGGCGCCGGGGTCGCCGGAGGAGCGCAGCGCCAGCAGCAGCAGCGGCGCGGTCCGCTCCTGCACCCCGACGGCGACGGCGGTGTAGCCGCGCAGGACCTCCCGCGCATCGGTCAGCGACCGCAGCGCCGTCAGCGACTCGCGCTCGGCGAGGGCGACCGGCTCGTCGTCGCCACCCACCGCGACGTCGAGCAGGGTCGCCAGGAGCGCGGCGCGGCCGCCGACCGCCTTGTAGACGAGCTCGACCGAGACGCCCGCCTCGGCCGCGACCCGCGCCACGGAGAACTCCGCGAACCCCTCGGCCAGCAGCAGGTCCCGGGCGACGGCCAGCACGCGGGCGCGGTTCTCCGCGGCCCGCGCCCGCCGGCCGCTCGCGTCGTACGCGCGCCGACCCTTGACCTCTTCCACTTTCGATTCCACACTTCCGTATCGAATACAGATGACTGGATCTGAAGTCTCGCCTAGCCCTGGAGTCTCACCCCGCACCGGAGGCCCGCCATGAGCACGTCCGCCGCGACCACCTCATCGACCGCAGCCGCTGCTGGCCGGCCCAGAGCGGCGAGGTGGTGCTCAGCGCTGGCCGTGCTCGGCGCGGGTGCCACCGGGCTGGTGGCGGGGGTCCACATCAGCGGCATCCCGCTCGCGGAGGCGTTGCGGACCCTGGACCCGGCGGGCTACACCACCACCAAGCAGGCGCTCGACGTCAGCTACCCGAAGCTCATGAGGCCCCTGCTGCTGGCCACGCTCGGGGTGCTCGCCGCCTCCCTGGCCGCCCAGTGCCTGGCGGAGCGCCGGGGGGCGGCGCTGGCCAGCGGGGTCGCGCTCGCGGCGGGGGTCGTCGTCCTGGTCGCGGTCCTGCGCGGAGACCTGCCGATCAACCAGACGATGGACGCGTGGGACCCCCTCGGACCGCCTGCGGGCTGGGAGGCGGTGCGGGCGGACTGGGAGCGGTGGTTCGCCGTCCGGGCCGCGGCCGGCCTGGCCTCGTTCGCCGCCGCCCTGGCGGCGCTGGCCGCCCTGGTCGCTCGGACGCGAACGCCGTCGTCCTGAGCTCGTCCCGCCAGCGGGTGGATCTGCGCCACTCCCTCACTGGCACGGGGTGGCNNGGGCCACCCCGTGCCAGTGCGCGGGTGGCGCGCCGGGTCAGCGGCGGGCGCGGGCCACCTTGCTGCGCTCGGTCTGGTCGAGGACGACCTTGCGGATGCGCACGGCGTCGTGGGTGACCTCGACGCACTCGTCCTCGCGGCAGAACTCCAGGCTCTGCTCGAGGGAGAGCTTGCGGGCCGGCACGAGGCGCTCCAGCTCGTCCGCGTTGGAGCGGACGTTGGTCATCTTCTTCTCCTTGGTGATGTTGACGTCCATGTCGTCAGAGCGGGAGTTCTCCCCCACCACCATGCCCTCGTAGACCTCCGTGGAGGGCTCCACGAAGAGCGTGCCGCGCTCCTGCAGCGACGTCATCGCGTAGGAGGTCGCCGCGCCGGCGCGGTCGGCCACCATCGAGCCCGAGGGGCGCGTGCGCAGCTCACCGAACCACGGCTCGTACTTCTCGAACGTCGCGTGGGCGATGCCGGTGCCGCGGGTCTCGGTGAGGAACTCCGTGCGGAACCCGATGAGCCCGCGCGAGGGCACGAGGAACTCCATGCGGACCCAGCCGGTGCCGTGGTTGGTCATCTGCTCCATGCGGCCCTTGCGGACGGCGAGCAGCTGCGTGACGGCGCCGAGGTAGTCCTGCGGGACGTCGATGGTGAGGCGCTCGACGGGCTCGTGGACCTTGCCGCCGATCTCCTTGGTGACCACCTGCGGCTTGCCGACGGTCAGCTCGAAGTTCTCGCGGCGCATCTGCTCCACGAGGATCGCCAGCGCCAGCTCGCCGCGGCCCTGCACCTCCCACGCGTCGGGGCGCTCGGTGGGCAGCACGCGCATGGACACGTTGCCGACCAGCTCGCGGTCGAGGCGGTCCTTGACCAGGCGGGCGGTGACCTTGGCGCCCTTGACCTTGCCGGCGGTGGGCGCGGTGTTGGTGCCGATGGTCATGGAGATGGCCGGCTCGTCGACCGTGATGAGCGGCAGCGGGCGCGGGTCCTCGGCGTCGGCGAGGGTCTCGCCGATGGTGATCTCCGGGATGCCGGCGACCGCGCAGATGTCGCCCGGACCGGCGGAGTCGGCGGGCTTGCGCTCGAGCGCCTCGGTCATGAGGAGCTCGGTGAGCTTCACGCGCTGCTGCGTGCCGTCGGCGCGGCACCACATGACCGAGTCGCCCTTGTGCAGCTCACCCTCGTGGATGCGGCACAGCGCGATGCGGCCGAGGAACGGGGAGGCGTCGAGGTTGGTGACGTGAGCCTGCAGCGGCGCGCCCGGCGTGTAGGAGGGCGCCGGCACCGTCTCGAGGATGGTGCGGAAGAGCGGCTCGAGGTTGTCCTCGTCGGGCATGCCGCCGTCGGCGGGCTGGGTCAGCGACGCGCGGCCGGCGCGGGCCGAGGCGTAGACCACGGGGAAGTCGAGGAGGTCGTCGGCGTCGGGGAGGTCGCCGGCGAGGTCGAGGAAGAGGTCACCGGTCTCCTCGACGACCTCGGAGATGCGGGCGTCGGGGCGGTCGACCTTGTTGACCACGAGGATGACCGGCAGCTTCGCGGCCAGCGCCTTGCGCAGCACGAAGCGGGTCTGGGGCAGCGGGCCCTCGCTGGCGTCCACGAGCAGCGCGATCGCGTCGACCATGGACAGGCCGCGCTCCACCTCGCCGCCGAAGTCGGCGTGGCCCGGGGTGTCGATGATGTTGATGGTCACGCCCTCGGGAGCGCCCACCGCCGCCGCCGACGGACCGGTGTACCGGACCGCCGTGTTCTTGGCGAGGATGGTGATGCCCTTCTCGCGCTCCAGGTCGCCGGAGTCCATGACGCGGTCGTCCACGTGCTGGTGGTCGCCGAAGGCGCCGGACTGCTTGAGCATCGCGTCGACCAGGGTGGTCTTGCCGTGGTCGACGTGGGCGACGATCGCGATGTTGCGCAGGTCTGCGCGGGTCGCGGTCTTGCTGGAGGTGCCAGCGGACATGGGTGTGCACTCGATCCGTCGTGGGGTGAGGCCCTCAGAGTACCGGCGCGGGGCTGTCCCCCGTGAGCAGCGGGAGCCGGTGCTCGAGCTCGTCGGCGGCCAGCGCGGGGCCGAAGTGCCACCCCTGCCCGCCGGTGCAGCCGGCCACCACGGCGCGCGCCGCCTGCTCGGCGGTCTCGACCCCCTCGGCCACCACCTCCAGCCCGAAGGCCGAGCCCGCGCGGGCCATCAGCTCCAGCAGCGCCGCGTCCGCGGGACCCTCGGCCACCACGAAGGAGCGGCCCACCTTGAGCTGGTCGGCGGGGGTGGTGGCGAGCGCGGAGATGGAGGTGAACCCGGTGCCGAAGTCGTCGATGGCCACGCGGACGCCGTGCGCGCGCAGCGCCCGCAGGTTGGCCGTGGCGCGGGGGTCGTCGACGAGCACCGTCTCGGTGATCTCCAGCACGAGCCGCTGCGGGGCCAGCCCGGCGGTCGCCAGCGCCTCCAGGACGTCGGTGACCACGCGGGGGTCCGCCAGGTGGCGCCCCGAGACGTTCACCGACACCGACGGCACGTCGCGCCCGCGCACGGTCCACCGCACCAGCTGCAGCGCGGCCTCCGCCAGCACGAAGCAGCCCAGGTCGCGCACCAGCGAGCTGCGCTCGGCCACGGCGATGAACTCGGTCGGGTCCACCGGCCCGTGACCGGGCCGGTCCCAGCGCAGGAGCGCCTCCACGCCGAGCAGGCGCACGTCGTCGTCGCCGGCGCCGAGGGGCACCACCGGCTGGTAGACCACCCGCAGCTGGTTCAGCGCGAGCGCCGTGCGCAGCGCCTGCTCGGTGCGGGCGGTCTGGGTGAGCTCGGAGCGCAGCTGCTCGCCGAAGAGCTCCACCCGGCCCCGGCCCGCGGCCTTCGCGCGGTAGGCGGCGGTGTCGGCCTCGGCCAGGAGGGTGCGCGCCGCTCCCGCCGCACCGGCCTGCTCGGCGCCCCCGTCCTCGCCGTCGACGACGACGGGGGCGGTCAGCGCCACGCCGATGCTGGCGCCGACCACCACGCCGTACCCGCCGAGCCCCACGGGCTCGCTGACGGCACGCACCAGCTTGCCGGCGCGGCGCAGCAGGGCGTCGGCGTCCGGCGCGTCCGGCACCACCACCACGAACTCGTCGCCGCCCAGGCGGCCCACCACGTCACCGCCGCGCACCGCCTCGCGCAGGCGCCCGGCCACCACCTGCAGCAGCTGGTCACCGGCGGCGTGGCCGTGGGCGTCGTTGACGGCCTTGAAGCCGTCGAGGTCCACGAAGAGCAGGCCCGTGCGACGGCCGGCGGCGCGGTCGGCCACGAGCACCGCCTCGAGGTCGGCGAGCACGCGGCGGCGCACGGCCAGGCCCGTGAGCCCGTCGTGGTCGGCCTGGTGGCTGACCTGGTGCTGCAGCTGCTCGCGCGCCTGCGCGGAGCGGGCCACCTGCACCGTCCAGGCGTGCACGTCCCGGCCCAGCGGACCGGGCAGCGCGGGCAGCGCCAGCGCCTCGGCGTGCCGGCCGGCCACCACGAGCCGCGCCTGGACCTGCACGTGCTGCAGCGCGGCGACGGCGGCGGACAGGGCCCTCGACGCGGCGCGCAGCTCACGGGGACCGGTCTCGGGGACCTCCACCAGCTCCCCGCGGCTGATGCGCCCGGCCACGGCGGCCAGCTGCGCCGAGGAGCGAGCCAGCCACCGGCCGACGAGCAGCGCGGCCGCCAGGCTGACCAGCAGCAGCGCGGCGCAGGCCTGCAGCAGCACCCCGGCGCGCTCGCGGGCCGCCCCGGCGTCCTGCGCGCTGGACGAGCGCACCTCGGCGGCGGTGGCGGCGAGCAGGTCGCCCACCGCCCGGTCGCGCGCCTCGCTGGCCGGCACCAGGTCGGTGAGGTCCTGGACCGACAGCCTCTGCGCCGGAGCCGCCAGCGCCTCGCCGTCGAGCGCCGCGGACAGCGCCGCCACCTCGGGGCGCGCCAGAGCGGCGTCCCACGCGTCCTGCAGGGACGGCGTGGCCAGCACGGCCCCGCGCGCGCTCAGGTCCGCTGCGGGGCCGTCACCGGCGAGCTCGGCGTAACCGCCCCAGGCCGCCAGCCAGGCGCGCCGGTCGGCCCCGGCCTCCGGGCCGTCGGTGGCGCTCGCGACGAGCAGCAGCGGTAGCTGCCGGCTGGCGAGCTGGCCCAGGCGGACCACCTGCTGCAGGTCCTCCAGCGCCGTGGCGGTGCGAGGGCTCAGGCTCCCCGACAGCGCGCGAGCGGTGGCGCGGGCCTGGGCGTCGGCGAGGAGGTTGGAGGTGCGCTGGTAGGAGGCGGCCACGCGGGCTGGGTCGGGCGAGGGGGCGTCCGCGAGGGCGCGGGCCGCGGCGAGGCGGTTGCCGGCGTCGGTGGCGGTGGAGCCGACGTCGAGCCGCTGCGCGGTGCCCGCCTCCTCGTGCTGCGCCAGGCCCTGCACCGCGTCCACGGCCGCGTCCGAGGCGGCTCTCGACGGTGCCCGGTCCTCCACCAGCGAGGGCACCAGCGCCGGTGCCATCTCCGCGTCGACGGCGCGGCGGGCGTCGTCCAGGACCGCGACCGCAGCCACCTCGCGCTGCGCCTGCGCGGCGGCGCGGGCCTCCTGCACCGACCCGGCCACCGAGGTGCCGGCGAGCGCCGACGCCGCGAGCACCGGCAGCAGCACGAGCGCCGCGAGCGCCTGCCACAGCGGGCGGCCGGCGGCCGCCCGCGGCGGTGCGTCGGCCCGGGTCACCCCCGTCACATCGACCCGCGCCTGCCCCGACGTGAGGAGGCGGACGGGTGACCCCCGCCCGGCAGACGCGCCGGGCGGGGCCCAGGAGGGAGGGGTGGAGCCCGGGACGGGCTCAGGGGGTGCGGACGAGTCCCCGGTCGGCGAGGTCGTCCCACAGCGGCTGCCACCCGCCGGCAGGCTCCTCGGCGAGCAGCGCGGCGTTGCGCTCGACCTGCTGCGGCGTGCGCATCCCCAGCACCACGCCGACGACGGCGGGGTGCCGCAGCGCGAACGCGACGGCCGCCGCCGGCAGCGTGGTGCCGTGCTCGGCGCAGAGCGCGGCCAGCTCGCGGGCCCGCGCCAGCACGTGCGGCGGTGCCTGCTCGTAGTTCCAGTTCGCGTCGTCCGGGACCTCCTGGCGCGCCAGCAGCCCCGAGTTGAACACCCCCACGGCCACGACGGCCCTGCCCAGCTCCAGCGCCGCCGGCAGCACGTCGTCCAGCGCTCCCTGCTCCAGCAGCGTGTACCGGCCGGCGAGCATGACGACGTCGGCGTCGGTCTCGCGCAGCACCCTGGTGAGCGGTGCCGAGTAGTTCATGCCGGCTCCGACGGCGCCGACCACGCCCTGCTCGCGCAGCTCCACGAGGGCCGGCAGCCCCTCGGCGACCACCTGGTCGAGCTCCTCGGGGGCGTCGGGGTCGTGGACGTAGACGACGTCGAGCCGGTCCAGCCCCGTCCGCTGCAGCGTCTCCTCGATGGAGCGCAGCACGCCGTCGCGGGAGTAGTCGCGCACCCTCCCGACGTCGCCGGGGACGTCGAAGCCGTCGTCGTCCTTCTCCAGGGGCTGCTGGCGCGGGCGCAGCAGGCGCCCGACCTTGGAGGAGATGACGAACTCGTCACGGGGGCGTCCGCGCAGCGCCTCGCCGAGCCGCCGCTCCGACAGCCCGACCCCGTAGTGGGGCGCGGTGTCGAAGTAGCGGATCCCGGCGTCCCACGCGGCGTCCACGGCGGCGCGCGCGGTGTCGTCGTCGACGGCGCGGAACAGGTTGCCGATGACGGCGGCCCCGAAACCGAGGGTGGTCAGGTGCACCCCCGTCGAGCGGACCTCCCGGGTGGGCATCGGCTGGGCAGCGGGGGTGTCGGTCACGAGGTCTCCCTGGGTGGCAGGACGAGGCTGTGGGCGCCGCCGTCCACCTGCAGCACGCTGCCGGTGGTGGCGCCCGCGAGCGGGCTGGCGAGGTAGCAGATGGCGTGCGCCACCTGCCCGGGCTCCACGAGCCGCCCGGTGGGCTGGCGGGCCGTGAGCGCCGCGCGGGCGGCGTCCGGGTCGTCGGCCTGGGACAGCAGGCGGCCCACCCAGGGGGTGTCCGCGGTGCCGGGGGCCACGGCGTTGACGCGCACGCCCTCGCGGACGAGGTCGGCGGCCATCGCCTGGACCAGGGCGTGCAGCGCGCCCTTGCTGGCGTTGTAGGCGGCGCGCTGCACGAGGCCGGTCCAGCCACCGATCGAGCCGGTGCAGACCACCGCCGCGGGGCTGGGCCGCCCCTCGGCGAGCGCGGCGGCGGCGGAGGCCCGCAGGTGCGGCAGCGCCGCCCGCACCAGGCGCGCGGTGCCGACCACGTTGACGTCGAGGACCCGGTGCCACTCGTCGTCGTCGACGTCCTCGACGGTGCCGACCGAGCCGGTCCCGGCGTTCGAGACCACGACGTCGAGCCCACCGAGGAGCTCCGCGGACCTGGCCACGGCGGCGCGGACGGAGGCGTCGTCACCGACGTCGCAGGTGACCTCCGCGATGCCGGCCTCGGGGTGCTCCAGGGGGCGCAGGTCGAGGGAGGCGACGGCGGCGCCGCGCTCGGCCAGGGCCCGGGCGGCGGCGCGCCCGATGCCGCTCGCGCCCCCGGTGACCACCGCCCGGACGCCGGAGAACTCGCTCACGCCTGCCCCATGACCGTGCGCTGGCTGCCCAGGCCGGAGATGGAGCACTCCACGACGTCGCCCTCGCGCAGGTACGGCTTGGGGTCGGGGAAGCCGAGCGCGACGCCGGCGGGCGTGCCGCTGTTGATGACGTCGCCGGGGTGCAGCACCATCTTGTGGCTCAGGTAGTGGATGAGCGCCGCGACGCCGAAGACCATCTGCGCCGTCGACCCGTGCTGGCGCTGCTCGCCGTCGACGGACAGGCGCAGCTCGAGCGCCTGCGGGTCGGGCACCTCGTCGGCGGTGAGCAGCCACGGACCGAGCGGGTTGAACGTCTCGCAGCTCTTGCCCTTGTCCCAGGTGCCGGTGCCCTCCAGCTGGAAGGCCCGCTCGGAGACGTCGTGGCTGACCGCGTAGCCGGCCACGCACGCCAGCGCGTCGTCCGGGGAGTCGAGGTAGCGGGCGACCGATCCGATGACCACGGCCATCTCCACCTCGTAGTCGGTCTTCACCGAGCCGCGCGGCACGAGCACGGTGTCGCGGTGGCCGATCACGGTCCACGGGTCCTTCATGAAGACCACGGGCTCGGGAGGGGTCTCCATGCCGGACTCGGCGGCGTGGTCGGCGTAGTTCACGCCGATGCAGACGACCTTGCCGGGCCGGGCCACGGGCGACCCGAGACGCAGGCCGCCACCGGTCTCCGCGTGCTCGGGCTCCCAGCCGGGGACGGCCGGCAGGTCGGCGACGCGCCCCCGCAGCGCGGCCAGGCGGTCCGGTGCGAGCGACGGGCCGTCCCAGTCGGTGGTGAGCGAGGAGGCGTCGCGCAGCACGCCGCCGCCGTCGAGGACGCCGGGCTTCTCCGCGCCGGGGTCGCCGAAGCGCACGAGCCTCATCGCTGGTCCTCCGCAGTCGCTGCGGCGCCGGTGGTGGTCATGTCGTCGGTCCTCCGTGGGTGTGGGGTCATCGCTGGACGTGGGCGGTGCCGCCGGCGGCCAGGGCGCGCACCTCGGCGAGGGTGGCGGCGCAGGTGTCACCGGGAGTGGTCATCGTCAGCGCCCCGGCCGCCACCCCCAGCGCCAGGGCCCGGCCCAGCGCCGCGGCGTCCAGGGCCGTGCCGGCGGCGCGGGCGGCCAGCACCCCGTCCAGCACCCCGGCGCTCAGGGCGTCCCCGCTGCCGATGCGGTCCAGCACCCCCACCCCCTCCAGACGCGGACCGACCACGACACCGGTGCCCGGGCTCCAGGCGGCCGCACCCCAGTCGTTGACCCCGGCTGAGACCACCCGGCGCCAGGAGCTCACCAGCACCGGCCCCCGCCCGCCGCCGTCGTGGCTCTCAGCGCCGGTCAGCGCGCCCCAGTCAGCACCGAGCCCGGCCAGTACCTGCCCGACCGCCTCCGGCGAGGCCAGCTCCCCCACCGGCCCTCCTCGCAGCCGAGCGCCCGGTTGCGGTTCAGAAGCCCCCGGGAGCCCCAACGGGGCGCCCGGTTGCGGGAAGGGGGCCAGCTGCAGGGCACCCAGGACGACGTCGGCCAGACCCGCCAGGCGCAGGTCCACCTCCCGCGCCGCGGCAGCACCCCCGCGTGAGCGCCACAGCGAGGGGCGGTGGTTGACGTCGTAGGAGGTGCTCACCCCGAGGCGGCGCGCGGCGCGCAGTCCCTGCTCGGCCAGCGCCGTGGTGGAGGCCGACAGCCCGGCGAAGACCCCGCCGGTGTGCAGGTGGACCACCCCGGACAGGACCGCGTCCCAGTCCACGTCACCGGGGGCCATCCGGGAGGCCGCTGAGCCGGCGCGGTCGGAGACGCCCAGCGCCCCGCGCACCCCGAAGCCGCGTTCGACGAAGTTCAGTCCCGTGCGCGCCCCGCTGACCGGGTCCACCCAGGCCACCCTGCTCACGTCCACCCCACCGGCGCGCACCAGCCCCGCGGCCAGGTGCCCGACCGGGTCATCAGCGAAGGCGCTGACCAGACCGGTGCGGTGGCCGAAGGTGGTGGCCAGGGCGCGCACGGCGTTGTACTCCCCCCCGCCCTCCCACACCGTGAAGGAGCGGGTGGTGGCGATGCGGCCCTCCCCGGGGTCCAGGCGCAGCATCACCTCCCCCAGCGCCAGCACCTCGCTCACGGACGCACTGCCCGGCAGGCGGCGACGGCGACGGCGACGTCCTCGGCGAGGTCGTCCCACGCGGGCACCCCCCGGCCGGTGACGTCCGCGACGAGCGCTGCCGGCACGCACCAGCTGCCCCCGACACCGGCCACCGACCGCACGGCCAGGTAGTCGGCCAGGTCGGCCTCACCGATGCCGCCGGTGGGCACGAAGGAGACGTCCGGGAACGGGCCGGCCAGCCCGCTCAGCAGCGCCGTACCGCCGACCGCGCCGGCGGGGAAGACCTTCAGCAGACGCAGCCCCGCGCGCCGGGCCAGCTGCACCTCGCTCGCCGTGGACACCCCCGGCACCGCCGGCACTCCTCGGGCGTGGCAGCGGGCCACGACGTCCGGGTCGTACCCGGGGCTCACCACGAACCGCGCCCCCGCGTCCACCACGGCGTCCACCTGGTCCGGGTCGACCACGGTGCCTGCCCCCACCAGCAGTCCCGCGGTGGGCGCGAGCTCGGCCAGCACCCGCAGCGCGGCGGGGGTGCGCAGCACCACCTCGGCAGCGGTCAGCCCACCCTCGACGAGGGCTGCGCCGAGGGCGCCCCCGTCGGTGCGCTCACCGACGACGACGACGGGCAGCAGCGGGCAGGCCGCGAGGGCGTCAGCCAGCTCCTGGGTGCTGGGCAGCTGGTCTGCGGAGGAGGTCATCTGCCGAGCCAACCACCGTCGACGGGCAGCACCACGCCGTGCACGTACTCCGCCGCCGGACTGCACAGGTACACCACCGCCCCCGCGATGTCCTGCGCCCGACCCCACCTCCCCGCGGGGATGCGCTCGAGGATGGCGCGGGAGCGGTCCTCATCCTCCCGCAGCGCCGCGGTGTTGTCCGTGGCGATGTAGCCCGGCGCCACCGCGTTCACGCCCACACCCCGGCTGCTCCACTCGTTGGCCAGCGCCTTGGTCAACCCCGCCAACCCGTGCTTGGCCGCGGTGTAGCCCGGCACGTTGATCCCACCCTGGAAGCTCAACAACGACGCGGTGAACACGATCCGCCCCGAGCCCCGCTCCAGCATCGACGCACCCACCGCCTGAGCCAGCACGAACTGCGCCGACAGGTCCACCTGCAGCACGTGGTCCCAATCGCTCAACGAGTGCTCCACCGCCGGCGCACGCCGGATCGTGCCGCCGTTGGCCACCAGCACATCCACCCCACGCCCGCCGTCCCAACCAGCCAGGTCCACCCCCAGCTGCTGGACGGCTCCCCGGTCGGCCAGGTCGCACGCCAGGGAGGTGAACTCTCGCCCCGTGGCGCGCACCGCCGCCGCGACGTCCTCACCCGGGCCGGTGCTCGAGCAACCGATGACGTCGGCGCCGGCCTGCGCCAGCGCGACCGCGACCGCCGCCCCGATCCCCCGGCTGGCCCCGGTCACCGCCGCCACCTTCCCGCTCAGGTCGAACGGCCCGCTCATGCAGACACCTCCGAGACCTGGCTCTGGCAGTCGATGAGCACCTTCACCGCGCCACCACCGGCCAACGCCGCGAACGCCTCACCCACCCGCTCCAACGGCACCACGTCGCTGATCAACCGCGCCGCCGGCACCTCACCGGAAGCCACCAGCTGCACAGCACGGGTGAAGTCCTCCCGCTGGTACAACCGCGCCCCCACCAGCTCCAGCTCCCGCCAGAAGAACCGGTGCAGGTCGATCACCCGCTTCTCGGCGTGGATGCCCACCTGGCACAACCGCCCCCGCACCGCCAGCACCCCCACCGCGGAGTCCAACCCACCCTGAGACCCCGAGACCTCGAAGGCCACCTGCGCCCCCGCCCCACCCGACAGCTCCCGCGCCCGCGCCGCGACATCCACCCCCCGCGGGTCCACCGCCTCCAGGCCCAGGTCCTCAGCCAGCCCTCGCCGGGCAGCGTCCAGCTCCACCAGCACCACCCGCGCCCCCACCTGCGCCGCGACCAGGGCGATCAGGATCCCCACCGGGCCCCCACCGACCACCACCGCACACTCCCCCGCCACCAACCGCGAGCGGCGCACGTCGTGCACCGCCACCGCCGCCGGCTCCAGCAGCGCCGCCGTGCGCAGATCCATCCCCACCGGCAGCGCCACCAGGGTGTGCGCAGGCACCACCCAGGACTGCGCCAGCGCACCGGGTGAGTCGATGCCGATGAAGTCCATCGCCTCGCACACGTGCCCGTACCCCGCCCGGCACGCCGGGCACGTCCCATCCGGGCGCAGCGGCATCACCGTGACCGCATCCCCCACCGACCACCCCGACACACCCTCCCCGACGGCCGCGATCCGCCCAGCGGTCTCATGACCGATCACCGCCGGGACGCTGACGCGGGCGTCCATGTGCCCCGCCGCGATGTGCAGGTCCGTCCCGCAGATCCCGGTGAACGCCGGAGCCACCTCCACCTCACCCGGACCGGGCTCGCGCCGCTCCACCTCACCGGCGGCGACGACACCGCCGCCGCGGTACTGCGCGGCCCTCACAGGACGGCCTTGCCGGAGGCGGAGTCAGCGGCCGAGACGCCCTGCACCCCGACGGTCAGCAGGAGGTTGGCGTACTGCCGCACGTCACCGGTGACGACGACGAGGGCGAGGTCCTCGCCCTTGGCGGCGGCGTAGAACGCGTGGCGGTCCAGCGCGGTGACGGGCACCTCCCCCAGCTGCGAGAGCCGTGCACGGTGCGCGGTGACGGCCGCGGAGTCCGACCCGTCCGGCGGCACCATGACGGCGGCCGCCTCCACCGGCAGGGCGTCGAGGAGGACGTCGAGGACGGCGGAGGCGTCCAGCAGGCCGGGGGCGAGGTTGAGGTGCACCCGCTCGGCGTGCGGGCCGACGGCCGTGGTGGCGGGGTAGTGCGCGTCGCACAGCAGCACGGTCGCGCCGTGCCCGGCGGCGGCGAGCGCTGCGAGCAGCGGTGGGTGGACGAGTCGTCCGGCGATCACTCGGTCTCCTCAGGTGGTGCTGGCGGTGCGGTCGGTCGTCGGGCCAGCGGGTCAGCGGGTCAGGCGGTAGGCCCGGCGGGCGGTGCCGCCGAAGAGGGCGTCCCTGTCGGCGGACGGGAGCTGCGCCGCGTGCTCGGCCACGAGGTCGGCCCACCCCTTCCAGGAGGAGGTGAGCAGGCACACGGGCCAGTCCGAGCCGAAGGCCAGGCGCTGCGGGCCGAAGGCGTCCAGCAGGACGTCGAGCACGCGGTGCACGGCGTCGTCGTCCCAACCGGCGTCACCGACCTCGCTGAGCACGCCGGAGACCTTGCAGACCGACCCCTCGACAGCCGCCAGCGAACGGACCTGGGCGGTCCAGCCGTCGAGGGCGTCCGTGGGGGCGCCCCGGCGGACGTCCGGCTTGCCGGCGTGGTCGAGCACCGCCACCAGCCCGTGCTCGGCAGCGCGGCGGGCGCCCTCCACGCCGGCAGCGCGCTGCGGCTCCCGGACCAGCAGGTCGAACACGAGACGCGCGTCCGCGAGCGCGCGCAGGCCGCGCTGCACGTCGTCACGGAGCACCCAGGCCGGGTCGGCCTCGCCCTGCACGAGGTGCCGCACCCCCACGAGCAGCTCACCGCCGGGTCCGGAGCGGAGCTGTTCGAGCTGGGCGACGACGTCGCCGGTGAGGTCCACCCACCCGACGACACCAGCGAGCAGCGGGTCCGCGGCGGCGGTGGCGAGCAGCGCGCGGCTCTCCTCGAGCGTGCAGACGGACTGCACCACCACGGTGGCGCCCAGCGGCCGCCCGTCCACGCCGCCGGCCGCGGCCTCGCGCAGGTCGTCGGCCGTGAAGGTCCTGTCGATGGCGGCGTGCTCCGGAGCCGCCAGCCAGTCCTGCCCGGGGTCGGCCGGGTCCCACAGGTGGTGGTGGGCGTCCACGACGGGCTGTGGCGGTGCGGCCGAGGGCTGCTGGAAGCCCCCGCCGTCGCCGTCGCCGTGGACGCCCACCGGCTCGGGGGTGCCGTCAGCGGGCACCGCGCGCCCTCCACTGGGGGCCGCCGGGGAAGGTGTAGTCGGCCACGGACGCGGCGTGCATCTCCCCGCCACCCCCGGGGGCCAGCGGTGCGCGGTAGCGGCCGCGCTCCAGCTGCACGGGGGTGACGAAGTGCTCGTGCAGGTGGTCGACGTGCTCGACGACGCGGTCGTCCCAGGTGCCGGAGACGGCCACGAAGTCGGCCATCGAGAGGTGCTGGACCATCTCGCACAGGCCCACGCCGCCGGCGTGCGGACACACGGGCACGCCGTGGTGGGCGGCCATGAGCAGGATCGCGAGGTTCTCGTTGACCCCGGCCACGCGAGCGGCGTCGATCTGGACGACGTCGACGGCGCGCAGCTGCAGCAGCTGCTTGAACACCACGCGGTTGGCGACGTGCTCACCGGTGGCCACCTTGGTGGGGTGCACCGCGCGGCGGACCGTGGCGTGGCCGAGGACGTCGTCGGGGCTGGTGGGCTCCTCGATCCAGTACGGGTCGTAGGGCGCCAGGGCGTGCATCCAGGCGATGGCCTGCCCGACGTCCCAGCGCTGGTTGGCGTCCACGGCGATCCTGATGTCGTCGCCGACGGCCGCGCGGGCCACCTTCATGCGGCGCACGTCGTCGGTGAGGTCGGCCCCCACCTTGAGCTTGATCTGGGTGAAGCCGTCGGCGACGGCCTCGCGCGCCAGGCGCTCCAGCTTGTCGTCGGAGTAGCCGAGCCAGCCGGGCGTCGTCGTGTACGCCGGGTACCCCCGCTCCAGCAGCAGGGCCTCGCGCTCCTCGCGCCCGGGCAGCGCCCGGGTGAGCACGGCCTTCGCCTCGGCACGGGTCATGGCGTCGGTGAGCCAGCGGAAGTCGACGAGGTCGAGCAGCTCCTCGACGCCGAGGTGCGCCAGGTGCTGCCACAGCGGCTGGCCGGCGCGCTTGGCGCGCAGGTCCCACGCGGCGTTGAGGACGGCGCCCACCGCCATCTGCACGACGCCCTTCTCGGGGCCGAGCCAGCGCAGCTGGGGCTCGTGCACCATCTCGCGGGAGAAGGCGCCGAGGTCGTCCAGGACCTCGTCCACGCGGCGGCCGACCACCCACTGCTCCAGGGCCTTGATGGCGGCGGACTGGATGTCGTTGCCGCGCCCGGTGGTGAAGGCCAGGGCGTGGCCCTCGTGGCCGTCGCCGGCGTCGGTGTGGAGCACGGCGTAGGCGGCGGAGTAGTCGGGCTCGGGGTTCATGGCGTCGGAGCCGTCGAGGTGCTCGGAGGTGGGGAAGCGCACGTCGTGGACCTCGAGCGCGGTGAACCGCGCAGCGGTGGGAAGCGGGTCTGACGGCACGGGGTCCTCCAGGGCGGTCGTTCGGCGGCGGACGGTGGCGGTGCTGGGTCGTGCTGGTCCTGCGAGCTGCCCGCGGGAGCACGGGGGCCGTCCACGGCCCTGCGCGCCCGGCACCCCCCACAGCGCCGGCGGCGCGGCGTCTCCCTCGACGCCCCGCTGACGCTAGCCACTCAGTCATCCGATGTCTAGACGCCACAAACATCAGACGTGCAGAGTGGAGACCCGCCCGGGAGACCCGGACGGCAGCCCCAGGACCGGAGGTGACGAGGTGGCAGCTCCGCTCACGGAGGCCGCGATCGAGAAGGTGCGGGACCTCATCCGCACCGGGGACCTCGAGCCGGGGCAGCGCCTGCCCGCCGAGGCGGCGCTGTCGGCCCAGCTCGGCGTCAGCCGCTCCAGCCTGCGGGAGGCCGTCCGAGCGCTGGCGACAGCGGGCGTGCTCGACGTGCGCCGCGGCGACGGCACCTTCGTCACGGCGCTCACCCCCGAGCAGCTCTTCACCGGCATCGGCGAGGCGGTGGACCTCATGCCCGAGGAGTCGCTGCTGGAGCTCATGGAGTGCCGTCGCGTGGTGGAGCCGCAGGTCACAGCTCTAGCAGCGACGCGCTGCGAGGACGCCGACCTGACCGAGATCCACCACCACCTCCAGCTCATGGAGGCCGCCACGGACGAGGCGGACCTCATCTCCCACGACGCCGACTTCCACGCCGCCATCGCCGCCGCGAGCGGCAACGCGGCGCTGGCGGCCATCCTGCGGGGCATCTCGGGGGTGACCCTGCGCGCCCGCGTCTGGCGGGCGCTCACGGAGGCCGACTCCTCCCGCCACACCATCGACGAGCACCGCGCCATCTACGACGCCGTCCGCGACGGCGACGCGCCGCGCGCCGAGGCGGCGGCGCTGCTGCACGTCGCCAACGTCGAGACGTGGATGCGGCGGACCCTCGTGCCGAAACACGCCCGAAACGCTTGACAGAGCCGTCGACGGCGGACGAGAGTGCGCAGTCATCGGATGTATCGCCCCGTGGAGCGCTGGTGCCCCACGGCCCGGACGTCCGACGCGCCCCATCTCTCGACGACGTCGTCCTGGAGGCTCCGATGGCACCCACCCTCTCGCGCCGGCAGCTGCTCGGCCTCGGTGGCGGCGCTGCCGCCGCGCTCGCCCTGTCCGCCTGCGGCGGCGGCTCGTCCTCCGGCGGCTCCGGCGGCTCGGGCGGGACCAACCTCACCTGGCAGATGTGGAGCGCCTCCACGGCCGAGGTCGACGCCTGGAAGAAGGTCGCCGACATCGCCGGCAAGGCCTCCGGCTCGACCATCACCTTCCAGACCGCAGCCTGGAACGACTACTGGACCAAGCTGACCTCCCAGGCCGCCAGCGGCCAGACCGCTGACATCGTCAGCGTGCAGTCGCTGCGCGCCCCGCAGTTCGCGCAGCTCTTCACCGACCTCACGCCGAAGCTCTCGGACATGGGCGTCACCGAGTCCGACTTCGACTCCAGCATCCTCGACGCCCTCAAGGTGGACGGGAAGCTGCTCGCGCTCCCCTACGACTTCGGGCCGCTGGTGGTCTTCTACAACAAGACCGCCTTCGAGCAGGCGGGACTCCCCCTGCCGGCCATCGGGTGGACGCAGGACGACTTCGTGGCCGCCGCCAAGAAGCTGACCAGCGGCAGCACCTACGGCTTCTTCGCCGGCGCCGTGCCGGACAGCGTCATCCCGTTCGCCATGAGCCAGCACGGCGTGCAGGCCGTGAACGCCGACGGGGAGCTCGACATCGACAACGACGAGTGGCGCGACACCCTGAACTGGTACCGCGACCTCGTCGTCACCGAGAAGGTCGCCTCACCCCTGCCCGCCGCCGGTTCGCAGGCCGCGGCCACCAACCAGTTCCTGGCCGGCAACGCCGCCATGAACATCGACGGCCCGTGGAGCCTCATCAACGCCAAGGCCACGGCCAAGTTCGAGGTGGGCATCGCCCCCATGCCGGTCGGCGGCAGCGGCTCCAAGACCGTCACCGCCGGGTCCGGGTTCGGCGTCTCGGCCAAGGCTGAGAACCAGGACCTCGCCGCCAAGGCCACCGCCGGCCTGGTCAACGTGGAGTCCGAGACCTACCTGGGCCAGTCCGGGCGCGCCTTCCCGGCGCGCACCGCGCAGCAGGGCGCCTGGTACGAGGGGAACCAGCTCCAGGACGCCCAGGAGGTCATGGACGCCATGATCAAGGCCGCCGAGGGGTACCGCACCACGGCCAAGTGGACCCAGGTCAACAACGAGTGGAACAAGTACGCGGTCCCCTGCTTCAACGGCGACTCCGACGTCGACTCCTTCATCCAGCAGGTGATGGCGCAGGCCTGACGGGCCGGACGGCGCAGTCCCCGCGATGTCACGGCCCGAGGAGGTCCCATGGCGCTGACCGGCGCCGTCCGCGTCACCGATGCCACCGACCCCGCGGCGGCCCCTGCACCCCCGCAGGGGACCAAGCGGGGCGACGGTCGCGCCGCCTCGGCCTTCCTGCTGCCGGGCGCGATCGGGTTCGTCGCCTTCACGGCGTTCCCGATCGTCGCCTCGCTGGTGATGAGCTTCTTCGACTGGCCGGTGCTCGGCGAACCGAGCTTCGTCGGGTTCCAGAACTTCGTCGAGCTCTTCACCACCGACCCGGTCTTCAAGACCGCGCTGCTCAACACGGCCGTGTTCGTGCTGCTGTACGTGCCGATCAACATCGTGGTGTCGATGGGCCTGGCGGTGTGGATCTCCCCGCGCATCGTGGGACGGCGCTACTACCGAGTGCTGTTCTTCGTCCCCGCGGTGACGCCGATGGTGGGCAACGCGGTGGTGTTCGGGCTGCTGTACACCCCCCGCGGGCTCATCGACAGCGTGTTCCAGACCTGGTTCGGGGTCAGCGCCCCCAACTTCCTGGGGTCCAGCGCCTGGGCGCTGCCCGCGGTCGTCCTCATGTCGGTCTGGCAGGGGTTCGGGTACAACCTGCTCGTCTTCTCCGCCGCGCTGGACGCGGTGCCGCCCACGCTCACCGAGGCGGCCGCCATCGACGGCGCCGGTCCGGTGCGGCAGTTCTTCTCCGTCGTCCTGCCGCTGCTCAGCCCGTCGCTGTTCTTCGCCACCGTGCTGACGCTCATCAGCTCGTTCCAGGTGTTCGTGCAGCCGTACATCCTGACCGGCGGCGGCCCGGGCAACAGCACCACCACGCTGGTCATGTACCTGTACCAGTCCGGCTTCCAGAATTTCCGGCTCGGCTTCGCCTCGGCCATCGCGTGGGTGCTCTTCGTGATCATCATGGCGCTCACCGCCATCCAGTTCCTCGGCCAGAAGAAGTGGGTGCACTATGACCAGTGAGGCCCTCGGCACCAGGTCACCAGGTCTGACCGCCGACGACGGCGCCGGTGCTGGCACTCACGAGGGGACCGGCGCTGCCGGGGGCGTCGTCCCCCAGCGCCGCAGGAAGCGGCCGCCCGTCGTCTCCCAGCTCCTGCTGACGCTGGCGCTGCTGGTCTTCCTCGCCCCCCTGGCGTGGATGGTCCTGTCCAGCCTCAAGAGCGCCGGCGAGATCTTCACCACGCCGCCGAAGCTGTTCGGCGAGAGCCTGCTGTGGAGCAACTACAGCGACGCGCTCGACTTCCTGCCGTTCGGGCGCTTCATGCTCAACACGGCGTTCGTGGCGGTCACGGGCACGATCATCACGCTGGTCACCTCGGCGCTGTCGGCGTACGCGTTCGCCCGGCTGCGGTTCAAGGGGCGCGACTCGCTGTTCCTGGTCTACCTGGGCACGCTCATGGTGCCGCAGGAGGTCGTCGTCGTCCCGATGTTCCTGATCATGAACCAGCTGGGCTGGATCAACACCTTCCAGGCGCTGATCCTCCCCTGGGCGTTCACCGCCTTCGGCACCTTCCTGCTGCGCCAGTTCTTCCTGACCATCCCCAAGGAGCTGGAGGAGTCCGCGCGCATCGACGGCGCCGGGCACTGGCGGATCCTCACGCAGATCATCGTGCCGATCGCCGCACCGGCCTTCGCCGTGCTGGCGGTCTTCACCTTCATCACGTACTGGAACAGCTTCCTGTGGCCGCTGATCGTCACCAACGACGTCACCACCACCACCGTGCCGCTCGGCCTCAACCTCTTCCTCGGCCAGAACGGCCAGGCCTGGAACCTGCTCATGGCCGCCGCGACCATCTCCATGGCCCCCACCGCGCTGCTCGTGCTGCTGCTGCAGCGCTACCTCGTCAAGGGCATCGCCCTGTCGGGGCTCGGCGGCCGCTGAGCTCGCCCGAAGACCGGATCCGCACCACCACCGGAGGTCTCACCCCGTGTTCTCCGACGACGCCCGCACGGAGCTCTACCAGCGCTTCGAGAGGCCCGTTCCCGCCTGGTTCTCCGACGCCAAGCTCGGCATCTTCATCCACTGGGGCGCCTACTCGGTGCCGGCCTGGGCCGAGCCCATCGGCGAGCTGGGCACCATCGAGCGCACCACCTGGATGAAGCACAACCCGTACGCCGAGTGGTACTGCAACACCATCCGCATCGAGGGCTCCCCCGCGCAGCAGCACCACCGCGAGGTCCACGGCGGCGCCCCCTACGACGACTTCCTCGACGCCTGGAAGGCCGAGGAGTTCGACCCCGACGACTGGGCGTCCCTGTTCGCGCGCGCCGGGGCGAGGTACGTGGTCCCCACCACCAAGCACCACGACGGCATCTGCCTGTGGGACGCCCCGGGCACCCCGTCGCGCAACACCGTGGCGCGCGGTCCGCAGCGGGACCTCGTCGGTGACATCGCCGCCGCCACCCGCCGCGCGGGGATGCGCTTCGGGACCTACTACTCCGGCGGGCTCGACTGGGACGTCGCCGACCTCGGCCCGATCACCTCGGACATCGGCGAGGAGAAGCGCCCGCAGGACGAGGCCTACACCGCCTACGCCAACGCGCACGTGCGCGACCTCATCGCCCGCTACGCGCCCGACGTGCTCTGGGGCGACATCAACTGGCCCGACGCCGGCAAGCCCGACGGGCCGCTCTCCTTCGCCCACGTGCTGGACGAGTACTACGCGGCCGTGCCCGAGGGCGTGGTCAACGACAGGTTCGGGCAGACCCACTGGGACTTCCGCACCAGCGAGTACCAGCAGGGCCGCGACCTGGAGTCCGGAGCGTGGGAGAACTGCCGCGGCATCGGCTACTCCTTCGGCTACAACCAGGTCGAGGGGCCCGAGCACCACCTCACCGGTCCTCAGGCCGTGAAGCACCTGCTCGACGTGGTCGCCCGCGGCGGCAACCTCCTCCTCGACGTCGGGCCGACCGCCTCGGGCCGCATCCCCGAGCTGCAGCGCCGCTGCCTGGAGGGCCTGGCCGACTGGATGGCCGTCAACGGCGCAGCCGTCCACGGCACGACGACGGTCGACGCCTCGGTCGCGCGTCCGTCCGGGCACCAGGGCCACGACGACGACCGCAGCGGCGCGACCTGGGTGCGCTGGACGCGCTCCGGTGACGTCCTCAACGCCGTCGTCGACGCCTCCGGCGAGGTCGCGCTGCCGCTCAGCGCCAGCGCCGTGGACCTCGGCAGCGCCCGCCTGCTCGACGGCACACCCGTCGGGGCCCGCGAGGGCTCCGACGGCGCGGCGTCCGTCGTCGTCGACGTCCCGGACAGCGCCACCCACCACGGTCCCGCCGTCGTGGCCTTCGACCTGACCACCGACCGAGGAGAGAGCGCGTGACCACCGCCACCAGCAACGGCACCCCGAGCACCGGCGCCACCGGCGCCGGCGCAGCCCGGAGCACCGACCGCAGCTGGGTGCCCGACCCCGTCGAGGTCCCCGACACGCAGGCGGCGCTGGCCGCCGTGCGCGAGGTCATCGACGCCGGTCCGTTCACCGACACCTGGGAGTCGCTCGCCGACTACGAGGTGCCCGACTGGTTCCGCGACGCGAAGTTCGGGATCTTCATCCACTGGGGCGCGTACTCGGTGCCCGCCTTCGGCAACGAGTGGTACCCGCGCAACATGTACAAGGCGGGCACCAAGGAGCACGCGCACCACCGCGAGGTCTACGGCGACCACACCGAGGTGGGCTACAAGGACTTCCTGCCCCGCTTCACGATGGAGCAGTTCGACCCCGCCGGCATGGCGCAGCTCTTCCGCCGGGCGGGGGCGCAGTTCCTCGTCCCGGTCGCCGAGCACCACGACGGCCTGGCGATGTACGACGAGCCGCGCACGCGCTGGGACGTCACCAAGGTCGGGCCGGGGCGCGACGTGCTCGGAGAGGTCCTGGGCGCCTGCGACGACCAGTGGATCACCCGCGGTGCGTCCAGCCACCGCGCGGAGCACTGGTTCTTCTTCCACCCGGGCCGCTCGTTCCCCTCCGACGTGCGCGACGACGCGGACTTCGCCGACCTGTACGGCCCGGCCATGCCGCAGGCCACCGGCCCGAGCGAGGCCTACCTCGAGGACTGGCTGCTCCGCACGGTGCGGATCATCGACCACTACCGGCCGCAGGTGCTGTGGTTCGACTGGTGGATCGAGCACCCCGCCTTCGAGCCGTACCGGCGCATGCTGGCCGCCTACTACTACAACCGGGCTGCGCAGTGGGGCCGCGGCGTGGTGATCCAGTACAAGTGGGACGCCTTCGAGCCGGGCACCGCGGTGCTCGACGTCGAGCGCGGCGGCATGGCCGACGTGCAGGAGCGGCCCTGGCAGAACGACACCTCGGTCTCGCGCACGTCGTGGGGCTGGATCGAGGGCCACGAGTGGAAGAGCGACGTCGACCTCGTCGGCGAGCTGGTCGACGTCGTCGCCAAGAACGGCTGCCTGCTGCTGAACATCGGTCCCAAGCCCGACGGGACCATCCCGCCGGAGGAGGTCGCGCTGCTCGAGCAGCTCGGGGCGTGGCTGGAGCTCAACGGCGAGGCCGTCTACGGCACCCGCCCGTGGCGCGTCGCCGGGGAGGGCCCGACCTCGGTGCCGGAGGGCTCCTTCACGGACGCCGCGTCGCTGGGGTGGACCTCGTCCGACCTGCGCTTCACGCAGCGGACCGAGGTCGGTCAGACGGCGCTGTACGCCATCGGCGTGGAGCGGCCGGAGGACGGCGTGGTGCGCATCCGGGCGCTCGGCAGCGCCTCGCCGCTGGCGGTCCGGCACCTCGGCGACGTGCACCTCATCGGTCACCCGAAGCGCCTGGAGGTGCGCCGCACCGAGGACGCCCTCGAGGTGGTGCTGCCCTCACCGCTGCCGGCCCGCGTCGAGGCCGTGCCCGGCTTCGCGGTGCGCGTCGTCCTGCCCGACCCCGCGGCGCCGGCGCCACGGACCCTGCTCAACGCGGAGGGCGAGGGCGAGCACGAGAGCGGCGGCTGACCGCCGGTCCCCTGCGACGACAGGTGGCCGACCGCCCATGATCACCGTGATCATGGGCGGTCGGCCACCTGTGTGAGGGGCTGGTCCCGTCAGACCAGGGGCAGCGACACCGTGGCGAAGGAGTGCGCCGGCAGCTCGACGACGAGCACGCCGTCCTCGACGCGCGCGCCGTCGAAGGCGCGCGGGGCCACCGCGTCGCCCTGCTCGGGCGTGTTGTGCGCCTGCAGCGCGTCGGCGGTGAGCAGGCGGGCGGTCGGCTCGCCGACCGCGGCGCCGCGCAGGTCGAGGCGCACGGTCACCGGCGCCTCGGCGTCGAGGTTGGTCAGCGAGACCAGCGCCGCGCCGTCCTTGGTGCTGGCGGACAGCGACACGGTCCGCAGCTCGACGTCGCTGCGGTCGAGGGCGTGCCCGCCCACTCCGACGACGCCCGCCACGGTGCGGCTCGGCACCGCGCTGCGCAGGTGGACGGGCAGGTGCGCGGCGTCCTGGTGGCCCTTGTTCATCTCGAAGACGTGGTAGCTCGGCGTCAGCACCAGCGCCCCCGACTCCTCGTCGGTGAGGATCATCGCCTGCAGCACGTTGACCGTCTGGGCGATGTTGGCCATCACCAGCCGGTCGGCCACGCGGTGGAAGCCGTCGAAGTGCACCGAGGCCACGAGCGCGTCGCGCAGGGAGTTCTGCTGGAACAGGAACCCCGGGTTGGTGCCCGGCTCGACGTCGAACCAGGTGCCCCACTCGTCGAGCACGAGGCCCACGCGCTTCTCGGGGTCGTAGGCGTCCATCACCTTCACGTGCCCGTTCAGCACGGCCTCGACGCGCTGCGCCTGGGCCATCGTCGCGTAGTACTCGTCGGCGTCGAAGTCGGTGGCGCTGCCCTTGTGGTCCCAGGGACCGGCCACCGTGTAGCAGTGGAAGGAGATGGCCTGGAAGCTCGAGTTGCCGTGGCCGAGCACCTCGCCGTCGCCCAGGGCGCGCCCGAGCGCCTTCATGAGCACCTCGGTCCACCGGTAGTCGGCGTTCGTGGCGCCGGCGGCGATCCGGTACAGCTTGTTGTCGCCCATGTCGCGGCTGTAGGTGGCGAACTGGCGGGCGAGGTCGGCGTAGGCCTCCGCGCTCATGTTGCCCCCGCAGCCCCACGGCTCGTTGCCCAGCCCCCAGTAGGTGACCTTCCACGGCTCGTCGCGGCCGTTGGCGCGGCGCAGCGCGGCCATGGGGGAGTCGTCGCCGCGGGTCAGGTACTGCACCCAGTCGCTGGTCTCGGCCACGGTGCCGGAGCCGACGTTGGCCGAGATGTAGGGCTCGGTGCCCAGCAGCTCGCACAGGTGCATGAACTCGTGGGTGCCGAAGGAGTTGTCCTCCACCACGTCGCCCCAGTGGCTGTTGACCATGCGCGGGCGCTGCTCGCGCGGGCCGATGCCGTCCTTCCAGTGGTAGTCGTCGGCGAAGCAGCCGCCGGGCCAGCGCAGGTTGGGGATGTCCAGGGCGCGCAGCGCCTCCACCACGTCGAGGCGGATGCCGCCCTCGTTCGGGACGTCGCTGTCCTCGCCCACGTAGAAGCCGCCGTAGATGCAGCGGCCCAGGTGCTCGGAGAAGTGGCCGTAGACGTGCCGGCTGATGCTGTGGCCGGGCAGGTCGAGGTCGACCACCGCCTCGACGACGGTCGCGGTGGTGCTGGGGCTGGTCGGGGTGGTGCTCACGGGGCTCCTCGGGGCGGCATTGCGTGGGAGGGTGGTTTATCGATACAACCAAGGGGTGCGCGCCCTGTCAAGGTGCGCCGCGGGCAGACTCGACGCACCTGGAGGTGGCGGATGACGACGATGCGCGACGTCGCAGCGGCAGCCGGCGTCTCGCCGATGACCGTCTCCAACGTGCTCGCCGGCCGCAGCAACGTCAGCGAGGAGACGCGCCGCCGCGTCCTCGAGGTCGTCGAGCGGACCGGCTACCGCGTCAACACCGCGGCGCAGAGCCTGCGGCGGGGGCGCACGAGCATCGTGGGCCTGGCGGTGCCGGAGGTCCACAGCCACTACTTCGGCCTGCTGGCCTCCCGCCTCATCAAGCGCCTGGCCCCCGAGGGGCTGCGCGTGGTGGTGGAGCAGACCGGCGCCAGCCGCGAGGGCGAGCTCGCGGCGATCGCGGCCTCGCGCGTCAACGCCTACGACGGCCTCGTCCTCTCGGCCGTCGGCCTCGACCCCGACGACGTCCTGGCGATCGCCGGCGACCTGCCCGTCGTCGTCCTCGGCGAGCGGCAGGACGTGCGCCGCTTCGACCACGTGGAGATGGCCAACACCGAGGGGGCGGCCGCCGCGACCCGCCTGCTGCTCGAGCGGGGCTGCCGTCGCCTCGTGGCCCTCGGCATGCCGGACCTCGAGTCCCTGGACCCCCTCGACGACGACGAGCCGCGCCCCCACGGACCCGGTCACCTCGGCGACGCGTTCCGCCTGCGGGCCCTCGGGGTGCGCGACGCCGTGGCGGCGGTCCCGGACGCCCGGGCCGTGGCCGTGCAGGGCGGCGCGAGCACGCTGGCCACGGGGGCGGCGCTCGCGCGCGAGGCCCTGGCTCGCGAACCGCACCTCGACGCCCTCGTCTGCGCCACCGACACCCTGGCCCTCGGCGCCCTGCGGGCCCTCGCCGACGCCGGCCGGCGCGTGCCGGACGAGGTGCTGGTCACCGGCTTCGACGACGTCGCGGACGCCGCGTACACCGTGCCGTCCCTGACCAGCGTCTCCCCCGGCCACGACGTCATGGTCGAGCAGACCGCCCGGCTGCTGCTGCGGCGCATCGCCGATCCCGGTGCCGCTCCCGAGCGCTTCGTCAGCCCGTTCACCGTCGTGGAGCGCGAGTCGACCCGACGCTGACCGCGTGGATACCATCACTATCGACAGTGGCACTATCGATCGGCTAGCGTCAGCGCCGTGCGCATCTCCGAGCTCGCCGAGCGCAGCGGCACCGCCCCCGCCACGATCAAGTTCTACATCCGCGAGGGGCTGCTCCCGCCCGCCGAGAGGACCGGCTACAACCAGGTCTCCTACGGCGAGGAGCACGTCCGCCGCCTGCACCTCGTCCGCGCCCTGGTCGACGTCGGCGGCCTCCCGATCGCTCGCGTGCGCGCCGTCGTCGCGGCCGTCGACGACCCCGCCACCGACCTGCAGCAGGTCATGGGCGCCGCGCAGCGCGCGCTGCCCGGCCGGGACGCGCCCGCACCACCGCCGTCGCCGTCGTCGCTCGCGGCGGTCGCCGAGCTCTCGCGGGCGCAGGGGTGGGTGGTCGAGGACGGCAACCCCGGGGTCGCCCAGGCCGCCGCGGTGCTCGACAGCTGGGTGGCGGTGGGCCGCAAGGACCTCTTCGACGGCCTGCCGGCCTACGCGAGCGCCTCCGACGCCATCGCCCGCGCCGACCTGGCCCTCGTCTGGCCCGACGCCGCCGACCGCGACCGCAGCGCCGAGACCGTCGTGGTCGGCACCGTGCTCGGCGACGCCCTGGTGGCGGGTCTGCGGCGGATCGCCCAGGAGCACGTCGCGCGCACCACCCGACCCCGCCCCACCAGCAGCCCCACCAGCAGCCCGACCGTCGAGGAGCCGTCATGACCGCCTCCGACCTGCGCCGCTCGCCCCTCCTCTGGGTGGCGGCGGCGATGCTCCTGCTCGTGGTGCCCACCGCGGTGCTCGCGGTGGCCGACCCCGTCCGCACCGGCGGCAGCGACGGGTGGGTCAAGCCGCTGAAGTTCGAGCTGTCGATCGCGCTCTACGCGGTCACCCTCGCGTGGCTCGTCACGCGGCTGCGCCGCGGCCGCCGCCTCGCCGAGGCGCTCGGGGCGGTGGCCGGCGGCCTGCTCGTCGTCGAGGTGGTCATCATCCTCGGCGCTGCGGCGCTGGGGACGACGAGCCACTTCAACGTCTCCACCCCGGCCCACGCGACGGCTTTCGCGGTGATGGGCGTGAGCATCGCCGTGGTCTGGGTCATCACCGCGGTGGTCGGCGTGCTGCTGTGGCGCAGCCCGTCCGACGACCCCGCCGTCGACCTGTCCGTGCGCGCCGGCGTGGTCATCGCCCTGGCGGGCATGGCGGTCGCGTTCCTCATGACGTCGCCGACGTCGGCTCAGCTGGCCGACTTCCGCGGCACCTCCGGCGCCCACACCGTGGGCGCCGCGGACGGTGGCCCCGGACTACCGCTGCTCGGGTGGAGCACGGTCGCCGGCGACCTGCGCGTGCCGCACTTCGTCGGCATGCACGCCCTCCAGGCGCTGCCCCTGCTGGCGCTGCTGCTGTCGCTCGCTGCGGACCGCTGGCCAGCGGCCGCCGCGGTCCTCACCCCGCGCACGCGGCGGCAGCTCGTCACCCTCGCGAGCACGGGCTCGGCCGCGGCCCTGGTGCTGCTGACGTGGCAGGCCCTGGTCGGCCAGTCGGTCGTGGCGCCCACCGGCGCCGTCCTGGCCGCCGGGTCCGTGACGGCCGCTGCGCTGGCCGTGGCCACCGCCGTCGTCCTGCTCCGGGCCCGGCGCGCAGCGTGCGCCGGCGCCGCGAGGGAGCCGGCGGTGCCGCACCCGGCAGCTCCCTGAGGTCCGACGACCCCGGCGCGAGCACGAGAGCGGGCGCAGGAGGGCGCCCTCGTGCTCGGCGCGTCCGGGCGCGTGCCACGCTGCGCACGACGCGCTGGTGCGAGAACGGAGGCCCCACCCGTGGTGCAGCGACAGGTCCCCAGGCCCGCCGAGCTGCTCGAGCACGTGCGGCTCAAGAAGCCCACCCTGGACGGCCGCAAACGCCGCCTGCAGGCAGCCCTGACCATCGAGGACCTGCGCACCATCGCCAAGCGCCGCACCCCCAAGGCCGCCTTCGACTACACCGACGGCTCCGCCGAAGCCGAGATCTCCATCACCCGCGCCCGCCAAGCCTTCCACGACGTCGAGTTCCACCCCCGGGTGCTCAGAGACGTCGCCCACGTCGACACCACCTGCACGGTGCTGGGCGGCCCCTCCGCGATGCCCTTCGGCATCGCCCCCACCGGCTTCACCCGCCTCATGCAGACCGAAGGCGAGACCGCCGGCGCCAGCGCCGCCGCCGCCGCCGGCATCCCCTTCACCCTGTCCACCCTGGGCACCACCTCCATCGAAGACGTCAAGACCGCCAACCCCAACGGCCGCAACTGGTTCCAGC
>NZ_VDMJ01000090.1 GCF_006335115.1 Streptomyces sp. NP160
ATCAGGCTGATCAGGCTGGTCAGGCTGGTCAGGCTGGTCAGGCTGGTCAGGCTGGTCAGGCTGGTCAGGCTGGTCAGGCTGGTCAGGCTGGTCAGGCTGGTCGGTGGCAGCGGTGGGCTCGCCGTAGGGGTCCCCACCACCGGGAGCGGGCTGACCCCGGCGGGCGGCGTCCTTGGCGGCGACCAGGTTCGCCCTGCCCGCGGCATCGACCTGCCGGGCCACCCCGGCCAGGGCGGTCACCGGCCCGATCAGGCTCAGCTTGGCCTGCCCATCCCCCAGCGTCGTCAAGCACACCCGCCGCGCGCAGGTCTTGGCCCGCACCCGCCGCGTCGCGGCGGCGGGGTCGTGCAGCGCCAGCTGGTGGTCGACCTCCTCGCGCAAGCTCGCCGCGGTCAGCCCCACCCCGGCTGCATCGGGGCCGAACAGGTGCTCCTCGATGGTGGCCGCGACCACGTCATCGACATCGCCGAGGCGGCGGGCGGTGGCGGTCAGCATCGCCATGCTCAGCTGACCGGCGCCCAGGCGGTCCAGGGCGTGCGGCATCACCGCCACCACCTGCTGGGCCAGCAGCACCTGGGCCTGGGCGGTGTACTGCGTCCACCCCAGCGCCGCGGCCAGCTCCGCGACCAGGTCCTCCAACCCCGCCGCAGCCACCGCCTGGGCCTGGGCAGCGAAGACCGCACCCATCCCCTCACCCGAACCAGAGCCGGGGTCGGGGAAGGCCGGACCGCGGCCGGCGCTGCGGTACAGCCAGGACAGCGCGGCCAGGTCCCGGATCTGGCCGGCCTGGATGGAGCCGACCAGGGCCTGCTGGGAACGCATCCGTGCCAGCACCCGCGCCGCGGTGGCCACCTCTTCGCGCTGGGCGCGCACCGCGGCCACCGCCTCCCGGGTGCTGGG
>NZ_VDMJ01000091.1 GCF_006335115.1 Streptomyces sp. NP160
GGCGAGCTTGCCGGGCCACATGTCCCGGATGACCGTCAGGTCGGCGAAGGAGATGGTGGGGTCCATGGCCATGTCCAGCAGGTCCCCGACGGTGCCGCCGGTGGCGGTCAGGGAGGCGAACTCCAGCTTGGGGGTGGTCAGGAAGTCGTACCACCACCAGGGGCGGGTGGCGGCGTCCAGGACGGTGGGCAGGGTCAGCTGGGGTGGGATGGAGAAGCCGTTGCGCTTGTCGCGCAGGCGGGCTCCGGCCACGGGGGTGTCCACGGTGAAGAAGAGGGTGTCGAAGCCGGCGGCGGCGGCGCGTTGGACCAGGGCGTAGGAGATCTCGCGCTGGCGCATGAGGTAGAGCTGGAACCAGTTGCGGCCG
>NZ_VDMJ01000092.1 GCF_006335115.1 Streptomyces sp. NP160
CCCCCTGACGAGGGCGCGGCAGGGCCGTCCGGGGCGCACGCGGTGCCCAGACGGACGCGTCTGCTGGTCGAGGCCGTGTTCGGGACCTCCGGGCTGTGCCACGATCGTCATCACGGACGAGGGGGGAGAGCGTGGAGCTCACCGACTACCTGCGCGTGCTGCGCAAGAGGTGGCTGTCGATCGTGGTCCTCACGGCGCTGGCGCTGGCCGGTGCTGCAGCGGCCACGCTGGCAGCGACGCCGGAGTACCAGGCGCAGACCAAGCTGTTCGTCCGGACGTCGGGCGCCTCGTCGACGTCCGACCTGAACGCGGGCAACACCTTCGTGCAGCAGCGCGTGCAGTCCTACGCGGACGTCGCCAGCCAGCCGAAGGTGCTGGAGCCCGTGATCGCGGAGCTCGGCCTCGACACCACCCCCGGGGCCCTGGCGCAGCGCATCACCGCAGAGGCCCCCCTCGACACGGTGCTCATCAACATCACGGTCACCGACCCCTCGCCGCAGCAGGCGGCCGCCATCGCCAACGCCGTCGGGGCCTCGCTCATCACGGCGGTCGCGGAGCTGGAGGGCAACGGCACCGGCACCACCGCCCCGGTGCAGCTGACCACCACGCAGCCCGCCGTCGTGCCCGCCGCCCCGTCCTCCCCCAACACCCCGCTCAACCTGGCGCTGGGCCTGCTGGTGGGCCTCGCCGTGGGAGTCGGCCTCGCCGTCCTGCGCGAGACCCTCGACACCACGGTCCGCGGCGAGCACGACCTCGGCCAGCTCGGGGTACCGGTGCTCTCCGGCATGCCCTACGACGCCGAGGCCGCGGACCACCCCCTCGTGGTGGTCGAACAGCCCCGGGGCGTCCGCGCCGAGTGCTTCCGGCAGCTGAGGACCAACCTGCAGTTCGCGACGGCCGCCTCCGGCGCCCGCTCGGTGGTCGTCACCTCGTCCCTGGAGGGCGAGGGCAAGAGCACCACCGCCATCAACCTCGCCCTGACCCTCTCGGGCGCCGGGGTCCGCGTGGCGCTCGTGGACGCGGACCTGCGGCGCCCCATGGTGGCCACCTACCTGGGGCTGGAGGGCGCCGCCGGCCTGACCACCGTGCTCGTCGGTGACGCCACCCTCGACGACGTGCTGCAGCCGTGGGGGGACTCCCAGGGCATGTGGGTCCTCACCTCGGGGGGCGTGCCCCCCAACCCCAGCGAGCTCCTCGCCTCCGACCAGATGACCAAGGTCCTCCAGGAGCTGGAGCAGCGCTTCGACGTGGTGCTGCTCGACGGAGCTCCCCTCCTTGCCGTCACCGACTCCGCCGTGCTGGCGGAGGCAGTGGGTGGCGCGCTGGTCGTGGTCGGGAGCGGCCGCGTGCGGCGCCCGCAGCTCGAGCGGGCGCTCCAGGCGCTCTCGGCCGTCAACGCGACCGTGCTCGGCGGCGTGCTCACCAGACTGCCCACCAAGGGCGTCGACGCCTACCAGACCTACGCGTACCGCTACCAGCCGGTCGAGCCCGGCCGTCCCTCTGCGCGGAGGCGTCCTGACGCCACCGGCGCCGCGCAGCCTCCTCGCGGCGGCTGGAGGGCCCCCGGCGAACCCGTGCATCCCGGACCCGAGCCGCCGCTGACCCGCTCGGCTGCGCCGCAGGAGCAGCCCGGGCGCCCCGCGCCGCCACCACCGCTCCCAGTGGTCCCGTCGTCGGCCCCGCCCGCCAGCTCGGTCGAGCGCGACGCCGCCGGCGNNGGGCAGCCCGGGCAGCCCGGCCCGCAGGCAGGACCCCTCGGCGACGCCGAGCGGTGAGCTCGTCCCGACGCAGGGGGCGGGTCCCTGAGGGCCCCGCGGGCCAGGAGCGACTCCGGTGGCGCCGCACAGCGCTCCGGGTGCTCGTCATCGTCCTGGTGCTCCTCGGCGTGCTGGTGGTCTGGGGCGCGGTGCAGGCCCGTGCGCTCGCCGCTCACGTGCGCGCCGCTAGCGCGCACGTCCAGGAGGTGCGGGCTGCGACGGGTGCGGGTGACCTCGCCGCGGCAGCCGCTGCCACCGAGGCCGCCGCCCGCGAGACCTCCGCGGCCCGTCGCGCGGCCGACAGCGTGCCCTTCGTGGTCGGCTCCCTCGTCCCGGGCAAGCCCGGCGAGGTGGTCGGGGCGGTCCGCACCACGGTGGGCGCGGTCGACCAGGCCGTCGGCGAAGGGGCGGTGCCTGCGCTGAGGGCGGCCAGCGAGGCGCTGTCCAGCGGCTCGGCCGTCCGCGCCGACGGCAGCCTCGACCCCGCGGGCATCGCCGTCCTCGCGCAGGACCTGGCCCCGGCTGCTGAGGCGGCGCGGTCGGCGCGCGACCGCGCCGCGGCGGTGGACGTGGCCGGACTGCCCCCCGGCCTCTCGGGCGGCGTGGCGCAGGCCCAGTCGGGCGTGGACCAGCTGGCCGGCGGCCTCAGCCGCGGCCAGGCCCTGCTCGCGGCGCTCCCCGGGATCCTCGGCGGCGACGGGCCCAAGTCCTACCTGGTGGCCTTCCAGAACACGGCGGAGCTGCGGCCCACCGGGGGGATCATCGGCACCTGGGCGCTGCTCGACGTCAACGACGGTCGCCTGTCGCTGTCCGACGCCGGCTCGAACGACGACCTCGACCGCCTCACCGGACCGGTGCGCGACCTGGGGCCCGAGCACAGAGCTCTCTACCCCGCCGAGCAGATCAGCTACTCGCAGAACGTGGGCCTGAGCCCGCACTTCCCCTACGCCGCGCAGCTGCTCACCGACCTGTGGACAGCCCAGGGCAGGCCCGCCCCCGACGGCGTGATAGCCGTCGACCCCAGCGGCCTCGCCCCCCTGCTCCGCGGCGCCGGTGTCGTCGAGGTCC
>NZ_VDMJ01000093.1 GCF_006335115.1 Streptomyces sp. NP160
CCCCGCGCCGGCGCCGGCCGGTGCGGGAGGTGCCCTCGAGGGCGGACACGGCGGCGGTCGGGGCGCTGCCGGTGGTGGGGCTCGTCGCGGCGCTCACGAGCGGCGCTCCTTCCGCTGGGCCGACAGCTGCACGACGTACGACAGGACGGCGATGACCAGCGCCAGCAGGAAGGCGACCGCCGCCGAGTAGTTCACGTTCTGGTTGGTGAAGGCGAGGTTGTACGCGTACAGGTTGGGGGTGTAGGCGGTGTCGATGACCGAGGGCGCCAGCGTGCGGAGCAGCTGCGGCTCGTTGAACAGCTGGAAGCTGCCGATCACCGAGAAGATCAGCGTCAGGAGGATCGCGCTGCGGATGGCGGGGATCTTCACCGACCACGCGATGCGCAGCTCGCTGGCGCCGTCCATCCGCGCTGCCTCGTAGAGCTCGCTCGGGATCCCGCGCAGCGCCGCGAACATGATGATCATGTTGTAGCCCACGAACGACCAGGTGACGATGTTCATGATCGAGCCCAGCATCCAGCTCGACAGGAACGGCGGCCTGGGCAGCGACAGCGCGTTCGCGACCTGCGCGAACGGCCCGAAGTCGGGGCCGTAGAGGTAGCCCCACATGAGGGTGGCCACCACGCCGGGCACGGCGTAGGGGAGGAAGACGGCCAGCCGGATGAAGCGCTGCGCGTAGAGCACGCCGGAGTCGAGCAGGAGCGCGATGACCAGCGCCACGCCCAGCATGATCGGCACCTGCACCACCAGGAACAGCGCGACCCGCACCAGGCCCGAGAGGAACGCCGGGTCGGACAGCGCGTCGACG
>NZ_VDMJ01000094.1:0-507 GCF_006335115.1 Streptomyces sp. NP160
TGATCACGGTGGGAGGGTGGCTCGGCGGCGGTGCGCAGGTGGGTGGCGAGCTGGTCGATCGTGATGACCGGCAGCTCGTGCTCGGCGCCGAGCGCGACGACGGCGGCCCCGCGGAGCATGCCGCCGTCGGGGTCGTCGAGGTCGACCAGCTCGGTGATGACCGCCACCGGGGGCAGGCCGGCGAGGCGGCAGAGGTCGACGGCGGCCTCGGTGTGCCCGCGGCGCTCCAGCACCCCTCCCGGCCGGGCGCGCAGCGGCAGCACGTGCCCGGGCCGGACGAGGTCGGCCGGCCCGGAGGCCGGGTCGGCGAGCACCCGCGCGGTGCGGGCGCGGTCGGCGGCGCTGATGCCCGTGGTGACGCCGGAGGCGGCGTCGACCGTCACGGTGTAGGCGGTGCGCAGCGAGTCCTCGTTGCGCTCCACCATGTCGGGCAGGGCGAGGGAGTCCGCCAGCACCGCGGGCAGCGGCGCGCACAGCAGGCCGGAGCCGTGCTTGACGGTCCACGCC
>NZ_VDMJ01000094.1:607-745 GCF_006335115.1 Streptomyces sp. NP160
CGGCGAGCAGCCGCTCCACGTGCTTGGCCAGCACGTCCACCTCGAGGTTGACCGGGTCGCCGACGCCCTTGCGGCCCAGCGTGGTGGCGCGCAGCGTCTCGGGGATCAGCGAGACGGAGAACCACGCCCGCTCGGCGC
>NZ_VDMJ01000094.1:832-975 GCF_006335115.1 Streptomyces sp. NP160
ACCACCACCGTGACGACCTCCCACCGGTCGCCCGGCACGCGCGCGGCGATCTCGCCGACGCCGTCGACGTGGCCCTGCACGACGTGCCCGCCGAGCCGACCGCCCGCGGCGACCGGGCGCTCCAGGTCCACCCGGTCGCCGGG
>NZ_VDMJ01000095.1 GCF_006335115.1 Streptomyces sp. NP160
GCCGCCGTCGTCGTCGTGCTGGACCTCGACCACGGTCAGGCAGCAGCCGTCCACGGCGATGGACGCGCCGTGGACGGCGTCCCCGGTGACGAGCGGGCCGCGGACGGTGAGGCGGGCGGAGGCCTCGCCGCGCTCGAGCGCGACGACCTCTCCGAGCTCCTCGACGATGCCGGTGAACATCAGGCCTCCTGCTGCTGGTGGG
>NZ_VDMJ01000096.1 GCF_006335115.1 Streptomyces sp. NP160
TTAGGGGTTCGAGTCCCCTCAGCTCCACCCGCAGGCGAAGGGCCGGCACCGCGAGGTGCCGGCCCTTCGTGCGTCCCGGGCCGGCGGGGGACGCCGCGGGGGACCGGCGTTGCGCCGACGGGGTGAGCAGGGCTCCCTGCCGCTCCGGCCCGGCCCCGGGGCGTCGATGGACAGGTGTGACCCCTCGCCCTGCGCACCGGAGCCGTCGCCGCTCCGGTGACCGCTGGCGCTCCCACCCCTGGCTGCTCGCTGCGCTGCCGGTGGCCCTCGTCGCGCTCGCCGACCCCCTGCAGCGAGTCCTCGCCCTGTCCCCGGCGGCCGGCACGGCCGTGGTCGGTGTGACCGAGGCGGCCGTCGCCGCGGCGGCCGCCGTGCTCAGCGGGCTGCGCGCCCGCCGGGAGCGCGCGGCCGACGGCCCCGGTCGCCGCCCCGGCGGCTGGTGGCTGCTGACCGCCGCCACCGGGTCCTGGGCCGCGGGCCAGTGCGCGTGGGTGGTCTACGAGTCGGTGCTGCGCGTCGAGGTCCCCGCGCCCTCCTTCGCCGACGTCGGCTTCCTCGGCTTCGGCGCCCTCGCGCCCCTCGCGGTCGTCGCCATCAGCCACGGCGCGGTCCGCACCACCTCGCGCGTGCGCAGCCTGCTGGACGGCGTGATCATCGCCGTGGCGCTGTTCCTCATCAGCTGGACCCTGGTGCTCGGCGTCCTGGTGCACCAGGTGGCGCCGTCCCTGCTGGCCCTGCTCACCAGCGCCGCGTACCCGGTCTCGGACATCATCGCGCTCACCACGGCCCTCGCGGTGCTCTCGCGGTCCCGGGCCGACCGGGCACTGGTGGGCATCTCCGTCGGCGTGGCGCTCATGGCCGTCAGCGACTCGCTGTTCGTGTACCTCAGCGCTGCCGGCGAGTTCTCGACCGGCGGCCTGCTCGACGTGCTGTGGACCGCGGCGTTCGCCGTCATCGCAGCCTCGACGCTCGTGCGGGGCTCGGTGCGCGAGTCGGGGGACGGCTCGGTGGCCGGGTCGGTGAGGGGCTCGGTGGCGCTCAAGGCGCTGCCGTACGTGCCGTTCGCGGTCGCCACGGTGGTGGTGGTGGTCGAGGCCGCGCGCCGCCCGCTGGCGGGCACCACGCTGGCGGTGCTCGTCGTCCTCATGACCCTGGTCTTCGTGCGCCAGGCCCTCGTGGTGCTCGAC
>NZ_VDMJ01000097.1 GCF_006335115.1 Streptomyces sp. NP160
GCGGCAGCCGCAGCGCGGCCCACACCGCCACGGGGAACGTCGAGAAGGCCACCGGCACGCCGTCCAGCGCCACGAAGACCAGGCACAGGGCGCCGAGCCCTCCCAGCCACACGGCCACGGCCTCCACCGGCCCGGAGGTCGTCTCGCCCGCCGCTGCGTCGTCCGCCCCCCGGGCGCCCTGGCCCACGAGGCCGGGCACGCGGTGGGCGGCCGCCAGCAGCACGAACGACCCGGCGAGCGCCCGCACCAGCTCGGCGGGTGCGAGGTCGGGCGACAGGGCCCGGGTCTCGCCCAGGCCCGCCTGCACGAGCACGCTGACCACGGACCCGCCCAGGCACGCCGCCAGCAGGGCCCAGGCGTCCTGGGGGCGCGCCCCGTCCGTGCGCCCCACCCCGAGGGCGTCCAGGCAGGCCGCGGTGGCTGCGGCGCCCGCGGCGAGCGCCG
>NZ_VDMJ01000098.1 GCF_006335115.1 Streptomyces sp. NP160
CGGTGGTCGGCTTCGACGACCTGCCCGAGTCGGAGTTCCAGGTGGTGCCGCTGAGCAGCATCCGCCAGGACTTCCAGGCCATGGCCCGCACGTCGGTGGAGCACATCGTCCGCGCCCTGGAGGGGCGACCGGTGGCGCAGCGGACGGTCTCGGTCCAGGCCTCCCTCGTCGTCCGCGCCAGCTCGGCCCCCCCGCACGACACGCCGGGAGGTCCGCCCTCCCCCTGACGAAGCGCCGAGCAGCACGACCGGACCCCACCACGAACACCAGGACGAAGGAGTTCCCTTGTTCGAGATCCCCAGCACGCCCCTGTCCCGCCGCGCCGCCCTGGCCGGCCTCTTCGGCGTCTCAGCCCTCGGCCTCGCCGCCTGCGCCGGCAGCAACACGGGTGGCGGGAACGGCGCCTCGGCGACCCCTGTCTCCTCCGACGACTTCGCCAAGGCGATGGACACCGACACCGAGCTGACCTTCTGGACCTGGGTGCCCGACATCCAGAACGAGGTCGACCTGTTCCAGCAGCAGTACCCGAAGATCAAGGTCAAGGTGGTCAACGCCGGCCAGGGCCTGGACCAGTACACCGCGCTGCGCACGGCCCTGAAGGCCGGCAAGGGCGCCCCCGACGTCTGCCAGATCGAGTACCAGTACATCTCCTCCTTCCTCATCGGGAACAACCTGCTGGACCTGTCCGGCATGAACGGCTTCGGCGACCTGTCCGGCCAGTACCCGGAGTGGGTCTGGAACCAGGTCTCGCGCGACTCCGCGGTCTACGCCGTCCCCCAGGACACCGGTCCGATGGGCATGCTCTACCGCGACGACCTGCTCAAGGCCGCCGGCGTGCAGGCGCCCACCACGTGGGACGAGTTCGCCAGCGCCGCGCAGACCTACCGCATCGCGAGCCCGAACAGCTACCTCACCGACCTGCCCCCCAACCAGGCCGGCCAGATGATCGGGTTCATGTGGGCCAACGGCGCCAAGCCGTTCGCCTACGACGGCGACAAGACCGTCACCGTCGACCTCACCGGCGCCGAGGCCACGCAGGTGGTCGAGTTCTGGCAGGGCCTGGTCCAGAAGGACCTGGTGGCGGTCGACCCCGACTTCACCGACCAGTGGTACCAGGGCCTCTCGGCCGGCACGTACGCCTCCTGGCTGACGGCCGCCTGGGGCCCGGTCTTCCTGCAGGGCACCGCCAAGAACACCTCCGGGAACTGGCGCGCCGCCCAGCTGCCGCAGTTCACCGCCGGCGGCAAGGCCACCGGCAACTGGGGCGGGTCCACCGACGCCGTCATCTCCAGCACGAAGAACCCCGTGGCCGCTGCCGAGCTGGCCCGCTGGATCAACGTGGAGAAGGAGCCGGCCATGAAGCTGGCCACCGAGCAGTTCCTCTTCCCGCCGCTGAACTCGATCCTGCAGGACAGCGCCTTCGTCGACCAGACGCCGGAGTTCTACGGCGGCCAGAAGGTCAACGAGGTGTTCGTGGAGGCCTCCCAGAACGTCAACACCGACTTCGAGTGGCTGCCGTTCATGGACACCGTGTACTCCAGCTACACCGACGTCATGGGACCGTCGATCACCAACCGCGGCGACATGGTCGGTGCCCTGGCCCAGTGGGAGACCAAGATCAAGGACTTCGCGACCTCGCAGGGCTTCACGGTCAAGTGACGTCCTCGACCACGTCCGCTGCGGCGCCGGCGACCTCGCCGGCGCCGCGGCGGCGCGGCGCCTCCCCGGCGCTGCGCCG
>NZ_VDMJ01000099.1:0-317 GCF_006335115.1 Streptomyces sp. NP160
GGCGCTGACCCCGGCCGCCGGCCCCAGCCGCGGCCGCGCCGGCGCCCACGTGCTCACCCCGGACCCCGCCGACAGCCCCCTGCACGCGGCGTTCTTCGAGGCCGCCCGCCAGGCCGGGCACCCGGTGGCCACCGACCCCAACGACGTGCAGGACGGCGTCGGCCGCTTCGAGAAGGCCCAGCAGCGCGGCCGCCGCGTCACCGCCGCGGACGCCTACCTCACCCCCCACCTGCACGGCCGCACCGGTCGCGGCGGGCTGCGCGTGCAGACCCGTGCGCTGGTCACGCGCGTCGTGGTCGAGGGCGGCCGCGCCGTCG
>NZ_VDMJ01000099.1:393-1016 GCF_006335115.1 Streptomyces sp. NP160
CGCCGGCGTCGACGTCGTCCAGCACCTGCCCGGCGTGGGCCGCGACCTGCAGGACCACCTGGGCGCCTTCGTCCAGCACCGCTGCAGCCAGCCGGTGAGCATGGCGAGCATCAAGCACAAGCCCAACCTGCTCGCCGCCGCAGCGCAGTGGCTGGCCCTGGGCAGCGGCCCGGGGGCCAGCACGCACATCGAGGCCGGCGGCTTCCTGCGCACGGCGCCCGAGCAGCTGGTGCCCGAGGCGACGGTGTTCTTCTCCAGCCTGGTGTGGCCGGTGGCCGGCATGCCGGTCGTGGAGGGCCACGGCTACCAGCTGTACGCCTACCCGGGCCGCGTCACCTCGCGCGGCCGGGTGTCGCTGCGGTCCACCGACCCCTCCGACGTGCCGGTCATCGTCAACAACTACCTGTCCACCGAGAGCGACCGCCAGGCGTGGGTGCGGGTGCTGCGCACCGTCCGCGAGCTGCTGTCGCAGCCGGCCTTCGAGCCCTACGACGGCGGCGAGGTGGTGCCCGGCACGCACGTCGTCACCGACGCCGAGCTGCTGGCCTTCGTGCAGCGGACCGCGCGCACCGGCCTGCACCCCACGTCGACGGCCCGGATGGGCGCCGACGACGACGCGGTGC